>JASJDP010000005.1 GCA_030065095.1 Rhodobacter sp.
CGGCAAAGTCCGAACGACCTCAATCCGATACGCGCCGCCAGCAAATCGCCTCCCCTTCGGGGCGGGTCGGCGATGGCGCGGCGGCCTTCGGCCTTGATTCCGCGCCTGAAGACTGGTCGCGAACATCCGCTTCAGGCCAATTCCCGCCATGCCTCTACCCTGCCCGGCCTCAATCGTCTTGCAGGATGCTGAGGAACGCCGGACCGAACCGTTCGGTGCGGCGTTCGCCCAGAACGCCGGCCAGCGTGTCCATATCGGGTGACTTCAGCGATGCGATCTTGGCCAGAAGCGATGCGGAACAGCTCAGCGGTTTACCGGTGCCAGCCTCGCCCCGCGCCAATTCCGCCTGCGCCTGAAGCAGACGGTCGTAAAGCGCGCCCTCGCTGCGGCCCGCCAGCTTCATGCGGGCGGGGTGCACGGGCGCCGGTGCCTCGCCCGCGACGATCCGCAGAAAGGCCGCGCCGTAGCGGTCGAGTTTCTTGGCGCCGACGCCGTTGATCCCGGCCATCTGGTCCAACGTCTCGGGCCGCCGTTCCGCCATCTCGATCAGCGTCCGGTCGGTGAAGATAACATAGGCCGGGACGCGCGCAGCCTCGGCCAGCGCGCGGCGTTTCGCCTTCAGGGCCGCCAGAAGCGGTGCGTTCTCGTCGCTGACCAATGCCCGCGCCTCGGGCCGGGACCTGGCGGTCTTGACCATGTCTCGGCGCAGGCCGATCGTCTCTTCGCCGCGAAGGATCGGCCGGGCGGTATCCGTCATGCGCAACGCGCCGTGCCGCGCCGGATCGGGGCGCACCAGATCGCGGCCCATCATCTGCCGGAACACGGCCTGCCACTGCGGACGGTCGAGATCCCTGCCGACGCCGAAGGTCGGCAGTTCGTCATGCCGACGGCTGCGGACCTTGTCGGTGTCCAAGCCCAGCAGGATGTCGGTCAGATGCCCGGCGCCGAAACTCTCGCCGGTGCGCAGGATCGCCGACAGTGCCTTGCGCACGACTTCGGTCCCGTCGAAAACCTCCGGCGGACTGTCGCACAGGTCGCAGTTCCCGCATGGCGCCGGGTCCTCGCCGAAATAGCCCAGCAGCGTCTGACGGCGGCAGCGCAGCGCCTCGGCAAGGCCCAAAAGCGCATTCAGCCGGGCGTGATCGGCGGCCTTGCGGTCGTCGGGGGCCAGGCTTTCATCGATCTGCGCCCGGCGCAGCCGGATATCGTCGGCGCCGAACAGCGTCAGTGTCTCGGCGGGGGCGCCGTCGCGCCCGGCGCGGCCGATTTCCTGATAGTAGGACTCGATGGATTTCGGCAGATCGGCATGGGCGACCCAACGGATGTCTGGCTTGTCGATGCCCATGCCGAAGGCGACGGTTGCCGCGACGATCAACCCGTCCTCCTGTTGAAACCGGAACTCGACCGCACGGCGGTCGTCGGGCTGCATTCCGGCATGATAGGCACAGGCGGCATGCCCCTCGTCGCGCAGGGCGGCCGCCAGCGTTTCCGTTTTGGCGCGGGTGGCGCAATAGACGATGCCGGATTGGCCGCGGCGTGCACCGGCGAAGCCGAGGATCTGTTTGCGCGGATTGTTCTTGGCGGCAAAGGCCAGGTGGATGTTGGGCCGGTCAAAGCCGCGCAGGAAGGTGACGGGATCGGCCCCGTCGAAGAGCTTGGCAACGATCTCGGCCCGGGTCTCGGCATCGGCGGTGGCGGTAAAGGCGGCCAGCGGAACGCCCAGAGCCCGGCGCAACTCGCCGATGCGCAGATAATCGGGCCGGAAATCGTGGCCCCACTGGCTGACGCAATGCGCCTCGTCCACGGCGATCAGGCCGGTGCCGATGCGCCGCAGAAGGGACAACGTGCCGCCGGAGGCCAGACGCTCGGGCGCCATGTAGAGAAGCCGCAGGCGGTCCTCGTCCAGCGCCCGGAACACCGCATCGGTTTCCGCGTCGGTGTTGCCGGAGGTCAGTGCGCCGGCCTCGACCCCGGCCTCGCGCAGAGCACGGACCTGGTCGCGCATCAGCGCGATCAGGGGCGAGATGACGACGGTGACGCCCGAGCGGCAGAGCGCGGGAAGCTGAAAGCACAGGGACTTGCCGCCGCCGGTGGGCATGATGGCAAGCACGTTTTCACCCCTCGTCACAGCCTCGACGATCTCGGCCTGCCCCGGACGGAAGGCATCGAACCCGAAGACGGTGGAAAGAAGCTGGGCCGCGTGGTCCATCTATCCTGCGATTTTTTGTCAAACTGCTCTTATTGAGGTGACCATCGCAGATGAAGATTCGGTGAACAAGCAGGGATTTCGGCCAGCGGCCTCAGACGAAGGCGTAGTAGTTGTTCACGAGGATGATGCGCAGCGCGTAGACCGCGATCAGGGCGACCAGCGGCGCCAGATCCAGCCCGCCCATGTCCGGCAGGAACCGCCGGATCGGGGCATATATCGGTTCCAGCAACCTGTTCAGCCCGTACCAGATCTGCGCCACCAGCGGCTGGCGCAGGTTGAGGACCTGAAAGCTGATCAGCCAGCTCATGATGATATGCACGATCATGATGAACCAGATGACATCGAGGATCAGCATCAGGATTTGAAAAAGCGAAGTCATGGGCGGCCTTGTCCTTTAACGTCGGTCAGACACGTAAGCCGCCCGTCGCGCAGTGGCAAGGCGGCCCTGCCGCGACGTCACAGATTGACGTTCGCGTCAAGCGAGCCATTATCCTGTGGCGAAAGGAGCGCGCCATGTATCCCTTCGTCCGCATGATCAAGGAGTTCGTCGTGCACCGGAACGCGCCACAGCTGGCGCTGACCGATACCCATGTGTCCCGACATGTCTGCTGGCCGTGGGACATCGACCTTTGGCTGGAACTCAATAACGGCCGGTCGCTGACGCTGTACGATCTGGGGCGCATACCGCTGGCGGGACGGGTCGGGCTGATCCGCACCCTTCGGCGCGAACGCTGGTCGTTGACGATGGCAGGCGTCTCGGTGCGCTGGCGCCACCGGGTGAGTCCCTTCGAAAGGGTCGAGATGCACAGCCGATGCGTGGGCTGGGACCACCGCTTCGTCTATCTTGAGCAATCGATGTGGAAACGCGACGGGCGCTGCGCCAGCCAGGCGCTCTATCGCTCGGCAGTGACCGACCGCAATGGCATCGTCGATCCGCAGCGGGTTATCGAAGCGCTGGGCCACGATCAACCCAGCCCGCCCCTGCCCGGCTGGGTGGGCGCCTGGATCGAGGCGGACGCCACGCGTCCCTGGCCGCCTGCGAAAGCTGCCGCCTGAGACCACAGTTCCCGGTTGCATGTCCGGCGGTTCGGCTGTCATATCCCCCTACAGGGGGATGAGACGAAATGGCCGAAGCGTCGGCGCGCAAGCGCATCTGGGGCTGGATGATGTTCGACTGGGCCAGCCAGCCCTATAACACGCTGCTTCTGACCTTCATTTTCGGCCCGTTTTTCGCCGAGATCGTCATCGACCGGCTGGTATCGGGCGGTATGGCGCAAGAGGCCGCGCGGGCCGAGGCGCAGGCGTACTGGGGATACGGGCTGACGACGGCGGGCATCCTGATTGCCGTCCTGGCCCCGATCCTTGGTGCGATCGCCGATTCCACCGGCCGCCGCATGCCCTGGATCTGGTTCTTTTCGCTGCTTTACGTGGTCGGCGCCACCGGGCTTTGGTGGGCCGACCCGGAGGCCTTCAGTATCCTGACGTTGCTGTTCTTCTTCGGCATCGGCCTGATCGGCATGGAATTCGCCACGATCTTTACCAACGCGCTGCTGCCGTCGCTTGGCGACCACAACCGCCTGGGCGCGATTTCCGGCTCCGGCTGGGCCTGGGGGTATGTCGGCGGCGTCATCGCGCTGGCGATCATGCTGCTTTTGCTGGCAGAGAACGACGCGGGCGTGACCTTTATCGGCATCGAGCCGATTTTGGGCCTGGATGCGGCCGCGCGCGAAGGCACCCGGTCGGTCGGACCGTTCACAGCGCTGTGGTACGCGGTGTTCATGATCCCGTTCTTTCTGTGGGTGCGCGAACCACGGCACGAGGTGGTGCGTGGCGCGCCGGTCGCCACCGCGCTCCGCGATCTGGTCCACACCATCAAGGCGTTGCCGAATCACGTCTCTATGTCGGCCTATCTGGGCTCGTCCATGTTCTACCGCGACGCGCTGAACGGCATGTACACCTTTGGCGGGATCTATGCGCTGGGCGTCCTCGACTGGACGGTGGTCGATATCGGGGTGTTCGGCATCGTCGCGGCGATCACGGGTGCGCTGTTCGCCTGGCTCGGCGGCAAGGTCGATGAGGCGCTTGGACCCAAACCGGTGATCGTCACCTGTATCCTGATCCTGCTGGTCGTCGGCGTGATGATCGTCAGCGTCTCGCGCACCTCGGTGCTTGGCATGGCCGTGCCCGAGGGCTCGGCGCTGCCTGACATCGCCTTTTACGTCTGCGGCGCGGTGATCGGGGCGGCCGGCGGCGCCCTGCAATCGGCGAGCCGGACGATGATGGTCCGGCAGGCCAATGCCGAGCGGATGACCGAAGCTTTCGGGCTTTATGCGCTGGCCGGAAAGGCAACCACGTTCATCGCCCCGGCGGCCATTGCAATCGCCACCGACATGACCGGCAACCAAAGACTTGGCATTACCCCGTTGATAGGGCTTTTTTTCATCGGGTTGATTTTGCTAATCTGGGTAAAACCGGACGGAGAAAGAGACGTTTCATGGTCCGCGTCCTCACAGCCCTCGGCCTGATCACCCTGCTGGCGACCTGCGGCGGTACGCCTCAACGTTCCACGTCCGTCGCGCCGCCGCCTGCGGCGCCGATCGAACCCGCCGGGCGGTTGCTGGTGGCGCAATCGAACATCGACCCCACGGCGCTCGCCAAAACCCTGTTCGGTGCCAAGCGCGATGGCTCTCCACAAAGCCCTGCGCCATTCGGTGGTTACGCCAAAGGATGTTTGGCCGGCGGCGTCCAACTGCCCGAAACCGGCCCGACCTGGCAGGCGATGCGGCTATCCCGGAACCGCAATTGGGGCCACCCCGAGACCATTGCCTACATCAAAAGGCTTTCTGCCAAGGCAGCGTCGCAGCCCGGGTGGAACGGTCTCTATATCGGTGACATCAGCCAACCCCGCGGCGGGCCGATGCTGACGGGGCACCGCAGCCATCAGATCGGCCTGGACATCGACATCTGGATGCGTCCGGCTGCAAATCTGGGCCTGAGCCGGGCGGATCGCGAAAACATCTCGTCGATTTCCCTGCGCCGATCCAAGGGCGCGTTCACCAACGACAACTGGACCCGCGCGCATCACGAAATCCTCAAGGCTGCGGCGAGCGATCCGGCGGTGGCGCGGATTTTCGTCTTCCCGGGGGCCAAGGTGAAGATGTGCAACGACGAAACCGGCGACCGCGCCTGGCTGCGCAAGATCCGTCCATGGTGGGGGCATCACTACCATTTCCACGTCCGCCTGAGCTGTCCCAAGGGTACTGCCGGCTGCCGCAATCAGGACCCGCCGCCGCCCGGTGATGGCTGCGCCGACGCTGAACAGTGGGTGCGGAACATCCTGAACCCGCCGCCGCCGGATCCGAACGCGCCGCCACCCAAGCCACGCCGGGAATACGTGCTGGCCGATCTCCCCAAGCAATGCGTGCAAGTCTTGTCCTCGCGCTGATCGGCGCGGCATTTGCGGGATTGGGCTTGAGCGGTCTGGCCGGGCCAACGAGCGATGCAGAGTATCTGGGAACCTATAACTGGTCGCGGCCCGGAAGCAGGTTCGGCGGGTTTTCCGGGCTTGAGCTGGATGCCAGCGGCGGCAGGTTTCTGGCCGTCAACGACAGGGGCTGGATTGTCGAAGGCCGGCTGGTCCGCACCGGCGGCGTTGTTTCGGAGGTCGAGGCGGGGCCTCTGCGACGGCTGAAGAACACCGACGGAGGCGAGCTGGGGCGCTATGAGGGCGACAGCGAGGGGTTGGCATTGCGCGACGACGGGCGGTTCTATGTCTCGTTCGAGGCCGTGCATCGCGTCTGGAGCTACCGCAATGCGGCGTCCAAGGGCGCCTGGCTGCCGCGGCATCCCGCCTTCGACGACATGCAGAACAACTCGTCGCTGGAGGCCCTGGCGATTGCCCCTGACGGGGCGCTTTATACCCTGCCGGAACGGTCCGGAAAGATGAGCCGGCCGTTTCCGGTCTTCCGCTACAAGGGCGGCGCGTGGACCCAGCCGTTCGGCATTCCGCGCCGGGGCGAGTTTCTGCCCGTTGGCGCCGACTTCGGGCCGGATGGCCGCTATTATCTGCTCGAACGGCACTTGTCCGGCATTTTCGGCTTTCGAAGCCGTGTGCGCAGTTTCCGGATCGACGGTGATCGTATCACGGACGAAAAGGTGGTTCTGCAGACCGCCACCGGTACGCACGACAACCTCGAAGGAATCGCCGTGTGGCGTGACGGTGCCGGCGATATCCGCCTGACCATGATCTCGGACGACAACTTCCGCGCCTTCCAGAGGACTGAGTTCGTGGAATACAGGCTTACGGATTAGCTTGCATCGCGCGGGCCCGGGCGCTATCAGCCCACGTCCCGCAAACGGGACCAAGTCTCCGCAACCTTGCCAAAACGGATATACGACCCATGTCGCGTCTTCTTCCCGGTATCCTTGCCATGGCGGCCATCGTCGTGGCTTCGAACGTTCTGGTGCAGTTCCTGTTCGGTCAGTGGCTGACCTGGGGCGCCTTCACCTATCCGCTGGCCTTTCTGGTCACCGATGTCATGAACCGCGTATACGGCCCGGGCGTTGCCCGGCGCGTCGTCCTTGCCGGTTTCCTGACCGGCGTGATCTGCTCGGTCATCGGCACCCAGATCGTGGGAGAGTTCGGCCCGCTGGTTACCTGGCGCATCGCGCTCGGCTCTGGCGTTGCGTTTCTGACCGCGCAGCTTTTGGACGTCGCCATCTTCGACCGGCTGCGGCGGCAGGCCTGGTGGCAGGCGCCGCTGGCCTCCACCCTGATCGGGTCCAGCGTCGACACGGCCCTCTTCTTTACAATTGCCTTTTCGGCCGCGCTGACGGTCCTGGAGCCGGCCAATGACGTCGGATGGGCGGCCGAGATGTTGCCGATGCTGGGGATCGGACCCGTGGCGCCGCTCTGGGTGTCGCTGGCGGTCGCCGATTGGGGTGTCAAGCTCGCCATCGCTTTGGTCGCCTTGGTGCCGTTTCGCCTAATCGTGACGCAAATGATGGCACGGGTTGCGTAAAAGGTTTTGACAAACACAAAATCTGTGCCAACCTGAACGCAACAGCAACCAGCGAAAGGAGGTGATCCAGTGTCGAGAGGGATATTGGAGAAAGGTATCGGAACAGTCGGAGGTTTGACCGCCTGAGGGCAGACCCAAGGGCAGAAGTCCCTTCCGATTGGACGGTTGTTCTAACCGGACCATCTCCGAAAGAACTCGAAGGGCCGCTCCACCGGAGCGGCCCTTTTGGCTATCGAACCGCGATCCGGTCAGCAGAGGAATCGTTTGTGGATCCGCATCAATGCTGCATGTAACCGACACCATCACGATCGAAGACTGGGAGTTGACGGAACAGTTCGTCCGGGCGTCCGGCCCCGGCGGGCAGAATGTCAACAAGGTCTCCACGGCGGTCGAGCTGCGGTTCGAGGCCGCCCGGTCGCCCAACCTGCCCGCGCAGATCAAAGCGCGGCTGCGCCGCCTGGCCGGACGGCGCTGGACCAACGAAGGTGCGGTGGTGATTCAGGTGGACGAGACCCGCAGCCAGTCTCGCAACCGTGACATTGCCCGGCAGCGTCTGGCCGATCTGATCCGCAAGGCGACCATCGCGCCCAAGCGCCGGATTGCCACGCGCCCGACGCTGGCCTCGAAAAAGCGGCGTTTGACGGCAAAGAAACATCGCGGTCAGGTCAAGTCGCTGCGCGGGTCCGTGGAGCCGGAGGACTAGGCGTATGCGTTGTGGGTGAATCGCATGGAGGGTTTGGCGTTGCGCGGTCGTTGCCACCGGGTCCCCGGTGCCGTTTGTCACTTGGCCGCGATACGCTGCTTTGGGTGGGAACCGGTCGCATGCGTTTCCGTCGAAGCCTACCCTGATACAGCCACCCTTTGAGACGGCTGGCCTAGGGCCGCTGGCGGCGCTAGAGAATGCGCAGCCCGACGAAAGGACCGTGCCGATGACCGAAAGCCTGCTGCAGCGCCGCGCCCGGGTTTTGGGTCCCAACGTGCCGACCTTTTATATCGACCCGGTACACATCGTCCGGGGCGACGGGGTCTGGCTTTGGGACGCAAACGGACGGCGGTATCTGGATTGTTACAACAACGTGCCCCATGTCGGGCATTGCCACCCGAGAGTGGTCGAGGCGATCTGTAACCAGGCCGCGACGCTCAACACCCACACCCGGTATCTGCACGAAGGAATCGTGGCATATGCCGAGCGGCTAACTGCCAAGTTCTCGGGCGGATTAGACACTGTAATCATGGTCTGCACCGGGTCGGAAGCGAACGATATCGCGTTGCGCATGGGGCAGGCGGTGACCGGTAAGACCGGTGTGATCGCAACTGACAACACGTACCACGGCAACACTGCCGCAGTGTCGCAACTTTCGACCAAGAAGCCGCCCATCGGCGGCTATGCGCCCAATATACGCCGGGTTCCGTCGCCCGACTCGCTGCGGCCGCTGGGCGGATCGGCAGACGGACAGGCCCGGGTCTTTGCCGCCCATGTTCTGGACGCCATCGAGGATCTCGAGGCATCCGGGCATGGCTTTGCCTCGCTGATCCTGTGCCCGTTCCTCGCCAACGAGGGCTTTCCCGACCTCGCGCCCGGGTTCCTCGACCCCACCGCAGAGGTTGTCAGGCGCGCCGGCGGCATTCTCATCGCCGATGAGGTGCAGCCGGGCTTCGGACGGCTGGGCTCGCATTGGTGGGGACACGAGCGGATCGGAATCGCGCCCGATGTGGTGACACTGGGCAAACCCATGGGCAACGGCCATCCGGTCGCTGCGGTGGTGGCCAGGCCTGAAGTGACGGCGGCGTTTCGAGAGGCGTTCGGGTATTTCAACACGTTCGGCGGCAATCCGGTCAGCTGTGCGGCTGCAAGCGCGGTGCTGGACGTGCTGGAGGACGAAGATCTGGTTTCTAACGCGGCCCAAAGCGGTGAATATGCGCTTGAGCGGCTTCGGGCGCTGGAACATCCGATGATCGGTGACGTGCGCGGCGCGGGCCTGTTCCTTGGCGTGGAATTCGTCGGTGACGGGATGTCGCCCGCGCCAGAGTTCACCGCCCGCGTGGTCGAAGCGATGAAGGCCCGCGGCATTCTGCTGAACCGGCTGGGGCGGCATTACAATTGCCTGAAGATCCGCCCGCCGATGCCGTTTTCGCGCGCCAACGCAGATATTCTGGCCGACACGCTGACCGAGGTTCTTGCGGAGATGCCGGTGTGACCCTGCAGATCGTGGCCGAGCAGGCGGCCACCGCCTGGGGCGGGTCGGCGCAACCGCCGCGCCTGCTGTCGCATCGCGAAAACGCGGTGTTCAGGGTCGAGCTGCCGTCAGGCCTGGCGGCGCTGCGATTGCACCGGCCCGGCTATCGAACCGATGCCCAGATCAAGTCTGAACTGTCCTGGACCCGCGAGCTTGCGGCGCGCGGCTTTCCGGCGCCGCCGCCAGTGCCACTTCCGTCTGGCGGCGATCTGCTGGAGATGGCGGGCGGACAACGGGCGAGCGTGATCGGCTGGATGGAGGGCGCGCCGCTGGGGTCCGGGGCCGACCGGCTGAAACCGGGCGGTATAGAGACGTATTATTCTGTTGGTGTGCTTTTGGCGCGATTGCATCGGATGACGCAGGACATCGGGGCCGACAGGTTCGATCGCCCGCGCTGGGATATCGATGGATTGACCGGCGCCCGGCCGCTGTGGGGGCAGTATTGGACGATGCCGCTGCTGACCGACAGTCAAAGACAGCTTGTGATCACGGCGCGCGATACCGCGCGAGAACGGTTGACCGGCTATCTGGCCGGTGGGGCCGAGATGACGTTGATCCACACCGATGCCCTGCGCGAGAACGTGTTCCGGCGGAGGGACGGATCGTTGGCGCTGATCGATTTCGACGATTCGGGTTTTGGGTTTGTGATGTACGACCTCGCGGCAAGCGTGACGCAGATGGTGGACGATCCGCTGTATCCCGAGGCCCGTGCGGCGATCATCGAGGGCTATGGAACCATGCGCCCAGTTCGGCCCGAGGATGTCGCCGCGTTCGACATGTTTGGCATGCTTCGCGCCTTTTCAGCGCTGGGCTGGACGATCCCCCGCCTGCCGGCGGATCATCCGAAACTTCCGACCTATGTGCGGCGCGCCTGCGACCTGGCGGGGGCATTTCTGGCAAGTTAGCGACTGATGTCGATCCTAACTGCGCTTGATGAACGCCTCGAAAGCGGACGTGTGGTCGGGGTGCCAGCGCGAGAGCGCCGGGCGGTTTTCGATGATGTCGCCGATCGCCCAGGCCATGCGTTTTTCATCCAATTCGCGCGGCACATCGTTGTCGGGACACAGGATGTAGAAATCACCGCGCGCAAGGCTTTGCATCATGAAGGCCGCCATCTGGTTAGGCGTCCAGGCGCCCTCGGGCTTCTCTGTCCGTCCCCGGCGGTTGAGGTTGGTGAAAACGAACCCGGGAATCAGCAGGTGCGCCGTGACCCGGCAGCCTTCAGTGTTGCGCAACTCATGCGCCAACGCCTCGGTGAACGCCTTCACCCCGGCCTTTGTCACGTTATAGCAGGGGTCGCCCGGCGGGGTCGTTATGCCCTGCTTAGAGCCTGTATTTATGATCATGCCGGGCCGCCCACGCGCGATCATCCGCGGGGCGAAGACCTGGGTCCCGTTGATCACGCCCCAGAGGTTGATGCCGATGATCCGCTGCCAGGCATCCGCCGGCCCGAACATGGCGCTGCCGGGCTGGATGCCGGCGTTGTTCAGCACGACATCGACACCGCCGAAGCGGTCTGTAAGGTCAGCCTCGATCTTCCTGAGCGCGTCGGAGTCGGACACATCGGCGCCGTAGGTCACGACCTCGGCCGCTCCGGCGGCGCGGACCTGATCTGCCGCACTGTCAAGCAGCGTATCGTCCCAATCGAGCAGCGCGACGATCATACCGGCCTTGGCGAATTCTCTGGCGCAGGCGAGCCCGATACCGCCGCCGCCACCCGTGACCAGCGCAACAGAGCCTGGGGCAATGCCCATTTCCGCCAAGTTAGAGACTGTTTCTGTCACACCAGCACCTCCATTTCCGTCTGCCTGCCTACGTGGAAGATGCGCTTGTATCGCGCGATCTCGTCCGCAGGCCCCATGGCCTTGTTGGGATTGTCGGACAGTTTCACCGTCGGTCGGCCATTGGCGGCAACCGCCTTGCACACCAGCGAGAATGGCGCCAACGCATCGTCCGGCACGAGCCCGCGGAAGTCGTTGGTCAGAAGCGTGCCCCAGCCGAACGACACCCGCACCCGGCCGTGATAGAGCTTGTGCAGCTCTTCGATCTTGTCGACGTCAAGCCCGTCGGAGAAGATCACCAGCTTTTCGCGTGGATCCTCGCCGCGGTCCCGCCACCAGCGGATGGCGATCTCCGCCCCTTCCACCGGGTCGCCGGAATCGACCCTGATACCGGTCCATCCGGCCAGCCAGTCGGGTGCATTCCGCAGGAAGCCCTCGGTGCCGTAGGTGTCGGGCAGGATGATGCGCAGGTTGCCTTCGTGTTCGTCGTGCCAGTCGGCCAGCACCTGATACGGCGCCTTGGCCAGTTCCTCGTCGCTGTCAGCCAGCGCGCAATACACCATCGGCAGTTCATGCGCGTTGGTGCCGATCGCCTCGATATCCCGTCGCATGGCGATCAGGCAGTTCGAGGTGCCGACGAATTTCGGACCCAGACCTTCCAGCATCGCCTGAACGCACCAATCCTGCCACAGGAACGAATGCCGCCGGCGCGAGCCGAAATCGGCGATCCGCAGGTCGCCGATCCGGCGCAGGCGTTCGACCTTTTCCCAAAGCTGCGTCATGGCGCGCGCATAGAGAACCTGCAGCTCGAACCGCCGCATCCGGTTCAGAACGGCCCGCCCGCGCAATTCCATCAGCACGGCCAGCGCCGGGATTTCCCACAGCATGACCTCGTGCCAGGTGCCTTCGAAGGTCAGCTCGTACTGACCATCACGTTTTTCCAGGTGATAGGGCGGCAGGCGGAACCCTTCGAACCATTCCATGAACTCGGGCGTGAACATCTGCCGCTTGCCGTAGAACATGTTGCCGCGAAGCCAGGTGGATTCACCGCGCGACAGCCGCAGCCCGCGTATGTGGTCCAGCTGCTCGCGCAGCTCGCCTTCGTCCACCAGATCGGCGAGGCGGACGGATTTGGTGCGATTGATCAGGCTGAAGGTGACATGCGTGTCGGGCTTGTTGCGGAACACCGACTGGCACATCAGAAGTTTGTAGAAATCGGTGTCGATCAGCGAGCGCACGATCGGGTCGATCTTCCATTTGTGGTTATAGACGCGGGTGGCGATGTCCACGGGGCGGCTCCGTCCTGTTCGTCGGGCAAGGTTAAGGGCAGGCACGACGGCCTGTCCAGTTGATTGCGGTCACCGGCTAATGCGGTCGAAAAGCAGTTGGTCGAAGCTGTTTTCGCGGGCCAGGAACTCCCGCAGGGCAGGGGTGTCGAACACCGTACGGTCATAGCGGTCGGGACTGGCATTTTTCAACAGCGTCCCGGTTGGCGCAGCGCCGGTCATGGCCCGGATCAGATCGGTCATGCGGTCGTTGGGCAGGATCGTCTCGTACTTGGCAAAGCGGGTGTCGAAATCGGGGCCGGCAAGGTCGATGTCGTCGCCCAGCAGAAACCGGGATTGCAAGTTCAGAAACAGCCCCGGATCGGACTGCAGATTGGCGATGATCGCTTGGGGATCGCTGTTGTCGGTCGCGCGGATGCGTTCCGAAATCGCGCGTATGCCCGGCGGGTGGCTGTTGTAGAACCGGCGGCCGCGGTGAAAGATCTCGATCTGCCAGTTGTATTGCGCGGCGACCTGCGCGGCGGGCGCGCGCATTGTACCGAAAAGACGGAGTGGGCGGTCTATGGATGTCAGTAGCGGCAGGAACCGGTTCAGCGCGATATGTCCGCTGACCCAGTCGAGCCTTGGCAGGCGGCGGGCGAGCTTCTCTGGCCGATCGAGAAAGCGTTCGGCGTGGGTCAGCCCATGTTTCGACCAGGCCTGCAGATGGCGGTTGACGGTGGATCCCGCTGCTTTGGGTACGTGAACGAAGACCGTCAGCGGGCCGGTCTTGCTGCGGGTCAGGGGCAGCATTCGCCCAGGCTAGACTAGATTAACGCCGCTTGTCGTCATTGCCGCGCACGCGGCGGCAAGCGAGCCGTCAAGGTCGATGGCGCGGCAGAGGTCCTGGCGCACGGTGACGGCGAAACCCAGCCTGGCGGCATCGACGGCAGAGAAGTTGACGCAGAAATCGGTGGCCAGGCCCGTCAGCGTCAGCGTGTCGATGCCGCGGGTGCGCAGGTAACCCTCGAGCCCGGTGTGTGTGGATTGATCGTTCTCGAAAAAGGCCGAATAGCTGTCGATGCCGGGATTGAACCCCTTGCGGATGATGAGGTCGGCGCGGTTGGTGTCGAGGCTAGGGTGAAAGGCGGCGCCGCCGGTGCCCTGCACGCAGTGGTCGGGCCAAAGCACCTGGGGGCCGTAGGGCATTTCGGTGGTGCCGAAGGGGTCGAGGCCGGGATGCTGCGAGGCGAAGGAGGAATGATTGGCCGGGTGCCAGTCCTGCGTCAGGATCACCGCGGCGAAGTCGTCCATCAGCGCGTTGATCCCAGGGACGATGGCATCGCCGTCGGCCACGGCCAGGGCGCCGCCGGGACAGAAATCATTTTGCACGTCGATGACAAGCAGGGCTTCGTTCGTGGGGCGCATGGGCGGGTCTCCTTTTGCGGATATGCCTACGCCGGGCCGCGCGCGGGGGTCAATGTCGGCCTTGAAGCATCCTGCGGTGCTGACGTAGACAGCGGCGCATGCCTGTCGTCGCCGCGCTCTACAAATTCACGCCCTTTCCGGACCCGGCTGCGGTCAAGCAAGCGCTTGCGAGGGTCTGTTGCGGCACTGGCGTGAAGGGCACGCTGCTGTTGGCGCGCGAGGGGATCAATGGGACCATCGCAGGCCCGCGCGACGGGATCGACACAGTGCTGGCGCATATCCGAACGCTGCCCGGCTGTGCCGATCTGGAGTGGAAGGAAAGCGCGGCGGCCGAGATGCCGTTCCGCCGGATGAAGGTGCGGCTCAAACGCGAGATCGTCGCGATGCACCAACCCGACGTGGACCCGGCGGCTGCGGTGGGGCGGTATGTGGAGCCCGCCGATTGGAACGCACTGATACGGGCGCCGGACGTGGTCGTGATCGATACGCGGAACGACTATGAGGTGGCGATCGGCAGCTTTGCCGGGGCCGTCGATCCCAAGACCAAATGCTTCGGCGAGTTTCCGGCCTGGTGGCAAGCCAACAGGCACCGTTTCGAAGGTCGCCGGATCGCGATGTTCTGCACCGGCGGGATTCGTTGCGAAAAGTCGACCAGCTATCTGATCGGTCAGGGGGTGGAGGACGTCTATCACCTGAAGGGCGGGATCCTGAAATACCTCGAGGACATGCCGGAATCCGAAAGCCTTTGGGATGGCGAATGCTATGTTTTCGATGGCCGGGTCAGCGTGGGGCATGGCCTGGAGGAAGGCAGCTATGGCCAATGCCACGCCTGCGGACGGCCGGTGTCGGACGAGGCGAGGACCGGCCCAGGTTACGAGGAAGGCGTGCAATGCGCGGCCTGTGCCGGTGAGTTCGATGAGTCGGACAGGGCACGATTCCGGGAACGTCAGCGGCAAATCACGTTGGCGAAATCACGCCGATAGGCCAGACTCCGACGGTTATCGGATGACATGGCGCAGGCTTTTGCATGTGCAGCGTCACGCAGGCGGAGAGACCTCTGCGCGCCTGGGCTGCCACGCGGCCGGATAGTTCCCTTTGCCGCGCAGGATGCCCCAACTCTCTGACTTAAATCGGTTTTCCCGCGTGGAGTTGCGGGGAACCATATCCCGATTTTCCCCCTTGTCATCGAATAACACCCGCCGGGTCATCGCTTAACCCGGCCGCGTTATTGCCTGTCTTCCGGCCCCGCGGCCACGGTTTGGGCATCGGCACCACAGCCAACATGGCACATGGCGCCGACGAACACACGAAACCTGAAACCAGACCCACACGAAACACCGGAGACAGTTCAATGACCCTCAAGAAACTCACCCTTACCGCCCTTCTGGCTTCGACCCTGATGGCATCCGGCGCACTTGCCGGCGGCAATGTCGTGATCCTCGACCAGTTCGGCTGGGGCAACGGCACAGGCGTCGGGCAGACCGGCTGGCACAACCGCACCCGCGTCTATCAGGATGGTTGGAGCAACACCTCGATCAGCACCCAGGACGGCGCGTTCAACCGCACCAGCATCGGTCAGAGCGGCCATCACAATTATGCCGACACCGAACAGAACGGGTCGGGCAACATCGCGGGCGTCGCCCAGATGGGCGGCCATAACGATGCCGAGACCGTCCAGAACGGCCACAACAACGCAGTCGGTGTTATCCAGATCGGCCATGGCAACAGCACATCGACCACCCAGACGGGCAACGGCAACGTCGCGGTGATCGTTCAGGACTGATCGCCGCAGACCCGGTGCCGGACGGTCCCCTCCCGCCGTCCGGCCCCCTTTGCCAGAACAGGAGACACTCGGAATGGCACATGATATGACCCGCACCGGCAACCTGGTTCTAGCCGCCGCCGCGACCGCGCTGTCGGCGATCGGGCTGGCCGCCGGATCGAACGCGCATTCGTCAGGTGGCGAGTTGCCACTCAGCTGCGAAATCGCCGTCAGCAAGGGCCGCTACGGCCACACCTACGAAGGTGTCGTGCATGCCGGCGCCGCTGTGACCGGCAGCTACGAGCTGTCGATCACCAAACGCGGCAGCGGCGGGCGCGCGATGATCAGCCAGTCGGGCGACTTCCGCGTCGCCGCCGGCGGATCCGAAACGCTTGGCCAGGCCACCTTTGGCGGCCTCCCGCCCGACGCCGTCGACGCCGAACTGACGCTGAGCTGGAATGGCCACCGCCTGACCTGCAGCAACCACACCGAAATCTGACTTTGTCCAAGACCCTACCCGGAAAGGAAATACCGATGAAACGCACTCTCACCGCCCTGACCCTTGCCGCCGCGACCGCGCTGAGCGCGCCCGCCCACGCCGGTGGCGTCATCAGCTTTGAAGTCGAAGCAAGGAATGCCAACGACGCCCAGGCGATCGGCATCCTCCTTGGCACCTATCAGGTCATGAACGATATCAAGGCCAACGGCCACATCACCCAGAACGGGATGAACAACATCGCTGCGATGGCGCAGCGCGGCACGGGAAATGTCGGCGTCATCCATCAGGAGGGCGACAACCACGACGCCTCGCTGCAGCAGACCGGCAATCATAACGCCTATGGCATCTTTCAGGTCGGAAACGGCGCCAGCGGGCATGTCGATCAAGCCGGCAATGGCCAGGCGGGCCTGTTGTTTCAGATCGGGTTTTAGGCCTGGCAAGAGTGGCTCACCGCATTCCTGGGAAACGTCCACATTCATCCCCGTGCCACATCGCCCGCCGGTCGCTCGATGCCACCGGCGGGCGCTTTCGTCTTCCCGTTTTCGTGAGCGGCCTTTAATCGGTGACAGGGACTCTCGACATCTTGCGCCAACGGCGTGGAGCGCGGGCCCGCGCGGCAGGAATGGAGACGCCAGATGAAAGTGAACGCCGATTTCTCGCAGCGCGTGGTGGTGCGCTTTGACCAGAACGACTGGGTGCCCAGCCCGATGCCGGGGGTCGAGCGCAAGATGCTCGACCGGATCGGCGACGAGGTCGCGCGCGCCACGACCATCGTCCGCTACGCCCCCGGCAGCGCCTTTTCCGCCCATACCCATGACGGCGGCGAGGAATACCTGGTGCTCGACGGCGTGTTCCGGGACGAGCACGGGGATTTCCCCAAGGGCAGCTATGTGCGCAACCCGCCGACGTCGTCGCATACCCCGTCGGCGCCCGAGGGTGCGACGATCCTGGTCAAGCTGCATCAGTTCGACCCCACGGACCGCACCCAGGTTCGCATCGATGCCAGCGGCGACGCGGTCCACCTGCCGCTTTTTGCCGATGACCGCGAAGACGTGCGAATCGAGACGTGGAGCCCGGGCGAGACGGTTCAGCTGGACGCCAGCGGGGGCATGGAAGTTTTCGCGATCGAGGGCGCGTTCAGCGAAGCGGGCGATACGCTCGGCCCCTGGGATTGGGTGCGTCTTCCCACCGACACGCGGGCGACCGCCACGGCCGGGGCCGAGGGCGCGCGGGTCTGGATCAAATCCGGCCATCTGCGAGATATTCGCCCAAGCGCCTAAATCGGCGGGCTCGGGCCGAATTTCCTTGACGCGGCGGCCCGGTTCCTCCGACCATCACCATACGGCCGCGGACAAGGGCAAAGCCGACGCGGCCCGAGGCAGTACCATCAGGTGACAGAAGCCCGGCCAATCCGGACCTTCGCCGATCGGGCAGGGCGTGCCGCGGTGCGCCGCCTGCAACCGAATGGAGGAGGATTATATGCGTTGCTTCACTGTGCTTGGGCCTTCGCAATCCGGCAAAACAACCCTTGTCAAGGCTTTGTCCGAGATCGAAGGCCGATCCGATATCAGCAGTTTTTCAGACAGGCTTTCCGTCCGGGCATTCGACTATCTGGGCGAAAAATGGGGCGCATTGGATGTCACCGGCGGCGCCGACAACCTGGCCTGCGCCGGCCATGCGCTGGCGGCCAGCGACTCGGTCGTGCTGTGCGTTTCGCCCGACCCGCATGACGCGCCGCAGGCGGCGTCGTATCTGCGGCTGATCGAAGAGTCGGGCGTGCCCTGCTATCTGTTCATCAATCGCATGGACACCGCCGAGGGCCGCGTGCGCGACACCGTCGCCGCCCTGCAGACCTATGCCAGCCACGCGCTTGTCCTGCGCCAGGTGCCGATGCGCGATGGCGACGAGGTGACCGGCGCCGTCGACCTGATTTCCGAACGCGCCTGGGAGTACCAGGAAGGCCAGCCGTCGAACCTGATCGAAATTCCCGATGCCGTACGCGACCGCGAACAAGAGGCGCGCACCGAGCTTTTGGAGCACCTTGCCGATTTCAACGATGATCTGCTGGAGCAGTTGATCGAAGACAAGACACCGCCGACCGACGAGGTGTTTTCGCTGCTTGCGGATATCCACCAGCGCAACGAACTGATCCCCGCCTATCTGGGCGCTGCCGAGCACGCCAACGGGGTGAACCGGCTGATGAAGGCGTTGCGTCACGAAAGTTCGGCCGCGGGCGCTCTGGTAGAGCGGCTGGGCCTGGACGGGTCCGCCAAGGTGTTGGGCGTCTACGCCGACAACCGCAAGCATGTGGGCAAGTCCATTCTGGTCCGCGACCTGCAGGGAGGTCTGCAACAGGGCACGCAATTGGGCGGGGATGGCATCGGCGGCCTGGTCGGTGTCGATGGCAAGCCGCTGTCCGGCGCGCTGGAAGCCGGCGGGCTGGGTGTTGCGGTCAAATCCGACCACCTCGACCCCGGCAAAGCCTATTCCGAGGGTGCCGCGCACGACCTGCCGGACTGGATCGCCGGGCATCCGCCCGCATTCCGCCGGATGCTGACACCCGTCAACGACCGTGACGACGCCCGGCTGTCGGGCACGCTGGCACGGATCGATTCCATCGATCCGGGGCTGTCGCTGGGCCATGACGAAGATACCGGCCATATCGTGGCCAACCTGCAGGGGCCGATGCATCTGCGGCGGCTGATGGACACGCTGGCCGAGGATTTCGACATTGAAGTGACCGAGCATCCTGTCGGCGGCAGCTATCGCGAGACGATTTCGCGGAGCATCGACAAGCACTATCGCCACAAAAAACAGTCCGGCGGTGCGGGCCAGTTCGCCGACATCGTCTTTACCCTGAAGCCGCTGCCGCGCGGCGATGGTTTCAGCTTTGACGAGGTGGTCAAGGGCGGGGCGGTGCCGCGCAACTACATCCCGTCGGTGGAACATGGCGCCGAGGAATCGCTGTCCCGCGGGCCGCTGGGGTTCCGGGTTGTCGATGTCGGAGTGACGCTGACCGATGGCAAGCACCATTCGGTGGATTCGTCGGACTTCGCTTTCAAGACGGCGGCGTCTATGGGCATGCGCGAGGCGCTGAAGGAGGCCGGGCCGGTGCTGTTGCAGCCGATCCATCAGGTCGACATCCATGTGCCGTCGATCTATTCGGGCCAGCTCGTCGCGCTGATCTCGTCGCTGAAAGGCCAGGTGCTGGGCTTCGATCCGCATCCGGTGGCCAAGGGATGGGACATCTTCCGCGCCCTGTTGCCCGCGCCGTCGATCGACGAATTGTTCCAGTCGCTCGGCGGGCTGACCCACGGCACGTCGTGGATCGAATCGCGGTTCGATCACTACGAGGAAATCCACGGCAAGGAAGCCGAGAAGATCCAGAGCGAACGCGCCGAAGCGATGGCATAGCGATCGACCGAAGCCAAATGATCCGCGGCGCCGTGCGCCGCGGGTCACCCGGTTGCTAGGCTGTCGGCGCGACCAGCCGGTTCATGATCCGCAAGGCCTGCGGCACGTCCTGCACCGCGCCGTCCGCGCCGGAAAGCGAGACAATGTCAGGTTCTTCGGCCACGATATTGCCGCCGACAAGGACATAGGCCACCGGATTGCTGATGCGAATTGCCAGAACAAGGCGAATCAACGCCGACATGGATTTTCGCCCACTGGCTGACAGGCCGATCACGGAATAGTCCTCGCTCTCGAAATTGCTGACCAGCTCGTCATGTGAGCGTCCGACTTCCAGATCGATGCTCCACCCGTCCTGCCGGAACAGGTCGGTCGCCATGGTGATGCCGAGGGTGTGATCCTCGCCGGGCACATTGGCAAAGATCGCCATCTTCCCGGCACGGCCCTTGGTCCGGATCCAATAAGGGTGCAGGCCCCGCATGATGCTGTAGATCCGGCTGACACCGACGGTGACGTCGACGAAGGTCGCAAGGTCATTGTCCCACCAAGCCCCCAGACGGCGGGCGGAGACGGCAAGATAGTAAAGGTAAAGGTCCGCGACCGAGACACCGTCGCTGCGCGCTTGCATGATCATCCGCATGGCCGCGTCCGGGTCGTCGGACACAAGGGCATGGCACAGCGCGTCGATGTCCTGATCTGACGGCGTGGCGTGATGCGCAAGAGTTGGCGTGGGCCGCTGGGCCAGGCGCACTATCACCTCTCGGGCGAGCGCTTGGACGTCCTTGTTCGGCAACCGGCTGCGCAGCCGGTCGATTTCATCTTGGGCGCGATTAAAGCTGTTTAGATCGAAGATATTCGACGAAAAATCTTCCGCGGGCACAGGCTGAGTCTCCCCAATCGCGTCGGCGCGATTGAGGTAATTATCGCCATATTTCGGCGAGTGTCAATTTATCTTGACATGTTCTGCATATAGTATGAAGGATCTCCATAACAACTATATATAGGTAGTTTCTCACCCAAGTTTCCCAAGACACTCGCTGGGCGGTGCTTGGCGAGGCCATTGGGGATCGCCCGATGATTCGGAAGGCTTGGGGATTGATCCTTTGGCTCCGACCGCTCTCGCAAAGGGAGAACAATGCGCATTGAACCGTATACAGTTGCAGCTTGCGCGCGCGCCGGCGTCAGCAAGGTTCCTGGGCGTATTCTAAAAAGGCTTCAGACGTCCGGACCTATGCCATGGCCCTAGAAATCCAAATTCTCGACGCTCAGTGCATTCTGCTGAATGAACTCTCGGCGCGGCTCGACCACGTCGCCCATCAGCTTGGTGAACAGATCGTCCGCTTCTGCCAAGTCTTCGACCTTGACCTGCAGCAGCGTCCGGGCGTCGGGATCGAGCGTCGTCTCCCACAGCTGGTCCGGATTCATTTCACCCAGCCCCTTGTAGCGTTGCAGCGTCAACCCCTTCTCGCCCTCGGCGAGGATCGCGTCGAGCAACCCGAGCGGTCCGAAGATCTGAATTTCCTTGTCCCGCCGGACCAATGCGGCGGGCAACCTGTAGACTTCCTGCAACCCTTCGGTAAAGCCGCCCAACCTGCGGGCCTCTCCCGACCGCAGGACCGGTCCGTCCAGCGTCCGAACCTCTTCCACGCCGCGCAGGCTTCGGGAAAACCGCAGGCCCTTGTCCTGCGTTGGCCGGCCCTGCCAGCCACGTTCGTATTCCTCGCTGACCAGGTCGAGCCTGGCGGCCACCGCATCGGCCGTCCCCTGCAGATCGGCATCCAGCCGCCCGGGCACGAACGCCCCGGCAATCGCCGCCTGTTCGAGGATATTCTGCGGGTAGTGGGTGGGAAAGGCTTGCAGGATACGCCGCACATTGCGGGCCTCTTCGACCACCCGCACCAGATCGGCGGCGACGATTTCCTCGCCAGAGCCGAGCCGCAGCACCGCACCGTCGACGCCCATTTCGATCAGGTAATCCTCGAGCGCGGCCTGGTCCTTCAGATACACCTCGGACTTGCCGCGCGCGACTTTGTAAAGCGGCGGCTGCGCGATGTAGAGGTACCCGCCTTCGATGATCTCGGGCATCTGCCGGAAGAAAAAGGTCAAGAGAAGCGTGCGGATATGGGCGCCGTCGACATCGGCGTCGGTCATGATGATGATCTTGTGGTAGCGCAGCTTGTCGATGTCGAATTCATCGCGTCCGATCCCCGTGCCCAAAGCGGTGATCAGCGTGCCGATCTCCTGACTTCCCAGCATCCGGTCGAACCGCGCCCGTTCCACGTTCAGGATCTTGCCGCGCAGCGGCAGCACCGCCTGGTTGGCCCGCGCCCGGCCCTGTTTGGCAGAGCCGCCGGCGCTGTCGCCCTCGACGAGGAACAGCTCGCGCTTCTCGGGGTCCTTCTCCTGGCAATCGGCCAGTTTGCCGGGCAGCGAGGCGACGTCGAGCGCGGATTTCTTCCGCGTCATCTCGCGGGCCTTGCGCGCGGCCTCGCGGGCCAGCGCGGCCTCGATGATCTTGGTCACGACCTGCCGTGCGGGTTGCGGATTCTCGTCGAACCATTCCGACAGCTTTTCGTTCATCAGGCCCTCGACGGCGGGCCGGACTTCGGAGCTGACGAGCTTGTCCTTGGTCTGCGACGAGAATTTCGGATCGGGGACCTTCACCGACAGCACACAGGTCAGACCCTCGCGCGCGTCGTCGCCGGTGAAGCTGACCTTTTCCTTTTTGGCGATGCCCGACGAGCCGGCAAAAAGGTTCAGCGTCCGCGTCAGCGCCCCGCGAAAGCCCGCCAGGTGGGTGCCGCCGTCGCGTTGCGGGATGTTGTTGGTGAACGGCAGCACCATCTCGTTGTAGCCGTCGTTCCACCACATCGCGACCTCGACGGTGATGCCGTCACGGTCGCCGGTGATGAAGATCGGCTCTTCGATCAGCGGGTGCTTGTGCCGGTCGAGGTACCGGACGAACTCCTTGACGCCGCCTTCATAGCACATCTCGACATGCAGCGCCTCGGCGGGGCGGTCGTCGCGCAGGATGATCTTGACGCCGGAGTTGAGGAATGCCAGTTCCCGCAGGCGGTTTTCCAGCGTGTGGAAGTTGTAGTCGAGGTTCGAAAACGTGTCGGTCGAGCCGAGAAACCGCACCTCGGTGCCCTGCCGGCCGTTGGCGTCGCCGGTCACCTCAAGATGCCTGACCGTCTCGCCATGTTCGAACCGGGCGGAATGTTCCTTGCCGTTGCGCCAGATCCGCAGGTCCAGCCAGTCGGATAACGCGTTTACCACGCTGACGCCAACGCCGTGCAGACCACCGGAGACCTTATAGGAGTTGCTGTCGAACTTCCCGCCCGCATGCAGCTGGGTCATGATGACTTCGGCCGCCGATACGCCTTCCTCGGCGTGGATATCGGTCGGAATCCCGCGGCCATTGTCGGTGACGGACACGCTGTTGTCGGCATGCAGCCTGACGGTGACCTCGGTCGCGTGACCGGCCAGCGCTTCGTCGATGCCGTTATCGACGACCTCGTACACCATGTGGTGCAGGCCAGAGCCGTCGTCGGTGTCGCCGATATACATACCGGGACGCTTTCGAACTGCCTCTAACCCTTTGAGAACTTTGATCGATTCCGCGCCGTAGTCTTCCGGCTGGCGGGCTGCTTCTGCCATGCAGGATGTCCTTGCTTTTCTTGTGGATTATATACGTGCTCCTGGGGGAAATGTCACGCCTGACCTACTAGATTTGGTGTCTGTGCGAAAACCGGTTCCGCCCGTACGTGACCGACGGACGGCCGGCGGTTTGACCAGGAGAATTGGCTTGAGGATGTCGGACGCCGGGGCGTATCCGGCGATTATATGAAGGGGATCACCAACCCCACGCAGATCAGCAGGCATCCGGCGACGGTATTGGTTCGTCGAAGGGCCCTGGGCGAGGTCATCAGCTGTCGGGCGCGGTCGATGAACAGCGCAAAGAACAGGTTGCCGATCAGCGGGACCAGCATCGACAGGAAGACGATGGCCAGGATGTCGAGCGCAGTGACGCGGGTCAGATCGAAGAACCCCGGCAGCACGCCCATGTAAAACAGGATGGCCTTGGGGTTGCCGAGGATCACCGCGACCCCGGCGACAAAGCCCGCCCACATGCCCGGGCGGGTCAGGCGGTGGTCGCTGGCGATGGTCCTGTCGGCATGGCGCAGGATCAACGTGCCCATGACCAGAAAGACCCCCGCGGCCACCCATTTCAGCACCAGCACGAAGCCGGTGAAGACCGACACCAGCCAGGCGACGCCGAGGACGGCCAGAAGCGGCCAGACCGCGTCGCCGACGACGACGCCCAACGCAAGCGGCCAGGCGGCGTTGAACCCGCCCGACAGGGTGCGGGCGGCCATGGCGACCCAAACCGGTCCCGGTGTCAGGAACAGGATGAACAGCGCACCGGCATAGAGTGCAAGGTCGAGGGGCGTGGCGGTCATGGGCGCGGCATAGCGCCGGGGGCGGGGATCATCCAGCCCGTTCGATCACCGAACTGCCGCCTTCTTCGCGGACGCTCAGCCGGTCGGCACGGTCGCCGAGCGTTTCGAACAGTTCCGGCCCGGTGCCGGTCATCCAGGCTTGCGCCGTCAGCGCGCAGATCTCGTCATAAAGCGCGGCGCGGCGGCCGGCGTCCAGATGGGCGGCAACCTCGTCCAGCAGAACGATCGGCGGCGCCCCGAAATCCTCGGCCAGCGCGCGGGCGTTGGCCAGGATCAGGCTGATCAGCAGCGCCTTCTGCTCACCCGTGGAACAGGCCTTGGCCGGGACGCCCTTGGCGGCGTAGACACCGGTCATGTCGATCCGGTGCGGTCCCGCCAGCGTGCGCCCGGCCTGCAGATCGCGCGGCCGGCTGGCGGCGAAGGCCTCGGCCAGGTCCGCTTCGGTTTCCGCCCATGGTGCGTCATCGGGGCTGTCGAGCGACAGGTCGGCGACCGGAAAGGCGGTTTTGGCACCGGCCTGCGCCGACATCAGGCGGGCGACGGCGCGGGCTCGGTTCTCGATCACGGCCGCACCGGATCGGGCCATCTGAGCCTCGAGCGCGGCATACCAATGGGCGTCGCGCCTCTGATCCTTCAACAGCCGGTTCCGTTCGCGCATCGCCTTTTCGTAGGTCAGCGCATGTTCGGCATGATTAGGCTCGAAACTCAGCGTCATCCGGTCCAGGAACCGCCGCCGTCCGTCCGCGCCTTCGAGCCACAGCCGGTCCATCGACGGGACCAGCCAGACCATACGCGCAATGCGGCCCAGGGCGGTCTGCGTCGCCGCCTTGCCGTCAATGGTGACCTGCCGCGTCGCGCCCGGCTGGTACCAGGTGGCGATCTCGTGGGTCTGGTGCAGCGACCGAAGCACCCCGGTCACTTTCCATCCCAGTGCGTCGGGCTGCCGCGCCATCTCGTCCGTCGACGCGCGGCGCAGGCCCCGGCCGGGAGAAAACAGCGAGACCGCTTCAAGGATGTTTGTCTTTCCCGCGCCGTTCGGTCCGTAGATCGCGACGGGACGCCCGTCGAGGCTCAGCCGCGCCGTCCAGTGGCTGCGGAAATGCGACAGGGTGAGATCTGTCAGCGCCAGCTGCACCGCGATCTCCTATGGCCCGGGCGCAGGGCGAAAACGGCTTTCGGAATTCCGTTGGACTTTCATCGGAATTCCATCGGACCCGGCGTGCCCGATCAGACCCGCATCGGCATGACCACGTAGACCGCCGACTGGTCGTTGCCCTCGCGCATCAGCGTCGGATCGCCGGCCGAGTTGAACAGGAACACGGCGTTTTCGCGGTCGACCTGGCTGGCGATCTCCAAGAGATATTTGGCGTTGAACCCGATCTCGAGCTTGTCGTCGCCATAGGCCACGGCCAGTTCCTCCTCAGCCGCGCCGCTGTCGGGCGCGTTGACCGACAGAACCAGCCGGTCCTCGTCAAGCTGCAGCTTCACCGCGCGGGACCGTTCCGAGCTGACGGTGGCGACCCGGTCGACCGCCTGGGCGAACTCGCCAGCATCGACCTCGAGCTTGCGGGTGTTGCCCACCGGGATGACGCGGGAATAGTCCGGGAAGGTGCCGTCGATCACCTTTGACGTCAGCGTGATGGCAGGCGTGGCGAACCGCACCTTGGTTTCGCTGACCGACACCGCGATGCTGGCCTCGTCGTCGTCGAGCAGCTTACGCAATTCGCCGACCGTCTTGCGCGGCACGATGACGCCCGGCATGTCCTCGGCGCCGGCGGGCAGATCGGCATCGATCCGGGCCAGCCTGTGACCGTCGGTGGCGACGCACCGCAGGACCTTGCCACCATCGGCCTCGGCCACGTGCATGTAGACGCCGTTGAGATAGTAACGGGTTTCCTCGGTCGAGATTGCGAATTTCGACTTGTCGAACAGCCGGCGCAGGACCGGGGCGTCGGCCGAGAAGTTCGAGTGATACTCCGAGGACGCCATCACCGGAAAATCTTCTTTCGGCAGGGTCGCCAGCGAAAAGTTGGACCGCCCGGCCTCGATCGTCAGCCGCCCCGATGCGCCGTCGTCGGTCAACTGCACAAGCGCGCCGTCCGGCAGCTTGCGGACGATCTCGTTCAACGTCACGGCGTTCACCGTGGTCGCGCCGGCCCGGTCCACCTGGGCCGGAGCCTTGTCGACCACCTCGATGTCGAGGTCGGTGGCGCGGAAGCTGACGGTGTCGCCGTCGGCCTCGATCAGGACGTTGGCCAGGATCGGGATGGTGTTGCGGCGTTCGACCACAGATTGTGCCTGACCGACCGCTTTGAGAAGCGTGCCACGCTCGATGCTGATCTTCATGCCCTCGACCCTTTATTGCCCCGGGGCGGCAAACCTACCGGTTTCCGCCCCCGGCTCAAGCGTTTTCTGGACTGAATCCGCCTTTGAGCCGGGCGTCAAGGGGCGCCGGGCAGCGTGTCCGGCCATCCGCAGCGTATCTGGGCTTCGACTTCAGGCTTCCAGCGCGCGGCGCAGCAGCTCGATATCGTCCGCAATCTGACTGTCGGTTGCCTTCAGTTCCTCGATCCGGCGCACCCCGTGCATCACCGTCGTGTGGTCGCGGTTGCCGAAACGTCGGCCAATCTCCGGCAGGCTGCGCGTCGTCAGTTGCTTGGCCAGATACATCGCCACCTGGCGCGGGCGGGCGATGGTGCGGATCCGCCGTGGACCGATCAGGTCCGACAGGCGGATATTGTAATGCTCGCTGACCTTGCGCTGAATCTCCTCGATCGTGACCTTGCGGTCGGACGCGCGCAGGATGTCTGCCAGGCAATCCTGGGTCAGGTCCAGTGTGATTTCCCTGCCGACCAGAGACGCAAAGGCAAAAAGGCGCATCAGCGCGCCTTCCAGCACGCGGACATTGGTGGATATGCGGTGGGCGAGAAATTCCAGAACGCCATCGGCAAGGACCAGATCGGCGTATTGCGCGCGGTGCTGCTCGACCTTCTGCTGCAGGATCCCCAGCCGCAGTTCATAGTCGGTCGGGTGCAGGTCGACCACCAGACCGCATTGCAGGCGCGATTTGATCCGCTCTTCGAGATCCTTGATTTCACCCGGAGCGCGGTCGCCCGAAATGATGATCTGCTTGTTCTGATCGACGAGCGCGTTGAACGTGTGAAAGAACTCTTCCTGGGTTGAATCCTTTCCGGCGATGAACTGCACGTCGTCCACCATCAGCACATCGACCGACCGGAAGATCTGCTTGAAATCCATCATCTGCCGTTCGCGCAACGCCTGGATGAAGCGGTACATGAACTGTTCCGCCGAAAGATAGACGATCTTCAGATCGGGACGGCGTGCCTGCAACTCATGCGCGATGGCGTGCATCAGGTGGGTCTTACCAAGGCCAACGCCGCCATACAGAAACAGCGGGTTGAACGTGACCTCGCCGCCCTCGGCCACGCGGCGGGCCGCGGCATGGGCCAGTTCGTTCGGCTTGCCGACGACGAAGCGATCGAAGGTGAAGCGCGGATCCAGCGGGGCGCCGGGAAGATCGCTGTCGTCGGCCGCGGCAGTCACGGCGGGCTGTGGCGGCGGAGCCGGCTTGACCGTTTCAGGCACCACGAAATCGACCCGGGATACCGGGTTCCCCGAGGATTTGATGTGCTGCAGGATGTCGTCGCCAAAGTTCCGAGACACCCAATTGCCCATGAAATTCGTCGGCACCAGAAAGGTCGCCACCCCGTCCCTGACATGGGCGAATTCCAGCGGTTCGATCCAGTTTACAAAGTTGTCCCTTCCCACGGTTTTGATCAGTTCGTCCCGTATCCGTCCCCAGGCATCGTCCGTCATATTCTCTTCGACCCGCACTTTTTTTCGTTATAACCACCACTTACAGGCGGAATTAGGGCAGGGTACCCGTCCTGCCCGGCTCCTTCCGCGAACACGCTGCGATGGCTGGGGCGACCGCCGTTCCCTGCCGGACCGCGACAAGAACTTGTCGCGGACCCGCTTCCAGCGGCCGATTGTCCGTTGCGCATCTGTGGCGCTACGGGATGTCTGGACATGTTCGGGGCAATCGCTCGGCGGCGTTGTCATACGCCGAAAAAACGCCCCAAAGACCGGACCGGGCCCGCGACGGGCCACAAGGTCCAAGAGTGATCAAAGCCGGTTCAGGTGTTTTTGGCAGCACCCTCAATACGTTCAGGATCTAGCTACAATCCCGTACGAAGTCCCCGTTTCGACCGCATGTCCCCCCAGTACGACGTGAATCGCAGCGGCAAGCTAGCAAGGCGTCTGCAAGCCGCGCAACACTCAATGATGCTTGACTCTGCGGTTTCCGGATCGCGAATCTTGTAAGCCCTTGAAGGCTCCGGATTCAGCGGCTGAAAAAGCACATCGAAAAAAAAATGCGCGCCCGGGTGGGCGCGCATGATCGCGACGAATCCAGGTGAGTCGGTTTACCCGATCGCTTTCACCCGGGCATTCAGACGCGAGACTTTCCGCGCAGCCGTGTTCTTGTGCAGGATGCCCTTGGCGACGCCGCGCATCAGTTCGGGTTGCGCCTGGCGCAGGGCAGCGGCCGCGACGTCCTTGTTACCTGACGCGATGGCCTCCTCGACTTTCCGCAGATAGGTGCGGATGCGCGACCGGCGCGCCTTGTTGATGTCATAGCGGCGTTGATTCTGTCGCGCGCGTTTCTTTGCCTGGGGCGAATTCGCCATTGGTCTGGTCCCTTCTTCGGGTGCGTTGCAAGTCGACTGCGCACAAGGACCCGACCGGGTTTTGCGAACCGGTTCATCCGGCCAAAGCGGGCCTCACGCGCATGTAACGGCGTCGCCTATGGCAAGACGCGCCGGAAGGCAAGCGTTTTGCGGGCGTCATTTGTCGCGGAACTGCGCCTCGCGCTTTTCCACGAAGGCGGCCATGCCCTCTTTCTGGTCCTCGGTGGCGAACAGCGAATGAAACAGCCGGCGTTCGAACAACAGGCCCTCCTGCAGGCTGGTTTCGTTGGCGCGGTTCACCGCCTCCTTGACCGCCAGCACCGACAGGGCGGATTTCTCGGCGATCTTCTGCGCGGCTCCCATGGCCTCTTCCATCAGCTTCTTGGCGGGCACCACGCGGCTGACAAGACCGGACCGCTCGGCCTCTTCGGCGTCCATGAAGCGGCCGGTCAGATGCATGTCCATGGATTTCGATTTGCCGATAAAGCGCGTCAGACGCTGTGTGCCGCCCAGGCCCGCGATCACGCCAAGGTTGATTTCCGGCTGGCCGAACTTGGCCGTGTCGGCGGCAATGATGAAGTCGCACATCATCGCCAGTTCGCAGCCGCCGCCGAGCGCATAGCCCGCCACCGCCGCGATGATCGGCTTGCGGCAGCGCATGACCGCCTCGGCCTCGGTGGCGAACATATTGCTGGTGTAGACCTCGACGAAGGATTTTTCGGACATCTCGACGACATCCGCACCGGCGGCAAACGCCTTGTCGTTGCCGGTCAGGACGATGACCCTGACCTTTTCGTTCTCCTCGGCTTCGCGCAGGGCGGTGCCGAGTTCGCCGAGCAGTTCCGAGTTCAGCGCGTTCAGCGCGTCCGGCCGGTTGAGTTTGATCAGAGAGACGTGGTCTTCGACTTCGACGATAAGCGTCTTGAAGGCCATGAAGCTTGCCCTTGGTGGTTCCCCGTCCGACCGAGTCCATACCACCGAACGACAAAGGTTCAAGTCATCTTTGACAGCGCGGGCAGTAGAAGGACGAGCGGCCCGACTGGACGATTCGGGCGATGGTGCCGGTGCAACCGGGGGTTCGGCATGGTTCGCCCTCGCGGTCGTATACATCGAACCGGTGCTGAAAATATCCAAGTTCGCCATCGGCTTGCCGGTAGTCGCGCAAACTGGATCCGCCCGCCGCAATGGCGTCCCGCAGAACCTCGCGGATCACGGGAACCAGACCGCGGATCCGGGCCTTGGAAATTCGGCCCGCTTTGCGCTTTGGCGAAATTTGCGCGCGGAAAAGCGCCTCGCAGACATAGATATTGCCAAGCCCGGAAACGACTCGCTGATCAAGAAGCGCTGCCTTGACCGGCGTGTTCCGCCCCGCGAGTCGCGTCAGAAGATACTCTTCGTCAAAGGCGTTACCCAACGGCTCGGGGCCCAGGTTTCGGATCAGCCAATGGTCCTCGACCGCCTCAGTCGGCGTCAGGTCCATCGCGCCGAACCGGCGTGCGTCGTTGAACGTGATTCGCGCACCGTGTTCCATGTGCAAAACCACGTGGTCGTGCCTTTCCGTCGCCGGATGATCACGGTGAAACCGGCCCGGCGCCTCGCCGGAGATCAGCATGCGCCCGGACATGCCGAGATGGATGATCAGCGTCTCGCCGGAGTCCAATTCGGCCAGGATATATTTCGACCGCCGGCCAAGCCGTAGCACGCGACGCCCGGTCAGCCGGTCAGCCATGCGGTCGGGAAACGGCCAGCGCAGGTCCGGCCGCCGTACCTCGGCCTGCGCGATCACCTGTCCTTCCATCACCGGTATCAGCCCGCGGCGAACGGTCTCGACCTCTGGCAATTCAGGCACTTGGCCCTCCTTCATGACGGCGGGGCGGATTGTAACGCCCCCCAAGCGCCCTATAAGGAGGGTCAGTTTGCATAGGTGGCAAGGGCCGATGACCGACAGCGACCGGAAAACCGCGCAATTCGGGAACGAGACCGTTCCCGAGGAGGAAAAGGCGGGCCGCGTGCATGGCGTCTTTACCAGCGTGGCGTCGCGCTACGACCTGATGAACGATCTGATGTCGGGGGGCGTTCACCGGCTTTGGAAGGATGCGATGATGGATTGGCTGGCGCCGCGCAGCGATCAGCGGCTGCTGGACGTGGCGGGCGGCACCGGGGATATCGCGTTCCGGTTCCTCAAGCGCGCGCCCGGCGCCCGCGCCACAATTTGCGACATGACCGAGTCCATGCTTTTCGAGGGCCGCAAGCGCGCCGAGGCCGAGAAGCTGGCCGATCAGCTTGACTGGGTGGTGGGCGATGCGATGGCCTTGCCCTTCGACGATGCGTCGTTCGATGTCTACACGATCAGCTTTGGCATACGGAACGTCACCCGACCCGCCGACGCTTTGGCCGAGGCGTTTCGGGTGCTGCGGTCCGGCGGGCGGCTGATGGTGCTGGAGTTTTCCCAACTGCCCAATCCCGGCATGCAGTGGCTTTACGACCGGTATTCCTACAACGTGATCCCGGCGATGGGGCAGATCTTTGCAAGCGACCGCGACAGCTATCAGTACCTTGTGGAATCGATCCGGCAGTTTCCCGATCAGGAAACCTTCGCCGGTATGATCCGGGAAGCGGGATTCGATCAGGTCAAATACCGCAACTTGACGATGGGCGTGGCGGCGCTGCATTCCGGTTGGAAGCTTTAGGTGCGCGGACCGCACAATATCTGGCGGCTGGTCCGGACCGGAGCGACGCTGGAACGGACCGGTGCGATGCGTGTCGTGTTGGACGCGTTCCATGCTCCGCCGACGATTCGGATCATCGCGCGAAGCCTCGCCTGGCCGTTTCAATGGCTGGGGCTCAGGGGCGATCCAAGCCTGCCGCCGGCAACCCGGGCACTGACCGCATTGGGCCCGGCCTATATCAAGTTCGGCCAGATTATGTCGACCCGGCCCGACGTGGTCGGCGACGAACTGGCGATGCAGTTGCGTGTGCTGCAGGACAAGCTGCCGCCGTTCTCGGCGGAAGAGGCCAAAAAGACCGTCGAGACCGAGTTGGAGCGGCCGGTCGAAGAACTGTTCAGCCATTTCTCGGACGCCGTCGCGGCGGCCTCGATCGCCCAGGTGCATCGGGCCCGGCTGGCCGAGGACGGCCGGGACGTGGCGGTCAAGGTTCTGCGGCCCAGGATCGAAAAGGCGTTCAAGAAGGACGTGGATGCCTTCTACTTCGCCGCCGATGCCATCGAACTTCTGTCCCCGGCCTCGCGGCGGCTGCGCCCGCACGATGTGATCGAGCATTTCGAGGGGGTCGTGGCCGGCGAGCTTGACCTGCGGATGGAGACCGCTGCAGCGGCAGAGTTCGCGGCGAACACCGAAACGGACCCGGGCTTTCAGGTGCCCAAGGTCGAATGGGCCCTGTCCGGCCGCCGCGCCATGGCGCTGGACTGGGCCGAGGGCATTCCGGCGCATGAGCTTGCGGCCATCGACGCGGCGGGACATGACAGGCGGCTGCTTGGCGAACGGGTTCTGCAGCTGTTTCTCAGCCACGCGTTGCGCGACGGCTATTTCCACGCCGACATGCATCAGGGCAACCTGAAGGTCGCGGCGAACGGGGATATCATCGCGCTCGACTTCGGCATCATGGGGCGGATCGACGAATACACCCGCCGGGTCTATGCCGAGATTCTGTTCGGGTTCATCCGCAAGGATTACCGCCGCGTGGCCGAGGTGCATTTCGAGGCGGGTTATGTCCCCGCCGACCGCGATATCGATGAGTTCGCGCGCGCCTTGCGGTCGGTCGGCGAGCCGATCTTCGGCCTCAACGCAAGCCAGGTGTCGATGGGGCGGTTACTGAGTTATCTCTTCGAGGTGACCGAGAGGTTCGGGATGGAGACCCGCACCGAGCTGATCTTGCTGCAGCGCACCATGGTGGTTGTCGAGGGCGTCGCCCGCTCGCTCAACCCGCAGATCAACATCTGGCAGGTCGCCCGGCCGATCGTCGAGCAGTACATCAAGGAAAACATCGGACCGCGCGCCCTGCTCGGCGATCTGGCAAAGACGGCGCGGGTCGTTGCCCGCTTCGGTCCGAAACTTCCGCAGCTTGCCGAAGCCGCCCTGATCCGGCAATCCGAAGACCCGCCCAAGCCCCGGCCCGCCGGTGTACTGCGTCCGGTTCTCTGGATGTGCGCCGGGGCGTCGTTGACCGTCGCAGCGGGCTGGATGGCCGGACTATTCTAGAGTGCAAGGCTTTTCAGCGGGACTGGATCTGTTCCAGGCGCGCCATTTCCAACTCGGCCGCCTTTGCGTACTCGCAATGACCGCGCGCCGCTTTCCAGAGGCAGTAGACCGCCATCCGCCAATGAAACGCAGGCGACAGGGCAAGGTAGCGCGCCGCCCGGGCCGGATGACCATAGGCGTCGAGAAACCGCCGCTCGCACCCCGCCGACAGCGGCCGTCCGCCATAGAGCGATTGCATCGCGGGCGACAGGTAGATGGCCAGATCCTCTGCCGGGTCGCCCAGCGCCGGGCACTGCCAGTCGATCAGGCGCAGCCCCGCATCGGTGGCGATGATATTCGCCGGAACCGGGTCGCCGTGCAGAAGCCGGGGGCGCGCGCGCAGCCGGCAGGTCATCACCGGCCGCAACGCGTCGAGGCGGTGGCGAACAGCTTCCGGCAATGCCCGCAGCATTTGCGCGCTCTGTTGCAGGATCGCCTGCGCGCCGCCCGGGCGGGTGCCTAAACGGTTTGGAGGCGGATGTGCATGCAGGCGCGCAAGCAGGCGTGCGGTATCGACAAGGGTTCCGCCGCCCGCCGTTCCGTCGAGATGTCTGTAGACCAGAAAACGGCCCTGTGCCGTGCTGTCCGCCGCGATCAGTTCCGGCGCCAGCCCGCTGCCGGACAGTGCTGACAGGACCGTTGCCTCGGCGGTTGCGTCATTGGCAAATAGCGGATTGTCGCCATCCGGAACATACAGCTTGCAGACAAATGCCTGTGTTGCGTTCCGGAATTTCCAGAGCTTGTTTGTGCGCCCGCCCGCAAGCGGATGCCAAACGGCATCGCGCGCCGCCAAACCGGCGGTGTGAAGACGATCGGCCAGCCAGCCCGGCGGCGCGGCCGCCTGTCGCAAATGTTCCCCGGTCAGATCTGCCGCCTTTCCTCGTCCCGCCCGTGCAACGCTATGTGCAGCGGACCGGCGCGGCAAGCGATCAACTGCCCGGATCGGGGTCGCGCAGACCGGTGACCTGCGAGGGCGCGACCTCGATCCCCCCCTGCAGGACCAGCACCGTTTCGCCATCCACGACGCGCGCCTCGGCAACGCGTGTATAGACCTCGACGGGATCTTTCGCGGCGAGCGCGCCGTTGCTGTAGCTTTCCACTTCGAACGAATAGGCGCCCGGCGGGAACGGATTGCCCTGCGGGTCGGCGCCGGACCAGTCGATCGGATCGCCGGAGACGGCGATCTGCGTCCTCTGCACCACGGCACCGGTGGCGTCCTTAACGACCAGCATGGCCTTGTCCGCGGTCGCCTGCGGACTTGGAACCAGCGAAAGCGGCGTGCCGTCGAAATGCGCTGCGGTGGGCGCGCGCGCCTCCATCCCAACCCAGCCGGCCACCTGGGCCATGCCGCCCAGATCCATCTGGCTGCCCAATCCTTCCAGCAGGTCATTTGTGCGAACCTGCTGTTCGACACCCGAGAACGTTGCCAGTTGCACGGCGAAATCCTCTGATTTGACCGGGTTCAGCGGATCCTGGTTCTGCATCTGAACGGTCAGCATGTGCAGAAAGGTCTCGAAATCCGAACTGATCGTGCCGTTGCTGTCGTCCGTCCCGGATTGCGCCGCAGGCAGCGGCCCGGTCAGGGTAGGAGAGATTTCCATACCGATATCCTTTCGTCACAGCCGTATGTCGACCCGGCCCGAAACATCGATCCGCAGCGGTGCGGGCGTGTCTTCGTCGGGCAGCTTCGCGGGATCCGGCGTGTGCGGCACCGGATTGTCGGTCTGCGCGCCGGCCTGCCCATCCGATCCGCGGCCTTCGCCGCTGAATTCGAATGCCACGTCGCGATATCCCAAGGCCCGGAACTCCTGCGCAAGACCTTCGATGTTTCGCCGTAAAAGTTCGGCGGTCTCGCCACGCTCGACCAATAGGCTGACCGTCATGGCGGTGTCGGACAGGGTCAGGGTCATCCTGACCCGCCCGAGTTCTTCCGGGTTGAGTGTAATTTCCACCGGCCTGTCGGGCAGATGCCGGGCCGCCTCCGCCAGTTGAAACGCCACGTGCCGTGAGATCGGCGCTTCGGGTGCCGGCCGAACCGTGCCGGGCTGAGCCTCTTCGGTGACGGCGCCTGCGGTCAGACCGACCAGAGGATCGACAGTGGCGGTCTCGGGTATGGAATGTGTGCGCAGGGCCGTATCGCGCGGCAACGGGAAAAGACGCGTGACACTCTGCGCAGGCAATTCGACCGCAAGCGATCCTGTTCTTGCGGCGTCCGAACGTGGCTGGAATCGCGGCGGCTGCACATCCGGCAACCGCGCGCCCGGAGTGTCCGGCAAGCGGGCCGTGATGTTGCCGGTGTGCCCGCGGGCCGCGGTCCCGCCGCCGGCGGCCGATGCCCATGTGACGGTTCGTGCCGGCTGTACCGCGGTTGCATGCCCCGGAACTGTCGGTGCGATGGTGCCGCCTTCCGATTTGAGACCGACTGTTTGCCCAACCGCGTCACGGGCGCCTCTGCTCGATTGTTCTGTGGTTTGGGGGGCGACCGTCGGGGTCACACCGCCTTCGCGACCGCCCGGCATCTGGTGATTGATGGCCAGAGCTGGCGATGCGTCCCGCATGGCTGGCGCGGTTTCGCTCTTGCTGGGACGATCGGGCGCAAGGACGGATTCAACAGGTTCCGGGATCGCGGCGTTAGACACCGGGAGAGCCGCAACCGGCGCCGATGGCAGGTTTGCTGTGGGGTCGGGCACGGCACGAACCGCGTGATTGGCCGATGCCGCACCAGGGTCGGGTCGGGCCGTGCGCGCGATCTTTCCAACGGGGATGCCAAGGTCAACGACTGCAGGCATTTGTGCGACGCCGGGCTCCGTACCTTGTGACGTGCCCGGCGCCAGTGGGGTCACCACGGCCCCTGGAGCCTGCCGTGTCGCATCGGGATACGTTGACGTGCTCGCCCCCTTCCGGACGCCGGACAATTCCTGCGGCGTGCTGTGTGGACCAAGAGCCGCCCTAGCGTCCCTTTCGGCAGGCAGAGGTCCGAGAGAGTCGCGAACTTGCGCATCCGTGTGGCTGTCGGCCGGGGTATTGGTCTGTACAGCTGCATCTGCCGCCGCCGGGGCGACGCCCGGGGCCGGTATCTGCCGGGCAATGGCCGCCGGAACCGGCACTTCGCGTGTCTGTGCTGACAGCTGCATCGCGTTTGGTGCACCGGCGGCATCGCTCTTGGCCAATTCGGAGCGTTCGAGGCCCTCGCCGGGTTCCGCCGGATCCGGCCCGAAAGCGTCGCTTGCAGATGCCTGGGTATCTCCTACGACCTTCCCCACTATGCGGTTCCGGGATATATCCAAGGCCGGCATCGGCACAGTCCTGGGTTCGGGAACCTCAATGGTCGACGACGTGGATTCGGCCGGGATATCCGTATCGTCAGGGTGGTTGTGCGCCTGCGGGGTGACACTCGGGTCGTGGACCGCCGGCGGTTTCGACTTTTGGAATATCTGCTGGGCTTCGGGCGGGGCTGCGTCGTCAGCAGAATGGTCGGATTTCGGCACCAGGTGCGTCGCAACGAAAAGGTCGTCCTCGGATGTCCGGCCGATGGACGGTGTCCGGACGCCTGCCGTTCCCTGTTCCTGAAAAACCGGAGCGACGCCTTTTTCTTGCGTATCCCTGTGGTCCGACGTCTGAAGGGCATGAATTTCTGGATCTCGAACAGCCGGGGCCATGCCTGGCGCCCAGCCCAGGATCGCCGAAGTCGAAGAGCCGGTGGAGGCGGCCTCGCCGGGATCGGGAGTTTGGCCGGTGGAAACCGTTTCCGGTGCGGCGGATTTCAGGGACGCGGCGTTCGATTGATCCACCGCGCCGGGGGAAGCGACATCCAAACGACTGACGGCCGCCTGGAAATCATCCTCTCCGGCAAGCTCGGCCAACGCCCCGGACGGCCTGGTTGCGGCCTGGAACAAACCCGCAAGGAAATCGGTGGAAAGCGGCGCCTGCATGTTACTCCCTGGCGTTCTGCCGTCGTCGCGACGCACTTTGCAGGACAGGAGTTACCGCATCTTTACCTCTTGCGGCGCATAACGCGGAAACTGCATCGAATTGAAGGGAATCCGCGATGCTTCCGATCAATCTGCCCGGCGGCCAGATAAACCCGGCCGCGGCGCCGGACCGTGAGGTTCAATTGCGCGAGGCCGCGCAGGCTCTTGAGGCGACGTTCCTGGCCGAGATGTTGAAATCGGCCGGGCTGGGTGAAACCCGCGGCGGCTTTGGCGGCGGTCCGGGTGAGGATCAATTCGCGTCGTTCCTGCGGCAGGCGCAGGCCGAAGAGATGGTGAAAGCCGGCGGGATCGGGTTGGCAGAGCGGCTCTTCGAGGCCCTGAAGGAACGTGGCGATGGGGTTGTTTGACCGGGCAGCGGCGCCTGAGGCGCTGATCGAACTGTTCGACCGCGAACGGACGGCGATCCTTCAGGGGCGGTTCGATGTGCTGGAGCGGCTGTCGGTCGCAAAGGACCGGCTGCAGCAATCGGTTGCGGCGGAGGGCGCCGATCCCGCCAGCCTTTTGCGGCTGAAGCAGCTCGGCGAGAGGAACGCAGGCCTGCTTTCGGCCATGCAATGCGGTGTAAAGGCGGCAAAAGAGCGGATCGAGGTCCTGGGGAAGGGTCCAGCGACGCTGCAAACCTACGGTGCCACGGGACAGCGGCAGAATATGGGCGCCGCCCGCCCCAAGATGGAACATCGTGCTTAACGATCTGAATTTACCAAAAATTCTTTGCAATTCGCCATATTCATGGCGCAGTACTTTCACCTTCTCTTACGAATTTCCGCAGATGGTCGCCCTTGCACCCAACCGGGTGGCGCGCCTTGGGCAATCCCGGGTCCGCAGCTGTCAGAACGGCATTCATCTCCGCCACAGGCGGGACGCAACCTGAACCCACGGCGCAAAACGCGCCGTTCGTGCAAAGGACCAATCCATGTCTAGCATTCTGACCAACACCAGCGCGATGGTGGCGCTGCAGACCCTTAAGGGGATCAACGCCGACCTCTCGAAAACGCAAAACGAAATCTCGACCGGCAAGTCCGTCGCCACAGCCAAGGACAACGCTTCGATCTGGGCGATTTCAAAAGTGATGGAATCGGACGTCAAGGGCTTCAAGGCGATCTCGGAAAGCCTGTCGCTCGGCCAGTCGACCGTGGCCGTGGCGCGCAACGCCTCGGAAACCGTGACCGAACTGCTGACCGAAATCAAAGGCAAGGTCGTCGCCGCGCAAGAGGAGAACGTCGACCGGGCCAAGATTCAGACCGATATCGTGGCACTGCGGGACCAGATCAACTCGATCGTCGGCGCGGCCCAGTTCAACGGGCTGAATCTGTTGAACGGCACCGAAGACGTGAACGTTCTGTCGTCGCTCGATCGCGCCTCGGACGGCACGGTGACCGCCAGCAACATCACCGTGGCCCGGCAGGATCTGACCACGTCGGCGGGTACCTACGGTTCCGGGACCAGCCTGTCGGCCAACGCAACGGCCAGCGCTGCCGCGGTCGTCAATACCGCAAACTCCGAAACGCTGACCATCGCGGCGGATGCCGATGTTTCCGGCGACAGCTTCTCTGTCACCGTCGGCGGCAGCACCGTCAGCTTCAACGCCGGCGATATCACCGGCGACCAGGATGCGGCCGCTCTGGCCATCAACAATGCGATCAACGCATTGGGTCTCGAGGGCGTTTCGGCCAGCGTCTCGACCAACGTGGTGACGATCTCGTCGACCCGCGCGTTCGAGGACGTATCGCTGACGGCGTTGAAGAACGGCGCGGGCACGGGCGTGACGCTGTCGGCAACAGATATCGGCGAACGCGCCGAGACGATCACCCTTTCGGATTCGGCCAACGTCAACGACGGCGACGGATACCAGGTCACCGTCGGGTCGGATACATTCACCTATGTCGCCGGTCCCGGCGAAAACATGGAGGATGTCGCCCGCGGCCTGAAGGCGGCTGTCGATGCCGGCGGCCTGACCGACATCACCACGGCAGTGGCGCAGAACAGCTCTGGCCAGTGGCAGTTGAAGGTCGACAACGACGGCTCCAGCCTGGGCTTCAGCGTGGTGGGCGCAGCAGGCGGGACCGCATCCGGCGGTCTCTTCGGTCTCGGCGGAATCGACGTGACCACCAACAGCGGCGCGGATGCCGCGCTCGGCAATATCGAGACCCTGATCCAGACATCGATCGACGCCTCGGCCTCGTTCGGGTCGGATCAGGGCCGGATCGACACCCAGTCGGATTTCGTCAGCAAGCTGATGGACTCGCTGAAGGCCGGCATCGGGTCGCTTGTCGACGCCGACATGGAAGAGGCGTCGGCGCGGCTGCAGGCCCTGCAGGTGCAACAGCAGCTGGGCATTCAGTCGCTGTCGATCGCCAACCAGGCGCCGCAGTCGATTCTGTCGCTCTTCCGGTAAGCGCACAAGGTCCGGGGCGCGGGTCAGACCCCCGCCCCGGCCCCCTCGCGCGCCGAACTCTCTGATCGCAACTCATCCCGGAAGGACCCGACGTGAACGCACAGGAGATGGCCCGAACGGCCTATACGTCCAACGCCGCCCCGATCCGCACGCATCAAAGCACCGAATTCGACGTTTTCGCACAGATTACCAGCCGCCTGAAATCCGCCGCATCGCGCGGCAAGGCCGGATTTCCAGACCTGGTTTCGGCCGTCCACGACAACCGCAGACTCTGGACGCTGCTGGCCGGGGAGGTGGCCGGCGAGGACAATGCCCTGCCCCAGGCGCTGCGGGCCCGGTTGTTCTACCTTGCCGAGTTCACCTTGCACCATAGTGCCAAGGTCATCGACGGTTCGGGCGAAGCCGGCGTGCTGGTCGACATAAACACTGCCGTGATGCATGGGCTGCGCCAGCAGGAGGCGGCAGCATGAGCGGTCTCGTTCTGAAGCTCGGCCCCAAGGAACGGGTGCTGGTCAATGGCGCGGTCATCGAAAACGGGGACCGGCGTTCGCGCCTGTCCATCGTGACGCCCAATGCCAACATCCTTCGCCTGCGCGATGCGATCCATCCCGAAGAGGTCAATACGCCGGTGCGGCGGATCTGCTATATCGCACAGCTTGTCCTGACCGGTGATGCGGATCCGGAGGACGCCAGGATGCAGCTTTTGCGCGGGATCGAACAGCTCAGCCAGGCCCTGACCGATCACGACAGCCGCAGGCAACTGGGGATGGCGACCGAAGAAGTCCTGGCCAAACGCTACTATCAGGCGCTCAAGGCGCTACGGAGCCTGTTGCCCCGCGAGGAACGGCTTCTCGCGGCGCGGCCGCAATGAGCTTTCAGCCGGTCGTGCCCTTCGGTGGCTACGCGGGGTGGAGCTTTCTGTCCCGCACGCGCGAGGCTCAGCAGGAAGCGTTCGACACCTCGGCGGCGCTGTCGCGGGATGTGAGGTATTTCGAGGACAATATCGGCAAGATCGTCAGCGCCGAAGACCTGGTTGCCGACCGCCGCCTGCTTCAGGTGGCGCTCGGCGCCTTCGGGCTGGACGAAGATATCAACAACAAATACTTCCTGCAGAAGGTGTTGGAAGACGGCACGCTCGATCCCGAGGCATTGGCAAACCGTCTGTCGGACAAGCGTTACCTTGAGTTTGCCGAGGCGTTCGGATTTGGCGACTTCGCGGTGCCGCGCACGGTCCTGACGGAGTTTGCTGTGGAAATCACGACTGCCTACAAGACGCAGCAGTTCGAGATCGCGGTTGGCAACCAAAATCCCGATATGCGCCTGGCGATGGGTCTGGATCGCGCCTTGGCAGACATCGCGTCGAAAGACACCACCAACGATGGCCGCTGGTTCCTGGTGATGGGTCAGCCGCCGGTGCGAGTGGTGTTCGAGCGGGCGCTGGGTCTGCCAAGCTCCGTCGGCGCGCTGGACCTCGATCAGCAGCTGGCGGCGTTTCGGGACAAGGCCGAGGCGCGATTCGGCAGCCGGGAAATCGCGCAATTCGCGGACGCGGCGAAGCGGGAGGCATTGGTGCGGCTCTTCCTGTTGCAGTCCGACGTTTCGGTCGCGACCTCGGGCACATCCGCTGGCAGCGCAGCACTTGCGCTTCTGCAGGCGGGGCCGGCCGGCACCGGCGGACTTTTTGGTCTGCTAGGCGATTGAACGGCGCAGCTTCGACTGGCTGTGGATGGTCCGCGGAGTGCGATCTGCACGCGCCGCTGACCGTCACGGCGGACAGGGGCATCACTCCCGATCTTCATCGATCCTGGTCAGGCCGGTTTTGGCCATTGGTACGCCGGGGAGCTCAACGCCGGAACGTTTGGGACCAATCGGCATGCTGTTCAGCCGGTTGTCCGTCGGATCGGAAATCAGATCGCGGACATTGGCGGTGGCGCGCGTGCGACCTGAGAACCGGCCCTAAAGCTCTGACGGATCGCCATCCGCGGCCCCGCCTTCCACGCCGGATCCAAGACACCCGGCCAGCCTTTCGAAACTCGCCGCAATCCCGTCGGGCGCGTTCTCGGTCATAAACCTGTCGAGTGCCGGAAATGCGGCAACCGCCGCATCGACCGCCGGATCTGATCCGGCGGCGTAGAGCCCCGCCTGGATCATCATCTCGGACCGGTCATAAGCGCCCAACAGCCTCCGGGCCCCGGAAATCAGGCCATTCTCGGTTTTGCTTGCCGCCTCAGGCAGCGATCGTGACACCGACCGCAGAAGATCGATCGCCGGAAACCGTCCGCGTTCCGCAATCTTGCGGTCAAGCACGACATGCCCGTCCAGCACGCCGCGCAGGATATCGGCGACGGGTTCCTCCATGTCCGACCCTGCCAGCAACACGCTGAAAACGGCGGTGATGTCACCGCCGAACCCCGTCCCGGTACCGGCCCGCTCGCACAGCGCGGTGATCAGATGCGCCGTCGACGGAGGATATCCGCGCAAAGAGCCGGACTCGCCTGCTGCCAGAGCGACCTCGCGGTGCGCATCGGCGAAGCGCGTGACGCTATCGGCAAGAAACAGGACCTGCCGGCCTTGGTCGCGGAAGTGCTCGGCAACCGCCATGGCCGTCCAGGCGCACCGCCGCCGAACCATCGGCGAGGTGTCCGAGGTCGCGGCCACAACGACCGCGCGCGCCATGCCCGCCGGTCCAAGCACGCGTTCCACGAATTCGCGCACCTCGCGTCCGCGTTCGCCGATCATCGCGATGATCACCATGTCGGTCTGCAGCCCCAGCGCAAGCTTTGCCAGCACGGTCGTCTTGCCAACTCCCGATCCGGCAAAAAGCCCGATCCGCTGCCCGCGGACGATCGGCAGGAGGGTGTCGAACACGGCCATCCCGGTTGCGAGCCGCCGGCCCAATCCGCGCCGCTCGGTCGGATTGATCGGACTGCCGCGCAGGGCCCGCGGGCTGTCGCCGCGCAGGATCGGCGTGCCGTCCAGCGCCTGGCCGAAGGGGTCGATCACCCGGCCGATCCAGCTGTCATGAGGCGCGATGCTGTTCTGGCCGCGCAGGATCACATGGTCGCCGATCTGCAGACCCTCGGCGCTGCCATCCGGCAGGATCGTCGCCGCCTCGGGCGCCAGCGTCAGCACTTCGCCACGGACCGAATTGCCGTGCGCATCCGGCAGTTCGACGATGTCGCCCAGGGCGGCGGTGTCCGAAAGGCCGGTCACCGAAACCGTCCCGCCACCAAGCGCACTGATCCGCCCCACCGGAAATGAAGTGCGGACGCTGCGGATCTCGGCCGTCAGCACATCCAGTCCGATCCCTGGCATGTCCGGTCTCCTGCTTTCTGAAAACGGTTTCTAAACGAATCACCGTTAAGCCTTGGTTGAAACCTCGTGGGAGAAACCCCGATGTACGGCACGTTAGAGATATTCCGCATGGCACATGGGCTTGCCGTTCATGCCAGCGCCCGGCAATCGGCGATCGCCGGCAACGTCGCCAACGCAGATACGCCCGGCTACCGTGCCCAGGATATCGCCCCGTTCTCCGAAACCTATCGAGCGGAACCGCACAGCACCGCACTGCGCGGCACACGGGCGGGTCATCTTGGCGGCGAGGGCGCCGCAAGTCCCGAGCCAAGGACCCACGACGCACCCGGGCCCTCGGCACCCAACGGCAATACCGTATCGCTGGAAACCGAAATGATGAAAGGGGTCGAGGTCCGGCAGACCCATGAAATGGCCCTGTCCATTTACAAGACATCGCTCGATATCCTGCGCACGTCGCTCGGCCGGGCACGGTAGGGGGCTTGCACGATGAGCGACCTGTTTCAGACACTGGCGGCCTCGGCGAGCGGGATGAGGGCCCAGGCTGCGCGCCTGCGCCACGTCTCGGAAAACATCGCCAATGCCGACACGCCCGGATACCGCCGCAAGACCGCGCCGTTTCGACAGATCGTCGAGGCGGGGCGCGCCACCGGACTGGTCGAAACCGGCCGGGTCCGGCTCGATCAGCGCGATCTGCCGCAGGTCTATGACCCCGGCCATCCGCTGGCAGATAAAACCGGCCACTATGACGGCTCGAATGTCGACCTGGTGGTCGAGATCGCGGACGCGCGCGAAGCGCAACGCAGCTATGAGGCGAACCTCAGGATGTTCGATCAGGCCCGGCAAATGTCGACCCGCCTGATCGAGCTGCTGCGCAGATAGGAGGGACCAGAATGGATGTCCGACCTTCGTTTGCCGCGGCAGCCTATGCGGCAACCCGTCCGGCGACTGCGCCAAGCGCCGCGCCGGACGGATCCGGCGCGAAACAGGAGTTGTCGAAATTCGCCGGAGATTTCGCCGAGACGCTGCACAAGGGCGAAGAGACCGCCAAGGCGGCGATGACCGGTGGGGCCGACCCGCACGCCCTGGTGCAGGCGCTGGCGCAGACGGAACTGGCCGTCGAGACGGCGGTAACGGTGCGTGACAAGGTCGTCGAGGCCTATCAGGAAATCCTGCGGATGCCGGTCTAGGCGCATGATGGATGAAATCATCTTTTACGACACGCTGCGCCAGGGGCTTTGGGTGTCGGTCATCATCTCGACGCCGATCCTGGTGGTGGCGCTGGTCGTCGGCCTGATCATCGGCCTGTTCCAGGCGCTGACGTCGGTGCAGGAAATGACGCTGACCTTCGTGCCCAAGCTGGCCGCGATGCTGGCGGTGTTCTGGATTTCGATGGGCTTCATGACGGAAACGCTCACCAGCTTCTTCCAGGTACAGCTGATGCCGCTGATTGCCGGAGGGTAACGATGGACAGTCCCGGGTATACCTCTTTGACCCGCCAGTCAGGTCTTCTGCGCGAAATGCAGGCGGTGGCGAACAATATCGCCAATATCTCGACAACCGGGTTCCGGCGCGAGGGGCTGGTTTTTTCCGAGTTCGTTACCACGCTGGAACCGGGTGAGCCGTCGTTGTCGATGGCCAGCGCACGGGCGAGACATATCGACACCGCGCAAGGCCCTCTGACCCGGACGAACGGCACATATGATTTCGCGATCGAGGGCAAAGGATTCTTTCTTGTCGAGACCGCCGATGGCCGCGAACTGACCCGGGCGGGATCTTTCACGCCGTCTGCCGCAGGCGAGCTGGTCACGCCCGATGGCGCGCGGCTGCTCGACGGGGCCGGCGTGCCGGTGTTCATTCCGCCGGACGCCCGGGCCGTTGCGCTGGCCGCCGACGGGACGCTTTCCGCCGATGGCCGCCCGCTGACGCAAATCGGGCTCTGGTCGGCGGCGGAACCGGAGGATCTTGGGCGCAAGGCAGGGGTGCGCTTCGCCGCAGAAGGGGACCTGGTGCCGGAGGAGGGTGCCGTGATCCTGCAAGGGTTCGTCGAAAATTCCAACGTCGATGCGGTGTCGGAAATCGCCCGGATGATCGAGGTGCAGCACGCCTATCAGATGGGCCAGCAATTCCTTGACCGCGAAGATCAACGCATCCGCGCGGTTCTGCAAACGCTCGGCCGGTAAGGGAGAGACGACATGCGAGCTCTGAAGATCGCAGCGACGGGCATGAGTGCCCAGCAAATGCGGGTCGAGGTGATATCGAACAACCTCGCGAACATGAACACCACCGGCTACAACGCGCGCCGCGCCGAGTTCGCCGACCTGCACTATCAGCAGGTCACCCGGGCGGGCACGATCAATGCGGCCGACGGCACCGTCCTGCCGACAGGCGTGCAACTGGGACTTGGCGTGCGGCCTGCCTCGGTCACCGTGACGCTGCAGCAGGGCTCGCTGGGTCTTACGGGCGGCGATCTGGATGTCGCGATCGAGGGCGCCGGCTATCTCGAGGTCACGTTGCCAAACGGCCTGTCGGGCTATACCCGCGACGGCGCGCTGAAGCGCACGGCCGACGGGTTGATCGTGACGTCCGACGGCCACGCCGTGGTGCCCGATATCGTCATCCCGGACGATGCGCGGTCGATCTCGATCAATCCCCAGGGCGAGGTCTATGCCTATTTCGCCGACCGGGTCGCGCCGGAGCTTCTGGGTCAATTCACCCTGGCGGGATTTTCGAACGACAAGGGGCTGGAAGCGATCGGGTCCAACCTGTTTACCGAAACCGCAGCCTCGGGTCCGGCACTGGTCGGCAATCCCGGCGACGACGGACTCGGAACCTTGCGGCAGGGCTACCTCGAGGACAGCTCGGTCGATGCTGTGCGTGAAGTGACCGAGTTGATCGAGGCGCAACGGGGGTATGAGCTGAATGCCAAGGTCATCACCGCCGCCGATCAGATGCTGTCGGCGACGACGCAGGTGAGATGATGATCCGCCTCGTATGCGTGATCGCGGCGGCCCTCGCGGCGCCGGTCCGGTCCGAGACCCTGGTGGCGGCGCGCACGGTCCGAAGCCAGGCGATCCTGACGCCGAACGATCTGGCCGTGATTGCAAAGACCGTTCCGGGCGCGCTGAACGACATCGACGCGGCGGTCGGTCTCGAGGCGCGCGTCGTGCTGTATGCCGGCCGCCCCATCCGTCCGGGCGATATCGGTCCCGCAGCGATCATCGAACGCAACCAGATCGTCATGGTGCTGTTCCGCCGCGGTGGCCTCAGCATTGCCGCCGAGGCGCGCGCCCTGGGCCGCGCCGGGGTCGGCGATGCGCTGCGGGTCATGAACCTGGCCTCGCGCAGCACCGTCACCGGCATCGTGCGTGGCGATGGCACGGTCACTGTCGGCGGCCCGGATATGTCGGGATTGAACTAGGGAGCCCCACCATGCGGCGTGTGTTCACTTTCGGTGCCGTGCTGATGCTCGCGGCCGCCTGTGGCCGGTTGGAAGATGTCGGTAAGGTGCCCGATTTCTCGCCCGTGCAGGAAGGGGAAGAGTTCCGCGCCATGATGAACCAGCCCCTGCCTGTTGCCTTGGAGCCTGAACAGCCGATGTCCGGCGCCTCGCTGTGGAGCGGGGCGCGCGGGTCCCTGTTGGGCGACCGGCGGGCCATGCAGCAGGGCGATATCCTGACAGTGGTCATCGAAATCGACGACCGGGCCGAGATTTCCAATAGCTCGAGCCGGTCGCGCAGCGGGTCTGAAAGCCTCGGTATTCCGCAGTTCTTCGGCATCCCCCAGCGTATCGATGAACGGTTGCCGGACGGAGCCAGCCTGGCATCCGCCGTCTCGACGGACTCGACAAGCAGCTCGGCCGGCGACGGATCGGTCAAGCGCAACGAAAAACTCACCCTTCGGGTCGCGGCGACGATCACCGGCGTCCTGCCCAATGGCATCCTGCAAATCGCCGGCCGGCAGGAGGTGAGAGTGAATTTCGAAATTCGCGAGTTGCTGGTTACAGGCTATGTCCGGCCCGCAGACATCTCGCGCCAGAACGAGATTACCTATGACAAGATCGCGTCGGCGCGAATCTCCTACGGCGGCCGCGGGCAGATCACCGATGTTCAACAGCCGCGATACGGTCAGCAACTGGCCGATATTCTGCTTCCCTTCTAGGACCCGGGGCTCTGGATGTTGACAAAGCTGCTTCCCCTGTTGCTTGCGGTTGTCGGCTTGGGCGGCGGACTCGGGGCAGGCTATTTGCTCCGGCCGCCACCGGCCGAAGAGACCGACGTGACTCCGTGTGGCGAGATCGAGGCGCCGGCGCAAACTGCGGAACGTGCGGATACCCCGGATGCCACGCACGACTACGTCAAGCTGAACAACCAGTTCGTCGTGCCGATCGTCGATAAGGGCCGTGTCGGGTCGCTGGTGGTCATGGCATTGAGCCTGGAAGTCTCGGCCGGGCAGACCGAATTGGTGTACGAGCGCGAACCGAAGCTGCGCGATGCGTTTCTTCAGGTCATGTTCGACCACGCCAACGCCGGTGGCTTTTCTGGTGTGTTCACCGGCAGTTCCCGCATGTCGGTGCTGCGCAATGCCTTGCGCGAGGTTGCGCAAAAGACGCTCGGGCCGGCGGTTTCCGATGTGCTGATCATCGACTTCGTTCGGCAGGACGCCTGACCGGGGCACCGGCGGCCAGGTATCGCCCGGATCGCGGCCCCGTCCAGTCCCGAGGCGATCCACAGGCATAACGGCAGTGTCGTGAGCGCTTTAACGCGGCTTGTCCGTTCGGATGGCAATCTGGTGCAACGCCTGGGCCCGTCCGAAGGCACGCCGCGCGGCGGCCAAGGCCGTTTCGGATTTGGCGGCGGCCCGCGCCGCCTCTCCGGTCAAATCGGCCAGCCGTCCTTCGCTCCAGCCCGCCCAAAGGTCCTCTGCCGCGGCGATGCGCGCCGGCGTGTCTGGCAGCCGGTTTCCGGTCTTCTGCCCTTGTATGTGTAGCGCCTCTATCTCGGCCTCTATCCTGCGGCGATCAGCCAGCCTGACGGCCAGATCTGCAAGCTCGCGCACCTTGATGAGTTCGGCCAGCGCCGCGAGAGTGGCGATGTCCCTGTTCATCGATGACGCGCCCGCGCCTTGGCGCGCATCGCCTCGGCGAACCGGATCGCCGCCGCGACGGCCTTGTAGTGTTCGGGCCGGATCTCTTCGCCGATCTCGACGACTGCATGCATCGATCGCGCCGCGGGCGGATCGCGGTGGATCGGCACGCCGGCGGCGGCGGCAATCTCGCGGATCCGGGCGGCCATTTCGTCCACCCCTTTGGCGACACAGACCGGCGCCGCGCCGCGGGCACGGTTCCATTTCAGCGCGACGGCGTAATGTTCGGGATTCACCACCACGACGTCCGCTTCTGCGACATCGCCAAGCATCTTGTTCATCGCGATGTCATAGCCACGCTGGCGGCGCTGTTGCTTCAGATGGGGGTCGCCCTCGCTTTGTTTGGTCTCGTCGATCAGTTCCTTGCGGGACATCCGGTTTTTACGCAGGTGGGAGTGGCGTTGCCAAAGCAGGTCGATCATCCCGATACAGCCGGAGATCGTCAGCACGATGCCAAGGAATTCGACCGTCAGCCGGCCAAGCATCCCGAGCGCAAGCGCGGGGCTCAACTGCACGGTCGAGATGATCTGTGGCAGGCGCCAGACCAGAAACGCCGCGAGCAACAGGGAAAAGATCGACAGCTTGGTTGCGCTTTTGGCGAACTCGAACAAACCGTCGCGACCGAATTTGTTCTTCAGGTTCGCAACCGGCGAGATCCGATTGAGTTTGGGCTGCAGTTTTTCCGGCGCGACGACAACGGCACGCTGCGCAACGATCGCAACCAGGGCCGCCAGTGCCGGAAGGCCCAACCAAAGCGCAACGGGTCCGCCGAGAACAATAATCAGCCCGCCGCTCATGGGTCTGGCGCTTTCCGAAAACCAGATCGGGGCGAACGACTCGGCCCGGTCGATCAGCGCGGCCATCGCGGTGCCGAAATCCACAAGACTCGAGGCTCCGAACGCCACCAGAACCAGCAACAGGCCGCCATAGGCCGCGGCCGTGTTCAGGTCGGCCGATTTCGGAATGTCCCCCTTGCGCCGCGCATCCTCCAGCTTTTTGGGCGTCGGCTCATGGGATTTCTCGCCGTTTTCGTCCGGGTCCTGGCTCATCCCGGAGCTCCGAAGGGATTTGCCAGGAACAGCTCGAGCCCCTCGCGCCAGACGCCGAGAAGAATTGGCAGCGACAGAAACAGAAGTATCAGACCCCCGGCCGTGATTGCCGGCGCGCCGACGAAGGCGACCATCAATTGCGGCATCGCCTTGTTTATCACACCGAGCGTCAGGTTATAGAGAAACGAGGCGATCACAAACGGGGCCGCCAGGGTAAAGGCCAGAGAAAAGGCATGGGCAACCCGGATCTGTCCCCAGTCGGCGATGATGGCGGGGGACGGGAACCGCCCCGGCGGCAGCACGTGATAGGATGCGATCAGCGCCTCCGCCAACCGGACATGCAGGCCCGCCATGACGGCAAGTGCAAGTCCTCCGACGACCATGATATGGGCAAAAGCCGGTTGCGGTTCGACCGCCCCGCCGCCCAGAATCTGCGACAGCGAGGTCGATTGCGCGGCGATCGATCCGGCCATCTGCAGCGCCAGAACAAACAGCCGCAAAGCGAGCCCCATGGCGAGCCCCGCGACGACCTCTGTCCCGAGGAACAGGGCCGGAGCCCGGTCCGCCGCCAGAGCTGCCGAAACCTGTTCGAAGACCGCCGGCGCGATGATTGCGGTAAATGCCAGAGCGCCCGCCAGCCGGATGCGCGCGGGTATCGACCGTTCGCCGAAGGCAGGCATGACGGCCATTGCGGCGCCGATCCTGAGAAAGACGATAAACCCCACCGCCAGTCCCGACTGAGCGGCCACCAGACTGTCGGACAGGGCTTCGCTCATGCCGGCACCATACCGACCAGCGACGGACGCGCCTGCGTCCCGATCTCTTCGAACGAGATCACCGGATTCTGGATGCCGTTGGCATTCATCACCGTGCGAAGGAACCGCCGTCTTCGGGTCGAGGTCACCACGGCCGGATAGATCCCGTCCTCTCCGGCCCTGGCGATCCGTTCGGCAACGGCGCTGGCCAGACGGTTGAAGTCTTCGGGTGGCAAGGCCACGTCCTGCACTCCACGCTCGCCGTCGATCTGGTAGGTGGCAAAACGATCCTCCCATTCGGGCGCAAGCTGGATCAGGGGCAGCGTGCCGTCCGCGCGCTTCAGGTCTGCGATCAATTGGAAACCCATGCGCTGACGGACATAATCGCAGATCGACTCGGGCGTTGCCTGGGTGCCCCGCGCCTCGGCGATCGATTCCAGGATCAGCGGCAGGTTGCGGATCGATACACGCTCTTCCAGCAACAGCCGCAGGACGGCCAGCAAAAGATCGACCGGCACCTTCTCGGGCACCAGTTCGTCCAGCATCCGGCGGTTGGCTTCGGCGCGTTTCGTGTCGCTGAGATTCACGAACTCGTCGAGCAGGCGCCGCAATGCCTTCAGGTTCAGAAGCCGCGAGAAATTCCGTTTCATCACCTCCAGCAGGTGGGTTGCAAGGACTTCGGTCGGCGTCACCGTCGTGATGCCCGCCAGCGCGGCAGAGGCCTGGGACCCGGGCGCGATCCAGCGTGCGGGCGCGCCATAGACCGGTTCCCTGACGTCGTTTCCGTCCGGCAACTCGGGGGCGTCGCCGGTCAGAATCGCCAGCACGCGGTCGGGGGCCAGCGTGTCCCGCGCCTGTTCGACGCCCTGAATGCGGATGACGTAGGCCCCGTTTGGCAGCGCCGTGTCGTCGGTCAGCCGGATTTCCGGCAGGATCAGACCATAACTTGTCGCCACATGCGTGCGCATGTTGGCGATCCGAGCGTCAAGACCGGTGGCCGGGTCCAGCACCATGGCGATCAGGTCCGGCGCGAACTCCACATGGATGTCGTCGAGGTCGAGGACGTCTCCAAGCGACGCCTCCGCCACCTCTTCGGTGGCTATGGGAACCGCCGTTGCCTCGGCTTGCATCCGCGCGGTTCTCTGCCCGAAATAGGCGGCCGCGGAAAGGGCGGCTGCGCCGGCCAGAAACGGCACGAATGGCAGACCGGGAACCAGCGCGAAGAGACCCATAAGAACGGCGACCGTCACAAGGGCTGCGGGGTATCGGCCCAGCTGCGCGAAAAGCGCGGTATCGGTGGATCCGGTCGCGCCGCCACGCGCCAAGAGCAGCGCCGATGCAATGGAAATGATCACGGCCGGGATCTGGCTGACCAGCCCGTCGCCGACCGTCAGGATGGCATAGGTCTCGAACGCGCGGCTCAACGGCATGTCATGCAGGGCAACCCCGATGATCAGACCCATAATCAGGTTCAAGAGCGTGATCAGCAGCCCCGCAATGGCGTCGCCCTTGACGAATTTCGACGCGCCGTCGAGCGACCCGAAGAACGTCGTTTCCTGTTGTTCGCGCTCGCGCCGGGATTTGGCCTCGGCATGGTCGATGGCGCCGGCCGACATATCGCTGTCGATCGCCAGTTGCTTGCCGGGCATGCCATCGAGGGCAAAGCGCGCGCCGACCTCGGCCATGCGCGCGGCACCTTTCGTGATCACGATGAAATTCACGATCAGCAGGACGCCGAACACCACCAGACCCAGAAACACGCTGCCGCTCATGACGAACATGGCGAAGCCTTCGATCACATTGCCGGCGGCTTGGGTGCCGGAATGGCCTTCGCCGATGATGAGCTTGGTCGAGGAAACGTTCAATGAAAGCCGCAGCATCAGGCTGGCCAACAGCACCGTCGGAAATGCAGAGAAATCGAGCGGGCGCTCGATGAACAAAGTTACCGTGAACATCAGGATCGCCAGCGCAAACGAGGCGGCAAGCCCGATATCGAGCACCCAGGCCGGCATCGGCAATATCATCATCACAATGACCGCCATCAGCGCCAGCGCCAGCAGGATGGTCGGCTGGAAAAGGGATCTGGCGGAGAACGGCATCAGCATTCAGCCGCGCGTGACCAGGCGGGGGCAGGGAGAGTGGCGGACATCGCAAACCGATGTCCATGGCCATTCACCGGCTCTAACCCAACGAAATACAGCCAAAATGCCCGGAATGACGGATCCTGCGGATCGATCAGGCCGCATCGCGGATCGCCGGGTTCGTGTCGCAATCATCCTGCCGCATTTCTTGCCGCTCCTCGTCATCGTCAGCCTAGGGGCTGCGAATTGACAATTCGTAACTCCGCCGCGACCGCAGGTCAGGGGCGGGGCGTCGCATCAAGAAGGTCGCCGAGGATGGCGCGGGTGTCCCGGCTTTGGCCGATCAGGTCGCGGTTTCGCTCCAGAGGTCCGGCGGACACGCCGGGCCCGGCATCCTCCACCCGCACCGCTACGGCCGTCAGGTTCGCGGCCGCCTGACGTGCCACGGGGTCGAACCGGTGCGCGTCCGCCCAGGATTTCGCCCGCCACAGCGCTGATGTCTCTTCGGAAAGGGCCCCCAGCCGGGCAAAGACCACCGCCGCGCCGTCATAGTCCGCCATGGCTTCGTGCGACCGCGCACGAAGCCGCAATGCCCGCGGATCGGAAAGCCCCGCAAGATATCCGATCGCAAGATCCGGCCGATCCTCCATCAGAAAAGCCTCCGCGATCTGCAACCGGTCCTCTGGCTCCGGGACGCCGCGCGTCTCGGATAGCACCGTGCGCGCGGGTTCAGGCAATCCCAGATCTAAAAGCCGCGCGGCCACATTCCGGCGGGTCCGGACATCGCGCGGTCGCGCCCCCAGCCCAAGGGGGCCCGCAACAGCCGCCCGCAGAAAGACCTCGTCCGTGGCGCTCTCGGCGGCTTTCTGAAATAGTTCCTGCCGCAGGGCGGCGACCTGATCATCGGCCAGAACGCCGTCGTCCTGCGCAGCCGCGATCCCATTCAGGGCAGGCATTATCCGGCCGCTTGCGATCAGGGCGCGCAGCGCCGCACGGGCGAGATCCGCGCCAAGCTCGGTCCCGCGATGCTCGAACGCCAGCGCTTCGGCGGCCCGCCGAAAATCGTCCGAAATCTCCCGGCCGGTCTCGGCCCGCGTGTCGATCAATCGAATCAATGCCTGCGGCGCCAGTGGCCCGCCCTGGCCGGTGATCTCCAGAAACCGGTCGTCTGCGGCCCCATCATCTCCCTGGGCAAGGGAAAGGTCGGCCTCGACCAGCCCCAGCGCCGCACCGTGGTCGCCCGGTGCGCGGGTCACGCTGTTGCGAATGGCCTGCGCGGTGTCTGTATCGCCGATCCCCAGATACCGCTGCGCAATCCCGGGCCCGAGATGACGCCGTAGATGCAAGGGCAATTCGCCAAAGGCGACAAGGATTGCGTCGCTGGCGATCGCGTCCGACCGGCCGAGCGATGGCCGTGCAAGCAATGCCCAAAGCGCTGCACGGGTCTCACAGCCAAGCTGGTCGCTCAACACGCCGGGCGTCCCGGCAAAGCCATCGTCCATGATATCGGCAATGGCTGCGTAGATGTCCGGGCGGGGGAACGCCCCGGGATAGGCCAGCAGCAGCGCGCGTGCTTCGGCGCCGAAGGTCAGGTACAGATAGGCCCTCGCCAACCGCTCGATGTTTTCCGGCTCGGCCATGTCGAACTCGCCGACGATCGCCGATCGGACCGCGCCCAACCCGGCTCCGGGCGTCAGCGGTTCGCCCCAGCTCGCGACATCCAGCTGGGCCGATGGAATGCACTCACCCCCGTCGGGGGTCCGCTTGGCGGTGTCCGGCAGGGTGGACCGTCCCTGATCCACAGCGGTCCGAACGGCCACGTTGTCGACTGTCTCGGCCGGTCCCGGATCTTCATGCATCGTTGCGCTATCGGTCGCGGGCCCGGGGTTGCCGGTTCGGGCCCCGCCCGTGCCGGGATTGGGCCCGGCGGCCAGGTCCGCTTCGATAAGCCCTTGCGCTGCCGCGCGGCTGATTTGTGCCAGCAGGCTGGCTTGCGCGTCGGCAACCTGTTGCGCCGCCCCGTCCGGAGATGCGGCTTCAACGGTAACGCTCCGTCCGGCAATCACCCGGCCGGGGCTTTGCGCATCGCCTGTACCGTCCTCTGCAACCGCCCCGGGATCCAGAGCTGCGGCTGAACCGGCTCCCGGAAACTCCAGCGCAATCTGATCGCGCCACGCGTATTGTGTGCGCGCAGGTTCAGACCGAATGGAAAACGGATGAGACGGGCTCCCGTACTGGGCAGACCAGATATCTGCGCCGAGTTCCGCGTCGGCGGGGTCCGCGACCGGCTCGGGCAGACGGGTTTCGAACCGGGCCTTCCCGCCGGCAGGACCGTCCTTGATGTCGATGACCAGTCCATTGCGGATTTCGAAAGCGTCGCCGTGGCAGTCGCAGTCGACACGCAGAAACAGATGCCCGCCCGGACGGATCTCGACCGAGGTTATCCGGTCGCGCGGAATGAAATCGAAGACGCGGCTCAGATCATAGCCTTCGTCGGCGCCATCGGGCCGCATCTCATAGCCGCCCTCGACCCGGCCAAACCGCCAGGGCGGCACCTCGTCCATAATCAGCACAAGCCGTGAGAAATCCGCATGTTCGCCGGATTGCACCGGAACCGGCTTTGCCCAGGACACTGTCGGCCCGACCGCAACCGCCAGAAACAGCAAAGCGCGAATCATGCCGCCGCCTGCTGCTTGATCTCCCGCAGGGCTTCTTCGACGTCGGAAAAACTCGGCCGGCAGTGGCTTGGCGTGTTCTGCCGGCCGACCTCGATGCAGATATTGGCGGCGTGGTTGTGCAGATTTGCGACCAGCACCTCGCGGATCAGCTGGTAGAAATGCGCATCCTCTTCGGTCACGGTCTTGACCTTGTTGGCGAACGGGCCGACCAGACCGTAGGCCAGAAACACCCCCAGAAACGTCCCGACCAGGGCGCCGCCGATCAGCTTTCCCAGAATCTCGGGCGGCTGGTCGATCGAACCCATGGTCTTGATGACACCCAGAACCGCCGCCACGATCCCAAGCGCGGGCAAACCATCGGCCACGGTCTGCAACGCGTGGCTGGAATGCATTGCATGGTGCAGGTTGGCCTCCATCCGCTTTTCCAGGACCTCTTCGACCTGGTGCGGATCGTCATAGTTCATCGAGGCTGAACGGAGCGTGTCGCAGATCAACTCGACGGCCTCGCGATCGCCAAGGATCTTGGGGTACCGCGCGAAGATCGTGGAGTTCGGCGGGTCCTCGATATGTTCTTCCAGCCCCACGGCGTTCTCGCGGGCAAGGCGGATGAGTTCAAACAGCAGGCAGAGAAGGTCGCGGTAGTCTTCATGCTTCCACCTCGGCCCCTTGAACACCTTTCCGACGTCTTTGATCGTGTGCTTGATCGCCGACATATCGTTGGCAATCGCAAAGGCGCCGACCGCGGCGCCGCCGATGATCATGATCTCGTAGGGCAGGGATTTGAGGATGATACCCATCTTGCCGCCGGCGGCGAGATAGCCGCCGAAGACCATAACGAAGATCACCACGATGCCGACGATTCCGATCATGAAACACTCTCTGCTGCTTCGGTTTTGCCAAGCCTTGTCCGGCACCTTCGCAGACCGGGGTTAAGGCTGGGTATCAGCGGCTATTCCGTTGGAACCTCGGCGTTGCGGCCAGCCAGGAAGACGCTGATCGTGTAAGCCGTCTGTGGCGACATCCCGGCCATCACCGCCGCTGCTGCGTCGGGCCGCATCCGGCCCAGGAAGCCGGCGGCAAACTCGGGCGCCATCTCTTCGAACAGCGCCGCCGCTTCTTTCGGCTTCATGTTCTCGTAGACCGCGGTCAGCCGTGTCAGATCGCCCTCTGCCGCCTGATCCGCAAGCGCCAGTGTCGCCTCCAGTTCGGTTTCGGCCGCCTCCAGCGCCTGGAGGTTTCGCGCGATCTCTTGCTCGGCCAGCGACAGGGCGGCCAAGCGGTCCGCCAGGGCCGCCTCCCGCGTATCCAGCCGCTCTCGCTGCGCCGCAAGGGCGTCCAGGACAGTGGCGATATCCGGTGGATCCTCGCAGCCGGCGTCCTCCGGCTCGGGCTGCCCGACCCCGGCCTGCATCGCCTGAACCTCGCGTGCCAGGGCCGGACCCGTATCGCTGGCGAACCGCAAAACACCGGACGCAAGCAACAAGCCCGCGATCAGCCACAGCGCCCCGCGGCCCGCACGCCGGCCGAGTTGCGTCCGCATGCGCCCACTCATTCCGCGGCCTCCTGTGACCAGGTCCGATGGCTGCGGAACAAGCTGGCCGGTTCGGCGGCCTCGGCCGGAGGCCGCGCATGAGTGAAGGACGGTTTCGACACCGGCGGGGGTGCCGCCGCCTCATCCGGCACCGCATCGGCTGCATTCTCTTCAGGCCCGCCGCCGTCGGCGGCCGCACCCTCCGGCAAGTCATGCATCGCCGCCACCATCAGTTCGAGCCGCCGCGCAACGTCCTCTGCCCGTTCGGTCAGAGTGGCGAGCGTTTCGGTGGATCCGTTGGCAGACCCCTGGGCCTCCGCCAGTGCCCTGGTCATGTCGTCCACCTGCGCCGACAACACTGCAATCGCCCCGCCCACGCCCTGATCGAGGTTGGTGAAGCGGCTCAGCCGTCGCGACAGCACAATGCAATAAAACGCAGCACCCGCGGCGCCAGCGATCAGAAGGATATCCGAAATCAGGTCCATTCCGTTCCTCAGTTCAGCACGAATTCCATGATCAGAAGGTCGCGTACGTACCCCTCGCCAGTGACCATCTGGACCCGGCGCAGCATCTGCGCCCGAAGCCGGATCAGCGCGGTCGGTTCCTCGAGATCGGTGATGCTCACGGCGCGCAGATACCCGTTGAGCACGTCCAGAACCCTCGGCAGCAGGGCGGCCACCTTGCTTTGATACGATGGGTTCACCTCCAGCTGGGCACGGAACTTCAGGTGCCTGCTCGACGCTCCCTTACCGAGATTGATCACCAACGGATCGAGCGGCACGAAGGCCACTTCGGGCAGCGGCTCCGCCTTTGCGGGTGCGTGATCGTCCTCGGCGTGTTCCCCGCCGGCGCCGAGAATCATGCCCGAGTAGACCGCAAAGAACCCGCCCCCGCCCAAGACCAGCGCAAGAACCAGCCCAACGATCAGCGGCAGCTTGGACCGTTTCTTCGGGACGCTCTCTTGGGTCTCTTCGGTGTCGGCCATCGGTGGCTCCGGTCGGTTCCGTCACCCGCGGGTATAGACCGATCAGGACTAACCGATTGTTAAGCCGGATCGCGCAATGCTGCGCCCGGGACTTTCAGAATGGGAGACCACCTTGCAGCAGATCCTGTCGGTCTGGTCCACGCTCGATCTCAGGCGCCGGGCAATCGTCGTCGGCGCGACGCTGGCGATGTTCGCGGCCGTTTTGGGCGTGTCGCGCATGGCCACTCAGCCCTCGATGGCGCTGCTCTATTCGGGGCTGGAGCCGGGTGCCGCGGGCGATGTCGTCGCGGCGCTCGACCAGCAGGGCGTGACCTATGACATCCGACAAGGGGCGATCTATGTCGATGCGGCGCAGCGCGACGCCCTGCGGATGACCCTGGCGGCCGAAGGGCTGCCGGCCAATGGCGGCCAGGGCTATGAACTGCTCGATTCGCTGACCGGATTCGGCACCACTTCGCAGATGTTCGATGCCGCCTATTGGCGCGCCAAGGAGGGGGAGCTTGCGCGCACGATTTCCGCCAGCCCGCATATCAAGTCGGCGCGCGTCCATATCTCGAACCCCTCCTCGAACCCGTTTCAGCGCGGGTTGAAACCAACCGCCTCGGTGACGGTGACCACCTCGGCCGGCGCGTTGTCCGTCCCGCAGGCCAAGGCGTTGAAATTCCTGGTGGCCTCCGCCGTGGCGGGGCTCGCACCCGGCGATGTGTCGATCATCGACGGGCGCGGCGGCCTGGTGATGCCTGTCGACGAGCCTCCGGGAATGGCTGGCGGTGAAGATCGCGAGGCGGATTTGCGCCGAAATATCCAACGCATCCTCGAAGCGCGCGTGGGGCCCGGCCGCGCGGTGGTCGAGGTGACGGTGGAAACCGTGACCGAGCGAGAGGCGATCGTCGAGCGGCGGTTCGACCCCGAAAACCGGGTGGCGATCAGTTCCGAAACCGAGGAACGCTCGACTTCGTCGAGCGGCAGCCAGGGCGGCGAAGTCACGGTGGCCAGCAACTTGCCGGACGGCGATGCGGCGGGTGGCGAAAACCGCTCGCGCAGCGAAAACAGCGAATCGCGGGAGCGCGTGAACTACGAAGTATCCGAAACCACGCGCGAGATCTTGCGTACGCCCGGGGCGATCAAGCGTTTGTCGGTGGCAGTGCTGGTCGATGGGCTGCGTAGTGTCGATCCGGTGACCAACACCGAAACCTGGGCGCCGCGGTCCGACGAAGAGATGGCAGCGCTGCGCGAGCTTGTGGCCTCTGCGGTGGGTTTCGATGCGGATCGCGGCGATACCATCACGCTCAAATCGATGGAGTTCAAGCCGGTCGAACCGCCTGGATTGGCAGAGGCGCCGCCGTGGTATGCGGGCGTGGCCGTCAACCCGATGACGTTGATCCAGCTGGGTGTGCTTGCCTTCGTCGCGCTCGCGCTCGGGCTGTTTGTCGTACGGCCGATCCTGGCAAGACGGCCCGATCCGGTGGCCGGAGCCCTGGCGCCGCCCGACCAGTCCGCCCTGCGCGGCCTTCCCGGGGCGGCCGAAGCTGCGGACCGTGCGGCTCTGCCAGCTGCCACCGGGCCGGCCCTGACCGGAGAAATCGACGACGGCACAGCCCCGTTGCCGCAGATGGCGCTGGTTTCCGGTGATGACCCCGCCGTTGCTGCCGGGCCCTCTGGCGCGGATGCCCGGGACGAGGATCCGGTCGAAAGACTGCGCCGGCTGATCGACGACCGCCGCGAAGAGACGGTGGAAATCCTGCGCAGCTGGATGGAAGACCATGAGGAACGCGCCTGATGCCGCTGCAGCTCGAGGATTTCGATGCCGGAACGGCAGAGCCGCTCCACGTCGCCGGTCAACCGGCGATGTCGGCGATCACCGAAGCCGACCGCATGGCGGCCTACGAAAAGGGGTACCAGGCGGGTTGGGACGACGCTGCGCGGGCCGAGGCGGAGGATCAGACGCGCATCGGCACCGACTTTGCCCGTAACCTGCAAGAGCTGTCCTTCACCTTTCACGAGGCGCGCGCCCACGTGATCCAGGCGATGCAGCCGTTGCTGACCCAGATGACCGGCACGCTCTTGCCCGCATTGGTGTCAGAAACCCTTGCCGAGACGGTCTGGCAGGAACTTGAGCCGCTGGTCGAGGAGTGCGCGGATGCCCCCATCGACCTGATGGTCGCCCCCGAAAGCCGGGCGGCACTGGAAGCCCGCGTGCCGGACACCGCCATGGCGACCCTGCGGATCACAGAAGAACCATCGCTGGCCCCGGGCCAAGTCTATCTGCGCATGGGCCGAACCGAGCGCAAGATCGATCTCACCGGCGCGCAGGACCGCATGATCCAGGCGATCGATGCGCTCTATGCCCAGAACGAAAGGACGCTCAAATATGGCTGATACAGACCCCTCCGGCGCATCCCGGCCTTCGGCGGACCACCCCTTTACCCGCGTCCCCATCGAGATCACGGTCTCGGTTGGCCGCGCGCATCCGCTGGTCAAGGACCTGTTGGCGCTTGAAAACGAGGCGGTGCTGGTTCTCGACAAGCGCGTCGAGGATCCGGTCGAACTTTACGTGGGCGACAAGCTGATCGCACGCGGCGAGCTGCAGGAACTCGATGGCGACAACGCCGGTCAACTCGCCGTGCGCCTGACCGAGGTCGCGGACCTTGCGAACGGCCTTTAGGATGACGGCGCGCGCCGCGCCGCTCGCGGCTGCCGGTCTGGTTTGCCTCGTCGGCCCGGCTGCGGCGCAGGAAATCTCGATTTCTCTGGGCGACGAGGGTTCGCTTGCGGCCCGAAGCATTCAGTTGATCGTCCTGATTACCCTGCTCAGCCTGGTGCCGGGGCTTGCGATCATGATCACCTGCTTTCCGTTCATCGTCACGGTTCTGTCGATCCTGCGCCAGGCGATCGGTCTGCAGCAATCGCCGCCGAACATGCTGATCGTCAGCCTGGCGCTGTTTCTGACCTATTTCGTGATGGAGCCGGTGTTTACCGAGGCCTGGCGCCTTGGCGCGCAACCCCTGATCGACGGTCAGATCGAACTCGAGACCGCTTTCAGCCAGGCCATCGCCCCGTTCCGTGGGTTCATGGTCAAACGGATCGCGGCGGACACGTTCGAGAGCCTCGCGCTTTTGCGCAACGCGACAGAGACGCTCGCTGCTCCGTCCCGGGACGCGCCCCTGTCGCTTCTGGTGCCATCGTTCCTGCTCAGCGAGATCGAACGCGCCTTCCAGATCGGCTTTCTGATCTTCCTGCCCTTTCTGATCATTGATCTCGTCGTCGCTGCCGTCCTGATGTCCATGGGCATGATGATGGTCCCGCCCGCAATCGTCTCGCTGCCGTTCAAACTGGCCTTCTTCGTGGTGGCCGATGGCTGGAGCCTGGTCACCGGCGCATTGGTGCGGAGCTATTTCTAGGCTGACCGGCAGTCTTGCAGGTCCACGCTCCGTCATGGCGTTTTTTGGGGGGGGGGGAAGGATCCGCGACCGGCGGCATCGCCGCCTTGGAACCGGCGCCGCGTGCGCGCGAAAAGCAATTCACCTCATCCAAGAACGGCGCTAGGCAGCGGCCGGTGTGCGATACAACAGCTTGCAGTGCGGCGACCCTCAACGTCCGTTCTCGCCAGTGAACCGGGCCCCGCGACCGGCGCCGTACCCGTACGGAGTTTGATCACCAGGTCCGCGCCATGGCCGACGTGCGACAGATGAAACCAGGCGCTGTGGTCAGGTCGGAAAGATCAAACCCATGGGCCGTGCCGCGCCCGTGCGGCGTGGCGTTGCCTGAGGCCGGGGGTGCCGTGCGGAAACGCCCGGACGTCTGCCCGGAACGTCACCATGCCTCAGCGCACGACGAACTCGGCATGCAGCGCGCCCGCAGCCTTGATGCTTTTGAGGATGTCGATCATATCCCGCGGCGACACGCCAAGTGCGTTCAGCCCGGCGATGACCTCGGATAGCGACGTTCCCCCGGTGACTTCTGCCAGTCCCACGCCGGGCTCTTCGTCCAGGTCCACGGTGGTCCGCGGCACGACGATCGACTGGCCTTGCGAAAACGGGTTCGGCTGAACCACCAGCGGCGCTTCTTCGATCCGCAGCGTCAGGTTGCCCTGGCTCACGGCGACGCGGGAAATCCGCACATCCTCGCCCAGAACGATCGTGCCCGAGCGCTGGTCCACGACGACCCGTGCGCGTCTCTGCGGCTCGACCGGCAGGTTCTCGATCCGGCCCATGGCATGCGCCGGCGAGATCGCACCTGTTGCACGGATATCGACCACCACCGTGCCGGCGTCGAGCATGCGCGCGACCGCGCGGCCCAGATAGGCGTTGATCGCACTCTCGATTCTCCCGGCCGTGGTGAAGTCGGGCGATCGAAGCGCCAGACGGATCGTCTCGAGCCCCGAGAAGTCGAATTCGATCTCACGCTCGACCCGCGCGCCCGACGGTATGGTCCCCGAGGTCGGGACGCCCTGAACCGCGCTGGCGCCGTCGCCCTCTGCGGCGGCGCCTCCGGCGATGACCGTCCCTTGCGACACCGCATAGATCTGCCCGTCCGCCGCGGTCAGCGGCGTCATGATCAGCGTCCCGCCCAGCAGGCTTTTCGCATCGCCGATGGCCGAAACCGTGACATCGATCTGCGACCCGGCCCGCGAAAACGGTGGCAGCTCCGCTGTCACCAGCACCGCGGCGACGTTTTTTGGCCGGAACTGCTCGCCGGTGACATTGACACCCAGCCGCTCTAGAATGTTCGACATGATCTCTTCGGTAAAGGGCGCGTTGCGGATGCCGTCGCCGCTGCCATTGAGCCCGACCACAAGGCCGTAGCCCACCAGATCGTTGCCGCGCACGCCGTCGAATTCCACCAGATCCTTGATCCGCACCGGCGCGGCCGGCGCCTCTGTCACGGCCAGGGAAAGGCACAGCACGATCAGGAACCGGATCATCGCAGATACTCCGCCAGGCTCAGGCGCGAGAGCCGCGCCGTGATGGTATAGAGCGTTTCAAGCCGGGTCTGCGCCGCCTGCAATTCGGTGGCGGTGCGGTAGGGATCGGCGGCGGCGATGTCGTTCCGGGCCATTTCCAGGGCGCCGGTCTCGGCGGCATTGCGGGCCAGGGCGGTGTCGATCTGCGCTTCCAGCGCGCCGACACCGGTCCGCAGTTCGGCAAGGTCTCGGTCGCTCTCCAGCAGCCGGTTGCCGGCGGTCTCCAAAAGCCTGACGCGTTCGGGGTGGTCGCCGGACAAGGCACCCTCGGCAACCAAGGCGGCCATCGCGTAGCCTTTCAACAGGTCGCGGATGGCCGGATCGTCCGATCTCAGGTCAAGGTCGGCGGCGTCGTCCGGGCCCACGCGAAACGGGGCCAGATCGGTTCCGCTGCCAAGGTAGCCACCGGTTTCGAACCCGCCGCTGGAGGTGTCGAACCACGCGTCGACCGCAGCCTCGACCCCCGCGGCCGTCGTCTCGGCGGCGATGGCCGTCTGTAGGTCGGCGAGCATGGTTTCCGTATCCGCCAGCGAGGGGCCGCTGCCCATTGCACCGCCCAGCAGCGCGCGGTCTGCCGTTTGGGTGTTTAGCACCGACACGACCGTGGCGAACCGCGCCCTGGCGTCTGTGGCTGCGGCCTGCACCAAGGCCGCCTGGCCCGAGCTCACCGCCAGAAGCAGCGCGGGACCGAGGTCCGAGGTCGTGTCCTGCACGGTTTCCAGCCCGCGCTGCAGCGCTCCGACGAAAAGCGCGGCTTCGTTCGCGGCGACCTTGTAGGCCGACAGCGCGCCCAACTGGTGATCGATGCCGGCCAGCGCGCCCAGATTGCCGCCGGTGGCAGCCCGCAGATCGCTTGTCAGGCCGGTCGCCAGCTCGTCGGACAGGCGCTGCAGATCGGCCTTGACCCGCTGGGTGTTGTTGCGGGTCTGGAACGTCAGGGCGAGATCGCCGATGGACAGAGCGGTCATGGTCTAGAGCCCCAGCAAGGTTTGAAGCATTTCGTCCACCGTTGAAACCACCCTGGCATTGGCGGCAAAGGCGCGTTCGACGACCAGCAGCTTCTGCAACTCGTCATCGGTGTCCACGCCCATCTGCAGTTCGGCCGAGATCAGCGTGTCGGCCTGGGCCTGATCGAAACTTTGCCGCGCGGCGGCGTCCTGGGCGCTGACCGAGATGCCAGACAGGAAATCGCCTGACAGCCCGATCGCCGACCGGGCGACGGAGAAATCGCCGGACGCCGGAACGCGCTCTCCCGTCAGGGCATCGGACATTGCATTCAGAAGCGTTGCATTACCGGACTCCCCCGGGCCCGCCGCGCCCAGCCCGTCGCGCAGCCGCCAATGCGCGCCACCCGCCGCCGGATCGACCAGTGCATTGATCGAAATCCGTCCCGCAAGGCCAAGCTCATCCGCCGGAACAAGTGCGGCGCCGGCATCGGTGAACAGCCCCGGATCCCCAGAAGCAAGCGTCGGGTCCACGGCCGGATCGGCAAACCGCTCGACCAGGTCGCGCGCGACCGCATCGGCCTGCGACTGCAAGGCCGGTGCCTCGACGTCGCGCACCGCAAACAGTCCCGCCAGCTTGCCGCCGGACAGCGGGCCGCTGTGCGGATCGGCCGAGACCGGCTGTTCGTTCACGGTCAGACCAGACAGCGCACCGGACCCCAGCGTCATGTCTGGCGTGATCGTGCTGACCGGCGTGAATCCGATCTCTGCGGCCCTGCCGTCAAGCAGGATCGCGCCGCCAGGCGTGAACAGGGCGACCATGCCGTTTTGACGCTGAACCTCGCGCAGCGGTACAAGGTCGGCGATGCCGTCGATCACCGACTGGCGCTGATCGATCAGCGAGGACGCATCCTGTTTCGCGCCGTGGAACTGTGCGATGCGCGTATTGAGCTCCTCGACCTGTTGCAGCGCTGTATTCAGCTGATCGACCGACCGGGCGATGGCCCTGTCGGCGCTCAGCCGTTCGGCCTGCAACCGGTCCGAGATTTGGTTGAGATGGCCGGCCAGTCCCGAGGCCGTCTGAAAGACCGCCTGCAGGCGCGAGGGGGAGTCGGGCCTGCTGGCAGCCTCGATCAGGGCCGCCTCGAACTGTGTGACGCGGTCGGTCAGAGCACCAGGATCGCCCGGCAGGCCGATGGCCGCCTCGATGTTCGACAAAAACCCGGCCGCGATGGAGGCGTTGCCAAGCGATGCTTCGGCTTCGCGCCGGTTTCCCAGCAGGATCGGGTCGGTCTCGCGGGTGACGCCGTCGACGCGCACCCCCGTGCCACGACCGTCGAGCACATTCGAAGACAACGTAAGCTCGCGCTTGCCGTAGCCTTCGGTCAGCGCGTTCGAGATGTTCGACGACACGACCTCTGCGGCGCGCGACGCCGCCGTCAGGCCCGACAGGGCATTGGTGAGCGAGCTTGAAATGCTCATGTCTTGGTCCCGTCAGACCGTATCTCGGCCTATCGCTTGATATTCGTGGTTTCCTGCAGCATCTCGTCGACCGTCTGGATCACCTTGGCGTTCGAGGAATAGGCCCGCTGGGTCTGGATCAGCTGGGTCAGCTCGTTGGCCACATCCGTTGCCGACTCCTCGCGGCTGTAGCCAACGACCTCACCCGCGGGTCCATCGCCCGCATCCCACAGGAAGAACGCGCCGCTGTCCGGCGAGATCTGATAGGACTGGTTGCTGAGCGGGATCAGCCCGTTCGGGTTCGGCACGTCGGCCAGCGGGATCTGATAGATCGTGCGGGTAAAGCCCACATCGTAGATTGCGTTCACGAAGCCGCGCGAATCCACCTCGACCCCGGTCAGGTTGCCGACCGGAGAGCCGTTCTTTTCGATCGACACGGGCGCGAAGCTGTCGGACAGCTGGGTCATGCCCTCGGGGTCGCCCAGAAGGCCGATGTTCAGATCCAGCGGGCCTCCTGCCACCGTCAGGCCGATGTCGCCAGTCACCGAGTCGTACGCGCCGCCGGAAATCGTCGTGACCGACAGCAGCGTTCCGCCGGACCCGCGCGCGTCGTCGAAAGTCAGGCTGTATTCCCCGATCACCGCGCCGCCCGAGGCGGAATCGGTGATGGTCATCGTCCATTCATTGGAGCTGCCGGTGGCAGGGACGGTCGGGGCAAAGCTGATGCCCAGCGTTTCCGAGGTGCCCAGATTGTCGAAATACTCGATCGAAAGATCCTGCGCATCGCCCGATGCGCCGGCCTCGGTCGCTACGGCGGGCAGGTTCACGCCCAGCGTCATCCGGGTGGTCGGGTCGCCGGCGAACTGGTTGAGGTTGACCTTCACGGGCTCAAGCCCGGCGATGGTGTCGCGCGGGTAGCTCGGGACGGTGCCATCGGCATTCGCGGGCCAGCCCATCAGGACCAGTCCGGTGTCGGTCGTCAGAATGCCGTTGTCGTCCGGCCGGAACGATCCGGTCGTCACCAGCTGCATCGGCAGGTCGCCGTTGTTGTTGGCCACGGCCACGGCGGTCGTCACCGGCAGCATGCCGCGGCCGCTGATCGCAAGGTCGGTCGAGTTGTTGGTGGAAATCAGCGGCCCGTTCTCGTCGATCAGCCGCATGTTCGTGGTACGCACGCCGCCCGCGGAATAGCCGCCGCCGGAACTGTCGATCACCAGCGAATGAAAATCGGTTTGCGCCCGCTTGTACCCATAAGTCGAGGAATTCGCGATGTTGTCGGAAATGGTTGCCAGCTTGGTCGCATTGGCATTGAGCCCGGACACGCCGGCGGCGAGCGAAGAGGATATCGTCATGGGTTGCGCCTTTCTGATGCATTGCCCCTTGTCTGACCGCCATCGGTAGAGACGCGGGCTTAACACCGCGCTAACAGATAAAATTTCCCCTATTTCGCGTTATCTGCCCCGGCGCAGAAGGATCACCTCGATCCGGTTGTTGCGGATCGCCATCGGATTCGATGCCGCAGGTTTGCGGTCGGCAAAACCGCTCACCTGCTGAATGCGCGCCTGTGGCAGCCCGCCGTCCTGCAACAGCCGCCGCACGACGTTGGCGCGCCCGCTGCTGAGATCCCAGACCGGGTTCTTGGCCAGAACCACGGGATGCGCACGGGTATGCCCGCCGACCGCGACCCGGTTGACGACCAGGCCAAAGACCGACGCCATCATCTCGGCAAGATCCCGCATCATCTGCGTCGGGGTCTCGCTGCCCGCTTCGAACAGCGGTGTGCCGGACACATCGAAGATTTCGACGATCAGGCCCTCGTCGGTCACCCGCGTCACGATGTGGCGCGCCATCGCGGGGCTGACCATGCTTTCGCCCGACCGCGCGGTCAGACTCTCGGCGATCTCTGCGAATGCCCTGGCGTCGGCCTCTTCCTTTCCCTGGCCGCCATCTTCCGCTGCAGCTCCCGTGTTGCCGCGCGCCTCGCGGTCTTCGGTCGAATGCTTCTGGCTGGCCCCGGTGCCGTTCTTGGCCAGGGTCTGCTCGCTGAAGATATCCGTACCGCCGAAAGAGCCTTCGCCGCCGCCCGAGATGCGGTTGATCGGGATCGTCGGATTGAAGTAATCCGCGATGCCCTTGCGTTGTTTTTCCGTCGTCGCGTTCAACAGCCACATCAGCATGAAGAAGGCCATCATGGCGGTGACGAAGTCGGCATAGGCCACCTTCCACGCCCCGCCGTGGTGCCCGTCGCCGCCGACGACCTTCTTACGCTTGATGATGACGGGCGCGTTGGATTTCGCGCTCATCCCACCACCTCATATTTTCACCCGGCCTTGTGGCTACCAAACGCGGGTGAACGCGGGCTTAACCTTTAGAATTGTCGCCATCTAGCCGGCGCGGATCAGATCGGCGGCCTTCTCGGCGATCATGATGACCGGCGCATTGGTGTTGCCGCTGGTGATCGTCGGCATCACGCTGGCATCCACGACCCGCAGCCCCTCGATCCCGCGAAGCCGCAGGTCGGGATCAAGCGGCGCTTCGGCGTCCGTTCCCATGCGGACCGTTCCGACGGGGTGGAAGATGGTCGTCCCGATATCGCCGGCGGCCTTCGCCAGATCGGCATCGCTGTCGAGTTCCGGACCGGGCCGGAACTCTTCCGGCCTGTATTTTCCCATGGCGGCCTGGCCCATGATCCGCCGTGTCAGCCGGATCGCCGTCGCGGCGACCTCGCGATCCCGCGCGGCCGACAGATAGTTCGGCCGGATCTCGGGAGGCGCCGTGGGCTCGGGCGATGCAATGCGCACATGTCCCCGGCTTTCGGGCCGCAGGTGACAGACGCTCGCCGTGATCGCATCGAACATGTGCAGCGGTTGGCCGAACGCGTCGAGCGACAGGGGCTGCACGTGATATTCCAGATCCGGCGTCGCCACCTCCGGCCCCGACCGAGCGAACGCGCCCAGTTGCGACGGCGCCATCGACATCGGCCCGGTCCGCCGTGCCGCGTATTCCAGCACAATCTTCGCTTTCCCCCAAAGGTTGGCGGACAGGGTATTCAGGGTCTTTGCGCCATGCACCTTGTAGGCGCATCGGATCTGCAGATGGTCCTGGAGGTTCTCGCCAATCCCGGGGACATCTTGCACCACCTTGACGCCATGCGCCTGCAACAGGGCGCCGGGGCCAACGCCGGACAGTTGCAGAATATGCGGCGATCCGATTGCGCCTGCGCACAGAATCACCGCGCGCCGTGCCCGCAGCTCTCGCACTGCCCCGTTCTGCCGGAACCGGACGCCGACGGCGCGGCCCTCTTCGATCAGCACACGCTCGGTCACTGCATGGGTCTCGATACGCAGGCTTGTCCGCCCCTTCACCGGCCTCAGAAACGCCCGTGCCGTGTTCCACCGAAATCCGCTGCGCTGGTTCACCCGGAAATAGCCGACGCCTTCATTGTCGCCCGTGTTGAAATCATTGACCGCCGGCAGCCCGGCCTGCACCGCAGCCGCCATGAAGTCGTCGAGGACCTGCCAGTGAAGCCTTTGGTTCTCGACCCGCCATTCGCCGCCCTGCCCGTGCAGATCGCTGGCGCCCTCGACGTAATCCTCGGATTTCCGGAAATAGGGCAGCACGTCGTCCCAGCCCCAGCCGGTGTTCCCCAACTGCCGCCAATGGTCGTAGTCCGCCGCCTGCCCGCGGATATAGATCATCCCGTTGATCGACGAACAGCCGCCCAGCACCCGGCCCCGCGGATAGAGCAGGCTGCGCCCGTTCAGCCCCGGCTCCTCGGCCGTTCGGAATCCCCAGTCGGTGCGGGGATTGCCGATGCAGTAAAGATAGCCGATGGGGATATGGATCCAGTGATAGGTGTCACGTCCCCCCGCCTCCAGCAGGGCGACGGTCGAATGCGCGCTCAGCCGGTTTGCAAGTACGCAGCCAGCCGATCCGGCGCCGACGACGATGAAATCCGTGTCCATCCAACCTCCCGCACAGACCTTCCGCATGCCTGTCGGTTCAAGTGCGAATTCGCACAGAAACCGTGCCGCGTTGCCTGTTTTCTTTCGTGTCCAGACAACGACATTCCACCTCAAAGCACAACGCAAGCCGCGCAACGCGGCGCACCGATAGGAGAGACATCATGCTCACCCAGATCCAGGGCCTGCACCACGTCACCTCGCTGGCCAGTGCCGCCCAGTCCAACAACGACTTCTTCACCCGCACGCTCGGGCTTCGCCGGGTGAAGAAGACCGTGAATTTCGACGCGCCCCATGTCTATCACCTGTATTATGGCGACGAGGCCGGCAGCCCGGGTTCGGTCATGACCTACTTTCCGTTCCCCGGCGCCACGCGGGGCCGCCACGGCACGGGCGAGGTCGGCATCACCGGCTTTGCAGTGCCCAAAGGCACGCTGCCCTATTGGCAGGAGCGTCTTGCAGGCCTCGGGGTCGGCGACCTGTCCGAAGCGACCCGTTTCGGCGAGGCGCGGCTGCAGTTCACCGGCCCGGACGGCGACGAATTCGCGTTGATCGAGGCCGACGACGATCGTGTTCCCTGGACCCATGGTGGTGTCGGGGCGGACGAGGCGATCCGCGGTTTCCATTCGGCCTCGATGCGGCTCAAGGACGGCGGCGCCTCGGCCGAGCTCCTCAAGTTCATGGGTTATGACCAGATCGACCGCGATGGTGATACCACCCGCTTTGTGGTGCCGAACGGAAACGGCGCCAATGTGATCGACATTGAAACGCTGCCGGGCGTGTCGCACGCCGATCAGGGCGCGGGCTCGGTCCACCACATCGCCTTTGCCGTGGAAGATCGCGCCAAGCAGCTTCAGGTGCGCAAGGCGCTGATGGACACCGGCTATCAGGTGACACCGGTGATCGACCGGGATTATTTCTGGGCGATCTATTTTCGTACCCCGGGCGGGGTGCTGTTCGAAGTGGCCACCAACGAACCCGGGTTCGACCGCGACGAAGACACCGCGCATCTGGGACAGGCGCTACGCCTGCCCGCCCAGCACGAACATCTTCGCCAGGTGCTGGAGACGAAATATCTCGAACCGATCGCGGATTGACGGATATGGCATATCAATTCGCAGAAACCCGGGGCGCGCCCGGCGCGCCCCTGATCCTGACCTTTCACGGAACCGGCGGCGACGAGACCCAGTTCCATGGACTGGCGCGGCAGATCCTGCCCGACGCTCACGTAATCTCGCCCTGCGGCGATGTGTCCGAGATGGGCATGAACCGCTATTTCCGCCGGACCGGCGAGGGCGTCTACGACATGGACGATCTTGTCCGGCGGACCGAGGCGATGGCGGCCTTCATCTCCGGCGCCAAGGCACGCGTCGGCGCGACACGCGCGATTGGTTTCGGTTATTCCAACGGTGCCAACATCCTGGCTTCGGTGGCGTTTCAGCGTCCCGGTCTTTTCGCCGGCATCGCATTGCTGCACCCGTTGATTCCCTGGACCCCGGATCCCGAACCGCGGCTCGGGGGCACCAATGTGCTGATCACGGCCGGCTGGCGCGATCCGATCTGTCCGGCGCCCCTGACCGAGGCGCTGGCCGACTGGTTCGCGGCACAAGGTGCCACGCCGCGGATGCTCTGGCATCCCGGCGGGCATGAGCTGATCCAGGATGAGGTGCAGGGCCTTGCGGACTTTCTGCGCCAGGCAGAGTCGGCCGCACCCGTGTAGAGAAACAAATTTTCGGCGAAAATTTGTGCGTCATCCGGCGCCGTAGTCTGTGCCAGATCAAGGCCGGCGGGCGGGTCGCCTCCTAGACTTTAAGCTTAATGGAGCTGTCTGTCGTCTTCCTGACCCTCGGCGCGTTGTTCCTTGTCGGCCTCGCGGCCGACCAGGTCGGCGAACGCACACGGCTGCCGCGGGTGACACTGCTGCTGCTGTGCGGTGTCGCCGCGGGGTCGTCCGGCTTCGATCTTCTGCCCGTCGAGTCCGATATCTGGTACAACTTCCTGTCGATCGCCGCACTGACCATGGTCGCCTTTCTGCTCGGCGGCGCGCTCTCGCTGAGCAACCTTCGGCGCCACGGCCGCACGATCGTCGCGATTTCGGTTGCCGTCGTCTTCGTCACCATCGCCGTCGTCGGCGCCGGGCTGTGGATGATCGGCGTCGATCTCGGGCTCGCCCTGATCCTCGGCTCCATTGCAACGGCCACCGCGCCTGCGGCCACGCAGGACGTGATCCGCCAGTCCGGCAAGAAAGGCCCCTTCGTCGACACTCTTTCCGGCATCGTCGCGATCGACGATGCCTGGGGGTTGATGGTGTTCAGCTTCATTGTCGTGCTCGTCGGAACCCTGAACGGTGCCGCACCCGACGGAGCCCTGGCCCATGCCGCCTGGGAGGTCGGCGGCGCGCTCGCCCTCGGCATCGCCATCGGCCTGCCATCCGCCTATCTGACCGGCCGCCTGGGCAAGGGCGAGCCGATGCAGACCGAGGCCCTGGGTGTCGTCTTCCTGTGCGCCGGCCTCGCGCTCTGGCTCGAAGTGTCGTTCCTGATCGCCGGCATGACCGCCGGCGCGATCATCGTGAACCTCGCCCGCCACCACCGCCGTGCGTTCCACGAGATCGAGGATTTCCAGTGGCCGTTCATGATCCTGTTTTTCATCCTTGCCGGCGCATCGCTTGAGGTCGCGGCGCTCGGCAAGGTCGGACTGATCGGGCTGGCCTACATCGTGTTGCGCATCGTGTCGCGTATCCTCGGCGGCTGGATCGGCGCGTATCTGGGCGGCGCACCGGCCGACCAGCGCCCCTGGTTCGGGCTGGCGCTTTTGCCGCAGGCCGGCGTCGCCGTCGGGATCGCCCTGATCGCCAGCAAACAGTTCCCGGCCTATGCCGACACGGTGCTGACCGTGACGATCGGCACCACTGTCGCCTTCGAACTGCTTGGCCCGGCCGGAACGCTTTACGCTCTGCGCCGGGTCGTGCGCGATCCGCCTTAGACAACGGCCGCAATCCCGCCTACTGCTTGATCCGGAAAACGGGAAAGGAACAGCATGGCCGCGCCGCTGAGAGTCGTTTTGGTGGGTCTGGGCTATTTCAGCCGGTTCCACCTCGCCGCCTGGAAATCCCTGCCGGGTGCCGACCTTGTCGGTCTTACCGACCTGGACGCAGATTTGACCGACCGTCTCGCCGCCGACACCGGCGTGTCCGCCTACCGGTCGCTGGAGTCGATGCTCGACGAAACCGCCCCCGACATCGTCGACCTGGTCGTGCCGCCGCCGGCCCATGCGCCGCTGATCCGGCAGGCCCTGAAACGCGGCCGCACGTTGATCTGTCAGAAACCATTCTGCCGCTCTCTCGCCGAGGCCGAAACGATCACGGCCGAGGCCGAGGCCGCTGGCACGCCCCTCGTCATCCACGAAAACTTCCGCTTCCAGCCCTGGCATCGCGAGATCAGGCGGTTCCTCGATGCAGGCCGCATGGGTCGGGTCTTCGGCGCGCGCTTTGCGTTGCGCCCCGGCGATGGGCGCGGGCCGGATGCCTACCTGTCCCGCCAGCCGGCCTTTCAAAATATGGACCGCTTTCTGGTCCAGGAAACAGCCGTGCATCAGATCGACGTTTTCCGCTGGCTCTTCGGCCCGGTCGAGGCGATCTATGCCGACCTGCAACAGCTGAACCCGGCGATCGCCGGAGAGGATGCGGGTCAGGTGATATTGACACATGCAAACGGCGTGCGGTCGGTCTTCGACGGCAACCGCCTGGCCGATCACATCGCCGGCAATCCCCGTACGACGATGGGCGAAATGGCCATCGAAGGCGAAGCCGGGGAATTGCGGCTGGATGGAGACGGGCGTCTGTGGTTCCGGGCGTTCGGTGCGCAGGCGGCAGAGCAGGTGCCAATCACCGTTCCCGTCGATTACAGCCAGTTCGGCGGCGGCTGTGTGCAGGCGCTCTGTGCCCATGTGGTTGCGGCGCTGAACGGTGCGGGCGCCCTGGAGAACACCGCGCGCGACTATCTCGACATCGTCCGGCTGGTCGAGGCCGCTTACCGCTCGAATGCGGAAGGCCGACGGATCGCGCTGGCGGAGTGACCCTTCCGGTTCCGGGCAGGCTTTTGCGGACAGGCCGTTCGACAGGTCTTGGCCTGGAGCGGACCTTGACCGGAATTTGAGAAGCCGCGCCATCGCCCCCCCTTCGGGGTGGGTCGGCGATGGGTCGTCCATTGGTCGCTCGGACCAATGGCGCAACCAAGGACGACCGGCCTGCGGCCTTGAATCCGCGCCTGAAGACAGGTCGCGAACGTCCGCTCCTCAGGCCAAACCGACCTCGCGGTTCATGCAGACGTCACGTTGCGCTCGCGCGTCAGTCGCCGACCGGAACCACACCGGTGCTGACCATCTTGAACTTCCAGTCCTCGATCGGCGTTCCCTTGGTGTCGAGCAGGCTCGAGATGTGGAACAGCCGGTCGCGGTTGGCGCCGGTGGCGGTGCAGAACCGGTCCTGCAGGAAGAACGGCGGGGTCGCCTGATAGTGCAGTGTCGCCCTGACCGAGGCCGGGAACTGCCCCGGCACCATGTCCGAAAGCGGAATCCGGTAGACCACCGTATCGCCGCCGCCCGTCACGTAATCGGGATCGTCCCCGACACCGAAGGCGCCGGTTTCCATCGCCAGCTTGTGCGCCTCGCTCTCGCCGCCGAACCGGTTCGGCGTATCCGGCAGGCCCAGGGCGACGGCAATCGCCACCCGTTCGTCGAACGACAGCTGCCCGGGCGGCAACAGCCGGTTGTCCTTGGGCGTATGGCAGATCGACAGGAAGCTGGTGGTCAGGTTCGCAGACGGCTCGATCTCGACCCCCGGCTCGCAGGACGGGTTGCCCTCGACCTTGGCCGGATCGCCCGGGTTCAGCTTGATCTCCTGATAGATCTGCACCTGATCCTGGTGGCTGATCGTCTGGTAGTGCGGCTGGAAATCGGTCTGATCGACGATCTTGTTGCACATGTTGTCATACCACAACTCGCCGATCAGCGGCTTGCCGTCCGTTCCCAGCAGCACCCCGTATTCGTCGGTCCGGCCCGAATGCCAGATCGTGGCGCCGTCGGTGCCCATCACCTCGAACTCGACAAAGGCGCGGCGGAAACTGACGCCCGACGGGAACTTGTGCCCCGCCAGGTTGTTGATCCGCACCGCCACTTCCAGCGAGGTATCGGTCACCCGCTGCGCCTCGACCCCGATGGTCGCGCTGCGGTATTCGGCATTTGCCACCATCTCGTTCTCGGTGCGCTGCAGCCCGGCCATGCCCTTGGCCACCAGCATCGGATCCTCCAGCGGGATGCCCAGGATATCCGGGAACTGTTGCGCCATCTTCACCAGGAACAGGTTCAGCCCCACCAGCGTATGGCGTGCAAAGCCCTTCCGCGTCGGGATGTCGATCTCTTCCGCCAGCGCGGTGTTCTCGGCCTCCGGCATGTTGGTCTTCTGCTGGATCGACGCGATGCGCGATTCAAACGGCGTGCCGTCCGAGGCGTGGCTTTCCATGTGACACCCGGCGCAGGATACCGGCGTCTCGCCCGCGCCCGACGGCAGCATCTTGCCCTCGGGCAGGAAGGCCGCCGTGCCGGTGCGGAACCGGCTGAACAGCCATTCCGGATAGGTGGTCTGTTCGAAGGTGTCGGCGATGATGTTCAGCTTGCCGGGCTCCTCCATCGGCCACAGCACCGGCAGATGCACCGTGTGACAGGTGCCGCATTGCTCGGAACTCGCGATCCCGCTGTTGTATTGCGGAAGGTTGCCCAGGGCATGCAGCATCGGCAGCGTCCGGATCGGCTCTTCCCCGGCTTTCCCGAACGGGCCGAAGACGGTGGACGGATCGGCCACGGGGTAGCTGCCGGTAAACGTCTTGCCAAAGCCCGACAGGTCGCCGACCACGCCGTTCAGGACATCCTGGCGCCCCTCGACGCAGTGGTTCTGCGGCTGGCCTTCCAGCGATGTCAGCAGTTCTTCAGTCACGCCCGCCCGGTGGCAGGCGATGCAGGAAATCCCGTCCCGCGCCAGTGCGCCGTATTTCGCGTGTTCCGGGTCGTAGTGCGGCCCGCCATTGCCGGTATCCTCCTGGCCCGACCAGGGCACGGCGGTCACGAAGTCGGGGTTGAACACCGGCTCCAGCACGTTGCAGGTCGCGTCCGGATCGCCGTCGGTCTGGTCCAGCTGGAACTGCCGTTGCCCCATGATGCCGTGGCAGCCGAAACAGGTGTTCCAGATCAGTGGCTCGTACTCCTCGTGGAACGTCTCTTCCGAACTCATCTGCGCGAAAAAGATCGGATCGCGCCCCGCAAGCCCCATCGGCGAGGACCGCCAGGTCGCGTAGGGCGACAGGTTGATCAGGTTGTCGCCGTGGGGATTCGGTTGCGTCATGTCGAACGCCAGCCCGGTCGAGCCCGCATCGTGACAGCCGGCGCACTGATCCGATGTCAGGTATTCGCTCGACAGGGGCGGCGTCTCGCCGGCCTCGGCCCAGACATTGTCATAGGTCTGCGATGGCAGCGTGATCTGTTCCACGGTCGACGGCGTGTCGCCCGGCTGAATGTTGTAGATCGCCGAAAATCCGGACGGCACCGTCTTCAGCGGCGTGCTGTTGGGGATCGGCGCCATCATGGCCGAGAGCTGCGGCACGTGTTCGGGAATATCGCTTTCGACCTCGGTCAGCACCCAGTCCATGCTCAGGAACGTCAGCGGATCGCCCGGATACCCGGCTACGTTCGCCAGCGTCGAGAAGGTCGAATTGTCCGCAGCGGAGGCATGGCAGTTCAGGCAATATTGGCCGAACCCGGCATAGGGCGCACCATTGCCCTTGCGCGGCGGCCAGTCGACATTCGGATCACCGTCATAGGGCTTGCTTGCGTCCGCTTCGAAGAAGCCGAAATAACCCCAGAACCAGCCGTCCTGGCTGGCCTCAAGGTCACGGATCATGTAGGCGATCCCGCTTTGCGGCGCGAGCTTGGCGATATGCGCGTCGCGCTCCGCTTGCGTCTCGCCGATCGCATCGCCTCGGCAGCGCGATCCGGGCGGCGTGTACATCTCTTTCGCGATGATGACGCCATCCGGAATCGGTTCGGGATTCTCGACCGCCGGGCCGTCCGCCGGCCGGTTCGTTTCCAGCCAGGCGACCATCTGCGGCGAGTACCAGATCACCACGGGTGCATGGAACCCGTGGGCCTGGGTCACCCATTCGTTCTGTTCGTTGCGGAAGGCGACGTAAGGACCGGTGTCGCGGACATATTTGTCGTTCGCCCAGCCACGGCCGCTTGTGTCCTTCAGGTCGGGATCGCGGTGGCAATAGTGGTTGAAGAACTGGCCGACCTTCGCCTCGTAATCGTTCAGCGGTTTCGGCGTCCCGCCCGCATTGCTCGGCGATTGAACCTCGGGCCAAAGGCTCTCGCAAAGCGCGTGGTTGTCCGGGTTGAACAGCGGCGCGTCGGTCAGGTCCGGACATAGGTCGCTGGGAAGCGCCGCCGTGGCGGTCAGTCCGGCAAGCGCCGATGCCGTCGCGATGTTTCGGAAAGCGGAGCGAAACGAAATGGGTGCCATATAGGTGCCTCTTTCAAAATGCCCGTGAGCGGGGAGTGTAAACATACGAAGCTGGCAAAACTGTAAGCTTGCCTGGACACCCAAAACAAGCCCCTTTGCGGGTCAAGCGGGTATCAGGATCAGTTCAATGTCATTTCGGCGACAAGTGCGGCATAAGATGCCCCATGCATGTCTCGGTCGAACCGGGTGCCCTGAACCTGCGGCCGCGGCAGGCTGAACTTGACCACGTTCAGGCTGGGGATGTCGAAGCGTTTCAGACCGTCCGGTTCGGTCTGGAAAAGCCGCGCAACCCGGTCGGTCGACACCCCTTGCCGCACCCGCTCGAACGCCTCGGCCGAGCCGCAGAAGATATCGATGGTCAGCCAGAACGGCCCTGCGTTCTTGCTGCGCACCTTTTCGACGACATCGCCCAGCGTGTCAGCCAAACTGCCGCACCTCCAGCCGGAACGCCTCCATCGGATCCGTCAGTTCCATCACGTGATTGAGACAGAACTCGTAGACCTCGCCACGCTCGACCTCGGCGGGTGAAAACGGAAAGGCAAAGGTCGGCTGCTCTTCCGCGGCGGTCAGCGGGTGGTGTAGAAGATAGGGATTCAGCATCTTGGCGATCTCGTCGACGGCTTGCCGGGTCTGCGCGGTGACGATGCCAAGAACGCCCAGCTCCACCGCACCGTTCGCCCGGTTCTCCAGCGCGCCCAGCGTGGCGCTCCGCCCGATGATCCGGAGTTCCAGGTCAAAGTCTTCGGCTGCCAGCCCCAGCCGCGCCTCGGCCTTGGCGCGGCATTTGGCAAGGATGTCCGCGCACCAGGCGTCGGCGTGCTCGACATAGTGCCGGTCGCGCAGCAGCGTCAGCAGCACCGACTGATAGCCAGCCCGCCGCGCGCCTTCGAGCTTCACGGTATAGCGGTCCGAGGGAACCCATTCCGATCCGGTGACCCGAACCCTTGTGTCGTCCAGCGCCCGGTACTCGGCTTGCGTCACGTCCAGATGTCCACCCGGTTCGTACAGGATGAAGGGGTCGGAGTTTTCATACAGCATATGCGCCGACACCGTGTGCGGTGTGGCATGCGCCCCGTCGGCAAGCGGCGTGACGGTGAACCCGTCAGCATCGAAATCCACCAGGATCACGCCCGACTGCGGATTGGTGGCGCAAAGCGCGCCGCATTCCCCGATCTTCGCCCCATGCCAGGCCGCGCCCGCATGCGCCCCCCGCATCAGCGGCAGCGCGGCGATGATCGCGGTATCGGTTGTCCGCCCGGCAATGACGATATCCGCCCCGGTCTCCAGCGCGGCCGCGATTTGCTCCGCCCCGGCCAGCGCCACGATGTTCGAACACGACGCGATCACATCCGCATCGATCTCGGGTGCCGGGTGCAGCGGGGTAATGCGGCCCGTGGAAAACGCATCCGCCACCCGCGCCGCCGTCTGCCCGCTCTTCAGCACCGCGATCTTCGCCGCCTGCCCGGTCTCGGCCAGGATCTCTTCTGTAATCTCCACCAGCCAGTCGACGGCATCGTCGGCGCCGCAGGTCCCGGCGGTTCCGATCACCAAGGGCACGCCGGCCGTCCGGCGCGCCTCGATCAGCCCGGCCCATTCGATCTTGGTGGAGGCGCGCGAGTATTTCGATACGCCGCGCCCCAGATAGGACGGCCCGCTGTCGGTCGATCCGCCGTCGATCGCGATGATGTCCGGGGCAGAGGCGATCCCGCGCTCCAGCGCGGTCCTGTCGTAGCCGAGTCCAAGCGCGCCCGAAGGGATCAATACGCGCGTCATGCCGCACACGACCCGAAACCGCGTCCGCAAGCCGCTTCGACGCGGCTTCCTGGCAACATCGCTTTCACCGTGCTCATGTGTTCAATCCGTGATTGCCTGCGGTTTCCGCAGGATCCTGCGCAGGAACATCGGCGCGACGAAACCCGCCACCGCCGCGATCCAGAGCCCCACCGAGATCGGCGACGAGAACAGATAGGTCCAGTCCCCGTCCGACAGCACCATGCCCCGCCGCAGGGCATCCTCCATGTGGTTGCCGAGCAGGATGCCCAGAATGATCGGCACCGTCGGCACGTCAAGCTTGCGCAGCACATAGCCCATGATGCCGAAGCCTACCATCAAAAGCAGATCGAAATAACTGCCCGACAGCGAGAAGATGCCCACGAAGGAAACCATGCACACCCCCGGCAACAGCACCGCAGGCGGTACCTGCAGCACACGCACGAAGATCTTCACCATCGGCACGTTCATCGCCAGCAGCACGAAGTTCGCGATCAGCAGCGAGGCCATCAGCCCCCAGACCACATCCGGCCGGTCGGTGAACAGGGTCGGCCCCGGCGTGATGTTCAGCGTCATCAGCAGCGCCAGCAGCACGGCCGTCGTGCCGGAGCCCGGCACGCCCAGCGTCAGCATCGGCACCAGCGCGCCGCCCGCCGCGGCGTTGTTGCCGGCCTCCGGCGCCGCGACGCCGCGTGGCACGCCGGTTCCGAAACCGCCCGTCGGCCCGGCGATGGATTTTTCCGACATATAGGCCAGGAACGACCCCAGCGACGCCCCCGCCCCCGGCAGGATGCCGGCGATAAAGCCGACCAGCGAGGCGCGCAGCATCGTCCAGCCGCTCTTGAGGATGTCTTTCACCGGAACCGTCACCTTCTCGAGCTTCACGCCGATCGACGATCCCTTGCCGTGGCTTTCGATGAAGAAGAACACCTCGGCCACGGCAAACAGCCCGACGATGGCCACCAGGAAATCCACCCCGTCCATCAGGTGCAGGTTTCCGAAAGTCAGCCGCGGCATCCCCGTGGTGTTGTCCAGTCCGATCATCGCGATCCCCAGGCCGATGCAGGACGCCAGCGCGGCCTTTGCCTGGTTGTTCGAGGCGATCCCGCCCAGCGTCGAAAATGCCAGCAGATAAAGCGCGAAGTACTCCGCCGGTCCGAACAGATACGCCACCCGTGCCAGGAGCGGCGCGAGCAGCATCAGTCCAATCGTTGCCAACAGCGCGCCCACGAAAGACGCGACGCCCGAGATCACAAGCGCATCGCCTGCCCGCCCCTGTTTTGCCATCGGATACCCGTCAAGCGTCGTCATCAGCGCCGGCTCGTCGCCGGGGATGTTCAGCAAGATCGACGATATCCGTCCGCCATACATCGCGCCGTAATAGACCGAGGTCATCAGGACCAGCGCCGCGGTGGCGTCGAGGCCGATGGAAAACGTCACCGGAATCAGAATCGCGACCCCGTTCGACGGCCCCAGCCCCGGCAAGGCCCCGATGATCGTGCCCAGGAAACACCCGATCACCGCCAGCGACAGCGTGAACCATGTCAGAACGCTGAAACCGGTAGCCAGATTGGCGAGGATGTCCACGCGCCCGCCCCTATGCCGTCCAGCTCTTTGGGAATGGCACCAGCCCCAGGTCGAGCGCATACTTGAAAAGCAGGAACAACCCCACCGAGAGCCCGATACCCGACAGGGCCGCAAAGACCGGGCGCGGGCTGATCTGATAGCTCAGTATGCCCGCGGCAATGGCCGTGGGGATCAGAAAGCCCATTGGCTTGAGGCTGTAGGCATAGGCGACAAGCACCACGACCGAAATCCCGATCGCGATGAACGATCCGATACCCGGCCAGTCCGGCTCGGGATCGGGGCGCAGAACCATGACCAGACCGCAGAGTGCCGCCACCGCGCCGATCAGGATCGGGAAGGTCTTCGACCCCACAGGGTCCGACAAAAAGCTCGCCTGGATTTGCATGGCGCTCAGGATGTACCCGAGCGCCACGACGATCACGACCAGACCGAAGATCCGGTCGCTTCGGATCACTGGATCACACCGATTTCACGGCTGAGTGCCTCGGTCGAGGCGATCACCCCGTCGACCCAGGACTGAAAGTCGCCGCCGACCTTGGTGAACGGTGCCAGACCGTTGGCCTCCATCGCCGCCTTCCACTCGTCAGAGGCGGCCACCGCGGCCAGCTTTGCGCCCCATTCTTCGAAGCGCGCGTCGCTGATGCCCTTCGGCACGTAAAGCCCGCGCCAGTTCACGGCCACCACGTCGATGCCCTGCTCGACCGCGGTCGGAATGTCGTCGAATCCGGGCACGCGTTCTTCGGTCAGAACCGCCAGCGCGCGCACTTCGCCCGACTTCAAAAAGCCCACGATTTCCGACATGTCGCCGGTCATCCCCTGGGTGAAGCCGCCGATCGTCTGCGTGATCGCATCCGCGCCGCCATCGACGCCGATGTACTTCACCTTGGTGATGTCGTCAAAGCCCGCGGCCTTTAGAACCTGCAGAACCTTCAGGTGGTCAAAGCCGCCCACCGCAGAACCACCGGCAAAGGCGACCGAACCGGGGTCGGCCTTGATCGCGTCGATCATGTCGCCCAGCGACTGAAGCGGGCTGTCGGCCGCCACGACGATCACGCCGGGATCGGCCCCGATCGCCCCCACGAACCGCACCTGGTCGGCCGTCGCGCCGCCATAGGCGTTCTGGGCAAGGCGCGTCGCGGTCGCCTGCGATGCCGCCACGATCAGGTCGGGGTCGTCGCCGCGTTCGTTGACCACCGACGCAAAGGCCAGCCCGCCGCCACCGCCGGCCATGTTCGTCACCTGCACCGGCTCATCGACCTGGCCGATGTCGTACAGGATCTTACCGATCTGACGGCAGGTGAAATCCCAGCCGCCGCCGGGGTTTGCCGGCGCGATGCATTCCGCCGCCGACACCACACCCGCGGCGCCGATCATGAACGCGCTGAGTCCCAGCGCACGAAGCGTTACTGTCATTGGCTGTCCTCCCAGACATGTATTGGCCGCACCGCTTTTGTCGCGAGCGTGCGGTCCAGACGGTTGCATGAATTGTCGCGTCCTGTCCAGCGGGGACGGTGCCGTGTCCGAACCGTCGCTGGCACGCTGCCTTCGCCTCGCATTGCCGTGCCAACTCACGCGCCGGAACTCCGCCGCCTGCCGTCCCGCACCGGTCGGATCGCCGTCGGGCGATCCGAAACAACTCACACCACGCCGTCGCGGTGGAACGCCTCGATATCGTCTCTACCATAGCCCAAATCAATCAAAACCGCCTTGGTATCCGTACCCAGCTCCGGCGGGCCCTTGGCAACGGTCAATGGCCCGCCGTCCATCTGAACCCCGGTGCGCAGAACCTCGACCCGCCGCCCGCCATCCAGCGTGTATTCCGCGATCTGGTCCCGCTGCCGGAACTGCGGATGGTCCAGCGCCTCGCGCACGCTCAACACACGTCCCGCCGGAACCCCCAGCGCATTCAGCTCCGCCTCCCACAATGCTGCGGGCCGTGTCCGCAGCACCGCGTCGATTGCGGCATTCAGCGCCTCGCGATGTGCCTTGCGGTCCGCCCGTGTCCGGAATCGCGGATCGTCCAGCATCTCCTCCAGCCCCAGATGACGCGCCAACACCTCCCACTGCTCCTGCTTGTTCGCCGCGATATTCAGCGGCCCGTCCGCGCATTGGTAGGCCGCCGACGGGGCCGAGGTCAGGTTTTCGTTGCCGGCCGGCACAGGGTCGATGCCGCCCACCAGCAGGTTCGATACCGCCCAGCCCATCGTCGCCAGCAGCGAATCGAGCATCGAGACGTCGATGAACGTGCCACGCTCCCTGGCGTTCAACGCCGCGCAGACCGCCATCGCCGCCGTCAGCCCGCCCACGGTATCGGCAACCGGCCAGCCCGCGCGCAAGGGCGCGCTGTCTGCGTCCCCGGTGATCGCCATCACCCCCGCCATGCCCTGGATAATCTGGTCGTAGGCCGGACGGTCCCGCAGCGGCCCGTCCTGTCCGAATCCCGAAATCGCGCAGTAGATCAGCCGGGGGTTCACGCTCTTCAGCACCTCGAATCCCAACCCCAGGCGGTCCATCACGCCGGGCCGGAAATTCTCCACCAGGACATCCGCCCTTTCGACAAGCCGCTTCAGCACGACCTTCCCGGTATCGGTCTTGAGGTTCAGCGTCACCGACCGCTTGCCCGGATTCGGCGCCAGAAACGATATCCCCATCCCACGGTCGGACAGCGCTTCGTCCATGCCCAGCTGCCGCGCCAGATCCCCGCGGCCCGGCGCCTCGATCTTGATCACCTCGGCGCCCAGATGCGCCAGCTGGTGGCAGCAGAACGGCCCCGCCAGCACATTCGTCAGATCCAGCACCCGTATCCCGGCCAGCGGCCCTGTCATTCGAAACCTCCCGACGCCGCGCTGCGGCAAGAATCCTCTTCCCCAAATCCCACCCATAAGCTATCAGGCCCGGACCGCAAAAGGAGACCCTTGAGATGGGCTACAGAGTCGCCGTTGTCGGCGCCACGGGCAATGTGGGCCGCGAAATGCTGAACATCCTGGCCGAGCGCCAGTTTCCCGTCGACCAGATCGCCGCGCTTGCGTCGCGAAAGTCGCTCGGCACCGAATGCAGCTTTGGCGACAAGACGCTCAAGACCAAGGACCTCGACACCTTTGATTTCACCGGCTGGGACATCGCGCTTTTCGCCATCGGGTCCGAGGCGACCAAGACATACGCGCCCCGGGCCGCCAAGGCGGGCTGCATCGTCATCGACAACTCGTCGCTCTACCGTTATGATCCGGACGTGCCGCTGATCGTGCCCGAGGTGAATGCCGACGCGATCCACGGTTTCCGCAACAAGAATATCATCGCCAATCCCAACTGCTCGACCGCGCAGATGGTCGTGGCGCTGAAGCCGCTGCACGACCGCGCCACGATCAAGCGCGTCGTCGTCTCGACCTACCAGTCGGTCTCGGGCGCGGGCAAGGAAGGCATGGACGAGCTTTGGGACCAGACCAAGGGCATGTATGTCCCGGGTCAAGAAAAAGAGCCGTCGAAGTTCCAAAAGCAGATCGCGTTCAACGTGATCCCGCATATCGACAGTTTCATGGAGGACGGCTCGACCAAGGAAGAATGGAAAATGGTTGCCGAGACCAAGAAGATCGTCGATCCGTCGATCAAGGTCACTGCCACCTGCGTCCGTGTCCCGGTCTTTGTCGGCCACTCCGAGGCGGTCAATATCGAGTTCGAGGATTTTCTGGATGAAGACGAGGCGCGCGACATCCTCCGCACCGCGCCGGGTATTCTCGTGGTCGATAAGCGCGAAGACGGCGGCTATGTCACCCCCGCCGAATGCGTCGGCGACTACGCAACCTTCGTCAGCCGCATCCGTCAGGACGGGACGGTCGAAAACGGGCTCAACCTCTGGGTCGTCAGCGACAACCTGCGCAAGGGTGCGGCCCTGAACGCCGTCCAGATCGCCGAAGTCCTTGGCAACAAGGTCCTGCAGAAGGCCGACGCCTGAATTCCCCGGCAGACCGGATTTTCCACCGGTCTGCCCTCCTGCCTGGCCCTCCGCGCCCAGCGACCGGCTCTGGCGGGTTTCTGCCCAACTTATGGTATAAACTGATTAAGGCCGCTTTACTTTTGCGGTATCCTGATTAATTCCCTAAATGATTTCTTTTGGGCAGATAGGGCGATGGAAGACATTCTGGCATTGGCGATCGACAACCTCGTATCGCCGATTATCCTTAGCTTTGTCCTGGGCCTCTTTGCTGCGATCGCCCGGTCGGATCTGTCGATGCCCGAGGCGATCGCCAAGGGCATCTCGATCTATCTGATGTTCGCCATCGGGTTCAAAGGCGGTGTCAGTGTCGGCGACCACGGCATCGGATCGACGCTGGGCCCGTCGCTCGTGGCCGGCGTGTTCCTGGCCTTCGCCCTGCCGCTTATCGCCTACGGGCTGATGCGCGTCATGACCCGGCTGTCCCCGACCGATGCCGCCGCGACCGCCGGGCACTACGGATCCGTTTCGATCGTCACCTTCGTTGCCGCCGCCTCGGTGCTCGAAGCCAATGGCGTGGCGGCCGAGGGGTTCATGATCGCCATAGCCGCCGCGATGGAGGCGCCCGCGATCATTTCGGCGCTGTGGTTGGCGGCGCGCGTGACCAAGCAGACCCGCGTCGACACGACCCTGTTGCGCGACATGCTGCTGAACGGCTCGATCGTTCTGCTTATCGGCGCCTTTCTGATCGGACTCTCGACCGGCCAGGATGGCCTGGACGAGATCGGCGCCCTGATCGGCGCCCCGTTCAAAGGCGTGCTCTGCCTGTTTCTGCTCGACATGGGCCTGATCGCGGGGCGCGGCCTGCGGTCGGGCAAGGGCGCGCTCGGCCCCGGCGCCGTCGGGTTCGGCATGGTGATGCCGATGACCAGCGCAGCCGTCGCTCTTGCCACCGCGATGATCATCGGGCTCAGCCCTGGCGGCACCGCGCTATTGATGACAATGGCGGCCTCGGCTTCCTATATCGCTGTTCCTGCGGCGATGCGGGTGGCCCTGCCGCAGGCCAACCCCTCGGTCTCGCTGACGCTCGCGCTCGGAGTGACCTTCCCCTTTAACCTGATCTTCGGCATTCCGCTCTACATCGCCGCGGCGGCCTGGATGACGGGAGGCTAGCCCATGCAGACCCAATCCGCCAAACGCGTCGAGGTCATTATCGAGGCCCCCATGGAACGGCGGCTGCGCAATGCGCTCGAAGAGGCTGGCGTGACGGGCTACACGATCCTCCCGGTCCAGGGCGGCTCGGGCCGGTCGGGCCCCTGGTCGGGCGAGGGGCAGGTCAGCCGCGCGGGAGGCATGGTGGCGGTGATCTGCATCATCCGGCCGGAACGGCTGGACCGCCTGATCGAGACCGCGTTTGCCGTGGTCGAACGCCATATCGGCGTGGTCTCGGTGGCCGACTGCGAAGTCCTGAGTGCCGAGCGGTTCTGAGCGGGACCGTATTCGGCACGATATAGGCTGCAGCGGACCTTGCCGCGAAGATCCTGCACGGCCCGTTGCCCCGGCCAGCCGCAACCGGCGGGCGGGATTCATCTCACCCAACCCGTTACCGACCTGCCGCGGGCCCGCAGGATGGGTTTCCACCCCATCTCGCTGCGCATTCACCCTTGTCCGGCCCGCCGACCGGGCTCGCGTCTCCCGCGCCGCCTCACACCGCCTCGAAGCGGTCCTCGTCGGCCAGATATTCCTCCAGCGCCCCGGTGCCCATGTCGTTCCACAGCCCGTGCAGTGTCAACTCCTCGGCCTCCACCGCGGCCTTTACGAAGGGGAAGGTCATCAGGTTGTCCAGCGACACCAGCACCGCCTGCTTCTCCAGCGCCCGCAGCCGCGCCTCCGGGTCCTCGATCTCCCGTATCCGCTCGTATCCCGGGCGCAGCAGATCCATCCAGCGACCAACGAAACTCGTCGTCTCCAATAGCTCCGGTGCCTTGCCCGAGCACATGTCCTCGCACCCCTTCACGCCGCCGCAATTCGAATGCCCCACGATCACGATATGCGCCACCTTCAGCGCCGTGACCGCGTATTCGACCGCCGCCGAGGTCCCGTGATGGTCGCCGTCCGGCTCGTAGGGCGGCACCAGGTTGGCGATATTGCGGTGGATGAAGAACTCGCCCTGGTCCGCCCCGAAGATCGAGGTGACGTGGACCCGGCTGTCGCAGCACGAAATCACCATCGCGCGCGGATGCTGCCCCTCTTCCGCCAGCCGCCGGAACCAGGCCTTGTTCCCGGCATACTCGGTGGCGTGCCATCCGTGGTAGCGTTTCACGAGGTAGTTCGGCAGTGGTTTGGCGTTGCGCATGGCGGTCGGTTCCCTCAATTCGCGCCGTGTCTACGCGGCATTTTCGCGAATTTCGAGGCATTTTGCCGGGCCGGGTCAACCATTTGTTTGCGGCGCAGGTCCAGAGTGCCCGCCGGGGACGTTTGAAACGGGGTGAGCAGGGAATGCAGGTAACGCGTCTGCGCCACCACGAGGCGGTGCGCCTGAACGCCGACCGGATGACGGCGATCTGCCGGGATCAGGGGACCGACGCCGGCGAGGTCGCAATCTGCAAGGCGATGGAAGACATCGCTGTGATGCTCGCCCAGGCCGACGCGGCCTGGCGGCGGGGCGAGCGCACGCATCTGCGGCGCCACGCGACATCGGTGACCGTGGCCGCCGCCGAGCTTGGCATGCCCGATCTGGTGCGCGTCGCCCAGGACATCTGCGGAATTTGCTGCCGCTACGACGATGCCGCGCTGGCAGCGGTCGTCGCCCGCCTGGGACGGCTGGGGGAGGGGTCCCTGCTGGCCGTTTTGGAGGCGGAGCCGCAATTCGAGTGACCAAGACTTGCGGGCGCTGCCGAAGCAGGTAGGGTCGGCTGCACGATCACCCACTTCAGAGATGCCATGAGCCTAACCTTCGCGTCCCCGCAGACACCGCACCTGCCGGTCTATCTGGTGTCGAAGGATGCCTATCCGAACTGGCTGGCGACCCAGTCCGACCGCGTCAAGGCCTGGCTCGAGGGCACGGGGTATTCCGCCGGTCTGGGCGCAGTGCGCCTGATCCCCTCGGAAAGCGGCGCACCAGAGGGAGCCGTCGCCGGGTATGGATCGAAGGCCGAGCGCGCCCGCACCCGGTTTGCCATGGGGCGTGTCCAGGCAGCGCTGCCGGAGGGCACCTACCGGCTGGTCTCGGACCTTGCCGGCGCGGAAATCGACGAGGCCGCGCTGGGTTGGTTGCTGCAGCGATACCGCTTCGATCGTTACCGGGCAGGGAAAGGCGCCGGCGCCGAACTGATCGCCCCGGAAAACGTCGATTCTTCCCGGTTGGAGGCGATCGCGTCGAGCGAGGCGCTGACCCGCGATCTGATCAACACGCCGGCGGCGGATATGGGGTCGGGAGCACTCGAAGAGGTGGCGCGCGGTCTGGCGTCCGAATTCGGTGCTGGATTCGAATCGCGGGCGGGCGATGCGCTTGTGGATCAGAATTTCCCGATGATCCACGCGGTTGGCCGGGCGGCGGCGGAAGAACCGCGGCTGCTCGAGCTTTGTTGGGGATCGGTTGGACCGCGGCTGACCCTGGTTGGCAAGGGTGTGTGTTTCGACACCGGCGGACTGAACCTGAAGCCGGCGGCCTCCATGGGATTGATGAAGAAGGACATGGGTGGCGCCGCGACCGTGCTCGGGCTGGCCCGGATGATCATGGCGCTGGACCTGCCGCTTCGATTGCGCGTGCTTGTCCCGGCGGTGGAGAATGCGATCGACGGGCGGTCGTTCCGCCCGCAGGACATCCTGACCTCTCGCAAGGGGCTGACGGTCGAGATCAACAACACCGATGCCGAAGGGCGGCTGGTTCTGGCCGACGCCCTGGCCTTTGCCGACGAAGAACCACCGGACCTGCTGATTTCGATGGCGACCCTGACCGGAGCGGCCCGGGTTGCCGTGGGGCCAGACCTGGCGCCCTTTTATGCCACGGACGATGCCGTCGCCGATGCGATTTCCGCAGGCGGGAACCATGCGGCCGATCCGGTCTGGCGGCTGCCGTTTCACACCCCCTATGAAGAGATGATCGAACCCGGAATCGCCGATCTCGACAACGCGCCGAAAGGCGGGTTTGCAGGTTCGATCACGGCGGCGCTTTTCCTGCGCCGTTTCGTGACAGAGACGTCCCGCTATGCGCATTTCGACATCTATGGCTGGCAGCCAAAGGCGGCACCCGGACGGCCGAAGGGCGGCGTCGGGCAAGGCGCGCGGGCCGTTCTGCAGGCTTTGCCACGGCTCCTCGGACTGTGATGGATCGCCGTCTGATCCCTGCCAACGAGCATGTCGCCGCAGACTTCCTGCGGGGACAGGTCGAGGCCCCCGCTTTTTCAAAGGGCGAGCCGCGCCGGATTGGCGTTCCGTTCGCCGACCTTTGCCGGTCGCCGGCGGGGGCGCGGGACCGGCAACTGCTGCTTGGCGATGCGGTCACGGTTTACGAGTTTCGGGATCGGTGGGCCTTTGTCCGAGCGGACAAGGACGGGTATGTCGGCTATCTGCCGGAAAATACCCTGGGGGCCTGGGAGGCGCCGACGCACTGGGTGGCAGTGCCCGGTTCGCACGCATACGCCTCTGCGGATTTCAAAGCGACCGACAGGGTTTCACTGGTTTTCGGTTGCTCCGTCCGGATCGTTGGAGAGACCAAGAAGTTTCGCGAGACGGCAGACGGGCTGCATATCCCCAAGCCGCACCTCTGGCCGATCGGCAAGCGCTTTGCCGATCCGGCCACTGTGGCCCAGTTGCATTTCGGTGTGCCCTATCTTTGGGGCGGCAACACCACGCGCGGCATCGATTGTTCCGGCCTTGTGCAGGCGGCGTGCCTGGCATGCGGCATCGAGTGCCCCAGCGACAGCGATCTGCAGGAGGCCCTGGGTACCGCGCTGCCGCCGGACGCAGACCTGCAGCGTGGCGATCTGCTGTTCTGGCAGGGACATGTGGCGATCTGCATCGACGGCGACACCCTGATCCACGCCAATGTCCATCATATGGCGGTCGCCTACGAGCCGATCGAACAGGCGATCAGGCGGATCGAGGCGCAGGGGGACGGGCCGGTGACGGCGCGCAGGCGGCTTTAGCCGGACACTTTCCGGCAAGCGTCAGTCGATTGCACGGATCAGCTTGCGCTCCAGCACGCGCAGGACGGTTTTCAGGTCGTGCCCGCGTTTCAGGATCTGACCGTCCATCCCGATGACAGAAAAAAGCCCCTGGCGATGTCTGAGCCGGGGGCGCTTTTCAATCCGGTACAGCGGCCGTTCCGCCGTGCGGCGGTAGACCGAGAAAACGGCGGCCTCGCGCAGGTGAGAGATCCCGTAATCGCGCCACTCGCCCGCGGCGACCATCCGGCCGTAGAGGCCGAGGATCACCCCCAGCTCTCGTCGGTCGAATGTCACCTGTTCCGGAGCACGCTGCGACTTGGGGAATGGCGTCGGCGTCACGATGTTCATGGGCGCAGCTTGGCGTTATCGCAGGGCGAAATCAAGCGCTGCCCTGATTTTGCCTGGAAATGACCTTCGCAATGATCCATCCGTTCCCAGTTCCCGCCCGGTTTGCGGGCGAAGACTGTCCTTGTAGCGCGCAAGAGCTATACCCCGGTGCGGCGGTGTCATAGCCCCCACCCAGTCCGCCGCACCGGGACAGCCTTGCGCGCTTCAAACCCGCCTCGTCAGGGCGGGTTTTATGTTTCTGGCGCAGCGATTGTGCCGATTTGTGACCGCCGCCGTTTCGCCCCAGAATGACCCGCAATCGGTCCGTTGGCTTTCATGTCCGCGCCGCGATCACCTGCGAATACGCGTTCCATAGCGAGTACGAGTGTTCCCCGGTGGCCCGGTATCATAGCCCCCACCCAGTCCGGGCCACCGGGATCGTCTTGCTGAAGGCCCGCCGCGTCTGGCGGGCTTTTCTTTTTCGGTCAGGCAAAGCTGCCCTGGCAGAACCAGCCCGACGACATCGTTCCGCCATGCGCGTAGTAAAGCCACAGCCGTTCGCCGGTCGTGGTCGTGACCTGCCAGTAGTCACGCACGCCCGAGCGCCAGTTCGGATCGTCGAGCCACCATTCGGGCGATATGCGTTCCGGCCCGGTTGCGGCGCTGGTTTCCAGCGCCCGGCCGCGCCAGCGAAAGCGGGACGGCAGGGCGGGAGTGTCCTTGGCGGTAACGGTTTCCGGCCGCCAGATCACCAGCGGCCGCGGGGTCGGCGGTTTCGGCCAATCGCGCGCGGGCTCTGACCAGGCGGCGGCGACGCGGTGGCTGGTCTTTTCCGGAATATGGCTGTCGGCGGGGTGTGCCCGCGTGATCGCCTCGAGCCCGACACGCGCCCCGATCCTGCCGATCAGGTCGTCCAGGTTCGTGTCAGACGCCAGCCGTGCGGTCGCGTCCGCGGCGGCGTCCATATGGCCGCGGTGCTGGCGGTCGTGCACCGGCTCGGTCACATGTGCCTCGAGCCGCAGGCACTCGATCCCGAAGCCGGCGTCGATCTCGGGCAGTTTCATCAACAGAAGCGGCTTGATCCGGTCGGGGTTGGCCGACGGGCGGGCAAGGCCGATCTCGACGGTCTGCATCGTGCCGTCCCCGCGAAAGAGCTGCAGCCGGATCCGCCGCGCGCCGCGGCCCTTGCCGGTCAGCCGGCGTTCCAGCTCGGGCAGCAACCGGTCGATCCCGGCGGCGATGTCGCTGTCCAGCCCGACCGGCGCCGGAAGGGTCAGCTGCACGGCGAAGCTAACCGGCGGCTTGGCGGGCGAGACGGGTTCGGGTTCCATCCCCAGCGCCTGGTCGAGGCGGCGCACCAGGTCGCCCCCAAAGCGCCGGGCGAGCGCGGCGCGGGGCATCCCGGCCAGATCGCCGACACGGCGCAGGCCCAGCCGGTTGAGTTCCGTGCTCGTCTCGGCGGGCAGCCGCAGCGCGGCGACGGGCAGGGGGGCAAGGGCTGCGCGGGTCTGCCCCGGCGCGGCGATCCGGCTGGACCGGGGCAGGGGGGCGGCCTGTTTCGGCGCCGGCCCGCCGCGTTCCCAGTTCCGCCGTTTCACGGCGCGGGCGCGGGTGGCATAGGCCTCCTGATCGATCGCGTCGCCGGTGCGGGTGGCCGTTGCGGGCTGCCCGGCAAACCGCGCCAGCGCCCAGGCCGTGCCCACCGTGTCGGCAATGCCCGCCTGAACAGACAGCCCCAGATCGGCGCACTCCTCTTCGATCTGCTGCAACAGTGGCTCTTCGCCTCCGAAGAGATGTGCGCAGCCGGTGAGGTCGACGATCAGGCTTGCGGGCGGTTCCTCGCTGACCCAGGGAGAGAATTTGCCCGCCCAACGGCGCAGGACGCCGAGAAAGGTTGCCTCTGCCTGTGGGTTGGCGGGCCGGGTCAGCAACTGCGGGCACATCGCCTGGGCGTCGCGCAGGGGTTGGCCCAGGGATAACCCTTCGGCCTCGGCCGCGCGGCTCAACGAGGCCAGGACCTGCATGTTGTTCTGATTGCGTACCACGGCAAGCAGCGGTGCGATGCCGTTCTCGAGCCGCAACAGCCGTTCGGCGGCGAGCCGGGGAAACCAGAGCGACAGGATGCGGCGCGTGGGCATGGCTTGGCAGATGTTCGCATTTTGTTCTAAAAATAGAGCGAGTCGTTTGGGGAGTCGAGTCCGCTCCCTCGGGCAGCGGGCGGCTATCGAAATCCACGCTACCGCCCGCTCGTTTTCCGCCAGTTGTGAGGTGATGCACTGCGGGTCCCTTGCGCGGCGCATGAGGGAGGCGCCATGCGCATTCGCGACAAGAAGACGCCTGGGCGGGCTTGCAAATGCAGGGCGATTGCAACAGGGTTTTCAAAAGCATTCTGGGAGGGACAGCTCATGAAAACCCGCGCCGCCGTCGCAACCGCCGCAGGTCAGCCGTTGGAGGTTATGGAGGTCAACCTCGACGGCCCGCGCGCCGGCGAGGTGCTTGTCGAGATCAAGGCGACCGGAATTTGCCACACCGACGAATTCACGCTGTCGGGCGCCGATCCCGAGGGGTTGTTCCCTGCGATCCTCGGCCATGAAGGTGCCGGTGTGGTCGTCGAGGTCGGCGAGGGCGTGACGTCGCTGAAGCCGGGCGACCATGTGATCCCGCTTTATACCCCGGAATGCCGGGAGTGCGAGTACTGCCTCAACCCGAAGACCAACCTTTGCCAGGCGATCCGGTCGACGCAGGGCCAGGGGCTGATGCCCGACGGGACCAGCCGGTTTTCGACCCTCGATGGCGACCCGATCCTGCACTACATGGGCTGTTCGACCTTCGCCAACCACACCGTCCTGCCCGAGATCGCGCTGGCCAAGGTGCGTGAGGACGCGCCGTTCGACAAGATCTGCTATATCGGTTGCGGGGTGACGACCGGGATCGGCGCGGTGATGAACACCGCCAAGGTCGAGATCGGCTCGCGCTGTGTCGTGTTCGGGCTCGGCGGGATCGGGCTGAACGTGATCCAGGGGCTGCGGCTGGCCGGGGCGGATCAGATCGTGGGCGTCGATCTGAACCCCGACAAGAAGGCGATGGCCGAACGCTTCGGCATGACGGATTTCGTGAACCCTGCCGAGGTCGAGGGCGATCTGGTGCCCTATCTGGTCGATCTGACCGGCGGCGGGGCGGATTATTCCTTCGACGCGACCGGGAACGTGGATGTGATGCGGGCCGCTTTGGAATGCGCGCACAAGGGCTGGGGCGAGTCGGTGATCATCGGGGTCGCGCCTGCAGGCGCCGAGATTTCGACGCGGCCGTTCCAGCTGGTGACGGGCCGGGTCTGGCGCGGCACGGCCTTTGGCGGGGCGCGGGGGCGGACGGACGTGCCGCGGATCGTGGACTGGTACATGCAGGGCAAGATCGAGATCGATCCGATGATCACCCACACGCTGAGCCTCGACACCATCAACGAGGGGTTCGATCTGATGCATGCGGGCAAGTCGATCCGGTCTGTGGTGGTGTATTGAGAGGGCGCCGATGGCGGCGTCAGGTAACCGGCTGAGATCCACGCAGACACCGCCAGTGATTGGGCCAGGACGGGCGGGGCGATCGATGGGCGTTCTGATTCCGAGGACAATGTTATGCTGATGGGGTAATTGTCCCGAAAATCAGGACCATCAGAAAGTGACGTGGCGGTAACTGTGCATTCGCAGCCCGCGCGCGGAAACACCATATAAAACAAAATCTTGTATACTGCGCGATCTGGTGAGTGTCGCGAATTCGGCCGGGTTCCCCGTAATATTGCGAATTCCGCATGCAATTAACGTTAACGTCAAAATTTCAAGGAGTGGGGAACGATGAACGAGTGCCAGTGCACACCCGAAATGCCGGAGCAGACGTCCATTCAGAGCGACTGCGAAGAGCTGCTGAGAGAGACGTTGGAGAACTTGCTCCCGCTATACCGGCGCCCGCGTCTGGTGGTGTCGAAGGCGTCTGCTTTCTGCGTGAGTCAGGCGGCGCCGCGGGTGATCGCGGCCTAGCGAAAACAGGCGGATCGGAACCCGATTGGCCGGTTTCGCCGATCCGCCTCGATATTCGGGCGGGCCGCGTCGATCCGGACTTCGCGGACGAGGTCGTGCATGGTGATTTCCGGGGAGCTGATGACGGAGACAGTGGTCGGTAGAGAAGAACGGTCGCGGATCGGCGCATGGGGGAAGGTGGAGTAAAGGGCATGGGGACTCAGTACTTCGCCGGGTCGACATTTCTAACAAGCGCCAAATTGAACGCGAGAGCCGCGCGCCTTGTTTAGAATCGAGGAATTCGCTATTCTCACTGGCATTTAGCGAGGGAGGGTTTCATGAAATTTTGGAAACTAAACGCATTTGTTGCTGCGTTATTTCTTTTTGCCAGCCAGGTTCCTGCCCAAACGTTTGTATTTAGCCCGAGTTCGTGGGGTCAGCTGGATTTAAACCTGTCTGAGTCCACTATCTCGGGAAGCGAATCCATTTTAGGAGCTTCCGCCAAGTGGGAGCGGCTAAACAAGTTTCCGATTAGCAGTCGGGAACGGCAATTCAGTGCACCGGTCGGCCGCCTTGAGATTCGCCTTGGCAATGCAGTGGCCACCTGCACAGCGTTTTTGATCTCTGAAACTAGCGCTCTGACCAACAACCATTGTATTCCCGGCGACGCCGGCCCAATCCGAGAGGCCGTCCTAACAATGGGTTATTACAGTTATGGTAGCTCTGAAGGAGTAAAGGTCTATCCGGTGACCGTTGGCCCAATAAAAACCTCTGGCAATCTAGATTTCTCGCTTGTTTCTGTCTCGGGCAGCCCGGGCGAGGAATGGGGATTTCTCAAATTTGCCCAAACGGAACCAAAAAAGGACGATCCCTTAATGATTATTCATCATCCCGCCGGACAAGTTAAACACATTACACGATTCGATTGTTTCGCAGGGCCCAGATCTGAAACTGACGATGCTGAACTTCTGCACACATGTGATACTGTTAGAGGGAGTTCTGGATCTCCCGTATTAAACCAAGATGGCGAGATCGTAGCGCTTCATTTCGCGGGAACTGCTCTCAAAGGAGAGGGAGCGTATAACTTCTCCAAAATCGGTAGCGAAATTTTAGCGCGATTGGAGAGTGAAGACACGCCAGTGGATGAGGGAAACTTGCAATCGCTTCATTTGGAAAGGACGTTTGAAGCGTTTCTCTTGAAAGATGATGTGACGCAAGAAGATGTCGATCTATGCCGTCAGTTACGGGTCATGAGAACTGAATATGTCCCCAAAAAAGATATTGAATATTACAAAAATGTAGCTAGAGAATGCTGGGAGCGCGGAGCCATTGCTAAATTTGAATTTGAAATATCTATTAAAAATGCAGATGAGATGCTATCAAACCTATCCAAATTCAATCAATCACAGCTCCGGCTGGGCAATTGCGAAGACATTCTGAGTGATATCAGCCAACTCAACATCAATAACTGGAATTCTGAAACTTTGAGAATGTCCGCATTTTGCGGATTAAGTGACGAAGAGATTGAAGTCATCTCACGGGAGTACAGCGGCAAGGGCACCTGGGCGCATTCACTCAAGCACATAGTACGCTGGAAATTGGACATTGGCCTGACTGATGACTCAGGAAGTTCAACGGGTTTCCCTCAAATTTTCCTCGGAGTTGCGCTGAAAACCTTAGGCATCGATGATATCGAAAGACTACAGCTTAATTCAGCGTCCGGGGCAATTGTCTTAGATGTAGACGAAGAAGGAGTACTGCGAGCCCTAAAAAAGGACGATGTGATATTGAGCATTGCAGGCGCCGAAGTCCGATCGGCCGAGGAGGCTATTGAAATATTAACACGTATGCTCAAAGAAGAGAGATCAATGGTAACGATGAAATTAATGAGACGGAACGGCTCGACTTCAAATTTATTCACTGCGTTGAAATGAAGCTGTCGAGTTAATCCTCCATCCAGTACCTGCCTCGGCTAGCCTAATTTTGATCACGGCCGCCACTTAATTTTTTTGAGCGTTTGCCTTGGCCCTTTAAATTTCGAGCAGCTGTAAAACCAAGCCCAATCTATCTAACGATTGAATTTCTTATACTTGATCCGCTTCGGCTCTCGCCCAGCATACCCAACTTCACCGGGTGCCGCACTCATTTTGGCTTGGCCAAAACGCTTTCGCGCACGCGTCGAACCCAAACGCGAAATCCAACAAACCCAGCCTCCCTAGCGGCTGAACTTCTTATATTTAATCCGCTTCGGCTCCACAGCTTCCGGCCCGAGGCGCCGCTTCTTGTCTTCCTCGTAGTCCTCGAAGTTGCCCTCGAACCATTCCACGTGGGCCTCGCCTTCGAAGGCTAGAATGTGGGTGCAGATGCGGTCAAGGAAAAACCGGTCGTGGCTGATGACGACGGCGCAACCGGCGAAGTCCACCAGCGCATCCTCTAAAGCGCGCAACGTCTCGACGTCGAGGTCGTTGGTGGGCTCGTCGAGCAGCAGCACGTTGCCGCCCGACCGCAACAGCTTGGCCATGTGGACGCGGTTGCGTTCGCCTCCAGACAAAAGGCCGACCTTCTTCTGCTGGTCGCCGCCCTTGAAGTTGAAGGCCGAGCAATAGGCGCGGGAGTTCATCTCGGCGTCGCCGAGCGGGATGATGTCGAGCTTGTCGGAGATCTCCTCCCAGACCGTGGCATCGGCGGCCAGCGCGTCGCGGGACTGGTCGACATAGGCCAGCTCCACCGTGTCGCCATAGGTGATGGCGCCGGCATCCGGTGTCTCCTGACCGGTGAGCATGCGGAAGAGCGTGGTCTTGCCCGCGCCGTTGGGCCCGATGACGCCGACGATGCCGCCGGGGGGGAGCGAGAACGATAGGTCCTCGATCAGCTGCTTGTCGCCGAGATGCTTGGCCAGCCCCTCGACCTCGATGACCTTGGAGCCCAGACGCGGGCCGTTGGGGATGATGATCTGGGCGCGGGAGAGCTTTTCGCGCTCTGACTGGCCCGCGAGATCGTTGTAGCGGTCGATGCGGGCCTTTTGCTTGGCTTGGCGGGCGCGGGGCGACTGGCGCATCCATTCCAGCTCGCGTTCCAGCGTGCGCTGTTTGGCCTTGTCCTCGCGCGCCTCCTGCTCGAGCCGCTTGGCTTTCTGTTCGAGCCAGCTGGAATAATTGCCCTCGTAGGGAATGCCGCGGCCGCGGTCGAGCTCCAGGATCCAGCCGGTGATGTCGTCGAGAAAATAGCGGTCATGCGTGACGATCAGGATAGTGCCGGGATACTGGATCAGGTGGGTCTGCAGCCAGGCGATGGTTTCCGCGTCGAGGTGGTTGGTGGGTTCGTCCAGAAGCAGCATTTCGGGGGCTTCGAGCAAGAGTTGGCAAAGCGCGACCCGGCGCCGTTCGCCGCCGCTGAGCGTTTCCACATTCGCGTCGTCCGGGGGACAGCGGAGCGCCTCCATCGACACGTCGATCTGGGCATCGAGGTCCCAGAGGTTCTGGGCGTCGATCTCGTCCTGCAGCGCGGCCATCTCGTCGGCGGTTTCGTCGGAATAGTTCATCGCAAGCTCGTTGAAGCGGTCGAGCTTGGCCTTTTTCTCCGCCACGCCGAGCATGACGTTCTCGCGCACCGTGAGGCTGGCGTCGAGCTCGGGCTCCTGGGGGAGATAGCCGACGCGGGCGCCTTCGGCCGCCCAGGCCTCGCCGGTGAAATCCTTATCCTGGCCGGCCATGATCCGCATCAGCGTGGATTTACCCGCGCCGTTGACGCCGACGACGCCGATCTTGACGCCGGGCAGAAAGCTGAGGCGGATGTTTTCAAAGCATTTCTTGCCGCCGGGATAGGTCTTGGAGACGCCATCCATGTGGTAGACGTATTGGTAGCTGGCCATTGCTGCCTCACAAAGATCGATTTCGCCGGTGATCTAGCGGGTTTGCCGGAGGGCGGCAACTCGGCTCAGGACTTCTTAGCCAGCAGGTGCAGCGCGTCGAGCGCCTGTGCAATCAGATCGTTGTCGGACATATCGTCCAGCCGGCCGGCCTCTTCCGCGCCGTTGAAGGCGCAAAGCACAGGGTGTCCGGTGTGGGGCGCGAGGTTGACCCAGTGGGCGAAGGGATGAGGGACCGGGCGCGCAACGCCAAGGAAGTGGGTTTTGGCTGGCCAGAAGGCAGAGGGAAAGTGCAGGTACGTCTTGTCCAGCAGCCCCATGCCGAGACGGTCGATGGCTGTCTGTTTTCCGGGCGGCAAGGCGGGGTCGAACGCGATCGCTCCCGCCTTCAAGACCCCGAGCGGTGCGGTGACGATGGCGGCGTCAAAGCGTTCGCTGCCATTCAGAGTGACGCCAGCGCGCCGATATGCGATCGACGACACCTGGTGGTTCGGCCGAATCGGATAACCGCCGGTCAGGCCGGCGATCAGCTGACCGTAGCCCCCGGGGAATACGACATGGGGCCCAAGCAGCATCTGTCCTTCTTCGGTGGCGATCGGCGACAGTTGCCGGCGGCTTGCCGCGTATTCGAGGTCAATTTCCCAGCGCTCTGTAAACCAGCGCGGAATTGCACGGCTGCCAAGCCGTGCGCCACGCCCATCGACGACCGCAAAGCTGTCGAAGTTCGAGGCGCTACGCGGAATGCCGAGAAGATTTGCAAGTTTTGTCAGCGGATTGTTCAGTATGCCATGAATCCAGGAAGCCCCCATGTCGAGCGGTATACCGAGGCTGGTATCGGTCCAGACCCGACCGCCGAGACGATCGCGGGCCTCGAAAACCGTGACAGAGAGCCCGGCGGCATGCAGGCTCTGCGCAGCGCCAAGGCCGGCGAAGCCTGCTCCGATGACGGCGACATTCTGCGCCGACGTACGCATCACCAGACGGGCGGCGCGCCGACCCGACATAAGCGCGCCGTGCACGGTGGCGGGGTGGTCGACATGGGTGGCCTCGCCGGCGAAGAACAGCGTCCCGGCGACCGGATCGGATAGCCGTACGCGGTCATGGAACTGCGCCCCACGGGCAAGATAGCTATACGAGCCCCGCGCAAAGGGATCGTGGCGCCAACGGGTGATTTTGACGCCCAAAGGATCGGGGATGCGTGCGACCGTTGCGGGCGCCGCAAGCGGTAACAAAGCCGCCGGCAAACATGCGGCCGCTGTACCAAGAAACCGTCTTCGGGTGGTCGAGAAGACGCTCATCCGAGACCCCCTTAACCTCAATGACGACAGTTTCCGATGGACAACCCATCGGTACAAGCCATTAGCCGCTGTGCGGCGCCGGTCGATTGACAGAACGGAAGGAAACCCGGAAAGACCGGGTATGCCAATGACGGTAAATCGACATCCACGCGCCGGGATTCCGCGGGCCAGGCCCGGCCAAACCATCGGCCTTCTCGGCGGATCGTTCGACCCGCCGCATCCGGGCCACGTGCACATCACCAAGGCGGCGCTGCAACGGTTCGGGCTGGACCGGGTCTGGTGGCTGGTCAGTCCCGGCAATCCGCTGAAGGCCGAGGGTCCGGCGCCGTTGGAACGGCGGATGGCAGCGGCACGGGCGGTGATGGACCATCCGAAGGTGGTCGTCAGCGATGTCGAGGCGCGATTGGGGACGCGGTACACGGCCGAGACGCTGCGAGGATTGATGCGCTTGTATCCGGGTATCCGCTTCGTCTGGTTGATGGGAGCGGACAATCTGGCATCGTTTCACGAATGGCAACAATGGGGCTGGATCATGCAGACTGTTCCCATTGGGGTTCTTGCCCGGCCCGGAGACCGCACGGCCGCGCGTTGCTCAAAGGCCGCAGCGCGGTATCGAAATGCGATGCTGCGGGGCCGCGATAGCCGTCTATTGACCGTAAGTCAGCCGCCTTGCTGGTGTTTTATCAATGTGCCTATGGTAGATGTGTCGTCGAGCGATATTCGGGCGCGTGGCGAGTGGGTACGCTGAGGGCGAGTGCAGGTATTGGCGGGGCATATTCGGGTCGATGGGTGAGAGGGGATCGGCAGGTCAGATAACGCGGCGCACGCTGCTGGGCGTCCTGATGGGCAGTGCCGCGGGCGCTGCGCTGGCAAATGCGCCGTTGACCTCGGTCCGGCCATTGCCGCGGGCTGGCGATCTTTTGCGGTATTCCGCAAAGGGGGCAGACGACCTGCTGGCCGAGGCGAAGCTGTCGGGAAAGACGGGATTTGTCGTGGCTGACGCGCGGACCGGCGAGGTGCTGGAGGCGCGGAACCCGCTGTTGCCCCTGCCGCCGGCGAGCGTGACCAAGGCGATCACCGCGCTTTATGCCCTTGACCGATTGGGACCGGGATACCGGTTCCGCACCCGGCTGATCGCCGACGGGGTGCTGAAGGACGGGCGGCTGAGCGGCGATCTAATCCTTATGGGCGGTGGCGACCCGACGTTGGACACCGATGCGCTGGGCGACATGGTGCGGCAACTGAAGGCGGCGGGTCTGCGCGAGGTCACGGGCAAGTTCAAGGTGCATGCGGGCGCATTGCCGGCGATTGCCTCGATCGACCCGGACCAGCCGGAGCATGTACAGTACAACCCGTCGATTTCGGGACTGAACCTGAACTACAACCGGGTACATTTCGAATGGCAGCGCCAGGCGGGCGGGTATGCGGTGAAGATGGACGCGCGCGCACGCAAATACCGCCCGCAGGTGACGATTGCCCGGATGACGGTCGTGAACCGGCAGGTGCCGATCTATACCTATGCCGACACGGGCGGTGCGGATCAATGGACCGTGGCGAAATCCGCACTCGGCAAGGGCGGCAGCCGGTGGCTGCCTGTGCGCAAGCCCGCGTCTTATGCGGCCGAGGTGTTTCAGACGCTGGCGCGCAGCCATGGGATTGTGCTGCCGCGGGCGGAGCAGTCGGCAGGGCCGGTGAATGGACCGGTGCTGGTGCTGCGCGAGAGCGCGGACTTGCGGGACATTCTGCGCGATATGCTGAAGTGGTCGACCAACCTGACGGCCGAGGTCGTGGGTCTGACGGCGACGGCAGCGGGCGGAAAGGCCCCGGCAAGTTTGACGGCCTCGGCCGCGGCGATGACGCGGTGGGCCAAGGCGGAACTCGGCGCGACGAAGGCGAAACTCGTGGACCATTCGGGGCTTGGCGCCGCGTCTCGGCTGTCGGCGTCCGAGATGGTAAGGGCGCTGATAAAGGTGCGGCGCGCGGGGCTTTTGCCGCCGATCCTGAAGGACATCCCGATGCGCAACGCCAACGGCGAAGTGATTCCGGACCATCCAGTGAAGATCCGGGCGAAAACCGGGACATTGAACTATGTCGGCGCTTTGGCGGGATACATGACCGCGCAGGATGGGCGCGAACTGGCCTTCGCGATCTTCTCGGCGGATCTGGACCGGCGGGCGCAGATCCGCCGGGAGGATGGCGAGGTGCCCGAGGGCACAAGGGCGTGGAAGACAGCCGCGCGGCGGCTGCAGCTGCGGCTGATCGAGCGCTGGGGTGTGGCCTACACCGGGTGACCCGGACGACGGGGCAGGGAAGGTGCAACGCGGTGTCTAGACTGTCAGGTGCCGCGCGCGGGCGCCGCGTTCGATGGCGGCGGCGTTCAGGCGGTCGATCTTCAGCTCGTATCGGATCTCGGCGAGGAAACGGAGTTCCGATTCGCCCAAGAGACCGTCGGCCGCGGCGACATCGCAGGCGAGCGCGTAGGCGGTTTCGTACAGCTTTTCCGGCAGACCGTCTCGGATCAGGCCGAACAGGGCGTCCAGCCCGTCTTCTTCGCTGAACAGGTCGAAAACGATGGTGGAGACCCGTTTCAGCCGGTCCTTGTCGTAGTCGGCGAAGACCGGCAAATGGTCGACGACGGATTCGATGGTAACCAGTTCGGCAGTCCGGATGTTCTCGTCCGAGGCCGAGATCGCGATCATCACGGCGATCAGGGCGTCCTGTGGCGAGAGGGAGGGGGTTTCGTCGGTCACGGAGTTTGTCCTGGGGGCTGCATGTTGCGGTGCAGCATATTGACGGGCGGGGGAGGCGGCAATAGTCAGTGGCGTCCCCGAGAGGAAAGCTTGAGAGATGTCCGATCTGCGCGAAGCCGCGATGAATTCCAAGGCCTGGCCGTTCGAAGAGGCGCGCAAGCTGCTGAAACGCTTTGCCAAGGCTGCGCCGGAGAAGGGTTATGTGCTGTTCGAGACGGGTTATGGGCCGTCGGGGCTGCCGCATATCGGGACCTTCGGCGAGGTGATGCGCACAACGATGGTGCGGCGCGCGTTCGAGCAGATTTCGGACATACCCACCAAGCTGATCTGTTTTTCCGACGACATGGACGGCCTGCGGAAAGTGCCGTCGAACGTGCCGAACCAGGCGCAGATGCGGGAAGATCTGCATTTGCCGCTGACGCAGGTGCGCGACCCGTTCGGGACGCATTCGTCCTTTGGCGCGCACAACAATGCGCGGCTGAACGCTTTCTTGGATTCCTTCGGGTTCGAGTACGAGTTCGCGTCGTCGACGGAGTATTACCGATCCGGCCGGTTCGACGAAATGCTGCTGACGGCGCTGGAGCGGTTCGACAAGATCATGGAGATCATGCTGCCGACGCTGGGGCCGGAACGGCGGGCGACCTATTCGCCGTTTCTGCCGGTCTCGCCGAAGACGGGCCATGTGCTGCAGGTGCCGACCCTTGAACGGAATGTCGGCGCCGGGACGATCGTCTACGAGGAACCGGATGGCGAACAGGTCGAGGTGCCGGTGACCGGCGGGCATGTGAAGATGCAATGGAAGCCCGACTGGGCGTTGCGCTGGGCGGCGCTGGGCGTGGATTACGAGATGTCGGGCAAGGACCTGATCGACAGCGTGACACAGGCGGCGAAGATCTGCCGGGCGCTTGGAAAGGCACCGCCCGAGACGCTGACCTATGAGCTGTTCCTGGATGACCAGGGCCAGAAGATCTCGAAGTCCAAGGGCAATGGGCTGTCGATGGAGGAATGGCTGACCTACGCCGCCCCCGAAAGTCTGGCGTATTTCATGTACGTCAAGCCGAAGACGGCGAAGCGGCTGTTTTTCGACGTGATTCCGAAAGCGGTGGACGAGTATCACCAGCAGCTGCGCGCCTACCCGGATCAGGATGCCACGCAGCGACTGAACAACCCGGTCTATCACATCCACTCCGGCGACGTGCCGGCGTCGAAGATGGTGGTGCCGTTCGCGATGCTGCTGAATCTGGCATCGGTGTCCTCGGCCGAGGACAAGGAGACGCTTTGGGGATTCATCCGGCGCTATGCGCCCGATGCCTCGGCCGAGACGCACCCCGATCTGGATGCGTCGGCCGGGTTTGCGGTGCGCTACTACAATGACTTCGTGAAGCCGGCGAAGGTGTTCCGGGCACCGGACGCCAAGGAACGCGCAGCGTTGGAGGATTTGCGCGACCGGCTGGTGGCATGGGATGGCGGGCCGGATCCCGAAGCGCTGCAGTCGATGGTGTTTGCGGTGGGCAAGGACCATGGGTTCGAGCCGCTGCGGGATTGGTTCAAGGCGCTCTACGAGGTGTTGCTGGGTGCAAGTCAGGGACCGCGGTTCGGCGGATTTGTCGCGCTGTACGGTATCGCGGAAACGGTCAGGCTGATCGAGGACGGAATGGCGGGGAACCTGGGTTAAGGTCTTGCGCCGGTTCCGCGCAGCTGGTGGGCTTCGCCAAAACCCGAAGGAAAAAAAACCAACCCGGCCCCTTCTGCGTATCATATACAGATAGCGAAGGAGATCGAGATGGCCCGATTTGTTCTTGCGGCATTGTTGGCGATGGCTTTGACGGGTCCGGCGAAAGCTCAGGACGATCCGATATCGGGGGTCATCGCCTCGCAGATCGAAGCGTTTCAGAGGGACGATTTCGCCACTGCCTTCACCTTTGCCTCGCCTGTCATCAAGGGGATGTTCGGCACGCCGGAACGGTTCGGGATGATGGTGCGGCAGGGCTATCCGATGGTCTGGCGGCCGGCCGAGGTTCAATACCTCGAGCAGCGGCAGTCGGGGCCGTTCACCTATCAGAAGGTTCTGATCGAGGATCGGCAGGGGGCGCTGTTTACGCTGGAATACGAGATGATCCAGACGCCCGAGGGCTGGCAGATCAACGGCGTTCAGTTCCTGCGCGACCCCCCGGTCGCCGCCTGAACCGGCCCTACCGTACGCATGGTTAAGATCCCGTTTAGGCGGGCGTGATACCCCTTTCGGCCGTCTGGGCGGCGTGCCCGGGCCTTCCCACGAGAGCGGACCGATATCGAGCGACGTTTGGGCGGCATGGGGCCGTCGTACGTCCCGGGCGCGCGTATGGATTTGAAAGGGGTTTCGATGAACAAGGCAATTACCGAGGGTTTGCTGCTGATGCCGCCGCCGTTCAGCGGCGGGCTTGACGTCTGGTCGAGCGAGGACGGCACACCGGGTTCGGCAAACTATGCCGGCGCCACGAATGCGGCCTTTGTGCCCGCAGACCAGGATTTCGGCGGCTGTCTGGAACTGGTGAAGACCGAGAATACGCAAAAGTTGCGATACATGGGCGAAACGCCGATCCTGCCCGGCTGCTATCTGCGGGTGACGGCGAAGGTCAAAGCGATCAGCGGCAACCTGCCGTCGGTCGCCATTGCTGCCTGGGCCGGCAAAAGCGGCGGTGTGCATGTCGGTGGCGTTGATCAAACGGGACCGTCGGTGGCCCTGACGAGCTATGGCGAGGTGGTCGAGGTTTCGGCGATCATCGGCAGCGGCAACCGCGGCGGCGTCGACATGGTCTGGGGCACCGAACCGATCTATGGCCATTTCGGCCTTGACCTGACCGGATCGAACGGCGGGATCGTTCGCGTCGACGATATCGTCATCGAGGATATCACCCGGGTCTTCCACCGCGACATGATCGGGTTCGTCGATGTCCGCGACTATGGGGCAATCGGTGACGGGGTTACGGACGACACGGCGGCGTTCAATGCCGCCGACGCCGCTGCCTATGCGGCAGGCCAGAGCGTTCTGGTTTCCGAGGGGATCTACAAGATCGGGTCGAACGTGACCTTTGACGCCCGTGTGCGGTTCGATGGGACGCTGGCGATGCCGGACGGCGCGCAGCTGATCCTGAAGCGGAATTTCAGCCTGAACCCCTATATCGATGCGTTTGGCGGCGACGAAGTTCTGGCGTTCAAGAAGGCCTTTCAGGCGCTTCTGAACGTCTCGGACCACGAATCGCTGGATCTGGACGGGCGGCGGATCGAGTTGGACGGGCCGATCGACATGCAGGCGGCGGTGGGCAACAAGACCACCTACGAGATCCGCCGGGTGATCCGGAACGGGCAATTCAACTGCGTGACCGGAAGCGGCTGGAACACCGGCACATGGTCGTCCTCGGCAAGCTACAACGCCAACAACCCGTTCAAGCTGACCAACGTGTCGAACGTCGCAAACATCGCCGTCGGATCGCTGGTGACCGGTCAGGGCGTGGGCCGCGAGGTTTATGTGAACTCAAAAAATGTCGGTGCCGGAGAGATCACCCTAAGCCGCCCGCTTTGGGGGCCGAACGCCAACCAGACCTACTCGTTCGAACGGTTCCGGTACGTTCTCGACTTCAGCGGGTTCAGTAAGGTTTCGAAATTCACGCTGACCGATATCGAGTTTCAGTGTGCGGGCAAGGCCAGCGCGATCATGCTGGCGCCCTTGGGCGAGACCTTCCATGTGAAGGACTGCTTTTTCACCAAGCCGAGTCATCGCGGCATCACCTCGATCGGCAGCGGGTGCCAGGACTTGCAGATCGACCGCTGCCACTTTGCGTCGAACGAGCAATCGCTGCCGGTGACGGACCGGGTTTCGATCTGCTTCAATGTCAACGCCAACGACACCAAGATCCGCGACAGCCGGTTCCAGCGGTTCCGGCACACCGGGATCCTGTACGGCAACGGCCATATGATCGTCGGAAACCACTGGTTCCAGGGCGACGGGGTCAACAACGGACCACGGCTGGGCGGGATGATCTTTACCGACACCAACGTAAAGTCGATCATCACCGGTAACTACATCGACAACTGCTCGGTCGAGTTGTCGAACGAGCACGATCCAAAGCCTGATTTTTCGAACGAGTTTTCGTTCGGCGGACTGTCGATCACCGGCAACATCTTTACCACGAACGATGTGGCGTCCTGGTTCAACTGGATCGTCATCAGGCCGCACGGGCCGGGACATTTCATCCAGGGCCTGAGCGTCACAGGCAATACGTTCAAATCGCTGAACGGCAATATCGAGCGGATCGAGTCGGTCGACGACAGCATCGCGACGCTGGATTTCACACGGACGCGGAACGTGGTGTTCGAGGGCAATACCTTCAACGGTGTCAACCAGCTGACGATCAATCCGGTGACGCTGGACTTCAACCAGTCGAGCCCGCTGAAGACCTGGACGCTGAACGTGGGCGGCTATCTGCCGTTCGGCGGTCATGCGCGCACCGTGCAGTCGGTGACCCCGAAGGGACCGATCAGCAATTCCAGCGGCACCTATGTCTACTATTTCCCGCGGTTCACGCCGAATTCGGGAACGGACAGGAATCAGATAAAGCTTGATTGGCCTGAAACCTGCAAGGGCACGGTTGTGCTGACCTCGCGGGTCGACAAGCCGGTTTGAGGCGGTGGCCCGGGTCGGAGCGCAACTGGCGCTCTGACCGGTTCGGGCCGACCGCCCGGCGCGGAGACATGGGGCGCAGCCCCGCCGCGCCTTCGCTTCTCCCGCGGGTCGGTGATGGCCGTTCTCCCGGCAGCTCGGACAAGGCCCGCAGACTATTCAATACCTGCTTTCATCAGATACGGTTTGTCCTATAGATCCAGATCGCCCGGCGTTAGCCGGTAGGCCTGACCGAAGCCACCGTTCAAATGCGCCTCGGTTATGCGCAGACGAACCAGCGTGAAATCTCCGAAATCGATGTAGAGCTTGGCCTTGGGCTGTTGGTCCAGGTATCGCGCGCGCAGGGCGTCGTGTTCGGCCCCGGGGCGGGGCACGAAACCTGCGCGGCATTGCAGGGTGATGCGCGGATGGGTCAGGGGGTCGCCCCTGGGGCCGGGGTCGCCCAGCAACAGCGAACAGGCCGGATTGATCTGAAGCGCGGCGGTGTGTGCCGAGAGCGACGAGATCAGCGTCATCGGCCCACCATCCATGTCGCGCGCGACAGCGATCCGGGTGACCATGGGACCCCCGGTAGCCGGATCGATCACACCCAGCGCGCCATGACCGGCGCCGTCGATCAGCATACGCGCCAGCGCGCGGGCGTCATCGTCGGTAGGCCGGATTGGCGAGGCTGGTTTGTCTGACATGGCGTCGGCCGCGGCTGCTGGGTCTGAGGCGAGAAAGCCAGACCCGGTCCGCTCGATCAAGAGGGCGGGTGGCGAAGAGGCCCATGCGGTCTAGCTTTGGCGCATGTCTGCATTGCCGAGCGAAAACGTTCAGGACTATCCGCGTCCGCCGGCCGTCGAGCCGGTCGCGATGCGGTTGCGGGTAATTCTGGGCGGAGCCGTCATTGCCGACAGCAGGGACGGGCTGCGCGTGCTCGAAACCCATCACGCGCCGACCTACTATTTCCCGAAGCACGATATCCTGCCCGGTGCGCTGCACCCGGCGCCTGGCAGCAGCTTTTGCGAATGGAAAGGGCGGGCGCAGTACCTTGATGTTTCCGGCGGTCCGCACCGGGTGGCGCAGGCGGCGTGGAGCTATCCCCGGCCAACGCCGGCCTTCGCGGCACTGGCCGGCCATGTGGCGTTTTACAGCGGGAAGATGGAGGCCTGTTTTGTCGGCGACGAACGGGTTTTGTCGCAGCCCGGCGATTTCTACGGCGGATGGGTGACGGGCAATCTGACCGGTATCGTCAAGGGCGGACCCGGAACCCGGGGCTGGTGAACCTATGCTGATTTAGGTCAAGGTATCCGCACGGCGGCATAGCTATGCTGCAGGTCAGCGTAGGGAGAACACAGCATGTACAAAAACATTCTTGTACCGATCGCGTTGGAGCATGAACGCGATACCGGATCGGCGATGGACATTGCGCACCGCTTGCTGGCCGAAGGCGGCAAGATCACAGCCCTGCATGTGATGGAGGCAATACCCGGATACGCCACGCAATACCTGCCGGAGGGACATATGGAGAGCCGGCACACGGAAATGCAGGCGGCCTTGAAAGCCGAACTGGGCGGGGTCAAGGATGTCAAGCCCGTGGTGATCACCGGACATGCCGGGCGGTCGATCGTGGAATTCGCGGAGGATAACGATATCGACTGCATCGTGATCGCCTCTCACCAGCCCGGACTGCAGGATTATCTTCTGGGTTCGACCGCGGCCCGTGTGGTGCGGCATGCCACCTGTGCGGTGCATGTGATACGGTAGGGCGTGCCAGACGGAGGGCCTCGCCATGCCGACAATCGCGCCGGGACAGGATCTGCAGACCGTGATCACCACATTCGAGGTCAACCCGGGAACCTGTCAGGACCTGCTGGACGAATTGCGCGACGCCTATGACCGGTTCATTTCGCAGCAGCCGGGCTTTATCGCAGCCGGGCTGCATGTGAACGACGCGCAGACGCGGATTGCGAATTACAGCCAGTGGCAGCGGCGCGAAGATTTCCTGGCGATGCTGCGCACCGACGAAATGCGCGCGCGGAACCGGCGGATCAGCGCGCTGTGCAAGAGCTTCGAGCCGGTGATGTACGATGTCGTCGCGGGCTTCGGGTAGGGCCGTTCAGAACTCCAGCCAGGTCCCGAGCTTCAGCCCGATGCGGTCATCGCCGACCAGTCCGGCCTCGGCTCCCATTTCGACATGCAGTCCTTTGCGCAGCTGTGTCGCCACCGACGGCACCAGACGCAAGTAGGCGTCGCTGCCGGGATATTGCCCGGCTTGGACCTGTAGCATGACCTTGTTCTTCCCGCCGGGTTTGACGCCCAATGTCAGGTCGGCCTTGGCCGCTGTCTCGCCCCGCGCGGTGAAATAATGCAGACCGGTTTCCAACGAAAGCCAGCCATCGCCGAACAACGTGTTCAGGCCCCGGCCCCAGTGGGCGCCGGCCATCAGCACCGATTGCGCCCGATTGCCCATGCGCGCCGTCCCGGCCCCGGCCTTCAGCGCGAAGATATTCCTGCCGGTGCCGGGCCCTACCGGACGCCGGGCGAACACCAGCACGGTATAGTCGCCGCCGTCGGCATAACCGGCGTCGAGGCCGACGGTGGTTTTCGCCGTCAGCCCGTATTCCAGATAAACCGCGGTATAGCTCTCCTCGACGATGCCGTAGGTCAGCATCGTCGCAGGATCGCCCTTGAGCGTGTGGGAAAGCGACAGGAACACCTTCCCCTGCTCGCGCGGCCAGGCGCCCGCCGTGGCGAGCGCAGGAACAAGGCACAGAACAAAGATCGCAAGGCACCGCATTGCGTTAACGTTATGGAACCTTGGTTAACGAGGGGTTTATGCGGCCGCCGTCTTGCCCTGACCGGATCCCGGCCCCATTTGCTGGGAAACCACAGAAAAAAGGAGCGCAGGACGCGATGTTATGCCCGATCGATGGAACCCAACTAGTGATGGCCGACCGCAATGGCGTCGAGATCGACTATTGCCCGCAATGCCGGGGCGTCTGGCTGGACCGGGGGGAACTGGACAAGATCATCGAGCGTAGCGTGGCGCAAATGGCTCCGCCTGCCGCGCCGCCGCGCTATCAGGAAGACCGGAAGTCGTACAAGCGCAAGCGGGGCGACAGCTTTCTCAGCGACATATTCGATTTCTAGCCGCGCCTGACGGCGTCCGCCTCTTGTGGCCCTTGCGCGAATGGCCAAGATGGCGGCGCATGGTTCAGGAGGCCCCCAATGACCGATTTGCCCGTGATCGGCGCGCAGCTTTCCGTGCTGGATCTCGACCGCCACCGCGACTGGCTGTTCGAAAAGAACCGCGATCTGGAGCTGCCGGAATTCTGCATGGCCGATATTCTGGCGGCGCCCGACGTTTTCGTCGGTATGGCCAAGGAAAAACTGGATGGCTGGAACGGCCGGCTTGGCATTCACGGGCCGTTTTCGGGGTTCGAACTGGACGTCAAGGACCGCGAGATACGGGCCGTCGCGCAGAAACGGCTGGATCAGGCATTGGATGTCTGCGCAGCGTTGGGGGCAGTGCAGATGGTGGTTCACTCGCCCTTCGATCTGTGGGACGCGCATAACCTGGGCAATGGCCCGAAGGATCGGGACCGGCGTTTGGGCGCGATTCTGGACACGTTGCGGCCGGCCCTGACGCGCGCCGAAGACCTGGGCGTGGTGATGGTTCTGGAAAACATCAAGGATGTGGATCCGGCCGAGCGGGCCCGCATCGTCGACGCGGCCGACAGCGCCGCTCTGCGGCTGTCGGTCGATACCGGCCATGCGAACTGGGCGCATACGATGGCCGGCGCGCCGCCACCCGACCGGTTCATCTCTGCCGCCGGAGAGGCCCTGGCGCATGTGCATCTGCAGGACACCGATGGCTTTGCGGACCGCCATTGGGTGCTGGGTGAGGGCAACATTCCCTGGCCCGCCGTGTTCTCGGCCCTGTCGGAAATCAAGTCGAACCCGCATCTGATCGTCGAAATCAACGAATTCAACCGAGTGCCAGAGGCTGTGGCGCATCTGCAGGTGCTGGGACTGGGGCAATAGCCGCGTTATGGCGCGCGTGCTTGTCATCCTGGCTCATCCCGGACCGACCTCGTTCTGTGCCGCCTGGGCACGTGCCTCGGTCGAGGCGGCGGGCGGCATGGCGCGATACCGCGACCTGTACGGTATCGGCTTCGATCCGGCGGAACGGGGCACGTTCTATGGGATCGACGGCCCCTTCGACCCGCTGAAAGCGCAGGAAGGCCTGCCGCTGCCCGGCGACGTGGCGCCATTGGTCGCCGACGTGGAGTGGGCCGAGCAGATCGTCTTTCATTTCCCGATGTGGTGGTTCGGACCGCCCGCGATTCTGAAGGGCTGGCTCGACCGGGTTCTGGTGCATGGCCGGCTGCACGACGTGGACCGCCGGTTCGACACCGGATCTTGCCGCGGCAAGCGGGTGATGTTCTGCGTGACGACCGGTGCGACGGCGATCGAATGCGGGGCCGGCGGCAAGGAAGGCGACGCGCGGTTGCTGCTGTGGCCATTGGCCTATGCGTTGCGCTACTGCGGATTCGACATTTGCGAGCCGGTCTTTGCCCATGGCGTGCACGGCTATGTCGAGGGCACTGAGAAGGCCGCGCTGGAGGCGCGGCTGGCCTCGGTCTTGGCCGACCAGCCGCGTGTCATCGCGGGATTGGCGGATCGCCCGGTCTGGCGGTTCAATGCGGACTGTGATTTTGACTCCGATGGCCGCATCAAGCCAACCGCCCCGGTGCTTTGGCCCTTCATTGCCAGGTAGCGCCGGCTTAGGCTTTACAATATCTGGCTGCGTGGCATAGTACACCTACAGCATCTGGAGCTTGCCTGGGGGGCAACCGAAGGACGCCTTTCATGCTGCACTGTGTGATTCTGATGGGGAACCTGTTTGTGTCGGACGGGCAGGTGATGGTCGCCTTTTCGGCGATGAGCCATGTCGAGCGATCCGGGCATTTGTTGATGGTGGGCTCCGGCAGCCGCGAGGATGGCCTCGATGTGTCCGGCTATCCGCCCCATCTTGGCGTGCACGCGATCCTGTCCGACTGTGCGGCAAGGGCAGAGGCGCCGCCGGCCCAGCCGCGCTATGCCGCCGCCCCGGTGCAGCAAGCGCTGAATTGATCCGGCTCGGATCGAAGGCGGTCGAGCCGCGCCATCCTGACGCCACATTGCCGGGCTATCCGGCCGCATGTCGCAATCAGACGATCTACGCGCGGCGTTGCGGGGGCCGGATCGCCCATCGCGTCGGCAGAGGCGGGCCGAAAGGGCACGGCGCCGGGCCTTGTCGCCCGTGCGGATACTGCTGCGGGTGCTGCTGATCCCGGTCGTTGCGGCGGGGCTGACGGTGTCGATTTATGCGCGGACCAGCCCCTTCGGCATGGAAGACGGGCTGAAGCATCTTTTGGCGATGGGCGGCTGTGACGCGGCGGCGGCGTTGGGTTTGGCTCCGGCATTCGAGGGGGAACTGGGCTATCACAAGCGAAACGATCCCGACGGGGATGGCGTGGCCTGCGGCGGCTATCTGATGATACCGGCGGCGCGGGCGGGCGGCAGCGATAGCGACGCAGCACCGGCGCCCGATACCCGAAGGGCTGGCGGGGCAAAGTTTGTGAGGCCGTAAGGCAGGCGGCGATCCCGGCGGCAGATCTGTGGCAACAGGATATCGGGTGGTCAGGTCGCCTATGACGGATGCCGCCGGCCGGCACCGATTTCGACCAGATGCCGACGGCATCGGATCGTCACATCCGGGCTGAGAGTTCCATCTGAACCGCTTGCGGCCGGTGTGCGGCGGTGCCCGTCCGCCAATGAACACGCGGGTGGCCGCTTTGGCCGGCCGGTCGGGCGAATCGCCCGCACGAGGCCGTGAGGCGCGCGTCCGGGCACATTCACCTGCACATCGCAGGGTCCGCTCGCGCCGCTTCGCCGGAGCGGATCCAGAAGAGCCATGCGGAACGGCGGCTGATCGCGAGGTCATGTGAGAGGTGGCGATTCGGCGCCTGAGGGACCAGACCCGTTCAACCCACGTTTGTTTCCTGCACGAACCGGTATCAGTCTGCCGCAGTCTTGGGCAATTCCGCACACTCGCCTTTACCGGTGGCTTCTGGAGTGCGCCTGCAATCAAAAGGAATGCCGCAAGGCAGGCGGTTTTCCCCCGATGACACAGAATCCGCCTGTTCGAAAATTGACTCGCCGTCCCGGGCTATGTTACGAAATCCACAACTAGTAGGTGAGTTGGCCTCGCGGCAATCGACCAATAGGCCCTAAGTTTTTAGATTCACGAGTATCTTGTGCCGATAGCGTCACGCAAAGAGATCAAGAGTGCACGATAGGAGTGGACGTCATTGTGAATAAAAACGCCTAACCGAGCCTACGACAATCAAGTTAAACCCCGAAGCCGTCAATATATATGTTGACGGGCTAATGTGCTCTGCACGCAACCACAGTCTGGAGGATGGTCCCATTACTACTGAACAGAAACTAATCGGAATCATGGAGCGTGTCGTCGGAGTCAAAAATCTTAGCTCTGACTCTCGCTTCTTGGATATCGGTGGCAATTCCCTGAACCTTGTCGAAGTCCTGAAGCAAGTCAGAGAAGAATTCGGATCCGCGCCGTCCGCGCGGAATTTCTTCAACCCAGAGTTGTCTACCGTAGCGGCGCTTAGCGCTGAAATCGACAACCTGAACTATGCGGATGAGCCCCAAAAGGCCGCAGTCAACCAGTAACCCCCCCAACACCTCAGGAGGTAACCCCATGGGTAAGCAGTTTCAACTTACGAAAGAAGAGCTCGAGTTCTTCTACAAGAACGGATACGTCGGTCCGTTCACGCTGTTCGAGCCGGAAGAGATGGCTGAGATCTGGGAAGAAGTCCGGATGGATCTTCTTGACAGCACGAACGCGCCGTTCCCCGGCAGCAAGCTGAACTATGACCGCCATCTCGACATGCCGTCGCTGAACGCGATCATCAGCAATCCCAAGATCGTCGACAAGATCTCGAGCATTCTGGGACCGAACGTGCTGAGCTGGCGCACCGAATGGTTCCCGAAGTATCCCGGCGACGAAGGCACCGACTGGCACCAGGCCGAAAGCTTTGTCGAGTTTGAAGGCACCGAAAAGATCGAACCGACGGCGCAGGAAGAAGGCGTGCCGTGGGAAATGACCGCCTGGATCGCGATGGTCGACACCGACCCGAGCAACGGCTGCATGAAGGTGATGCCCGGCACCCACCGGACCTGGTTCTTCGATGAGAAGAAGAACATCAAGTACGAGCCCGAGAAGATGAACGAGCTCAACACGCAGGGCATCAAGTCCGGCTTTTTCGGCTACGACTACGATGAACTGAAGCTCGACCCGACCTTCGTTCCGGACGAATCCAAGGCGGTCGACATGGCGCTGAAGGCCGGCCAGTTCTTTATCTTCACGTCGCGCTGCATGCACGGATCGCATCCGAACACGACCACCGATTCCACACGGTTCGGCTGGGCCACGCGGTTCGTTCCGACGCATGTGAAGGTCTATGCGGATCAGGACAGCTTCCAGCACTTTGGCGAGCATCTCGACCTGGGCCGCTACTCGACCGTCCTGGTGAAGGGTGAGGACACCTACAAGCACAACCGTGTCCGCATGCCGATGGAGCCCAGCAGCATCGCTGCCGAATAAGGCGCCAATATCACTCTAAAGAGCAGGACAGTCATGGATTCCCGTTGGTTCGAAGTCTGCACGCCGCAGAGAGATATTGATGTGAAGTTCAGGCTGTTCTGCTTTCCCTACGCAGGCGCCGGTGCCTCGATGTTCCAGTCGTGGGCCGGATGGCTGCCGCCAGAGGTCGAATTGGTCGGAATTCAGCTGCCGGGACGCGAGACCCGGCTGGAAGAGCCGCCTGTCCGGTCGATGGAAGAGGTCATGGAGGGCATTGCGGCGGATATCCCGCCGCTGCTCGACAGGCCTTACGGAATTTTCGGACACAGCACCGGTGCCCTGTCCGCATTCGAACTGGCGCGGGTCCTGCGCAATCGGGGCCTGCCGGAGGCGAAGCTGTTGATGATTTCCGGGCAGAACGGGCCGAAGGCGAAGCGTGAGCGGGTCCGTCACAACCTGCCCGACGACGAGTTCATCGAGGTGATGCGGAGGGTCAGAGCGATGCCGGACGAGTTGTTGCAAAGTCCCGAGTTGCTGGAATTTCTGCTGCCACGCATCCGCGCCGACGGCTCTGTTTACGAGAACTACAAATACGACCTGCAGAAGCCGCTCGATTGCCGGATCGCCCTTTTCTACGGGCTCGACGACGAGTTGGTGAACCCCGAAGGGCTTGCCCACTGGAACTCCGAGACGACCGGCGGTGTGCACTGCTACGACGGTTTCCCCGGCGGACATATCTTTCTGCACAAGGCCGAGGCCGACTTGGCCAAGCTTGTAAACCACGAACTGGCGCCGCTGATCCGGCAGCCGGCCAGTGTGAACTGAGGACCGCGATATGGCAAAAGACATGGCGAGGTGGAATTCGGACGAAGAGTTGTTCGCGCTGTTGCGCAACGAGCTGTGTACCTCTCCGATCAGCGACGTGATGGAGGTGATGGGGTTCCATTATCCGATGCTGCCGCATCAGATCATGCCCATCCGCCCCAACACCGTGATGGTCGGACGTGCGATGCCGTGCCAGGACGAACCGCCGATCCCGCACGGCGGTCTGAAGCGGTACGACTGGAAACCCTACGGGCTGCTCTTCGACTCGATCGAGGATCTGAAACCGAACGAGGTCTATATCTCGACCGGCGCGCCGACCTATGCCGCGCGGCTGGGCGACATGCTGGTCACCCGGGCCCAGGCTCTGGGCGCTGCCGGCATGGTGATCAACGGCAATATCCGTGACATCGCCGGGCAGAGGAAGCTGAGTATCCCGCTCTATGCGCACGGCACCTATGCCTATGGCCTGCAGGGGCGTCACAACACGGTGGATTACCGCTGTTCGATCAAGGTCGGCAACGTGCGGGTCAAGCCCGGCGACCTGATCTTTGGCGACGATGACGGGGTCTGCGTCATACCGCGCGAATGCGAGGAAGAGATCATCGTCAAGGCGATCGAGAAGGACAGGATCGAACAACAGGTGCGCAAAGAGATCGAGGCCGGTGGAAGTGTCGTCGATGCGTTCAACAAATACTCTGTGATGTAGGATCAAAGAAAATGGCTATGAGCGCGGATTTCATCTGGAAGAACGGCGAACTGGTTCGGTGGGAAGATGCCACGGTGCATGTGCTGTCGCATGCGCTGCACTATGGAACCAGCGTCTTTGAGGGCCTGCGGGCCTACGAAATCGGGGAAGACGCCTGTGTCCTGTGCGGGCCCGAGCATTTCGAGCGGATGATCTTCAGCTGCAAGGTCGCCTATGCCCCGTCACCCTATACCGTCGAGCAATGGATGGATGCGACCGCGGACACGCTGCAGGCCAACCGGCATCGCAGCGCCTATCTTCGCCCGCTGGTGTTCCGCGGCCACGGCCCCTCGCTGGCGCTCGACGGCCGCGAGGGCCCGATCGATGCGATCCTCGCAAGTGTGCCGTGGGGTGCCTACTACAGCGCCGAAGCGCAGGAACAGGGCATCGACATCCAGGTCGGCAGCTGGCGGCGTACCGGGTCCGGTGCGACCGCGGCGATGGCCAAGATCGGCGGCCAGTACGTCAACTCGCAGTTCAATCTGATGCAGGCGCATGACAGCGGCTTTGCCGAGGCCGTCGCGCTCGATACGCAGGGTTTCGTCAGCGAGGGCAGCGGGCAAAACATCTTCATCGTTCACGACGGCGTCCTGATCACGCCGACGATCGCCAACAGCATCCTCGGAGGCATCACGCGCTACTGCATCATGACGATTGCGCGGGATCTGGGCATCGAGGTGCGCGAGCAGAACATCCCGCGCGAGATGCTGTATCTGGCCGACGAAGTCTTTTTCAGCGGGACCGCGGTCGAGATATGCCCGGTGCGCTCGGTCGACCGGATCGTCGTCGGCGAAGGCAGTATCGGGCCGGTCACCAAGGCCTTGAAGGACGAGTTCTTCGGCATCCTGCACGGTACGCGGCCCGACAAGCGGAGCTGGCTGACGCCGGTGCACGTGTCGATGCCCGCCGAAGAGAGGCAGACGGCATGACCTCGCAGACACCGCATCCCGATCAGCCGTGGCTGATCATGAACGGACGTCCCGAAGGCGAGCCGGCGAAGATGCGGCTGTTCTGCATTCACTATGCGGGCGCCACGGCCTCGATATTCAAGTCCTGGCATGACGCGTTGCCGCCGGAAGTGGAACTGGTGGCGGTTCAGATGCCGGGGCGCGAGTACCGGTTTTCCGAACCGCTGCTGACGGATATGAACGAGATTGCCCCGGCAATCGCCGACGCGATCGCGCCCTTGCTGGACAAGCCTTACGCGCTTTTCGGTCATAGCATGGGAATTCTGATCGGGTTCAACGTGGTGCGTGAATTGCGCGCGCGCGGGTTGCGCCAGCCGGGTTTCCTGGTGGCGTCGGGCCGAAACGCGCCCCAGTTCAAATGGGCCGATACCGGGATGGAAAAGCTGCCGGATGAAGAATTCGTCGCAGCTGTGCGGGACTACAACGGCACGCCCGAGGCGCTGTTGTCGGACCCGTCAATGTGGGATCTGTGGCTGCCCAGGCTGCGCGCCGATCTCGCAGTATCGGCAGAGTACGAGCACGAAGACCAACCGCCGCTGGACTGTCCTATTTTAGTCCTGTTTGCCGATGGCGACCGGTTGGCCACCAAGGCGGGCCTCGAGGGGTGGCGTGCCCAGACGACCAGCGATGTCCGGTACGTCTCGTTTACCGGAGATCATTTCTTTCTGCATGGTTCTGAAAAAGACGTTCTAGCCGAAGTGAACGTCGAGTTGCGCCGTCAGCTTGAAGAAACAGGAGGCCAAAGTGACACTAGACAACATAATACAAGAGCGGCCGTCGGGCTCGCCTGAGCGCGTCCGCATATTCGACACGACCCTTCGCGACGGAGAACAGAGCCCCGGCGCGTATCTCGATCCCGACCAGAAGATGGAAATCGCTGTGCAGTTGGCGCGGCTGGGTGTCGATGTGATCGAAGCCGGGTTTCCCTCGTCAAGCGAAGGGAACCTGAAGACGGTGCAGCGGATTGCGGCCAGCGTCGGCCAAGCCGAGCGAAAGTCCGGCATCGGAACCGAAGCCCAACCGCCCATGATCGCATCGCTTTGCCGCGCCAACCGCCGCGATATCGACATCACCTGGGAAGGGGTCAAGCCGGCCAGATTCCCGTGTATCCACATCGTTTTGCCGACAAGCGAAATTCACTTGAAGTACAAGGTCGGCAAGACCCAGGACGAAATCATCAAGATCGCCCGGGAGTCCGTCGCGCATGCCCGGGACCTGTGCGCCAATGTCGAATTCAGCGCCGAGGATGCGACCCGAACCGATCAGGGGTATTTGCTCGAGGTTCTGGAAACCGCGATCGAGGCCGGCGCGACCACGGTCAACATCCCCGATACCGTCGGCTATGCCATGCCCCATGAATACGGTGGCCTGATCCGGTTTCTGTCGACCAGTCTGACGGGCCGCGATGGCGTGGTCATCAGCGCGCATTGCCATGACGATCTGGGGGTGGCCACGGCCAACACCCTGGCGGGTATCGAGAACGGCTGCCGGCAGGTCGAGGTCACGATCAACGGCATTGGCGAGCGGGCGGGCAACGCCTGTCTGGCAGAAACCGTGATGGCCCTGCACACGCGCAAGCCGGTCTTCAACATCGAGACCAATATCAACCGCCGCGAAATCTTGCCGACCAGTGCGATGGTCAGCCAAATGGCGGGCATGCCGGTACAGCCCAACAAGGCCATCGTCGGAGAAAATGCGTTCGCCCATGAAGCGGGCATTCACCAGGATGGCGTCCTGAAGAACCGGAGCACCTACGAGGTGCTGGACCCGGAAGATCTGGGTCTTGCAAGCCGCCTGGTTCTGGGAAAGCTGAGCGGCCGCAACGCGCTGCGCAACCGGCTTGAGGGCATGGGCTATTCCATCGCCGATCAGGATCTCGACGCTCTGTTCAAGAGCTTCAAGTCCGTGGCCGATGCCAACACCCATGATGTGAGCGAGGCGCAGTTGCATGGAATCTGCGCGAAACTTTCGATTAAGCAAAAGGAGCCCGTCAGATGACGAAACGGAGAATCCACTTTGGGGTTATGTTGCAGGGCCCGGGATGCTTCATGAATTCCTGGCGACATCCCAGCGTGCCTCTGGATGCCAGCCGCAATATCGACTTCTACGTCGATCGGGCGCGGTTGGCCGAAGAGGGCGGTCTGGACTTTGTCTTCATCGCCGACGGACTTCACGTCCACGAAAAGTCGTTTCCGCACTACATGAACCGGTTCGAGCCGATCACGATCCTGGGTGCACTGGCGATGGCCACGAAGAAGATCGGTTTGGTGGCGACGGTGTCGACGACCTATGCCGATCCGTTCACGGTGGCGCGCCAATTCGCCTCGCTCGATGCGATCAGCGGCGGCCGGGCGGCATGGAACTCGGTCACCTCGCCGCTCGAGGGGTCGGGCCGGAACCACAGCATACGGCATCCCCCGCACTCGAAGCGGTACGAGATCGCCGAAGAGCACATGGAAGTGGTCACCAAGCTTTGGGACAGCTGGGACGACGACGCCTTTTTGCGTAACCGCGAGACCGGGCAGTACATCGATCCCACCAAGATGCACCGCGCCAACCATGAAGGTAAGTTCTTCAGCGTCGAAGGACCGTTGAGCGTGGGCCGGTCGGCGCAAGGTGCGCCGCTGATCTTCCAGGCGGGCTCGTCCGAGGCCGGGATCCGGCTGGCCGGGATGTATGCCGATGCGGTGTTCACCAATGGCGGTGAATTCGAGGCGGGGCAGGAATTCTATCGCCGCGTTAAGGAAAGCGCCGTTGCCCATGGCCGGCGGCCCGAGGAAATCAAGGTGTTCCCGGGCATGGGGCCGGTCGTCGGCGCCACCAAAGAAGCGGCGTGGGACAAGCTGCGGGAAATCAGCGGCCTGCTGAATGTCGAGGATGCGATGTCCTACCTGACCCATATCTTCGACCAGCATGACTTCAGCCAGTACGACCTGGATGCACCGTTCCCCGATATCCCCGATGCCGGGGCGGACGGCTTCAAGTCCACCACTGCCGAGATCAAGCGGGTCTCGCGGGAGCGGGGCCTGACCCTGCGCGAGGCCGCGTACGAGACGGCAACGCTTCGGGCGCATATCGGTACCTCCGAGTCCGTCATCGGAACGCCGGAAGAGATCGCCGATGAGTTGATCCGCTGGGTCGACGGCGGCGCTGCCGACGGCTTTATGCTTGGATTGCCGATCCTGAGCTTCGGACTGGACGATTTCGTGAAGCAGGTTCTGCCGGTTCTGGCCGAACGCGGGTATCACGAATACGAGAAAAAGGGCACGACGCTGCGCGATCACTTCGGTCTGCCGTATCGCGAAAGCCGGTACGCCCAAGCGGACCAGAAAGAGGCGTTGGTCGAAGAAGCCGCCGCAGTCTAGCGTCAGGCGATTCTCTCGATCCACCGGGAGCCTCGAAAAAAAACTATCCAGCCCGCGGAGGTTGCGGGCTGGACGAAAGGCGACACCCTATATCTCTTTGATACGAGACCGGATGCGCGTGAAATTGCCCTCCCCCAATGCTTTCGGATTTCACGCAAAAGTTGATCGGTTTTTTGGAATTTGCTAAGCTGCCCGGGCCGACCGGTAATTCTGCCGTCTCGGTGGCGCGTCTGCCGCTTGATCGCAAGATCGTGGACTCTGAATTTGAGCAGGGGAGCTTGGCGATAGCATTGGTGATTGCCTGTTGGATAAGCATTGATGGATCTGTCAGGACCAACGCCCAGGGGGGTACACATATTGTTAGCGGCGGCATTTAGTGCCGGTAGTCGGGTTTCGGCCTGCGAGGCGCGCCTGTGATTTCAACTCTAAGACATAGAAAGGAGGTGAATTAGGTATGGCCAACGATGACCCACGTGTCAGCCTTGCGAAAGCTGGTGAGTCTCCACTCAATCCAACGGATGTTCCAGCTTCGGTTTCGCAAAAGCTGCAGAAGTCTGACCCCGAGCCAGCGGCACTTCCAGCCGGCGTAGCGGCTCCAGGTTCGGATCCAGCTAGCAGACCAGCGAAGCCACTCGACGCTGTAGCCTAATCACAGCTTAGAGACCTAGCTGATAATATGGATGCCCTGGAATAGATGCCCTGGAAAAGATGCCCTGAGAGACAAGGCAGTACCCGATGAAGGATCACGGGTACTGCCACAGCCTGCAAGGCGATCCGATTCCACTTTCCGAACGTCATCCCTGTGCCGGACCAACAGAGTTCGGCGGGCCGATTTCGGCCTCACCAAGACCGCACGGCCACGCGACTCTGGGATGCGTGTGTTTGCATGAAGGGAATGTTGGGCAGGTATGGATGCCTGCGCGACGGTAGTCGGTACGTTGATTGCCGACGAGGGGCCTGCCGGATCGGCGGAGACCTGCCGAAGTGAAACTATGTGGAAGCTGACGATGATTTAAGGTTGAATTCTATTGACGCGAGGACCGTATTTCGATAGCACTTAAAAGTAAATGTTTGGCATCCTAAGCACTCAGGAGTGCCAACAAATATAGATTCGCACAGAAGGCCAAATTTTATTTGGCTTCTTTGGTATTCTCAATATTGAGAAACATAACGCGTAATCTACAACCTAAATGAGTGATGTTGACAAGCATACTACCTTAACGTACTTTCCTTTTTGTTGATTGTTATCGTGTTGTTTTGCCATGCGATACTTCCCGAGGCGCGGAGGGAATTTGGAAATTGTTGACGACCACGTACCTACCTCGTGAGATTGACAGCCGGTGGCAGGATCGCTGGCGGGACGAGGACGTGTTTGCAACCAAAATCGTCCCCGGACGCCCCCGGTTTTATGGCTATGAATATCCGCCTTTCCCCAGCGGTTCGCTGCATATGGGGCATGTCCGGAATTACACGATCGGCGACACGCTGGCGCGCTACAAGCGCCTGCGCGGTTTCAACGTGCTTTATGTTCAAGCCTTTGATTCGCTTGGCCTTCCGGTCGAGGATGCGGCGGCGAAAACCGGGAAGTCACCGGCCGAATGGCTGGATGAATGCATCGCGCGGATGACGGGCGAGCTGCTGCGCCTTGGCCTCAGCTACGACCGCGCCAAGTTCTTCTCGTACCACGACCCGGACTACTACAAGTGGACGCAATGGCTGTTCCTCAAGCTCTACGAGGCGGGGGCGATCTACCGGTCCGAGAACTGGACGGACTGGTGCGAGGATTGTCAGACGGCCGTCGCGTTCGAACAGATCGTCGACGGGTGTTGCTGGCGCTGCGGGACCGAGACGGTGCAGAAGCAGATGCCGCAATGGTACATCGACATCAAAGGCATCGCCCAGGAGCTTTTGGACGGGCTGGAAGGGCTGGACTTTCCGGCCGATGCGGAACAGCGGCAGCGCAGCTGGATCGGCAAGACACCCGGCCTTTACGTCACCTTCGACGTCGATGGGCTGGACCTGAAGCTGGACGTTTTCGCGACGCAGGTCGCCACCATTTACGGAACGACCTTTCTTGCCGTTGCGCCTGAGCATCCGCGATTGGCCGACCTCGTGCATGGGACGGTTGGCGAGTCCCATGTGCTCGAGGCGGCGCAGGAAATGTGCACAATCCCGCGGGTCGAGCGGATGAAGGCGCCCGGTGAGCCAGGCGCGCGGCTGGAACGCAAGGCCGTGCATCCCCTGACCGGAGAGACGATTCCGATCTACCTGGCGCCCTATGTCCCCGGCGACGTGGATACCGGCGTTGCGTTGGGCTGCCCGGCGCATGACATGAGCAGCTTCCGCTTCGCCCGGACGATGGAGATCCCGTCGGTTCAGGTGATCGCGCCCCCCGGCGGCGCCTCGGAGGACCGGGACGAGGTCTATACCGGCGACGGGCGGCTTCTGAACAGCGGCCCGCATACCGGGCTCGACCGGGCCGCGGCCGAACAGGCCATTGCCGACGATTTGATCGCGCGGGGCGCGGCGCGGCGCGACGCGTCCCTGCGAGTGCGGGACTGGTGTATTTCGCGCCAGCGCTACTGGTCGGCGCCGATTCCGATCGTCTACTGCGACGCCTGCGGGACCGTGCCGGTGCCCGAAGACGACCTTCCCGTCATTTTGCCGACGGAAGGCGTTGCGCTGGACGTCGCCGGCAACCCGCTGGAACACCACGAGCCGTTCATGGCGGTCGCCTGCCCGAACTGCGGGGCCGCGGCGCGGCGCGAGGCCAGCACGCTGGACACCTTCGTGAACAGCTCGTTTTCCTATATGCGGAACTGCAACCCCGACTATTCTGAGGGTATGTTCGACCCCGAGGCGGTCGATTACTGGATCCCCTGCGATCTCGATATCGGCGGCAAGGAAAACATAACCGTCGCCAACTTTCCCTTCCGCGCCATTTTGAACTGGCTGCACCGGCTTGGTCTGTCGCGCAAGCCCGAACCCTACAAGGGGTCGCTGTTCCATGGCCTCGTTCTCAAGGACGGGCACAAGATGTCGAAATCGCTCGGCAATATCATCCAGCCCGGCGACCTGATCGACGACTATGGCGCCGATGCCGTCCGTTTCCAGAGCATGTGGGCGGCACGGCCCGACAACGACTATAACTGGTCGGACGAAAAGGCCGCGGCCGCGCGGCGGTTTCTGAATGGGGTCTGGAACACCGGGATAGAGATCGTCGAGATGGTTGGGCCAGCTGCGGCTGCCGGCCCCGACCTGGACCGGCTGACGAAGGCCGAGCAAAAATTCGCAAGAAGTGTAGAAATCGGATCAAGCAAGATCGAGTCGAGTTATGACCGGATCGAGCTGCAGGCGGTGTGTAACGATCTGATCATGCTATGGGACAAGATCAGACGGTTTTGGTCCCGCGCGCAGGCACATCCGACCCCGTCAAATCAGCGGCTGCTACGGCGGGCGCTGTCGAACTTCCTGATCATGCTGAACCCGATCTCCCCGCACATAACCGAAGAACTTTGGCACAGGCTAGGCAATCAGCAGATGCTTGCCGAGCAGACGGACTGGATCGATGGACACAATACACCTTGAAGACAGGGTAGACCCGGCGGAGCCCTGGATCGGTGAAAATTTCACCGATGCGATACGGTATCACGCCCGGCACTTGCCCGGAAAATGCGCGCTGTCGGATTCGCGGGCACAGTTGACCTATGCCGAGCTGGACCGGTTTGCCGACCGCTTTGCCCTGCACCTGCAGACCCTGGGCTGCAAGCCAGGCGATCATGTCGTGATGCTGGCAAGCCGCCGGTCCGTTCTGGTTGCCGCGATCGTGGGCACGTTCCGGTCGGGGTGCGTTCACGTTCCTCTGGACCCGCAGATGCCGGCCAGCCGGGTGGAATACATTCTGGAAGATATCACGCCGGCCGTTGTGATCACCGAAGCCGAGCTGCACGACACCGTTACAGGATTCTTGCCCGACAGTGCCAGCGTGCTGCTGGTCAGCGATCTCGATAAGCTTCTGGCAGAGGTGCTTGCAGACAAGACGGTGCCGGATGTGGACCTGCCCGCCTTCGATCCCGAAGCGTCGGCCTATTGCATCTATACGTCCGGGTCGACGGGACGTCCGAAGGGCGTGATCATTGCCCATGCCAGCATCGCGCCGTTCTTCGAGGGCTCGCGCGAGATTTACAATGTCAGGCAAAGCTCGATCTGCGCGAGTTTTTCGCCTTTGCATTTCGACGTGTACCTGATGGACATGCTGTTTCCGCTGTATGAAGGCGCGGAGTTGCATGTCCACGATGACGCCGTCGTGCCGGATTTCATGTTCGACCTGCTCAAGGCCAAGCGTGTCACGCATCTTTCCGCATGGGGCATGATGCTGGGCCTGATCGCGCAGGCCGAAGAGTTCGGGCCCGGCGCGCTGCCTGAGGTCAAGACCATTCTCTCTGGCACCGACGTTCCGGACATCAAGACCGTCCAGCGATGGCTGCATGCGGGCACCGGCGTTCGTGTGATCAACGCCTACGGCCCGACCGAGGTCACCTGTGCGTCCACCGCGCAGATCATCGAGGACTTCGAGCCCGACCGGAAGCAGCTTTACCCGATCGGCAAGCCGTTGAAGCACGTGCATGCGGTGCTGGTGGACGACAACGACCAGCCGATCACCGAGAAGGGCGTCTATGGAGAATTGCTGGTGGGCGGCGTGCAGGTGATGAAATCCTACCGGAACCGTCCCGAGGAATCGCAGGCGCGGCTGACCGTGCGCGACGGCATCCGATTCTACCGCACCGGCGATATCTGCGAGTACCTGCCGGATGGTGCCCTGTTCTATCACGGGCGCCGCGACAACGAGGTGAATATCGGCGGTCGCCGAGTGCACCTGAACGAGGTCCAGAGGGTGGTTTGCAGCGTCTCGGGCGTGCACAGCGCCGAGGTCGTGACGCTCGACTCGGAATTCGGCGAAAAGATCCTTGTGGCCGCGGTTCTGCCCGAGGCCGCGCGGCGCGCCGATGGCGATGCTTTGGTTTCGCCGATCAAGACGCGGCTGACGGAAGAGCTGCAGGCCTACATGATCCCACGCCACGTTGTGGTGTTCGAAGAATTTCCGCAACTGTCGTCGGGCAAGACCGACCGCAAGACCCTGACCACAATGCTCGAAAAACAGATGTCGCAGTGAAAAGGGAGGAGACCGCAACGATGCGCTGAGTCCGAAAGTGTCTGGCTGCCACCGCGCCCAGTTCCGGCCCGATTGCCGGGCGGGAGGGTTGCAGATCGCCAGGCCCTGCCGAACCCGGACACGTTCAGCGAAAGAAAATCGCCTCATATCGAAGACGCCGGTTCGACGTCTTCCCTGAGCACCCGTAGCTTAATTGGCAAGAGGCGGCCCCAGCAGAAGATTCGGAAACCTTGGCAACGAAATAAACAGTCACCCAGGGCATCGCTGTTAATTTACGAGCCATTGCGGAAGGTTGGAGCTGCGGCTACCCAAAAGCACCGGACTTGGAGGCCGGAGAGTACGGGTTCAAATCCCGTCGGGTGCTCCACCTCTCCCCGCTCCTGCCGCTGTCGCAGCGACCGGCGACGACCGCCACTGTGTCCTGTCCTGAACTGCCGGCGCGCTGCCCGCGTCGGCGCAAGGGCTGGTCTTTGACGGAAATCCCCCATAGCGCCCCATACCACCCAAGACTCCGCGGCCGTCCTCTGTCACGCAACCGCGCGACATGGAACGAACCGGCCATGGTTGCACGCCAGCCGATCATCGGGCGCTTACCCAGATCGTGGCGCCGACGCTTTACGTCATCTCCTTCCGTGCGGACCGCCATGTCGTCCGGTCCGCGCAGGTTTCGAAATCTGCCTCAGTCAACCGGCGCCGGATCGTGCATCTGTGCTCACATCGCGTCGCGCCGGGCCTCCAGGAAGTCACGATGGTCGTTCAGAGCCGGCAAAGGTTCGAATTCCACCTGCATCGCGATAGTTTCCGTCCATGGGCTGGATTTCCGTTGTCTTCGTTCACAAGGTGATCGACGCGGCGACCGTGAATGTGGATGCGGGCGTTGCGCGCCGTCAGGTGTTGTTCCGATCGATCGGTGTCGATCCCGAGGCTCCGGTCGATCCCAAGCGGATGATCTCTGACGTTGAATTCTTCGGTCTGCTCGAACGTGTCGCGGCGGGGAATGATGAAGGCCGTTCAATTCCTGTCCGTATCGGTGCGTCCATGCGATGCGACGACTACGGCGCTTTCGGCTTGGCCTTCAAATCCGCGCCTGATCTGCTGGGGTCGTACCGGCGGGTCGAGCGCTTCGGCAAGGTCGTCACCTCGATTGCGAACTTCCGTGTCCTGCCCGGGAACGGGACGGTGCGGATGGAGGTCATCCCGGGGCCGGACCTCTGCTATGGGCTGACGATGACCAACGAATTGGCGGTGGCGGCGGCAACGGCGCTGAGCCGGGAGGTTGCCCAGGGGGATTTCGCCCCGGCTGCCGTTCATTTCACCCACGCTGCACCGAACGACACCTCTGTGCAGCAAGCTCACTTTCGGTGTCCGGTTCACTATGGATCCGATCGCGATGCGCTCGAAGTGAGCCTTGCAGCGGCGACAAAGCCGAACCGTCTTGGCGACGCGGGCATCGCCGCCTTCTTCGACGCGCATCTGGACGAAGAACTCAAGGGGATTGAGGACCCGTCCGGCCTGTCCCGCCGCGTTCTGGACCAGATCGGCGATGCGCTCAGCGAGGGCGTTCCGACGCTCGCCCAGGTCGGGGCACGCCTTGGGATCAGCGGCCGAACCCTGCAACGGCGTTTGGCCGAAGTGGACCTGGCGTATCAGGATCTGGTTTCGGAAGCCCGCCGAACACTGGCCAAGCAGTTCCTTCGCCAGACTGACTATGCCCTCGCCGAAATTGCGTTTCTGACCGGATTTTCGGATCAGAGCACCTTCACACGCGCGTTCAAGCGGTGGACCGGCCAGACGCCGGCAAGCTACCGGCGCGAGGGCTGATCGCCTTTTGCGAAGTGCGCCGTCCCGATTGGCGTGCCGGGCCAAAACACTGGCGCGCGGTGCAAATACCGCAGCCGGTCTCCGCCGTAATCCCTTGGGCACTCGTTCAGACAAGGGAGACCCCAATGACATTGAAACCAATCCTGGTGACGGGCGCGACCGGAAAGACCGGCTCTCGCGTCGTCAGACGGCTGCAGGGCGCTGACCGCGATGTCCGGTCCGGCTCTCGCAAGGCTCCGATCCCCTTTGACTGGGACCGGCCCGAGACCTGGGGCCCGGCGCTTGCGGGCATGGGCTCGGTCTATGTGAACTACCACCCCGATTTCGCCTTTCCGGGTGCCATCGAGAACCTGACCGCTTTCACCCGAACCGCCGCCTCGGCGGGGGTCGAGCGGCTTGTCATGCTGACGGGGCGGGGTGAGCATCACGCGGAACTCGGCGAACAGGTGATCGCCGGCTCCGGTCTTGATTACACGGTCGTTCGATCGGCCTGGTTTGCCCAGAACTTTTCCGAAGGATCCATGCGCGACCCGGTCATGGCCGGTGTTCTGCCGATGCCCGGCGGCGATATCGAGGAACCGATCGTCGACATCGACGATCTGGCGGATGTCGTGGTGGCGGCTCTGACCGAAGACGGCCACAGCGGACAAACCTACGAGATCTCTGGACCGCGCCTGCTGACCTTTGCCGAGGTCGCCGACATCCTGTCGGGCGCGATCGGCCGGCGGGTCGATTATCTGCCGATCTCGTTCGAAGAGTTCCACGCGGAACTCGCGGCGACGAGCGGCGCGCTTTTTGCCGACATCGTTACCTCGATCGCGCGCGAGACCTTCGATGGACGCAACGCCCGCGTCTGCGATGGCGTATTGCGCGCCATCGGCCGTCACCCCCGCGATTTCACCGAATTCGCCCAGTTTGCCGCACGGGCCGGCAAATGGGCCCTCGCGGCATGATCCCGCACCCTAAACGCTCAAATCGAAAGGACATCCCATGACTATGACTCGATTCCAGAAGATCACCCTTGGCATCGCCGGTATCACCGCATTTGCCATCGGCGTCAGCATTCTATTTGTGCCGCAGGCGTTTTATGCCACCTACGGCATTGCAATTGGGCAGGATCCCAACCTGCTGAGCGAACTGCGCGCGCCCGGTGCGGGATTGGCGGCGCTTGGCGCGATCATGCTGGCGGGCCTCGTACGCGCAACGTGGGCGCCTGTTGCCCTTGTGGCCGCACTGACGGTCTATCTCGCCTTTCCTGTCGGCCGGATCGTCGGTCTTGCCGTTGACGGACCGCCTGGCGGCAGCGTCATCGGCGCCCTGATCTTTGAGGTCGTGATCGCTGCTCTGTGTCTGGTCGCCTTTGGTCGCCGCCGCGCGGGGCACGCGGCTGCGGAGCCTCTGGCCGGTTTGCGCGGCTGACTGCATCGGCGCTTTGATGAAGGAGGGGGTGGCGCGCCGTTCGGCTGTGCCATCCCCATCCGGGCTTCGCCCGCAGACCGCGGTCCAGACGTATTGTGCACAGGCCACTGCCGTCACGATCATGGCCGTTTCTCGCTTCTGTGCATCTGCGGTTCGAAGCGACTGCCGGATGGAACCAGCCCGTCAAAGGCTGCCAGCGAAAATCCTCTCCAACATGGCTTGGGGTCTTGCACCGCCGGTTAGGGGCGATGGACATTATCCATGTCTGCCTCCCGGACTGTCCAAGCCTCCAGGCTGTCCGGGTGGCTGGCTGGGAATGCCGGCGCATTGTTGCCTCTCTTTCGTTGGCCTGGTTAATCCCGACAAAAAGACTAAGTGACACCTGCCGTCTTGTCTCCGGCGGGGTGAGGCGATTAGGTACCGGTCAGCGAGGTCAAGGATGGCGCCAGGGCGATGCGCGAAACGCCTTTGAGGCAAGGCAACTCCGGCGAACGGGGCTTGAGCGGCATCGCGGTGCTGATCGCGGCCTTTTGCCTTTTGCCGATGGTCGCCGTCCTGATGGCCGCGATCTCGGCCGACTCGAGCACGTTGGCACATCTCGCGGACACCGTTTTGCCGCGCTACACCGCCACCACCTTGCTTTTGGTACTGTCGGTTGGCGCTGGCACATTCCTGATCGGCACCGTTGCCGCGTGGCTGGTGGTGATGGCCGAATTTCCCGGACGGCGGGTTCTGGAGGTCGCTCTGGTGATCCCACTGGCGTTTCCGGCCTATGTGATGGCCTATGCCTATACCCACATTCTGGACCATCCGGGCATCGTGCAGGCGACGTTGCGCGACGTCACGGGGTGGGGTCCGCGCGACTATTGGTTTCCGGAAATCCGCTCGGTGGGCGGCGCGGCGATGATGCTGGTGCTCGTGCTGTATCCTTATGTCTACCTGCTCGCCCGCGCGGCCTTTATCAGCCAAAGCGCCACGACCTTCTTCGCGGCACGGTCGCTTGGGCGCAGTCCGCGCGGCGCGTTCTGGAGCGTGTCGCTGCCCATGGCCCGCCCGGCGATCGCCGCAGGGGTTCTGCTGGCGGCGATGGAAACCATCGCGGATTTCGGCACGGTGTCCTATTTCGGGGTGCAGACTTTCGCCACGGGTATCTACACCAGCTGGTTTTCGATGGCCGACCGGGCCGCGGCGGCGCAACTGGCGCTGGGGCTTTTGGCCTTCGCCTTGCTGTTGGCGATGCTCGAACGGACGAGCCGCGGTGCCGCAAAGTACCATACAGGCGGCCGCAAGGAAGGCATGCCGCGAATCCCGCTGGTGGGAAAGATGAAATGGCTCGCCGTCACGATGTGCACCCTTCCGGTGCTGTTCGGTGCGGTTTTGCCTGCGATCGCCCTGTCCGCCATGGCGTTTGGGTCCGAACAGGACTTGCTCAGCCGGCGCTACATCGGCTTTATCCGGAACTCGCTGACGCTCGCCTGCATCGCCGCGATCCTGACGGTACTGGCGGCCACGGTGCTCGGCAGCTGCAATCGCGCGATGCCGCGCTCGTCCACGCGGTGGGCACTTTATATCGGGCGCCTGGGCTATGCGGTTCCGGGCGGGGTCATTGCGGTTGGCTTGCTCGTGCCGTTTGCAGCCTTCGACAATGCGCTCGACGCCTGGATGCGGGCCACGTTCGACATCTCCACCGGCCTGCTTCTTACCGGCTCGATCTGGCTCTTGGTCGGGGCCTACATGATCCGGTTCCTCGCAGCCGCCATCGGTGCCTATGAGGGCGGCATTGCGTCGGTCGGCCCGAACATGGATGCCGCCGCGCGGGTTCTGGGCAACAGTGTCCTGGGGACCATCCGCAAGGTTCACGTGCCCCTGCTGCGCCCGAGCCTGTTCACCGCCGCGCTGATCGTCTTCGTCGACGTGATGAAGGAATTGCCCGCGACGCTGATCATGCGGCCTTTCAACTTCGATACGCTCGCGGTCCAGGCCCATCGGCTTGCGGCCGACGAGCGGCTGGAAGGCGCGGCGGTGCCGAGCCTGGTGATCGCGGGGATCGGGCTTCTTCCCGTCATTCTGCTGATCCGTGGCATTCGACGGGACGCGGCCGACAGGCGGGCGGTTGCGCCGGGGCGGTCGGGCCGTCCGGCCTGAGAACTCCGGGAAGGATTTTCCTTAGGTCCACGTGCTACCGGTTCTGCCTTGAGCGGACTTGGCCGGCGCGCGCGGCGGGGCTGCGCCCCTTGATTCCGCACGGGGGCCCCGACGCGCGCTTCGGGCCAACCCGCGCCGTTTGATGACTGGATGGAAGGCTTACTCCCAGCCCGCCTCATTCAGGAGCTTCAGAGCGTCCGGCACGTTGTCGGCGATGACCGTGGCGTCCAGATCGTCGGGCTTGAAGAAGCCAAGCTGCGCCACCGAGGCGCTCAACGCCACGCCCGGCACCGCAGGATATTCGTCGTTGCCAGCCGAGAAATACTGCTGTGCCTGATCCGAGACGAGGTATTCCAGGAACTTGACTGCATTCCCTTTGTTGGGCGCATTCGCCGCCAAGCCGCCGCCCGACAGGTTCATATGCGCCCCGATCGAATCCTGATTCGGGAACACCCAGCCGATCTTCTCGAGGTCCGAGCTGAGGCCGGAGACGTCCTTTCGGATTGCGCGCGCGAAGTAATAAGTATTCGACATCGCAATATCGCATTCACCCGAGACGATGCCGCGTAGCTGGTCGGTGTCGCCACCCTGCGGGTCGCGGGCGAAGTTCGCGACAACGGCCTTCGCCCAGTCGAGGGTCGCGTCATAGCCCAGATGCTCGATCAACGCCGCGGTGATGGTCTGGGTGTAGACGTTCGAGGACGACCGGATGCAGACCTTACCCTTGTACTTCGGGTCGGCGAGGTCCTGGTAGGTCATCGGCGGGTCGGTGACATCCGCCTTGTCGTAGAACAGTATGCGCGCGCGCTGCGAAAAGCCGAACCACTGGTTGTCTTCGTCCTGCAGATAGGACGGAACGCGCGCCTCGAGCACGGCGCTTTCGGCCGCTTGCAGCACGCCGGCATTCTTGGCCCGCTCAAGCCGGGATGTGTCGACGGTCAGAAGCACGTCGGCCGGTGAATTGACGCCCTCAGCTTCCATCCGGACGATCAGTTCGTCGGCTTTGCCTTCGATCCTGTTGATCGTGATCCCGGTCATTTCTTCGAAGTCTGAATAGAGCCGCTCGTCGGTATCGTAGTGCCGCGACGAGTAGAGGTTCAGCTCACCCTCGGCATAGGCAAACACGGATGAGCCGAGCACTGCGGTGATCGCCAGCACCGAGGCTTTGAGGTTTCTGCGCATGTTTCTCTCCTGAAGGACAAATCCGATAGAAAAAGTCAGTTACCCGAATGAGGCGCAAAAGCAAGGGGTTTCTGAGTGAATTTGTCGGACATATGTGATCGGCGCGGTTTCGCGCGGTTGAGAGCGGCTCTTGCAGCATTTCGCCCAAAAATCTCCGACTGGCCGGTCTGGCTTTGCGCGCCTCTGGAAGCCCTGGACCGCGGCTTCGGGTGGAGCGGGTCTTCGCCGGTTGGCCTCCGAATGATCCCGGCGAGTACCGGCCTTGGGCATTGGCGAGTGACAACCCATACGAATCGTGATAGTCACCCATACACGTTATAAGTGCGAGAGAAGTGGAGGTGGGCGTTTCAATATAGGGGACCGCGTCGGTCATGAGAGATATTGCAATCGTCACCACGCAAGAAACCGGAAACATCGCCCGTACACTTGTCGGCCGCGCCGCACGCTCGGTGCGTGAACGCACGAATTTGGTCGCGGCCACAAACCAGCCGTCCGACTATGTGCTGAATTGCATGAGACTGGCGACCAACTCGGTTCAGGTCGAAGGCTACAGCGGAAATCGCTTCCATGAAGGCGCCGAGGCCTATGACGCTGTTGAACGTTTCTGCATCAAAAGTGCTGCCGAATTGTTTGGATCAAAGTACGCGTCTGTGCAGGCCTGGCGCTGTACAAATGGGTTGCTGGGCGTCACCCGGGCGCTCGCAAAACCTGGCGACCGGGTTCTTGGGCTCGAGTGTGCCAGCGGAGGATACTACGCCACTTCGACCAAGGCACATTTGATCGGAAAACTATATGACGTCGCCACCTACACGGTGTCGGAATCCGATTGCCGGCTGGACTATGATCTGATCCGAGAGCGCGCGCTGCACGAACGCCCAAAGATCATCTTTGCAGGCGACACAAGCCACTCCCGCGACTGGAACTGGCCGGCCATGCGGAGCATCGCCGACGAAGCGGGCGCCTATCTTGTCGCCGACATTTCGCAGACTGCCGGGCTGATTGCCAGCGAAGTGCTTTCGAGCCCGGTTCAATTTGCCGACGTCACGCTGTTCGCCACGTACAAGACATTCCGCGGCCCGCATGGTTGCATTGTTCTGGCCAACACAGGCGAAATATGGAAGGCAATTCAGAGTCGTCTCTACCCCGAGCTTCAGGGCAGCGTTGTGGCCTCGACGCTTGCTGGTCTTGCCGCCACATTGGAAGAGGCCGGCACACCCGAATACGCCGAATATCAGCGTCACGTCGTAGACGTAAGCCGTCGGCTGGCGGAGGGCGTCGCGGCCCAGGGCGTAGAGATCGTGACCGGTGGCACCGACAATCATGGTTTCATCGCCGTCATGCCCGATGACGGCAATTCGAGCGCCGCAGACGCGTGCCAGATGCTGTCGCGCCAAGGCATTCTGACCAACAAGACGCCGATCCCCTTTGATCGCCGGTCCCTGTTCGCCTCAAGCGGCGTTCGAATTGGGGCGTCTTATATTGCAAATCTCGAAGTCAGCGACGACGAGATCGACAGTATTGCAGGCCGCATTGGAAGAACGATCAGATCGCTTCATTGACCGTTCGAATACCCCACCAATAAAGCGAGAGCGCACGTGAAGAATATCTTGGTCTGGTCGATACCTCGAAGCCGGTCAACTGCGTTTGAACGGTCGGTCATGCAGCACACCGATTTAACCGTATTGCACGAAACGCTTTCCGCACCGTACTTGGAGCTGTACTCCAGCAAGCGCGCGCGCAAGATTGCGACGGCAAGGCAAGAGCAGGATTTGCCCTCCGGTGAGGAAGATTACCTTGCCGCTCTGAACGTCTTGGCGGGAACGTCGGATGGCCGGGCGATTCTGTCGAAGGAACTTATCTGCTTCTTCGATATGGCACGAATCGAAGATGCCTGGCTTCGGCGGTTCAATCACGTTTTCCTGGTGCGGGATCCCGCGGCGGCGTTGCGTTCGTTATGGCGCGTTTCCTGCGCGGGCCCGACCACCTACTATGATCCGAACGAGGTCGACTATGACCGCATGCGCGAGGCCTACAATCGGATTGTCGAGTGCTGCGGGACAGGCGCAGTCATGGTGCTCGAGGCAGACGACGACCTGCTTGCGGACACCGAAAATGCGTTGCGGAGGTTCTGTGAATTTGCAGATCTGGACTTTCATCCGGGCATGCTCGAATGGAAGCCCGAAGACGTTCAGCCCTGGGACGTATGGAAAGGCTGGCACGATGACGCTGCCAGATCATCCGGCTTCCAGGCCCCTTCGCACGAAACGCCATCGCCACCTGAAGACATTGCTGCGGACATCGCCGAACGCGCCGCCGCGGCGGCTCCGGTACATCGGGCGTTTTCCCTGTTGGCGGCGAGAGAGCGGCAGAGGTTTTCTGACACTGCCCTAGCACCCTTGGCGCCGTTGCCCGACGCCTTGGCGCAACTGTTGATACCAGCCGATATGACGATCGGAATAGACGACCTTGGTATTTTCGCCGCCGCGTCTTCGGATGCGTTCGAATTGGTCGGAATAGACTGCGCGCGATTGGAAAACCTTGGCGCGAACGAAGCAGGCGAGGCCGCGCGCACCCTTGACCGCCCGTTGCTTTTACCTGCCGGCGCGGAACGGGTGCAAAAGACGGTTGCGACGGTTCTGGGTCTGACACCCGGCCTCCTGCCGCCGATATCGGCCGCGTCCAGCGCGAAACGGATTGCAGAACTGCGGCAGCACGCCATCGCGGCCATCGAGGTCGCCGTCGCGCAGACCACGGATCGAACATTGAGGGCGAACGCCAAAACACGCGTCGATCCCCGGCCGGCCGATTTCGGCATTGCCATGTCCTCGGCCGCCGAGACTCATCCGGAACTCTGTGTTCTGACGGATGGATCGGCAAGCTACACGGCGGCCCGATACACCGCCGAACTGACCCGCATCGGAAACATCCTCTGGCAGTCGGTCGGCGCGCACTCCTCCGGGGCTGGCTGGGTCGTCATCTTCGCGACCCGCAGCGCCGAAACGGCACTTGCCATGGGCGCCTGCCTGGCGGTCGGGGTGCCGTTTCTCGAAGTTCCGGTTTGGTACCGGGACGATCACGTCGAAGAGATCATCAACAGGATCGAACCGGCGCTGGCGCTTTGCGACGCCGGTGCGGCCCAAAGGCTGAAAGGACGCATACCGACGCTTTGTTTCGATGACCTCGCCGCGGCGCCCGCCGGTGCGGATACCTCGACAGAATGGCCCTCGTCGTTCGAGGTCTCGCCAAAGGACCTCGCCCACGGCGTTTTGACATCGGGCACCACGTCGGTTTCGAAAATCGTGCGGATCCCGCAATCACAAGTGTTCGATTCTCTCGACTCTTTCGCAAAATACGTCTCGCCGGGCGATCGGCTGGGGCTGAACATGTGGTTAACCTGTTACGTGTTCTACCCGCCTCTTCTGGGAGCGACGAGCGTCGTCGTTCCCGATGCGGTGGTGATGAATCCGCGTGCCTTCGCGGAATTCGTCAAGTCTGAACGCCTGACGCAGCTCATGGTGACCCCGAGCCTGCTGGAGGGGTTGATCGGGCTTGGTCCGGCGCTGACCGAAGGATTTGGGGGACTGCATACCTTGTGGATAAGCGGAGAGGCTTTGCCTGGACCGCTTTGGGAGTCCGCGGCGTCGCTGTTGCCGCATGTCCGGTTTCTCAATCTCTATGGAATTAACGAGACTGGCGATGTGGGCATCGCATTCGACGCGAACGGTCAGTTCGAGCTTTTCCCCGGAATCGAGGTCTACATCCTGGGCAGCGACGGCAAGATGGTCCCCGACGGCGCCATTGGGGACATGCATATTGCAAGCCACGGCCTGAGCGACGGCTATATCGGCGATCCGGACGCGTCGAGCCGCAACTTCGTTGCCAATCCGTTTCGGAACGACGGTCCGACGGAACCGCCCGTCCTTTACCGCGCCGGCGATCGGGTGCGGCGCGATCCGTTGGGACGCATTTCATTTGCCGGGCGTGACACCGCGCATCTGAAACTGCGCGGATTCAAGATCGATCCCGGTCGGATTGAGTCGGTTCTGTTGGGGCACCCCGACATCGAAGCCGCGGTTGTCAAAACGCGGGGCAGCAGTTCGAAGAAGAAGATCCTTGCCTATGTCGTTCCCGCGGGCGGAAAGGAACCGACCGGCAGAAGCCTGCGTGCATATTGCATCGAACACCTGCCATCCTATGCCGTGCCGAATGTCTTTTATGCGATCGACGCCATCCCCCTGGCGGGCAGCAAGAAACGCGACGAGGATGCCCTTGGCGATAGGATCAAGGGCCGAAAGCTGATGGATGACGATGTGCGCCTGTCGGGCGCACAGCAAATCGTCGCCCAGGCGTTCAACGCGGTGCTTGGTGAAGATCTGCCTGCGTTTGGGGTTGATGACAGCTTTTTCGACTTTGGCGGCAGCTTGCAGCTGTTGGAACTGCAGAGCGAGTTGAACAGCAGAGCCGGCGTAAGTCTAGGCATTCAGGATGTCTACGAGGACCCGACGGTGGCAGCGCTCGCCCTGCGCATCGAAGCCCACAAGGCAGGGCATATACCGGCCTCTGCCGACGAGGGCTTTGATGCCGAAGCCGAGGCGGCTGACCTGCCGGCGCCGCATATCGCACGGACCGGGCGGCGCACGGGCAGTCGCGTTCTTTTGACCGGTGCAACCGGCTTCGTCGGAAAATACGTCCTGGCCGAATTGGCAGAAAATCCCGACGTTTCCAGCGTCTTCTGTATCGTTCGGGCCGAGGACGCCACCGCGGCCTCGAAAAGGATTTGGAATGCCGCGCCGCTTCTGGCCGAAACCGGGCTGCCGGTGTGGGCAGAGTTCAAGGACAAGATCACTGCGGTCGCCGGCGACATCGCGCAGACCGATCTGGACTTGCGGGACGATGCAGCGCGTGAACTCGAAGGCCAGATCGACACGGTGATCCACTGCGCGGCCGAGGTCAATTGGGTCAAGCCGTACCGGACGCTCAAGACGCCCAATGTCCTTGGCACCGCTCATGTGATTGCGCTGGCGGCACGGGCCGGTGCGTCTGTGACCTTGCTGTCGACCGTACCGGCCAACGCGGCGCCAAGCGGGTATCACCGCTCAAAGCTGGTGTGCGAAGCCTACGCCCGGCGGTGCCGCGAGGAGATCGGTCTGCCGGTCCGCGTCGTTCGCTGCGGCGACATCGCGGCGCCCGCGGATGCACGTTTTCGGACGGACCTCAACGAGGATGACTATATCGTGTTGCTGCTGCGCGCAGCCTTGCAGCTTGGCGTCTGGCCGGGAGACGTGGAATGGGTCGTAAATCTCGCACCCGTCGACAGCGCGGCCCGTGCCATCGTGTCCGAGGCAAGGCGCGACGGTGCCGACACGGGCAACTCGGTTCTGATCAATCCCGTGAATCTGCCGTGGAGGACCATGTGCGACTGGATTGCCGACGCGCAATCGCCGAAAGCGTTTCGGGAAACGACCCTGAAATCCTTCCGCAGCGCCTTGGACCGGGAAAATACGTCGGACGTTTTGCAGCGCGCCAAACTCATCCTTCAGGGATCGCTTGAAGACCTGGAAAAAGGACCGGACCGCGCGGGCCTGCCGATTGTCAGGGACGCCTCGATTCCGCAGATCGACCGCAGGTACGTTCGCCGGCTGCTGAACCGGCTTCTGACTGCCGAAAAGACCGAAATATGAGGACAATGTGAGCATCGCCAATACCTTATCCGTGCCCAGACCCGGTGCCGATCCGGAGCCGCGGGAGTTTACCCTGCCTGATCTCAATGCCTGGGATATCGAAGTCGAGGTCACGCATTGCGGCCTTTGCGCCAGCGATTTGCACCTCGCCGATGGCGACTTTGGCGATGCGTCGGTATTCCCGCAGGTCTGCGGCCATGAAATCGTGGGCACGGTCCGGGCGATCGGATCGGAGATGACCGGCTGGCGCGTCGGCGAACGTGTCGGCATCGGTTGGCAGAAAGGTGCCTGTTTCAAATGCGAGTTCTGCCTGAAGGGGGAAGAACAGCATTGCATCGATGCGCGTCTGACCTGCTGCAGCGGGGAGATCGGCGGTTTCGCGGATATCGTGCGATGTGACGGGCGCTTTGCCTATGCGATCCCCGAGGCGATTTCATCGGCCGAGGCAGCCCCCCTTTTGTGCGCCGGGCACACCACGTATACGGCGCTCATGCGGCATGCCCGTCCCGGGGCAAAGGTCGGTGTGCTGGGAATTGGCGGCCTTGGCCATCTGGCGGTGCAGTTCGCGGACAAGATGGGCTGTGAGGTGACCGCCATCTCGGGAAGCCCGGCCAAGGCGGACGAGGCATATGCCTATGGCGCCGACAGTTTTCTGAATTTCCGGGATGCCCTGCAACGGGCAGCGGCGGCATTCAGCCTGGACTTTCTGCTCGTCACCAGCCCAAGGGTCGAAGATTGGGATGCGGTCTTTGATCTGATGCGCCCCCACGGAATCGTCGGGGTTGCGGGCATGACCGAGCCGGCCACCGTCAACATCGTCGCGATGATGGAACGCACCCTGACTCTGACCACCGTCAATGCCGGGTCCAGGAACGATATGCGCGACATGCTCGCCTTTTGTGCCCGAAACGGTGTGCGCCCCACCATCGAGACATTGCCCATGAATGAACTTCCCAAGGCGTTCGAACGATTGCGGTCAGGCGAAGTGCGTTACCGGGCAGTTCTTACCACCTAGCCGGAGGCCACGGCGGCAGCGGGATTTTCACAATGGCGACACGATGCCCAGCAACAGACAAGCCGCCTTCCGAGTCGTGCATCGGAACCAACGGCTGGCATGCTGTTCTTCCCTCTCCGAAATCGTTCAGCCGCCTCGAAGGGTCGCAGACGGCGGATTGGCTGGTGATCGGCGGCGGATATTCTGGTCTTGCGGCGGCCCGGCGTCTGGCCGAGACGGTGCCCAGTGACAGGATCGTCGTACTTGAGGCGCTTCGGATCGGCGACGGTCCGGCCGGGCGCAGTTCCGGTTTCATGATCGATCTGCCGCACAAGCTTGATTCCGACAGCTATACAGGCAGCGTCGAGGCCGACCGGCGGCAAACGATCCGCAACCGGCTTGCCATCGATTTCGTTCGCCGGGTGATCGATGAAGACGGCCTCGATCCCGCAATCCAGTACAGAACCGGCAAAGTGAACGCCGCGGCGACGGAGCATGGCGACACGCTGTTGGCAGCCTACCGAAACCATCTCGACGCGTTGTCGGAGCCTTACGAAACCCTGGGCGCCGACGAAATGCTGGCTCTGACCGGCTCCCGCTATTATCGAAGCGGTATCCTGACCCCCCAAAGCGCCCTTTTGCATCCGGCCGCATATCTTTGCGATCTGGCCGAGGCGTTGTCCCGCCGCGGGGTCGTGATCCATGAAAACTCTGCGGTGACGCAATTCACCGAAGGCCCGCCCCATGTCGTGCGGACAGAACATGGTCAATTGACCGTTCCGAAGGTGATCCTTGCGGTGAATGGCGCGGTCGCGGCGTTCGGCCACTTCAAGAGACGCCTGATGGACGTCTTCACCTTCGCCTCGCTTACGCGGGCGCTGACGGAAGAAGAAACCAAGTCGCTTGGGGGCGAGCCCTTTTGGGGCGTTTTGCCGGCGGATCCGATGGGGACCACGCTGCGCCGTCTGTCTGGACCGGTTTATGGCGGCACTCGGGTCCTTGTGCGAAACAGGTTCATTCTCGGCAGCAAGGGCAGCGCGTTCGAAGGGCGCCCCATCAACGTCATAACGCGCCAACAACGCGAGAGTTTTGACAATCGCTATCCCGCTTTGGCGCATGTCCCGATGGACTATGTCTGGGGCGGTCGGCTGTGTCTTTCAAAGAACGGGGCGACCGCGTTTGGAGAGGTCGCGCCCGGCGTCTTTTCCGCCGCATGCCAGAACGGGCTGGGATCCGTGAACGGGACGCTGCATGGCCTGCTCGCTGCGGATATGGCGACCCGGCGGAACTGCCATGCCGGCCTGATCGCCGAACTGACCGCCGCCGATCCTCCGGTTCGAATTCCACCCGAGCCCATCACACGGCGTGTCGGCAACTGGGTCATCCGCCGCCGTGAAACCCGCGCAGGAATGGAGAGGTGACTGACATGAAACGCAACGAAATATCCGCAAGCCCGTCATGCGTTGCCTGATCGTATCCGCACACCCCGACGCGAACAGCCATACGGCCCGGCTGGCCGAGTTCGTCAAGACGGAACTCGCCCGCTTTGGCCACAGCGTAGAGCTTGCGGACCTTTACGCCGAAGGCTTTCAGCCGGTCATGACACAAGAAGAACGAACGACCTATTACCGCGCGGACACGGCGCGCCTTTCGATCGATGACGAAGCCGCGCGCCTGACCTCCGCCGAAGCCCTGGTGCTGGTTTTCCCGACGTGGTGGTTCGGCCCACCGGCCATTCTGAAGGGATGGTTTGATCGCGTCTGGGCGCCGGGCATCGCCTTTGACCTGCTGAAGGACGGCGCGTCCCCGCGCCTGGTCCGGCTGCGCCAGGTCTTGATGATCAGCACACTGAATTGCGACCGGACGGTCGACGAAAAGCTTGGGATGCCGATTGCCAGCAGCCTTCGCGAGGTTCTGCTTGGAATGTCTGCCCCGCAAGCCTCGTTCGATGCCCTGTCGCTTTATGATTGCGCAAAGCTGGACGCGGCTCGTCTGAGTTCCTTCAAGGACGACATCGCCGCCAGGTTGTCGGAATGGTGACAGGGGGTGGGCTTTTCGAATTCCCCAAAGAGGAAAGGACGTCTCAATGCTGGAGAAAGAAGAAAATTGTCACGGCTACTGGATTGTTCAGGGGGATCCGGTCTCTGACCCAAAGGCCATGGCGGAATACGGCAGGCATTGGGGGCCGGTTGCCGAGAGGTTTGGCGCCGAAATGATTGCAGCCTCCGAAGCGCCTGAGACGGTGGAAGGCGCCGGTCCCGGCCGGGTCGTCGTGGTGCGCTTCCCGTCCTATCAGGCGGCGGCGGACTGTTACCACAGCGCCGCCTATCAGAAAGCGGCCGAGTTCGGGCGCAAGGCAGGCCGCCGGACGCTTCTGATCCTCAAGGGAGCGGCGGATGTCATCTGAGGCGATGGAAATCGACGCTTCGACAGAGCGGATCGATCGAATATCCATGAAAGAGGGCGGCTACTATGCTGCCGTCTCCGCGGGTCCGCGGGCGGTCGTCGACGGGTTGACCGACCGTGCAATCGCGGCTGTGTCGGCGACCGGCCGCATCGGTAAAGACGAGATCCTGGTGATTGCGGATTTCGGGGCGGCGGACGGCCTGATCGCGACCGACCTGATATCGGCACTTATCGATTCGGTACGGCTGAATGCGCCGGACCAGCCAATCCGAATTTGCGCCACAGACCTGCCTGATGCGGATTTTCGCCCCTACTTTCAGGCGATGTCCCTGCCCGATTCCTACGTTTCCAGGAACCGCAACATTTTCGCTACGGCATGCGGGCTAAGCTTCTTCGAGCCGCTTTTCGCCGAGGGCGAATTGAATTTCGGATTCTCTGCATCGGCCATGCACTATCTGAGCCGTCAACCCGCGCCGCTGGGCGAGTATCTTCACTCTGTCAACGTCCGCGAAGCAGAGGCAGCGCCGTTTCGTGCTCAGGCCGCTGCCGATTGGGAGGCGATCCTGTCGGCGCGCGCGATCGAGTTGGCGCCGGATGGCCGCTGTATCATTGCGATGCTGGGACTTGATGAGCAGGGACGGCATCTCGGCAATACCGTGGGCAGCAACATGTTCGCAAACTACGAGGCCATATGGGGCTCGCTCGCCGACGACGGACTGATCGATGACGATGAGTATCTGAAGGCGGCGTTCCAGCAGCACTTCCGAACCCGCCAAGAGCTCGAAGCGCCGTTCCTGGCGGGCGGCTCTGCGTCTTTGCAGGGTCTGGAACTCTTGGGGCTGGAGTCGCAAAAGGTCGACTGTCCCTTTCATACGCAATGGCTACGTTCCGGTGATACCCAGGGGTTTGCCAGAAATTTTGTCAAAACGCATCGCTCGTGGACGGAAACCGTCTTTACAAACGCCTTGAATCCAAGGCGCCCGGCAGTCGAGCGGCAGCAGATCATCCAGGAGCTGTACGCAAGATATGAGGCGCTCGTTCGGCAAAATCCCAAACGCCACCGCAAGGATATGATCCATTGGATCGTTGAATTTAGAAAGACCGCTTCGCCGCCACCCAGGCAACGGAGGCCGTCATCGACATAGCATCCAAGTGCGGCGCTGGCGAAGAAGCGACGGTCGTGCTGTCACAAGGCACATGATCGAGCGTTACGCCTTGTCTTCGGGGGCCCTGTGACAGCCTGATGACCGGATGCGTCAGGCGGATCTCGACAGGGCGAGAAATCCGGCAGCGGCGATTATGGCGATGCCCAGGGTGGACGCTGCGTCTGGCCATTCGCGAAAGAATATGCTGCCCCAGATCAGACTAAAGACCAGATAGCTGTAGTCGAATGCGGCAACGGTGGCCGGCGGTCCGTTCTGGTAGGCGATCGCCGCGCCGACGCTGCCGACCAGGATCACGGCGGCGAGCGCGGCCACGACACCGATCAGCACGGGATCGACGGGCTGCCACGGCCCGAAAATGAAGGAATCCTCCCGCCCAGAATACAGCCCGAGCAATGCGCCACCGACAATGAAAGCCACATTCAGCGCCAGCGCCAGAGCGAAGGGGTTGTCGTTTCGGCATTTGGCCGATGTCAGGACCATGGCGCAGGCATAAAGCAGCGCCGCGAGCACGGGCAAAAGCGCGGCGAACTGAAACTCGGACGAGTCCGGTCGCAGCACCAGCAGGACGCCGCAAAAGCCGAGTCCGATTGCCAAAAGCGTCCTTGGCGCCGGCCAGCGTCTGGCCACCATGGCGGCGATGATCGTGATGATAATCGGTGACGTGTAATATGCCGCCGCCGCCAGAGACAGGGGCATCAATGGCAACGCGGAATAATAGCTCAACCACATTGCGACCAGAAGTGAACTGCGTACGACCACCCAAAACACCGAGCCGTATGAAATCGCCCCTTGCCTGCGCGCAAGCCACCAAAGCACGGGCAGGACGAGGGCGGATCGCAGGATGTACATCTGCCAGAGCGGCAAGGTCAGACTCGACGCCTTTATGACGGCGTCACCCAGCGACAACGCCAGTACGGAAACCACGACCGCCAGCACCGCCTGAGTTGTTCTGTATTCTCGTACCGCCTGTTGCATTCGCCTTTGCTGTCCCGCTGGCAATCTTCAGGATTTCCGGGGCTTGCGGCCCACCGCGCATCACCGGATCTCGGAGCCGTCAGAATGGATGCACCGGCAGTAAAATCATGTAGTTTGGCTGATATCAAAAGAAAAACGGGTGATTTTACATGAGCGAAAGTAATGGATGACTCGACCCGCCGACTGCCAACCCTGTCGCGTCTGAAGCCGTTCGAGGCCGCGGCGCGACATGAGAGCTTTACCCTCGCTGCGGCCGAGCTTGGCCTAACCCAGACGGCGGTCAGCAAGCAGGTGGCTCAATTGGAGCACGAGCTCGGGACATTGCTGTTCGAACGCAAGAACCGCGCTGTCTTCCTGACCGACGCGGGGCGCCGGTTTGGGCGGGTCGTCGGCACGGCGCTGTCCGACATTGCTGCCGAAGCGGCCTATCTTCAGGGCAAACGCACCGGGAACGAACTTATCCTGCTCTGTCAGCTGTGCGAGGCGTTCTATTGGATCATGCCCCGGCTTTCGCGGTTCCACGAACGGCACCCGGGCACCGAGTTGCAGGTGGTGAGCACGCTCAAGCCTTTGACGGAGGCGAGCGAACATTTCGATGTCGCAATCCAGACGACCGGGCGGCTGTCGGGAACCGCCAGATTGGCGTTCACGGTCTCGGACGAGATATTTCCGGTCTGTTCGTCGGGTTTTCTGCCATCTGAAAGCTTGCCCATCGAGCCGCGCTATCTGATCGCACACCCGCTGTTGTCCCACAGAGTTACGCCCCAGGACTGGACGGATTGGCCGGACTGGTTCGAGGCCGTAGGCCAACCTGTTCCGCACCAGGCACGGTTCATCTACTTCAACAGCTTTCCCCTGGTGCTTCAGGCGGCTGTCGCCGGGCAAGGCATCGCCTTGGGTTGGCGACGAACGGTCGAAGGTATGATTGACGAGGGAAAGTTAGTGCGTCCCTGCGCGGACACGATGCCAAGACCTACGGAATTATCAATATATGCGGGCGCGGGGCGGCAGTTGCATCCGGAAACCGACAAGCTATTGGGCTGGTTGTCGGATGAGTTCGCCGATTAGAGCCTTTCGCTTTCATTTGATTCGGTTTGAAGGATTTCCCTGCGAAATGGCCCATGGATCAGAGGTCAATCCACGCTTGTCAGAAACTATCAGCCTGCCGGCATTGCCGGCGCGGGGCAAGCCGTCAAAACCGCACCGATGCTCGCGGATTTGCGCCCCATCGGGCCAAAAGTACCCTTGGCAATCGGCGGTCCATCATTGGCGCGACCGACAGAAGGCCGTCGGGCCACCGCCCTATCCGCGCCGTTGCCGTGGCCTGATCCTCAGGCCTTGTCCGAGGTCGGTCCGGCACCAGCCTCCAGCGCCTCGATCCGGGCTTTCAGTGCCTCGTTTTCCTCGCGCGCCTTCTGCGCCATGGCCCGGACGGCGTCGAATTCCTCGCGGGTGACGAAATCGCGATCGGCCATCCAGCGGTCGATCCAGCCCTTCATCGCCGTTTCGGCCTCGTCCTTCGCCCCCTGCGCGACGCCCATGGCATTGGTCATCAGCTGGCTCAGGTCGTCGAACATCTTGTTCCGGGTCTGCATGGCATCGCTCCTTCCCACCTGGAACCTATATGGGCCGGGCACGGCCCGGCCTCAAGGTTGACTTCACCGCAGCCCCATGGACAAGGAGGCGCCATGCTCGCCGCGATCCCCTTTCCCGATCTGTCGCCGGATATCTTTTCGGTCGAGATCGGCAATTTCACCTTCGCCCTGCGCTGGTACGCGATGGCCTATATTGTCGGCATCGTCATCGGCTGGCGGATGGGGGTGATGGCAATGAACCGGCCACACCTGTGGCGGGGCGAGCCACCGTTGAAGCCCGAGCATGTCGACGACCTGCTGACCTGGATCATCATCGGCATTATCGCCGGCGGGCGGCTGGGCTATGTTTTGTTCTACCAACCCGGATATTACCTGGCGAATCCCCTGGAGATTCCTGCGATCTGGCAGGGCGGCATGTCGTTCCACGGCGGGTTTCTGGGCGTCGGGCTCGCCATCTGGCTGAACGCCCGCAGGTTCGGCGCGGACCTGGGCAGCGTCGCCGACATCCTCGCGCTTTGCACGCCGCCCGGCCTGCTCTTGGGCCGGATCGCGAATTTCATCAATGCCGAGCTGTGGGGCCGCCCGTCCGAGGTGCCATGGGCGGTGATCTTCCCCGGTGCCGCGGCGCAGGACTGCCCAGGCGTGGCAGAGCTCTGCGCCCGCCATCCGTCGCAGCTTTACGAGGCGGGGCTCGAGGGTCTGTTGCTGGGTGCCGTTCTGGTCTGGCTCGCCTTCTTTCGCGGCGGGCTGAAGACACCTTGGTTGCTGACCGCGATTTTCTTTCTCGGATACGGCCTTGCACGTGTCTTCGTCGAAGCGTTCCGCCAGGCCGATCCGCAATATATCACGGCCGACAACCCGTTTGGCCACGTGATCCGGTTCGGCGAGGCCGGAATGACCATGGGCCAGGTCCTGTCGTTGCCGATGGTGGCCATCGGGCTTGGTCTGCTGATCTGGTCCCGCCGTCAGGCATGACCCCGCTGGCCGAGCTTTTGACCCGGCGCATCGCAGCCACCGGTCCGATCACCGTCGCCGACTATATGGCCGAATGCCTGCTGCATCCCCGCCATGGCTACTACACCACGCGCGATCCGCTGGGCGCGGGCGGCGATTTCATCACCGCGCCCGAGATCAGCCAGATGTTCGGTGAACTCATCGGGCTTTGCCTTGCGCAGGCCTGGCTTGACCAGGGCGCGCCGGCACCCTTCACGCTGGCCGAGTTGGGACCGGGCAGAGGCACGCTGATGGCGGACCTTCTGCGCGCCGCCGGCGCGGTTCCCGGATTTGCAGCGGCCGCACAGGTGCATCTGGTCGAAGCCTCGCCCACCTTGCGCACGTGCCAGCGCGAAACATTGGCCGGTACACCCGTTACCTGGCTCGAGTCGACGCAGGATCTGCCCGATGCCCCGCTCTTTCTGATCGCCAACGAATTCTTCGACGCCTTACCCATCCGTCAGTTTCAGCGCAGCGAAACGGCCTGGCGTGAACGCCAGATCGGCCTGTCGAACGAACGCCTGAGCTTCGGCCTCAGCGCGCCCGCTCCGCTCGCCGATCTGGACCACCGCCTCGCCGATACCAGCCAAGGCGACGTGATCGAATCCAGCCCCACCGCGGGTCCTGTCATCGAGGCCATCGCGTACCGAATCGCCTGCCATGGCGGCGTGGCGCTGATCATCGACTATGGCGACTGGCGCTCGCAGGGCGACACGCTGCAGGCCGCCCGCGCGCATGAACCAGAAGATCCGCTGGCGAGTCCGGGCCTGGCGGATCTGAGCGCGCATGTCGATTTCGAGGCGCTCGCCAAGGCCGCGCCAGACGTCGCCCACAGCCGCCTGACCACCCAGGGCGTCTTTCTCGAACGGCTCGGCATCACGGCACGGGCGCAGGCGCTGGCCGCCAAACTGAGCGGCGATGCCCTGACCGCGCACATTGCCACACATCGTCGCTTGACCCACCCGCAGGAAATGGGGAGCCTGTTTAAGACACTCGCGCTTTTTCCGCACGGCACGCCCCCGCCCCCCGGACTGAACCCATGACGCTGGAAATCATCACTTCCGAGACACTTGACGGCCTGCGGCACGGGTTCTTCACCCGCCGCGGCGGGGCGTCTTCGGGTGTGTTCGAGGGCCTGAACTGCGGCAAGGGCTCGTCCGATCAGCGCGAAGCGGTAGAGATCAACTGTGCCCGCGTAGCCGAGGCGATGGATGTCGCGCCCGAGGCGCTGACCACCGTGCACCAGGTGCATTCGGCGACCGCCATCGCTATCGATCATATCACGCTGGGCAAAAAGCCCCACGCCGACGCCATGGTGACCGCAACCCATGGCCTGGCGCTGTCGGTGCTGACCGCCGACTGCCAGCCCGTGCTGTTCGCCGATCCCGGCGCCGGCGTGATCGGCGCCGCCCATGCCGGTTGGCGCGGGGCGCTCGACGGGGTGCTGGAGGCGACGGTCGCGGCGATGGAGGATCTCGGCGCCACCGCCTCTCGCATTGCCGCGGTAATCGGTCCGACGATCAGCCAGCGTGCCTATGAAGTGGGGCCGGAATTCTTCGAAACCTTCTACGATGCCGACGACCACAACGCGCGGTTCTTCGTCGGTGGCGACGGTGACCGGTTCCTGTTCGACCTGCCGGCCTATGGTCTGCACCGGCTGCGCTCTGCCGGGATCGGCCATGCCGAATGGACCCGGCATTGCACCTATACCGATGCGGCGCGCTTCTATTCCTTTCGTCGGTCGGTTCACCGGAAAGAAGCGGATTACGGCCGGTTGATTTCGTCCATCCGGCTGTAGGGTGCGATGCATTTTTGAGAGATTCGCAGGCCCGAACCGGCAAAACGCGGGCCAACAATACTCATCCCGCCCTAGCCAGCACATTTGAAAGGCTCTATGCCGCCTGCGTCTGGATTGAAGGAGCGCCAATGCCCAGTCGCGCCGGATTCGTCGCCCTGATCGGAGAGCCCAACGCGGGCAAGTCGACCCTGCTTAACGCGATGGTCGGCCAGAAGGTTTCGATCGTCACGCATAAGGTCCAGACCACCCGCGCCCGGATCCGCGGCGTGGCGATCGAAGGCGACGCGCAGATCGTCTTTGTCGACACGCCGGGCCTGTTCCGTCCCCGCCGCACGCTGGATCGCGCCATGGTCGCCGCCGCCTGGGGCGGTGCGGCGGATGCGGACCTGATCGTGCTGATGGTCGAGGCGCATCGTGGCGTGACCGACGGGGTCGCGCGTATTCTGGACGACCTTGCCGAGCGGACGGCGGGCCGTCCGGTGGCGCTGGCGATCAACAAGATCGACCGCGTGAAGTCCGAGGTTCTGCTGGGCCTCTCGCAGGATCTCAACGACCGCTTCGCTTTCGCCCGCACCTTCATGATTTCCGCCGAGAAGGGCTATGGCGTGGCCGACTTGCGCACATGGCTGGCCGCCACCCTGCCGGAAGGCCCGTGGCTTTATCCCGAAGACCAGATCGCCGATCTGCCGATGCGCATGATCGCCGCCGAGATCACCCGCGAAAAGCTGACGCTTCGGCTGCATCAGGAACTGCCCTACCAGCTGACCGTCGAGACCGAGGGCTGGGAGGACCGCAAGGACGGCTCCGCCCGTATCGACCAGGTGATCTATGTCGCCCGCGATGGCCACAAGGGCATCGTTTTGGGCAAGAAGGGCGAAACCATCAAGGCGGTCAGCCAGGCGGCGCGGGCAGAGCTGGAAGAGATGCTGGACCGGCGCATCCACCTGTTTCTGCAGGTCAAGGTCCGCCCGGGCTGGCTCGACGAGGCCGCGCGCTTCAGCGCGATGGGTCTAGATTTCGGCGATGGCAAGGGTTGACCCGGATTGGACCGGCTGACCGCGGAATTCTGGGTCCAGGCGTATCTGACCCGCTTGCGGCTCGCCGATATCCCGGCCTTTGTGGTGGCAAGGGGCGACGCCACCGCCGGTGCCGTCCTCGTCAAGCAAAGCCCGCTCGACGGCACGGCCACGCTTTACCAGCGCTCGGTCGACCTGATGACCGGCGCCCGCACCTGGGTCGTCCTAAGCGAAGGCCCGGAACCGGAGGTGGACGCGGCCGTCGCGCGGCAGCGCGGGTTTGATCCCGACCTTTGGGTCATCGAGGTCGAGGACCGCCGGGGCCGCCACCTTCTGGACGAAGCCGGGCTTGATGGCTAGGGCGTCAGACGCGCCGCCGCAGCATCGTCGCTGCAACCGCGCATCAATCGCCTGCATCGCAGAGGATTGTCTTCGATCGCAGCCCTCAGGAACGCAAAAAATGACAGCGCCGTTTGCCGCATCTATTACCATTTATCTGACCTGAACGGTTGAAGGGTGGGACCGGACGATGGCCGATTTTCTGGGCACGGAACTGGCGGACAGCCTGATGGGCACGCCGCTTGCCGACCTGATCGAAGGGCTCGGCGGCGACGACACGCTTACCGGCGGCAAGGGCAACGACACCGTCTTTGGCGGTGACGGAGCTGACAGGCTGCACGGCTGGGCCGACAACGATCTCTTGAACGGCGGCACCGGCAACGACACGCTTTACGGCAACAAAGGCGACGACGAGCTTCGCGGCGATGCCGGGGACGACCTGCTGAAGGGAGCCAAGGGCGCGGACAGGCTTTTCGGAGGCGACGGCAAGGACCGCCTGCGCGGCGGCGCCGATAACGACTCGCTGGCCGGCGGCAAGGGGGACGACAACCTGCGCGGCGGGTCGGGCGACGACATCCTTTACGGCGGCAATGGCTGGGACAATCTGGTGGGCGGTTCCGGCGCCGACGTCTTCGTCTTTCTCGACAATGACGGCTGGCGTGACCGGGTCAGGGATTTCACCGATGGTACCGATCTCATCGGTCTTTACGTGTCGGGCGTGGATACCTTCGCCGACCTGACATTCCAGGACACGGTGACCTATGACGACCGCGACGGGCTGGTCGTGAACTATGGCTCCGGCTCGTTCGTGCTCGACGGCTATACCACCGCCGATCTGGCGTCCGGCGTCGTCGGCGCGGAGGACTTCGTCTTCCTGACGGCCGAGCAACTCGACCTCTTCTGACCGCCCCCCGGAACGTGCCGGCCACGGCCCCGGGCTTTCCGTTGCGTCGCAGGGGCGATAGGTACGCGCCATGGAGTGGCAAGACACCGGCACCGTTCTTTCGGTCCGCCGCCATGGCGAAACCTCGGCGATCCTGCAGGTGTTCACCCAGGACCATGGCCGTCATGCCGGCGTCGTGCGCGGCGCGACAAGCCGCAAGATGCAGCCCGTCCTGCAGCCCGGCACCGAGGTCGCCCTGACCTGGCGCGCAAGGCTCGAAGATCACCTCGGGACCTATGCCGTTGAGCCGGTGAAAAGCCGCGCGGCCGTCATGTCGGGACGGCTGGAGCTTGCGGCGTTGAACGCGGTCACGGCGCTATTAGTGTTCGCGCTGCCCGAACGCGAGGCGCACCCTGCGCTCTATGCCCGTACGATCGCGCTCTTGGACATGCTGGACGAGACCGAGCTTTGGCCGCTGGCCTACCTGCATTGGGAGCTTGCCCTGCTTGAGGAACTGGGCTTTGGCCTCGATCTGGCGGCCTGCGCGGTTACCGGCGCGCGCGACGGACTCGCCTATGTCTCCACCAAATCCGGCCGCGCGGTGACGGCCCAGGCGGCTGGCCCCTGGAAAGACCGCCTGCTGCCGCTGCCCTCCTGCCTGATCCGGCCTGAGGCGGCGGCCCCTGCCGAGATTGCGCAGGGTCTTCGGATTACCGGCTATTTTCTCGGCAAGTGGCTCGCCCCCGCGCTCGGCGACCGCCCGCTGCCCGAGGCGCGGCGGCGGTTCGCGGATCTCTACGCCCGGCAGACCTGAGTATTCCATGGTGGGCGGGTGTCGGAAGCGGGTCCGACTTTTTCGTCCGGGGAACCGCTGCCCGGCCGGGTCGCGCTAGAGTAGTGCAATAGTCGGCTGGGGCGGGGTGCTTTGGGTCTGGAACGAACGTTGCTTAATCAGAGATAAGCCGCGCCATCGCCGACCCGCGGGGAGGCGGCCAAGACCTCTAAACGGCTCGATTTATCCCAGCAAAGTCCGAACGACTTCAATCCGATACGCACCGCCAGCAAATCGCCTCCCCTCCGGGGCGGGTCGGCGATGGCGCGGCGGCCTTCGGCCTTGAATCCGCGCCTGAATGCGGATTGGGAACGTCCGCTCAAGACCAGAACCGGAACCGCAACTCTTCCGAAGGCATCATATTCTCGCATGGCCCTGTCAACGGTACCTTGGTCAACGGACAAGCGCTTCCAGAGGGTCATAGTGGATCGCGCCAGCGTCCCAAGCGACGCGGGGCAGGCTGTCGGGCTTGAAGCGGATGGCGGCCAGTTCCGTCTGGCAGAAGAAGCGGCGCTTGGTCACGATGCCTTCGGGGTCGGCCCAGCCATCGCTGAGCCGGCCGGAGGCGATGGTGCAGCGGAAGTAGAGGTCGACCTGATGGAAACCTCGGGCGGGGTCGTGGAATTCGTTGACCATGGCGGGGGCGCCCACGGCGACGGTCAGCCCTGTCTCTTCATGAACCTCGCGGATCAGGTTGTCGGGGATCGAGCGGTTCGGTTCGACCCCGCCGCCGGGCGCGCACCAGAGATCGGAGTGTCCGCCGGGATAGGCATTGACCAGAAGCAGGCGGTTGTTCTGCAGGATCAGCGCACGAGCTGCGAGGCGGACGGGGCGTTTCATGGGCGCGACACTGGCGCGTGGCGCGGCACGGGACAAGGGGTTTTGGTGTCCGGGATGACGGCCTATCTAGGGATAATGTTGAAACGGGTTTTGGTTTTGCTGGCTATCCTCGTGCCGGGTGTGGCTGTGGCGGACTGCGTCGTACTGCTGCACGGGCTGGCGCGGTCGCCCGCCAGCCTGGCGGTCATGGAGGAGGCCCTGGAGGCACAGGGCTACCGGGTGGTGAACCGGGGCTATCCGTCGACCGAACGGCGGATCGAAGAGCTGGTGGACGCGGTCGGGGCAGCGGTAACGACCTGCGGCGAGGCGCGTGTGCATTTCGTGACGCATTCGATGGGCGGCATACTGGTGCGTCTGTGGCTGGACGGGAACCGGCCCGCAAGGATGGGGCGGGTGGTGATGCTGGCCCCCCCGAACCGGGGGTCGGAACTGGTGGACGCGTTCGGCGATCTGAAGCCGTTCGAATGGATCAACGGGCCTGCCGGGCTGCAACTGGGGACCGACGCGGCAAGCGTGCCGAACCGGTTGGGGCATGCGGGGTTCGAACTTGGGATCATTGCCGGCACGGTGTCGCTGAATCCGGTCTATTCGGCAGTGATCGAGGGGGTGGACGACGGCAAGGTGTCGGTTGCGTCGACGGTGGTGGTGGGGATGGACGACCATCTGATCCTGCCGGTGACGCATACCTTCATGATGGTGAATCCTCTGGTGATCGCACAGACGATGGCGTTTCTCGAGACCGGCGCCTTTGAGGCCGATTTACGGTTCGGGGAGGCGGTCGAGCGGCTGGCGGAGGCGGCGGTGCAGGATATCCGCGATCTGCTGGCGCCGGAGCGGTAGGGCGGCCGCCGATACCAAAACGAGCGCTGCCGCGCGCCGGGATTGCGCATTGAGAGGCGGCGCATCCTTTCGAGCGGCGGCCGGATTGTTGTCTCTGCGCGACGCTCCTTGTGCCGAGATAAAGGAGACGGTCAGCGCACCGGACCGAGGACGCGGTTGACATGCCCCATCTTGCGGCCGGGTCGAGTGTCCGCCTTGCCGTAGAGATGGAGCGCCGTCGCGGGCTCGGCTGCCAGATCCGGGACCCGGACGATGTCGTCGCCGATGAGATTTTCCATGCGGACGTCGCTATGCCGTGCGCCGTCGCCCAGGGGCCAGCCGGTTATGGCGCGGATATGCTGTTCGAACTGATCGACGGTACAGCCGTTCTGGGTCCAGTGGCCGGAATTGTGCACGCGCGGGGCGAATTCGTTGACGATCAGGCCCCGAGGCGTGACGAAAAGCTCGACTCCGATCACGCCGGTATAGTCGAGCGCGTTGAGGACCTTTCCGGCGAGCAGGACGGCGTCGTTGCGTTGCGCGGCGGTAAGGCGGGCGGGCACGGCGGTGGTGCGCAGTATGCCGCCCTCGTGCACGTTTTCGCCAGGATCATAGGCCGATACGGCACCGTCCAGGCCGCGGGCGGCGATGACGCTGGCCTCGAGCGAGAAATCGACGAAGCCTTCAAGGATCGCAGGCGCGCCTTCCAGCGTAGCCAGCGCCGTGGCGGGTTCGTTGTTGGTGTTCAGCCTCACCTGGCCCTTGCCGTCATAGCCGAAGCGGCGGGTCTTCAGAATGGCGGGCGCGCCGATCGAATTCAAAGCAGTCTGAAGGTCGTCGAGCGTGTCGACCTGTGCAAACGGCGCAGTGGCGAGGCCGAGGCCCTGAAGAAACTGCTTTTCGGCCAGGCGGTCTTGGCTGATCGCCAGGGCGCGGCGGTTGGGGCGGATGGGGGCTTGCGCCTCGATCAGGTCGAGCGCGCCGGTGGGGACGTTTTCGAACTCGTACGTGACCACATCCACCGATTGCGCGAAGGCGGCAAGCGCGTCCGCGTCGTCATAGGCGGCGGTCGTGGTGCGATGGGCGACATGGGAGGCGGGACAGTCGGCGCTGGGCTCGTAGATATGGGTTCGGAAGCCGAGGCGGGACGCGGCGGCAGACAGCATTCGGCCGAGCTGGCCGCCACCGAGAATGCCTATCGTGCTGCCGGAGGGAAGGGCGTCACTCATCGGCGGGCGCGTCGGGGATCGAGGCCGAAAGCGTCTCGCGCCAAGTGTCGAGGTGGCTGGCCAGAGCAAGGTCATCCAGAGCGAGAATCTGGGCGGCCATCAGCCCCGCATTGGCGCCGCCGCCAATGGCCATGGTTGCGACGGGAAAGCCGCGCGGCATCTGGACGATGGAATAGAGCGAGTCGAGGCCCTTGAGGGCGCGGGTCTCCACCGGCACGCCAATCACCGGCAGGCGGGTTTTCGACGCCATCATGCCGGGCAGGTGCGCGGCCCCGCCGGCGCCGGCGATGATCACCTTCAGACCGCGGGCCGCGGCGGACCTGCCATAGTCCCAAAGCCGGTCGGGGGTGCGGTGGGCCGACACGATCTTGGCCTCGTACGGAATGCCGAGCTCGTCGAGGATTTCGGCGGCGGCTTTCATGGTGGGCCAGTCCGACTGGCTGCCCATGACGATACCGACATGTGGGTTCATCGCTAACGCCCCCGTCTGCAGGAGCGCGCACTATAGCCAGCGGGCGCGGTTACGCAATGATGTCGGGTGTCAGCTGGTCTTCGAGCCGGGCGATCTGGTCTTTCAGCGCAAGCTTTTGCTTTTTCAGCCGCCGCATCCGCAATTGATCGGCGCGGTGGGTTTCCTGCAGGGCGGCGATGGCGTCGTCGAGGTCGCGATGTTCGCGCCTGAGCTCCTCAAGCTCGGCGCGAAGCACTTCCTCGGGCTCCATTTGACTGGCGTCGTTCATGTGGCACGGGCCCCGTGAGTCGTGTCTGTTGTGCCCGGCACGCTACCGCGAAACCGCGATTCCACCAAGCCATGTGCCGGGGCGCGGGCTTGCAGGGGGTGGGCATGGGCCCCATATTGTGAGTTGGCTGCCGAAATCGGGGCCGCGCAGACTGTCGCTTGAAAAGGACGTGTCGATGACGAAGATGTCTTTGGGCTCGCATCCCTTCTTTCTGGGATTTGAGCAGCTTGAAAGGCTGATGGAGCGGACGGCGAAGTCCGATAACAACGGCTATCCCCCTTTCAACATTGAACAAAAAGGCCCGAACGCCTATCGTATCACGCTTGCGGTGGCCGGGTTCGCCGAGGACGATCTGACGATCACGCTGGAGGACCGGCAACTGGTGATCCGCGGTCGTCAGGCCGATGAGGACGAGGCGCGGGTGTTCCTGCACCGCGGGATCGCGGCGCGGCAGTTCCAGCGGTCGTTCGTGCTGGCCGAAGGGGTCGAGGTGGCGGGCGCCGCGATGGAAAACGGCCTGCTGCATGTCGATCTGTCGAAGGCCGAACCTGAAAAGGTGGTGCAGACGATCAGGATCAAGTCTGGGTGAGGAGAGTTCGCTATGGACCATAAATTCGATTTCGGGGCAGAGGACCAGAACAAGATCGTCTATGTGCGACCGGTTCCGGTCGCAGACCTGCCGCAGGACGTGCAGGCGCAGGCCGGCGGTCTGGAAACGCTGTTTGCGGTGCATGACGCCGACGGACAGCGGCTGGCGCTGGTGCGGGACCGCAAACTGGCATTCGCCCTGGCACGGCAGAACGATCTGGCGCCGGTCAACGTGCACTGATGCCTTACGAGGTCGACTGGGTCGATGCCTTCACGGATCGGCCCTTTGGCGGCAACGGCTGTGCCGTGGTTTACGACGCCGCCGGGATGAATGCCGATCTGTGCATGGCGGTCGTCCGCGAGACCGGGCTTTCGGAATGCACGTTTCTGGGGCCGTCCGATGTGGCCGACGTGGCTGTGCGGTACTATCTCGCGGGCAAGGAACTGCCGTTCGCCGGGCATCCGACCGTGGCGACGGCGGCCTCGATGGCGGACCGGGGGCTGATCGACGGCGGTCAGGTCCGGTTCGAAACCAAGGCTGGGGTGATTCCCGTCGAAGTGGCCGCGGACAGCGCGGGCGTGCCGATGGTCACCATGGTGCAGAACCGCCCGGAATTCGGCGCGGTGATCGATGCCGCAACCGTGGCGGCCGTGGGCGGGATCTCGGCGGAGGATATTCTGGGCGAGCCCCGCCTGGTGTCGACCGGGGCGCGGCATTGCATCGCGATCCTGAAGGACAAGGCCGTCCTGCGCCGGGTGCGGCTGGATATCGAGGCGCTGGCGCGGTTCAACGCTGCGGCGGGTCTGGCGGGTCCGGCGATGACAGAACCTTTCTGGGTGACGCTGGACGGCGCGACCTCGGACGGGCACACGTTTTCCCGCCTGCTGTTGCCGCCACCGATGCCGGCGGAGGATCCGTTCACGGGGTCCGCGACGGGCGAGATGGCGGCCTATCTGTGGGCCGAAGGATATCTGAACGAACAGAAATTCGTTGCCGAACAGGGGCACTGGATGGACCGCCCGGGGCGGGCGGAGGTCGAGGTGCTGGGTCCGCGCGACGACATTTCGGGCATACGCGTCGGCGGGCAGGGCTATGTGCTGATGCGGGGTTATCTGAACTTATAGGCCGTTTCTGCGCGGTTTGCGCAGTCCGGCGGCGGCATCTACGGCGTCACCCGGGAATTTGCCAGACTCGGAAGCGGGATTGAAGGTCGCGCGCCACAAGCCGGTTGAGCGTGGCTCTGGTTTCGCCGTCGATCACCGCATCCTGAAGCGCGGCCGGCGACGTACTGGGCGCGACGGCGGCCCGAGCCTCTGGACAGGCGATGACGGGCAGACCGGCAGCGGCGATCCGGGCGGATAGCCAGATATCGTCGACCCAAATCGCCGGATCGTCTGCGGACAGATCCGGTGGCCCGATATCGGCCGGGCACAGCAACAGGCCGGCGAAGCCCTGAACGACCCGGTGGCCCGGGGGCAGGCCAAGCCGGCCGGTGTCGAAACTGCTGGCGGCAATCACCGCGTTAGGGTGGCGGTCGCGCGCGGTGCGGAAGCTTGCAAGCCAGCCCGGCCCATAGTCGCAATCGTCGTCGGCGATCAGGATATCCGCCTTGGGATGGTGGTCGAAGACCGCGGCGAATTTCGTGGCGGGGCCATAGTCCCGGGTGCGCAGCACCACTGCGCCCGCGGGTAACTTCGGAAGGGTTCCGTCCCAATCCCGAAAGCGGCGATAGCTGTGCGGAATGGTCAGGCAGAGCCTGTCCGGGTGTTGCGCCAGAAGCGTCTCGATCTGTGGCCCAAGCGTGGCAAAGCGGGGCGGAATCGAGGTCAGAGTCACCGTGACCATGGTTGCCCGCCCCTGCGGGATCAGGCGGCGATCAGCCCCATGCTTTCAAGTTTCAGCACGACCTGATGCGCGCAGTTGTCGACGTCGACATTCTCGGTCTCGACACGCAGTTCGGGGTTTTCCGGTACGTCGTAAGGATCGCTGATCCCGGTGAATTCCTTGATCTTGCCCTCGCGCGCCAGCTTGTAGAGCCCCTTGCGGTCGCGCCGTTCGCATTCCTCGATGCTGGTCGCGACATGCACTTCGACAAAGGCGCCGTATTGCTCGATTTCCTCGCGCACGGCGCGGCGGGTCGTGGCATAGGGGGCGATAGGGGCACAGATTGCAATGCCGCCGTTCTTGGTGATCTCGGAGGCGACAAAGCCGATGCGGCGGATGTTGAGGTCGCGGTGCTCCTTGGAAAAGCCGAGTTCCGAGCTGAGATTCTTGCGCACGATGTCACCGTCCAAGAGCGTCACGGGCCGGCCGCCCATCTCCATCAGCTTGACCATGAGCGCGTTGGCGATCGTGGACTTGCCCGAACCGGAGAAGCCGGTGAAGAAGACGGTGAAGCCCTGTTTCGACCGCGGCGGGTAGCGGCCGCGCAGCTGTTCGACGACCTCGGGGAACGAGAACCATTCGGGGATTTCCAGCCCCTCGCGCAGGCGGCGGCGCAATTCGGTGCCCGAGATGTTGAGCACGGTTACGCCGTCCTCGATCTCGTCGGCGGGCTCGTACTGGGCACGCTCCTGCACATAGACCATGTGCTTGAAGTCGACCATCTCGATGCCGATTTCGTCCTGGTGCTTCCGGAAAAGATCCTGCGCGTCATAGGGGCCGTAGAATTCCTCGCCCGCGCTGTTCTTGCCCGGGCCGGCGTGGTCGCGCCCGACGATCATATGGGTGCAGCCGTGATTGGCGCGGATGATGCCGTGCCAGACCGCTTCGCGCGGGCCGGCCATGCGCATCGCCAGGTTCAACAGGCTCATCGTGGTGGTCGAGCCGGGGTACTTGTCGAGCACCGCCTCGTAACAGCGAACACGGGTGAAATGATCGACATCGCCCGGTTTGGTCATGCCGACCACGGGATGGATCAGCAGGTTGGCCTGCGCCTCCTTGGCGGCGCGAAAAGTCAGCTCCTGATGCGCGCGGTGCAGCGGGTTGCGTGTCTGAAAGGCGACGACGCGGCGCCAGCCGACCTTGCGAAAATAGGCGCGCAGTTCGTTCGGGGTATCGCGGCGGGCGCGGAAATCGTAGTGCACCGGGGGCTGGATGCCGGTGATCGGGCCGCCGAGATAGACGCCTCCCGCGGTGTTATGCAGGTAGTTGACCGCCGGGTGCGCGCTGTCGTCGGCGCCGAACACCTTTTCGGCTTCGACATGCTTGTCCGGGGTCCATTTGTCGGTGACAGACATCATCGCCAGGATCACGCCTTCCTGATCGCGCAGGGCGATGTCCTGGCCGACTTCGATCGTTTCGGCGAAGGCTTCGGATGCATCCAGCGTGACCGGAATCGGCCACAGCACGCCGTCGGCGAGGCGCATGTTTTCGACGACGCCGTTATAGTCGTCTTCGCCTAGAAATCCCTTCAGCGGATTGAAACCGCCGTTCATCAGCAATTCCAGATCGCAAATCTGGCGCGGGTTCAGGTCCCACGACGGCAGGTCGGCGGCCTCGACCTTCAGCTTCTGGGCGCTGTCGTGCGAGACATAGAGTTCGGGAATGGGGGCAAGGTTGCGGAGATGCATGGGCGGTCTGCTTGTCTGGGCCGTCTGGCGGCGCGGGTCTTCGGTTGTGGGGGCTCTAGACCCGGATCGCGGCGAAGTTCAAGCCGCTCCGGCGTTCTGAGGGCGATCGGGGCATAAATGCCGCAAGGCGCGTGGATCCTCCATGACCAACGGAGGACGCTGCCTCGTGCGACCGCAGGTCGCGCGAGGCGCCGTGAACCCGGCGGAGGTGGCGGATTCGAGCAGCGGACCGGAAGCGCGGAGATGTCGGTCTTGCCGGTCTCCGACGCCGTCGGACTATTGACGGTCTTGCAAATTTAAACGGCATTGCGCACGCTTTCCTTCGTCGTCGTGTTTGCGGATCGAAAGGCGGAATTCCCTGCAATGATGCTCGACAACGCACAGATCGATGCGTTCCGGCGCGATGGCGCGGTGCTGGTTCCGGGACTGTTCGCCGAATGGGTCGACGTGCTGTCGGCCGGGATCGAGCGGAATCTGGCGGAGCCGGGGCCTTACGCCGCAGAGAACCTGAAGGACGGCGAGGCGGGGCGATTTTTCGACGATTACTGCAACTGGACCAGGATTCCCGAGTTCGAGCGGGTAATCCGCGAATCAGATGCTGCGCGGGTGGCGGCGGCCTTGATGGGATCGAAGACCGTGCAGGTGTTTCACGACCATGTCCTGGTAAAGGAGCCGGGGACATCGAAGCCGACGCCGTGGCACCAGGACGGGCCATATTATCTTGTCGAGGGCACCCAGACGGTCAGCTTCTGGTCGCCGCTGGATGCGGTTGCCGAGGCGACGCTGCGCTGTGTGGCGGGCTCGCACCTGTGGAAAAAGCCGGTGCTGCCGACCCGGTGGCTGTCGGAGGAAAACTTCTATCCGGACGAGAACGCCTATATGCCGGTGCCCGATCCGGATGCAGCACCGCTGCGGTTCGACGTGCTGGAGTGGCCTATGCAACCCGGCGACGCGGTGGCGTTTCATTACAAGACCCTGCACGGGGCGCGCGGAAATACCTCTGAACGCCGGCGCAGAGCGTTTTCGCTGCGTCTGCTGGGCGATGACGCGCGCTATGTCGAACGCCCCGGGCGAACCTCTCCGCCGTTTCCGGGGCATGGGATGCAGCCGGGCGAGCGATTGCGCGAGGACTGGTTCCCGGTGATCTGGCCAGCGGAGGCGTGAGTGTCCTGACGGGAATGGAGTAGCATGTGCCTGAAACCCAAAGAGACAATGCCAACGCTGTGATGGGACCCCCCATCTCGCTTCGCCCCGCCGGTCCTGACGACGCGGACCTGCTTGTTCGGGTCATCGACCTGGCCAGCGACGGCGTGCTCCCGGCCATCTGGGCGGGGCTTGCGCCCGAGGGTGTCGACCCGGCAGAGGTCGGCCGGGCGATGGTATTGGCCGAAGACGGGCCGTTCAGCTATCGCAGCGGGTGGGTGATCGAAACCCCGGCCGCACCGCTGGGCGGGATGATCGGCTACGCGCTGCCCGATCCGCCCGTGCCGCCGGAACCGGATGTGCCGCCCGTCTTTGTGCCGGTTGAAGAGCTGGTAGCGCAGGTGCCGGGATATTGGCTGATCAATATGGTTGCCGTTCTGCCGGAGGTGCAGCGCAGGGGACTGGGCGCGGCGCTGGTGGCGAAGGCCGAGGCGCTGGCGCAGGCGTCGGAGGCCCCCGGCGTCGCATTGATCGTCGCGGCGTCGAACGCGGCCGCGATACGGCTTTATACGCGCGCCGGGTTTCAGGAAACAGGGCGCTGCCCGATGGACGCCCGCGAGTTCGGGCACCCTTTGACCGAGGCCGTGCTGATGACCAAGAAGGTATAGCCGGCCGCCCGGCTATTCCGCCGCCTGCACCTGGGCGTCGGCGCCCAATTCGGCCAGGAATTTCTCGGCCTCGAGCGCCGCCATGCAACCCATGCCTGCGCTTGTCACCGCCTGGCGATAGATGTGGTCGGTGAGGTCCCCGGCGGCAAACACGCCGGGGATCGAGGTCGCGGTCGAATCGGGCTGGGTTACGACGTAACCGCCCATATGGGTTTCCAGCTGGTCCTTGACCAGGTCGCTGGCGGGGGCGTGGCCGATGGCGACGAAGAAGCCGGCGCAGGGGATCTCGGTGATCGCGCCCGTTTGCACGTGTTTCACCCGCACGCCCTCCACGCCCTTGGGATTGTCGCCACCGATCACCTCCTCGACCGTGTGGTCCCAGACGATCGCGACCTTGGGATTGTTGAACAGGCGGTGCTGCAGGATCTTTTCGGCCCGCAACTCGTCGCGGCGGTGTACGAGCGTGACCTTCGACGCGAAGTTGGTCAAAAACAGAGCCTCTTCGACGGCGGTGTTGCCGCCACCGATCACCACCACCTCTTTGCCGCGATAGAAAAAGCCGTCGCAGGTGGCGCAGGCGCTGACGCCGAAGCCCTTGAAATGCTCCTCGCTGGGCAGGCCCAGCCATTTCGCCTGGGCCCCTGTGGCAAGGATCACGGCGTCGGCGGTGTAGGTGGTGCCGCTGTCGCCCTGGGCGGTGAAGGGGCGCCTTTGCAGGTCGATCGCATTGATGTGGTCGCCGACGATCTCTGTCCCGACGGCGCGGGCGTGTTCCTCCATCCTTACCATCAGGTCGGGGCCTTGAACCTCGGTATCGCCGGGCCAGTTTTCGACCTCGGTCGTGATGGTCAACTGGCCGCCGGGCTGGATGCCCTGGACCAGCACGGGTTCCAGCATCGCGCGGCTGGCATAGACCGCGGCAGTGTATCCGGCGGGGCCCGAGCCGATGATCAGGACCTTCGAATGTTTCGTCTCGCCCATGGCGGCCTCCTGCCTGTGATGTGCTGCCCTGATATATGACCCCAGCCGGTCGAGAAAAAGCCCAAAGACCGGGCTTCGCGGAGGCCCGGGAAAAGGGAAGCGCCCCTTTGCGGAAGGTAAACATTAACAATGTTGCGCAAAAGTGAAATAATATTGCGCAAGACGGATCGAAACGGTACAGATTGGCAAAAAGGTAGGACACTGAATGCCCGGAAGCAAACTGGATCCGATCGACCGTCATATCCTGGCGGAGCTGCAGGCAGACGGGCGGATGACCAATGTCGAGCTGGCCAAGCGTGTCGGCATCTCTGCTCCGCCCTGCCTGCGGCGGGTGCGTACGCTGGAGGAGGCGGGGTTCATCCGCGGCTATCATGCCGACGTCGACGCACGCATGCTGGATTTCGAGGTGCGTGTCTTTGCCATGGTGGGGCTGACCAGCCAGGCCGAGGCGGATCTGTCGGCGTTCGAAGAGCGCTGCCGAGGCTGGCCTTTGGTCCGCGAGTGTCACATGCTGAACGGAGAAGTGGATTTCATCCTGAAATGCGTGGCGCCCGATCTGTCGACCTTCCAGTCTTTCCTGACCGAGGAACTGACTGCGGCGGACAATGTGGCCAGCGTCAAGACCTCGCTGGTCATCCGCGACGCCAAGGACGAACCGGGCGTACCCTTCGACGTGCTCGAAGACCGGCTGAGCCGGTCTGCTTAGAATTCGACCGGTTTGCCGGGATGTATGCGCTGTGTGGCCTGGGTCGCGTTGCGCATCCGTGCTGATTTCCACCGGGCCACCAGGCCTCGTTCCGGGCCTTTGCCGGACCCGGAGGCCAACTTTCTAGGCTGCGCTGACGGTCTCGAATTCCTCGACGCTGAGCCGCGGGGTGCAGAGCGCGCCGAAATCGGCCATCGACCGGATATGCGGGAAGAAGGACTGGAACGTGCGCAGGTTCTCGGCACCGATCTTGGTGATCAGATCGGTCCCGGGATGGAAGCTTTCGATCTCGATGCCGTTTGCGCGCACGACGTGATGGTCGCGGAACGCAAGGTGGTAGACGCTGACCGGAGAGACCGGAGCGACGCGGATCACGCTAAAGCCATCCTCGAAGGCGGTGATTGGGGTCAGCGCCTCGTCGCCATGCACCAGGTCCCGCAACCGTGGGGAACGGTGCAGAAGGCGGGCATGCGGTGCCAGCATCAGGTCGGGCATGGGACGCGAGGGGCCGAAACTGTCGACCGGGATGCGGAACAGCCGCGCGGGCGTGTGGCCGGTGGCGGCGTTCGGAGACAGGGTGATGGTGCCGATCCACATCAGCGGCTGAAAGCCGGCGTCGCGGGTTTCGATCATCATGCCGGGCAGCAGGTCCTCGACTGCGATCGGGCCCTGGTCGGTGGCCAGGATCGTGCCCCGCGCCAGCGCGGCGAAGGCAGCGTCGAACATCGGATGGGCCGGCGCGCGCTTGATCACCTCGGCCAGGCTGTCGTCGGGAAGAAGCGACAGCGCCTCGTAGCGGCGGCTGGGATAGGCGGGCTGCTGGACGATCGGAGAACGCCGGGCGGTCCAGCGCGCGTTTTCCACCTGGGCGACCGGGCGGGCGGCAGCGGCTCCGCCGGGGCGGTGGGGGTAGGTCATGCGATCCTTCCTCTCGTCTGATCACATCTGCATCGGCCCCCACCGTTGAGCAGATATGAAACTGTGGTCCGCCCTGCCCGCGATTGTCAAAGTTTCGGTCCGTCGCGGCAGCTGGACGGTTTCAATTCGGCGTTGCCGCGGCCATTGTTTCGGGCGCCGCGGCCGGACCGTTCAACAATCCCGGGGCAGATCCCGAATCGTTGACACGGCCGATCCCGTCAGGCGCGCGCGGTGCGCCGGTTTTCCGCGGCCGCGCGCTTGGCGATCCAGACGGCGCGCCGCTCGCCCCGGATCCAGGGCATCTGAATCTTGATCCTGGCGGCCTCCTTGGTCACAGACGTCACCCAGCGGCGGTCCTTTCGCATCTCGTCAACTCCTCGATCCCGGTCGGCCCGGTCAAACCATTGTCCATCGCCGCGATCCTGCGGTCCGGGCCAAACTGACGTCGCAATGGGTGCGGGGTGGGAAAAGATCGCGGAATTTCGGTGGCATTGTGCGGCGAATTGCGGTGAACGCGCCGCATTTCGCCGTGGCTTCGGCCGAATGGGTCTTGATGGAACAGGGATCTGCCAGTTCTGGCCTGGAGCAGTCGTTGCCACCCAGTCCCCGGCGCGAAATCAAGGGGTGCGGCTCATCACTTCACTGGCAACGACCGCCTCAGGCCAATGCCCACCTCCGTCTCGCCAGGCTTTGTCCTGCCTTTAGACCAACCCAGGGCCCCTGCGAACGCCCAGCCGAGCCCTCGATCGCCTCGACTGTGCCGCATGCAATCCACCGGAACGTCTATCGCGCGCCGGACCCTCCGGCTATCATCCCGGCATGGAAAACGAAGGGCTTATCCGGCTGGCATTCTTTATCGGGCTTTTCGCGGTCTTTGCTGCGCTGGAAGCTCTTCTTCCGAGGCGTGCTCGGGTGCAGCCAAGGCAGGGGCGTTGGCTGACCAACTGGTCGCTGGTGGTGATCGACACCGCGATGCTGCGGCTCTTTGCGGTGGTGGCGCCGCTGTTGGCGATCGGTGCGGCGATGGATGCCGGACGGCTGGGTTGGGGGCTGTTCAACCAACTGGCCCTTGCCGGATGGCTGGAACTGGTGCTGGCGGTCGCGATTCTGGATCTGGCGATCTGGGCTCAGCATGTGGCGATGCACAAGGTGCCGGCCCTGTGGCGGTTGCACCGGGTGCACCACGCCGACCGCGATATGGATGTCACCACCGCAATCCGGTTCCATCCCATCGAAATCGCCGTGTCGATGGGACTCAAGATCGCGGTGGTCTATGTGCTGGGGCCGTCCGCGCTGGCGGTGCTGATCTTCGAGATTCTGCTGAACGGCACGGCGATGTTTTCGCATTCCAACCTTTGGTTGCCCAAGCAGCTTGAGCGGGCCCTGCGCTGGGTGCTGGTGACGCCGGACATGCACCGTGTCCACCATTCGGTGAGCCGAGCCGAGCATGACAGCAATTACGGCTTCGCGCTGTCGGTCTGGGACCGGCTTTTCAGAACCTACACCGCCGAACCCGCAGGGGGACATCGGGACATGACGGTCGGTCTGCGCTGGCAGGATGACCGTCCCGCACGGCTGGGATGGGCGCTGCGGCTGCCCTTTGCGCCGTTGTGAGCTACGATGCCGTGGCCGAGGCCGCAGGTGCGGCGCATCTGGAGATATTCGGTGCGTTCCACCCCGTACCGGCCGACGGCGCCCCCGACGGAACCGGGACGCTTGTCCTGCTTGGCCCGCGCGAGCCGGGATTCTGGGCGCATGTGTCGTCGTCCCCGGAAATTATCGACGGTGCGCCTGATCCGCTCGACCGCTGGTCGGCACGGGTGATCGGCGGCTTGGCGCGGGAGCTTGGGGCGCAGGCCCTCTACCCGTTCGGCGGCCCGCCCTACCAGCCGTTCATCGCGTGGGCCCTGCGGTCGGGCCGGGCCTGGCAATCGCCGGCCGGGCTAATGGTGCATGACCGCGCCGGGCTGATGGTATCCTATCGCGGTGCGCTGGCGCTGCCGCAGCGGATGTCCTTGCCCGTCCTGGCGGAAAATCCCTGCGAGACATGCGCCGACAAACCCTGCCTGACCGCCTGCCCCGTCTCGGCGCTGAGTGCGGGGGCCTACGACCTCGCCGCGTGCCACGGCCATCTCGATACACCTGCAGGACGCGACTGCCTGGACCGGGGATGCGCCGCGCGGCGGGTTTGTCCCGTGTCGCGGACCTATGGCAGGATGGAGGCGCAATCCGCATTCCACATGAGGGCTTTCCACCCATGACACTGCGCCTGATCCTGACCCGCCACGCGAAGTCGAGCTGGGACAGTCCGGTCCTTGGGGACCATGACCGGCCGCTGAACGCGCGCGGGCGCGAGTCGGCGGGCAAGACCGGCGCCTGGCTGGCGGAAAACGGCTATTGTCCCGCCGCGGTGCTTTCGTCGACGTCAGAGCGGACCCGCGAAACCTGGGCGTTGATGGCGCCCCATATCGGCGGCGCGCCGGAGGTGAGGTGGGACAAGGCGCTCTATCATGCCGGATCTCAGACACTGCTGGACGTTCTGCGCAACGCGCCGCCTGTGCCCTGCGTACTGATGCTGGCCCACAATCCCGGCATCGGCGATTTCGCCGATCGCATCCTTGGCCGCTCGCCGGAGCACGCTCGGTTTCACGACTATCCGACGGCGGCAACGACCGTCATCGACTTCGAAGTTTCGGCGTGGACGGAGGTGGATTGGCGCATGGGCACACCGACAGCGTTCGTTATTCCACGGGAGATCTAAGGCCTAGGATCCGCGTTAAGGCGCTTATGCCCCCCGGTCTCGTCTTTGAGCGCGATGCGTCGTGAACGAAGTGCAAGATCGGTTTTCGGCCCGGGGGGGACATTCGCTCCCAATCCCCGGCGCGGAATCAAGGGGCGGAGCCCCGCCGCGCCATCGCCGACCCGCGCCGAAGGGGAGGCGATGGCGCGGCTCATCACTTCACCGGCAATAGCCGCCTAAGGCCAAAGTCTGCCGCACCCGTAGTCCGTCGAAGATCATACCACCTGTTGGCAGCCCATTGCCGCAACGTCACAAACCATGGGCCGGCGTTCCGTTTTGTCCGGCCTCTGTGTAGCCTGTGGTCATCTCACCGAATCAACCTGTGCAGGAGCCCGCGATGCAACTGACCGTAAACGGCACGACCCACGAGGTGGATGTCGAGGACGACATGCCGCTTCTCTGGGTGCTGCGTGACGAGCTGGGTATAACCGGCGTCAAATACGGCTGCGGTATCGCCCAATGCGGCGCCTGCACGGTCATCGTCGACGGCTATGCCGAACGGTCCTGCCAGATCGCCGCGGCGGATGTCGACGGCCCCGTCACCACCATCGAAGGGCTTGGGACGCCCCAGACGCTGCACGCCGTGCAAGAGGCCTGGATCGAACATCAGGTCGCCCAGTGCGGGTATTGCCAGTCCGGCCAGATCATGAACGCCGCGGCCTTCCTGGCCGAGACGCCGGATCCGGCGGATGACGAGATCGACGACGCCATGTCGGGCAATCTCTGCCGCTGCGGCACCTATCCCCGCATCCGTGCTGCGGTGAAATCCGCCGCCACCAAGCTGAAGAGGGCCTGAGCCATGTCGCGTCTCGGCAAGATCGCCCGCCGCACGTTCCTGATCGGGTCCGCCGCCGTCGCCGGCGGCGTCGTGTTCGGCGTCTACGCCGCCCGCACGCCCCATCCCAACCCGCTGGCCGAAACGCTGGCCGACGGTGAAGCCAGCTTTAACCCCTGGATCAAGATCGACGGCGAAAAGATCACACTGATCACACCGCATTCTGATGTCGGACAGGGCGTGCGCCACATGCAGGCGATGCTGATCGCCGAAGAGATGGACCTCGACCCCGGCCAGTTCACCACCGATTTCGGTGCCCCCGATCCGGCCTATTGGAACCGCGCCTTTTCCGAAGAGGGCGCGCCGTTCATGTCGCGCGACGAAAGCCGCGGGGCCGAAACCGCGCGTACGGTCGTGGGCTACGCCGTCAAGATGTTCGGGATCCAGGCCACCGGCGGGTCTACCGCCGTCGCCGACAGCTTCGACAAACTGCGCGAGGCCGGGGCCGTGGCGCGTGAAACGCTGAAACTCGCCGCCTCGCAGCGGACCGGCGTGCCCGTGGCCGAGCTGACGACGGCCAGCGCCGCCGTTCGGCTGCCGGACGGCTCCGAGATCGCTTATACCGAGCTGGCCGCCGACGCTGCCACGCTCGACCCCGTCACTGACGTGACCCTGCGCGAACCCGCCGACTGGCGTCTGATCGGCAAGCCGCAGCAGCGGCTTGACATTGTCGGGAAATCCACCGGCACCGCCACCTATGGCATCGACCTGAAGATGGACGGCATGGTCCATGCATCGGTCCGTTTCAACCCGCGCCAGGGCGGTCCGCTGAACGGTTACGACGCCAGCGCGGCGGAAGCGATGCGCGGCGTCCAGCGAATCCTGCCGGTGACGAACGGCGTTGCGGTGATCGCCGACAATACCTGGCGCACCTTCCAGGCGCTCGACGCCATCGACTACGACTGGGGCCCGGCGCCCTATCCCCCCGAACAGGATGCCCATTGGGAGGTGCTGGCAAACTCATTCACCGACAATCGGCTCGACAGCGAGTGGCGCCACGAGGGCGACGTGCCCGCCGCCTTGGCAGGCGCCGAAACCATCGCGGCCGAATACCGCGCCCCTTATGTCGCCCATGCCCCGCTGGAGCCCCTGAACGCGCTGATCCTCGTTACCGAGAACCGCGTCGACATCTGGGCCGGCCACCAGATCCCGCGCACCGTCGAAGATATGGTTGCCGGCATCACCGGGCATGACGTGAAAAACGTGCATTTCCACAACCAGTATGCGGGCGGCAGCTTTGGCCACCGGCTGGAATTCGAAAATATCCGCTACGCCGCCGAGATCGGCGCGCAGATGGTTGGCACGCCAGTCAAGCTGACGTTCCGCCGGGAGGAGGATTTCGCCCACGACTTCCCCCGCCAGATCGCCATGGCCCGCGGGGCAGGGGTGGTCACGGGCGGCAAGATCGGAACCTGCGATCTGTCGATCTGCTCGCCGTCGCCCATTGCCTCACAAATGCCGCGCGCGAACTTCCCCGCGCCGCCGGGGCCGGACATGCAGATCGTGGCGGGCGCCTGGAACATGCCCTACAAGATCGACAATCTGCGCGTGCGCGCCTATCGCGCCCCGGAACTGGCCCCGGTCAGCTCTTGGCGTTCGGTCGGCGCCAGCCATGCCGGGTTCTTCGCCGAAAGCTTCGTCGACGAACTGATCCATGCGGCAGGTCAGGATCCGCTCGAGGCGCGGCTGGCGATGTGCGACTACGACATCGCCCGCAACGTGCTGGAAGCCGTGGCCGAAATGTCGAACTGGGGCACGGATCCGGGTGAAAACCGCGGCCGCGGCGTCGCCTTTGTCAGTTCATTCGGAACACCTACGGCCGAGGTTGTCGAAGTCACCGCCGGAGAGGACGGTATCCGGATCGACAAGGTCTTCGTCGCCGCCGATGTGGGCACCGTCGTTGATCCGGTGAATTTTGAAAATCATGTCCAGGGCGCGGTCGTCTGGGGCCTTGGCCACGCAATGAACTGCGAGATCACCTATTCCGACGGCATGGCCGAACAGTCGAACTATGACTTGCACCCCGCGATGCGGCTTTATCAGTGCCCCGAGATCGCCGTACGGGCGCTGGAAAACCAGTCAAAGATTCGCGGCATCGGCGAACCCCCCGTACCGCCGGCCGCATCGGCGCTGGCCAACGCGATCTTTGCCGCCACAGGCCAAAGGCTGCGCGAGATGCCGTTCAACAAATTCGTGGATTTCGTCTGACGCGCAGCTGCGTCTGTCAGTGCCGCAGTCTTGCGCCGGATCAGCGATTCCAGAACTTCAGGCGCTTCTTGAAGTTGGCGAAGTACCGGAACTGCGGAATATCCGGCGCGATATACGGGCGGCCGCCGGGCCCGGTGTCGCCCGTCGCAGGGATCCTTCCCGACCGCGGTATGGACCGGCTGACCCTGTCCAGGTAACGGGTAGACATATCGTCGAAAATCGGTTGCGTGCTCATGGCGGTTTGCTGCCCCACATTCCTAGTTAACCATGCGTTAATGAAGGATAAGGGCGGCGTTGTGCTGGCGGCGGGGCGATTGTGCGGATTGAATGGGCCAAAAAGAAGGCGGGCACCCGGGCGGCCTGGGTTTGCCAATGGTGCATTCCCATGCGACATCTGATCCGCACCCCGCCCCCAGACAGGAGCCCGACATGCTAAGAGTTCTTCTTGCGGTCCTTGCGGTGACCATCAACCAGGCCGGGGGCACGATCACTCCGGCCGTCGACATCCCCTGAATGATCCTCGGCATCGGCACCGACCTGGCGAATATCGACCGGATCGCGCGGACGCTGGACCGGTTCGGCGACCGTTTTCGCAATCGCGTCTTCACCGAAACCGAGCAGCGAAAGGCCGAACGGCGGCGCGACACGCCCGGCACCTACGCCAAGCGCTGGGCCGCGAAAGAGGCCTGCTCGAAGGCGCTCGGCACCGGTCTGCGCATGGGGATCGCGTGGAAGGACATGGCGGTCACCAACCTGCGCACGGGCCAGCCGCAGATGCATGTCACCGGATGGGCCGCCGAGCGGCTGAAGGAGATGACGCCAGAGGGGTACGAGGCGGTAATTCACGTCACCCTCACCGACGACCACCCCTGGGCACAAGCGTTCGTCATCATCGAAGCACGCCCCGTCGCTTGACTTCATGGGGCCGTCCCCCCATGACACCGCGACATCAGCGCGAGGCAGGACATGAGCATGGCGGGCAAGGCGGAAAAGAAGGACGGCATTCTCGAGACGGTCAAGACGATCGTCTACGCGCTGCTGATCGCCGGCGTCTTCCGGACCCTGTTCTTTCAGCCGTTCTGGATACCCTCGGGATCGATGAAAGATACCCTGCTGATCGGGGATTTCCTCTTTGTAAACAAGATGGCCTACGGCTATTCGCGCTATTCCTGCCCGTTCGCAATGTGTCCGTTTTCGGGGCGGATTCTTCCGGGCGAACCGCAGCGGGGCGACGTCGTCGTGTTCCGTCATCCGGTCACCGGCAGCGACTTTATCAAGCGTGTGGTCGGATTGCCCGGCGACAAGGTGCAGGTGCAGAACGGCGTGCTGTTCATCAACGGGCAGGAGGCCCGGCAGGATCCGGCCGACCCCTTCGAGGAAACCTTTGAAAAGCAGGGCCCGGTCGGCAGCTTTCCGCAGTGTTCCAACGGCGGCGTGGGTCTGGGCGGCACCTGCGTCAAAGAGCGCTTTACCGAAACGCTGCCCGGCGGGCCCAGCCACTCGATCCTGAATATCCGCCCCACGCGGCTCGACGACACGCCCGTCTATACCGTGCCCGCAGACCAGTTCTTCTTCATGGGCGACAACCGCGACAACTCGACCGACAGCCGCGTGCCGCAGTCGGCGCTGGGCGTCGGGTTCGTGCCGTTCGAAAACCTGATCGGCCGCGCCGACCGCATCATGTTCTCGTCCGCGGGCCGGTCGATGCTGTTTTTCTGGACCTGGCGCGGCGACCGGTTCTTCAAGGCGATCGATTGAAGCTGTCTGCCGACCAGACCGCCTTTGCCGATCGTCTCGGGCATAGCTTCGCCAACCCCGAGCTCTTGCAGCGCGCGCTGACCCATGGATCGATGTCCTCGCCCACCCGGCCCGATAATCAGCGGCTGGAATTCCTGGGCGACCGGGTGCTGGGCCTGGTGATGGCAGAGGCGTTGCTGAGCCTTGATCCGGGTGCCAACGAAGGGCAGCTCGCGCCCCGCTTCAATGCGCTCGTGCGCAAGGAAGCCTGTGCCGCCGTCGCGCAGCACCTGCAGCTGGGCGACGTTCTGCGTCTTGGCCGGTCCGAGACGATGTCAGGCGGCCGCCGCAAACAGGCGCTGCTTGGCGATGCGATGGAGGCGGTGATCGCCGCCGTTTATCTCGATGCCGGGTTCGAGGCCGCCCGGCGCGTGATCCTGATGGCCTGGGGTGACCGGATAGAAAAGGTCGAAGACGACGCCCGCGACGCCAAAACGGCCCTGCAGGAATGGGCACAGGCCCAGGGCCAGCCGGTGCCAAGCTATACCGAAACTGCCCGCAAGGGCCCGGACCATGCGCCTGTCTTCACCATCGAGGCGCGGCTGTCGGGGGGCGAGGCGGCGCAAGGAACCGCAAAGTCCAAACGGCAGGCGGAACAGGCGGCGGCAAAGGCGCTGCTGGAAAAGGTCGCGCGGATCTGACGCGGCCGGCGCAATTTCGGATTCAACGCGCGCTTGCCGTCAGGCCGGTCGGTGCACGAATAATGCGTCCGCAAGGTCCCGCCGGGTCAGATAGGGACGCACCGGTTTGCCAAAGCTTTCCGCCGGATCGCGCCGCTGCGCCCATGTCTCGATCAAGTCCGGGAACAGCGAGACCAGCTCGAACAACGGTCCGCAGCCGAGTGCACGCAATGCCAACGGGCCCGGGTAGAAGGATTCCGATGGCGCGCCCTCGGCCAGCACCAGTTCGTGGCGGTCGAGCATGATGTGCAGGTAAGTGACCGGCCTGCGGCCCCTTTCGACCCAGGCGACCTCCGGACCCAGGACCTCTGCGGCATGCTTAGCCCGGATCAGCCGTTCGCCCCGGACCGTCCGCACAAGCAGCCCGTGTTGCGGCGATACCTGCATACGCCGTGCATTGCCGAACGCCCCCATTTCCAGGGTCACCGGGCAAAGCTGCGGGGCATGTGCCAGCATCCCTTCCGTCAGCCTCCTGCAGCCGACCCAGCGCACGCGCTGATACCCATGGTCGAGCGTCAGCACCTCGTCGCCTGGACGAATCCGCTCGACGGCCGTGTCACCTCTCAGCGTTGCGATGCGGGTCCCCGGAGTGAAACAGGTCACATAGTTCGATGCGTACCGGTCCGGCTGCAGCCCGTAGCCTTCGCCGCCCGCCCCGTAGATCGGCGTGCCGAGTGTCAGCGACCGGATCGCCCCGGCTTCCATCGCCGCCTGATTGGCATTGTAGGTTTGTGACGGCACCCAGTAGGTGTTCCCGGCGGTGTCCTGGACAATCGCGGCGGTGACGATCGCCGTCGTGCCGTCGATATAGGTAATCGTGGCGTTGTACGCCATGCCCATGTCATAGATCTGGTCCGCGCCGCCATCGATGCTGAACGTGTCGGTGGTGAAATCGTGATCGTAGGAATCGGCGTTGTCGCCGCCGCCCCAACCGGTCGTACCGGGGGAAAACGCCTGGATGTAATTGGCCAGCGCATCCCCGGAGCTTCCGAATGTCAGTCCCTGAAGTGCGGTCGCATTCTCGGCGAAATGGTCGCCTTCGACCGTGTCCATGATGGGCTGGACGCCCAGGTAGAAGACGTCGAACGTCGTCGGCATGTCAAATGCTACCCGCGGCAGTGCGACCGCAACGGCCCGCATATTCGCCGCCGGACAGGTGCCGCGCGATTGGGGTCGGGGCCGTAGAAGGGACAGGCATTCGTTCGCTCGATGTTTCGGAAACGGACACTACCCGTCCACTATGGCAGGATCGGTGTGAATTTCTGATTAACCGGTGCCGGCGGCTCGGGCGCACCGGAGCGCGATGGGTTCTGGGTGCGTTGCCGGGTCGGCGATGGCGCGGCGGCCTTCGGCCTTGATCCCGCGCCGGAAGATTCGTTGCGACTTGCAATCTCGGACCAAAATCGAACCCGCGCTTCGCTTACAACGCATCGGGCTCTAGAAAGGCGCCTGCTGATGGCGCAGCCGGTATTGTCGGGGGGTCACGCCGTATTGCGCGCGAAACAGCCGGTAGAAATGGCTGAGGTTCTCAAAGCCGCAGGTGCGCGCGACCTCGGGGATCGCATCCCGTCCGTGACCCAGCAGCATCGCCGCATGCTCGATCCGGACCCGGTTGACGAAGGCCGATGGCGTCTGGCCCAGTTCGGTACGCGTCACCCGGCAGACATGTTCGTGGCTGCGGCCGGCGGCATCGACGAACCCCGCCGATCCGCGACGGAACACCTCCGGGTCCCGAACCGCCTGACAGGCGGCGGTGAACCAGTGGGGCGCGGTGCTGTTTGGGTGCGACTTCCGCTCGACCACGCGATTGATCAGCGTCAGCAGAAACTCCTCGATCCGTGCAAGCGACCGGATCGAGCTGCGCAGCTCCTGCGCCACATTCACTGCGCGTTCAAATCGCGGCCCCTGCAGCACATAGGCTTCCGGCTGCGGGCCGTCCCAGTCGAAGAACCGCCCGCTGAACTCGTCGGGATAGCGGACGACCAGGTGCGCGGCGGTGTCGACGCGAAACATCACGTTGATGATCTGGCATCCGGTCTGGCGGTTGGCGCTGAAGGCATGCGCGTCCTGCGGACGGACAAAGGCCAGATGCCCGGGTGTCAGCCGTTCGGTCCGGCCATTCACCCAATGCAGCGTCTTGCCCTTTTCGATCAGAAAGACCTCGAAATAGTCGTGATCATGCGCCCTGTCCGGAAACCTCCGCTCGAGCTGTTTACGCGCAAAATGAAACGCTTCGCCGGCGTCGATGTAATCGTCGATATGGAATCGGGTGACCTGCAACGGGACAATTCCGGACAATAAAACGATGGATTCACCCAGAAAATATCAAAATAGAACAAGAAAAAGTCAAGCTGTGGTGATGCGCGCCTGCCGCCGTTTGCCTAGGCTTGGCTGGAAACGGGGGGCGTTCGATGCTCGACGAATTCCAGGACCTCAGATTCGACCCGGTGGTTAACCCGTCGCCCAAACGGCTGTCGCCGGCGCAGATCGACCACTATAACCGCCTGGGATTCATCCAGCCGTTCGACATCTTCCCGCCGGACGAAATCGCCCGCATCCGGGCCTATGCCGACCGGCTGATGGCGGATATGCGTCAGGACGGCGCCTATGGCGTCAACTGCTATCAGGCGCGGCTGGCCGGTCTTTGGGATATCGCCACCGACGCCCGCATCCTGGACCATGTCGAGGATATCATCGGGCCCGATATCCTCTGCTGGGCCAGCGCGATCCTGTCGAAGGCGCCGCATGATCCCAAGGCCGTGCCCTGGCATCAGGATGCCGCATTCTGGCACCTCGCACCGGCCCGCACGGTCACCGTCTGGCTGGCGATCGACGATGCGGACGCGGGCAATTCGGCGATGCGGTTCATCCCGGGCACCCATGACAGGGGGGCGATGAAGCTGAGGGCAACCAAGACCGGGGTAAACGTCTTTCATATAGAGACCGAGGGCGCCGACGACTTGGGCCAGCCGTTCACCAATATGCTGAAGGCGGGGCAGGTCTCGCTCCATGCCGATATGCTGGTTCACGGATCGCTGCCCAATAGATCCGGCCGCCGCCGCTGTGGGCTGACCCTGCGCTATTGCCCGCCCGAGGTGCGGATCACCGACGCGGCCTGGGCAAAGGGTGTGGAGGCCATCCAGTGCCGGGGCGAGGCCGGCCATTGGCGCACCCACCCGCGCCCGGACAACGACGACATCACCAAGACCTCCAGCCCGCATGTGGTGGGCAACAACTGACAGGGAAAGGACCGGATTGCGGACAAAACGGCACGGACACGCGGCCCTCGGTCTTCTCCCAACCGAGGGCCCCGGCGTCATAACCGGCCCCTGTCCACCGGACGGGGCCGGTTATGCACCCATTTGCGCCCGTTCCGACCGTATCCCTATCCGGTCCGCACAGGGTCATCGTCATGCTGTTCCCGACGCATACGGAGTGCCCTCGAAATCGCACGCACGTTTGTTGAAGTCCCCGATTGCACACGCAGACCGGTCACGGCCATGTCCGTCGGGAAATGGATTTCGGGCCGAGCCGCCCGGCAAGAATGGGGTCAAAGGCCCCGCAAAATAGGGAGAAGACAATGAAATTAGGAAAGACCGTCACGCTGGCCTCGGCGCTTGCGCTTTTGGTCACGGGTGCCCTGGCGCAGGATGTTGCACGCGAGGATACCGTGATCTTCGACCTCGACCGCACCATCAAAGACCCGGAGAACTTCAATTGGATGACCCCGGGCACCAAGCGGATGCACGGCGCGCACCAGGCGATGTGGGAGCCGCTGTTCATCCTCAACTACGGCACCGGCGAGCTTGACCCCTGGCTCGGCACCGAGATCACTCCTAACGCTACCAACGACGAATGGGTGCTGAAGATCCGCCAGGGCGTCGAGTGGTCCGACGGCGAAGCCTTCGATGCCGACGACGTGGTCTTTACCGTCGGCATGGCGATCTCGAACGAGGATATCTCCAGCCGCGAGGCCTCGACCGTCCGCGCCCAGGTCGCAAGCGTCGAAAAGGTCGACCCCATGACCGTCAAGTTCACGCTGACGGCGCCGAACCCGCGCTTTGCCGTGGAAAACTTCGGCGTGCGCATCTTCGGGTCGTTCCTGATCATGCCGCAGCATATCTGGGAGGGTCAGGATCCGGCGACCTTCGCCTTCTACCCGCCCATCGGCACGGGCCCCTATACCTACACCTCGGGCGCCACCAACCGGATGATCTGGGACCGCAACGACGACTGGTGGGGCGCCAAGGCCGGCTTTCAGGACCTGCCCGAACCCAAGCGCCTGATCTGGCTGGAATCCGGCGGCGCCGAAAGCCGCGCCCAGCTGATGGCCACCAACCAGATGGATGCCGCCCAGAATGTCAGCGTCGGCACGTTCGAGGCGATCTCGTTCCAGAACCCCAAGGTCATCGCCTGGCATAACGGCTACCCCTATGCCAGCGCCGACCCCTGCGCCCGGCAGCTGGAAATCAACACCACCGTCGGCCCCTGGGACGATCCGGCCCTGCGCCGCGCGGTCAACCACATCATCGACCGCAACCAGATCGTGAACGTGGCGATCGAGGGCGCGACGGTGCCCTCCGAGACGATGTTCGTGCAATACGGCTCGATGGCGCCCTATATCGACGCCGTGAAGGCCGCTGGTCACGGCCTGTCGCCCACGGCCGATGTTGCCGCCGGACAGGCACTGATCGAGGCGGCCGGCTATGCGATGGGTGATGATGGGATCTATGAAAAGGACGGCGAGGACCTTGCCGTCAAGATCCATGTCAACTCCGCCTCGACCGAATATACCAAGACCATCGACGTCATCGTCGAACAGCTGAACCGAGCCGGCATCAAGGCCTCTTCGGTGCCGGTCGAAAACGGCGTCTTCTGGGGCGAGGTGCTGCCCTTCGGCGCCTACGAGATGTCCTATAGCTGGCTCAGCTGCGGGTCGGTCAACGAACCCTGGGCCTCGATGGGCCGCTACACGGTCAAGGACGTCGTGCCGGTGGGCGAACGCTCGCCCGGGTTCAACAACACGGCACGCTGGGCGGACGCCTCGGCCGAGGCCTATTCGGCCATCGTCGATCAGATGGCCAACAAGGCGCTCGGCGATCCCGACGTGCCGGGCATGGTCGCCGAGGCCTATGCGCATCTGGCCGACGGCATGCCGTTCATCCCGCTTGTACAGTCGGCGAAACTTCTGCCGCTGAACACCACCTATTGGGAAGGCTGGCCGACGAACGACAATTACTACAACCACCCGTTTTTCTGGTGGAACTCGACGCATCAGATGATCCACAACCTGACCAAGGCCAACTGAGGTCCCATCGGCGGGGCGGTCATGCCCCGCTTCCCCTTCCACCGATCCGGAGACCGGGCGGATGTCGGATATCAAGAGCTTCTTCGCCGAACAGGGCTACTACCATTCGCGCGGTCTCTTCTCTCCTGCCGAAATCGCCGAGCTCGAAGAGGATTTCGACCGTATCGTCGCCCAGCTCTCGGCCTCCGGCGAAAAGATCGACGCCACCTGGGACGGCGGCGAGGCGGCCAGGATCGCCCGTACGGGCGACAGCATCCTGCACACGCACAATGTCCAGCAATATTCCCGCCGCTGGCTCGACGCCTTCCTGAACCCGCGTTTTCTGGACGTGGCCGAGGCGATCCTCGGCCCCGACATCGTCCTGCACCACTCCAAGCTTTTCCAGAAGCCCAGCGAACAGGGCTCGCCCTTTCCGATGCACCAGGACTGGCCGTATTTCCCCACCGTCGCCGATACGATGATCGCCGGCATCATCCATGTGTCCAGGGCGACCGATCGGATGGGCTGTCTGCGGGTCTACCCCGGCAGCCACCGGCTGGGCCGGATCGAGGGGGCCGACGGCCGGCGGCCCAACGCGGTGTTGTCGCGCTATCCCATCGAGCGTGCCGAGATCGTCGAGGCAGAACCGGGCGACGTGGTATTCTTCCACTACTTCACCCTGCACGGCTCCATGCCGAACCGGTCGGACCGGACGCGCAAGACGGTGCTCTGCCAGATGTACGCGGGCACGGACCAGGTCGAGGAGGGCAACCGGCATCCCGACGAACGGTTGGTCCTGCGCGGCTGGAACAGCCGGATCTCGCGCACGCTCGCAGGACAGGCGGCGTGATGCGCTCGACCGGAAGGAAGTCCGATGGACGTCCGATGCAAGCCCGATACAAATCCGATGCCGGATCCCAACAATGAGACTCCCGCGAAAATACCTCGTCAACCGGCTGGTCACGCTGTTCCTCACGGTCTGGATCGCCGCCACCCTGATCTGGATCATCCCCCGCCTCTCGCCAGTCGATCCGGCGGATATCATGCTGGGCCGCATGGCCGCCGGAGCCGGGGCCGTCGAGAACGCGGATGCCATTCTGGAACAGTTGAAAGAGAACTTCGGCCTGAACGATCCTCTGGTCGTTCAATACGTCAAATATCTGAAAAACATCGTCCTGTTCGACTTCGGCCTCAGCACCGCGACCTTCCCGACCAAGGTGTCCAGCCTGATCGCGCGGGCGCTTCCCTGGACGTTGGGCCTGATGCTGTTGTCGCTGGTCATCACCTTCTTCATCGGCAACCTCCTGGGCGCGCTGATGGTCTGGAGCCATTCGCCCAGGCTGGTCCGCGTCGCGATCCCGGCCGCGATGGTTTTCACCTCGATTCCCCCGATACTCAGCGGCCTTCTGCTGATGTGGGTCTTCGCCGCCAAACTCCGCTGGTTTCCGCTGACCGGCGCCTATGGGCTGACGGTCGAGCCGGGCTGGAACTGGGCGTTCGTTCAGTCCGTCCTGCACCACGGATTCCTGCCCGCCCTGTCCATCGTCATCGTCACGTTCGGGTTCTGGGCGCTGGGTATGCGCGGCCTGATGATCACCGTGCAGGGCGAGGATTACGTCAAGCTGGCCGAGGCCAAGGGCCTGCGCCCACGCTACATCCTTTACAAGTACATGATACGGAACGCGATTTTGCCGCAGATCACGGCATTCGCGCTGAAGATCGGCCTGCTGATCGCGGGCCAGGTGCTGGTCGAGCGCATCTTTGCCTATAATGGCATGGGCAAGCTGTTGTACGACGCGATCCTCGACCAGGATTTTCCCGTCATCCAGGGCGTCAGCTTTGTCATCATCCTTATGACGGCGGTGTCGGTATTCCTTGTCGATCTGGTCTATCCGTTCATCGACCCTCGTATCCGGCACGAGGGGGCGACGTCATGACCGATGCCCCGCTCACCCGCGCCGACCGCCGGCTGCAGCGGCGCATGCGCCGCTTTGACAACCCGTGGCTCAACCCGAAACTGTTGTGGGGCATCGGCCTGCTTCTGGGCATCGTCGCGCTTGGCCTGATCGGCCGGATGCTGTGGAATCTCGACCTTGTCTTCACCGGCTCAGCCACCCTGAAACTGCCGCCCGTCGGGTTCGAGAACCTGCGCAGGCAGCCCGGCGTCTGGGACCATCCGCTGGGCACCGACGGGTCGGGCCGCGACATGCTGGCGCTGATCGTCATCGGCGCGCCCAACTCGCTGTTCGTAGGTCTGATGGCCAGCCTGATCGGCATGGGCACCGGTATCGTCCTGGGCTTCACCGCGGGTTTCGTCGGCGGGCGGACCGACGATGTCATCCGCGTGCTGTCCGACGTAATGATCACCATCCCGCCGCTTCTGATCCTGGTCGTCTTTCAATCCGCCTTCGGCGATGTCAGCCTGACGATGATGGCGCTGCTGATCGCCGGGTTCGTCTGGCAATCACCCACCCGGCTGATCCGCGCGCAGGTACTGTCGATGAGGCAATCCGGCTACGTCCAGATGGCGCAGCTGTCCGGCGCGCCGACGCATCACATCATGTTCCGCGAGATGCTGCCGAACCTCGTCCCCTACCTCTTCGGCAGCTTCATCGCCAATGTCACCACGTCGATCGTCACCGCCGTCGGTCTCGAGGTCCTGGGCCTCGGTCCGCAACGCATTCCCACGCTGGGCCGCACGATCTATGAGGCGATCAACGCAGGCGCGCTGATCCAGAACCTTTGGTGGTGGTGGGGCATTCCGACGATCCTGCTGGCGGTGATGTTCATCGGGCTTCTGCTGATCAATCTCGGGCTCGACGAGGTCTCGAACCCGCGGCTCCGGAGGCTGTCATGACAGACTCCGGCGGCAAGCCCGTCCTGACTCTGAAGGACCTGTCGATTGAATTCCCGACCCCGCAAGGCATCGTTAAGGCGGTCAAGAGCCTGTCATTGACCGTTCACCTGGGCCGCCGTGTCGGGTTCATCGGCGAAAGCGGGTCCGGCAAGACCACCACGGCCCTTGGTATCATGCAGATGCTGGCCGAGCCCGGACGCATATCCGGCGGCCGGATCGATCTTGGCGGGACGGACGTGCTGGGCCTGTCGGACGAGCAGATGCGGCTGACGCGACTGTCCCGCATCGCCTATATCCCGCAAGGCGCAATGAACTCGCTCAATCCCGTGATGCGGGTCGAAAACCAACTGTGGGACGGGGTGGTCGCGCATGAGGGCAAGATCGATCCTGACGAGTTGAAGCGGCGGTCGGGCGAGGCCCTTGCCAGCGTTGGGCTGGGCGCCCATGTCGGGCGGCTCTATCCGCATGAACTGTCGGGCGGGATGAAACAGCGGGTCTGTATCGCACTCGGCATGATCCTGGGCCCCGAACTGATCATCGCGGACGAGCCGACCTCGGCGCTGGATGTCGTGACCCAGCGCCAGGTGATGCTGACGCTGAAGGACGTGCAGACCAGGATCGGATCGGGCCTGATCCTGATCGGCCACGACATGGGGTTGATGACCCAGTCGGTCGACGAGCTTGCGGTGTTGAAAGACGGCGTGCTGGTCGAACACGGAACCGTCCGGCAGATCATCGAATCTCCGCAGCACCCCTACACGCAGGATCTGATCTCTTCGGTTCCGCTTGTCGGCGGAGACAGTTTCCTCAACCCCTCCACCCGCGCCGCCGCGCCGGAACGGGACAGCCGCGAACCGCTGTTGCGGTTCGAGAATGTCTCGAAGGTCTACGGCGAGGTCACCGCGCTGCATCCCGTTAGCTTCACGCTGCAGGGCGACACGCCCCAGATCATCTCGATCGTCGGCCAATCCGGAAGCGGCAAGTCGACGATGGGCTCGATCATGCTGGGGTTCAATCCGCCCAGCACCGGCCGCGTCCTGTTCGAAGGGCACGATTTGCTGAGGATCAACGCCGCAGAGACGCTGAAATTCCGCAAGAACATTCAGGCGGTGTTCCAGGATCCGTATGCCTGTTTCAACCCCTTCTACCGCGTCAGGCACGCGCTGAGATACCCGTTCAAACGCTTCGGGCTGGCCCGCGACGAGGCGCATATCCAGGCGAAGATGGAAGAGGCCTGCGGCGCCGTCGGTCTTGATCCGGACCTTGTGCTGCCGCGCTATCCGCACCAGTTGTCCGGCGGTCAGCGCCAGCGTCTGATCGTCGCCCGCGCCCTGATGCTGAGCCCGAAACTTCTGATCGCGGACGAACCCGTCAGCATGGTCGACGCATCTTTGCGCGCGACCATCCTGTCGAACATCTACGATCTCAAGGACAAATACGGGATCTCGATCCTCTACATCACCCATGACCTCGCCACGGCGTACCATGTCAGCGACTACGTCATGGTACTGTTCAAGGGCCATGTGGTCGAGGCCGGACCGCCGAAACAGGTGATCGGCGACCCCCAGCACCCCTATACCCAACTGCTGATCAACTCGATCCCCTGGCCGGATCTGCACCGAAGCTGGGGCAGGGACGAGGCGGGTTGGGATCCCACCGCCGAAGAGGCGAGAGCGGCCGAGGCACCACCGAAACTGCGTGGCAACGTTCCCGGATTCGACCTGGTGGTTCAGTGAACCACGAGTTGCGCTTTACGGCTCCGAAGATCGCCGCGCGACTGGACCTGATCCGTCAGATGGTGGTGCGGCGGCGGTTGGATCTGCCCCCGTTCCGACTGTGCCAGCTTTCGGACGCCGCGGAAGCGCCGCCCTTTGAGGCCGATATGTCCGCGTGGCCAGAGATCGAACCCGAAAGCTATTGGGGCCACGCGGATCTGAACTTTCTGATGACGGCAAGCTTCAATGTCCCCGACGGGTGGGATGCGTCCCGCATAGCGCTTCACCTTCCGCTCGGCACGTTCGGTGATATCTTCAACCACCCCGAGGCGCTGGTTCTGATCGACGGAACGCCCATCGGTTCGGCTGACCGCTATCATCACACGCTCGCGCTCGACCCCGTTCTGGCCGATGGGCGCGGTCACCGGTTGGACCTGCACGGCTGGACCGGCCACACGCAATGGCCTCCCGATCCCGCCAGCCGCGCCAAGCTTTTCATGGGCCGCCCGGCCCTGGTGGAACGCGACCCCGCGCTGCGCGATTTCATCGGCCTGGCCGAGGCCGCACTCGACACCTGCGGCGAGTTGGACCGCGCAAGCGTCGAAAGATCTAATCTGCTCGACGCCCTCGATGCCGCATTTCTGGTGCTGGATACGCGCGCGCCATTGGGCGAGGCCCTTTATGAAAGCGTGCCGTCCGCCCTGACCGCCCTTCAGGGCGGAATTGCGGCCGCGGGCGAACCGCTTGACGTGACGTTGCACGGCATCGGTCACGCCCATATCGATATCGCCTACCTCTGGCCCATCGACCAGACCCGGCACAAGATCGCGCGGACCTATTCGAACGTCCTGCGATTGATGGAGGCGGACCCGGACTATCGCTTTTCGCACTCGCAGCCGCAGCTTTATGCCTGTTGCGAACGCGACCACCCCGCGATCTTTGCCAAGATCCGCGACCGTGTGGCCGAGGGCAGGTGGGAGGTGATGGGCGGGATGTGGGTCGAGCCCGACCTGAACATCGCCGGCCCCGAGGCACTTGTCAGGCAACTGGTCCTCGGACGCCGGTATTTCCGCGACACATTCGGCGATGTCGAGACCCCCGTTCTATGGCTGCCGGATACGTTCGGCTTCCCCGGTCAGATCCCGCAATTGATGGCGCAGGCCGGATTGAACTGGTTCTGCACCAACAAGCTGAACTGGAACCAGGTCACGCGGGTGCCGCCGACCCATCATTGGGAGGGGATCGACGGAACGCGGGTTCCGGCGCATGTGCTGACCACGCCGCGCGAGGTGCAGTATCTGCCCTTCCCCACGAACTACAAAAGCGACCTCAGCGCAAAAGAGGTAGCGGGCACGGTGGACGGGGCCGATGCCGACGCCCGAAACCTTCCGATCTGCTATGGCTACGGCGATGGCGGCGGCGGACCGACAGAGGCGCTTTTGGCCCGTGCCCGCGCCTATTCCGCGATGCCGGGCATGCCGGGCATGCGGTTTTCCAGCGTCCGTGCCGCATTCGAGGCGATCGAGGCCGAAGGGCGTGCGCTGCCCGTCCATCGCGGCGAACATTACATGGAGGGCCACCGGGGCGTCCTGACCAGCCAGGCGTGGATCAAACGTGCCAACCGTCTGAACGAGCGCGCGCTTCACGAGGCCGAGGCGTTGTCGGTCATCGCGGGTCTCTGCCCCGATCTGGACGAGGCCTGGCGGCTGCTCTGTTTGAACCAGTTCCACGACATCGTCACCGGCACTTCGGTGCCCCAGGTCTTCGATGACGCGCGCCGCGATCACGCCCGGATCGCCCGACAGGCCGAGAACGTCAGCGCAAGAGCCTCGGACGCCCTCGCAACCGGGGCGGCCGAGGCGGTCGTTCTGAATACAGCCCCCGTCCCCGCCGACCGGATTGCGGAAATCCAACCAGAGCTGGCTGCCGGTCTGCCCGGTCAAAGGGTCGCGGGGAGGATGCTGGTCTACCTGCCGGAGTTGCCGCCATACTCCTTAACGCCGATCAGCGATGCGGTCGCGCCGCCGCAGGAGGGTTTGTCCGTCCGCCTCACCGGCACCGGGGCGAGGATGGAAAATCGCTTCGTTCGCGTTTGCGTGGATCAGGCCGGGCGGGTCACGTCGGTATGGGACAAAGGGTCCGGCACCGAATGCCTCGCCGATGGCGAATTTGGCAATCGGTTCCAGGCCTTCGAGGACCGCCCGATCTGCTGGGATGCATGGGACATCGATCCGAGTTTCGAAGATCGGATGGATCCGATTGCTGAAACTGCTGGGCTCTCGATCGTTGAAGCCGGCCCGATCCGGGCCTCTATCCGCGTTGAGTTCACCTGGCGGCAAAGCCGGTTTCGCCAGGATATTCACCTTGCGGCGCATTCTCCCAGGATCGACTTTGCGACCGAGATCGATTGGCACCAGACCCACACATTGCTGAAGGTCGCCTTTCCCGTCGCGGTCAAGTCCGATCACGCGCTTTACGATATCCAGTGGGGCGCGATCGCGCGGCCCACGACACGGGATACACCTGCGGATTTCGCGCGGTTCGAAGTCGCGGCGCAGAAATGGGCGCTGCTGTCGGACGGCGTTCGGGGTGTCGCGTTGCTGAACGACTGCAAATACGGCCACGACATTGCGGGTAATGTGATGCGGCTTACGCTGATAAAGTCGTCCACGATGCCCGACCCTGCCGCCGATCAGGGGCATCACCGCTTCACCTATGCGATCCTGCCCTTCCAAGGTTCGGACCGCTCCATTGTCGATGCGGCGGCCTACGACATGAACACGCCGTTACGGGCAATCCCGCCCCGTCCCGCACAAGCGCCAACCGCGCGACTGACGCCCTTGGTTTCCATCCGCCGCAAGAGGGCTATTCCCGAATCCATCGTACCCCTGAACGGCAGCGGTTTTCTGGTTCGGCTCTTCGAACCCGATGGCGAGAGCGGAGAGGTCCACATTGCCTTCGGCCCGAGGGTTGCGCAGGTTTGGCGCAGCAATTTGCTGGCAGATCCTCTTGACCGCCTGGATGTCCACGACAACGCCGTTTTCTTGCCCATCCGGCCGTTCGAAATCGTCACGTTGCGGATTTCTGCAGCAGAATCAGAGCGAGATCCGCCATAGCTGCGCTCCGGTTAACTCTCGACTGAGCTGCACCCGGATCAACCCGGCAAGACCGTCTCGCCCGCGGGGACAGGCGGGATCGGGCTGTTTCGCCGCCTTGCGTTTGTGCGGGTCCGCCCGTCCAACGACAATGCGCCCGCTCTCATTCCGGTCGAACGACGTCGTCCGCTCGATCGGCATCGTCTGCCGCAGGACCGCCGGTCATCCCGAAGGGTTCAAAACCTTCGCCAACGTGATCCGGTCGGTCGTGACCGGGTATTTCGATGCTCCGGTCCGCGTCGAGGGCCAAAGCGCAGTGCGTCGCAGGTGAATTGTGGGATTGGTTCTGGTCTGGAGCGGTCATTCCCTTTCGTATCACGAGCCGCGCCAGAAGACTGGTTGCGAATGGCAACTCCAGCTCGAAACCGGCAGAAACCGGTGCTCTCTGGATTCAGCCTGCTTTGACGGCAAGTGGTTCTTGAGCCGCCCGCCGCTTAGATCACCGCCGAAATGGCACGGTCCAGTTTTTCGGTCAATTCATCAAGCTGGTCATCTTCGATGATGAACGGCGGCGCCAACAGGATATGGTCGCCGTTCCGGCCGTCTATGGTGCCCGGCATCGGGTAGCAGATCAGACCCTCGGCGAAAGCCGCCGACTTGATCTTCGATGCGACCCCTCTGGACGGATCGAACGGTGTCTTGGTCTCGCGATCCTCAACCAGCTCGATCCCGCGGAACAGGCCGCGTCCGCGGATGTCACCGACATGTGCATGCTGGCCGAACCGCGCCTCCAGCCGCTCTGCCAGCTTTTCACCCTGCTCCCGCACACGGCGGATCAGCCCGCGATCAAGGATCGCCGACACCACCGCATGACCCGCCGCCGCGGCCGCGGGATGGCCCAGGTAGGTGTGCCCGTGCTGGAAAAACCCCGACCCGTCGGCGATGGCGTCGTATATGTCGGCAGTGCAAAGCATAGCGCCGATCGGCTGGTATCCGGCGCCGAGGCCCTTGGCGATACAGACGACGTCCGGCGCCACGCCATCTTCGTCACAGGCAAACAGATTGCCGGTTCGGCCCATGCCGCACATGACCTCGTCGAGGATCAGCAGCACCCCGTAGGTATCGCATATCTCGCGAATGCGCTTGAGATACCCGGGCGCAGGCGCCAGGGCACCGGCCGTTGCGCCAACAACCGTCTCGGCCATGAACGCCATCACTGTCTCGGGACCGAGCCGGAGGATTTCGTTCTCGAGGGCCTGCGCCGCCCGCTGGCCGTACTCTTCCAGGCTCTCGTCGTCCCGTTTCAGACGGTACGCATAGCAGGGATCGATATGGCTAACCTCGATGAGAAGCGGACCGAATTGCTGGCGCCGCCATGCGTTGCCACCGGCGCTGAGCGCGCCGATCGTGTTGCCGTGATAGCTTTGCCTGCGGGCGATCAGGCGGGTGCGCTGCGGCTCGTTGCGTTCCACCCAGTATTGCCGCGCCAGCTTGATCGCCGCCTCTGTCGCCTCAGATCCGCCCGAGACGAGGTAGACCCGGTCCAGCCCGCCCGGGGCCTGCCGGATCAGCAGATCCGCCAGTTTCTCGGCGGGCTCCGACGTGAAGAACCCGGTATGGGCAAAGGCCAGACGATCGAGCTGCGTCTTGATCGCCTCGACGACTGCCGAATCGCCATGCCCCAGGCAGCTGACGGCGGCACCGCCCGATCCGTCGAGATAGCGCTTACCGGTTTCGTCGATCAGATAGCAGCCCTCGCCGCCGACGGCGGTGGGAAGGGCCGAACGGCAATGGCGGGGAAAGATATGCGACATCGGGGCGGCCCCTCGTTCGTGGATCTGCAGCTTTGAATACACCGGTCGCGGCCGGTCCTTTTATTGCTATGGCAGGTCCCGACCTGCCGGCCAGAGCCGTGTGACGGTATATCGAAGCGAAGGCGCCGTGGGTTTGGTAGCGGAGGAGGGACTTGAACCCCCGACACATGGATTATGATTCCACTGCTCTAACCGACTGAGCTACTCCGCCACAGGCGCGCTAGCTATAAAAGCCGCCGCGCAGCGTCAAGACAATATTCGATGCCGCACGGTTCCGCAGACACAGAGGTTAATCGGCTTGTGTCGGTAAAGACAGCTTCTGCCTTCCGGTTGGGCCCGAAATCACCCTAGACTGCCGCATGCCCGGCCGCCTCTTTCTGACCTCGCCGCTCGATGCTATTGCTGCGCACCTGCAGGCCGATTCCGCCGGTCTGGCGCCCGGTCCGGAGCGCTTCAACGTGGCGCCGGGTCAGGAGGTCATCGCCTGCAGGCCGGACCGGACGCTTGGGCATATGCGGTGGGGCATGATCCCGGTCGGACGCGTCAACGCGCGCGGACGGCCGGTGATGGAGACGATCGTCAACGCACGGTCCGAGACGGTATTTTCCAAGTCGGCCTTCGATGGCGTCAGGCGTTGCCTGGTGCCGGCCGACGGCTGGTATGAGTGGACCGGCGAGAAACGCCGCAAAACCGCCTGGCGCATCCGGCCCAGATCCGGCGGCCTGCTGGTCTTCGCCGCGATCTACGACATCTGGCAGGGCCCGGGCGGCATCGAGGTACCACAGGTGGCGACGGTGACCTGCGAACCCTCGGCGGACGTGCGCGATATCCACCACCGTATGGGCGTTCTGCTCGATCCGCCGCAATTCGACACATGGCTGACCGGCACCGAGGCAGAGGCCGCCGCGCTGGCGCGCCCCTACCCGGACGGGCGCCTGATCGTCGAAGGGGCCGGGGATGTCGATTGGTCCGGACCCTGATCGCGTCACGAAGACGTTGCCAGACCGCGGGCCGAAGGGTTAGCGTGGATTGGGTGGCGATGCCACCGGGGCATTTCTGAAAGTGATTGGAGACAGGGGATGAATGACGTTGGGCCGCAACTGGTGCGATCCGGTCTGACCCGGCGCAGCTTTCTCAAAACCGCAACCGGCGCCATCGCCCTGACCGTTACCGGGCTGCCGCGCACCGCGCAGGCGCAATCCTCGGTTTCGGGACCCGGATATGCGCCGATACCCGGCGTCGCGAGGGAACGGATCGACGGATTTGACAAGGTCACAGGCGCCAAGATCTATGCTCGCGACTACAACGCCCGCGATATGGACGGCTGGCCCGGCACCCAGTGGTACGCGATGTTCCTGCGCGCCCTGACCACCGACCGGGTGTTCAAGGGCGTCGATCTGTCCGCGCTGCCCCCGGACCTTCAGCCGCGCAAGGTCATCCTCGGCGATCAGCTGGCCGACGGCCAGCGCTCGCCCAATCTGAGCCTTGGACGAGACTGCCTGGTCGATGGTCAGCTCAAGGCAGCGGCCGCGGCCTCTGACGACGACGATCACGACTTCGACCGTCCGGGCGCCGTGGTGTTCGACCTTGTGGTGCGCCCGGGCAACCAGCCAGACTTTCTGGGTCAGGCCACCGCGCTTTTGCTGTTCGACAATGCCCGCACCTACCGCGCGGCCCGCACGCATATGCAGTTCGATGACGCGGCCTATCAGGTCTATGGCCCAGATGTCGGGCCGAACCCCGACGAGCCGCGGCTGTTCACCCCTGAAACGCTCTATGTCCGGGCGCCCGACGACAGCATCGCCCAGGGCTATTTCAGCTACTACACCGCGCCGGATTTCGACAATTACAAGCAGGATGCGGCGAAACAGGCCGAGGGGATCGAGGATTATCTCAAGGCGCATCCCGAGTTCATCAGCCACGATTTCCGCTGCGACATGCGCGCCATGGACCCGATGTTCATGGAGCCCGAATCCGGGCTGATCTGGTACGAACGCGACAGCAAGACGATGCGGGTCCTTTTGGGCACCCAGTCGCCCGACGGCGACGTCGCCGACATCGCCTCGATGTATGCCGAAAAGGGCTCGCGGCTCGATGTCGAAGAGGTCGTGCTGACCAGCTGCTTCCCCGGCGGCGGCTTTGGCGGGCGGGACAGTTCGCCGTTTTCGCTGATGCTGGCGCTTTGTGCCGATTTCGCCGACGGCAATCCGGTCAAGCTGGAATACGACCGGTTCGAACAGTTCCGCGTGGGCCTTAAACGCCACGCCTGCGATCTGAACGGCTCGCTGGTCGTGTCGCCAGACCGGCAGATCGAGGCGATCAAGATGGATCTGACCTTCGACGGCGGCGGCCGGCGCAACCTGTCGCCCTATGTCGCCAGCCTCTCGGCGCTCTGCGCCGGCGGGTCCTATGTGATCCCGCGCGTCAATATCCACGCCAAGGCGATCCATTCCGAAAACATCTCGGGCGGCTCGCAACGCGGCTTTGGCGGCCCGCAGGCGTTCTTCGCAACCGAAACCGCGCTCGACGAGATTGCCGCGCAACAAGGCTGGGACCCGCTTGATCTGAGGATGTCGAACCTCTTGACCCGGACGGACAGCACGGTGGTCGGCGGCCCGGTCAAGCAGGAACTGCGCCTTGCGGAAATGCTGCAGAGGACCGCCGAGCACCCGCTTTGGTCCGACCGCGTGGCGATCAAGGACGGCTATGCCCAGCGTGGCCAGACCTACGGCACCGGTCTCGCCATGTCGCTGCAGGCCTACGGCACCTCCAGCGACGGTATGGTCGCCGCCATTCTGATGGATGACGAAGGCGGGTTTACCGTGCAGTCCGATGCGGTCGACATGGGCAACGGGTCGGCCACCACGTTGGGCGTCGTCATCGGCAATATCCTGGGCGCCAATGCGCATACGGTCGAAATGGGCGGCTATACGCTCTTTGCCCAGACCGGGTTGAAGCTGAAGGACGACCTCAGCTGCGGCGAGAAACCCACCTGGTCGAACCCGCACTGGACCGCCAAATCGGTCGGTTCGTCCTCGGCCTGTCTGACCGGCCTGCACCAAGTCCATGTCGTACAGCAATGCGCGCTGGCGCTTTTTGCCGAAACCATCCTGCCCGCCGCACGGCTCTTGTGGGGCCTGCCCGATCTGCAACCCGACCAGACCGCATGGGACGACGGCCATCTCGTCACCGACGGGATGGAGCCGCTGCCCCTGCGGGTTCTCGCCAGTTTCGCCCGCGATGAGGGATTCCCGAGCGGCGCCGTGGCGCATGCCTATATTCAGGCGCGCTGGGTCAGCGCCAAGTTCGAAACCCGCAGCGGCACCCACCGGCTGGAGCTTGATGGCCTTGCCTTCTACCCCGCCGACGGCGGCGCGGCCCAGCCGGTTTGGCGGTCCGGCACGATCCCACCGCCCGCAAATGCCTGGCGCGAGGCGCGCTATGCCTGGGCGCCCTGCGTCAACGTCGTCGGCCTGACGGTCGACCGCGGTACCGGCGTGGTCCGGATCGAAAACGTCCTCAGCGTGCTCAATGCCGGGCGCATCCACGTGCCGCAACTGGTGTCGGGCCAAAGCCAGGGCGGCGTGGCCATGGCGCTGGGTTACACGCTTTTCGAGGACATGCCCCCCGGCATGGCGGGACCCGCCGACGGCACCTGGAACCTCAACCGCTACCACGTACCACGCTATCGCGATGTGCCGCTGGCCCGCCGCTACGCGCCGGGCGGGCGCAGCCAGGAACTGATCGTGATGCCGGAAACGCCAGGCGACGACGGCCAGGGCCGCGGCATCGCCGAGGCCGTCATGTGTTCGATCGCCCCCGCCGTGTCGAATGCGCTGCGGGACGCTTTGGGCGTCCGCTATACCTCGCTGCCGATCACTCCGGAAAAAATCCTCAAAGGTTTGCGCGCATGACCATTTCCTTCACCGTCAACGGAATCCCGCACGACGTGCCCGACGGCCGCGGCACCGACACGCTGCTCGACTTCCTGCACGATGACCTGAACCTGACCGGCACCAAGCTGTGCTGCGGCATCGGCGTCTGCCGCGCCTGCACGGTCGCTGTCAGCAAGGGGCCGACGGACGCCCCCGCCCCGGTGATCAGCTGTTCGACGCCGCTGCGCCTGCTCGGCAACAGCCATATCCGCACGGTGGAAAGCCTGGCCGAGGGCGACCGCCTGTCGCCGGTGCAGCAGGCCTTCCTCGACCACTTCTCATTCCAGTGCGGCTATTGCGCGCCGGGTTTCGTGATGGCGGCGACGATATTTCTGGAAGGTCTCGCCAAGAACCCCATCGACCGCGCCGATCTAGATGCGGCCATCGAGGGCGCCCTCGGTGAGCATATCTGCCGCTGCACCGGCTATGTGCGGTACTACGAGGCCGTGCGGCATCTGGCACTGCAACTCGTCGGTTTGAAGTGGGGGTCGGTCAGATGAGGACGGAAACTGAAATCCACCCACAAGCGTCGGCGAAAGCCGGGCTCGGGACGGGTCTTGCACCGGCACGCCGGGATCCGTCCACCCTGATCCGGCGCCGCGGGCTTGCGTCCGCAGCAATCGCGCGTTGCCTTGGGTTGCTCGCCTTATTCGTTTCGTCAACGGGTGCCGAGGCCAACCCCTATCAGGACTACGCCGCCGCCTGCCGCGCCCAGATCGGCGAGATCCCCGCCTTCTCCTGTGCCGACGGCGTCACCATCCCGGTCACGATCAACGGGGTGGAGCCCGCCGGCTACACCCCCGGCATGACCTGCGACCGCCCGTCGCTGTTGCCCAACGGCCCGGAAAGTGACGGCCAATGCGTGCCCGGCTCGCGCATTCTCGACCTGTCGACCGAGGATAAGCAGATCAGCGTGATGTGCCGCCAGAAACATATCCGCCCGGCCGACAGTCTATACTTCGACGAGATCGACATCATCGCCCACAACCCCGCCTCCGGCGCCACCTGCTGGTTCCAGGCCTCGGCGGTTTCTGCCAGCCATATCGACGGCACCACCATCCCCTCGCCCACCGATCCGGCCTCGTCCACCTTCTTCAACGCGCCGCAGGCCGTGGTGCACGACGGCTGCGGGACCTGTCACGACAACGACCCGTTCATGTACTCGCCCTTCGTCGGCCAGGTCTGGGACCACGTGCCGGTCAATCCCTTCGGCCTCTATTTCCATGTCGATACACCGGGCCTCGGCTTTGACACCTGGCCCACAACGCATATCGCCCCGCGCGATTCGACCTGCACCGGCTGCCACCGCATCGGCGTGCACGAGACCTGCGGCCAGCTTACGGATTGGGCAACTGCCCGCGCATTGATCCCCGGCGCCGACCCGCGGGGCGCCAGCTATCCGCTCAGCCACTCGATGCCGCCCTTCCACGGCTTGACCGAGCGAGCCTGGGACACGATCAATACCGCAGCGGTTGACGACATCGCCGCCTGCTGTCTTGATCCCACTCAGACTTTCTGCAACGCCAAACCCATTCCAAGGGGCGAATGAAGAACTCGATCCGTTTCCCGCATCTTCTGAAGGCCGACCTGCTTGCCGATCTGCCGGACGAGTTCAAGTTTCGGTTCCTCGACGACTGCACGGTCCGGCTCTACGACGTGCCGACCGAAGTTCTGGCCCAGGGTGGTCCTGTGCCGGGCATGTTCCTGATCGCACACGGTTCGGCCGAGATCACCTGTGTCAATTCCGACGGCCAGACAGCGATGATCCACCTCGCCCGGCAGGGCGAGATCGTCGGCGAGATCGAGGTGCTGTCCGAAAACGCCGCCGCCGCCACCTGCACGACGGCACCCAAGACCACACTTTTGTTCTGTGCCCAGTCGCAGCTTTGCGAAGCCGTGCGCACGCCGGTTTTCCTGCGCAACATCACCCGGATCTTCTACGACCGCATGGTCCGCGACAACGCGACGAAATTCGTCGATCAGTTCTACCCCGTCGACCAGCGCCTGCGCGAATACCTTTACCGTCTCAGCGCGGACAAGCCCGAGATCAGCAAGACCCAGGCCGACCTTGCCGGTCTTCTCGGCTGCGCGCGCCAGACCTTGAATCGCGAACTTGGCCGGTTGCGCGACGACGAGATCATAGAGATGGAAAAGGGCAAGATCCGGGTGCTCGACCGGGTCGGGCTTTTGGCGGGGATCGGCCCCGGGCGGCTCGGCTAACGCAGGCTCCGCCGCGGTCGGTCACCGGCCGGGTCAAGGCTGCTTCGAAGCGGCCCGGCACGCTGCCGGTGCGGGATGGACTTATACAAAGCCGTCTTGCGTCGGTTCTGGCCTGAAACGGATGTTGCCTATTGAGCGCGAAGCCGAGCCATCGCCGACCCGCGGGGAGGCGACCCGAACCTGTGAACGGCTCGATTTATCCATGCAAAGTCCGAACGAACTCAATGCGATACGTAACATTGGAAAATCGCCTCCCCTCCGGGGCGGGTCGGCGATGGCGCGGCGGCCTGCGGCCTTGATTCCGCGCCTGAATAAAGATTGCGAACGTCCGCTCCAGGCCAAAGCCAGACATGGTTCACTCACAGGTCATCGTGCTCTGGGGTCCTGCCGACCGCAGCCCGGCGATCACCCCGCGCAATTCCGCAAGGCCCCGAAGCCGCCCGATCAGCGGATAGCCCGGATGCGCCTCGCGCTCCAGATCGGGACCCAGCTCGTGCCCGTGATCCGGCCGGAACGGTATCTCCCAATCCTCGCGGCCCTCGCCCTGCCGGCGAGCTTCTTCGGCCAGCAGCACCTGCACCAGGGCCACCATGTCGGTGTCTCCGCCCAGATGCTCGGCCTCCTGAAACGATCCATCCGGCTCCTTCGCCACGTTCCGCAGATGCGCAAAATGGATGCGGTCCGCAAACTGCGCGGCAATCGCCACCACATCGTTGTCGGGATGCGCGCCCAGCGATCCGCTGCACAGCGTAAGCCCGTTGGCCGGACTTTGCTGTGCGTCCAGAATAGGCTTGATGTCGTCGCCGTCCGAAACGATCCGCGGCAGGCCGAGGATATCCCTCGGCGGATCGTCGGGATGCACGCACATCCTGACCCCCAGCTCCTCCGCAGCCGGAATCACCTCGGCCAGGAACCGCGCGTGATGCGCCCGCAGATCCTCGCGACCGATGCCATCGTAGTGGTCCAGGGCCTGGCGCAACTCTGCCACCGAATACCTGTCATAGGCGCCCGGCAGCCCTGCCATGATCGAGGCGAGCAGACTTTCCTGCGCCGCCTCGTCCGCGCCCGAGATCCAATCCGCGGCCTGTGTCACCACCTCGGCGGGATAGTCCGCTTCGGCACCGGCGCGCCGCAGCATGTGCAATTCGAACGCCGCCATCCGCACCGCATCGAACCGCAACGCCGTGCCGCCACCCCGCACCGGCGCGTTCAGCGTCGTGCGCGTCCAGTCCAGCACCGGCATGAAGTTGTAGCACACCACCCTCACGCCGCAGGCGGCCAGATTGGCCAGCGACTGCCGGTAATTGCCGAAAAGCCGGGTCAGGTCGCCCGTCCCGCGCTTGATATCCTCATGCACCGGCAGGCTTTCGACCACGTTCCACCAGAGCCCCGCCCCCGGCCGGGCGATCGCAGAGTTCCGGTCCCGGATCGCCTCGACCGGCCAGACCTCGCCATAGGGGATCTCGTGCAGGGCCGTCACGACGCCGGCGGCACCGGTCTGCGCCACCTCTGCCAGCGAAATCTTGTCGAGTGGCCCGAACCAGCGCCAGCTTTCGATCATGCCATCCCCTCCAGCACGGTCCGCACGCCTGCGCCGGCCAGCCGGTCATGGGCCGCGCGCACGGTTCCGATGAAATCCGGGTGACCGTGCAGGGACCGCCCGAACACCTCTTCCACCGCCATCACGGCACCAACCGGGTCCTTCGCCCGCGCCCGCGCCTGCAACGCGCCGGCCAGTGGATCGCTTACATCGAACGTCACACCGGCATCCGACACGCCGCCCAGGAACCGGATCCAGGCCGCGACCACCAGCGCCAGGCGGCCCACCGGCCGTCCGCCGGCCAGGTTGTCTTCTATCGTGGCCAGTATGCGCTGCGGCAGCTTTTGCGACCCGTCCATGGCGATCTGGATCGTCCGGTGCGCGATGCCCGGATTGCGGTAGCGCTGCATCAGCGCCGCCGTATACTCCGCAAGATCGACAGCAGCGGGCGGATCGAAGCTCGGCACGATCTCTTCCCGCCAAAGCCCTTCGACGAACCGGGCAACGGACGGGTCCGCCACTGTCTCTGCCACCGTCGCCTTTCCCGCCAGCAGCCCCAGATAGGCGATCGCCGAATGCGTCCCGTTCAGACAGCGCAGCTTCATCCGCTCGTAGGGCGCAACCTCGTCCGCCATCAGCACACCCGCCGCCTCGAAGGCGGGCCGCACGTCGTCCACGAACCGGTCCTCGATCACCCATTGCCGGAACGGTTCGTGCACCACCACCGCCTCGTCCCGAACGCCCGTCAGCCGTTCGGCCTCGTCGATATCCGCTGCGGTCGTCGCCGGCACGATCCGGTCCACCATTGTTGCCGGGAACCGCCCCTCATGCGCGATCCACCCGGCCAGGTGCGGGTCCAGCCGCTCGGCCAGCCCCAGCACCACATTCCGCAGCACCTCGCCGTTTCCCGGCAGGTTGTCGCAGGACAGGCAGGTGAATGGCCGAAGCCCGGCAGCGCGACGCCGCCGCAATGCCTCGACGATCAGCCCCGGGGCCGTCTCGGGCGCGTCCGGCGTGGCAATGTCATGCGCGATGCCCGGATTACGGAGATCCAGCCGCCCGGTCCCCGGTACGTGGCAGTATCCCTTTTCGGTCACCGTCAACGACACGACCGACACCGCCGGATCGGCCATCGCCTCCAGTACCGTCTCGCGTTCCTCGCCCAGGAACAGAACCCGGCGAAGCGCTTGGACCTGCCGGACCTGGGATCCCTCCGGTCCGCGCTCCAGGCAACGGTAGACGCACTCCTGCGCCCGCAGCCGATCGCGCACGCCTGCGCTGCGCAAAGACACCCCGGCAACGCCCCAATCGCCGCCCGCCGCGGCCATCACGTCCTCCAGCCAGGGGATGCCGAAGGCCCGGAAGAACGCCCCGATGCCCAGATGCACGATCCCCACCGCCGGACGGACATCTCCGGTTTCAGACAGTTCAACCATCAGCGATCCATCCTCATGACTGGCCGCAGCCTACGCCTGCCGCCACTCAAGCGAAAGCGCGGGTTTCGCGGTAGGGCGCGGCCGTGAGCGGTATGACAATGGCCCGAATACGCTTGGCCGGTTCGGGCCTTGGAGCGGAGGTTTGCGAATTGAGAGATGAGCCGTGCCGCCGCCGACCCGCGGGGAAGCGACCGGACCTAGGAGCGGCTCGATTTATCCCCGCAAAGTCCGAACGACCTCAATGCGATACGCGCGCCAGAAAAAACCTTCCCTCCGGGGTGGGTCGGCGATTGCGCGGCTACGCCCCGTGATTCCGCGCCGGAAGACAGATTGCCAACGCCCGCCCCAGGCCAAAATCCGCAATTCCAGCGCCACGCGACCTGCTCTACTATGTCTTGCCAGCCAAGATGGAGGCCTGAATGCTGCCCAACCGCCCGCACTACGCGGCCCGCCTGAACGCCTTCAAGCTGGGCCTGGACGAGCCGACGATTGCAAACATGCTGGCCCGCGCGGCCGCGGCCGGGCTCGACGCCGTCGATCTCAACTTCCCCGATCACTTCGACGGGCAAAGCGCCAACGATATTTCCGGGGTCCTCTCTGACGCCGGTTTGTCGCTGAATGGGCTTGCGATGCGCTACTATACCGACCCCGGGTTCAAACTCGGCGCCTTCACGCACCCGGACAGGACGGTCCGGCAGGCCGCGCTCGACGTCACCAAACGGGGGCTCGACACGCTGGCAGAGATGGGCGGACGGCTGATGACGCTCTGGATGGGTCAGGACGGCTTCGACTATTCCTTCCAGGGCGACTACGGCGCCATGTGGGACAGCACTCTCACCTGCCTGCAACAGGTCTGCGCCCACAATCCCGGCCTGGACATCGCCATCGAATACAAGCCCAACGAGCCCCGCGCCTACGCCCTGCTGCCCGACGTCGCCACCACGCTTCTGGCCATCAAGGAGGCCGGTGCGCCGAACCTTGGCGTCACACTCGATTTCGCCCATGTGCTCTATGCCGACGAAATGCCCGCCCACACCGCGCATCTGATCTCACGGCACTCAAGACTCCTGGGCGTGCATCTCAACGACGGTTACGGCAAACGCGACGACGGGCTGATGGCTGGGTCCGTGCACCCCGTGCAGACGCTCGAGCTTCTCGTCGAGCTTCAGCGCATCGGCTACGACGGCGTCATCTATTTCGACACCTTCCCCGACCATGGCGGCCTTGACCCGGTGGAAGAGGCCCGCACCAACATCCGCCTTGTGAACCGCCTGCGCACCATCGCCGCCGACCTTGCCGACAACACCGATCTGGCCGCCGCCATCGCCCGCCAGGACGCGACCCAATCCATGCGGATTGTCGGCCAAGCTCTCTACGGAGCCTGACCGATGCCACGTAAAGCCACCGCTCCCATGGTTCACCCCGGCCAAAATGCGCAACCCCGGCCTTGCGGCCGAGACCGCCGCCTGCCGGGGCGAGCGATATCATGACCGCCCGCGTCTTCGTGGCCGGGTCCCTGCATCTCGACGTCATCCTGAACGCCCCCCGCCTGCCCCGCCTCGATGAGACCCTGATGGGCGAGACTGTCACCTACGCATTCGGCGGCAAGGGCGGCAATCAGGCATTGGCGGCGGCGCAGATGGGCGCCACGGTCTCGATGGCCGGCCGGACCGGCAGCGATGCTTTCGGACGAATGCTGCACGACCGGCTGGATGCGTCCGGCATCGACCGGTCCCAGGTGATCACCGATCCCGGCCCCTCGGGCATGAGCGCCGCCATCGTCGACGCCAACGGTGACTACGGTGCCGTCGTGGTCTCGGGCGCGAACCGCAACATCCTGCCGAGCGACGTGCGCCTGCCCGCCGACACCGGGATACTGGTCCTGCAGAACGAGATCCCCGCAGAGGTCAATGCCGCCCTGATCGCCGCCGCGACGGCGCGCGGCGTCCCGGTGCTCTGGAACGCTGCCCCGGCGCGGCCCGAGGCGCATCGGGCTCTGCGGGAGTCATATGCGATCGCAATGAACGGCATATCGCTGGTCGTGAACCGCATCGAGGCACAGGGCTTGTCCGGCCAGGCAGATCCGGTCATCGCCGCCAGGGACCTTCACGCCACCGGCTATGCCACCGTGATCGTTACGCTCGGCGCCGAGGGCCTGATCTGTTGCACGGCCGGCAAGACCCGCGCGCTTCCGGGGCGCAGGATCGGCGTCATTTCCAGCCACGGCGCCGGCGACATGTTCTGCGGTGCCCTCGCCGCGCGTATCGCCTCAGGCCAACGTCTCGAAGACGCGCTGGATTTCGCCCAGTCCGCCGCCGCGCTGCACGTCTCAACGCCGGTCGAGACCCGCGCCCGGATCACGTCAGACGCTGTCGAGGCCTTCGCTCAAAGGCGATAGAATTCCTCGGCAGTGCCCCCGAAGATCCGCGCCTTTTCCTCTGCATTCAGATGATCGGTCAGTTCCAGCGCCACCTCGCGCCAGCGATCGTAGGTCGCCTGAAGCTGGCAGACCGGCCAGTCCGACCCCCACATCACCCGCGTCGGACCGAAGCAGCTGATGACATGATCCGCATAGGGTTTCAGGTCTTCGACGGTCCAGCCGTTCGCCGCCTCGGTCACGATCCCCGAAAACTTCAGATAGGCGCCCGTGTCCTTCGCCAAGGCGGCCATTCCCGGCGCCCAGTCGTCGAACGCAAGATCCCGGATCTGCGGTTTCATGCAATGGTCAATCACCGTCCGCATCTCCGGGTACCGTGTCAGAATCGTGTGGAAGTTTTTTAGGTGCCGCGGAAAGCCCAGGGCATCGAACGTCAGATCCAGCTCGATCAGCGCCCGATATCCCCATTGAACATCCTCGCGCAGCATCCAATCGTCATCCGGAATGTCCTGAATCATCGGCCGCACGCCGCGAAACTTCGGATGTTTCGCCAGTCTTTCCAGGTGCTCGCGGTCCCCAGGCCGCTCGAAATCCACCCAGCCCACGACCCCAGCCACGCTGTCGGTCACATCGGCGATGCCCAGCATGTATTCGGTCTCGTTGACCGTATCGGCCGCCTGCACCAGCACGGTGCGTTCGATCCCGTGCCGGTTCAGCAGCGGCTCGAGGTCCTGCGGCCGGTACGGTTTCGCCAGGATCGGATGATCCGGCGGCATCCAGAAATAGTCACTCCGGGCCGGGTTCCAATAGTGCTGATGGGCGTCGATCATTCGGTGTCCCTCTCCGGCAATGCCATGAATTTTCGACGAAAATTCGTCCTCACCCGACCGGCGCGTCCTCGCGCATCAGCCCTCCGGCCTTCAGTTCCGCCCAGACCTCTCCCGGGATCGCCGCACGCGAGGCCACCAGGTTCGACTCCATTTCCGCAACGCCCTGGCCGCCCGGGATCACCGAGACCGTGGTGGGATGCAGCAGCGGGAACTGAAACGCCGCATCGATCAACCGGACGCCATGCGCTTCGCACACGTTCTGGATCGCGGCAACCTTGTCGAGCACCTCTCGCGGCGCCGGTTCATAGTTGTAATAAGCCCCGTCCACCGGACCCGTGGCCAGTATCCCAGAATTATAGGGTCCGCCCGTCACGATCCCGATGCCGCGCGCTTCGCATAGCGGCAGAAAGCTGTCCATCGCCCCCTGCTCCAACAGCGTATAGCGCCCGGCCAGCAGGAAGATGTCGAAATCCCCCCGCTCGGTCAGCTGCTGCGCTACCTCCCACTCGTTGACACCCGCGCCGAAGGCCTTGATCACGCCGGCGTTCCGCATCTTCTCCAGCGCGTGATAGCCGCCGGCCATCAACTCATCGACCTTGGCGAAGACATTGGCGCGGCTGCCCTGGTTCGGCACGTCGATGTCATGCACGAACAGCATATCGATCCGGTCGACCCCCAGCCTCTCGAGTGAAAACTCCACCGATCGCATCACGCCGTCATAGGAGTAATCGTATTCCTCCTTGCGGTTCGGCACCTCGAACCACTTGCCGACGCCGTCGCGGTCGCCCGGGGCGCAAGCGTGCAACAGCCGCCCGACCTTCGTCGACAGCACATAGTCTTCGCGTGGCTTGTCGCGCAGGAACCGGTTCATCCGCGTCTCGCTCAGGCCAAAGCCATATAGCGGGGCCGTATCGTAATACCGCACCCCCGCGGCCCAGGCCTGTTCCAGAATGGCATGCGCCTCGTCGTCCGGAATCGCCCTGTAGAGGTTGCCCAGCGGCGCCGTCCCCATCCCGATCTCGGTAAAGGTCAGCCCGCCATTTCCCAGCCGGTCCCAATGTCTTGTCTTCAGTGCCATCTGCCCCTCCGTGCCGCGCGCGCCCGGCCAGCCTAATATGTTTTTGCCTGTCGCGAAAACCCCGCTAGTCTGCGCAGAAGAAGGGGACGGGATGAACAATTACCACCGCATCTTTGGCACGACAAAGCCGGTCATCGGAATGGTGCATCTCGCGGCCATGCCCGGCACACCGCTTTACGACCGGGACGGCGGGGTCGACGCCATGATCGCCGCCGCCCGCGCCGACCTGACCGCCCTGCAAACCGCAGGCTTCGACGCCGTCATGTTCGGCAACGAGAACGACCGGCCGTACGAATTCGCCGTCGACACCGCCACCACCGCCACCATGGCCTATGTCATCGGCCAGCTGCATGCCGACATCACCGTGCCATTCGGCGTCAACGTGCTTTGGGATCCGATGTCCACCATTGCGCTTGCTGCCGCCACCGGAGCCGCGTTTGCCCGCGAGATCTTTACCGGCACCTACGCCTCGGACATGGGGCCCTGGTCCCCCGATGCCGGCAAGGCGATGCGCTATCGCGACCGGCTTGGCCGGCCGGATCTTGCCCTGCTCTACAACATCTCCGCCGAATTCGCCGACAGCCTCGACCGGCGCCCGCTGCCGGACCGCGCGCGCTCGGCGGTGTTTTCATCGATCCCTGATGCCGTGCTGGTCTCTGGCGCGATCACCGGCGAGGCCGCTGCACTGTCCGACCTCGAGGCGGTCAAGGCCGTCCTGCCCGGCACCCCCGTTTTGGCGAATACCGGCGTCAAGCACGACACCGTGGCGGATGTCCTGACTGTTGCCGACGGCTGCATCGTCGGATCGTCTTTGAAGGTGGACGGCGACACCTGGAAGGCCGTTGATCCCGACCGTGCCGCCGATTTCATGGCGCGGGCGCGTGCGGCAAGGAGCGGGTGAATGCGCAGCCGGATCAAACTGGACCTGACCGAACTCATGCGTCTGCCCGGTCTGTCCGGGCACGAAGACCGCGTGCGCCGCGCCATCGCCGCCAAGCTGTCCGCCGCCGGCGTCGACAGCCGCACGGATCGCCTTGGCAACCTGATCGCCAGCTTTGCCGGCACCGGCCCGGCCGTCATGCTGTTCACCCATATGGACCAGCTTGGCTTTGTCGTCCGCAAGATCGACGCTGACGGGCTTTCCCGTATCGAACGCCTTGGCGGCGTCCCGGAACGCGCGCTCGCCAGCCAGGCGGTTACCCTGGCCACGGCCAGGGGCGATATCCCCGGCATCATCGCCAACAAATCCCACCATGCCACATCGCCGGACGAGAAATACACCGTCCTTAAAACCCCGGACCTGTACGTCGACACTGGCCATCGGACGAAGGCCGAAGCGGAAGAGGCCGGCATCCGCATCGGAACCCCCGTCACCTATCACGCTCAGGTTCTCGACCTGGCCGGCGACCGCATCGCCGGCACGGCCATCGACGACCGTGCCGGATGCGCCGTGCTGATCGAAATCGCCCGCGCGCTCGCCACCCGCCGCCGCGGCCCCCCGGTCCATCTGGTCTTCAGCGTGCAGGAGGAGTTCAACCTCCGCGGCGCCGTGGTCGCGGCCCAGGCGCTTCGGCCCGACATCGCCATCCAGCTCGACCTGATGCTTGCAACCGACACACCCGACATGGCCGAAAGGGGAGAGATGCGCCTGGGCGGCGGGCCCGGCATGTCGCTTTACTCCTTCCATGGACGCGGCACGCTGAACGGGGTGATCCCGCACCCCGCCCTGGTGCAGCTTGTCGAGACCACCGCCGCGCAAGAAGGGATCGACCTGCAGCGCAGCGCCCAGACCGGCATATTGACCGATCTCAGCTATGTGCAGTTGGTGGGCGAAGGCGTCGCCAGCCTCGATCTCGGCTTTGCCATGCGGTATTCGCATTCCAGTCTCGAGCTCTGCGATCTCAACGACCTGGAACAGCTCACCCAGCTCATCCTTGCCGCGCTGCCCAGGATCACCCCGGAGTTCGACCTGACCCGCAGGTGATCCGGACGGTCAAGGTCTTTCGAAAGACCTTGTACCAAGCGATTTCGAAGCCGCGTCGACAAGCCGCTTCGGAGCGGCTTGAACCAGTGCGTGCATTGGGGCTTGCCCGGCGCTGCCCTCTGCGACCAATCTGGCCAAAATACCGCAAAGGATTGCGCACCATGCCCTATACCCTCGGCCTCGACATCGGCACCTTCGAATCCAAGGGCGTTCTTGTGGACGACCGGGGCAGGATCGCCGCCCTGGCAACCGCCCCACACGAGATGCTGGTGCCGCAGCCCGGCTGGGCCGAACATCGCCCCGATCAGGACTGGTGGGGCGATTTCGTCGCCATCACGCGGAAACTGCTTGCGGAAACCCAAATCGATCCGGCCGAGATCAAGGCCGTCGCGACCTCTGCCATCGGCCCCTGTATGGTGCCCGTCGATGCCGCGGGCACCCCCCTGATGAATGGTGTCCTTTACGGCGTCGACACCCGCGCCAGCGAGGAAATCGACCAGCTCAATGCCGCCATCGGCCCCGAAACCATCCTGGAGTGTTGCGGCAACGCGCTCACCTCGCAGGCGGTCGGCCCCAAGATCCTCTGGCTCAGGAACAAGCGCCCCGATCTCTTCGCCCGCACCGAAAAGATCCTCACCTCGACCAGTTACCTCGTTTGGAAGCTCACCGGCCGTTACGTCATCGACCACTACACCGCGGCCAATTTCGCCCCGCTCTATGATGCCGGCACCTGCAGCTGGACCGACGCCCTGACCAAAGACATCCTGCCCCTCGACAAACTGCCGACCCTGCTCTGGTCCACCGATATCGCCGGTCACATCCACGCCGATGCTGCCCGGGAAACCGGCCTCGCCCAGGGAACGCCTGTGACCTGCGGCACCATCGACGCGGCTGCCGAGGCCGTCTCGGTCGGGCTGCAGGCGGCCGGCGACATGATGATGATGTACGGCTCTACCATCTTCATCATCACGCTGACCGATACCCGCGTGCGCGATCCGCGCCTCTGGTACGCGCCCTGGCTCTTCCGGGGCCAGCACGCCTCGATGGCCGGTCTTGCCACCTCGGGCACGCTGACCCATTGGTTCCGTGACCGGTTCGCCGCCGAGCTTCGGCGGGACGAGGCCTTTCCCGCTCTCGCTGCCGAGGCCGCCGAAAGCCCGCCGGGCGCGAACGGCCTGCTCTTTCTTCCCTATTTCAGCGGGGAACGGACCCCGATTCACGACCCGCAGGCCAAGGGCGCGGTCTTTGGCCTCAACCTCACGCATACCCGCGGCGATATCTACCGCGCGCTCATCGAGGGGATCGCATATGGCACCAACCATGTCATCGAAACGTTTGCCGAAGTGGACCAGCGCCCGACCCGGTTGCTGGCTGTAGGCGGCGGCACCAAAAACCGCCTCTGGCTACAGGCGACCAGCGATATTTCGGGTATCGACCAGATCGTCTGCGAAAAGACCACCGGCGCCTCGTATGGCGATGCCTTCCTGGCGGCGCAGGCCATCGGCATGGCAAAGCCGAAAGACATCCTTGACTGGAATCCCGTCGCCGAGAGCGTCCCCGCCCGGCCCAACGACGCCTATGCCAAGCAGTACTGCCTGTTTGGCCGTCTCTACGAACAGACTAAGGATATTGCGCACGAGCTATGAAAGACAGTTACCTGAATGCCTGCGCCGAAATCGCGGCCGTCGCCGATGCTCTCGACCTCGCCCAGGTCGAGACCGCCTGCCGCCTCATCGGCAATTCCGGGAAAATCGTCCTTTTTGGCTGCGGCCGTGAGGGCCTGCAGGTCCAGGGGCTCGCCATGCGTCTGCACCACCTTGGACTGGACGCCACGATGCAAGGCGCGATGAACACCCCACCACTCGGTCCCGGCGACCTTTTCCTCACTTCCGCCGGCCCTGGCGAGCTTTCCACCGTCACGGCACTGATGCAGACGGCCAAGGGCGCCGGGGCCGACATCCTGTTTCTCACGGCACGCCCAGACACCCCCAGCGCCGCGCTCGCCGACCACATCCTGTCAGTCCCCGCACAAACGATGGCGACCGACCGATCCGCACCAAGCTCCACCCTGCCCATGGGGTCGCTCTACGAGGGGGCACTGTTCGTTCTGTTCGAGGTCATGGTCCGGCGTCTGGCGGTTCTGCTTGCCGAAACGCCCGAAACGATGCGCGCGCGCCATACGAATATGGAATGATTCACTCCAACCTTGATGTACGCAATCAGAACAATGTGATACGGTTTAGATTGCCTGGACGCGAATTTCACCAGGCAATCGGTATTGCTCAGAGTTTTAAGGAGAGATTTCAGTGGCTGATGAATCGACCCCCATTTCATGTAAAAACACCGAGACCCGGGATTGGTACGCTTGGATCGACACCATGCCTCCGGGTCCGAACATGCTCTATGTCGTCGGTGAAGCCTGGGCGCCGAACCCCGGTGTCGAGGGCTTTCTCGTCCCGTCGAATCCACAGGGCATCAACCCGCGCATCCTGTTGCTCGATATCCATTTTTACCAACGGCCCGGAATCTGGCCGCAGGTGATGACCTGGATCCCCGTCCGCTACCAACGCCCGGTCAGCGGCCCCAAGGCCTATTCCGACGTCACGATCCTGTGCGAAGGCGACCCGATCGCCCAGATTCCGGTGGAAATTGCCAGCTAAGCCAATCGAGCGCGCCTACTTCACCGCCCCCGACGCCATCCCCTTGATGATATAGCGCTCCAGCACGATCCCGATGACGATCAGCGGGATGATGGCGCTGGCGCTCAGCGCCGCCATCGACCACCAGTTGATACCCTGGCTCCCTGTCTGCGACGCCACCATCACCGGTAAGGTCTTGGCATCGGTCGAGGTCAGCAAAGCGGCAAAGAAATACTCGTTCCAGGTCAGCACCAGCGACAGGATGAACGCCGCCACCATACCCGGCAGGGCAATCGGCAGGATGATCGTCAGGAACGCGCCCCAGACCGACAGCCCATCGACCAGCGCCGCCTCTTCCAACTCGACCGGGATCGACCGGAACTGGTCCTGCATGATCCAGATCACGATCGGCAGCACCGTCAGCGTATAAAGCAGGATCAGCCCGATCCGCGTGTCGAGCAGCGCCAGCTCCTTGTAAAGCACGAGAAACGGCAGCGCCAGAACCACCGGCGGCAGGATCAGCTGGCTGAGGAAGAAGAACGAGATATCCGGGTTGCGCATGAATCCGAACCGGTAGCGGAACCGCGACAGCCCATAGGCCGCCATCGACCCCAGGATCACCGCCAGCGCCGAGGATGACACTGCCGTGATCGCCGAATTCATGAACCGCTTCAGAAACTCCGCCCGCACCGTCGACTCGGTCCCGATGGTGTCCGGCGACAGGCCCAGCGACTTCCATCCCCGCCACTGCGGCACGTAATCGACCCAGGGGATCATGTTACCTTTCATCACGTCGGGGGCCAGCTTGAACGAGGTGGTGATTGTCCAGTAGATCGGGAACAGGCAGACGACGGTCCAGAAGATCAGGATGCCGTAAATCACCACACGTCCCGTGAACCATTTGGCCTTGTGGGCCAGGTCCGCCTCGCTGTCGCGGAAGATCTGGGTCGAGGTTACCTCTGCCACGTCAGTACCTCGGGTTCATCCATCGGTCGACCGCCTTCATGAACACCGTGATCGCGATGACGATCAGCACCAGATAGACGATGGCCAGCAGTGTGCCGTAGCCCACGTTCGACCGGTCCCGGTATTCGCGGAAGATGAACGAGGTCACCGAATCCGTCGCCCCGCCCGGCCCGCCGGCAGTGACATTGATGATGATATCGGCGAGCTTCAGCTTGAAGATGATGCGGATCAGGATCGCCGTGATCGACACGGGCAGCATCAGCGGAAAGGTCACCTCCCAGAACGACCGCCACTTGCCCGCGCCGTCGACCTCGGCCGCCTCGTTCAGTTCTCGCGGAATGGCCTGAAGCCCGGCCAAGAGCATGATCATCATGAAGGGGATAAAGGTCCAGGCATCCATCGCCATGATCATGAACCGCGCCACCTCCGGAGAACCGAAAAACGACGGGCTTTCCCACCCCAGCCAGCGCGCCAGCCGCGCCAGCGGTCCGAACCGGATCTCCAGCATCGACTTGCCGACCATCCAGCTGACCGCCACCGGCGACAGCATCAGGGGCATCAAAAACGCCACCCGGAAAAACTTCCGCGCCCGGATCTCGCTTGCCAGGATCAGCGCCAGCCCAAAGGCGATGGCGTATTCCACAAGGATCGCCGCAGTATAATACACCATGTTTTTCAGGGCGTTCCAGTAAAACGGATCGCCCCACATCTGCCGGACATTGTCCCAGCCGTTGAACTGCCGCCCTTCGGGCGAGGCCAGGTTCCAATCCGAAAACGCGATCCCCAAGGCAAAGATCAGCGGAAAGATCACCATCGCGATCACGAACAGCACCGCTGGCAGGATGAACAGTGTCCGCTTGCCCTGCTCGCCGCGCTGCACCACCTGCGCGACGCCAAGGCAGATGCCGAAGAACAGATAGGCATACAGCACCGGCCGCCAATTCGGCGCGTCCAGCCCGATCGTCCCCTGCTTGGCGATCCAGACCACAAGGAAGCTGATCGCCACGATCCCCGCCGACCCCCAAACCAGCACACGCCCCAGCGCCGCCCGGCGGGGGGAAATCTCGTCATCGGTCACGACATGCAGCAGATCGCCTTCCTCGGCCATGGCGGTGATGTTAGCGGCGGACCTCCGCCCTGTTAAGCCGCTAAATCCGCAAGCCGCGGGGTCACGAAACCTTTCCTTGCCCGGTTCCTTGATCTTGGTTCAAATACGCCGGGGAGCGCGAGGGGCAGCGCCCCCTCGCCCCGGGCGACGCGCTTTGCGCGACGCAACCCTAGCCCCGAAAGGCCGCCCGATGCGCCTCTGGATTGCCGCCCTTTGTCTCGCCGCCGCCCCGGCCGTGGCCCAGGGCCCGTTCGCGACCTTCGACCGTGCGTCGGACCCGGTCCTGAACGATCCCCACGACCTTGCGCTCGGCCCCGACGGCAAGCTCTATATCGCCGACAAGTTCGGCAACCGAATCCTTGTCATGGATCCCGAAACGCTTGAGGTGACGGGCAGCTTCGGCGACGGCGACCTTGTGGGCGTGCACGACATATCCTTCGGGCCCGACGGTAATGCCTATGCCGCCGTCACCGGGGCCAGCGCCGTTGCAATCTACGGGTTCGGCACCGGCGAACCGGTTCTGGAAAACGTCCTGGGCACCTTCCCCCGGACCGAAGGCGCCCTGGCGCACTCCAACGGACGGCTTTACGTCATGGCCTCCGGCACCGGTCTCCTCATCGCGATTGAAGACGGCGCCGTCGTCGCCACAGCCGGCGGCATGCCAGGCGCACATGACGTGGCCGAGGCCCCGGACGGCTCGGTCTGGGTCGCCGATAACTTCAACCGCCGGCTCGTGCGGTTTGATCCGGACACCTTGGACCAGCTTCAGGTGCTGAACGATCCGAAATACGGCTTCGCCGGCCCGCGCTATATGGATGTCGACGATTTCGGCCGCCTCGTCGTCGCCGACCAGGACGCTCACCGCATCCTTCTGATCGACCCGGTCACCGGTGATCTCCTCGGCGTGCTCGGAGACGGTACGCCCGGCCTTGGCCCCGACAAATTCGACGATCCCGAAGGCGTGGCCGTCCACGGTAACGCCTATTACTTCGCCGACAGCGACAACAACCGGATCGTTAAATATGTGGTGGTGATGAACTGATCCCGGACCCCGCCGGCATCACCTTTGACGTCTCGCTGCGTTAAAACACCCGCGCCGAGGTTCGCCTCGCGGTGACCGAGGCGCCCGAGAGACGCGAAAGTGTCGGGGCTTATCGGGTTGTGAGCGAGAAATCCGGCCTCTATCGTGTCAAGACCGGTATCCGGGGGAGAGTGCCGGACGAGGGAGAGGCATGACGACCACCACAATCCGCAAGATCCTTGGCGGGCGGCCCTTGCACAGCATTTCGTCCAAGCTGTCGCTTCGGGGTGCCGCCGAAGTCATGGCACACAATGGCGTCGGTGCCGTTGCCGTAACCGACGGCGAAGACCTGGTCGGCATCCTGACCGAGCGTGACATCGTCTTCCGGGGGGTCGCGCGGGGCTTGCCGGCGGATGACACCCCTTCGGCCGAGGTAATGACCCGTGATCCGGTCACGGTGCAGATCGATGATGCGATCTCCGACGCCTTGGCCGCCAAGCTCGGAGATGCCTTTCGGCACTTGCCGGTGATGGAGGATGGCCGCATCGTCGGCCTTTTGTCCTACCGCGACATCCCGCCGGAATACGTGATGATGTTCGAACACTTCCGCGAGATGTCCTCGGCGCGGGCGGATGATGTCTAGGGACCGTTTGGCAAGCTGCCAGGCGGCGGGACCGGGCGGGGCCTTGGCAGAAAAAGACGTGGCGCCGACGCCTGGGGCCATCATGGCATTTGAAAGTTGGCCCGCCAAAACACGCGGGAACCCCTTGCCGGCCTCTCAACGCTCGGCACTGCCTCGGACGTCGGTCACAGTTTAGGCTTGGTCAACCGCTTCCGGAACGATGTCGTCAGGAAAGAGGTGCGGGCAGATGTCTTCGACAAAGTACATCAGCTCTGGATATCCATTGTAAAACCAGTTCCAGCGGATACACGTTCCGTCGCTGCTTTCGACAAAATAATTGCCCCATTTGTCGCGACCTGCGGCCACGATACACTCGAACGGAACCTCGCGCCTTTCGGTATTGAACGGCGAATACCAAGTCGTAGATGGGCCCGTTATCCGGTCGGTATTCCAGGTGATATCGTAGATCGAGGAAAACGCCGTGGCCATGACCGGAATGGACACGATACCAAGCACGGCGATCAGGACTGCGACAGGGTTGTTTGCGATCACGACATGATAGAAAACGCCTGCGCATCCAACGCCCGCGGCGATCAGAATACCCACAGCGACCATCGAGTCGTTCGGATGCAGGACACCGTGATCACCGGCCAGTTCTTTCGGCGGCTGTCTGCTGATGACGTATTGGACAAGCGCCAAGATCGCGGCCGCACCAAGGCCCATGACGATTATTCCAGCCCCTGCGAAGTCCAACATTGTATCCTTCCCGAGTCTGCGGACCTCGAAATCGTATCGATGGATATTGGCGAAAATGTGTTGAAATCCTGAAATTGCGGGAAGAATCGCGTCTCGGAAAGTCGCGAAAAGGGAAATCCGCTTTGGAAACGACGTAATGGTAAGGGCTCGATGTGGTGGTGCGGCACCGCAGACAACCGCCTTGTTCGGCGCGTGCCGAGATTGACGAGGACGGCCCCCTCCGGGCACCTTCCGCACCTGCCAACTCCGCACCGCAGCTATCGCATCGCGGACGTTCACGTAAAGCGCGACCCTTCCAACGCCGCAAGGATCGAGGCATAGGCGAAGCCGGCGCTTTTTCACGTGCCGTCGGTAATCCTCTGGTATGGTTACTTTTTTTCGTGAAGAATTGAGCCGGACACCGCATCTGATGCGAGGCGCCCAAGATAGTCATCCATGGGATCTAAACGCCCGGGTCGCCTCTACCGCCTTGCATGGTGGCTCGCTGTTCGTCCGATCAACCGATATTTGGGCCGCCGTGTGGCACAGGTCCGAAAATTCCTCGATATTGCCAAAATATTGCCAGAAACAGGCGCGACAAAAGCCAAGATCATTCAAGGTTGGGGAGCGAGGGCACCATGGACCACTGGGAAGAAACTTACAAAACCGCAGAGCAGGCGCATTGGTCCAGCTGGACTGCGCGCCCAAAGAAAAATCTCAAGGCCAGCAACTACTTCTCTGCATTGGTTTTTGCGACATCGGCCTTTCTGATCGCCGCCAACTATGGCCAGATGCTCTAGCTAAACATCACGAACCCGCGCAAAAGCCGCTTCGCTGACCGCCGCAGGGGCCGTCCAAGCGGCTTTCCTTTGCATTCGCCTCCGAATAGCAGCCGTTGTGCTATGGACCGCCAGCCCCGCTGGCGGTTGCCTGGATAGAATCGGGCGCCGCAATTCACTGGAAATCAACCCGGATCGCAATTGGCCAGTCCAAATCGGCAGGAAGTTCCTGTTTCGGCTTCCAAGACAATAACGGTCACATTCCACGACTATTTTCGCCACAATACGGTCAAATTTCGCCATAATTCGTTTAACCTGTCCTTTTGGACAAGTTTGGGGCAATTTTGGCAAGTTTTGGGTAATTCTGACAATGTTGCCACAATTTGGACACATTTCAGCAGGATTTTGTTAATCCGAACGCGGTGGGGGCCGTGATCGTGAAGACAGAACAATGGCCGAAAAACTGCCCCGAAGCCAAAGCCGCGAGCGCAAAGCAAGTGTTGCAAAGCACCGCGCAGTCATCTCGCACAATCGCAGCCGGAACCTCCAAGCGTTCGCGCGTAAAGAAGACGGCTCTCTAATCATTTTCGGTCTCTTTATGCTTGTTCTGATGCTGCTCGCCTGTGGCATGGGCTTGGACCTGATGCGGCTGGAGACGGCGCGCGTCCAATTGCAGTCCACCGTTGATCGTGCCGCTCTTGCGGCGGCAAATCTCAATCAAGAGCTGCCGCCGGAACAGGTCGTTGCCGACTATTTCGAGAAAGCGCATCTGTCGGAGTTCCTCAGCGGCGTTCAGGTCGACGAGGACACGGGCTTGCGCCGGGTGGCCGTGCAAACCTCTTTGGACATGCCGATGCATTTCATGAGCATGGCCGGGGTCAACACGTTGCCCGCACCGGCCTCGGGCGTTGCAGAGGAATCGATCGGCGACGTGGAAATCTCGATGGTCCTGGATGTGTCGGGTTCCATGAACAGCTACAACCGTCTGACCAACCTCAAAGGGGCCGCAGAGGATTTCGTCGACACGGTCTATGGCCTTGCCTCGCATGGGATCGTCTCGACCTCGATCGTGCCTTACGCCACGCAGGTCAGCGCCGGTCCGGATCTTCTGTCGCAATACAATCTGGGAACCGAAACCCATGACGATTCCCACTGCGTCAATTTCGATCAGTCGAGCTTTGGTTCCACGGCGCTGCCGACGACCGTCGAATTGCAACAGACGCAGCATTTCGATCCCTGGTACAACTCGCAGGACCTTCGTTTGCCCGTTTGCCGGGACGAGGCCGGTGTCGATGTCCTGGCATGGTCGCGGAGCCCCGCCGAGATCAAGGATAGGGTGAATGCCCTTGTCGCCGGTGGCAACACCTCGACCGATGTGGGCGTCAAGTGGGGCAATGCGCTCCTGGACCCGGGCTCGCGGGACGTCCTGCACTCCCTGGCAGACGACGGTCTTGTCGACGAGTCGCTGCGCGGGCGGCCTTATCAATTTAACTCTGGCGACGCCATGAAGGTTATGGTCGTGATGTCCGACGGCGTCCACACGCAACAGTACTACATGAAGGATGCCTATCGCGGTGACTTGCTGACCAACGTCTGGGCCAGCTTCAACGGCAATGGCGATGTCATCAAGTTCTCGATCTGGTCGGGCGACGGGCCGGAGCCTCAGGAAAGCAACAACTGGTATGTGCCGAACGACGAATTCTACTGGCCCCATGCGGGGCAGTGGAAGGACCGCCCGCACAACCACACCCACGCGGTTCGCCTGACCTATCAGCAGCTTTGGGCCCATGTGACGGTTCGCCATCACGCATATGACCACGTCGAGCCCGTCTGGGGCGCGGCTGCGCGTGACGAGATCCTGAATTCGTACACCTACGTGCAACCGTCCGCAAAGAACGACAACCTGATCGAGGGCTGTGATGCTGCCAAGGACCGGGGCGTGGTCGTCTTCAGCGTCGGGCTCGAAGTGACACCGGCGTCGGGGCAGTTGCTGGAAGACTGCGCGACATCGCCCAACCACTACTTTCTCGTGAACGGCCAGGACCTGAGCTATGCGTTCAAGTCCATCGCGGGCCAGATTAACCAGCTGAGGTTGACCCAATGATCGGCATGATGGCGAAGATCCTGAGACGCTTTGGCCGCGAGGACGGAAACGCGACGATCGAATTCGTCGTCTTGTTCCCCGTGTTCATCGCCATTTTCGGCTCGGCATTCGAGGCGGGACTCTTCTCGACGCGGCAGGCGCTGCTGGAGCGGGCCACGGACGTCGCCGTGCGCGATCTTCGGCTTGGTGACCCCGGCGTCGCGAATTTCGACGATCTCAAGGCGCGCATCTGCAATGTCGCCGGCGTCATTCCCGATTGCATGGGTGCGGTTCATATCGAGCTTGCGCCGGTGAGTACCGAGACCTGGGACATGCGGTTGGGGGCAACCGCCTGTATCGACCGCGACGAAGACATCACGCCGGTGGTCAGCTTCACGCAAGGCGGATCCAACGAATTGATGTTGGTCCGGGTCTGCGCCGTCGTGCGCCCGATGAGCCCGTTTACCCCCTTGGGTTTGAAGATGCCCAAGATCAATACAAGCGACTATGCGCTGGTCTCCGCCGCGGTCTTTGTGAACGAACCGAGCTGATGGAGGAACAGGTGAAATTCAGAAACAAGATCAAGCGTTTCTCCGACGATTCCTTTGGCGGGCTGTCCGTCGAAGCCGTGATGATAATTCCGCTGTTGCTATGGGCGTTTCTGGGGCTCTTCGTGCTCTTTGACTCCTTCCACGCCAAGGCCACGAATGTCAAAGCCTCCGCAATGATTGGCGACCTGCTTTCGCGGGAAACCAACGAAATCAACGCCGCTTATATGGACGGGCTGAATGACGTGCTCGACTTCCTGACGCATTCGCCACACGACACGATCATGCGGGTTTCCGTCGTCCGCTACGACGGCGCAGAGGACGAGCATATCTTGGTCTGGTCGCATGCGACCGCAGGCAAGGAGATGATCACCGAGGGCACGTTGAGCACGATCGTGCCTCATATCCCGGTCGTTCAGGATGCCGGGTCGGTCATAGTGGTGGAGACTTGGATGGCCTATGTACCATTTCTGAACATCGCAATCGAGCCCCTGTGGTTCCAAAACACCGTGGTAACAAGCCCGCGCTTCGCCCCACAGCTGAAATGGGAAAGCGCCTAGACGCACCGGACGGCCCCGACTTGAAGTCTCTCTGACTGCATCGATCCCGCTGCCGGAGGGAGAAACTTTGAACTGGCCGTTGCTCGACATGCGGAAGCCTTTAAAACCCTTCCTCATGTCGAACTTCGTCGACGGCGCCGGTGCCGTCGACATTGGCGGCGACCGGATGGTCGGTGTCGAGGAAGTATCGCCCGTCATAGCAGAGCGACGTCGTTGCGGCGGCGATCAGATCCGACAGCATCCCGTCGGGATGCGCGGCCGCCGCCTGGCCCATGGTGGCCACCAAAGGCCCGTGGACGCCATAGCTGTCGTCCTCGATGGCGGTGCGCGGCACGCCGACCGTGCTTTCGGAGAGCTTGTTGGTCAGCTTGCAGCCATGGGCCGCCATGTCCTTGACGACACGGGGGGCCGATCCGTTCGCGCACGGCCGGAAAGTCGCCCAGCCAGCCGCAGGTGTTGGACGCGGTGGTCGACGGAACGACGGTCGCGATCATCCGGTAGAAGCTCTCTTCGAGCTGCGCGTCATAGACCGCCTGGAACTCGTGGCGGTAGCCTGTGTTGAGCGCGCTCAGAAATGCGGAGGTTAGAATGGCCATCGCGGCTTACTCCTTCGATTGGGCCGATTTGGCCTTCTTGAACTCTTCAAGGTCCTGGCCGAGCGCCGCGCAGACCGCGCGAGCCGGGCTTGATCTTGCCGGCCTCGGTCGCCTCGTCGAGCGCCCGGTTGATCGCCTCGTCCAGGCGGCCCTTCTCGGCCGTCTCGAAGTCCGCGATCCGGTTCAGCGCTTCGGCCCTGGCGTCCTTCAGCCCGTTGATCGCCGCGACGATGCTTGTCACGGACGCATCCGCATTCAAGCCGAGCGCGTCGGTGATGGCCTGGTCCATTCTGCTTTCCTCTTCGCCGCCCTCGGTGTTGAGGGCTTCCAGTTTCAGGTTGGGTCGGTTCGTCAGCCCGGCCGATACGATCTTCACCATGCGGGCGGTCGGTTTCTCGTAGACAAAGACGGGGCTGAGGTAGCGATGGGCGCGCGACGACACGGCCCGGGCGCCTTCCTCGTTCCAGCTGACCTGTCCCCAGATCGCCGTCGCGGATCTCCATGTCGGTGATCCAGCCGACACCCGGGGCCGGGAGACCCTGGGCACCACGCGTCTGCGCGGAATTGCTTGGTTCCGGTCCCTGCATTGCGCAAGATCAAGGCGCATGTCGAGGTGTTGCCGGAGTGTTCCGGCGCGGACCAAAGGGATGACTTCGGTTCGCGCCTCGTTTCGGGGCAAGCAGAATTGGAACCGCAGCCATGGCAGTTGACCCAGATAGCGCGCCGCCTGAACCGCTTCGCTTCGCCGATGATCCGGGTGCGTCGCGGTCGTTCTGGGTTGCCGTCCTGATGGTCTTGGCGATTACCGGCTGGTTCGCCAGCAGTATTGTCCTGCCGTCAGGGGACTCTGAGTCGGTGACGATCGAACGCGCGCCGCAGCCGGTTACCGTTGCGATCCGGGCGTCGCGGGCCACTGAGGTTCCGGAAGTATTCGTCGCCGAGGGCCAGGCCGAACCCGACCGTGACACCAAGGTGCTGGCTGAAACTTCCGGCGAGATCGCCGAGGTCCTGCTGAACAGAGGAGATCCGGTCACCGCCGACATGGTGATTGCGCGTTTCGATCCGCGGCAGCGTTCGGCCGAATTTCTTAGGGCAAAGGCCGAACTGGCACGGGTCACGCGAGAACTGAGAAATGCCGAGACACTGCTGGACCGCGGCAGCGCGACGCTTGACAGGGTCGCCACCCTGCGCGCCGCGTTCGCCGCGGCCGAGGCCGGCGTGGCTGCGGCGGAACAGGCAGTCGCCGACACCGTTCTTCGCGCGCCGTTCGACGGGCGGCTGGAAGATTTATGGATCGATCCGGGCGAATTCGTGCCGGCGGGCAAGGCGGTGGCCCGCGTGGTCGATCGGGATCCCCTGACTGTCCGCGCACGTATCCCCCAGCAGTCGCTTCATCGGATCCGGACCGGGCAGGAGGCCATGATCGCCTTTATCACGGGGCAGATCCGCAAGGGCGTTGTGTCATTCGTCGGCGCCAATGCCGATCCAGAGACGCGCACCTTCGCCTTGGAGGTCGAAGTCGAGAACAAGGAAGGCGAGATCCCCGCCGGGGTGAGCGCCGAGATCAGGATTCCAACCGGCGAGGCCGTCGCGCATTTCGTCTCTCCGGCAATCCTGGCGCTGAACGAAACGGGAGTGCTTGGGTTGAAGACCGTCGACAAGGAAAACCGCGTGGCTTTCTACGAGGTTGCCATTCTGCGCGCGGAAACCAACGGCATCTGGGTCAGCGGCCTGCCGGACACGGCGCAGATCATTACGGTGGGCCAGGGATTTGTCCGCACCGGCGAGGTGGTCGACCCGCGGCCCGATGAACATCCGGCGCCCGCGGCCCCGGGAACGCTTGAATGAACACGATCGTCGACGCCGCTTTTTCGCGCGCCCGCGCAGTTCTGATGGCGCTGGCAATTCTGTTGACGATCGGCGTGGTCGCCTATCGCGAGATTCCCAAGGAAAGCGCTCCGGAGGTGCCAATTCCGATCGCTTATGTCATCACCACGCTTGAGGGAATTGCACCCCAGGACAGCGAGCGGCTGCTTGTCGAACCTCTGGAGACCGAACTGGCGGCCCTGAGCGGGCTGAAGGAAATGACCGCCGAAGCGGGCGAAGGCTTCGGCTCGGTCACGCTGGAATTCGAACCCGGCTTCGATCCTGACGCAGCACTCGACGACGTACGCGAGGCGGTGGACCGCGCACGTGGCGAGTTGCCCGACGACGCCACCGACCCAACGGTGCACGAGGTCAACACCGCACTCTTTCCGGTGCTGACCGCGATCCTTTCTGGCCCCGTGCCGGAGCGCACTTTGAATCAGCTGGCCGATGATCTGAAGACCAAGTTCGAGTCGCTCGAAGGTGTGCTCGAGGTCGATATTGCAGGCGAACGCACCGAGATACTGGAGGTATTGATCGATCCGACGGTGTTCGAGACCTACTCGCTGACATTCGAGGAGCTCATCGCCCAGATCACCCGCAACAACCTGCTGATCGCAGCGGGTTCGATCGATACTGCCGCCGGCCGGCTGGTGTTGAAAGTGCCGGGGTTGATCGAGAATGTGCAGGACGTGATGGAGATGCCGCTGAAGGTGCGCGGTGAAACGGTTGTTACCTTCGCCGACGTGGCCGTCCTGCGGCGCAGCTTCGCCGATCCGCACAGCTTCGCCCGGATCGGCGGCCAGCCGGCGTTGGTGCTGGAAATCAAGAAGCGCGTCGGTGCCAATATCATCGAAACGGTGGATGCGGTGCGGAAGGTTGCGGCGGACGCCTCGGCCGCGTGGCCCGACAGCGTCGAGATCACCTACACCCAGGACGAAAGCGAGGCGGTCAAGGAGGTCCTGGGCGAACTGGAATCGAACGTGATCGCCGCCATCGTCCTGGTAATGATCGTCATCGTCTGGGCTTTGGGGGTGCGCGCGGCACTGCTCGTCGGTCTCGCGATCCCCGGCGCATTCCTGACCGGTGTCGCCGCGATCTGGGCGATGGGCTACACGATGAACATCATTGTGCTGTTCTCGCTGATCCTCGTCGTCGGCATGTTGGTGGACGGCGCCATCGTCACCGTCGAGTATGCCGACCGAATGCTGGAGTCCGGCGCTACCCCACGCGAAGCCTATGCTGCGGCGGCCAAGCGCATGGCCTGGCCGATCATCGCCTCGACCGCAACGACGCTTTCGGTCTTCGTGCCGCTTCTCTTCTGGGCTGGAGTCACCGGGGAGTTCATGAAGTATCTGCCGATCACGGTGATCCTGACACTGGCAGCATCTCTCCTGATGGCGCTGGTCTTCGTGCCGGTGGTGGGCGGCGTGCTGGGCCGCCGCCGGCCGCAGTCGGCCCGCGCCAAGGCGGCTCTGTACGCCGCCGAATTGGGCGATCCACGGCGGCTGAGCGGGATCACAGGTGCCTATGCGCGGTTCCTTGAAAAGGCGGTGACACGGCCTTGGACGACTCTGCTCTTCACCGTCGCGCTCTTGATCGGCGCCTTCGCGGCCTACGGCAACTATGGCCACGGCGTCGTTTTCTTCCCCGAGATCGAACCGGAATTCGCCCGGGTCGAGATCCGCTCTCGCGACAACTTTTCGATCTACGAACGTGACGCTCTGGTGCGCAGGGTCGAAGATCGGTTGCTGGATCAACCCGAGATCAAGAGCGTCTATGCCCAATCGATGCTGAGTAACCGTTCGGATGCCGAGTTGGTCGGACTGTTGCAGCTGGAGCTTGCCGACTGGGACCAGCGCCGCACGGCTGCCGAGATCACCGCCGAAATCCGTGAAGGCATGGCCGATATCGCCGGGATCGACGTGCAGGTGCAGGTGCAGAGTTTCGGCCCCGCCGCCGGAAAGCCGGTACAGCTGGAACTCCGCGCCGAGACCGAACGGGCGCGCGTTGCCAGCGTCGAGGCGGTGTACGCGATTATGGACCACATCGGCGGTTTCACGGACGTTACCGACACCCGCGCCCTTCCGGGGGTCGAATGGCGATTGGAACTTGACCGGTCGGAAGCCGCACGGTTCGGTGCCGATGTGAGCCTTTTGGGCCAGGCGGTACAGCTTTTGACCCAGGGCGTGCGCATTGCCGAATACCGCCCCGACGATGCAGAAGAGCCGATCGACATCCGTGTCCGCTTTCCGGCCTCGGAACGGACGCTTGCAGAGTTGCGCACGCTTCGGGTGCCGACATCCGCCGGTCTAGTGCCGGTCGAAAACTTCGTCCGCCTGGAGCCTGCCCCCCGCAGCGGCACCATCCGGCGGGTGGACCAGAGCCGGGTCATCGTTGTCGAGGCCAACGTCGAAACCGGGCGGTTGGTCAACGATCAGGTCCTCGCGCTCGGCGCCGCGCTGTCAACGGCAGATCTACCTTCGGGCGTCGAATGGTCATTCGGTGGCGAGGCCGAGGAACAGGCCGAGGCGGCAGCTTTTCTGACCCGCGCCTTCCTTATCGCCGTCGCGCTGATGTTCGGCATTCTGGTCACCCAGTTCAACGGGTTCTACCAGTCACTGGTGGTTTTCACCGCCATTGTCTTCTCGGTCGCCGGGGTTCTTCTTGGTCTGCTGATCACCGGTCGACCGTTCGGCGTGGTGATGGGTGGGATCGGCGTGATTGCCCTGGCCGGTGTGGTGGTGAACGACAACATCGTCCTGATCGATACGTTCAACCGGCTGCGCCGCTCCGGTATGGCGGTCCGCGAGGCGGCCCTTCGGACCGGGGTGCAAAGGTTGCGACCCGTTGTACTGACCTCGGTGACGACGGGACTGGGATTGATGCCGATGGTTCTGGCCCTGACCGTCGATTTCTACGGCAGGACGATCGTTCACGGCGCACCGTCGACGCAGTGGTGGACAGAACTCTCTACCGCGATTACCGGCGGCCTTGCGGTGGCAACCTTTCTGACACTCGTGGTCACGCCAGCCCTCTTGACCATCGCGTCGGGGCGCCGGGCGCATTGACGAACTGCCAGTGGCGTCGCGACCTATTCCGAGATGGCGACTTGCGACGGAAGGGCGCGAGTGTCGTCTTCGTCGCGAACGGCAAGAAGGCCATCCTCCCGGACGGGAGGCATCACATCCGCGCCATTTGGGGCATCTCTCGCTTCAACATCGCAGCGATACTCCCTGGCATCAGGCAAGCAGGGCAGAAAGAGGCGGGCGCGCGCGCTTGCGTTGGAGTTCGAAATGGCCCAGCGGGGTCCATCCGGCAAGGGCCGTCTCGACCGGATCGCGGCGGCAGGCGGCGCGCAACGCCGCCTCAAAGGCGCGACGGTCCTTTTTCGCCATGGGTGCGGGATCAATCGCGATCTGGCCGCCATATCCGCGCAGGCGCAGGATGCGGGGGAGCTCGCGTGCAAGCGCAAGATTGGCCTTAAGTCCGGCGGCAAAGGAGCCGTCCGGCCCCGTGTTGATGTCTACGGCCACCAAGGCCCGCGTGGGCTCGACGAATGCATATGCTCCGCCGGGTAGCACCACCGTCGGATCGCGAAGCGCGTCTATCCGGTCGACGAGCCCGAGCGCCTCTAATGCGCCGGGGTCATCCACCAGATCGGCGGGGCCCGTCCAGTCGCGCCAGGCGAGTTGCCAGGGCCCGTCGCCGTCGAGCAGACGCGCCGGGCCGGGCGTGGTGTCCGACATCACAGCCTCGGCCGCGCGGCGCATTGCCGCGATGTCCGCAGCGATTGGTTCGGTCTCAGCGCCGGCGCTGGCGGAACGCAGGATCAGGCCCATGCCGCTGTCTGCCATCGCTTCGGCGGCCAGATCCAGCAGGGCATCGCTCAGACCCTCGTCGCGGATCTGCCGCGATAGGTTCACCCCCGGGCTGCCGGGGGTGACGATGGCATAGCGGCTTTTAAACAGGACCCGGTCGGTGACGGGAAGCGCCTTGCCCGGCTCGGCATAGCCGGTGACCTGAACGGTCAGCGTCTCGCCCGGGCGGACGCCCTTGGCGCCGCGCAGATAGGCGGTGCCGTCCGGGGTTTCCAGGAACAGCCCGCCCTGACCCTTCATCGGGCGGCCTGCGACGGCGCGAAAAATGGTTCCGGGGGCCGGTTCGTCGGCCTCGATCAGCAGGTCGTCGAGTTCCCCGTCGGACAGCAGAACCGCAACCTCGCGTCCGGCGATCCGGTCGAGCACGATCTGGCGCCCCTTCACGGATTGACACCGCCAACCGGGCAGCCCGCAACACGCAGAAGCTGCGCGGTCTCGTAGACCGGTAGGCCGACGATGGCGGTGTACGAGCCCTGGATCCAAGGGATGAACGCGCCGGCGGGACCCTGGATGGCGTAGCCGCCGGCCTTACCCTGCCAGTCACCGGTCGCGAGATAGCCGGCAATCTCTGGTTCGGACAGGCGTTTGAGCTTGACGACAGATGTGACGTCCCGTTCCCACAGCTGTGCGCCACGCTTGACCGCAACGGCTGTTATCACACGGTGACGGCGACCCGAGAGCAACCTGAGGAACGACGCGGCCTGCGCTGAGTCCTCGGGTTTGCCGAGGATCCGGCGGCCCAAGGCAACTGTGGTGTCGGCGCAGAGCGCGATCTCGCCGTCCCGGAGAACCATGGCCTCGGCCTTGGCCCGGGCGATGCGCAGGCAATAGGCGCGCGGCGGTTCCGCCTTGCGCGGGGTTTCGTCGATCTCCGGCGGACGCACCTCGTCCGGTGCGAGGCCAAGCTGTGCCAGCAGTTCCAGCCGCCGGGGGCTGCCAGAGCCGAGGATCAGCCGCGGGCGGACGTCAGACACGGGGCGCGCATCCATTGGCGCAGGCTGCGTTTGCCGCGCCTGGGGATTCTGCTTTTGGCCTGAGGCTGCCGTTCATACACGTCCCGGGCGCCGAATCATTGGGCGCAGCCCCGCCGCGCCATCGCCGACCTGCCTTTACACAATCGGAAGACAAAAGGGGTTTGCATTGCAAACCGCCTTCCCGCGCTGCGAGACACCACCTTTCGCGCTATTTGAAGCGATAGTTGATCCGCCCCTTGGTCAGATCATAGGGCGTCATTTCGACTTGAACCTTGTCGCCCGCAAGTACGCGGATCCGGTTCTTGCGCATCTTTCCTGCCGTATGAGCGATGATTTCATGGCCGTTTTCCAGCTCGACCCTGAACGTCGCATTCGGCAGGAGTTCCTTCACGACGCCGGGGAATTCGAGCAGTTCTTCCTTGGCCATGGTCACTCCTTCTTGCACGCCCGCCGTTTGCGGGCGCGGGTTAGATGACCTGTTTTCCGCATTTTTTCAAGGTCTCACGCGCGTATATCGGTGATTTCGATGGAATCGCCGGCGACCGGCTGCCGCGGCCAGTCGGCGTGGTTGCATACCCGGCCCTCGGCGCGGACACGGGCGATGGCGCCGTGTTCGATGTCGGCATAGACCCAGCCGGGGCGGTTCATTTCGCCCTGCGCGATCACGCCGGTGTCAGGAAAGCCCAGATCGGGCGGGCCGTAGATCGCCGCGGCGCCGGTGTTGCGGTCGACCGGCTCGCACCACGGCGCCTCGCCCACGGTGGGGGCGTGGACCGCCACGCATTGGTTTTCCAGCGCCCGCGCCATGGCGCCGATCCGGACCCGGTGGTAGCCCGAAAGCGCCTCGGTGCAGGACGGCGCCAGAAGGATCTCGGCCCCGGCACTGACAAGGGCGCGCGCCAGAAGCGGAAATTCGGCATCGTAGCAGATCAGAATGCCAATCCGCCCCAGATCCGTCTCGATGACGGTCAGCGGTTTGCCGGGACGCACATCCCAAACCTCGCGTTCGTAGCGCGTCATGATCTGCTTTTCCTGTATGGCCAAGCCACCGGACGGAGCGAAAAGCCGCAACTGGTTGACCGGCCGGGCGTCCCCCGCCACCGGTGCGCTGGCAGACAAAATATGGACGCCGTACCGGGTAGCAAGGTCGGCGTGGAGCGCGTACGCCTCATCGATCCACTCATTCACTGCCCGGATCGAACCTTCCCGGGTGCCGCGGTCAGAGGCTTGCGACAGCGAGGCCAGTTCCATCGCGCCGTATTCCGGAAAGACCAGCAGATCGGCGCCGTTCTGCGCGGCCTCGGCGATCCAAGAGCCCAGCTTATCCCGATACGCCGCCCATGTTCCAAGGTCGTCGATGGGGTAAGCGGCGGCGGCGATCCTCATGGTGCTGACGCCCTTTCTAGTTCGTTGCATTGATGATCTTGAACAGGGAAATCGCAATCGCCAGGGAAATCTGGCCGGGAAGGAACATGATCAGCGCCTCTTCCCAGCCCGACCTTTCCTGGACTTTGCCGAGCTTTTGAAACTGTCCATGCAGTTGGCGATACGCGGCAAGGATGGTGTGCAGTTCGCCGAGACGCTCATGGATATAGCGATCGGACAATTCCGCAGGCGTCTCTGGCAGGTCAGCGGACGCCAGCCCATCCAGATCCAGCTGATCGAGACCGCGCAGCCACGGCCCGAAATGTCTGTGGGCGGCGTCGAACTGGCTTTGCGTTTCCTTCACATCGCCAGGGGAATGGGCACTGCGCACGAAAGTTCGGTCGAGGTCGGCGAGCACGGATTTCGCGGTGAGACGGACAATGTCGGCCTTGTTCTGCAGTTTCGCCCCATGGGTTTCCAGGATGTTGCCCGCGAGGGTTCTGTTGGCCTGAAGAGCGGCGAAGAAGAAAGCGCTTCCGCCGAGAAACAGAATTGCCCCATCGAGCCATCGGGAACCGACCGCGTCGGCGGGAAGCAAGATGCCGAGCAAGGTGGCGACCGCCAACGCAGCGGCGAGAAAAACCGTGTTGTTCCTGACGGCGTTGGGTCGGTCGATCATCGCGACTTGATCCAGAACTGCAGCTCTTTGCCGGTCTCGCCGGGTTGGTCCACGTCCTTCCACGCAAGGCGCGCAACAACGCCGTCCAGCGGGCGGTAGCCGCGCTTGTGCCAGAACGGTTCGAGCGGGCGGTAGCCTGCCGGTTTTAATGCATGAACGTCGGCGCGGATCACGGCGCAGAATGCGACATGGCGATAGCCGAGATCGTCGGCCTGTCTTTCCCGATGCTCAAAGAAGGCATGCCCGGCGCCCCGGCTGCGATAGGCCGGAAGCAGCACGCTTTCGGCGCAATAGAAAACATCGGACAGCGGAATGCCCGAGCCATCGAAGGCCTTGGCGAAATCGTCCGCGTGGTCTTCCATCGGCGAACCGGTTGCCGCGCCGACCAGATGGTCGCCATCGAAGGCGCCCACCAGAACCGCACCGGGACTGTCCACAAAACGTGCAAGGTACCGGCGTTCATAGACAAGATCGCCGTCGTACAGATACGGCCACTCGCGAAACACGGCGATGCGCAGACGGGCGAGGCCGTCGAGGGCGGTTTCGACCTCGGCCCCGGTCAGCACCCGGATCGCCAGGGTCACGGGTCGTCCTGCGTCGGCGGGCCGAAGCGGTCGAGCATCCGCGCCCTGATCTGGTCACGGGTCTGGCGGTAGGCATCGAGCTTTTCGTCGCGCTGCCTGCCAAGGCCGGTGGGATCGAGGATCGGCCAGTATTCCACCTCGAGATGCGAGTAGCGGGTAAGTTCGAGCGCCTGACGCTGGCTGGCGGGCGACAGCGCAACGATCAGATCGAAACCGGTCAGATCATCGCCCCATTGCTGCATCTCGTCGAACGAGCGCGAACGGTGGCGCGACAGTTCCACGCCGATCTCCTGACAGACGGCGACCGCGAAACCATCGATTTCCAGATCGTTGCGGACGCCCGCGGATTGTACGTAAGCCGCCTGGCCGTAACGCTTTTTCATCAGCCCCTCGGCCATCGGAGAGCGTACGGCATTGTGATCGCAGCAAAACAGTACCGAGGATGGAATGTCCCCCGCCACGCCGTCAGCCCCCCCAGTGCAACACGCAAATCAGGGTAAAGAGGCGTCGCGCGGTGTCGATGTCGATCTCGGCCTTGCCTTCCAGGCGCTCCCGCAGAATGCGCGCGCCCTCGTTGTGGATGCCGCGGCGGGCCATATCGACCGCTTCGATCTGGCTGGGCGGCAGGCGTTTCACAGCGTCGAAGTAACTGTCACAGATCTGATAGTAGTCCTTTACTGCTTGGCGGAACGGGCCGAGGGAGAGATGGAATTCGACCACCGGATCGCCGGATTCGGTGGTCACATCGAAGACCAGACGCCGGTCGCGGATGGCGAGGTTTAGGTTGTAGGGCGGCACCGGCTGTGTCCGGCCATCGCGGGGCGGGACCGTGAAACTGTTGTCTTCCAGAAGGTCGAAGATCGCGACTTTGCGTTCCTGCTCGATCTCGGGCGTCGGTGGCGGCAGCGCGCTGTCGTCTATGGTCACGTTTTTGAGGTCGTTCATGTCTCCTTTCCCTCATTCAGCCGGTCAAGCCGGGCGCGGACGGAAAGGCCGTGCGCCTCGAGCGATTCCGAGATCGCCAGGGTCTCGGCTGCGGGGCCGATGGCGGCCAGCGCCGCAGGGGTCATCATGGCAAGCGTCGTGCGCTTTAGGAAATCCATCACCCCAAGGCCCGAGGAAAAGCGGGCAGACCGGGCGGTGGGCAGGACGTGATTGGGCCCGCCGACATAATCGCCGATCGCCTCTGGGGTCCATTGGCCAAGAAAAATCGCACCTGCGTGACGAATTTTCAACGAAAATTCGTGGGCGTTTTCGACGCAAAGTTCCAGATGTTCAGGAGCTATGCGATCGGACAACCGCGCCGCCTCGTCCAGATCGCGCGCGACGATCACCGCCCCGAAATCGCGCCAGCTCGCTCCGGCGATTTCGCGGCGGTCGAGGGTTTGCAGGCGCCTGTCCACGGCCGCCGTCACGGCTTGTGCAAGGGCAGTATCGTCCGTGATGAGGATCGACTGGGCGCTTTCGTCATGCTCGGCCTGGCTCAGCAGATCGACGGCAATCCAGTCAGGATCGTTGTGCCGATCGGCGATCACCAGGATTTCCGAGGGTCCCGCGATCATGTCGATGCCCACACGCCCGAAGACCCGGCGCTTGGCCGCGGCCACATAGGCATTGCCCGGACCGGTGATCTTGTCGACGGGCGCGATGCTGTCCGTCCCAAAGGCCATCGCCGCGATCGCCTGTGCGCCGCCGATGCGATAAACGGTGTCCACACCAGACAGCCGCGCCGCAAGCAGGACCAGCGGATTTGACACGCCGCCCGGCGTGGGCGCGCAGATCGTCAGGCGTTCGACCCCGGCCACCTGCGCCGGAATCGCGTTCATCAGAACAGAGGATGGATAGGAGGCCAGCCCGCCCGGCACATAAAGCCCCGCCGCTTCGACCGGTGTCCACCGCCAGCCAAGCATCGCGCCGGCCGGATCGGTCCACTGCCTGTCTGCCGGCATCTGGCGTTCGTGAAAGGCGCGGATACGGGCGGCGGCAAGCTCCAGGGCCTCGCGTTCGGCGACCGGAACCCTGGCGCATTCGGCATCGATTTCGGCCTTCGAAAACGCCAGGGTTTCCGTCGTCAGCCGCAGCCCGTCGAACCGGTCCGTCAACTCGATCACCGCCGCGTCGCCCCGGGTCCGAACGTCGTCGACGATCGCCGCCACGGCGGCGTCCACGTCTGGGGCATCCTCGCGCTTCATGGTCAGAAGCGCGGCAAAGCGGTCCTCGAACCCGGGGTCTGCGGTGGACAGGAATTGCGGCATGCCGAGCGCTCTAGTCAGGATGCCGCGGGGCGGCCTTGGACGGCGCGATATAGGGCCGGGTCACATCCTTCAATGTGACATCCAGCGCCTCGACGTCGAGCGCGATGGCACCGTCGCCCGCGAAGGTCAGCAGCACGCGGCCCGTGCCCTCCTCTCCGGGTTCGAACCCAATCGACAAAAGCGACAGGATCAGGTCCTTGTCGCCCCTGTCGATGCCCTGCGAGGCGACCTTTTGCACCTCGTCCACGACCAGCAACGCCTGCACGCGTTCGTAGTCGCGCGCACTGCGGCGGTCCGCGGTGGCATCTTCCCAGCGGAACCGGTTGAGAAGCAGGGCAAAGCGCCGCTGGCGCCTTTGCCAGCGCATTTCGGTGATCGGAAACACCGCATCCTGAACCAACGCCGAAATCACCGGCAGATCGTCCGGCTGCAGCGCCTTCAGGTGCAGAGGCGTCTCACCGGCGTCTTCGAACCGGGCGTCTTCGTTCATGCGGCCTCGACCCGTTCGACCAGCGCCCCGCATCCGCGCAGCTTTTCCTCAAGCCGCTCATAGCCACGGTCCAGATGGTAGACCCGGCTGACCACGGTTTCACCTTCGGCCGCAAGCCCCGCGAGGATCAACGAAACGCTGGCGCGCAGATCGGTCGCCATCACGGGCGCGCCCTTGAGCCGCTCGACCCCCGTGACCGTGGCATGGCCGCCATGCACGTCGATCTCGGCGCCCATGCGGATCAGTTCGGGCGCATGCATGAAGCGGTTCTCGAAAATAGTTTCCTCCAGCACGCTGGTGCCCTCGGCGGTGCACATCAGCGCCATCATCTGCGCCTGCAAATCGGTGGGAAAGCCGGGGAAAGGCGCCGTGGCGACATCAACCGCCTTCACCGGGGCGTTGCCGCGCCGCACCGTCAAGCCGCGCGAGGTGTCGCCAACCTCGATCCCGGCTTCCTCCAGCTTGTCCGCCAGGGCGCCGACCAGCCGCCTTTCGCCGCCGATCAGTTCCACCGACCCTCCCGCAATCGCCGGCGCAATCATATAGGTGCCGAGCTCGATCCGGTCTGCGATGACCCGATGGGTTGTGCCATGCAACTGGTCGACGCCGTCTACGACGATCTCGCCGGTTCCAGCGCCGTCAATCTGCGCACCCATCGCCTGCAGGCATTCGGCCAGGGCGACCGTATCCGGCTCGCGTGCCGCATTCCTGATGACCGTCGTACCCTTGGCAAGCACCGCAGCGCACAGGGTGTTTTCGGTGGCGCCGACCGACACGAACGGAAAGTCGATCCTTGCCCCCCTGAGTCCGCGCGGCGCAGCAGCATGCACATAGCCCTCCTTCAACTCGATCTCGGCGCCCATCTTTTCCAGCGCGTCGAGGTGCAGATCGACCTTGCGCGCCCCGATGGCGCAGCCGCCAGGCAGCGACACGACGGCCTCGCCACAGCGTCCGATCAACGGACCAAGCACATTGAATGAGGCGCGCAGCTTGCGGACGATGTCGTAATGCGCGACGCGGCTTTTGATCTCGGCGGCGCTCAGCACCATGGCGTGCCCGTTCTGCAAAAGCGCCACCTCACAGCCAAGGCTTTCCAGCAGAGTGCTCAGCGTCGTCACATCCGACAGCCGCGGCACGTTCGTCAGCGTTAGCGGATCCTCGGTCAACAGCGCTGCACACATCAGCTTCAGGCAGGTGTTCTTGGCGCCCGCGATTGGGATTTCCCCCGACAATGCGCCGTTGCCGGTAACAAGGATGGAATCCATAACTGCTCTAGCCCTCTTTCCGGGTCTCGTCCGCCCGCGCCCGACCTTGTGCCTTGCGCCGTGCGAGATTGGCCTTCAACGCCTGCTTCAACCGGGTCCGACGCGCATCGGCCGCCTTTTTTCCTTGCCGGATATCCGGTTTCTTCGTCATGCGCCACTCTCTATCCCAGCCCCGCCCGAGCGTCCAGATTGCGCTTGCGTCACTATGGGATTGCGTCTAATCAGCCGCGCACGGAGCGCTGCCGTAGCTCAGGGGTAGAGCACTCCCTTGGTAAGGGAGAGGTCGAGAGTTCAAATCTCTCCGGCAGCACCATCTCACCAAATTTACCCGAAAACTCACCTAAAGCCTTGATAGGTAAGGTGGTTTTTGGTGTTCTAAACCCGTGCGCCTTTGAATAGGTCAGGTGCTCCGAAAACGTCAGTCTGAGGACGAGTTTCTGAAGCTCTAACCTTCTATTTTCCCATAGTTTATAAGGGTTTGAGAGGAATCTCATGGAGTGTTCAAACATTTGCTCGAAGGTGTGTCGCGGCGCCCGGAAATTCTCCGCTTTCTTGGCAAGAACCAGCTTCTCCCGTTTCAGCGACTCCAATCGGTTTTCGCAGGCTTTCCTGACCCTTGGATTATCGGCCTCGATAATCGTGTCGACCAACTTTTGATTTCGATTTCGACCTTGGCGATCTGGCGTTTGAGAGCGTCAATCGCGGACCGGGCGTTTGCTGCTTACTGACCCCAGGCATCCCGCAGCATCGCTTCCACAAGTCGTGCAAGCTCTGGGCGTCATGCTGTTGACCTTCCCCCGCGATTAGGGCCGGGTCGATCCAGAATCCTCCGGTTTGTTGCACTTGCCCCCAACCTTAGGCCGCCCGGGGCTGGAAAATCCGGGCTCTTGCACTTGCCCCCAACCTTAGGCCGCGCGGGGCTGGAAAATCCGGGCTCTTTCACACTGGCGGGCCGGATGTGCCAGCGGGCTTGATGAGCGATGACGGGACGTTGTACCCGATCGCGCTGTGGGGTCGGTCTTCGTTGTAGTATCTGCGGTAAGT
>JASJDP010000044.1 GCA_030065095.1 Rhodobacter sp.
CTCGGCCTCACAGGCGCAGCCGCATCCGGCAGGCCCGCCGCCCGCCCTCGCCAACCCCCGGTGCCGACCCCGAAAACAACGCCGCCCAAACGCATGGAAACGTCGAAGACGGGCGACCAAAGCACCGGTCAAAATCGACCAAATCACATCCACCGACCACCCGACCTTCATCCCCGAACCACCCAGGCGCGATCCTGAAACGCCTTCGCATCCGCCCTTGCGTTACTCAAAGGATCGAAAATCCATTATTTACAGAGAAACTTCCTGACCGGGATACCAATCGGTATTGCGGCCGGCCATCAATCGCAACGGTGTCCCGCTGCTCTTCAGGTGAACGGCGATGTCCATATGGTTTCCTGCAAATTTCGCCTCTTCGATGACCGCGTTGGTGCCCAGGTCTTCCGCGATAGAAATCGACACATCCTCCGGACGCACAAGTATCTCTGCCGCGGGATCGAGATGCGCCACACGGGACGGGTCAGGGACCAGGTCAATCATGTCGTTGACTTTGATGAAATTGGACGCTCCGACAAAGCGCGCGATCCAAGGCGTTTCGGGCGTGCGGTAAAACTCCTCCGGATTGCCTTCTTGAACGACAGCCCCCTCCGACCGGACCAGCACACGGTCGGCGAAGCCAAAGGCCTTGGACTGGTCATGGGTGACCAAAATGGCGCTTACGCCCGCATTCCGCAGAACCCGGTGCAGCTCGTCCCGGACCTGCATGCGAAGCTGCGCATCCAAAGAGCTGAAGGGTTCGTCCAGCATGATCAGCTTCGGTGAGGGCGCCAGCGCGACCCGCTGCTACTGACCGCCGCTGATTTCGAACGGATAGAGATTGTGGAATCTCTCGAGGTCGATCAACTCCAAGAGCTTATCGATCCGCTTTGCATGTCTCCTGGTGCTGCCGCGTAGACCGAAGGCGATGTTTTGCGAAACGGTCATGTTCGGGAAAAGGGCGACATCTTGGAACACCAGTCCGATGCCCCGGTCCTGCGGTGGAACCATAACACCGGGCTCCGAGACCGAACGACCGTTCAACGTGACGCGACCGGTGTCCGGTGTCTCGCGTCCGGCAATGATCCGCAACAGAGTCGTCTTCCCGCAGCCGGATGCGCCGAGCAGGCAGACGAACTCCTGCTCCGCAAGATCAAAGCTGATCCCCTGCAGGATCGGTCTGTCTCCGAAGCTCTTGGTTACGGCCGCGCAGCTAAGGATCTGCATGTCGTGCCCGTCCGCTGAATTTGATAAGAAGAGCCACCGCAGGCAACATCACGAGGACAATGAAGAGCGATGGCAGTGCAGCGTCCTTCAAGTATGATTCCGCGCTCAGCTCCCAGATCTTGGTGGCAAGCGTGTCAAAGGCAAATGTCCGAATGACCAGGGTCGCCGCCATCTCCTTGCAGACATCGATAAAGACGATCAGGCCGCCGATCATCAAGCTGCCACGCATCAGGTGCAAATGGATCCTCCAGAAAATGCGGCCCCAATGGGCGCCCATCGTCTGACCAGCATCGTCCATCGAGGGCGACACCTTTGAAAGACCTGCATCCGAGAAGTAGTACCCGACCGCGAAGAAGCGGATCATATGGGCGACGAGAAGCCCGGCGATACTGCCCGTGATCACAAGGTCCGGGGTCGTGTCAAACAGCCGCTCCGAGACGATGTTGAGCATATCGTCGAGCCAGACCAGATGGATCATCACGCCAAGGGCTATGATCGTGCCTGGCAGCACGAAGCCGGACACGCCCAGCATGGTCAGCGTGTTGACCAGTTTGTTATTCGGCATGATGCGGCGCGAATGGCAAACGAAGACCGAGATCGCCACGATGATTACCGCGGCCAAGATCGCAATGGACGCCGAATTGAACGCCAGTTCGGCAGTATCCCAATAACTGCGCGCATTTTGCTGCCCAAGGCTTTGCGCGTTCCACACCAGCAAGGTAGTCAAATGGTAGATGAAGGCAAAGGCAACGATTGCAAACGGATAGCTTGCAGCGAGCCACGCCCTGCGCCCATTGAGCCGAATGACGGTCAACGGTTTAGCTTTCCCGCCCAGCTGGTCATGGCGCTGGCGCCCGCGGGACAGGCGCTCGATATAGAACAGGATGAAGACAAAGAACATCATGGCGCCGCAGAGCTGGATTGCTGTCTGTCTCTCAAAGAGGCCGAACCAGGTTTCGTAGATCACAGTGGTCATGGTGCCGAAGACAAAGATACTCACCGCGGATGACGCCTGCGCCTTGTATCGACCCCACGTTTTGCGCAGGTCATCGACCACGCAGCACGAATCGGCGTGCTGTGTCAGTTCGCCGGTCCAACCCACAATTGGCCGCACGCGTCGCGATTTCCGATGAACTGAATAGAAGCGATGCGATTTCTCGAACGCCGATCTTGATGTTGGTCAAATCTGCGTCAGAGTGGATTACGGTCACGGTCCACAGGAACCCACGCGCAATGTCCAAAGACCCGCTGCTGCAACGCTATCAGTTGAAGCACCTCACCCTTCGCAATCGGATAATGACCACCAGCCACGAACCGGCCTATGCCGAGGGTGGGATGCCCAAGGAGCGCTATGTTGCGTACCACGCCGAGCGGGCCAAGGCCGGGGTGGCGCTGGCGATGACGGCGGGATCGGCAACCGTTTCGAAGGACAGCCCGCCCGTCTTCAACAACATCCTCGCCTATAAGGACGAGGTCGTGCCGTGGATCCGAAAGCTGACCGATGCCTGCCATGATCATGGCTGCGCCGTGATGATCCAACTGACCCATCTGGGCCGCCGCACTGGTTGGAACAAAGGCGATTGGCTGCCGTCAGTGTCCTCGTCCAAGCATCGCGAACCGGCGCATCGCGCTTTCCCGAAACGCGCCGAGGACTGGGACATCGAGCGGATCATATCGGATTTCGCCGACGCCGCTGAGCGGATGAAAGATGGCGGTATGGATGGCATCGAGCTGCAGGTTTACGGCCACCTGCTCGATCAGTTCTGGTCGCCCCTGACCAATGATCTCGACGGGCCGCACGGTGGCAGAGACCTCGAAAGCCGGCTGGCACTTCCCTTCGACGTATTGCGGGCAATTCGAGATCGGGTCGGAAACGACTTCATCGTCGGATTGCGCTACACCGCCGACGAGGCAGAGGAAGGCGGGATCACCCCAAAAGAGGGCGTTGAAATCTCAAGACGGCTCGCCGCAAGCGGTATGGTCGATTTCCTCAATGTGATCCGTGGGCGCATCCACACCGATCCGGCGATGACTGACGTGATCCCGGTTCAGGGCATGAAGAGCGCGCCACATCTCGACTTCGCAGGTGCCGTGAAGGCGGCGACCGGGATGCCGACCTTTCATGCGTCAAGGATTCCGGATGTCGCGACCGCGCGCCATGCCGTGGCGGCGGGGCTGCTTGACATGGTCGGCATGACCCGCGCGCATATGGCCGACCCGCATATCGTGCGGAAGATCGTCGAGGGACGCGAAGACGACATTCGTCCCTGCGTCGGCACGACCTATTGCCTGGACCGGATCTATCAGGCCGGCGATGCTCTTTGCATCCATAACGCGGCGACAGGGCGCGAGCTGACCATGCCGCACGAGATCTCTCTCGCGCCGGTCCGGAAGACGATCGCGATCGTCGGTGCGGGTCCGGCAGGGCTGGAGGCGGCACGGGTGGCGGCCGAACGCGGCCACGATGTCACCGTCTTCGAGGCGCAACCCGATCCGGGCGGCCAGGTCCGGCTGACAGCGCGGTCCGAACGGCGGCGCGAGATGATGTCGATCATCGACTGGCGCATGGCCCAATGCGCCGCGCGCGACGTGGAGTTCCGATTCAATAACTGGGCAGAGGCTGGGGACGTAACCGCATTGTCGCCCGATGTGGTGATCGTCGCCACTGGCGGTCTTCCCAACAGGGAACTCTTCGAGACGGGGAAAGAGCTGGAATTGGCAGTCACCAGCTGGGAGATCATATCAGGCGACGTGAAGCCGGGCGAAAATGTCTTGATCTACGATGAAAGCGGCGATCATCCGGCGCTCATGGCAGCCGAAATCGCGGCGAACGCCGGTGCACGGGTCGAGGTGATGACACCGGACCGTGTCTTTGCGCCTGAAATCATGGCAATGAACCTTGTGCCCTATATGCGCAATCTGCAGGACAAGGACGTAACATTCACCGTCGCTCGGCGCCTTCTGGACGTGACGCGGGACGGCAACCGGCTTTCGGCGAAGGTCGGGACCGATTACAGTGATCTAACAACACAGAAGACCTGCGATCAGGTGGTCGTGAATTACGGCACCTTGCCCCTGGACGAGCTTTATTGGGACCTCAAACCGCTTTCCTCCAACGGAGGCGCGGTGGATTACGACGCGTTGATTGCGGGCGAGCCGCAGGGGATCACCCGTAACGACGAGGGACGATTCCAGCTTTATCGTATCGGCGACGCCGTCAGCGCCCGCAACACGCACGCTGCCATCTACGACGCGCTGAGATTGCTGAAGGACATCTGACTATCGGGGCGCATGCAGACTGCCGCGATCGTTGTCGCATCCTACAGCCCGCAGGTTGGGAGTCATCTGCTGCGAAATGAGAGGGAAGGCATGAAACTTGGTTTTATCGGGACAGGGATTATTGCCACGGCCGTCGTGCATGGCATCGCGATGGACGGGCACGAGATCACGGTTTCGCAGCGCAATGCGGGGAACGCCGCCCTGCTGGCAAAGGCTTACCCAAACGTCCGTGTAGGGGAAAATCAGGCGGTTGTGGAGCGCAGCGACATCGTTTTTCTCGGGCTCACCGATCAGGCCGCGCCGGCTGTTCTTGACCAATTGGCATTCCGGCCCGATCAGCGGGTGATCTCGTTCATGGCTGGAACATCTCGCGACGTCGTCGCCGATATGGTGGCGCCCGCAAACGCGGCGGCGTTGATGCTGCCCTTCCCCCGGATTGCCGAGGGCGGCTCGCCCATCCTTGCACTGGGCGATGTCGATCTCGTTGAACAGCTTTTCGGTCGGCGCAACACCGTGTTCGCTCTTGCAACAGGTGGCGAGATGCATGCCTGTCTCTGCGCCCAGGCTGTGCTGTCTCCAATTGCGCGGATGCTTGACGACGCAGCAGCCTGGCTTGGCCCGCGCCTGTCCGATCCCACCCAGGGCGAAGCGTTCCTGCGTGCGCTGATCAGTTCCAGCCTCGGTGGCGGGCTCACGGCGGCAGCTCTGATCGAGGCGCTCAATACGCCCGATGGTTACAATCAGCGGCTCCGCCTGAAGATGGAGGCGTCCGGCATGGGCGTCGCCCTGGCCCAAGGGCTCGACGAGTTGAGCGCATCAGATTGAACCACGTGCAATACTTGAACGCGATGTTCCGACTTGCGCCGAGAATGCCGGGCCCCTTGGCCCGAGCCGGAGTCCGGGCCTGAGGTTTCGGTACGGCACAATGTCCAGTTGGCATAGAAACGCGCCGGGCGAACCGACATTCAAAACGGCGCGGCTGCCTTTCTCGAAATCGGCCCGGAAGTGCACTGTGCTCTTGACGCAGACGATTTTCGCCTTGTCCGGATCGGCGCCGAAATGGGTGAAAAGCGCGCGATCAAGGCATTGTATGCGCTCTGAGCTCACGACGACCTTGATATCCATGGGCACGTCCTCGAACGCCAGCAAGCAGCTCGGTCCGACCTCGGCCGTCCCACCGCCATACATCTCACCTGTGTAGGCGATCTGGCCATCGCTGAGCGAAAGGACCTTGAACCTGCCGGACACTGGCTGGTGTCCCGAATGGCCGGATCGTCCACCCAGCGCGCCGTCGATGCCTGCGCCAATCCCAACCGAATGCGCCCGAGCCGCGATGTCCGGGTCATGCATCACCCCAAGCAAGGCTCCGGACGCCTGGCAATCAATCAGCGCTTGCAGGAGGCCGGTGGTGTCGGACGTCGCGCCGGCCCCGGGATTGTCCTGTACGTCGGCAAGCACGACCGGCCCATGACCGGGCAGCTTCATCGCCGCTTTCACCGCGTCTTCTGCGCTGAGGAGGCGCGCGTCGAACGTCGGCTCGGCGACGCAGAGGCGTGCCATTGCCTCGTCGGCGAGCGTGTCCGCACGGGTTTGCGTCTCGGCATAGGCCAGGACCGAGGGTCCGCAATCGGCAATGTCTGATGCGGTGAAACCGAGAGCGAGCTCCACATATTCGCCCGTTCCGGGCGCGCGGTCATCGAGCTTGGCATAAAGGGATCGGCACGGTTCGGAGCCCGTGTGTTGGGCGGGAGCCGGTATCAGGAACGGCGCCTGGCGAAACGCGACGCAGCGGCTTAAGCCATTGATCCGGCGCATCATCTCGGCAATGCAACGCGCACCGGTAACTGCCATGTCAAGATGAGGATAGGTGCGGAAGACGGTGATCAACGTCGCCGCATCGACCATTTGGGCGGAAAGGTTTGCATGCAGATCGAGACTGACGCCGATCGGAAGGTCGGGTCCCGCCACGGCACGGATGCGAGCCAGCAATTCGCCTTCGCCATCGTCGTGGGTTTCGGTGACCATGGCGCCATGCAGGTCGAGGAAGAGCCCGTCGAGCGGTCCGGCAGCGGCCAGATCGTCCAGGATCATGCCGCTGATCTTGTCGAAGGCCTCGTCGGTGACTGGTCCGCAAGGCTCGGCGGCGCACCACAGAAGGGGGCAAATCTGTACGTCTTCAATGCCTTCCAATGCCGCGACAGCGCCGGCAATTGGCAGGTTCATGGCGCGTGTGCCCGAAACGACCTCGGTTCCTTGTAACAACCCCGGCCAACTGTCGGCCAAACGGAACTGTTCAAATCCCGCACTCCCCGGGGCGAATGTGTTGGTTTCGTGCTGAAACCCGGCGACGGCGATGCGCATGCCTGAACCGGTCCTTCAGACCGCGAAGCCGAACGCCGGCGCCACGTCGCTACACCTCCGGGTTCGCATCGAGGATCTCGCGCAGCTTGGCGGCCACGGCTTCGGGTTTGTGGCGGGTCATCGAGACATGACCGAGGCCTGCAATTTCGTGAAACACGCCGTGCGGCGCCAGATCGGCAACCACCTTGCACATTGCCGGCGCGGTCTGCACGTCTTCCGAAAAGCTGACGACGTGCATCGGCACCGGGCAGGTTGTCAACGCCTCGCGACAGTCGAAGTCGAGGCAGGCCTGCCACTGATCGATCAGGTCCTGCGGGTCTCGGTCCGCGAACCGGGCAGTGTAGGCGGGCTTGATTTGCGCCCAGAGTTCAGGGTCGTGCAGTGCCTTGGCCGGGAACGCAAAGGGCGCGTAGTGCGGCGCTAGGAAAAAATCCGGTAGCGCGATGCCCTGCCGGCGCAGGTCAATCTCGGCCTGCATCCAGTCGCGGGTGAAGCCGTCGATATAGGCTGCGGTACCCATGGGGATCGCCAGTCTTACTTTGTCGGGGAAGTCGATGGCCACCTGTTGGGTGACCAGACCGCCCAGCGACAGGCCACAGACGACCGCGTTGCCGCCGCAGAACGCGTCGATCACCGCCGCGCAGTCGCGGGCGTAGTCGACCATGGTCCAGGGCGCCGGTGGCGCCGTGGTTTCGCCCGACCCGCGCGGGTCGTAGGAGATGCATCGGAACTGGCCGGAGAGAAGTTCGAATTGCTGGGCATAGCTTTCGGCGGTGCTGTCGCCGCCTGGGATGAAAATCACATCCGGGCCATTGCCGTCGATCACGACGCGCATGGTGACGCCATGAGCAGCAAAACTATGAGATTCTATGCCGGAACCGAAATCGGGAAAGACAGTCACACGAGGTCCCTTTGAATGCGTTCCGACCAATCGCGCGCCGCGACGATTTCTTCGCCGTCGCGCGCCTCAAGCGACGCAGTGATGTACCAAGTGTCCGCCAAAGCCTCCACCCGAACTTGGGTCGCCACCGAGGCCCGCCACTCGCCCCGCGCGTATGTCTTCTGCCACTTGATCTCGCAGACGGCGGAGTTGGGATCATCAGGATGGATCCTGAATACCTCGTCGGTGGTGTAGCGGGTTTCGATCCCGGTATGGAGGTGCCGATTGCGCCCGGTATCGGCCTTTCGCGCATAGGTCTCGAGACCGGTGGTCAGATCGATCGATCGCGTCCGGTCGAACTGGCCCTCGCTCAGCACTTCGGTCTCGACCGGCGCGGCGCTCTCAGCCGGCTCGAAAGGGGCCTCGGCAGGCGTGCCGGTGCACAGCGGCAGGTCCAGCCGGGTGTTCGTCAATGTCACGCGCGCTCTTTCCTGTGATGGCCAGATCACCGGCCAATAGGCGGTCGAGAGCGCCAGGCGCAGCTTTTGTCCCTTGGCGATGCGCTGTCCGCAGGCGTTTAGCTGCAGGCGGATCGGCACGGACCCTTCGGGCATCGGGGCGGGATCGGCATGGCTTTCGCGGTGGGTGAGGTTCAAGACGCCGTAGCTGACGAGCGTGGCTTTCCCGTCTGCATCGACCGCCGAGAGAACGGCGGCGAGATTGGCTTGCGGCGTCTTTGATTGGGCCATAGCCGTGAGGATGGGGAAGCCCAGAAGCTCCAGATCGTTGTCCAAGGGTGCGGTCTCGAACCAAGTCATTCCGGTCTCGTGGCTCTGATCCAGCGGTCCGTCGGCGATCAGGCCATAGCCGCACCAGGCGCCCGCCGCATGGCCGGCCGTTTCCGGTGACGAGAGCGTGATCGGCGCAGCGAGCGCCGGCAACTCCAAAGCCCGTGTCTCCGCTGCCGCCCCTTCCCAGCCCGGAAGCGTCACCCAGTGCCCGGGCCAGTCTTCGCGGTAGGTCGTCGGCGGGGCGGGGTCCTGGACCCAAGCGCGTAGCTGCGGTTCCTCCATGATGCCGGTGTCGATGCCCTTCAGGTGCTGGTCCCACCATCGCAGGCATTCCTGCAAAAACCCGATCCGGGGTCCGGGCTTGGCGAAATGCGGATACTTGTGCGCCCAGGGACCGACCAGTCCTTTCTTCGGTCCCGGCAAGTTCTCAAGCGTCCGGAAAACCGCATTGGTGTAGCCGTCGGCCCAACCGCCGACCATGTAGACCGGCACCTCGATATCAGCGTGGTTTTCGCAGACCGAGCCATGGGCGTAGAAGGCGTCGCGACGTTGATGGCGAAACCAGTCGAGCATCCAGAGCCCGTTGCTCTGCAACCGCTCCGCGCACATATCCCGCCAGCCGTCGCCGACGATGGCTGGGTCGGGCGGGGTGTTGGCGATGGAAAAGGCGGTGGCGCCCCAGGCCACCTTGTCGGTCAGCAGGCAGCCGCCCATGAAGTGGATGTCATCGGCGTATCGGTCGTCGGTCGAGCAGAGCGAGATCACCGCGCCCAGTGCCGGTGGGCGTCGCGCAGCGATCTGCAATCCGTTGAACCCGCCCCAACTGATGCCGATCATGCCCACTTTGCCAGAGCACCAGTCCTGCGCGGCCAGCCACTCGATTACCGCCAGCGCATCGTCCTGTTCCTGCTTGAGATATTCGCCCAGGCAAACACCCTCGCTGTCGCCGGTCCCGCGCATGTCAACGCGCACACCCGCATAGCCGAAGCCGGCGAAATAGGGATGGGTCAGATGATCCCGCTCTACCGTGCCGTCGCGCTTGCGGTAGGGCAGATATTCGAGGATCGCCGGGACCGGGTCGTCCTCGGCATCCTCGGGAAGCCAGATGCGGGCGGCGAGCTTGGTGCCGTCCGGCATCGAAATCCAGGTATTTTCGATCTCGCGGATTTGCCGGGGGAACTCGGTTCTGATTTGGATGTCCTCAGCCATGCGTCACATCCCGTTGCGCGGGATCGTATGATCCCAGACCACATGGTGAAATTCGGTCTCGCCGTCCCAACAGGTGACGGAGGCACGAAGGTGGAAATCCACCATGCTGGCGGTCATCTCTGCCTTGGTTTCAATCCGGACGTTCCAGTCGTCGCGCCGAAACTCGCTTTCCTGATCCATCGTTGCGCGGGCCGACAAGGGATCGTCGGGGTGAATGCTGTAGCGGCGGTCGGAGATATCTCCCATTTCCGTGCCGGTTTCTTCGAGCCGCATCCTCCCCACGGGGCCGAAAACTCCGCCATCGAGGAAAAAGCGCGAGATGTGTTCGCCGGTCGTGAGATCTGTATGAAGCGAGCGCTCCATCGACCCCTCGCGGGTGCGGGTGATGGCGCGCTTTGTCCTGGGCCTGGCCGGTTCCGGCAAAGCGCGCGGCGTGCCGGGGGTCGAGCGTCGGACCGGCAGCGAGAGGGAAGATGTGCCAGGCGTCATTGTCAGCGTCACCGGTTCGGGCGCAGGCCAGAGGATCGGCCAGTAGGTCGACGCAATTTGCACCACGAGATGGTGTCCAGCGGCCATTCGGTAGCCGATGCCGTGCAGCGGCACCGTGATCTGCATTTCTTCGCCTGGGACGACCGGCTCGGGAGCGGTATCGGAGCGCCGGTGCGTCAGGTTGGCGAAACCGCGGGAAATGAGGGTTTGAGCGCCGTCGGGGGCCTCGTCGACCAAGAGTGCTGCGACCAATCCCTGGGGACGGTCGGCCTTGACCGTGAGCTGCAGGGTGGGCTGGCCCAGGATATCGAGCGGTGCCGCGATGCGAACGCCGCGGAAACTCAACGCGCCACCTGCATCGATCCGGCAATCGCTGGGCATGTCGCCGGGGATCGCGAATGAGCACATGTCTCCTCCCGAAACCCCGAACGTGCCGGGTGAGCAGATGGGCATCGCCGGCCCATTCTCGGCCATCTTGGCAAGCTTGCCGGTATTCAGAAAAAGCGTCTCGACTTGCACATTTGGTGAGGGCCAGGCGGGTTCCTCGACCCATGTGCCCGGCCGGGTTTTGTGGGTCCCGGAGGGGGAAACCGAGTCCTGCAGGTAGAAACGGAACCGAGGTTCGTCCATCAGACCGGTGTCGATGCCCCTGAGGTAATGGTCCCAGAACCGGATCGCCTCGGCCAGAAAATCCACCTTTGGCCCTGGCACGCCCTCGTGCGGGTAAAGATGCGCCCAGGGGCCCATCAGCACCTTGACCGGGCCCGTCAGTTGTTCGGCGATGCGGAACGGCGTGTCGCGGAAGAGATCGGCCCAACCGCCGAAGAAATAGACCGGCACGTCGATGTCGTCGTAATTTTCGCAGATCGAGCCGCGGCGCCACATCTCGTCATGTGTCTGATGTTCCAGCCACTGGGCGGGCCAATAGGTCATCGCCTCGAGCCGCTCTTTCCACATCTCGCGCCAGCGGTCTTCGCCGACGATCCGGGGATCGGGCGGCATGGCGTTGTAGAGCTGCATGATCGAGCCCCACCAGAAATTGTCGTTCGCCAGGCAGCCGCCATAGAAGTGGATATCTTCGCGCCAGCGGTCGTCGCAGCCCATCACTGGCGCTATGGCCTTCAGTGCCGGCGGGCGTTTCGAGGCGACTTGGAAGGAGTTGTAGGCACCCCAGCTCTTTCCGAACATTCCGACTTTGCCGTCGCACCATGGCTGCTCGGCAATCCAGGCGATGACATCCACGCCGTCCTGCGTCTCCTGCTCGGTATATTCGTCGAGCATCACGCCCTCGCTGTCGCCAGACCCACGCATGTCGACACGGATCGCGGCAAAGCCGGCCTCGGCGAAGCGGGGATGCATCGACTCGTCGCGCATCCGGGTCCGGTCACGGCGGCGGTAGGGGATGTATTCCAGGATGCAGGGGACAGGTTCGGTACGCGCACAGTCCGGGAGCCACAGCCGTGCCGCAAGGCGTACGCCGTCCGGCATCGCGATCCAGACGGTCTCGATGGCTTCCGTCATGCGGCCCCCTTTTGCTCGGGTGGACGCGCGCCGGGGTCCAGCGGGAAATGGCATGCAATTCGCCGTTCATCCCGCTCTACGATTGCGGGCGGTTCCGTGCTGCATTTGGACTGGGCCCAGGGGCATCGGGTGTGGAACTCGCAGCCGGGCGGGCGGGCCAGAAGCGACGGCACTTCGGCGGGCAGCATGATGCGGTCATGTGCCTTGTCGGGGTCAGGCTCGGGATTCGCCGAAAGCAGGGCCGCCGTGTAGGGATGCGCCGGGGCCTGGAAGATTTCCTCGGTGTCGCCGGTTTCCACAAACCGCCCCAGATACATCACGGCCATCCGGTCGGCTACATGATGAACCACATGGAGGTTGTGGGTGATGATGACCATCGCAAGTCCCATGCGCTCGCGCAGATCGTTGAGCAGGTTCAGCACCTCGCCCTGCACCGACACGTCGAGCCCTGCGGTGGGTTCGTCGGCGATGATCATGGCAGGATTCAGAGCCACCGCGCGCGCCACGCCGACGCGGCGGGCCTGACCGCCGGATAGCTGGTGCGGGTAGCGCTCGGCGAAATCTGCGGGCAGACCCACCAGAGACAAGAGCCGGCGGGTTTCCTCGCGCAGGTTGACGTCGGCGACCCCATGGATGCGGAACGGTTCCGTCACCAGATCGCCGACCTTCATCCGCGGACTAAGCGAACCGACCGGGTCTTGGAACATCATCGACATGCGCCGGCGGACCGGTTTCATCGACCGTGTGTCAAGCGTGTCGATGCGGTTCCCCTCGAAGGTCACGCTGCCCGAGGAAATCTCCTGCAAACCGTTCACGGCGCGTGCAAGCGTCGTCTTGCCCGACCCGCTTTCGCCGACCAGTGCAAAGGTCTCGCCCGGATTGACCTCGAAGCTCACACCCGCCACGCCAAGGATGTCCCGCCGTTGGGTGATCGAACCGACCCGGAAGGTGACCCGCAGGTCGCGGACGTCGAGGATCGCGCTCATACCGCCTCTGCCAATATGCATCGGGCCACCTGGCCATCGCCGACAGCGACGTCGGGCGGAAGTTCGTCGCAGGCGGCGACCTTCCGGTCGCAGCGGTTGGCGAAGATGCAGCCCTGGGGGCGGCGGCGCAGGTCGGGTATCTCGCCGGGGATCGTCGGCAAGTTCCGCGTTCGCTCTGCCTGCCGCGCCGGATCGCATTCCAGAAGCCGGATGGAATAGGGGTGGCGCGGTGTGTTGAAGACCTGCCGCGTCGTACCGCGTTCGACCACTTCGCCGGCATACATCACCACCACGTCATCGCAGAGTTCTGCGATGACACCCAAGTGATGCGAGATGAACAGAACAGAACAGCCGATCTGCTGCTGCAGGTCCTGCAACAGCTCGATCGTGGCGACTTCCAGGGTGGCGTCCAATGCCGTCGTCGGTTCGTCGGCGATCAGTAACGCCGGTTCCATCATCAGCGCCATGGCGATGGCGATGCGCTGCTTCATGCCGCCCGAGAACTCGTGCGGATAGCGGGCCCATGCATGTTCGGGATCCGGTATACGAACCAACCGCAGCATGTCGACCGACCGCGCGTCTTTCTCGGCCCGCGACAAGCCGGACCGGTACTGAATGTTCTGCATCTGCCTGCCCACCGAGAGCACCGGGTTCAGGGCGCCCATCGGATCCTGAAACACGGTCGAGATGCGTTGGCCGCGAAGATCGCGCATCTTTGGCGCAGAGAGCGCGGTCAGCTCCTGGCCTTCGAAAAGGATGCTGCCGCCGTCGATCCGGCCATTGTCCGCCAGCAAACCCAGGATCGCGTTGATCAGGGTGGATTTGCCACAGCCAGACTCTCCGACAATGCCGACGATCCGCCGCTCCGGCACCTCGAAAGACACATCCCGCAACGCGCGCAGATCGCCGCCTTCGGTGGAGAAGGTGACATTGAGATCCTTGATCGTCAAAACCGTCATCCGCGTGCCTTCAAACGGGGGTCGAAGACATCGCGCAATGTCTCGCCGAGGAAGGTGAAGCCAAGCGTCGTCAGAATAATCGGCAGTCCGCCGGCAATTGCGATCCATGGCGTGTCGCGGATCGCGGTGAAGCCATCGTTGAGGATCGCGCCCCAGCTGGGCGTGGGCGGACGGACACCGAGGCCGAGAAACGACATGCCGGCCTCGATGGCAATCACGACGGGGATGTCCATCGACGCAAGGATCAAGAGCGGGCCGATCACGTTGGGCATGATGTGATGCCGCAGAATGCGGGCGGTGCTGGCGCCCATGCTTTGCGCGGCGGTGACGAATTCGGATGTCTTCAGCGCCAGGGTCTGAGTGCGGATGATGCGCGCGTAGCCCGGCACGTTCACCAACACGACGACCACGACCACGGCTGTCAGTGAAGGGCCAAAGAGGGTCACCAGCGCCAGTGCCAGCATCACGGTGGGAAAGCTCTTGATCGAGTCGAAGAGCAGGATCATGAGGTTGTCGAGCCAGCGTGGACCGTACCCCGCAATAAGGCCCAGGACGATACCGATGATCAGGGACGCCGCGGTCGCAAAGAGCGCGACCGACAGGGCAATGCGCCCCCCATGCAGCACGCGCGAAAACAGATCGCGCCCCAACTGGTCGGTGCCCAACAGATGTGTAAGCGACGGGCCCTGAAACCGGTCGCGCGGCGAGATCTTGTTGGGCTCGAAGGCCGACAGGAAATCGGCAAGGGCCGCGCCGCCGACCATCAGGATCACCAAGGCGATCCCAAGGGCGCCGAGTGGCTCGCGCAGGATGCGCACCAGCGGCTTGAGCCACTGGCGGCGGTCTTCAGAAGCGGCTGCGAACACGGGGGTCCAGGGCTCCTACGATCAAATCGGCAATCAGGTTGAGAAGAACGAAGAGAACGGTGGTGACCAGTACGGCACCGGTCACCAGCGGGTAGTTGCGGGTGAGGATCGCGTCGTAGACCAGCTTGCCGACACCGGGGCGGGCAAAGACGATCTCGGCGAAGACGGCGGAGGACAGCATCTGGCCGATGCCGACGCCCAGAAGCGTGACGGTCGGCAGGATCGCGATCGTCAGCGCGTAGCGATAGGTGATCATGTTTTCCGGCAGTCCGAAGGCACGGGCGGTGCGGATATGCTGGGCTTCCAGAACCTCCAGCATCGAGGCGCGCACCATGCGGGCTATGTAGCCGACCCAACCGAGGCCCACCGCCAGAGACGGGAGGATCAGGTGGACAAGCTGGTCGCCAAGATCGCCGGGCTCACCGGCGCCGATGGCGGGCAGCCACCGAAGCGTGACCGCGAAGATCAGCAACGCATAGATCGCGACCACGAAGGACGGCACGGCGATGACGGCCACCGACAAGATCCCGACGATCCGGTCGGGCATGCTGCCGCGTTTGACGGCAGCCCAGCAGCCCAGCGGAATGCCCAGTGCCACCGACCAGCTGATCCCGCCGGCGATCAGGGCCAGTGTGTAGGGAAGTTGTTCCATCACCACCTCGGCCACCGGCCGGTCAGACAGAACCTCGTTGCCCAGATCGCCCGTCCAGGCATTTGTGAAGAAATTCCAGAACTGTACCCAGACCGGCTGATCCAGCCCCATCTTGATGCGCAATGCCTCGCGCATGGCCTCGGTGGCGCGGGGCCCCAAGGCAACCGCAGCCGGATCACCCGGGATCAGGTAGATCATCGAGAACAGCATCAGCATCGCCAGCGAGACGATGATGACGGCCAGTCCGAGGCGTTTGACGGAATACATCAGCATCGGTAACGGGCGGCCCCGCAGGGCCGCCAGCCTCGTTTCAGGCGGACTTGAACTCGGAGAGAAGCGATTCGCCGTTCGGCTTCAGACCCGGAACGATCGTGTCGCGATGGATCGCGCCGACGACTTCATGGGTCAGAAACACGTAGCATCCGCTTTCGTCCATCAAACCCTGCATCTTCCTGTAGATCTCGTCGCGCTTACCTTCATCGCTTTCGGACAGGCCCTGATCATGCAGCGCCTTGTATTCGGCGTTGTCGAACCGTTCCCAGTTCCAGACGCCGACCTGTTCGGGCGTAAACCAGACTGTCGCCCAGCTCGGATCCGGCTGCATCGAGAAGCGCTGGAGCAAAAGCTGCAGGTTCATGAAATACTCGCCATCCTTGGAACCGAGCGTCCAGAAAGTCCCGGAATCGTTCTGCTTGATCTCGCAGGTGACGCCGACGTCCGCCAGGTTCGCCTGGATGACCTGCGCAGCAGTCAGACGTTCCGACTGGTTCAGGATATCCAATGTGACGAACAGATTCGAGGCCCCCGCCTCCGCCAGCAGCGCGCGCGCCTTGTCGGGGTCGTAGTCGTAGGCGACGCTGTCGCGAGACCCCGGCAGACCCGGCGCAATGATGCCGTTGCCGACCGAAGCGGCGCCGAAATAGGCGGCGTCCACCACCGTTTGACGGTCGATGGCATGCTGGATGGCGCGGCGGATCCTGATGTCCTTCAGCGCCTCATTATCCTGGTTCATGCCCAGCCAGACATAGGCGAGTGACGGTTTTTCCAACACGACCGACCCGGCCGGCGGGTTTTCCTTGAGCCGCGGCAGCGAGCTGACCGAGGTCCAGGTGTAATCCAGATCGCCGGCCTCAAAGCCACGTTCGGCCGTGGCCGGGTCTTCAATCGGGATGATATGGATTTCGTCGAAGCCGCCTGGTTCATGCGCCCAATCGGGATTGCGCTTGAGGATGGTCTTCTGCTTGGGCTGCCAGTCGGCCAGCAGGTATTGCCCGGACTGGGCTACCGGCTTGGTGGTGATCTTGTCGCCAAGTTCTTCCATTGCGCGCTTGGACAGGATGCACGAAGCCGGCGTCGGCAGCGTCGTCGTCCAAAGCGGCACGAATTTGTTTTTCAGGTGAATGAGGCCCGAAAGCTTGTCCTTGACTTCAACCTCCTTCAACGTGGCCCAATCCCCGGCATAGGGGCTTTCCATCGCCGGATCCGCCATCCGCTCGATCGAAAACTTCACATCCTCCGCGGTCATCTGACCGAAGCCGTCGGTAAAGCCGATGTTGTCCTTCAACCTGAACGACACGGTGACGTCATCGAGCTGTTCGATGCTGTCCACTGCGATCGCTTTCCAGCCCCACGTGTCTCCGGCCTGCGGGATAAGCAGCGGCGCGAAGATCGAACGGATAATATCGTCTTCCGGCAACGACAGCCGGAAGGCGGGGTCGAGCACCTGCAGGTCCGAATAGGACCGTACCGTCAGAACGCTGCCATCCTGCGACAGTGCCATGCGCGGCACCGCCACGCTCGCGGCACCAAAGGCACCCGCCGCTGCCAGGAACGACCTTCGGGAAACCCCAAAATCTCTGGATTGTGTCATATTCCACTCCCTGCGTTTGTCGTTGGATATATCGGTTTTGTCTTTCGCTAGCTCTGATGTTTTGATTTGGCGCTGGACGGTGCCGCCCAGAAATCCACAACGACGTCCTTTGGAATGGTGATCGGCGAGATCGACCAGACCAACTGGCACGGCTCGTCCATCACATTCCGCGCGTTGTGGATGATGTCCGTCGGGAAGGAATAGCTGTCGCCCTCGCGCAGCGTGATCTTTTCGTCTGCGATCTGAAGCTCCAGTTCGCCCTTCAGGATAAACCCATGCTGTTCGCCGTCGTGCTGGTACATCGGGTGGCCGGGCCGCGACGAGTTCGGCTCATAGGTCGCAATACCCATGAAAAAGCTGCCGCCGATGGAACTGGACAGCAATTCGTCCGTTAGCCCGAGTGTCTTGATGCCCTCGCCGTAGAGTTTGTTCAGGTCACGCCTGTTCTGCCGGCGCACGACATAGGCGCGCTCCATCGGACCGGATCCCGCCCGCCGGGCAAAGAACCAGTCCGAGGAAATGTTCAGCGCCTCGGCAATCCGGTGGACGAATTCAACAGACGGGTTGACGGCACCGCGTTCGATCGCGCTGAGATGGCTGACCGAGATCCCGGTTTCGGCGGAAAGATCCCTTAGCGTCATCTGCCGAGCCTTGCGCACCTGGCGCACTTCCGAGCCGAGCGAGGTCAGAGTTTCCGCCAGGGCGGTGACATTCTGTACCGGAGACTTTTCGCCCTTGGGCACCGCAATCCGCCCTGTGCAACGGGGTGAGTCGTTTTGGAATTTTGCCACAGAATTGCGCTCTACCAAGAATTTTCTTGAGAAATTCTTGTATGGGGGTACGGTTTTCTGGCCGGCCAGCCGGACGCAACTTCAAAAGGTCGCCAGCAAGTGTCTGACCGAAAACGACAAAACCCTCACCACGGCGACGGCGTCCGCGAGATCGAACATCGCTGGATTGAGATGCCGGATGGGGTGCGCCTTGCGGCGCGCATCTGGCTGCCCCGGGCGAATGGCCGATTTCCAGCGATCCTGGAATACATCCCCTACCGCAAGCGCGACATGGTGCGTGCGCGGGACGAGCGGAACCACCCGTACTTCGCCGAAAACGGCTATGCCTGCCTGCGCGTCGACATGCGCGGATCGGGCGACAGCGAAGGCGTGATGCCTGACATGTACACCGCCGATGAACTGGACGACGCCCGCCATGTGATCAACTGGATTGCCGCACAGCCGTGGTGCAACGGGCGGGTGGGCATGTTCGGAACCTCCTGGGGAGGCACGGCCGGTCTGCAAGCTGCCGTCGATGCCCCGAACCCGTTGAAGGCTGTGATCGCGAATTGCGCGACCATCGACCGGTTCGAGGATGACATTCACTGGATGGGTGGCTGCCTGCTGACCGACAGCCTCGAGTGGGGTGCAACGCTGCCGGCGATATTGGCCGCGCCGCCGGATCGTGCCACAGTCGGTGAGAATTGGATGCAGATGTGGAAGTCACGGCTCGAGAACCTGGCTTTCCCGCATGAGAACTGGATCGCACATCGCACCCGCGGGGACTATTGGCGGCATGGCTCTGTGCGATTTGCCGCGGACCGTTTGACCTGCCCGATCCTGGCCGTCGGCGGCTGGTCGGACCGGTATTCAAACTCTGTCGTGCCGCTGGTCCGCGCCCGACCCGATTTGTGCTGGGGCATCGTGGGGCCCTGGGGGCATCACTATCCCGACCATGGCGAACCGGGCCCCGCCATCAGCTTTCAGGATGTGGTGCTGGAATGGTGGGACCACTGGTTGAAACCCGCCGCGCCGGCCGCGCCCGAATGGCCCTCCCTTCGCCTCTGGCGTCGAGAATTTGACCCGCCTCAAAACCGTCTCGAGGAACGCCGCGGCGGCTGGATCAAGCTGCGCAACCCGGCCGAAGTGGAACCGGGCATCTTGCATTTGGGGAACGGGACCCTCGAGAACTCTTCACCTCACGAGACCGTTCGCCTCGCGGTTCCATTCGATATCCGGCATGGGGAATGCGCCGGCGATACGGGGTATTTCGGACGTGTAGGCGGGCAACCATTGGACCAGTCGGCGGATGATGCCAGAGCGCTGTGTTTCGACAGCGCACCGCTCGTTGAAGCAATCTCGCTTGTCGGCAGCGCCACGCTTTGCCTTAAGGCGTCAACGCGCAAGATGCCCGCGCAGCTCGTCTGCCGCCTCTGCGATGTCGCACCGGATGGACGGTCCAATCTCGTCACCCGGACCATCCTCAACCTCGAACTCGATGAAGGCCTCGATGCGCGGCGTGAGTTCCGACCCGACAGGCTGATCCGGTACCGCATCAAGTTCCCGACCACAGCCTATCGCTTCCTTTCGGGTCATCGATTGCGACTTGCGCTGGCATCCTCGTATTGGCCGCTCGTCTGGCCAACGTCCGAGCCCGCGGGCCTCCAGGTTTCAACCACGGGCGCGACACTCGCCCTGCCGGAACACGCCGACAAGGCAAAGGCGTCGCCCTCATCATTTCCGCCGCCAAAGGACCTGCCGAAGCGGAAAACCTGGGCTATCCATTCCCCCGAACCGCTGCAGCGCGTGCCTGCGGCAGTCGTTGAGGATTGTCTGACATCGTCGTGGCGGCAGCCGTCGGTGACCCTGCGATTCGAGAGCATCGATGTGGCCTTGTCCTACCAGACCTCGGCCGAGTATTCCGTTCCATCCTTCGATCCGGCAAGGGCGATCTGTGAGATACGGCACGAAATAGAAATTCGACGGTCCGACGGGATTGCGAACGTTCAGTGTTGTCTGCGCGCGGGCGGTTTGGGCACGGGACGCCAAGCTGCAATAGAGATCTCGGCGGGCTGGAACGATGAGGAAATTTTCAAGGCACGATCTGTCTTGACGTTCTGAAGGTAGAGCTTGCCGTTGGAGTATTTCACGCAAGCGGAAAATATAGGCGATCAACTCTCCGGCGGCGCGCCACCTTCCGCCGTGCGTTTTTCGATGAATGCGCGTAGCGCCTCGACGCGTACAGGATCGACCGCAGGACGCGTGTCGGCGGCAAGAATGGACTTCCAGACGTCGGTGGCGCGGGTCGTCGCGTCGCGCGCGCCGCGTTCGGTCCAGGTGCCGAAATTAGCATAATCATGCACGATCGGTTCGTAGAATTCGGTGTTGTAGCGTTCCATCGTCTGAGGCGCGGCGAAGAAATGCCCGCTGGGCTCGACCTGGGCCAGTGCGTTCTCAAAGCCGATCTCGTCGGTTCCGGCCTGCGCGCCCGCGCAGAGCTCGGCCACCATGTTCAGAACCTCGGCATCGGTCACGAGCTTTTCGTATGACACGGTAAGCCCTCCTTCGAGCCAGCCGGCGGAATGGATGATGACCGTGGCGCCCGCCAGGAGGCAGCCCCAAAGTCCGAACTGGTTTTCATTGGCCGCCTGTACGTCGTTGAGGTTCGAGGCCGAACCTGCCGCCGATCGCCATGGCAGACCCAGGTGACGGGCCAATTGACCCGCCGCCAACGAGGCCTGGAAATGGGCGGGTGTGCCAAAAGCCGGGGCACCGGTTTTCATGTCCACATTCGACGTAAAGGTGCCATAGCAGACCGGCGCGCCCGGATTGACCAGCTGGGTCAGCGCGATCGACGCCAGCGCCTCAGCGTGGCTTAGCGTGATCGATCCCGCTACCGTGATCGGCGCCATCGCCCCCATCAACGTGAACGGGGTCACGATGGACATCTGTCCGTAGCGGGCAAAGTCGATCAACCCTTGCGCCATCGGCACATCCAGCGTGCGGGGACTGTTGGTGTTGATGATGGTGTAACTGTGCGGCGTGGCGCGGAATTCGTCATCCGACAGGCCGCGAAAATCGCACAGCATTTCGAAATTATCGAGGCTTTGCGGTGTGCCCCTGGCGAACAGGAAGGGGAATTTGTCGGTCAGCGTCAGCTGCGTTTCGGTGGTGAAGTAATGCCTGACATGGGTCGGAACATCCTGCGGTTCGACCGAAGGAGACATCATCTGGAACACATCGAAATGATGCGCAAGTTGGGTGTATTCCCGGTAGTCGCGGGCCGAACCCGGGCGGCGCCCTCGTTCGAGATCCGTGGCATGTGGTGCGCCCGCGCCCGGCTGAAAGGCAAGGCTGCCCAGTTCCAAAACCAGATCCCGGTTTCGCGCGCCGGCGCGGCAGGAGATGGTTTTCGGTGCCGTGGCCAGCGCCGCCGCAATCATGTCCCGGCCAATATGGACCATTTCGCTCGTCTCATCGACGCGCGCGCCGCCCCGGGCAAATACCTGCCGTGCCTCGGGCAGCAGAACCCTGATCCCCAGGTCCTCCAACAGCCGCAAAGATGCATCGTGCATATCGGCAATCTGATCCGGCGCAAACACATCCATCACCGGAAACGGGTTGCGGAGGTGCCGGTAGTCGACCTCGCGCTTCAGCTCGCGAGCGGTGGACGCGCCACGCCGTCGGCGCCGCCGGCCTTGAGCAGGATCCTGGTTTTCCGTCACCATATCGATTTAGCCTAACGCGCTGTGCCAGCGACATGCCAGCGGGATCTTGCGGTCGGAACGTTGCGCGCGATTAAGCAGACGTCCTTGCAGCCGACTTTCGCCAGGTGACGGATGGTCGGTGCGCCTACGACGCCGCCGGTCGAGCACGACGGTACGGTTATGAAACGGTGCAGGTCCCGGACTCCGGCCTGAAGCCGGAATTCTTAAGTTTGGCAGCGACGCTCTGCATCTCGGCCTCGGTCATGGCGGCGAGGCTGGGCTTTCCGGTGACGCGCAGCCGCAGGTCGCGGCGGACCTCGGCGTCGAGCCTGAGCTTGCGGCAGCCGACGAAGATCGGCTTTTGCAGACGGTGGGTTGTCATTGGTTCAGCGCCTGAAAAACTGCGCACGCCTAAGGTGGCGAATGCGATCGAGACTGGAAAGGGAGTAGCCGACTCTCAATCGAAGCTTACAAAGGTCCGATGAGGGCAAAGTCCCGCGACCCAGTCACTGCCATGACCATCAGTGCTTATTGCTAAAAGCGTTGTCGAATGCTGCTTCATCAAGACGGCGGCCATCCGGCACACGCGCGGAATTCTGCGAATTGCGAGATTCACAATCCGCAATTGTGCTTGGTATGGACCAAAATTTGCGTGGGCGCAGGCTCTGTCGTCATTCCAGCCAGAAAGTCGCGAATGGTGCGTACGGACTGCGCAACCTCACCCACGAAGTCGTGCGAGATCACATAGTCCATCGTGCCGGCTTCGAGCAGCCGACGCGATATTGGCGTCAACTCGTGGCCGACGAATATCGTGTCCTCGGCTCTATCTGACCGCGCCAACGCATCGGCCACACCGCGGTTGGCGCCGGCCACGTTGTAGATCGCGTCGGGCAAGCCATTCTCTTCGAAGTATCTTACAAGATGCTCGAATGTCGTCTCCGGAACGTCGTCCGAGATCACACGTTCTTCGATCCTGAGATGTGGAAATTCGGATCGAAGGACACGCCGGAATCCCATCTCGCGCTCTTGCTGGCACCGGAACGGCACGCTCATCACCAACAGGATTTTGCTCGCTGTTGCATTGCAGGCGTGCCCAATCAATTGTGCGGCAACGCTTCCGGCTGCGTATTGGTCGTTGCCGACATAGGCGCTCCGCCGCGAACTTGGCAGGTCGGTCGTCACGCAAATGGCAGGAATGCCCTCGGAGCGAAGTCGCCGTACCGCACGATTGATCGCGGGATGTTCGCGCGCCACAAGTATGACACCGTCGGCAACGGCACCCTCCTCGGCAATCCTGCGAGAGAATTCGGCCGGATCGAGTTGGCTTGTGCTGACGAAATGGCAGTCGATTGCCGTGCCGGGTACTGTGCGGTTCACTTGGTCTGCGGCAGAGGCCATAGCGGCGTTGAACGTCTCGCCTGACTCGCAGAACAGCCGGATGTTCAGTGTTTCCATACCCGCTTTGCTTTCGCGCGTCAGTTTCTCATATGCCGCGAGTACCCTTTGTCGCGTCTTCTCCTTAACGCCATCACGACTGTTCAGAACGCGATCCACGGTCGCAGGACCCACCCCCGCAACCTCGGCGATTTCCCGAATCGTCGGCCCCTTCCAGCTTGTATTGTCTAATTTGTTGAGCAATTTCACCCCCAATTCTGATTTGTTTTGCATCAAGAATGACTCAATATTCCATTTGTTGTTGTGAAATCCTGTCTTCTTTCGCATGTGCAGCACAATTTGATGCGTAAAACATCAGAAAACGGGTATCAAGACGCTTTTCTGATGCAATTCGCGTCCGCATACTTCTGAGTGCCAACTGGGAGGAGGCACCGAACAATTCGGTGTGGCGATGAATGGCCGTTAGAGTTGCAGTCATTGGCGCGGGAGTTATGGGCACTGATCATGCCCGGATAATTGCCGGGGAACTGCCGGGCGCCCAACTGCAAGTGGTTTGCGACGCGGAGGAGGTCAAGGCTCGCATCGTTGCAGACGAATTCGGAGCGTTCGGCGTCGGATCAGATCCCATCGCGGTAATCTCCCGCACCGATGTCGATGCAGCGGTGATCGCCAGTCCAGACGATACTCATTCGACACTGGCGATAGCTGCGATCGAGGCGGGCAAACCTGTTCTATGCGAGAAACCGTTGGCGCCGACGGCCGAGGAATGCCTGAGAGTGATCGAGGCCGAGAAGAACTGTACCCGCCCGATCGTGCAACTCGGTTTCATGCGCCGTTTCGATCCCTCCTATTCGGCGATGAAGGCAGCGCTCGACGACGGTTCTATCGGCTCGGCGCTGATGATGCACAACTTCCACCGTAATGTGGACAGCCCGGGTACCTGGTTCACCGGCGACATGGCGATCACCAATTCGGCAAGCCACGAATTCGATGTCGCACGCTTCGTGCTGGGCACTGAATACACCGGAATCTCTGTCTGGCAGCCCAAGCGCCGTGACGAGAGGACGGCGCCTGTGATGATGGTGCTTGAGACTGCGAGCGGACAACTCGTCAACATCGAGGTCAACAACAACGCGGCTTACGGCTATGACGTTCGCGGCGAACTGGTCGGCGAGCAAGGGTCGGTTTTCCTCACTGCGCCGGTGCATGCTCGGTACAACCTCGGACTTCGGTCAGCAGAACACTATGCACCGGACTGGCGTCCGCGATTTGCCGAGGCGTATCGGCTGCAAAACAAGGCATGGATACATTCCATCGAAACCGGCGCCCCCTCTCCGATCGCGGCAAATGCCTGGGATGGGTATCAAGCGGCTGTGGTGGCAGAGGCTGGCGTGCAGGCCCTTAACGAGGGTCGCAGGGTCGCAATCGAACCGAGAGAGGTGCCCGCGTTTTACCGGGACCTCCGGGAGGCGGCATGAAGCTTGGGTTCGTTTCGGATAGTCTGGGCTCATTGAGCTTCGAAAACGTTCTCGACCACGCCGCTCGTTTGGGGCTCGACGGAGTTGAGGTGAACACCGGCGGCTGGTCGACTGCACCGCATTTCGACCTTGCAGCAATGCGCGACAGCGCCGATGCGCGCCGCGCCTTCGGGCAAGCGTTTGAGGCACGGGGTTTGGAGATCATCGCTCTGAACGCGAACGGAAATCCACTGCACCCTACGGATCCCGCGCAGCGTGCCCGTCTTGAAGACACGATCCGCATCGCGGGAGAGATGGGGATCACGACAGTCTGTGCCATGTCCGGCCTACCGGCGGGCAATGCGACCGATAGGATGCCGAACTGGGTCGTCTCGTCATGGCCGCCGGAAACCCAGGCCATCCTCCGCTACCAATGGGACGACGTTTTGCTGCCGTTCTGGACCGAAATCGTTGCCTTGGCGAAGGACTGCGGCGTCGAGCGGATCGCGCTGGAGCTTCACGGCAACCAATGCGTCTACAACGTCCCCTCCCTGTTGCGGCTGCGCGAGGCGGTCGGACCGAGCGTGGGGGCCAACCTAGACCCGTCGCACCTGTTCTGGATGGGGGCGGACCCGCTGGTCGCCGCCGGAACACTGGGCGATGCCGTTCATCACGTTCACGCCAAGGACACTATGCTGAATAGCCCCGTGCAAGCCAACACCAGCCTTCTGGAAAACGGTAGCCTGATGGACATCCCCGCCCGCAGTTGGAGCTACATCACGCTCGGTTTCGGACACGGCGAAGAATGGTGGCGAAAGTTCTGCTATGCTCTGCGCATGGCCGGATATGACGGTTGGCTCTGCATCGAGCACGAGGACGTGCTTTTGAACAGCCTCGAAGGCCTGGAAAAATCGGTCGCACTTCTGAAAGGCGTCATGCCCGTGGCAGGAAGCGACTACGCACCTCAGGCGATTTGAGGGGGAGAAACGGATGAGTCTGCTGGAACTGAACAGCATCACGAAAAGCTTCGGGGCGATCCATGCGTTGCAGGGGGTCGACTTGGAAGTATCGGCCGGAGAGGCCGTCGGCTTAATGGGCGACAATGGCGCCGGCAAGTCGACACTCATGAAGATCATTGCAGGGAATTTCCCGCCGACCGAGGGCGCCATTAGGATCGAGGGCAACGAAGTAACCTTCAGCCAGCCGCTCGATGCGCGCGAGGCCGGAATTGAGATTGTGTATCAGGACCTTGCGCTTTGCGACAATCTAACCGCGGCGGCAAACGTGTTTCTGGGCCGCGAAGCGAAGAAACGGATCGGTCCGTTCAAAATGCTCGACTACAAGACGATGTATCAAAAGTCGGGCGAGCTTTTCGCCGAGCTGAAATCAGAAACGCGGCCGCGCGATCTGGTGCGACAGATGTCGGGCGGTCAGCGGCAGGCGGTCGCAATTGCCCGCACGCGCCTCAGCGATCCGAAACTCGTGCTGATGGACGAACCGACGGCGGCGATCTCGGTCCGGCAGGTGGCAGAGGTTCTGGCGCTGATCAAGCGCCTAAAGGAAACCGGCCACGCGGTGATCCTGGTCAGTCACCGGATGCCTGACGTGTTCGAGGTGTGCGATCGGGTCGCTGTCCTGAGGCGCGGCACCAAGGTGGCGGACAAACGGATTGACGAAACGAGCCCCGAAGAAGTCACGGGCCTGATCACGGGGGCGATTGCAGCGGCATGACTGACCAGACGCACGATCAAGCCTCGCACGCCGAAATCGACGAGAGCATCACGTCGCGCCAAGAGGTTTCGGGGTTCGCGGCCATCCTTCGCACACAGCCCTTCTGGGTTTTCATGGCTATTCTGACACTTGGCGTTGTGATGTCTTTTGTGTCGGACGTGTTCTTTACCGAACGCAACATGTTCAACATCACGCGCAATTTCGCGTTCTTCGGCATCATGGCGCTCGGCATGTCCGCCGTGATCTGTACGGCCGGGATCGACCTCAGTGTCGGGTCGCTGGTCGGGCTTACCGGTATCGTGACTGGCCTGATCATGCAGGCCGGCTACGGCATCGAACTGGGGTTCATTGGATGCATGCTGACCGCCGCAGCGGTGGGTCTCGTCAACGGGATACTGATCGCCTATCTCAAGATGCCGCCTTTCGTCGTCACCCTGGGCATGATGTCGATCGTGGTTTCGCTGGCCCGGGTCGTTTCCGACAACAAGATGATCTACGACTTCGGCCCGGACATGGACCTGTTCGAGTGGATCGGCGGCGAAAGTGTCATGGGCGTGCCCAATGTGGTTTGGATCATGATCGTTCTGACCGCCGTCTTCTGGTGGGTCTGGCGGTATTCGACCTGGGGGCGTTGGGTGATTGCCATCGGTGGCAATGCGCAGGCCGCCAAACTCAGCGGCATTCCGGTCGAGCGCATGATCGTGTCGGTCTACGTCGTCTGCTCGTTGTGCGCCGGTCTCGCGGCCTTTCTCTTTGTCGGTTATACCGGCTCGGTCACCAACGGCATGGGCTTCACCTGGGAGCTGACGGTGATCGCCGCGACGGTCATCGGTGGTGCCAATCTCATGGGCGGCATCGTGTTCGCGCTTGGGGCGCCGATCGGCGCGGCATTGATCGAGCTTATCCGAAACTCGCTGCTTCTCGCCGGGATTCCGGCGATGTGGCAGCAGTTCTTTGTGGGTCTGTTTCTCATCATCGCAGTTCTTCTGGAACAGATCCGAAACCGCGGAGGCAAATGACCCCGCATTCTTTCCAAGGGAGGAAACCTCGATGAAGAAACTGCTTCTCGCGACAGTTGTCGCCGCATTCGCACCAGCCAGCGCCATGGCCGAGAGCCACGGCATGACATTCGCGCTGGTGCCGAAGGCAATGAACAACCCGTTCTTCGATCTGGCGCGCGACGGCTGCTACAAGGCCCAGGACGAGCTGGCCGACGTGACCTGCGAATATATCGGCCCGGGTGAGCATACCGAACTCGAACAAATCCAGATCGTGCAGGACCTGATCACCAAGGGTGTGGATGGCATCGCGGTTGCCCCGTCGAACGCCCCGGCGATGGCCAAGGTCTTGAAGGCCGCGGTCGATGCCGGAATCCCGGTCATGACTTGGGACTCCGACCTTCTGGACGAGGACAAAGGCCTCCGGACCACCTATGTCGGGACCAATAACTACGATATCGGCGTGAACCTCGCCAAGCTCGCCATGGCGCGTCACCCCGATGGTGGCACGGTTTGCCTGCAGACCGGCGGTGCCGCCGCGGCCAACCACAATGAGCGCCTGAAAGGTGCCCGCGACACGCTGGCCGGCATCGACACCGGGACGCCTCCGGGCGCAGCGCTCGCCGGCGAAGGCGGCTGGACAGAGATTTCGGGCTGCCCGCTGGTGACCAACGACGACGGCAACGTCGCCGTCCAGGGGATGACCGACATCCTGGCCGCGAACCCGGACCTGACGCTGTTCCTTTCGACTGGTGCCTTCACCCAGTGGTTCGACAACGCCTATCGTCAGGCCGCCGAACCCTACAAAGCCAAGATGGATGCAGGCGAGTTGACCATCGTGGTCGCCGACACGCTGCCGATGCAGCTTGAGCAGACTGCCGACGGCCTCGGCAACGGTCTGGTCGGTCAGCGGCCGTTCGAGATGGGCTACAAGGCGATGTACGTCCTGAAGGACATCGTCGAGGGCAAGTCGGTCGACGATCCGATCTACACCGGTCTTGACGTCTGCAACAACGAAAACGTCGCCACCTGCGTGCAATAATCCAGTAGGCGACACCAACGGGCGGCGGCGCGTACTCTCCCTGCGTCGCCGTCTCATTCTTGGCGGGTGCCATCAGGCCGCAGCGAAGGGACAAGCAATGCTGAATGTCGGTCTCCTGGGAGCCGGACGCATCGGTCAGGTCCACGCTGTGAACATTGCCGGCCACTCCAACAGCCATCTTGCCGCTGTCTCCGATGTCCATGAACCTGCGGCAGTTGCCCTGGCTTCGAAGTTCGGGGCGCAGGCCACTTCATCGGACGGTATTCTCGCCGACCCGGCGATCGACGCAGTTCTTATCGCGACCTCAACCGACACGCATTCGGAGTTGATCGAACAGGCGACCGCCGCCGGCAAAGCCGTGCTTTGCGAAAAGCCTGTGGACCTGTCCCTGAGCCGGGCGCAAGCGTGCCTGCAAGCTGCGTCTGCCACTGGCCGACCTGTGATGGTTGGCTTCAACCGCCGCTTCGATCCGAATTTTTCGGCCCTCAAGGCCGATTTCGATGCCGGTGCAATCGGCAAGGGCGAGATGCTGGCGATCACGTCCTTTGATCCCGCACCGCCGCCGTTGGATTACGTGAAGGTCTCCGGTGGCCTGTTCCGCGATATGATGATCCACGATTTCGACATGGCGTGCTGGATGATGGGGGGCGCCCCGGAAACCGTTACCGCGAAGGGGGCGTGCCTGGTCGATCGGGAAATCGGTGCGGCGGGCGATGTGGACACGGCGGCGGTGATCCTGAATTGGCCCGATGGCCGTATGGCAGTGATCCGAAATTCGCGCCGCGCTGTTTATGGCTACGACCAACGCCTGGAACTGTTGGGGTCGGATGGTCTGCTTTCCGCAGGGAATGTGTTGGAGAGCACTGTCGAAAAGGCCACGGCCGATGGCGTCAGTTCGGCCAAACCGACCTACTTTTTCCTTGAACGCTACATGCCGGCCTACGCCGCCGAATGGGCGGCTTTTGTCGAGGCTGTTGCAAACGGGTCCGACATGCCCGTCCCTCTTGCCGAGGGGGTTGCCGCTCTGGCCGTGGCCGATGCCGCGGCACGGTCAGCTGAGACGGGTGGAACGATCAAAGTCGAGGCTGCGTCGTGAAGCGGAATTGCATTAAGCCGGTGCCACAGGCGAGCATAGCGCAAGCCTTAACTGAATAGGACGGCCAATCGATGGAATTCGCTACCTACCCCAGCCTGAGCGGACGAACCGTTTTCGTCACCGGCGGCGCATCCGGCATCGGCGCAGAGATCGTCACCGCATTCGCGGCCCAAGGATGTCGAGTCGGCCTTGTTGATCTGGATGCTGCAGCAAGTAAAAAACTGGCAGCGTCAACCGAAGGAGACATCACCTGCGAGACCTGCGATTTGCGCGACACCGATGCCCTGCGTGCGGCTTTCGCGGCTCTGAGGTCGCGCATTGGCCCTGCGCAGGTTCTTGTCAACAACGCCGCGCGCGATGACCGGCATGACTGGGCAGCGGTCACGCCGGAGTATTGGGACGAGCGCATGTCGACCAACCTGCGCCACATGTTCTTCGCGATCCAAGCGGTGGCCCCCGACATGATCGAAGCCGGAGGGGGATCGATCATCAACATGGGCTCGAATTCCTGGTGGGAGGCCGGCGGCGGGTTCCCGGCCTATGCGACGGCCAAGGCGGCGGTCCACGGCCTGACCCGTACCCTGGCCCGGGATCTTGGCGGGCACCGCATCCGCGTCAACACGGTCGTCCCGGGCTGGATCATGACCGAGCGGCAGAAAGAGCTATGGGCCACGCCCGAAGCGCTTGAGAAACACCGCGCGCGCCAGTGCCTGCCGGACCTGATCGAACCGGTCTATGTGGCGCGGATGGTGCTGTTTCTGGCGTCCGACGATGCGGCCATGTGCACAGCCAACAACTACATGGTCGAAGCTGGCTCGATCTGAGGAGGTCCTGGATGAAAAAGCGCAGGATCGGCAAAACCCCCCTTGAAGTGACACCGCTTTGCTTCGGCACATCCGCTTTGGGCGACATGCCGGACACTTACGGTTACGCCGTGGACGAAGACCGCGCCTACGCCACGATCCGGGCGATCTTCGACAGCGAGGTGAACTTCTTGGATACCTCGCGCAATTATGGCTTCGGCCGCAGTGAGGAACGCATCGGCGCGGTGATCCGCGAACGCGGCGGCCTTCCGGACGGTTTCGTGCTGTCGACCAAGCTTGATCGGGACATGGATACCGGCCGGTTTGACGCGTCCCGCGCGAGGCAATCCTTGGAGGAGAGCCTGAGCGTACTCCGCCTCGACCGAATCCCGCTCCTGCATTTACACGATCCAGAACATGCCCGCGATCTGGGCGAGATCACCGGAAAAGGCGGTGCGCTGGAAGAATTGTTCAAGATCAAAGAGGAGGGATTGGCTGAAGCGGTCGGGCTTGCCATGGGCCGCGTCGACATGATGTTGCCGATCCTGAAGAGTTGGCCCTTCGATGCTCTGATCAGCCACAACCGATTTACGCTGCTCAACCGGTCGGCGGACGGGATGTTCGACTACGCCCATGATAACAACATCGCTGTCCTGAACGCCGCCCCGTATGCCGGGGGTGTGCTCGCCAAGGGCAGTGCTGAAATGCGCCGCGTGACCTATCAGGAAGCAGACGACGCGATGCTCGTGCCAGTGCGTCAGGTGGAAGAGTATTGTGCACAGCATCGAGTTGCACCGGGTGCCGCGGCACTCAGGTTCTCGATGCGGGACCCGCGGATCACCTCGACAATTGCAGGCGTGTCGCGGCCCGAACGGGTCGCGGAAACTCTCGCTTGGGCGACGACGGACCTTTCAGATGCCTTCTGGAAGGACGCCAGGGATTTGCCTGCATCCTTCGACGACCCTGAGGCAAACCGGGCATACAAGCCCGGCTAAACGCACCGAAATGCACTGAGATGAGACGGAGGAAGGTCATGTCCAGGAAGATGGTTGGCACGATGATTTTTGCGGCAGGACTCTCTGTGTCGGCGGCAACTGCAGTTGCCGATGTGAGCGCGGAACGCGGCGCCACACTTGCGGCTGAACACTGCACCGCCTGCCACGATGTTTCGGCGGACGGGGCCTTCAAGGAATATCCACCCAGCTTCGCGTCGATCGCAGTATACCGGTCCCGTGAACAGATCGAGGGCCGCATGCTATATCCGCCACAGCATGCCAGTATGCCGCAACTGGCCTTCATTATGAAGCCCGCCGAAATCGACGATCTTGTCGCCTACATTGTATCATTGGAGAGGGATATGGGCGAATAATCCTATGGTCCTCAGATTGGCGAAATCCAACTTCCTCGATTGGCAACCTTGAACTCGCTCAGCGCGACCGGGTGTCCGTTTGCCGTTCATTGCGTCCCTTCCCTGATCACGCAGCATTCGACAGAATGCCCATGCGGATCGTCGGATCGATGAAGTGGTGTTGAAGCAGAAGTTTGTGGAACGCAATCGGGTGTTGGATGACGCTGAGCCAAGGCAGGTTTTTCACAGAGCGCCAGAGACACCTTAACCGAGTGGCGAACTTCCCAGTCATACGCCTTGGCCACGCCAATGAGCGCTGTCAGGTCCGGCGTCGCGCAGGTCGGGCGCACTGACGCTACCGGTCTATATGACATCGACTTTCGCTTCCGTTCGGGGGGGCTGCTCGGGTGGTCCGTGGCTGTAGATCCATCTCCTTTTGACCGGTGCTTTGCTCGCCTGTCTTCAACGTTTCCGTGCGTGTGGGCGGCGTTGTTTTCTGGGTCGGCACCGGGGGTTTGACGCGGCCGGCGAGGGGCTGCCGAAGGCCGCTGCGCGCTTGAGGCCGGGCCTTTGGGATTTGCGTATGTGCACGTGCGGTTTTGCGTAGCCGGCGCAGGTTTTTTGCGGCGGGTTGCCGGGCCGGTACGTTGCTGCCGCCGGTTTCGGCCGTGGGTCGGACCGGCCTAGCGTGGGG
>JASJDP010000018.1 GCA_030065095.1 Rhodobacter sp.
CACTTCGAAACCGCCGCCGCCGTGGCAGGCGCCATAACCCCCGTCCCAGGCGGCGTCGGACCCATGACAATCGCATGCCTGCTCAAAAATACCCTCACCGCCGCAAAAAAAGCCAACACACCGCCCGAAACCGAAAACCCGAAACACTGAAAAAACCGGGCCTCTCCCGCCGTACCGTCGGCATCCGGTCGCTCAATCCGAAATGCGGCTTCTGGCGCGAACGCTTGACAGACACCTGCATCAGGCAAATTGTGCATGTACCCGTTTAGGTTAAACGGAAGGCGCCACCGCTCTCCGCTGACTTGAGCGATCTCCGTCCCGGACACGGGACCACCAAAAAAGCCAATGCCCGTCACAAAGAGGCGGGCGAACCGGGAGGAAACCAGACATGATAGCGTTCAGAACCATTCTGACGTCCACCACGGCGCTGTTGGCGGCAGGGTCGGCACATGCGACCGATCTGGAGGTCATGCACTGGTGGACCTCGGGCGGCGAGGCCGCCGCGGTCGCCGAATTCGCAAACGCCTTCGACGCCACGGGCCACAAATGGATCGACGGGGCCATCGCGGGGTCGGGCGGCACGGCCCGGCCGATCATCGTCAGCCGGATCATCGGCGGCGACCCGATGGGGGCGTTCCAGTTCAACCACGGACGCCAGGCCGAAGAGCTGATCGACGCCGGACTGCTGCGCGATCTGACCGGCGTCGCCGAGGCCGAGGGCTGGAAAGACATCGTCAACCCGCCGTCTTTGCTCGACGCCTGCACGGTCGACGGCAAGATCTATTGCGCCCCGGTGAATATCCATTCCTGGCAATGGCTGTGGCTGAGCCATCATGCCTTTGCCGATGCCGGCGTCGATGTGCCCACGAACTGGGACGAATTCGTCGCCGCCGCCCCTGCCCTGCGCGACGCCGGCAAGATCCCGCTGGCCGTCGGCGGCCAGCCCTGGCAATCGGCCGGCGCCTTCAACGTTCTGATGGTCGGCATCGCGGGGCCGGACGTTCTGGTGCGGATCTACGGCGACAAAGACGCCGATCTGGCCGCGGGGCCCGAAATGGCCCGCGTGTTCGCGGCCGCCGGGGATGCGCGCGAGATGTCGCAGGGCACGAATGTGCAGGATTGGAATCAGGCCACCAATCTGGTCATCACCGGCCAGGCCGGCGGACAGATCATGGGCGACTGGGCTCAGGGCGAATTCCAGGTGGCCGGGCAGACCGCGGGCGAGGATTATTCCTGCCTGCCGGGCCTGGGCATCAACGAGCTGATCGACACCGCCGGCGATGCCTTTTACTTCCCGGTCGTCAATGATCCCGACATCGCCGCGGCGCAGGACGTGCTGGCCGCGACCCTGCTGGCGCCGGAGACCCAGGTTGCGTTCAACCTCAAGAAGGGCTCGCTTCCGATCCGCGGCGATATCGACCTGACGGCGGCCAACGACTGCATGAAGAAGGGGCTGGAGATCCTTGCGGCGGGCAACACGCTGCCGGCGACGACCATCCTGAACACCGAGGACACCAACAACCAGCTCAACGATCTTTTCGTCGAGTTCTTCAACGACACCTCGATCACCCCCGAGGCGGCGCAGGAGCGCTTTGTCGACATCATCGCGAACGCGGACTGATCCGCGGGCGGAGGCCAGAGCCACAACCGGCCCGTGGCGCGCCAAGGGCCGGTTGACGGTTTCGGCGACGGATGACTTTGGAGGGGGATGGCGTGTCCGACAGGCGTCCGAACCGGTTCTTCCGGAACATGACCGCAAAGATCGCGGCGGTCCCGATGATCCTGACGGCGCTGTGCGTCTTCGTCGGCGGGACCGTCTGGACCATCGTCCACTCGTTCACCGACTCCAAACTGCTGCCGCGCCTCAGGTGGGACGGGCTGGACCAGTACGAGCGGCTCTGGAACACCAACCGCTGGATCGTCTCGATCGAGAACCTGCTGATTTACGGCCTTTGCTCGCTGATCCTCAGCCTGATCATCGGCTTCGTTCTCGCAGCCCTTCTGGACCAGAAAATCCGCTTTGAGAACACGTTCCGCACGATCCTGCTTTATCCCTTCGCGCTCAGTTTCATCGTGACCGGGCTGGTCTGGCAGTGGCTCTTGAATCCCGATCTGGGCATCCAGTCGGTGATCCGGGGCGCAGGCTGGATCGGGTTCACCTTCGATCCGCTGAACAACAGCAAGATCGTGATCTTCGGGGTGCTGATCGCGGGGCTCTGGCAGGGCACCGGGCTGATCATGGTGCTGATGCTGGCGGGCCTGCGCGGCATCGACCAGGAGATCTGGAAGGCATCGCGCGTCGACGGCATCCCGATGTGGAAGACCTACCTCTTCATCGTCATCCCGATGATGCGGCCGGTGTTCATCACCACGCTGGTGATCATCGCCAGCGGCATCGTCAAGCTGTATGATCTGATCGTCGCACAAACCAGCGGCGGGCCGGGCATCTCGTCCGAGGTGCCGGCGAAATACGTCTACGACTACATGTTCCAGGGCCAGAACCTGGGCCAGGGCTTTGCCGCCTCGACGATGATGCTGTTGGCCGTCTTGGTGGTGGTGATCCCCTGGGCCTATCTCGAGTTTGGAGGCAAGGCCCGTGGCTGATCGGGTCGCGGCCCTGTCCGGCCCCCAGGGCCCCAGGCCGCGCCGCAGGTTTTCGCGGCGCAACATCATCATCTACGGCACGCTGGCCGTCGTGGCATTCTACTACCTGCTGCCGCTTTACGTGATGATCGTGACCTCGCTGAAGGGCATGCCCGAAATCCGGCTGGGCAACATCTTCGCCCCGCCGGTCGAGATCACCTTCGAGCCCTGGGTCAAGGCCTGGGCGCAGGCCTGCACCGGGCTCAATTGCGACGGGCTGAGCCGTGGTTTCTGGAATTCGGTCCAGATCACCGTGCCCTCTGTCATCGTGTCGATCCTGATCGCCAGCGTGAACGGTTACGCGCTTGCGAACTGGCGGTTCAGGGGCGCCGACGTGTTCTTTACCATCCTGATCTTCGGAGCCTTCATCCCCTATCAGGTGATGCTTTACCCGATCGTCATCATGCTGCGCGAGATCGGGCTTTACGGGTCGCTCTGGGGGCTGGTGATCGTGCACACGATCTTCGGCATGCCGATCCTGACGCTGCTTTTCCGCAACTACTTCACCTCGCTGCCGGAAGAGCTGTTCAAGGCCGCGCGCATCGACGGCGCCCGGTTCTGGGGCATCTATTTCCGGATCATGCTGCCGATGTCGCTGCCGATCTTCGTGGTGGCGATGATCCTGCAGGTGACCGGGATCTGGAACGATTTCCTGTTCGGGGTCGTCTATACCAAGCCCGACACCTACCCGATGACCGTGCAGCTGAACAACATCGTCAACACGGTGCAGGGGGTCAGGGAATACAACGTCAACATGGCCGCGACGCTGTTGACCGGGCTGGTGCCCCTGGTCATCTACTTCGTGTCCGGCAAGCTCTTCGTGCGCGGAATCGCCGCCGGAGCGGTAAAGGGGTGAGGCGCGGTTTTGCACAGCAAAATGAACGGCGCCGGTGGCACGTTTCAAGCAACGAACGCGGCGGGCAATCGCGCGCCGCCGGGAGATAGGCCCATGCATTCCGTGGAAATCAAGAACCTCGATCTGCATTTCGGCGCGGTCAAGGTGCTTCAGGACCTGAACCTGACCATCGCCCGGGGCGAGTTTCTGGTGCTGCTCGGTTCGTCGGGATGCGGCAAGTCCACCCTGCTGAACTGTATCGCGGGGCTTCTTGACGTCACCGCCGGGCAGATCTTCATCAACGGCGCAAACGTCACCTGGGCCGAGCCGTCGGACCGCGGCATCGGCATGGTGTTCCAATCCTACGCGCTCTATCCGCAGATGACCGTCGAGGGGAACCTGTCCTTCGGGCTGAAGAACGCCCGCCTGCCCCGGGACGAGATAGCCAGGCGCGTGGCCCGCGCCGCCGAAATCCTGCAGATCGAACCGCTTCTGAAACGCAAACCCGCCGCACTGTCGGGCGGCCAGCGCCAGCGGGTCGCCATCGGCCGGGCGCTGGTGCGCGATGTCGACGTGTTCCTGTTCGACGAGCCGCTGTCGAATCTCGACGCCAAGCTGCGCGCAGACCTGCGGGTCGAGATCAAGCACCTGCACCAGCAGCTGAAGAACACGATGATCTACGTCACCCACGACCAGGTCGAGGCGATGACGCTGGCCGACCGGATTGCGATCATGAAGGACGGCAAGATCATGCAGCTTGGATCGCCGCATGAGATCTACAACCTTCCGCAAAATCGCTATGTGGCGGATTTCATCGGCTCTCCGTCGATGAACTTCATCGACGGGCGGCTCGAAAGCGGTGTCTTCCGGGCCGCGGGCATCGATATCCCGATGACCGGGTACGATTTCCGCGCCGGCGCGGCGAGCGACGGCAAGGTGGTGATCGGGCTTCGGCCGGAACATATCGCCACCGGCGACGCCCTTGCCTCGGCGGCGATCCGCACGCGTGTCAAGGTCGACATCGTCGAGCCCACGGGATCCGACACGCTGATCTTCGCACCGCTCGGCGGCACCTCGGTCCATGTCCGCATGGACGGCCAGACCCGGGTGAATCCCGGCGACGAGATCGAGATCGGGATCCTGCCCGGTCGCGCCTCGCTGTTCGACCGGGACACGGAACTGCGCCTCTGATCCCCCAACTTCAAGCCCCAAGGACAAAGACATGGACGTTTCCTTTCAGCTCTACTCGGCCCGCGAACACACCCCATGGGATGGCGTGATCAAGGACCTCGCGGCGCTCGGTTACACCCAGGTCGAGGGGTTCGGCGGCGTCTATGACGACCCCGCGGCGTTCCGGGCGCTGCTGGACGAACACAACCTGACGATGCCATCGGGCCATTTCTTTCCGATCGCCAGTTTCGAAGACGGCTTCGACGAGACCATCGCGACCGCGACCGCCCTTGGCATGGAGCATCTTTACTGCCCGGCCCCCGAGGATGACCTGCGCGCCGGGGGCGACGCGGCGGCCTGGATCGCATTGGCCGAGCGGATGGAGATGGCGGCTAAGCGGGTGACGGACGCCGGGTTCAATTTCGGCTGGCACAACCATCATTGGGAATTCCTGCCCCTGCCCGGCGGCGAGATCGCAATGGAGCTGATCCTGAACCATGCGCCCTCGATCGCGTGGGAGGCCGACATCGCCTGGATCGTGCGCGGCGGCGCCGACCCGCTCGACTGGATCGCCCGTCACGGGCACCGGATCACCGCCGCGCATGTCAAGGACATCGCGCCGGACGGCGACTGCGAAGACGAAGACGGCTGGGCCGATGTCGGTCACGGCACGCTGGACTGGCCGGGGATCACCGCGGCCCTGCGCGCCGCCGGCGTGACGCTGTTCGTGATGGAGCACGACAAGCCCAGCGACGCGCACCGGTTCGCCGCGCGGTCGATCGCCAGTTTCAAGTCGTACTGAGAGGGTACAGAGATGAGCGACACCCTGGGCATCGGCGTCATCGGCTGCGGCAACATCTCGGCGGCCTACCTGCGGCTGGCGCCGCTCTTTCGCGGCATCGAGATGCGCGCCTGCGCCGACATCGACCCCGCCGCCGCCCAGGCCCGCGCCGACGCATTCGGCCTGCGGGCCGAAACGGTCGGCGGCCTTCTGGCTGCAAGCGACATCGACGTGGTGGTGAACCTCACCGTCCCGAACGCGCATTTCGACGTCTCGAAACAAGTGCTGCAGGCCGGCAAGCACGTCTATTCGGAAAAGCCCTTCGTGCTGTCCGTCGCCGAGGGCCGCGACCTGGCCGAACTGGCACAGGCAGGGGAATTGCGTATCGGCTCTGCCCCCGACACCTTTCTCGGCGGCGCGCATCAATTGGCCCGACACCTCGTGGACACCGGAGCCGTCGGCCGCATCACCTCCGGCATATGTGCCGTGCAAAGCCCGGGGATGGAGATGTGGCACCCGAACCCGGACTTCTTCTTCAAGCCCGGCGGCGGACCGATCCTCGATCTTGGCCCCTACTACGTGTCGAACCTTGTGCAACTCCTCGGCCCGGTGAGACGCGTCATCGCGATGTCGTCGATGGCGTCCGAAGAGCGCGTCATAACCTCGGCACCCCGCCGTGGCGACAAGATCAGGGTGGAGACCCCCACCACGATCCACGCAGTGCTGCTGTTCCACTCCGGCGCCCAGATCACCTTTTGCGCCAGCTGGGACGTCTGGCAGCACGGCCATGCCAACATGGAGCTTTACGGCCGGACCGGAACCCTGCACGTGCCGGACCCGAATTTCTTTGGCGGCGAGGTGCGGATGACCGAGCGGGCCACTTTCGTCAATGCCGCGCAGGATTGGGAGCATCCGTTCAGCCGCCTCAACGACGGGGACCGCGCGAATTACCGCGCGATCGGACTGGCCGAGATGTGCGATGCGATCCTGTCGCGGCGCCCGCACCGCTGCTCGCTCGAATTCGCGCTTCACGTGGTCGATGTCATGACGGCAATCCTGGCCTCGGGTGAAAAGGGCCGGGCCATCGACATCGCCACGACCTGCGAACGGCCAGCCCCCCTGCCGCCGCAGGCTGCCGCCGCGCTATTGGCCTGACACGGCACGGAACGGGATCGGCTGTCCGATTCCGGCCGCATTCAACCCCGACCCGTCAATCCGCCAGGTCGGCGAGGATCGTTTCATCGCCATGCCCACCGTTGAATGCTTCCCGGCATCCAATTCCACTGCCTGCGCGATCCGGCGAACGCGGACCTTGCCTGTCGCCCGCTGTCGCAGACGTTATCTCTGGCATGGGCGGACGGGACCAGCACGCCTCGTTCCCCGGGCACTTCCGCGCGCATGGCGGCGTTCTACCTTGACGGGCGGGCGCACCCGGCCGATTTCACCACTTTCCGATGCGCGCCAAAAGACAGCCGGATCCTGCGCCGACAGCACCGGATCTTTCCGAAATCGCGAAAGAAACTTTCGACAAATCCACATGTGCGGGCCCCGAAGCTCTATCGATCGTCGGGCCGGCGACCGGAACCCGGCTGCAGGGCATGATTGGCCGGGAAAGATACGGTGAAAGCGTTTACACTGTTGAATTTATCCGCCAATGTTCGGCGACGCCGGATCTGCCTTGGGCCGGCTGACCTGCCGGGCAACGCCCCGTGCGAAAGACCGAAAAATATCGGCTGGATGAACCAAGAGGGAGACCACTATGAACCTGAAATCCAAATATCTGGGGGCCGCGTGCCTGGCCGCCACGATGGGCTTTGCCCAATCGGCCTTTGCCGCGGACGAAATCACCGTCGCCTATTTCCTCGAATGGCCGATGCCGTTCCAGTACGCCAAGGTGAACGGCACCTACGAAGAAGAGATGGGCGTGGCGATCAACTGGGTCAGCTTTGACACCGGCACCGCGATGTCGGCCGCGATGGCCTCGGGCGACGTGCAGATCAGCGTCAGCCAGGGCGTGCCGCCCTTCGTGGTCGCGGCCTCGGCCGGGCAGGACATCCAGATCGTCGACGTGGCCGTCAGCTATTCCGACAACGACAACTGCGTGGTGCATGCCGATCATGAGATCGACAAGGACAGCGCAGGCGAGCTTGCCGGCAAGAAGGTCGCCGTGCCGCTCGGCACCGCCGCGCATTACGGCTTTCTCAGCCAGATGAACCACTTCGGCGTCGATATCGGCTCGATGGAAATCGTCGACATGGCGCCCGCCGAAGGCGCAGCCGCGCTGGCCCAGGGTTCGATCGACATGGCCTGCGGCTGGGGCGGCGCCCTGCGCCGGATGAAGGAAAGCGGTAACATCCTGCTGACCGGCGCCGAGAAGGAAGAGCTGGGCATCCTGGTCTTCGACGTCACCTCGGCCCCGGCCGACTTCGTGGCCGAGGAAAGCGAGTTGCTGGCCAAATTCCTGAAGGTCACGGCGGATGCCAACGCGGCCTGGAACGCGGGCGGCATGGAGGCCGACAAGATGATCCCGGTGATCGCCAAGGATGCCGGTATGGACGAGGCGGCGACCGCGGAAACCATGGCCACCTTTGCGTTCCCGGGCGTGGACGAACAGCTGGGCGACAAATGGCTCGGCGGCGGCGCGCAGTCCTTCATGAAGGGCGTGGCCGACATCTTCGTCGGCGCAGGCTCGATCGACGCGGCGCTTGACAGCTACGAAGCAGCGGTCAACACCGGCCCGCTCCAAGCTGCCAGCGGCATGTAACCCAAGCACTCCGGGCCCCGCAGGATCACCTCGCGGGGCCCGGTATCTTTTTCAGACATCTACGGGGGCGCGCGCATGTCCGGTCTCAAACTCGACAGCATTTCGATGCGCTTCGACCTGCCGAACGGCGATCACGTGCAGGCCTTGAAGAACGTCTCGCTCGACATCAAGACCGGCGAGTTGATGAGCGTTCTGGGCCCGTCCGGCTGCGGCAAGACCACGCTTTTGAACATCATCGCGGGCTTTCTGGCGCCGACCGAGGGCGCGGTTCTGCTGAACGATCACCGGGTCACCGGCCCGGCGCAGGAACGCGGCATGGTGTTTCAGAAGGGCGCGTTGTTCGAATGGATGAACGTGCGCGAAAATGTCGCCTTCGGCCCCCGGATGAACGGCGTGCCGAAATCCGAAAGCGCCGGCAAGGTGGACCATCTGCTCGAGGTCGTCGGCCTGCACGACTTCAAGGAGAAGGCGATCTACGAACTGTCGGGCGGCATGCAGCAGCGCGTGGCGCTGGCGCGCTGCCTGGCCAATGACCCCGACGTGATCCTGATGGACGAGCCCCTGGGCGCGCTCGACGCGCTGACGCGGGAAAAGATGCAAGGTTTGGTCCTGAAACTCTGGAAAGAGACCGGCAAGACGATCATCCTGATCACCCATTCGGTGGAAGAGGCGCTGCTTTTGGGTGAACGGCTGCTGGTCATGGCCCCGCGGCCGGGGCGCATCCACAAGGAATACCGCCTGCCCTTTGCCGAGATGGGCGTCGGTGCGGACCTGCGCGAGGTCAAGCACCACGCCGAATACGCGATCACCCGCGAAGAGATCCTGAACATGATCTGGGACATGGAAGAGGAAATCATGGGCCGGACGGAGGGCGCGGCATGACCATCCTGCTGATCTATATCGCGATCTTCGTGATTGCGTTCCTCGCCGTGAAATTCGTCAATTCGCGGCTGGAACAACGCCACGACTTCACCTCGCTCAAGACCGTGACCTTCGGCGACGAAAGCGCCGTGACCGCCAACCGCACCGCCAGCGTCATCTCGGTCATCGCCATCTTTCTGATCTGGGGTGCCTTCACCGGCTCGAAACTGACACCGCTCCACGCGCCGGGACCGTATCAGGGCAAGGGCCAGTTCGACTATGTGGTCGAAGGCCCGGACGGTCAGCGCGACGGCGCCACCGCCTTCTGGCAGGTCGAAGAGAAAAAGGGCGCTGCCGAGGACCTCGAGATCACCGGCGGCGATGGTTTCGCGCAGAACGATGCGCTCAACATCATCAAATACCGCTCGGGCCAGTTGCGCTGGGACGGCAACGACGAGGTCCGCCGCAGGGACGGCGCACGGATCGTCGAGGTCAACGGCCAGCCCACCGATTTCGATCCCAACCGGCGCGACGAAAACGGCAACCTTCTGCAGGACCGCCCGACCTTCAGGATTGACAATGGTACCGCCACGCTGACCGACAAGGGCGCCCTGCTGATCACCCCCTACCAGGGCTGGCAGATGGAGCCGATCTGGCTGCCCGCGCCCGAAGCCGTCTGGGGCCGGATCGTCGAAATCGCCAAGGAGGGCTACCAGAACTCCACGTTGCTGGAACATCTGGGCTGGTCGCTGTTCCGCGTCATCGTCGGCTTTGCGTTCGGCGCGCTCGTGGGCATCCCGCTCGGCTATGCCATGGGGCTATCGGACTGGTTTCGCGGCTGGTTCGATCCGATCGTCGAATTCATGCGGCCGGTGCCGCCGCTGGCGCTGATTCCGCTGGTGATTATCTGGGCCGGGATCGGAGAGACCGGCAAGATCATCCTTTTGTTCCTGGCCGCCCTCTGGATCATGACCATCGCCGCACGCGCCGGCGTGTCCGGCGTCAACATCACCAAGGTTCATGCCGCCTATTCGCTCGGCGCGTCGAAATGGCAGATCATGCGGCATGTCATCATGCCGAACAGCCTGCCCGAGATCTTTACCGGTGCGCGGGTCGCCATGGGCGTCTGCTGGGGCACGGTGGTCGCCGCCGAACTGGTCGCGGCCGAAAAGGGCGCGGGCATGATGATCATGGTGGCCTCGAAGTTTCAGCTGACCGACATCGTCCTGATGGGCATCATCCTGATCGGCATCATCGGCTACGGCATCGATATCCTGATGCGCCGGATCGAGCGGTGGCTGGTGCCGTGGAAGGGGCGGGCGTGATCCGGCGCCGCGGCGTCGCAGCGACCTGCACCTCGATGTGAGGCGCATCGTCGGTGGAGAGGTTTTTCACCTTTCTGAACAAATTCTTAAGACGTTTCGCGCGCGAAACATTCCGCGCCGCGGCACGGTTCGACGCTGCAGCCGCCGACGTGAGCGGATGTTGGAAGCAGGATGGCGTCGGAAGGAATCGCAACGTCTGGTCTGGCCAGTTGGCGGACGGTCAACTCTTGCACGTGGCGCGGAATCAAGGCCGCAGGCCGCCGCGCCATCGCCGTCAAGGATCACTCTGCCCAAGGTAATGGTAGTCCACTGAAAACGAACGCCGCACCCGCGCGCGCAATTCGGCCGACTCATAGCTTGCCTTGTTCACGGACATCGGATCTTCGGCATAGCTCAGCGGGTTCTCCCGGACCAGGTCGCGCACCGGTTCGGCCTCTGCCGGCCGGGCATATCGCGACGCGTTCAGCCGTTTCGCCGAAATCTCACACCCTGTGAGGTCGGACAGCCTCCGAAAGAACGCATCGGATCGGTCCGTCGTGTAAAGCAGGTCATAGCGAAACCCGCCGTCCCTGAACCGGGCCGGTATCTGCGTGTTCCAGTGCGGATTCAGCCACGGCTCCGGCGGCCAGGGCGGCAGCATCGCCATGCGGCGGCCGCATGTTCTGGCAACGACAACCCTTTCGCGGAGATCGTGGCTCCAATGCCGGTCGAGCCGGTCGCACACCGCCGTGACGAACTCAAAAAAGCTCAATCCACGGTAGGCAAAGCGCCGTCGATGGGGGTTTTCCCCGGTGATCTGGCAATAGAAATTCTGCGCAAACCACGCCACGTCGGCGAACTGCCGCACCGGCCTGCCCCCGTGCAGGACATAGGCGTTGAGAAAGATACTGATCAGCCGTTCATAAGGCTCGCGGATCATGGCAATCGAGCGATACCCCTTGGACTTCGCGATACGCGCCGCTTTCTTGCCGCTGTAATGAAACCCGTGCTCGTTCAGCCAGGGCCGCTTGCGCAGGCCGCCTGCCCCGAAAGCGTCTTTGTCCTGACCCAGGATGTCGAACAGAATTGCCTCGACGATCGATGTACAGGCGGCCTTTCGGGCCCAAAAGACGACAAGGCCGTGTTCGTCAAGGACATATGCGTCCCGTGTCATCGCTCAATCGCCCCCGGTTCCGCCTTCCACCGCAACCGGGTCAGTAAATCAGCCGCATGTCCGGTTCAAACGAATTTCGTGCCTGTCATCGTCATTGCGGGCCGGACGTCCCGGTCGGGCAACCCGGCTCCGGCCTCAGAAATCCGTCGGCGCCCCGCCCTCGGCCTTGCGGCGGGCGACAAAGTCGGCCAGTTCGTCGCGGACCGCGATGTCCAGCGGCGGCGGCTCGAAACTCGCGATGATTTCCTTGGCGATCCGGTGCGCGCGTTCGGCCGTCCAGACCGCGCCGTCGAGGTTCCAGGCCTCGAAATTGCGCCAGTCCGACGCGATCGGCTGGTAAAACGCGGTCTCGTAGCGGTCCTGAGTGTGCTGGACACCGAAGAAATGCCCCGACGATCCCACTTCGCGAATCGCCTCCAGCGCGATGTCGTCATCGCCGGTGGCCCAGATCTGCGGCTCGAAGTACCGCTGGATCATCTGCAGAACTTCGCAGTCCATCACGAATTTCTCGGGGCTCGCGATCAGCCCGCCCTCCAGCCAGCCCGCCGCGTGGTACACCATGTTTGTGCCCGACTGCACCGCCGACCACAGCGAGTTCGACGTCTCCCACATCGCCTGCCCGTCGGGCACGTTCGCCGCGCAGACGCCGCTGGCGCGCATCGGCAGGCCGTAGAACCGCGCAAGCTGTCCGGTCATCTGGGTGGCGCGCATGTATTCCGGGGTGCCGAAGGCCGGCGCGCCGGATTTCATGTCGACATTCGAGGTGAAGGTGCCGATCACGCAGGCGCAACTCGGGGCCACGTACTGGAACAGCGCGATCGCAGCCAGCGCCTCGGCGATGGACTGCATCACCGCGCCCGCCATCGTCACCGGCGCCATGGCGCCCGCCAGCGTAAAGGGCGACACCACCACCGCCTGCCCCTTGCGGATCATCCGCAGGCAGCCGTCGATCATCGGATGGTCGTGTTTGAGGGGCGAGGTCGAGTTGATGTTGGTGTACATATGCGGTTTTGCCGCGAACGCCTCGTCCGTCAGCCCGCCCGCGATGCGCACCATCTCCATCACGTCCTCGACCCGCTCCTTGCCCAGCGAATAGGCGTGCATCACCTTGTCGGTCAGCGTCAGCTTGTCATAGAGCACGTCGAGATGGCGGACCGAGGCATGGATATCGACCGGTTCCACGGGGTAGCCGCCGGCAAAGTGGATGCAGTTGAAATATTGGGTCAGCTTCAACAGGTCGGCGCACTGCGCGCGGGTTCCCGGGGTCTTGCCGGTTTCCAGCGACCAGAAATTCGGCGGCGAGGAGACGTTGCCGAACGTGATATGGTTTTCGCCGATGGTGAGCGTCCGGCCGGCATTGCGCGGCGTGATCGTGAACGAGGCGGGCGCGCGGCCGACCATCTCTTTCACCCAGTCGCGGCCCATGCGCACGTTGGTGCCGTCGACCTTGCAGCCGGCTTCCTTGAAAATCCCGAGGCTTTCGTCGTTGAGGAATTCAATGCCGATCTCTTCGAGGATGCGCATGGCGCCCAGGTCGATGGCCTGAATTCCCTCGTCGCTCAGCGGCTCGGTCGGCCGGTCGGGATTGACCGGTACCCGCCAGGGCATCTGTTGGATCACCTGCGGGTCGGAACGCCGGGTATTGCCCGCGCGTCCCCCGGATCGCCGCCTGCGTACTGCCACCTCTGCCATCGCGCGTCTCCCTGCTCTCTTCAAAAGACCGCAGTGCGCCGTGCGGCGATGCCCGGAATGCGACGGATTCGGTCGTTTTTCGGGACCCGGCCACAGGAAGAGTTCTTCGACGCTCCTCGGGCGAACCTCTCGACGTAGGGCGTGTCGAACCGCCTTGATGCCGGAGTCCGTCAGCGCTGCGCGGCAATCCAATCGGGGAGATACCCGATATCCGGCAGCACCACCGTCGCCAGCGGCGCAAGCACGGCCTCCGCCGCCATCCCCGTCAACACCGCCACGGTCCGCATCCCCGCGGCGCGCCCGGCCTCCAGGTCATGCGTGGAATCGCCCACCATCACCACCGTCTCGGCCCGCAACCCGACCGCCGCTGCAAAGGCCAGGCACATGCCGGGCTCCGGTTTGCCGCCGTACCCCGAATCGTAGCCGGCGATGAAATCGAAGGCCTCCGCGTGGCCCACGCCGGCCAGATGCGCCCGCGCCGGGGCTTCGGCATCGTTGGTGGCCACGCCGAGCTTCAGCCCCATGGCCCGAAGCGATCCCAGCAGCGGGCCGAGCGGCGCCGCCTCGGCCTGCGGCGCACGGGCGGCGGCAGCGTTCAGGCGGGCGATCAGCGCGTCCGGTGTCAGTTCCGGCACGCCGGGGCTCAAACACTCCACGATGTCACCGGGCGTGCCCGCGATCACCACGCTATCGGCGTCGAAGCGTCGCGCGGCGAAATCATAGCCCAGTCGCGCACCAAGCGCCGCGGCGCGCGCGGGGTCGCCGCCGGCCAGGTCGTCCAGCATCAGTGCGGCCCAGCCGTTCCACGTCGCTTCGAAATCGAAAAGCGTGCCGTCCTTGTCGAATAGGACGCCTTCTATCGGATCTGCCATGCCGGTCCTCCCGGCCCCATCCCCTGCCACATCCCGGCCGCCGTTGACAGGGGCAATGGGGTCATTGACAGTGACAACCATGACAGCCACGCCCTACCGCCTGCACCAGTCACTGGGCTATCAGTTGTCCTTGGCTGCGCGGCTGCAGGAACGGCGTCTCGAAGACGGGCTGCGCCGCCTGGGCCTGACGCGGATCACATGGTGCGTCTTGCTGGCCGTTGGAAATGAGGGGCTGAGCCAGCCGTCGGAGATCGCCGGCTTTGTCGGCATCGACCGCACCGCGGCCAGCCGGGCTCTGCGGCAGATGGAGGCCGCGGGATTGATTGCGCGCCGGGCCGGCACCGGGGACCGGCGGACGCGGTCCGTGGTGATGACCCCGCTGGGGCGCGACCTGCTTGGACGGGGGACGCCCCTTGCCGAGAACAACAATTCGGTCATGGAAGAGCGGTTGACCGACCGGGAATCGGACGAACTGCGCAGGCTTCTGACCAAGCTGCGTGCAGGCGAGGACATGGATCTGCCGCGGCTTTAGGCACGATGTCCGCCGATCCGTGCCGCACATCCGCCGGTCAGGTCCAATGCACCTGCTGACCGCCGGGCAGGGCCTGGCGGGCCTGCATCGGCACCTCATAGGCCAATCCGGCCGCGTCGCAGAATTCGACGATCCAGGCATCGTCCATCGCCAGGAAATCCAGAACCGAGCCCAGAAAGGCCGGGTCTCCAGCCAGTTCGCGAATATCGCCTGCGGATGCGCCGGTGGACCCCAGAAAGACCGGCAGCAGATCGTCGTTGCCTGCCAGCCAGGCCAGGGCCTGCGCCGCGACGGTCTCGGCCCTGTCACGCTGCATCTGTGTCATCCTCCGGCACTGCGAAACCAATTCTTAACCTATCTGGGCCAAAGATGAACCCAGAGCACAAGATTTGCCTAAAATCGTGAGGATCCATGCCGGGCCGCATTCTCATTGTCGACGATTTGGCCACGAACCGGATCTTCCTGCAGGCACGGCTTTCGGCGGCGGCCTACGACATCGCTCAAGCCACGAACGGCGCCGAGGCGCTGCAGGCGGCGGCGCAAAGACCGCCCGATCTGGTGATCCTTTCCAGCACCCTGCCCGATTTCGGCGCCGCAGAGCTTTGCGATCGCCTTCGCTCCGCGCCCGGCACCGGAACGGTTCCGATCGTCGTGGCCGGCAGCGGTCAGGACCCCCGGATACGGATGTCCATGCTGAAGGCCGGGGCCGATGCCGTCCTGGGCCCGCGGCCCGGTATCGACTTGTTCAAGGCGCGCATCCGCAACCTCCTGCACCGACAGGCCGCCGAGCGGGAGCTTGTTCGCGACGATGCGCCGGCCTTCGGATTTGCCGAGGCACCGGCCCCGGCGCTGGCGCCGCCGGGACAGGTGGCGCTGATCGCTCCGGATGCGGCGCAGGGGGTCCTGTGGAAGCAATCGCTCGCCCCGCTGATCCGGGACCGGATCACGCTGATGGGACCCGGGTCGGCCCTGGCCGAGGTGAACCCGTCCGCGCCGCCGGACGCCTTCGTGATCGCCGGAGGGTCCGACGCCGGGCTGCAGTTGATCACGGATCTGCGCAGCCGCAGCGAAACCCTGCGTTCCGCCATCCTGCTTGTCGCGGACGGCGCGGACGCAGACCGGGCGGTGATGGCGCTGGACCTCGGCATCAGCGATCTGGTCGACACCGGGTTCGAGGCGGCCGAGATGGCGCTGCGGCTGCGCCGCGAGATGGCGCGAAAGACCCGAAACGACCGCACGCGCGCGGCGCTGAAGGATGGGTTGCGACTGGCCGCGATAGACCCGCTGACCGGGCTTTACAACCGCCGCTATGCAGTTCGGGCGATGGATCTCATCATCGATGGTCCGGACGAGCCGTTCGCGGTGATGGTGCTGGACCTCGACCGGTTCAAACAGGTGAATGACCGCTATGGCCATGCGGCGGGCGATGCGGTTCTGACCGCGGTGGCGCAGCGGATGCAGACCTGCCTGCGCCGCGAGGACGTGCTGGCGCGGATCGGCGGCGAGGAATTCCTCGCCGTGATACGAAACTGCGACGTGGCTCAGGCGAAACGTGCCGCCGAGCGGTTGCGGCGCGTCGTCTGCGACCGACAGGTGGTCTTGCCGGGCGATGCGGGCAACGTGACCGTGACGCTGAGCGTGGGGCTGGTCATGGGAGGACGAGCGGACCCGGCGGCGACGCTGATCAGCCGGGCTGACCGGGCGCTTTATGCCGCGAAGGCCGACGGGCGGAACCAGGTAGCGATGGCACGCCATGCCGCGTGAGGCACGGCGCGGCCTGCGTAACCAGCAGGAACGCCCTTTGGCTGTCTCGCGAGACGCGCTTGAAGACAGGTTGCCGACGTCCGCTCCAAGGCCAGAACGGCCACATAGGGACTGGGTCTCAATCCCTGCGATGCGGACCGTCTGCGCGTCGGCGCAAGGATTTGTCGAGCGCCTCGGCATAGGCTTTGCGCTGGGATGCGTCCATCCCGGCGATGCGTTCGAGCAGCAACTCCCGGCCCAGACGCTGGCGTTCGAAAATGCGGTCCTGTCCCGTCGTGACCAACCGCGCGACCTCGTCGTGGTCGTAGGGATCGGCCCGCAGCGCCGCAACGAAGGACTCGAACTGACGCCGCAGGGCGGCGCGGTTTTCGCGGAAGGCCCCTGCCTCGCGGCGAAGCGCCCGCGTCATTGCGATCTTGTCCGACCTGGGCAGCGCCTGCACGAAGGGGCCGAACCCGATGTCCCGCAAGGCCGGGTTTCGGTCGCGGTCCCGTGGCCCGCCGAGCAATGCGCCCGCGACAAGACCCACGATCAGAAGGTTGAAGGCCAGCGAGGCGAACAGCACGATCTTGACCCATCTGCGGTTCGCGGACGGCTGGGGCGGGTTGGTGTCGGCCATGGCCTAGCCCTCGCCCAACAGATCGCCGTAGGACGGCAGCAGGTCTTCGAGCTGATAGCCCGACGCGGTGAAGTAGGCGCCCGAGAGATCCTCGAGTGCATCGGGGGTCACGAAGCCGATCATCAGCCCGGTGACGGCGGCAGTCGCCAGCCCGGCCGCGGCGGGCCAGCCGCCGATCGCTGCAAGCGCCGACGCGACACGGCCGCGGCGCCGCGGCGGCACCGCCGATGCGATGGCTGCGCGTTCGGCCTCGGCATCAGCCAAAACCCGCGCCACCAACTCGGCCGACGGCTGCGGTGCGGTGCCGCGCGCTGCCGCGAACAGCCCGTCGAGTTCGGCATCGTCCAGTGGTTTTTTCTCAGCCATCTTCGTACCCCAGTTCTTCGCGCTTCGGGCCCAGCTTCGCCGCCAGCGCCCGTTTGCCCCGGGCGGTCAGACTTTCGACCGCCTCGACGCCAATGTCCATGATCTGTGCGATATCGGGATTCGAAAGCCCCTCGATATGGCGCAGGATCACCGCCTGCCGCTGCCGGTCCGGCAATTCCGCCAGGGCATGTTCCAATGCGGCGGCCCGGGCCGCCTGCTGCAGGCCTTCGGCGGCGCCCGGGCTGCCGTCTTCGGGTTCCGGCACCGTATCGATGCCGACGCCCCGGGCCTTGCGCAACCGGTCGGTGCAGAGGTTCGACACCACGCGGTAAAGCCAGGTGGTGATCCTGGCCTCGCCCTGGCGCCAATCCTTCGCCTGCCGCCAAAGCCGGAGCATCGCCTCCTGGGCGACATCCTCGGCCTCGGCCCGGTCGCCACCGAGCATGCGCGCGGCGAAGCCCAGAACCTTTGGCGTCAACCGCAGCGTCAGCGCGCGCGCGGCCTCGGCATCGCCATTTCCGTAGGCGATCAGCAACGCCTCGTCCGAGACATCGTTCAGGGCGTCAAACGGCATCTGCATCGTCCCGCCGGCGTATCCCGAAACCTCGAAGGCGGCAATCGGCGGCGCCCGGGGACTTTGGGGAAGGGGTGCGCCGCCGATGCCTGGCCCTGTCGGGCCCTTAGTTCTTGCCGTGACCGCGGCCCCAGCGGCCGTGTCCGCGTCCGCCGCGGGCCTCTTCGGCTTCGGCCTGGGTGATGGTGCCGTCACCATCCGCATCGAGCCGGTCGAACAACCGGTCAAGGCGGTCCGCCGGACCTTCTGCCGTCATTTCCTCGAGGCTGATCAACCCGTCGCCATCGGCATCCAGACGCTCGATCATCCGCTCGACGCCGCGGGCGACACGGCCCGCGCGACGCTCCTCGGCGGCCGCCGCCATCTCTTCGGCGCTCAGCATGCCGTCGCCGTTCGTGTCGGCCTCGGCGAAGCGGGCGGCCGCGGCGGCCTCTGCCTCGGCGCGGGTGATTTCGCCGTTGCCGTCGGTGTCGAGCCGTTCGAACAGCCTCTCGCCGCCGGCGCCGCGCGGGCCGCCCCGGTCATGCGCGGTGGCGATGACGGCGCTGGAGGCCACGGCGAGAATAGCGGCGGCGGCGATCAGGGAAGTGCGTTTCATGTCTTGTCTCCTTTAACGGACGCGCCGCTCATCTGCGCCGCGTTCTGAGCTTCAAACGGACACGGCCCGGATTTCCGTCGCACAGCGGCAAAGTTTTTTTTGCGGGCTTTGCGACAGACCGCCGCAAGGACAATGCGCGGTCTGGAGCGGTAAGCCGCTTGGTCTAAGTTGCGGACATTCCCGGCAGGAATGGCTTCGATGCACGAAACCTTGGAAAGCAAAGCGGATCGCGCGTTGGGTTCGGCAATCCGGCGCGGCTGGCGGCGGCGCTGCCCGAATTGCGGGTCGGGGCCGATGCTGCGCGGATATCTGAAGGTGCGCGACGAATGCCCGGTCTGCGGCGAGGCGCTGCACCATCACCGGGCGGATGACGGCCCGGCCTATCTGACGATCCTGATCGTCGGCCATCTGGTGGCGCCGCTGATGCTGTATGCCTTCGTGCGGTACCGGCCGGACCCGCTGATCCTGGCGGCGGTGTTCTCGGTTGGCGCGGTTGCGCTTTCGCTCTACCTTTTGCCGCGACTGAAGGGGCTATTGGTTGCGTTCCAATGGGCCAAGCGGATGCATGGCTTCGGTGGGGTCGGCTGACGGGCGCGGGGGACATTTTGGACAAGACGGCGGTCCGCGATGCGGCGACGGTGATCGTGGTGCGCGATGCTGGCACCGCGCCGCGCGTGCTGATGGGGCAGCGGGGCGCCCGCGCGGCGTTCATGCCGAACCGGTTCGTGTTTCCCGGCGGGGCGCTCGACCCCGGTGACCATGCGGCGCCACTGGCGGGTGATTTGCCGGAGCCCTGCGCCAGCCGGCTGGAGGAGCGCAGCGCACCGGGGCTGGCCCGCGGTCTGGCGGCGGCTGCCGTGCGCGAGTTGTGGGAGGAGACCGGGCTGATGCTGGGCCGCGCCGGGGATTGGCCGGGGGCGGCGCCGGAGGATTGGCGCGGGTTCGCCGCGGCCGGGGTGCTGCCGTCGGCCGATGCGTTGCATTTCGTGTTCCGGGCGGTCACCCCGCCGGGGCGGCCGCGGCGGTTCGATGCGCGGTTTTTCCTGGCCGATGCCGGGGCGCTGCTGGGGGACCCGGACGATTTCGGCCGGGCCTCGGACGAGTTGAGCCATCTTCAATGGATCGAGCTGGACCGTGTGCGGGAGTTTCACCTGCCCTTCATCACCGAGGTGGTGCTGGCCGAGGTGGCCGCGGCGCTGCCGGATCTGGGCCCCCCGGCGACGGTGCCGTTCTTCGACAACGGCGCCGAGGAAAGCCTGTTTCGGCGGCTGGGCGGGATCGGACCGATGTCGGCGCAGAGGTGAAGGTCCCAGCACTCCGGGAAAACCACCTGATTGGGCCCAGCCGGAGTTTCGGCGATATCGGAGCGCCCTTTCCGGTCGCCGTCAAATCAACAGCACGATCAACACGATGCTGATCCCCAAAAGCGCGATGCCGCCAAGCTCGCGCCAGCTGACCCGCTCGCGGAAGACCAGCGCGGTGACCAGGAAGCCGAAGATCAGCTCGACCTGGCCAAGGGCACGGACATAGGCGGCGTTCTGCAGGGTGAAGGCGGTGAACCAGCCCAGACTGCCGAGCATGCCCGTCAGTCCAACGAGCGCGGTGATGCGCCAGCTGGCGAGGACCTGGGTGATCTGGCCGGGCTCGCGCATACGGAGCCAGACAGCCATGATGACGGTCTGCAGCGTGGTGACGGCGGCGAGCGTGAAGGCGGCGCGGAAAAAGAAATGCGCCTCGCCCAGCGTCAGGGCGGCGCCGCGATAGCCGATGGCGGCGATGCCGAAGGCGGCGCCGCCGAAGAGGCCAAGGGCAGTGGCGCGGTTGAGGACGGTACCGCCCTTCAGCCCGGTTGCGGGCACCGACAGAAGGATGACGCCGGCCGCACCGATCAGGATCGCCAGCAGGCCGGTGCCGGTGACGGCCTCGCCCAGAACGATGGCGGAAAAGATCGCGACCTGGATCGTCTCGGTCTTGGTGAACGCGATGCCGACGGCGAAATTCCTGAGCGAAAACAGCGCAACGGTGCAGAAGGTGCCGACGATCTGGCCGAGGCCGCCGCCCAGGGCATAGGCCCAGAACGCGGGCGTCAGCGGCGGCCAGTCCTGGGCCATCGCCGGCATCAGCGCGGCGGAGGTCAGGATGGCCAGCGGCGCGGCGAAGACAAAGCGCGAGAATGTGGCGCCGCCGGTCGACAGCCCGGCCGCCTTGATCTGCTTTTGCAGCATGAAGCGCAGGGTTTGCACCGCGGCGGCGGCGAGGGTGACGGCGATCCAAAGCTCCATGCCGCCGGTATGGCACGGGGGTCAGGCTACTGCCAGAAAGGATGCGGCACAGGGTCCTTGCGGCGTAGGAAGTAGCGGCGGAAGATCTCGGCGTAGGACCGGTAGCGGTAGCCGCCGTTCCGGTCGAGATAGCGCTGGCGGTTCGACGCGTAGAGCGCGGGCAGGTCGTACCATGCAACGCGCGGGTGCATGTGGTGCACGACGTGCAGGTTGTTGTTGAGAAAGAGCCAGGCCAGCGGGCCGCGATCCTCGATGATGACGGTGCGGCCCGAGGCGCAGCGGTCGGCCTGGTGTTCCAGGAACGTGCGGATCTTGATCAGCGAGAGGCCGGCATAGGCGGCAAGGATATAGGCCCAGACGGGCATCTGCGCGATGGCCGCGAGCCACCAGGCCACCGGGAGCAGCGCCGGGATATGCCACAGCCAGCCGCTGATGACGCGCCGGTCGCCCTGCCGCGCATAGCGGATGTCGGCGCAGGCCACCGCGGCCAGTGACACGGCGGTGCCGACGGTCACGCGGCCGAACAGCGTGTTGTTGAAACTCAGGACCGTGCGGACGGGCCGCGGCAGGCGCTGCCAGACGGCGGGGTCGAGATAGTTCGTCTCGGGGTCGTCGTAGGGATCGGTGAGGCGGGCGTCGCGGTGATGGTCGAGATGGGTGTCGCGGAACCGCAGGTAGGGGATGAAGAGCGTCAGGCCGGGGAACACCAGCGCAGCGTTGAGCGTGGCGTTTTCGAACGGGTGGCCGTGGATCATCTCGTGCTGCAGCGAGGCAAAGAGCGCGATGGCCAGCGCGGTGACCGCGATGCCCAGCGGCAGCCACAGCCCTGCGGCCCAGGTGGTTCCAAGCGCCCAGACCGCATAGCAAAGGATCAGAAGCGCAAATGTCGGCCATTCGGAGACAAGCCGCGCCATGGGTCAGACCCGTCCCCAGGCGATGCGGGTCCAGATACGCTCGTAGATCAGGTAGGTCAGGAACCCGAGCGCCGCGTTGACCACGGCCATCGACCCGCCCAGTGCCAGCGATCCGGTGGCCGCAAACCCGACGCCCGCCATCACCGACAGGCCCAGAAGGTTCCACAGAAGCGCTTTGACAAGGGTGCGGCGGGCTGTTTCCATGCGGTCTCCGAATAACGGGAATGTGACCGTGGTATCCCGGAAAACCGGGTATGGGAATTCTGGATATGATTAACTAAACCTTGCAAGGTGTGATTTTCAAAAGCGACCATGACAAAACAGGACAAACGTGACCGGGCAGAGTTGTTCCGCACGCGCCTGGCACAGGCCATGGGCGAAGCCGGGACCAACCAAAGTGCGCTGGCGAGGTCGATCGGGGTGGACCGGTCGACGATTTCGCAGCTTCTGACCGGCGACGGGGCGCGGCTGCCGAATGCCCAGGTGGTCGGCGAATGCGCGATGGAACTGGGGGTGTCGTCGGATTGGCTGCTGGGTCTCAGCGAGCGGCCCGAGAACGCCGCCGATCTGATGGCGATCAACCTGACGATGACCGAGGCGCCTCGAGCCCTGGTCGATCAGCAGATCTTCGACTGGCACAAGGAGGCGATCGGCTACAAGATCCGTCACGTTCCCGCCGCGCTGCCCGACATGCTGAAGACCCGCGAGATGCTGGAATGGGAATACCGGCCGCATCTGGGGCGAACGACCGATCAGGCGATCGGGGCATCGGAGGACAAGCTGGAGTTCATGCGCCAGTCGCGGTCGGATTTCGAGATCGCGGTCCCGCGGCACGAGGTCGAGTGTCTGGCGCGGGGCGAGGGGTACTATGCAGGCTTGTCGACCTTGCTGCGGCGGGCGCAGTTGCGGCAGATGCTGGAGCTTTACCGACAGCTCTATCCGACCTTGCGGGTGTACCTGTTCGACGCCCGGCGGGTGTTCTCGGCGCCGGTGACCGTGTTCGGGCCCTTGCTGGCAGTGCTCTACGTGGGTCGGAACTACATCGCGTTCCGCGACAGCGAGCGGGTGCAAACCTTCAGCCGGCATTTCGACGGGCTGGTGAAGGAAGCGGAAGTGTCGGATCGCGAGATCGAGGGGTATCTGGAGGGGTTGTTGGGGGATGTTGGTTAGACAGAGGTAGTGCCGAAGGGGTGGATTTGGCCTGGAGCGGCCATTGCTCATTCAGAGATAAGCCGCGCCAGAAGACTGGGTGCGAATGGCAGCTCCAGACCGGGTGTACTCCGCAGCGTTTCAAGGCGGAACCCACGCGCCAAGGCATCTGACATTCCCATGGACCTGCGCGGCACCGCTCCTCATTCGGCAATATGCTGTTCTCGACCGCAATTGCGATGCGTTGCCGGACCGGCACAGACCCGACGCATGTCAGCCCTCGGCCAGCGCCTCGGCCAGGGCGTCGAACACCACCCGGATGCGCCGGCTGGAGCGAAGTTCGCGGTGCACGGTCAGCCACACGGGCACCTCGACCGGCGGCAGGTCGGGCAGCACCATCTCGATGCCCGGGGTGATCTGGGCGAGGTCCTTCATCATCACGGTGATCCCGAGGCCCAGTTTGACCATTTCCCAGCCGGCCACGCCGCTGTCCGAAGTCAGCCTGAGTTGCTCCGGGGTTACGGCAAGCCCCATGCGTCGGTTGATTTCGGCCGTGAAACGCTCGGGATTCTGCAGGCCGATGAAGTCGTGGTCCGCCAGATCGTCCGGGGTCTCCGGGCGGCCGCGCGCATCAAGATAGGCGGTCGCGGCATAGAGATGGCCGGTCGAGTCGCGCACGCGCCGGGCGATCAGGTCGGGCTGGTCGGGGCGAATGTGGCGGATGGCGATGTCGGCCTCGCGCCGCTGCAAGTCCTGGATGGCGTTCGACGAGATCACGTCGATGGTGATGCCGGGCGCCGAGGCGCGCAGGGTTTTGAGGACCTTGGGCAGGAAATAGGCGGACATGCCGTCGCTGGCGGTGACGCTGACGCGGCCCTCGATGGCCTGGCTGCGGCCGGACGCGGCGAGCGAGATGCGGCTGGCGGCCTCGCCCATGGCGCGGACATGCTCCAACAGATCCTCGCCGGACTGTGTCAGGACCAGACTGCGCCCGACGCGTTCGAAGAGCGGGACGCCAAGGGCGTCTTCGAGCGCGGCCACCTGGCGCCCCAGCGTCGGTTGGGTGTGGCCCAAAGCGCGGGCCGCGGCCGACAGCGAGCCCTCTTCCACGGTGACGAGGAAGGCGCGCACCTGGTTCCAGTCGAAATTCATGGAAGACCAGTTCATGCATCTGCGTATATCAACCCTGCAGGTTTCGGCAATTTCTTTTCGATCCGCGCATGGGTATCTCGGCGTGACAGGAACATCGGGCCCCGGATCGGGGTTTGGATTTGAAAGGAGAAAGAGATGAGTGTGAGTGTGGAAATCGACCCGAGACGGCAGGTGAAAGGGACCAGCGGTTTGGTGAGCGGCACAAAATTCTGGGACCGGATCGCGCGGAAATACGCCGCGCAGCCGGTCAAGAACGTGGCGGCCTACAGGGCGACGCTGGACCGTGTGCGGTCCTACCTGCGCCCCGGGGACCGGATGCTGGAGGTGGGATGCGGAACCGGCTCGACGGCGCTGACCCTGGCTGGCGAGGTCGAGTCCTACGTCGCCAGCGACGTGTCGCCGGGTATGATCGGGATCGCGCGCGAAAAACTGGCCGCGGACGGCGCGCCGAACCTGGAGTTCACGGTTGCGCCCGTCGTCGAGACGCGGTTCGATGCGGGGTCGTTCGACGTGGTCTTCGGCTCGAGTATCTACCATCTGGTCGACGACCTCGGCGCCTCGCTGCGGCGCGCGCACGAGCTGCTGAAACCCGGCGGGCTCTTTATCAGCAAGACGCCCTGTCTGGGAGAGATGAGCCGGCTGATACGCCTGGCGATCCCGGTGATGCGGTTCTTTGGCAAGGCGCCCGACACCGTGCTGAACTTCACCAAGGCGGAGTTGGAGGCGTCGATCCGGAAGGCCGGTTTCGAGATCGTCGAGGCGCGCGCCTTCGAGGGCGCGCCGAACAGCTGGTTCGTGGTCGCGCGGAAGATCTGAGGGCCTGTGACGCAGGACAGGACCGAATTTTCGCCGAAAATTCGTCGGCGCCGGTGCGGCGGGTTACACCGTCACATGCGGGTTGAACGTGTGTCCGTCGACCGAGATCACCTGGCCCGAGACCAGCCGTGCCGCGTCGCTCGACAGGAACAGGGCCATCTGAGCGATGTCCTCGGGCGTGATCCAGCGGCCCATCGCGGTGCCCGCCGCATAACCGGTGTAAACCTGATCGCGCGTAAGCCCCTTCAGCGCGGCTTCGCGGGCCAGCACGCCCTCCATCCGGTCGCCCTCGACCGAACCGGGACAGATCGCGTTGGCGCGGATACCGAAGGGGCCAAGCTCCATCGCCAGCGTCTTCATCAGCCCGATGACGCCCCATTTGGCGGCTGCATAGGGCGCGCGGTTGGGATAGCCGTGCAGGCCCGCGGTCGACGAGGTGATCAGGATCGCCCCCTGCCCGGCCGGTTTCATCAGCCGCGCGGCGTGTTTAGACGCCAGAAACGCCCCGTCGAGATTGACGGCGGTGCAGGCGCGCCAGTCGTCGAGCGTGACGTCCTCGACCAGTGCCGTCGGCCCGGCGATGCCGGCATTGGCGCAAAGCACGTCAAGGCCGCCCCAGGTCTTTGCGACATCGTCAAACAGCGCCGCCATGGCCGGTTCGTCGGCGGCGTCGGCGGCGGTGCCGCGCCAGCCCTCGGGCAGCGTGCCGAGATGGCCGGCGTCGATATCGGTGACCCAGACGCGGGCGCCGTCGCCGGCAAAGGCCTTGGCCATGGCGCGGCCGATGCCGGACCCGGCGCCGGTGATCAGAACGCGCGTCACCGCGGCTGGCCGACATAGCGGCCGAGGCCCTCGGGGCGCGGCAGGTTCCTGTGGCCTTCTTCGATCGCAGCGATCTGCCGGGCGATTGTCGCGGACGGGTCGGAGGGGCGGCGCGTGTCGAGCGAGACGTGAACCAGAAAATGCTCACCGGTGGCGCACAGCCGGTCGCCCTCCCAAAGCTGGTGAACGAGGTGCATCTTCCTGCCCTGACCGTTCATACAGATGGTTTCGACCCGCACCCGGTGGCCTGCGTGGATTTCGTCGAGATGCCGGATATGGGTTTCGGCGGTGAAATAGCTGCCGCCGGTGGCGATGTAGTCCGCGTCGCAGCCGACGATTTCCATGAACCGGTCGGTGGCGTCGCAAAACGCCTGCAGGTATTTCGCCTCGTTCATGTGCCCGTTGTAGTCGGTCCAGTCCAAGGGGACCGTGCGGTCGAGGGTCAGGATCGGCCGCGTGAGGTCGGTGATCTGATCGAAGCGCTGGACCATGCCGTTGCGCTTTCGCAGGACGGCGTCGGTGGTGTTCAGCACCGCGCCCGCGCCCCAGTCCTGGCTTTTGAGCGCGCGCATCAGCGCGACGAGGTTGGTGTCGCGGTGGCGTTCGAGATCGCGGATCGCATGCATGCCGGACTGTGCGTCCGATTGCCCGGCGATGGTTTCAATCAGGTCCTCGGTCAGGTCGGGGACATCCATCAGCTTGGTCCAGGGCCATTTCAGCGCCGGCCCGAACTGATGCAGAAAGTGGCGCATGCCCTGTTCGCCGCCGGCGATGCGGAAGGTCTCGAACAGCCCCATCTGCGCCCAGCGCAGGCCGAAGCCGAGGCGCATGACGTCGTCGATTTCCTCCGTGGTGGCGACGCCGTCGTTGACCAGCCACAGCGCCTCGCGCCAGACGGCCTCCATCAGGCGGTCGGCGATATGGGCGTCGATCTCGTGTTCGAGATGCAGGGGGTGCATGCCGATGTCCTTCAGGATCGCATCGGCGCGGGCCAGCGTCTCTGGCGGGTTGGCAGACGTGCCGACCAGTTCGACGACGGGCAGCAGATAGACCGGGTTGAACGGATGCGCCACCAGGATCTGGCCCGGGCGCACGGCACCTTCCTGCAGTTCCGAGGGTTTGAAGCCCGAGGTGGACGAGGCGATGATCGCGTCGCCGGAGTGTTCCTGCAGGGTGCGGTAGACGTCGCGTTTCAACCCCAGTCGTTCCGGCACGCTTTCCTGGATCCAGTCTGCGCCCGAGACGGCGACCGCCGCATCGGTGGAATAGTGGATCCCCCCTTCGGGCGGGAGCGCGGCATCCGCAAGCCCCGGAAGCGACCGGCGTGCATTCGCAAGCACCTCGGCGATCTTGCGCTCGGCCTCGGGATCGGGGTCGAGCACGCGCACGTCCCAGCCCATCAGCGCGAACCGCGCCGCCCAGCCGCCGCCGATGACCCCGCCGCCGATGATCGCCGCAATGCCTGTTCTCATGTCGCGCCCCTCTTGCCGGAGTTGATCCAATCGGGTCGGACGATTGGGATTACCGGCCAAAATGACGCGGTCGGCACGCCCGTCATTGTCAAATGCGCCATCATGAGTGGCGCGACCGTCACGAACGGGCATGCGCACCGCCTCCCGGGCGTCAGGAAATGCGCGGCCGGGGCGAGATGGAGAGGCGCCATTCAACCGCCGCTCCGACAGGAGGCAGCCACTGCATTTCGACACGCATGCCCGCCCGGGATGCGCCATCCAAGACACGAAGACCGCAACCGCGGGCTGCCGTTCCGGTTTGGGAGGAAGAGGTCTTTCCAGTTATTGATTGCCGCGGATGAGATCGCTGGCCTTTTCGGCGATCATGATCGTCGGGGCGTTGGTATTGGACCCGATGAGACTTGGCATCACCGAACTGTCGCAGATCCGGATGCCATCGAGCCCGCGCACGCGCAGCTGCGGATCGACCACCGCCATCTCGTCCACGCCCATCTTGCAGGTGCAGGTCGGGTGATAGGAGGTGCGGCCATAGGCCCTGGCGTAGGCCTCGAACTCGGCCTGGGTCTTCACGCTGTCATCCGGGAACCGGATCGACTTGATGTACTTTTGCAGACTTGCCTGTTCGAAGATCTCCCGGCTGATCTTCACGCCCTCGACGCTGGTTTTCAGATCGTCCGGCTCGGCAAGGAAATTCGGATCGACAACGGGCAGCGCCGCCGGATCGGAGGACCGCAGCCGCACCGTGCCGCGGCTCTTTGGCCGGACGGTGTAGCTGTTCAGCGTGATGCCCGACGAGCCCTTGGGCACACTCGGCACCCCGGCCTCGGCCCCAGCCCCGGCAAGGAAATGGAACTGCAGATCCGGCACGCCGCCGGCCCCGGCCGAGTGCCAGAACGCACCGCCTTCGACCACGTTCGAGGTAATCGGCCCGCTGCGGAAAAGGACATACTCGATTCCGGCCCAGAGCGCCCAGTGCGGCTTGTTGTACTTGTCCAGACTGGTGTGGCCCTTGAGCTGGGCCACGATGTCGATGCCGAAATGGTCGTTGAGGTTCTCGCCGACGCCGGGCAGGTCATGGACCACATCGATCCCGTGGTCGTTCAAATGCGCGGCGGGACCGACGCCCGAGAGCATCATGATCTTGGGGCTGCCGATGGCGCCCGAGGTCACGATGACCTCGCTGTCGGCGCGGGCGGTCTTGCGCAGCTTGCCGTCGAAATACTCCACCCCCGTGGCGCGCGTGCCATCGAAGGTGATGCGTTTGACCAGGCACCCGGTTTCCACGGTCAGGTTCGCGCGCTTCAGTGCGGGTTTGAGATACCCCACCGCGGCCGAGCAGCGGCGGTAGTGTCTGGTCGTGGTCTGGTAGACGCCGCAGCCGGGCTGGGTTTCGCCGTTGAAATCCGGGTTAAAGGGGATCCCGCGTTCCTGGCAGGACTGCACGAAGGCGCGGGTCATCGGCTGCGGGTCGGGGATGTCCGACACGCCCAGCGGTCCGTCGGTGCCGTGCCAGTCGCCGCTGAGGATGGTGTTGCCCTCGGACCGGAGGAAATAGGGCTGGACATCCTTGAAGGCCCAGCCGCCGCATCCCTCTTCCTCGGCCCAGCGGTCGTAGTCGCTGGGATGGCCGCGGGTGAAGACCTCGGCATTGATCGAACTGCCGCCGCCGATCACGCGCGCCTGGGCATAGGGGATCTCGCGGTCGTTGGCGTGTTTCTGCGGCGCGGTCACGAGGCCCCAGGTATGCGGCCCCGTGGTCATCTTGGCGAACCCCACGGGCATATGGATCAGCGGATGCCAGTCCCTGCCGCCGGCTTCGAGAAGCAGGACGCGCGCGTCCGGGTTCTCGCTCAGCCGGTTGGCCAGCACGCAGCCGGCCGATCCGCCGCCCACGATCACATAGTCAAAACCCGTTTCCGCCATCACTCCACCCAAGGGGTCCGTTTTCCGATCTCGATATGAACCGACTTCACTTGCGTGTATTCTTCAACCCCGTAAATTCCGGCCTCGCGCCCCCAGCCGGATTGCTTGAAGCCGCCGATGGGCAGTTCCGGCCCGCCCGAGAGCGTGGTGTTCACCCAGAACCGGCCCGCCTGCACCCGGCGGGTGACCGTCAGCGCCTTGTCGATGTTCTTGGTCCAGACGCTGGCGGCGAGGCCGTAATCGGTGTCGTTGGCGATCCCGATGGCTTCGTCGACGGTGTCGAAGGGCATGACCGTCAGGACGGGGCCGAAGATTTCCTCGCGCGCGATGGACATGTCGCCGGTCACATCGCCGAAGAGCGTGGGCGCGATGTACTGGCCGCGCCCGAAATCGAGCTGCTCGCCGCCGTGGATGAGCCTGGCGCCCTCCGCCTTGCCTTGGCGGATGTAGCCCATGATGGCGGCGTTCTGGGCATCGGTGGTGATCGCGCCGACCTGGGTGGTTTCGTCCAGCGGGTCGCCGACCCGGACCTTCTTGAACTTCTCCGCCACCATCGCGGCGAATTCATCGGCGACCGCGCGTTCCACGATCAGCCGCGAACCGGACACACAGCACTGCCCGGTGTTGAAACCGATGCCGAAGGCGACGCCGTCGGCGGCGTCCTCGAGGTCGGCATCGGCAAAGACGATCTGGGGGTTCTTGCCGCCCAGTTCCAGCCCCAGCTTCTTGAAGTTCGACCCCGCGGCGGTCAGCAGTCCCCGCCCCGTGCGGGTCGAGCCGGTGAAGGACAGCATGTCGATGCCGGTGTGCTCGGCCATGGCTTGCCCGACGACCGGCCCGGTGCCGGGGATCACGTTCATCACACCGGCCGGCAAGCCGGCATCGTGCAGGATTTCGGCCAGGATCAACGAGGTCGCCGAAGTGAACTCGGACGGTTTGGCGACGATGGTGCAGCCGGCGGCAAGGATGTAGGGCACCCGCTCGCACAGGATCAGGAACGGGAAGTTCCAGGGCGTGATGATGCCGACGACACCAATCGGTTCGCGGGTGACGACACCGAACATACCGTCACCGAGATTGTTGAAGCTGTCGCCGTGCAGGCTGCGGGCGAGGCCGCTGGCATATTCGAACATGCCGACGCACCCGCCCACCTCGGCCCGGGCCTGGGCAATCGGCTTGCCGTTCTCCAGCGTCTCCCAATAGGCGATTTCGTCGGCCCGCGCACGGATGCCTTCGGCGGCTTTCAACAGCACCGCCGCCCGGTCGGCGCCGGACAGCCCCGACCAGCGCCGGTCGTCGAATGCCCGGCGGGCGGCGGCGACCGCGGCGTCGAGGTCTTCCTTGGTGCATGTCGGAATGCGGGTGACCGGCACGCCGTGGCCGGGTGAGGCCCGTTCGAATACGTCGCGGTCGCCGGCGGGCACCCATTCCCCGTTCATGAAGAAGCCGAATTCGCGTGGGGCGTCAGGCAGGGAAAGACGGGTCGCAGCTTGGTCCATCCGGGGTATTCCTTATCGTTCAGCCACTGGCGTCGAGACCGTCGCGCCAGTCGTTCCAGCCGCCATCGACCGAGGACGGCGCGTCGTGCCACATGTGCATCACCTCTCCGGTGGCCGGGTCGCGGTCGGGGATCGGCAGCGACATGATGTTCTTGCAGGCCTGATAATACAGGTTCGGCGTCAGGAACGCCTCCTGGATGTTGTCCCAGTCGCGGCCTCCGGCATAGCCGCCGCACATCATGATGTCGTCGGATGCGTCGATATGTTCATGGCTCACCCCGGCGGGCATGACGATGACGTCGCCCGCCTCGATGCGCAGCTTGGTCCAGCCGCCCTCGCCCACGGACAGGTTGAACTGCATACAACCGGCGGCGCAGCCAAGGCATTCGTGCGTGGTCGAATGGAAGTGGGCGTAGTGATAGACCCCCGGGTACTGCCAGTTGTTGCCCCAGCCGTGCCGGCGGAACCGGCCCTTGACCGCGTCGATCCCGCCGCCGGGTATGGCATTGCGATGCACCAGCAGCGGAAACCGGCTGTTGGGGATCATGCCTTGCGGCTTCGAGGTGTAGGCTTCGGTCTTCATCGCATCCTCCCTGGTGGGTCACATCACGATCTGGGTCTTGAGGTCCTGCGGCCGGTCGGCGAAGCTGTCGAACGCGGCCTGGATATCGGTCAGGGCATATTCCGCGCCGGTAAAGGCGTCGGTCTTGATCCGTCCGTGACTGAGCAGCGTCAGGCTGTCATGCATGTCCTGGCCCATGCCCGCGACGGACCCCTTGATCGAGGTCTCCTGCAGGATCGTCTGCAGGATATCGAGCGGCAACGTCTCGCCCGCCCCGGTCAGCCCGAACGCCGCGATGTGGCCGCCCTTGCGGATCAGGCGCTGTGCCTCTTGATAAAGCGCCGGGTGTCCGACGCTTTCAATTGCGATATCAACGCCCCGGCCGTCGGTGGCCCGCATCACCGTTTCCCGCAATTCGGCCGGATCGCTGACACCGTAATCGGCGCCTGCATCAACCGCCATTCGGACGCGCTCTGCCGAGATGTCCGACACGACGATCGGCGCGGCGCCGATGGTGCGCAGAAGCTGGACGTGCAGGTTGCCGATCGGACCGGCCCCGATGACGGCGACCGACTGGCCGAAGGTGACCTGCGCCTTCCGCGCCGCGCGCACCACGCAGGCCAGCGGCTCGGTCAGGGCCAAAACGGCCGGGGGAACCTGCGAGGGCGCGGGGATCACCAGCCGGGCGGGCACCGAGATGTAATCCGCAAAGGCGCCATCGATGGTGATGCCCATCTGCTGCATCTCGGGGCAGTTCAGAATCTCGTTGCGGCGGCACCAATAGCAGCGTCCGCAGCCGATGTTCATGTCAACGACGACGGGCCGACCCTCTTCCAGTCCGGTGACGCCGTCACCGAGCGCCGCCACCGTACCGGTGAACTCGTGCCCGGGGATCAGCGGCAGCTTGTCGGCGGCGTAGTTGCCGTGGAAGATATGCATATCCGTGCCGCAGATACCCGTCCGTGCGATCCGGATCAGCGCCTCGCCGGGACCGGGCACCGGCACGGGGACCTCGCGCAATTCGAACCGGCCGGGCTCGACCAGATAGGCGGCCTGCATGGTCATTTGACCACGCCCCGCAGTTTCGAGCGGTCGATGGTCAGCGCGATGGCGGCGATCAGGACGATGCCGAAGACCATCTGCTGCTGGGTCGCGTCGATTTCGAGATAGACCATGGCCGCGCGGATCACCATCACGATCAGCGTGCCGATGGCGGTGTTGACGACACCGCCCACCCCGCCGGTCAGGGGCGTGCCGCCCACCAGCACGGCGACGATGGCGAGCAGGAGGAAGCCATTGGCGAGGTTCGCGTCGCCGCCCGACAGCTTGACCGAAAAGATCAGCCCGGCAATGGCGGCGAAGACACCCGAGATGGCGAAGGCCAGGATCTTCACGCGGTCGACATTGAGCCCCGAGGCGACGGCGGCCAATTCGCCCGATCCGACAGCTTTCAGGGCACGGCCAAAGGTCGTGCGGGTCTGCAGGAACCAGGCGATGGCCAGAAGCACCAGGGCGATCACCAGCTCATGCGGGACGCCCGCCGTGCGGCCGAACATCCAGCCAAAGCTCGCGTCCCGAAGCTCGGCATCCATGTAGAGCGCGCGCTGGCCCGAAAGGTATTTCGCCGCCGAAAGCGCCACGAAGCCCATGGCGAGCGTCGAGACGAAGCTGGGCACATAGAGCCGCGTCGTCACAAAGCCGGAGAACGCCCCGATGATGAACCCTGCGGCAACGGCGATCAGCGCGACGCCGATGCCGAAATTGGCCAGATAGACCGTGGCGATCACCGTCACCAGGTTGGCCATCTGCTGAACGCTGAGGTCGATCCCGCCGATATAGATTGCAAAGGTCATCCCCAGCGCCATGATGAAGAGAGGCACCACGTCGCTGACCAGCGACAACAAGCCCGCCGGGTCGAAAAAGCTGGGATTGGCGATGCCGACAAGCAGGACCAGCACCAGAAGCGTGATCCAGGGGAAATGCGGTTTGATGCGTTCGAACGACATATCGCGGCCTCAGATCATGTGGTGGACGAGGTCATAGAGTGTGGGTTTGGCGCCGGGCGTGCCGTCGAACCGCTTTTGGAACGCGCCATCCTTTATGACGAGGATCGTGTGGGAGAGCCCGATCGCCTCTTCCAGCGTGTCGGCGACGAGGATAATGCCGACGCCCGCATCCGACATCTCGCGGATCATCTCGTAGACGTCTTCCTTGGCCCCGATATCCAGTCCCCGGGTCGGGTGGTCGAGCAGCATGATGTCCGCCCCGCCCGAGCGCCATTTCGCCAGCACCACCTTCTGCTGGTTGCCGCCCGACAGCCCGCCGCAATCCTTGTAGACGTCCGGCGTCTTGATCCCCAGCCGCTCGATCCAGGCGCGGGCGAGCGATTTTTCCTCGCCAACCTTCAGCACGCCGCCGCTGGAGTAGTTGCCCATCTGGGACAGCGTCATGTTCTCGTAGACGTTCATGCCGGCGACGATCCCCTCGATCTTGCGCTCGCGCGGGATATAGCCGACGCCGCGGGAGACCCCGCCCTGAGCGGCAAAGCGCGTGACCGGCTCGCCCTTGATCGTCACCGTGCCGGCGGTGGGGCTGTCGAGCCCGAAGATCGTGCGCAGGATGGCCTCGCGCCCCGATCCTTCGGTGCCGACGAGGCACAGCACTTCGCCGGGGTGCAGATCGAATGAGATGTCGCTGTAGCGGCGGCCGCAACTGACCTTGTCAAACCCGACGAGCACGGTGCCGGCGTCATAGGGTTTCTGCTTTTGCTCGCGGTAGTATTCCTTGTCGACCTCGCGGCCCACCATCTTGTGCTGGATGGCGTCGACCTCGGCCTCGTCATGCGCGACGACGTCGACGACGGCGCCGTCCTTCATGACGTAGATGCGGTCGGACAGTTCCAGCACCTCGTCCATCCGGTGGCTGACGAAGATGAAGCTCGCGCGCTTGGTCAGGTCGCGGACGAGGCCGAAGAGCAGCTCGACCTCTTCCTTGGCCAGCACGCTCGTCGGCTCGTCGAGGAGGATCACCAGATCGCCGTCGATGCGTTCCTCGAGCGTCAGCACCTTGGCAAGCTCCACAAGCTGGCGCTGTGCGAAGGACAGATCCGACGTGGTGGTCGCGGGATCGATGTCCAGCTTGACCTTGGCGAGCTGCCGCTTTGCGGCCTGCGCCATCGCCTTCCAGTCGATAACGCCGAATTTCACGAACTGCTGCTCGTAGCCCAGAAAGATGTTCTCCATCACCGTCAGGTTCAGGATCAGCGACTGTTCCTGGAACACCATGCCGATGCCGTGGTTCATCGCCTGGCGCGGGTTCTGGAACCGGACGACGGTGCCGTCGATGGTGATGTCGCCGCCATCGGGCTGATAGGCGCCGTAGATCACCTTCATCAGGGTCGACTTGCCGGCGCCGTTTTCGCCGACGAGGCCCACGATCTCGTGCCGGTTCACCTTGAAATCCACCGCCTTCAGCGCGTGGACGCCGGGGAAGTGTTTGTCGACCTGTCTGAGTTCATACATCGCACCCGGCCCCTATTTCACGAAGCTCACGGTCTTGCGGTCGGTGGACAGCACCACCGCGGCGATCACCAAGAGGCCGAGAACCCCGTCCTGCACGTAACTGGGCAGCCCGATCACCACCATGCCGTTATTGATGACGTTGACGATCAGCACCCCCACAAGCGTGTTCCAGACCCCGCCGATGCCGCCCCAGAGCGCGGTGCCGCCGACGACCACGGCAGTGATCGAGATGAACATGAAGTTGTTGCCGGTAGCGGTTTCGGCGATGCCGATGCGGCCCACGGCCAAAAGCGCGCCCATGGCAAAGAAGATACCGGCCAGCGTGAAACCCATGATCCGCACGCGGCTGACGTTCAGGCCGCTGGCATGGGCCAGCTCCTCGCCCCCGCCGACGGCATAGAAGTTCCTGCCAAGCGTGGTGCGCGACTGGATGAACCAGGCGATCAGCAGCATCGCCAGCGCCACGTAGCACATGATCGGGAAATTGAACCAGCGCACGGTCAGGAGCGAGCGAAACAGGTCGTCCTCGACCCGGATGCGGTCGCCTCCGGTCAGCAGCAGGGCAAAGCCGGTGCCGACAAAGCCCATCGCCAGCGACGCCATGAAGCTGGGGATCTTCAGCCGGACATGTACGAGCCCGTTGATGAAGCCCAGCACCGCCCCGACAAGCAGCGCCAGCGGAATGGCGAGCCAGGCCCAGCTGGTCAGCGTTCCGCCCCAGCCGATGAAGGCGAAGGCGAAGATCACCGCGCAGACAGACACCGTTCCTTCCATCGACAGGTCGATCGAGCCCATGATGATGATGAAGGTCACCCCGATCGCCACCATCAGCGCCGGGGTCGAGGCGATGGCGATACGGGCGGCGTTGCGGATTGAGAAGAAGCGCGAGTCGGCGAGGTAAAGATGCTCTTTGCTCTCGCGGAAGTCCTCGAGCCATTCGAAGAACGGAAACAGCAGGACGAGGACGATCAGCACCAGGAGCGGCGCCCATTTGATGATACGCTCCCGGGTGAGCCACCGAGCACGGGGCGCTGTCTGGGCGGTGATGTCCGTCATTCTCGGGGCCTCCATAGCCTCGACAAGCAGCGCAACGGCCGCGGAGCGCTCTTCGGGTCGGTGGAATTGCTACGACAACGGAACCGCGCGGCCGGGCGAACCGGCCGCGCAGCATGTCACTTACTTGTACATGATCGGACCGTTCGACGGGCCCCAGAAGTCTTTCCAATCGTACGTCGGCACGTTGTCGAGGTAGTTGGCCCTGAACTCCAGCGCGTCCTCGGGCGTGACCATGATCGTCGGCCCGTAGAACTCGCGGTGCTCGTTCGGCTCTTCCGACGGTTTGAAGGCACCGGTCGCGGCGTGATAGGCCAGCGACGCGGTGATGCCGCCACCCCAATGCGGGTTGGTGAAGACGGTCGCGAGGATCTTGCCCTCGGCCACCAGTTCTACCGCCTGCGGGTTGCCGTCATAGGTGACGATCGGAATGTCCATGCCCTCGGCCCGCAAGGCTTCCAGCACGCCGTAACCGATGGTGTCGTTGGCGCAGTGCACCCCGGTGATCTCGTCGCCGTAACGGGTGATGAAGGACGACATGATCTGGTTGGCCTTCTGGGTATCCCAGTCGGCAGGCTGTGCGTCGAGCAGCTCGACATCCGGGTAGTCGGCCAGCGCGTTTTTGAGGCCCTGCAGACGCTCGATCGCCGGGTTGTTCGAGGCGATACCACCCAGATGCACGACGCCGCCCTTGCCGCCCATGGCTTCCAGAAGGATGCGCGCGGTCTGTTCGGCGGGCTTTTCGTCGGACCAGGACATGTGGCTGACGTAGTTGTCGCCGAAATCCCAAGGATGCAGATCGTCGGTCTTGTTCCAGAGCGTCGAGACATAGGCCCCGGCGGCGGCACAGGCCTCGACCACCGGCCGGGCGTTCGGCGCGTCATTGGTGTCGATGGCCAGAGCAAGCTCGCCGTTGGTCTTGGCCAGCAACGCCTTCACGTCGGCGAGCGATTTCTCGGACGAACCCTCGTTGATGAGGTGGGTCAGGAAATCCTTGGACTTGCCGAGACTTTCCACGAATGCCTCGCCGCCCGAGACGATTTCGTTCCAATAGGGATTGGTGCGGTTGCGGTAGGACCAGGCGACGGTCGGGTCGGCATAGGTCGCGGCCTGGACCGGCGACGGGCCGAACATGCGCATCGCCGCCGCCCCGGATACGCCGTAGGCCGACGCCAGCAGGAAGTTTCGGCGCGACACCGTTTCCTGCTGGATGAACTTCTTGATGAACGACATTGGGTTCCTCCCTTTTTCAGTCGGCCCTGCATCGAGGCCTTGATCGATCTTGCCGCCAGCCGGTCGCCGCCGACTGTCCGGACTGCGGGTCTGTATCGGCGACTCGACTAGTAACGCACCGTTTAGTTACTTTTAAGTTCCCTTTCCTGTCAAGTGGGCTATAAGGGGCGGGTGCGTAGGAATGACGGGGCGTGCACATGGCCGACGCAACTGCCAAGCAAAGCACCGAAAGAGACGGTCACAGGATGGCAAAACCAAAGCCCAGGACCCGGGACGCGGATGCAACGAAGTCCCGGATCCTCGCTGCGGCGAAGTCGGAATTCGCCCGGTTGGGCCTGGGCGGCGCCAGGGTCGACGAGATCGCCGAGAAGGCGCGCGCCAACAAGCGCATGATCTACCACTATTTCGGCAGCAAGGAGGACCTGTTCCGGGTCGTGCTGGAAGAGGCCTATCTGGATATCCGGAATGCCGAGCAGGGTCTGGAACTGGATCACCTGCCACCGGTCGAAGCCTTGGAAACGCTGCTGCGCTTCACCTGGCAGTATTACCTCGACAATCCGGAATTCATAACGCTGGTGAACAGCGCCAACCTGCACCGCGGACGCCATCTGGAAGGGTCGGAGCGGTTACAGATGGCCAGCCGCCGTCTTGTCAGAATGGTTCAGGACATCCTCGACCGCGGCGTGGAAAGCGGCGTATTTCGCGCGGGCATCGACGCCGTGCAACTCAACATCACGATCGCCGCAATCGGCTATTACTATCTGACGAACCGGTTTACGGGTGCGATCCTCTTTGAGCGGGACTTCATGGAAGACGCGGCCTTGCAGCAGCGCCTTGCCTTCAACATCGACACGATCATGCGGCTGGTCACGGTCTGATATCTGCCCTCGTCGTCCGGACGGCAACGAGACGACCCGCCGGTCGGGTTTCCGGCGAGCCAATGCAAGACGCGCCTTGTGCGCGAAGACGGTTCACCGGGCGCATCGCCGTCACGCGCGCGAAGCTTTTGAACCAGGGTATGCCCATGCGCCTGGCCACCCGGCGCGAACGGAGCCCCCTGCCCGTCCCTTTCCCAAAAGAACCCGGATACCGAGAAATCCGAGGAAGTTTGAAATAGCCTCTCATGCCTGCCGCACGATTGCGGCATGGCGCGCCGACTATAACCTCCACCGGCCTCACTCCAGCCTCGCTGGCCTGACGCCATATGAATATGCTAACCGGTCAAATGCAGACCAAAACCTGAACAGAGCTAACCTATGAACGCGGACTCCGAGGGGAGCAGGTCAAGGGTCACCAACATGGTAGCGTACCAGGGAAAACAAGCACTGTCCTATCTCCCTTTGGAGGATCTTGAGGAGCTTAGTGCGAGAGTGACGGCAACAACAGAGAAGTAAGCTTTGTGCGTTGGGTGCTGTTGACCTGACCCCTTTGAACGCCACCTGCTGGATCTGGAGACCGGGGCCGCAGGCTGCTCTACGATTGCAAGGCCGCATCCTCCGCACCGTAGACCTTCGCCACTACGGTCATCCGGGAACTGCCTTTTCGTCAGAATCCAATCCGGGCATTCGCTGCGCGCCGCTGGAACCGAAAAGATGCGGACAATGCGGCCGCCGGTCGTGCCAATCCTAATGACGCTGCATTTTGAGCGTGGCTGCATCGGTTGAGATCGCGGACAGAATCTCAAACGGTTTATTCATATCAGATGTCCGGCGCGTGTGAGCGAAGGCAGGCGGGCTGGCGAGTGGCCCGCCATCTAAGTTCATTGACGAATCTACGTCTTGCGTCAGACAATTCCGGCGATCAAAAGGGAGGAGATCATGAAACCAATTCTTGCCGCCTGTGGCTTGGTGCTCGCCTTCTGTATTCCCACAAAGAGTTTCTCTGACAGCTACACAGCCACCGTTGCCGCCGGCCACCCGCCGGTCTTCCGCTGGGTGCGGATGATCTCCGAGGCGTTCATTCCGACCGTTCAGGCCGAGCTCGCCGGCTCCGGGCACGACATCACCTTCTCGGAACAATACGGCGGCGCCATTGCCGGGGTGGGCGAGGAATTGGAGGCGATCGAGAGCGGCCTTGCCGAGATAGGCACCTGCTCGGCGCTCTTCGACCCCGCCAAGCTCGCCGTCCAGAACGTCACCTACTACACGCCCTTCGTGAGCGACGACGTGCGCGGTGTGAACGCGCTGATGCATGCATTGCACCGCGACGACCCGCGCCTGACGGCCGCCTACACAGAGAACAACAACGTATATCTCGGCGCGCCAATCGGCATAGACGACTACCTTTTGATGACGAACTTCCCGGTCACCGGCCTCGCCGACCTGAACGGCCGCAAGATCGCTGCGCCCGGGCCCGCGATCAACTGGCTCTCGGGCACCGGCGCGGTGGGCGTCTCAGGCAACCTCACGACCTATTACAACGAGCTCAAGACCGGTGTTTATGACGGCGTTATCGTATTCGCATCGGCCGCATTGCCCGGCAAGCTCTACGAGGTCGCGCCCTATGTCACCCGCGCGGGCCTCGGCGCGCAGTTCTCGGGCGCACTCTGCGCCAACAAGGACTGGTATGACGGGTTGCCGGCCGACGTGCAGGCGGCGCTGATTGCCGGCGCCGACGCGGCAGAGGCCTGGTACATGGACGCTTTGGAGGCCGCCGTCGCCGCCTCTTTCGCCAAGATGGCGGAGCTTGGCGCCACCATCACCGACGCACCGGACGAGATGCGCGCGGACTGGGCCGCGGGTATGGACAACGCGGCCAAGGAATGGGCGCAATCGCTGGATGCCCGAGGCGTGCCGGGAACCGAGATCCTGAGCCTCTACATGGAGGCCATGCGCGAGTCCGGTGCGACGCCGTTGCGCGATTGGGACAAAGAGTGACGCATGGCCGATGACGCACGGTCCGAACCTGCACCCTTGCGCTGGCTCGACGCCGCCACGCAAGCGCTGAACGTTGCCGGTTCGCTGTTGATCCTAGCGCTGATGATGCTGGTGGGCGCCGATGTGGCGGGGCGAAACCTGGCCGGTGCGCCGATCTCTGGCGTGCCGGAACTCGTGACGCTCTCAATCGTCGCCATTGTCTTTCTGCAGGCGCCGCAGGCCCTGCGCTCGGGCCGTTTCACCCAGACCGAGGCCATCCTGTCGCGCCTGCGCCGCGCCACCCCACGCATGGCCCGCGCGGTCGAGACCGGTTTCGACGTAATCGCGATCGGAGTGATCGGCGTCATCGTCTACGCCACCTGGCCGCTCTTCATGCGCGCCTGGATCCGCAAAGATTTCATCGGTGCGGTGGGTGATTTCACCGCGCCCACATGGCCCGTGAAGGCCACGATCCTGATCGGCGGCACGATGCTGGTTCTGCAATTTGCCGCCCGCATCCTGCGCCGGTACCGCGCCTCTTGACCCCGTTTGAGGTCGGCCTTCTGGCGCTCGCCGCGATGGGCGTTCTGGTGCTCGTCGGTCTTTTCGTCCCGATCGCGCTGATGTTGTGTTCCTTCGTCGGCGTCTGGGCGATTAAGGGCTCGCCAGTGCTGGCCTCGAAGCTCTTGGCGCTCGCCGCAAACGACGCGATTTCGAACTATTTCTTCGGCGTCGTGCCGCTCTTCGTGCTGATGGGTTTCATCGTCTCGGAGGCCGGGTTGGGCCGCGACGCCTATGACGTGGCCAACGCAGCCTTCCGCCGGCTCAAAGGCGGCTTGGGCGTCGGCACCGTGGGCGCCAATGCGATCTTCGCGGCGATCACCGGCATCTCTATCGCTTCGGCCGCCGTCTTCACCAAGATCGCCGTGCCGCAGATGATTCGACACGGATATGCGCCGCGCTTTGCCGTTGGCGTGGTGGCGGGCAGTTCGGTCCTTGGCATGCTGATCCCGCCCTCGCTCCTCTTGATCCTCTACGGCATCCTCACCGAGCAATCGATCGGCGATCTCTTCATCGCCGGCGTTGGGCCGGGGCTGTTGCTGTCGCTGTTCTTTGGGCTCGGCATTGTGGCGATGGCGGTCCTAACCCCGGGCTTCGTCGGCCGGCCCAGCGACACGCCTGCGCCGCCGCTGTCCCCGGGCGAGGTCGCCAGCAAGGGAGGCCCGATCGCCACGCTGATCCTGCTGGTCCTGGGCGGCATCTACACCGGTATCTTCACCCCCGTCGAGGCCGGGGCCATGGGTGCGATCGGCGCGCTCGTCATTGGTTTCGCCCGCCGCACGCTCACGTTACGCAAACTCTGGACCGTACTGGTGGAAACCGGCCTTGTCACCGCCTCGGTTTGCTTCCTGATCATCGCCGCGCAGATGTATTCGCGGATGCTCGCCTTCTCGGGCGTGCCGACGGGGCTTGGCAGTTTCGCGGCGACGGCGGATTTGGGTTATTGGGGGCTGATGCTGCTTTACGTAGCAGTGCTTGTCGGCCTGGGCATGATTCTCGATTCCTCATCGATCATGCTGATCCTGGTGCCGCTGATGCTGCCCGTCGTCACCCCGATGGGCATCGATCTGATCTGGTTCGGCATCGTCACCGTTCTGGCCGTCGAGATCGGCCTTCTGACGCCGCCTTTCGGCATCTCGGTCTACGTGATAAAATCGACGCTCGATGACGCCTCGATCACGCTCGGCGACATCTTCCGCGGCGCGGCGCCTTTCGCGTTCCTGATGGCCGTGGTGCTCGCCCTCACCCTGATCTTCCCTGCAATCGCCACCGGCCTCTTACCCGGCCGCTGAGGAAAGGAGGCGCCAATGGCCCGCCGTTTCGTCGACATCTCCGTAGCTTTAGAGGCCGACATCGCCTCGGACCCGCCGATCATGCTGCCCAAGATCAATTATCTCGCCCATGCAGACACCGCGGACCAGGTGGCAGGCTTTTTCCCGGGGCTGTCGAAAGACGACCTGCCCGGCGGCGAGGGCTGGGCGGTAGAGTTTCTCAACGTTGCCACCCATAACGGCACGCATCTGGATGCGCCCTACCACCACCACTCGACCATGGACGGCGGTAAACGCGCGGTCACAATCGACGAGGTGCCGCTGGAGTGGTGCATGAATCCCGGGGTGAAGCTCGATTTCCGAGACAAGCCAGACGGTTACGTGGTCAACGCCGATGAGGTGGAAGCCGAATTGAGCCGCATCGGACACGACTTGCAACCCCTCGATATCGTCGTCGTCAACACCGCCGCGGGCGCGCGCTACGGCCAGCCCGACTATGTCGACACCGGCTGCGGCATGGGCCGCGAGGCGACGCTGTATCTGCTCGAGAAAGGCGTGCGCGTCACCGGCACCGACGCCTGGTCCTGGGACGCGCCGTTCTCGCACACCGCCAAGCGTTGGATGGAAACCCACGACCCGTCGATCATCTGGGAGGGCCACCGGGCGTCCATGAAAATCGGCTATTGCCATATGGAGAAGCTTTCGAACCTCGAAAGCCTGCCCGCCACGGGTTTCACCATCTGCTGCTTCCCGGTGAAGATCAAGGCCGCCTCGGCTGGCTTCACCCGTGCCGTTGCCATTTTTGAGGGCCAGCCATGAGCCAGATCACCCCCGACACGATCACCGAAGCCATCGTCCAGTTCAATTGTACCGGCCACGCCGTCGGCAAGATGCGCAACGAGCTTGACGTGCGTATGGTCCTGCCGATGGAGGAGCGGTTCGAGCTTGCGACCGACGAGGGCCCGTTCCATGGCGGAGACGCCACCGCGCCCCCGCCGCTTGCGCTGTTCGTCGGCAGCCTGACCGGTTGCATCATGACCCAGATCCGGGCGTTCGCGAAACGCATGGGCGTGACGCTGAACGACCTTACTGTCGAAGCGCGGGTGCAGTGGGATTGGCAGGCCAAGGGCCGCGTCTACGAGACCGCTCCTAAGTCTTTCGAAATCGATGTCATGATCGACAGCGAGGACCCGATCGAGGCTCTCAAAGACCTCGTTGCTGCGGCCAAGAAGGGCTGTTTCATCGAGCAGACCCTGGGCCAGCCAAACGTGATCTCACACCGCATCAAACGCGGGGATTTGTGGGAATTTGTTTGAGGTTAGCTGCCGAAGTTCGATTGGACCAACTTGGTCGGGCTTCCCGTTATCCGGTAGTGTTCAGTTGGACGAGTCGAAGCCTGCCTTGCAGCCCGCTGCTTCCGCCATGAGGTCTTACCGGTCATTCGACTCCTCCCGCCCCACATTCGGCTCCGCGGGACGAAGTGTGAATTCGCTGCGGCTGCACCAATGGCCGGTCTGTCGCGTGGTCTTATTTTGGACGTCAGGCTAACCGGCAAAAAACCAGGGCGTCCAGAATGGCCTGACCGAAGGCTTCGTCGGAAACACTCTCCGGCAAAATAGTATCCTCCCGTTCGCGAACGCCCTCCCAATGACCGCGCCCACGATAGTGTAGCGGTTTGATTTCGACCTGTCCGTCTTGCAGTCGCAACGAAACATTACCAGCACTGTTGAACAGATGGCAGACGGTGGGCGTTTTCGGCTTCCTCCAAAAGCTCGTCGGCAAACGCACTTGATTATTGGTATCGCCATGGAAGGCCCAGATGGTTTCCAGCCGCTCTGCCCATGTCTCCAATGCAGCGATCTCGTCGACGGAAACATCGGCCTAATCTGCGGCAATGAGTGGGAAGTCAAACCCGTCTCGAGTGAAGCGTAAGAGCAGGTCGCCGAGAGGATCTCTCAGCGAATTCTATCAGCCTAGACACAACCTTTTGAAAACAGGCGCGCCGCCTCCCTCGCTCTGGAAATAGGCTTCGAGGCATATAGAATACATGGTGTTTTGGTCATTTGTGACCTCTTACGGTGAAGGTATCAATATTGGAGAATTGGGTTCACTCTGGACACTCGATGACGCCAGTGGCCGCCCCGTCAAGTCCGACGCTCTCGTCTTTCAGCGTGCAGCCCTCCTCGTCATCCAGGATCTCTTTGAGCCATCTGAGCACAGTTGGTGCGCCGAGTTGCACATAGATGCCACCTGCGACTTCGCCCAAATTAGTGCATGTGCCGTCTCCGGTCCCTTTATGGAGCGGCCGCGACGTGATGGCCGCAATATGCCACTCGTTCTCGCCGACTTTAACGTGGACCGGGCCACCGCTATCGCCGATACACGTGTCCTCGGGCAGCACTTGTTCGTAGTATTCGCCATCAAGGCCCCAGACATTCCCCAAGCTCGCCAGTTGAAACGTCGGGATCACTTGCCGCGCTTCAACCAATCGAAAGTCCTCAAACGGCGACGACAGCACAATCTCGAATTCCGAATGGCAGACCCGCTGTTCGTCGGGCCGGTCATCCTTACAGGCGGTGGTGTAGAGCCCCAAATTCACGAACTGCTTTGTGCCGGAAAGCACGTCCAGACCGGTGGACGTACGGTAGGGGTTCGCGCCGTAGCCGGACGCCCGGTAGTGCATCATTTTCGTCAAATCGCCAACGTGAATCTTGCTTATCCGCTTTTCGTCGAAGCGGCCGCTGCTCAATTCGAAAAGGGCCAGGTCCGGTGTTTCGAAGAAGGTGTCACCGGAATCGTTCGGGCCACAGTGTCCCACTTGTCCTTGCTCATTCGGCTTGGTGTGAAGCGTTTTGATAAGGTTTATGATGCCCAGGTTTCGGACGGTTACCTCTGTGTTTTTGTTGTTGCCGAGGATCTCGTAGGTATCGAAACTTTTCCAGGTGTTGGCTTCCCGGCAAACGCAGTGCGCGGCCGTTAGGACATGTTTGGGTGACACGATCACGCCGGTACAGTCCGTCCAGCCGGGGCTTTTGGGATAAATGTCCGCACCAGTCGCGTCCACGTCGATCCGCTTACCGAGGTCCGGAAGTCCATCAAAAAACAAAGACACCGTGCCCCAGCCCGTGAACCCCTCCAACTCCTCTGGACCGGCAAAAATTGTCTGCCCCGTTGACGTCGTGCCCGAACCCGTCGAAAGCAGGCTGCCGATCCCGACACCGACACCGCGACCGGTCAATTCCAATGACGGGTCGGTCCGGCGGACCGGGACGGCCATTCCCTCACTATCGCCAGACGTAAACCAAGGGGAATCCAGGCCGCGACCAGTGCTCTGGATACACACCGCACCCGGTTCGACTTCCGCCTGGATCGCGGCGGAGTTGGCATAGAGGAAGTTGGCCATGAACTCTCGATCCGTCATCTGAATCTCACGGGGCCACGCGCCGGACGCCTCAAACAAACGATCCATACAGTAGCCGGCGGGGTTCCGGCGGTTGATCACGGGCGCATAGGCCAGGGGACGCCCCTCCATGAACATCATGACGGTCTTGCTGGTGTTGTCCTCGAAGGCCAAGAGATCGCCCGCCCGGTTTGGGTCCAACCCGTTGTCAGTCACGGCACCTAGGAACTTGATTTCCCCGTCCGTGGCCTGTGCCCAGGCGCGCGGATCCTCGATGAGCTCTGCGATAGGACTTGTGGTGATGGTTACATTCTCGGCGTAGAACTTAAACGACTTAAGGCTGGCCTCGAAAGGGTCGCTCGTGTCTTGGGCCTGTGCGATCGTCGAAAGCGTTGCAAAAGCACCCGCGCCGATCATTGTTTTGAATGTCTTCATCATATCATACCTCCCTAGCTCTGCAGCTTTGCAATGCCATGGCCCGACACTTGTGCGTTGTAGCCGTCGCGCGCGCCCGGTGTGTAACGCGCCAAAAGTTCGTCACGGATCCTGGGGCCGTCGCTCCCGCCAGCGAATTCGGCGGCGATTCGCGCGGCCAGCCCGGCCACGATTGCCGATGCGGCGGAGGTGCCTCCGAAACCATGGCGCTGCTTGTCATGCGTCCAGCGCGCATCGGGGTCGTCGGCGTAACCGCCGTGGCCAGCAATATCGGCCGTGGGCACAGAGGTGTGCCAAACCGACCGGTCTTTAGAGCACCTTTCGAACGGTGAAAACTCAGCCGCGCTCGGGGCCAGCAAAGTGACGCCCCAGCCGCTTTGCGAATAGGCGGCCTTCTCTGTCTTGGCCGTTTTGCGATGGACCTTCGCCGCGCCGACGTTGATTATTCCCGTACCTTCGAACGGATCCGATGCGCCCGCCACTATGTTTCTTCTGTCCAACGCATAAGCGGCAAGCCCAAGCCCTTTGAATGCTTCGTCAGTCGTGTCGAACGACTCGTCCCCGTTCGAGGCACTGGAACGGACAGAGACCAGAGCATTCAGAAGAACCGCCTGGTCGCATTGCTCGCGCACCCAAGCGTTTGCTCCAAAGAAGTCGGCCAAGCCTTTTTTGAGCTCCTTGACCGCTTCCGGATCTGCGTCGTCCGATAGCCCCCCAAGAAGCATGTCGATCGCCGGGATGGGGTCGTCTGCAATTGCGCGAAAGACGCGCCCGTAGTCCGCAGGATCGCTTGGATAGCTCAACTCCGTGTCGGAGCCGTTGTTGCCCGCTGGAAGAACGATCGCTGCCTTGTGTTGGGCAATGATGATGGCAAGGATCAACGGATCGACCAAACCCGCACCATAGGTGTCCTCGTAGTCTTTGGCGGGAGGCTCGAACACCGGACCGAGCAGAACCACATCCACAGGCTTCGGCAGGGTGAACACCGCCTCCAAGAGAGCTGTTGCCACCGCTATCCGGTTTGCATGGCTATCGCTGACATACGTACCAAGCCGCACCGGGAACAAGGTCGCCTCCGGCGCGACCCCATGCAGCGGATAAATGACCTCCGTTTTTTTGTTGTCTTCCGATTCCGTCGTTTTCTCGGCGTATCGACCAACCATGATGCCCGCCATCGCGGTTCCGTGGCCGTCACCGCGCGACTGAAATGCCGAGGTGTCGAATCGCGGCGCCGGATAGTCCAGATTGAACCAAGTCGTAGAGGCGGGCTCTGCGTACTGAAAAGCGGGCTTTGGGGAATTCCGACCGAAGCACGGATGTGTCAGATCGACGGCCGTATCAAAAAGAGCAATCGATGCATTTCGCCCTCCACTTGTCCGATCGGTGCCGGTTAGCCCAATGGCTTGCAGGTGCCATTGGTCAATAGGTTCGCTGGCGGCCTTTAGGCCCGGCTTTTCTGCGTTCTCGAACGCGCAAAGCTCTTCCCGCGGGACGTTCATGTCTCGCACGGTTTCCGCGATCAGCGGATCGATCAGAACCTTTAGAAGCGGCCAGCAGGTCTGCGCTATGATCTTGCCTGCGGTGCTGTCGCTTTCGTAGTGCACGCCGGCCCACTCTCGGTTGACGCTGATCCTCTGGGCGATGTCGAAGAACTCGGCGACATGTCCGCTGCGGTCGCCCATAACTTCGGTCATTGCATGGGCCAGCAGATAGGCCTGGGTCGCGTGCCCCGACGGATAAGCCGCGTGATTTGGCGCCGTGACCACCGGAGTGAGCAGGGGCTCGGCCACATGTGGACGAACCCGCTGATAATGGCGTTTGAAATGTGCTGCGATGATCAGGCCGGACTGCTCGACAATTGCCAGCATGCGCAGCAAGCTGGTGGGGACACCCGCCTCGTTCATGAAGCTTGCCAGAAACGGCGAGGTGATATCGGTCACCTGCTGTCGAATCTCGTTTGCCAGAGCGCCGTCGAGGCCGCCAAGCCGTGCGTGCAGGATCTCTTGCTTCTCAAGCAAATCGTCGAGCTCTTGCCGGCGTTTCGGGCCAGCGTGGTCAGGGTCGGGTAGAAGCCGCAAACGCTTGTGCGAGCCATCGTCGTGCCGGTCTTCGTTCCAGCCCCCCCACAAGAGGTCCTGAAAGTGCCGCATACTTCTGTGCACGGCCCCCCTGTAGTGGTCATCCTCAAGCGCATAGGTGAAGCCCAAGCTCGCCGTGCTTAAAAGCTGACGCTGCGCACTCGTATGAGTTTGCCCGTGCGTGTGCGTTTGAGCGTGGGTGTGCGTGTGCGTGTGCGTGTGGGTGTGGGTCTGGCCCTGTGCGTGGGTTTGCCCATGCGTATGGGTGTGCGTGTGGGTATGCGTTCGGCCATTTGGCAGGGGCTCGGAGTCTTCGACAACGCTACGCACGAATAAGCTGCGCGGAAACTCTTCCGGTTCGGATGGACAAATCGCATTGTGGTGCGGGTGCGGGTTCTCATCGATTTTGTGACCATGCTCTTCTTTGCCATGGCTATGTTCGACCTCGCGGCCCTGCCCCTTGTACAATTCGAGGAGGCTCCGAAAAGGCATGCCGCGCTCTTCTCCCCGACGGCATTCCGCCATTGTGACGGGAACGCGGATATTCTTTGCCTCGATCTCGAAAGCCTTCTTAAAGAGGTCCGAGAGATCGTCGGTACCGGCGCGTTCTTGCGCGCTGACGTGTTGCGCCATCAGCGACAAGGTCGACGTACTTGCGGCAAGCGCGCCCCAGGCCGCCGTTGTAAGAAGATGCCTACGTGAAACGTTCATCCCCAATCCCCTCCCATGGTTTAGATATTGCCAAGCTTCTCCAGAGCATCGTGAATCGCATGACGGCTACGCTCTTGAGGAAGCGGGTAACCCGGATCGAGGACGCTCTTTGCCGTGAAATCACGGTCGAATTTTCTGATCTCGGACAGTGTGTCCAGTGCGTCATCGTATCTTCCCTCGGCCACGAGACTGATTAAGACGTGGCGTTGACTGGTCAGAAATCTGGGTCGACGAAGCCTTACCAAATGTGCATTGTGGATCGCCCGTTTGTGATCACCATGGAGTGCCGAGACATTTCCAACGACCGAGTCGTACCAGAAGGCAACCGGGTTGAAGCGCGCCATACGTTGGGCCGCCAGCGACAGGTTGTAGGCGTCCTGGATCTGCCCCGAGTAGAACAGATTGAGCGCCAGAAGGTTCTTGGGAAAGGGCAAATGCTCACTGACGGATTGGCTGGCCACGAGCAGGTGTCGCCCAATCTCGAAATTGCGCAAAGCAAATCCGTGTACATGGCCCACCAGCGCAAGAACGATGGGGTTGGAAGAGCCGCCCTCAAGCGCCTTTGAGCACAGCATCTCGGCTTCTTCGCGCAATGCAGCATCGTTCGGCAGCATCCTCTCTGCAACTCGAACAACCAGCGAAAACGCCTGCCACGCATAGGTGAGGCTAGTCGGCTCGGTGCAGTTCAAAACACTCAGATGACGGCAGCTTTCTTCGACGCCATCCGTTGACATGGAAAACAGCTGGTGCACCAACGCGTATAGCGGGAGCTCACTCATGATTTTTTGGTTTTTGAATAGGCCGGCATGCGTTGAGTCGATCGCTTGGTGGACGAAGGCAATGATCTGCTCATCCGAAAGCTCCGAGGCCCCGCCATTTACGGCAATGGAAGACGACCAGATGACTTCGCCGGATCCAAATCGGTTCGCCGAGAAGTTCAGGGAAAGATCATGATTGCTAATCCGAGCGTGGACCTGGACGACGGCATCAATTTGCCTGTCCAGTGACTGCAGCCCGGAAAGCTGGTTGGAAAGCACGTCCCGCGCATCATAAACAGTGACAAAGCCCTGCTCCCGCGCGAACTGGCCGAACATATCCGTGATCCGTTCAGCGACCGCGAGTTCCTCCACTCGTTCGGGAAGGCAAGTCGGTGGCAGCAAGAGCACCCAAGGCAGATAGCTACTTTGGTCCGCCTTCTCGGCAACTGCGACCCTGGTGTGGCCCTTTTTTGAGTATAGCCTGTCCTCCATAGTCGCGGTTGCCGAGTGCAACCAGTCAGACGCCTCCCCTTCCAGGATCGGAGCATCCTCAAAGAAACGGCTGTCTTGGTCGGCGGGCTCACATATTTCTACGTCTTCAAGCCAAACGTAGTATCGGTCCGTCTTCAGGTGTTTCTCATTGTCGCCCAGGTCTTTGCGTATACCCGCCAACAATGTTCGAAGTCGTTGTGACGCGGTTTCTTCGTCACTCGCATCTGGCCAGAGTGCCGTGCGCAACCAACTGCGCGCCCGGCGCATGTCCCGGGCTGTGGCAAGCATCATCAGAAGAGTCCGAGCGTTACGGCTCCTGATTCGAAGGTCAAAACCTTCGCTGGATTGCAACGTAAAATTCCCAAAAACATGCAATTTCATGAGTTTAGCCTCAAATGCGTCTTCCAGTTGTTCTGAAAGTACGACTAACCCATGTTTTGAAGAAGTGGGTTTTTGAATCACTTGCATTTCGTGATTGGGTTTCTCTTCATCATTCACCAGGTGTGGCCCTAACTAGCTGCCTCAATACATCTCGACTTCCTCCGCGCCCCCGAGATTAGAGAAATTTCGGTATCACAATCCGGACAGCACGATTCATCGAGCACACCCCGAGTCGCAGATCCCCGTTAATCTACCGTTGGTGTTTCGTGAGCCTTGGGTGCAAATCTACGCAGAAAAGCACTGGGTGTGGCTGACACTGAGACGGTGATCGGGCAAAATCCACATTGATTGGGCCGAACTCGATCTACGCGGGCGCCTTCCATCACAGCGTGGAAATTTCCAATTAAAATCATTGGCTTATTTCGCGAACGTGTTTCGAAAAATCATGTACGCGCTGCGAGTCTGCACGTCTTTTTCTTGGGGTGGCCGGTTAGAATCCTTCAAGATTAACCGAAATTTAACGTTTCGAACCCGCTGAAATTACGGCCTCCCAGTACTTCGTGTCCCAGCCGGCCCTTTGCCGATCAACCGAGCGATTCCACTCGGGATGATTTGCCTAGGGCATCGAAATGGCGCGGCCACATAGCTGTGCAAGATGACCGGAGCAGACTGATGACGAGATCAAAACTGGAAGCCGGCGCTGATCGCCGCAACGCCGCTAAACTGCGCCGTCGGAATGCCGCGGATGGATCGGGGCACTTGCCGGTCCTCACATCGATCGGAAACGGGGACGAGACCAAGTATGCCCAGACGCAACCCGCAAGTTTCACCAAGGGCCTTCACCATGACGAATACGGCTTGGCCCCGAGCGCGGACTACGCCGCCTTTTGCCACGCCGTCGCAAAGGGCGATCCGGAAATGGGCGGTCTGCAGATCGCTGCGGGACCAGACCAACGCAAGTGGGAGAGCCCGATTGCCGGGAACTACTTCAACGATATGGGAGCAGATCCAGACGCCGTCGCCATGCCACCTGCCCCGAAGCTTGGCCGCAGCGAGCTTTGCGCCGAGCTGGCAGCCGTCTACGCAATGGCGCTGACGCGGGATTTGCCATTCGAGGCCCTGCAGAAGGCAAACACGCCCATCCCCCACATTACCACTGGTGGCAGTCCGGTCACGGTTGGTGACCTTGTGAATGAGCTGCGCAAGCTCAGCTGGTTCGACACAAACGGCACTCCGGTGGGCTTTAAGGGTATGGCCCTTACAGATCACGAGAGACGGCGCCGCGAGGCCAATTGGGAGACCAAATCCAAGGGATTGACAGTCGACGTCCTGTTCCGCGGCTCGACGCCGGGTGCCAAGAAGGGCCCCTACATCTCGCAATTCATGCTGATTGGGACCGACGACCTTTCGGGCACCGCACCAGCCAAGGGGCAAATCGCCTACGGCCTTCAGACGATCACTCAAGCACAATTGGTACCGGAAGCCGAAAAGGACTACATGACGACCTGGGCCGACTGGCTTGAAGTGCAGCAGGGCCAAGGCTTTGACCAACCGCCGCACAAGACGCGCCGCCGCATCCATACACCGCGTGACTTGGCCGGATACGTCCATTTCGACGCGCTCTATCAGGCCTACCTGAACGCCTGTTTGATCCTATTGGGCAATGGGCTTGAGGTCGACGGCGGCAATCCAATCGCGCAAGAGCGGCCCGACAACAGCATAGGCTTTGCCACCTGGGGTGGGCCGCACATACTGAGCCTGGTGACCGAGGTCGCCACCCGCGGCCTGCGCGCGGCACGGCGAACCAAGTTCCAGGTGCATAGGCGGGCCCGACCCGAGGTCCTCGCAGCGCGACTGACCCAGGTTGCCAACGCACATGTCGGCCATATGGATCCGGGCGCGGTCATCCAGATCGGGAACATGCTTAGTGAACTGGGCTTCAATCCGGAAAATCAGGTGGTCCGGCCCGGGTCGATCCTCGACTGGATCACCCAACATAACAAGAAGGCCAACAACGGTTCGGCAGCGACCCCAATCCACGACGACAAGAACTTCCTTCTACCGATGGCCTTTGTCGAGGGGTCACCGATGCATCCAGCCTTCGGCGCAGGGCATGCCACGGTCGCCGGGGCCTGCGTAACGATCCTGAAGGCATTCTTCGAGGGCAACGCCAAATACAGTGACGTGATCAAGGGCGGTGGCACACACTATGCGGCCGACAAAGCCGACAACCTTGTCGCCTCACATCGCAAGGATGGCAATGATGCGACGGTCTCGGAGGAGCTCGACAAGCTCGCCGCGAATATCTCGATCGGGCGCAATATCGCCGGCGTGCACTACTACTCGGACTACTACGACAGCCTGAGGATGGGTGAGCGGATCGCCGTCAGCATCCTAGAGGAGCAGATGCACACCTACCATGAGCCCGTGTCGCTGAGCCTTACGAGTTTTGACGGCGACGCCATCAAGCTCGGCACGACCGGAGGCACTGGCCCCGCAGCTGTCAAGGTGAAGATCACCAACGCAAGCGGCCTGCCGGAGCTTCGCGATACGTGGTGGACCCGAGACCTGGAAGACTACGGCATCGTCGAAGACGGTTCTGGCGCGGGGGTCTAGGCGATGGCAGAGTTAAAGGGTGCAAAAAGCTTGGGCACGCCCGTTTCTAGCTTCGACAGCAATCAGGCACTCGCGACGATGCTCAAAGCAAAGTCCACGGATGTCTCTCGAGCCGCAGATCTTGAAATCCGCGATAACGCCGATGTGCCAAACACCCCTGTAGAAAAGGTGGCCGTGACCTTCGGTGGTCTGGCACTGCCGATCACGAATGTAACTGAGGATGCAGTTAGCTAAGGGGAAAGACATGCGAAGTGTAATCTTGGCGGCGTGCTCTGCAATGCTTTTGGGCGCTTGCGCAGATCAGTATCTGCTGAAGGAAGAAAAGAAAGTTATCTCGGCAGAGAACGTCGGACCAAGTTCCAACTTGGACACGTTGGCTGCTTTCAGCCGAAGCATGTCCGTCGCCTATAGAAGTGCCGCACGAAAGACTACGACCACGCAGGACGTGCAGTCGTTCCTGATCATTCTTTCTGCGGCCTCTTTCGTGCACGGTGCGGTCGGAAACGTGTCCGATGTCGCCTTGGCAAATCGAGCGATTGTCGGCGCGACGACTCAGCAAGTGGGCCTGCGCACAGCTCCCAAATCGGCGATCATCGGCATGTATACAGGCGCCAAGCGCTTGAATTGCATCGCGTCGGTAGCGTCCGTGGGCACAGTCACGCTACCGACGGGTTTGACGCGCGTTGCCGCAAGCGCATTGGTCTTCGCCGCGATCGAGGAGGTGCGGATCACAACCCGCGAAAGCCTCGTCCGAGAGGTCGCGAATTACGACGCGTTGGTCACGGCAATCGATCCGCGCCCAGACCTTCGCGCGATCGAATCAGAGCGTAGTGCGGACATGAACGCGATTCAGGACTTTTCGAAGAAGCTGGCGCAATGCCTGCAAAAACAACCCGAGGAGACGTCCTGAGCAAGGACTGAAGGCATGCGTCAATCGCAGGCCCAAGCCGAAGCCCTGAGGCAAGCCCTGAAGGCGAAGCGCGGACGCGACCTGACGACGATGGGCAGGTCATCCGACGCTTACCTCGTCAGAACAGCGTGTAGAGGAGATCACATCATGCTCGAGAAAATTGAAGAAAAGATCCGCGACGGTGGGACACTGTCGGAAGAGGAGTTCGACGCACTTCGTGCATTGCGGGAGAGGATTGCGGACATCCAAGACATCGCCTCAGGCCGTCTCCTTGAACTCAGCGATGTCGAGCTTGAGCGCTCCGCCGGCAGTAACGGCTTTGCCATTGTGGTGGGACATACAAACTTGAGCAAGGGCGCCACGGCCACGTCACCCATCAGCGCGCGCGAGTATCCCTGGAACAGGGATTTGGCTGAGAAGGTTCATGCGATTTGTCGTGCAAGGAACATCACGTCCCGGATCTTTTATCGTGACGGTATCGGGATTCGGGGTGCCTATCGGCAGGTCGCGGCGTGGGGCGCTGCCTTCGTTGTCGAACTGCACTTCAACGCCTTCAATGGGCGGGCGCATGGCACGGAGACGCTCTTTGATGCCGATCGAAACGCCGGGTCGAAGGCCTGGGCGCAGCGGCTGCAAGACGCGATGCTGTCCGGTCTCCAGTTGCGGGACCGCGGGTTGAAAGAGCGCGATCCCGGTGACAGGGGTTATGCAAGCGTGTCCGCGTTGAACATCCCATCGGCCTTGATTGAGCCGTTCTTCGGCGACAATCCGTCCGACGCCTATATCGGCCACACCGGGAAGGATGACCTTGCCGAGGCCGTTGCGGATGCCGCGGCTGCGCAGATCTCCGGCAGTTGATCGCGATTACACAGCAACGAAAGGCCAGCGGCAGAGGTCTCTCTGGCACCTGACAGGCGCATACCAAACTGTGGTCCGCGTCGATTTCGGGACCGCGATAAATCAACGAAACACGCAGCTGAAAACCAAGCCTCTCAATCACAGACCGCAGGCATAAATAGTCAAGTTTTCCAACACGATAGAAAAAGGAAGTGTCCCAATGACACAGCCCTCAGCGACACTTAACTCTGTCTCTCTTAGTCTTGTTCTGTCAACTACGCTCGCTTTGCCGCCCGCTGCGGTGGCGTTCGATTTGCAGGACAGCCCGGTCGTGCTGATCCAGTTCGGCGGAGGGAGCGGCCTGGGCGGCGGCGGTAGCCTCGGCAACAGCGGCAGCATCGGCACCGGAAGCATCGGCACCGGCAACCTCGGATCTACAGGGGCAGCCACAACGCCTTCCATTGGGACTTTGGATGGCCCTGGCACCTCTCTTGTTACGGACGGCAACGCGACAATAACGGTGCCCCCGCTGACGGGCGGCACCGTCCCAACGCAGCCATTTAGCTTTGACAATTCTGTCAACATACCCGGTTTCACAGACACCGGGCCCGGTGACACGGTCTTCCCAGATTTAGGTGGTTTCCCGGATGTCCCGTTGACGTCCGGGGGGCCTCTTCCGCCGATCGAGATGCCCACCATACCGCCGCGCGATCCTGGCGATTTTGCCGCGCATTGCGGCGTGACGATGGTTTGTGGGGGCGATCCGGCGGGACCTGTTACAGGCCCAACGGTGGCGCCTACAAGCGGGACGCGCGTTGCAGGCGTTGACGCCCTACCGGGAGAAAGCGCCAAGACCGAGGCCGGATTGAATGAGAAGGGCTCATTTGCCTCTCGCGTCAACCGCCTGTCCTTCCCGACGACGGTCGCGCTGCAGTACTCGGACCGCGTCCCAAAATGCAGCGGCGTGCTCGTCTCCGAAGAGCACGTGCTAACCGCTGCTCATTGCACTTGTGGGGAACGAGCGCTTTACGCCTACTTTGGCGAAACGCTTGTGCCCGCCCGGGTCCGTGGGCGTGGATTGCGCACGTCTGTCCCCCTTACCAGCCGAGCCACCTATTTCGACGACGGGTTTTGTGCCGCGTTCGACAAGGGCACGGCCTATGCCGAAGGCCATATCGACTTGGCACTTCTCACGCTGGATAGCTCACTGCCGGGAACGCTCGCCGCGGCGATCCTGCCGGTCGACCCGCTCTCGGATCTCGAGACCGAATACCCAACCTCCTACATCGTTGGCTTCGGTGAGAGCGACAATCGGTTCCGTCCGGGCGACAAAAACTTCGCCAGCATCGATCTGACGGCGCGACTTTGCAAGGACGGGCACGAGACCTGCATCCCCGGCAAGGAGATCGTGGCCGCCGACCCGCCGGTCGACACCTGCTTCGGCGACAGTGGCGGGCCGATGTTCTTGCAGGAGACCACTGGCGACGAGATGGAGCTCGCAGGGATCACCTCCCGCTCGTTCAAGCCGCGCGACGACGGCGATCCGCTGAGCTGTGGCGAAGGCGGCATCTACGTCTCGCTCGAGGCGCCAGAAATCCGGGCCTGGCTGCGCGCCCAGATCGATTCCAACAACTGATCACCCAAGGAGGAGAAAGCCATGGGACATATTTTCGCCAACCCTGCACGCGTCGGCTGTATCGCGGCGACGATGGCCGCGACGACTTTGACGGTGGCACCCTCGGGCAGCTTGGCCCAGTCCCGGATCGATGATGCCCGCTCCGAGCCGCGGATCATCAACGGGCAGGAGGTGCTCGCCGGCCAGGGCCCGTGGGCAGCCTCATTGCGCTTCCAAGTGGCGCCTACGGATGCGAGCTCGACACGCCACATCTGTGGAGGATCTTTCGTGTCGCCGCTGCTGTCGGACGACAAGGAACGTGTTGAGGACTGGATCAGCGATGACCCCAACCCGGAATGGATTGTCACCGCGGCTCATTGCGTGGTCGATCGTAGCGGCAATCTGGAGGACAAAGATCGCCTCACCGTTTTCGGCGGCGCCCGGAATCGCACCAATCCCGATGGGAGAGGCCAGGTACAGCAGGTTGTAGAGATCATTCCGCATCCGCAGTTCGACGTTGAGACGCTTGAGAACGACATCGCGCTCTTGCGCCTGTCCCCGCCAGTGGCCAACAGCCTGCCCGCGACCCGGCGCGCGAGCATCCGCTTCCCTGCACCGCGAGACACCAATTGGATCAACGAACCCTATATGTCGGTTTACGCACAAGGGTGGGGTACAACTGAGACAGGAAGTGACTCACTTCTCCTTAAAGAAGTGCAATTGCCTGTCGTCGACCGTACTCTTTGCCAGCGGAAGTTCTCAATTCACGGCGAGATAATCGGCATTGGCATGCTGTGTGCGGGCTTCGTTGACGGCAATTTCGACAGCTGCCAGGGCGACAGCGGTGGCCCGCTGGTCTATCGGGCGGAGGGCAATATTGCCATTCCGCGCAGCCCCGAGCCCGTTTTGGTCGGTGTCGTGAGCTGGGGCATCGGCTGCGGTCGCGCGGATCTTTTCGGCGTCTACACCACTGCGTCCGTGTATCGGAAATGGGCGGAGGAGGCCGTTGTCGCTGAGATCGGAGTCGAATAGCATGATTTCCAAAAGAGACCTAAAAGAGATCAAAAAGTGGTAGTTGGCCGCAGAACCGCTCCGCTTTACTGAAAGCTTTCAAACTGTTTGCGCGGCTATTTCATTGGCCGCGCGATTTGTAGTATCCGAGCCAGAAAGATGCGAGCGGAGCAACCTTTTCCACTTGAACCCACTGCCGCTAACCTTTGCTTCCCGCACACACCCTAAGAGCCACAACGGATGCAGCTCAAGCACGTCCATATGAGTATCCCAAGAGGTCAAAGGCACAATTACGTTAGCCGTAGCGGCGGTTCCCCTATGTCGCTGGCGCTGCGAAGCCTCGTGCCCAACCCCTGCAACGGTCAGGGCCCGGGAAAGTCCAGTGGGGTCCAGCAATCCGAACTCCCGACATTGGTGCGAGTTGCGGCGAAACATGAAGAACTTTGACCGGGGAGCGGGACCACGCGGACTCATCCGCCGATAGATCGAACGACTGGTCTTCGTGATGACAGGGTGTGCAACGCCCGGCCGCCAGTCGCGTTACGGAAGCCGGCTAAGGTGCTCAATGGCACGCTCGATCTCCGCCTCGGTGTTGTAGTAGTGCGGCGCAATACGAAGCATGGTTGGAAGGTTGCGGCGCTCGGAATCAATGCGCGTGGTTGATGGGTACGATACACCGATTGCGAAGCCGGAGTCGGCCATATGTTGAACGATCAAGTGTGGATCCTTGCCGCCAATCGAAAAGCTGACAATTCCGCATTTGGTTGAGCCAAGATCACGGAGCGTGATTTGCGGGTACTCTGCCAAATGCGACCTTGTTTTATCGGCAAGCAGACCGACCCGCTCTGCAATCAGGTCTATTCCGATCTGGTCCGCATAGTCGACCGCAGCTCCGAGCCCGGCGCGGAGAGCATAGGAATTTTCCCAGGTTTCGAACCGTCTGGCGTCATCGCGCAGCGCGTAGCGGTCCTGTGCCACCCAAGGCGCTCCGAAAAAGTCAATCATCGCGGGCTCTAACGACGATAACCACTTTTCTTTCACGTAGAGAAAGCCGGTTCCGCGCGGTCCGCGCAGGAATTTTCGCCCCGTGGCCGACAGGAAATCACATCCCAAAGCGGCTACGTCGATGCGCAATTGCCCAGCCGCCTGACAGGCGTCCAGCAAATAGGGCACATCGAAAGCCTGCGCGATCTTGCCGACCTCGGCTGCGGGATTGACCAGCCCGCCATTGGTCGGAACCCAGGTGATGGCGATGAGGCCGACATCCTCGTCCATTGCGTCTTTCAGGGCAGCTACGTTCAATGCGCCGGTTTCGTCCGACGGAACAACTTCGATCTTCAGGTCGTCGCGCTTTGCGCGCTGAAGGAATGCAACGTAATTCGCCGCGTACTCGGCTTCGCAAGTGAGAATGCGCGCGCCGGGTTTAAGAGGCAGGGCATAGAATGCATGACACCAGGCTACCGTTGCATTCTCCATAAGGGCAATTTCACGGGCGCTTGCACCGATGTGATTGGCGACCAGCCTATAAACGCGATCGAGGGCGTCTGCCTGCCGTGCCTGGGCTTCATAGCCCCCAATCTGCGCCTCAAGCAGTGTATGCCCAACAACAGCATCAACGACACTTTGCGGCATAAGTGCGGAGCCTGAGGCCAGCAAATGGGTTGAAACCACAATCCCCGGAGTCTCTCCCCGGATCCGTTCAATATCCAATGCACACATGCCCCGACCGCCCCGTGTTCCCCATTTCCGGACATTGGCTGTACGACGCGACAACTGCAAGGTGGGCTCAAACCGGCTCCTGCAAGACTGAGCACCATGGGGCAGCTCCCGATCACCGAATGGCGCGGCCCTGATACTAGGCGGTTGATTCGCTGGTGACTTCGGAAAAACATGGATGTCCGGTCTAGGATCGCCATGAGATTTGGAAGATGCCGCGGTGCGTCGGTCCGCCCCGAGCCCAACCTGTGAATTCGATTTTCTCGCTGCATGCGCTCGCAGCACAGGAAATTCCGCAAGAGCGTGAATTCCCGCGCCGCAGCGCAAAGTGAAAACCGGCCATTGACGCAGCCTGTAGCGAAATTGGGTTAGTCAATTCACAGGTTGCGGACCGAGCTGACAATGCAATCGCGAATGCCAAAGTGCAGTCTTTCTCCAAAGCCGACAGTAGTGGCGCAGTTGGGCAGGAACGAATCCGGCGGCTGCCGGAGAAGGCTACTTGATGCTGTTGAGCGCCTGGGCAGCGCCGGCAACATGCGCGTGGAACCAACGGATTTCTGGTTCATCACCGTTGGATGCACTTCGAAAGAGCGTCAGTTCCAGCGGCGGCACATCAAATGGCAAGTCGCGCTGCGCAAGCCGGTAGACCTGCGCAGCGTCTCGCAGCGCGACAGACGGGATGGAGAGCAACATGTCTGTCTGGGCGAGGACTGGCGGCGCCATCGAAAAATGGGTGAGCACTGCGCCGATCCGTCGTGTTACGCCAAGCGGTGCGACTTTCCGGTCTATAGGGCTACCTCGGGGTGCAACACCGCTACCGATCTGCAGATGTGGGAAACGCGCCCATGCCTCCAAAGACCAATCTGCAAAGGCTGGATGGTCCTCGCGACCAAAGACAACCCAAGGCCAGGCCCCAAGCGCTGACCCGCGCAATTCATCTGACCGTTTAAAGCTTGGCGCGATAAGGGCGTCGTAACGTCCCTGTCTCAAATCGGACATCCCGTTCACAGGCAGCGCCGACACCTCCAATTGAACGGCTGGGGCCTCCTGTCCGATGCGCTTCAGCAGCTTCGGGATCAAGGGCGAGAAGAAGTCGGGCGTGGCCAAGCGAAAAACCCGCGTGGATGTGGCCGGGTTAAAGGCCTCGGGCTCTGCCAGGGTTCGCTCGATGCTGCTCAGCACTGCGGGCAGCGTTTCGGCGAGCACCTCGGCCCGTGCTGTGGGCACCATGCGCCGCCCGTCACGCACCAGCAATTCGTTGTCAAAGAGCAGGCGCAGACGTTTCAGGGCATGGCTCACCGCAGAGGAGGTCAGGTTCAGCCGCGCGGCCGCCCGCGCGACGCTCTTTTCGCGCAGCAGGACGTCGAGCACCACGAGCAGGTTCAGGTCGATCTTGGACAGGGCGCGCGCAGTCATAGTGAATCATATTCATCTATACTGAAAACGTTTCATTTGAATCATCTTATCGGCCGCGCGACAAAGATGCAAATCAGATCAGGGAGACCGACCCAATGCCAAAACAAACCAGTTTCGCCATCTCGCTCGCCGCCACGTTGTCCATCGGAACCGCCGCGGTTGCCGAGACAGACCTCGACATCAATTTCGCCGGGGCGCTTGAATTTGCCGAGGATGGCACGCTTTTTGTGGGCGACAATCACAATGGCGCGATTTACGCGTTTGAAATTCCGGCCGATGCGCCAGAAGGTCAAGTCGTCCCCAGCACGATTGCCAATATTGACGCAAAGATCGCAGAGTTGCTCGGCGTTGGCGCCGGGGCAATCCAGATCAATGATATCGCCGCACACCCGGTTTCAAACGACGTCTACATCTCAGTAACCCGGATCGGCAATCTCGTCTCTCAGCCTGCGATTGTGGTAGTCTCACAAGATCAGAGACTTAGCCTCCTGGACCTCTCTGCGCTTGAGTTTCAGAAACAAGAGCTCAACGAATTCCCGGATGGTGAGATTACTTTCAATGGGCGTCCCGGCGGTCCCATGGGGCCAGCGATGCCACGTGATCTCGCCAAGACCGCAGTGCCGTTGAGCACACTGGCGATCATGGATATGGAGTTTTACCAAGGAGAACTCTTCGTAGCAGGCGTCGCCACCGACAATTTCCTCTCGTCCCTGCGCCGCATTTCCTACCCGTTTGACGGCACGCAAAGCATTGCGAATGTTGAAATGTACCATATCGCCCACGACCAATATGAGAGCCGCGCACCGATCCGGGCCATGTCGGTACAGGAGATTGATGGCGAGCCTCAACTGGTTGCCGCCTATACCTGCAGCCCGATTGTCCTGGTCCCGCTGGAAGAGATCACCGACGGCGCCAAAATCTCTGCCCGCACAATCATGGATTATGGCAACGGCCAGCCGCTCGACATGATCGCCTATAACCACCAGAGCCCATTTGGTGGCGAAGCCCAGCCTACGCTGTTTGTCACGAGCAACAGCCGTTCGCCGCAACTTATTCCCATCAGTGGACTGCAAGATGCGAAAGTTGTCACTCATGAAGACTTTCAGCGTGGACCCAAGCTGGACGACAACCCGCTCATGCCGTTCGGACCTGTTGGCCAAACCGTCATGTTTGAAGGTGTGCCCCTGCACATGGACTTAGTTGGCGGCGGTTACTTCGTCTCTGTTAATCGCGATGCTTACACAGGCAGCCTGAACCTTGACACCAACCCTGCATGGTTCCCGAACCGTATTCACAACCTGCTCGCGGAGTTCGATTTCCCGCAATACCAACCCGATCCGTCTCGGACGGAATAGCGACGATGAGCCAAGGTATTACCAACCGGGTCGCCAAGAGCTTGGCGACCCTCCTTTTGGCGGTGATGATGAATGCTCCTGTGCAGGCAGAGGTCTTAACGCTCCCGCAAGACGGGGCAGAGCCGGTCACTCTGTCTCTGTCCGACAGCATGTTGGCGACGGATCGTCCATCGGAGCTGCTCGAAATTTATGTAGACGCAGAAAAACCGTGCTGCGCGGGCCGCACACCGATTGCTGGGCGCTATACACAGACCGGTGATACGCTGACGTTTTCCCCGGCCTTCGGCTTCGAGCCGGACCAAGACTACGTCGCGCGCATTCGGACGGCACATGGCGAAGAGCTCATCCCGTTCAGCATTCGATCTGCGGTCGAAAAAGTTCCTGCCTCTGTTACAGATATCTACCCGAGCGGCGCTACGCTTCCGGAGAACACCCTACGCTTCTACATCCATTTCTCCGTGCCCATGACACCCCATGTGGCCTTTGACTACATCAATTTGCGCGACGCATCCGGCGCCGCCGACGAAGTCGCGTTCATGCGGTTCAAGCAGGAGCTTTGGAATAAAGACCGCACGCGGCTCACCGTTTTGGTAGATCCCGGTCGGATCAAACGAGAAGTCGCAACCAATGTGGAACTCGGCCCCGCCTTGCTTGCCGGGCAAACTTACACACTCACGGTCGACGGTGGCTGGCCCGCCGCCGACGGCACATCGGTTCTGCCCGCGTTTACCAAGGTTTTCCGGGTGTCCGAAGCGCTACGAGAGCTTCCAGATACGCGCCTTTGGACCGCCAATGCGCCCTGCGCTGGCACACAAGAACCGCTGACGATCACCTTTGACCGCCCGTTTGACCGTCATCTTTTGACCCGCGCGCTACGCGTGGAGGACAAGAGCGCGCGCGATATTCGCGGTACGATCGAGGTCGGTGACGGTGAACGCACGTGGAGTTTTACCCCGAGCCGGCGTTGGCCATCCGACGACTTGTTGCTCGTCGTAAATCCGGCGCTTGAAGATGTCGCCGGAAACAATTTCCACGATCTGCTAGACCACGTTGCGGGCGCGCAAGAAGGCACTACCACCTCAACAGAAACTCCGATCAGCTTTGGAAATTGTGGCGGATGAACTTGTCCGAAGACCGCGAAATGTCTACTGCGGCTTCAATTTGGCCTCGGCCCTTCGCGCACGCGACAGAAACAGTAGGTTTGGGCTTAGAGCCGCCCAATGCCACCGCAGCACGCCTTTGGGATCGGGCTACATGAGACCAGTCGTTCGCCACAATCGCCAAACTCTTGATCTTTAGCCGTCCTGGTCGATCCCAAGACATTCGCGCTACGGCAGGCGACGTTCAAGTCGGACGCCGTGAATTCGGGCTCAGAGCCCGTAATCCCAGTTGAGGACAATGCCGCGAACGTCAGCTTCCCTCACCGACACGATCGAAAAAACTTGTAAGAAACTCTTCGGCTCTGCCCGGGGTTTCCGAACGTGCCAAGCCTCTAAGCATTCGCGGCGCCCTAGTCACACTGCCGTGAGAAGGCTAAGTCAGCGCAAGACTGTCCCTCATACCTTTGATGACAGCATTTAAACTACGGTGGAAAGAATATAATCTCAATACCGTGCTTTTCTGCAAATTTAACATAATCTTCTGTGTAATTATTGGGTAGTTTATCGTGTTTTGGAAACTGGAGCTTCATATCACCATCTAGTTCTCCTTTGAGCTTTTTGGATTTTATCACAGCACCCGGCGGATACTTTTTCTTCAATTCATAGACATAGCTCTTGAAGGTTTCAAGCTTGATTTTTGTTAGATCTGAATTTTTGCTTGAGACGATCAACCCTCGATTGCCGCCCTTTGGTGGTGTGTAAGCGTCAAGAACGTATCGCACCGGCTTGCCCGCGGAGTTGTGCCCGGATGGGTATTCTGCTTTCTTGTCGAGAACAACTATCTGATTGTAATCGAATAGTTCAGAGTCACGTACGCGCCTATCGAAATCCCGCCCACGTCTAATGAACTCTTCGATCTTTTTTGACGACACGCCGGGATTTTCGTCCAAGAATTGGTGAAATGCCTCACCAAGGGACTGCTCGACCATTTCCTCAATTTGATCGTCGGAAAACTCGCCGGTCTCGCGCAACAAATCGTGCATCTCGACCCTAGAGGCCTGCATGGCTTTATCGACCTCGACATGCGGGTCAAGTTTGCGAAACTGCTCCATGTAGCGCGCGGTGCTCGGGTTCGGCAGTTTTCTGATGATGTTTTCGGCATCGTCGACGACCTCCAGCACATCATCCACAGCCGACATAGCTTTGCCGGCTTTGCCGATGAGCCCGATCCCGGTGAAAGACGACGCAATTGAAACCGTTGTCTTGGTTCCGGTATAAGATCGGTATTGTTCGTCCTTTTTTAGCTTTTCAAATTCAGCCCCGATTCCATCCAGCATTGCATCCATGCCTTCCTTGGAAAACATGCCGAAGAATGCGTCTCGCTTTTCTGAATCCACGCAGATTTCATAGACGGATTTGCAAGCCATCGGCAGGCCGACAATTTCGTCGATGATGCCGTCGATCGCACCGCCGATGAATGGAGCGAACTGCAGGGCAGTTGGCCATTGAACATGCTCTTTCTTGAATTTCGGTATGTTCGAATGCCAAGTACTTTCGTTGATCTGACCGGTTTCCCATATCGTTCCACCGATCTTTTTCGTAGCTTGGACGACCTCGACGAAACTGCCGATCGTTTCCTCGTACCAGGCAACGACATCCAACTTTGTTCGCTCGTACCAAGACGTCTCGTTCATCATCGTTTCGAGGTCGGCGATCAGCGTGCGTCGCATCTGCTCGACATCGATGTCCATCCCGCGCGCCTTGGCTTTGGCGGCCCAATCGGCCACATGCTCGGCGAACAGCGCTTCGTCCAGATCGACGTGCATGTCCACTCCATCGGCAGATTGCACGATCCTCATGGTGATCTCGCAGGGGGTAGCAGGGGAACCAGACCGGTAAGTTCCAGTAATACGGTTTTGCCCGCGATGCGTATATGAGTGGACGATGCAAAGCGTCACGTCCGAGTAAAACGGATCTGCAACGCGAGCCTGCAGTACCCTTTGCAATTGCTTGAACTCACTCACGTCGAAACGCGCGCCTGCTTGGCGTGGCAGCGGTCCGGTTTGCTGCAGCATTGCCCGCACATCGCCATAGATTTGGTGCCACTCGTCATCTGTCAGGTGCGGGAAACCCTCGCCCAGCAGGACGTCTGCTTGCAATGCAGCCCTTGGTCTGCCTTCGATATCGTCTTTGCCAAGGTGTCCTATCAGCAGCCACCCCTCGCCAGAATGGGCAATCGCAGGGAGTGAGTTGAGAACTTCCCCGAGCTCGGTCCAAATGCCGCTTGTATCCGATTGTGGTTGTTTGGGTTCGTCTATCGCGCGTATTTGAATGTCTACCGAATAAAAATCGACCGGTTCGGAAATCAGTGGCGAAACAGGAGCTAAATTGCGGTCAATCTTGATACCGACACGTGATGTTCCGCCTTCCACTAGTCGGAAATTCCCGTACTCCAGATTGGTCACGTCGTGTTCGTGCAACAGACGAAGCAACGTCAGAAGCCAATCCTCCGACCCATCCTTCCCAAACGGACTTTGATACCCGAGGCGGTCGGCAAAAATCATGCGAGACATCGCGGGCCACTCTATTCGGACTCAGTCGCAAGTCTTTTTAGTGCCTTGTCGTGCCGAACCAGCGTGTTTTCCGATTCTTCAGCCTTCACCTCGTCGCAGCACGGCAATCCGGCCTCGTCGATTAGTGCGGACTCCTTCTGCAGGATGGTAAGGGTACTAGGCACACGTGACTGGAACGTCTCTTCGACGACGCGCTCCTCGTTGCAGTCCCTCAAGTCATTTAAAATCGAAGCGTACAGGTCTTCGTGATCCTCCCCTACCAAGTCGCCACCCGCCATTGGGTTTCCTGTCTGGATGTAGAAAAGTACATCCGCCGCGGACGTGCACCCAACCGGAACAAGTACTTGCGCCATCCCAGCCTGGCGAAATGCGGCGAACGTCGGATCATCATCCTCGATCTGCAGGAGAGCGCTCCACTCACATTCGTCAGCCCAATAGTAGGGGTGGAAAGTATAGGACATTATTCCCCAGTTCAGCGCGTTTTCGAAGAGTTTTTGGAACTGGATATAGCTATCCAGGGCTGGCGACTGCACAACCTCCGGAATGGGGTCCTCGCATTTGTCCCGCTGCGCATAAAAGTCCTTTCCTAGTGCGTGGCAATAGGGCCGCATCAGCATTTCGATGCACAGGCGCTTGAGTTCGCGCTGTTCGATCAAGCGCTTTTGATGCGGGTGAAGGGTCTTTCCAACTTCAGCTTCAGCCGCTTCTTGTGCTCGTATGATCTCGTTTCGTTCGGCTTCATAAGCCGCAAGCTGGGCCTGCTCTGCGTCTTGCAAGGCCGCATAGGTTTGTGACCTCCATTCGGCCTCTACCGCCGGCTTGACGGCGCACTTGTATGTGATCGAACCACTGAAGGTGAATGTTCCCGCGTAAGTGAACACGACCGGCACGGTACCCTCCAAGCCGGGACTGAAACTCTCGGATACGCTGACAGTCTTGTTCTCTTTATCCGCGGAATAATCGCCTCCGCTGGGAGTCACTACACCGCCTATCGAAAGATCGCAGAATGCAACCTCGCCGTTCGTCCAGCTATTGGCTCTGTACTGATAGCTGTAACTGCCAGACACGTTGATCAGCATATAGCCATCAGGTATGACGACGCTGGGTTGGGCTTGCGACGCTGTTCCGCGATTGTGTTCTAGTGGAGGCTGCGGTGTGTATGATTTGACGATCACCTTTTGCGGGTCCGGTCGAGCCGGGATGCTGACGTCGAAATATTCTTGTGCCAACTTTAGGCTATTTTCGGTAATCGTCTCTGGAGACGTAATATCAAAATCCTCGAGTGTCTTTGGCTTCTCCAAACCTTGCGCCGCCTCCTCGGCTTTGGCACGACGAACTTGTTCTTGGATCTGATTGAAGAATTTGGCGGGCTGCGGCACGTTGAATTCAAGGACTAGTTGACGGCCGTAATTGACCATCTCGTTTTCATAGATCTTGTCAACCCAGCGATAAACACCGGTCACATGATGATCGCCCTCGCGGTTGTCGAACCCGTGACGGTTATTCTCCTCGAATTCTTTAAGGATGCGAGCCGTACGTTTCTGCTCAACCTTGGTAACTATTTTCTCGACCGCTCGGGCGACAATCTCTTTGGCAAAATTCTGCGCGTCAGTATTTGATTGCGTTGAGGAGTTCGTGCTGGAAAAACCCAGATTCGTGTCGACCCCAATCTCCACCCCGTAATATTTACCAGACACCGACACAGAGCCTCCAAAATCGCGGGAGCGTTCTTCGGCTAAAACGCGGCTCACTTCTGACGAGATCTCATTCCGGTCCGTTGTGGCCGTGTCTGTCATGTTTTCGATTTCGCGCGCCGTCTTTTCCTCTTGCGTGACCTCCGTGCTGACGAAATTCCGCGTGTGGCGTTCCTTGTATTCTCGCGCCAGGACATTCTCGATATGCGAAACCTCGCCTGGAACATAGCAGCAGACTGTCTGCTCGATGCGCCTGTACTCCAAAATCCCGAGATTTTTTACACCGTGCATGTTTCCGGAGCATGGAATGGAATTGAGAAACTCCATCCCCATGACCAAGTCAGTTGGAATCAAGATAAAGGACCAGCCAATATTGTCCCAATCGAATTCTTCGATCTTTTCTTGAGATTTTATTAAACGCGAAGCTGCGTGGTCTGCTCGGATCAAATGGGCGAGCGCCTTAGTTACCGAAGGCGAGATCGGGTCGAACAGGTTCGCGTAGAGTTGCGACCAAACTGCATCGCGATCTTTGCAGCTAAGAGGTTCGATTCTGCCGTCGCGACCGTCTTCGGGACGCTTGCCGTCATGTCCATACTCGCCAGCCAGGTTGGAGGAAAACCAGTCATAGATCTCGGGGTGCAAATCGCGCACAGCGTGTCGGGTTTTTGCACGATCAATCTTGCGTATATGCTCGGTGATTTGGTCAGGTTCTTTCGTCTCGAGGATCTTGGAAAATTCGCTGCCTTCAAACTCATCGTGTGGAATGAATTTGGTTGTCTTGTCTGTCGGCGCAATCAAGTCCGCAGCCCGGACGGTCGCAAAGCGAAAAATAGTCGATTTAATGGAGATCGGTTCGTTCATATCCAATTTTCCTCGCAGCCAGAATGTACATCTGTTAAATAGTTATCTTCATTCTACTCCGATTTTCCTTTTTTTCAACGCTCAAGCGGCGGAACATTCGGGTGTCGTAAAGATTTCGGAAATACGTCGCTGCAAGTTGGTATCATTGCGTTGCACAATCACTCGGAGCCGGAGTTATCCGGTTTGACGGCATAGAGGAGGTATCGCAAAGAAACGATCGGGTACATGTCGAATGGTATCTTGGCCTATTGGAAGTCGCCATCGAACCACGTGCTATGGGCTGAAAGACACCACAGGACACAGATCCTGGATTGGGCTTTTTTTCTTCGAAGCCGTCATTGGGCCAACGACAGCTTCGTCCGCTCCTTGCTCGTCCGTCATACACGCAGCGAAGGGTCAGTTTGGAATTTGGCGCCGAAAGTGCCGTTGAATGGCATCTGTGGATGGCCCCTGCATTGCAAGACATTTTTTGACGGTTTTTACGGCGTTTGGTCAGTACAGTCGTCTGTCCGGCCTGTTCACGTGGTGATCTGCCACTGGCCCTGATGATTTCCGCAAGCGAGGTTCCGATCGGGAAAACGGCCTCGAACGGCCATTGCCATTCCCGGAGTGTCCTAGCTCTTGGTTGACTCTATTCCGCATCATCACGTCATTCGCCTTGCATCTCTGGCAGGTTTTCCGGTCAGGCGACCGGCTGCCGGTATTTTTCCTGTCTCGTCAGCATGGCCCAGATTACACGGGCCGATTTGTTTGCCATGGCGACCGTTGCAAGCCGAAACGGCTTTCCGGCGAGCATTCTCGCGGTCCAGATATCGACCTTCTCGGGATGTAGTTTGGCCATTAGGGCGCGCGATGTCATGCCGACGATCAGGAGTTTTCTGATGTAGTGGTCCCCCTTCTTGGTGATCCGCCCAAGCCTCTCCTTGCCGCCGCTGGATTTATTGAGCGGTGTTAAGCCCAGCCAGGCTGCCAGGTCGCGTCCGGTTTTGAACTGTTTGGCATCGCCGATCGTCGCCACGATAGCGGATGCGGTGATTGGACCGATCCCCGGCACTTGCATCAGTCGTCGCGCATCTGCATCGCGTTGGGCGTGGCTCTCGATCAACTTGGTGAAGCCATCGATGCGGGCGTTGAGCCCGAGAAACTGGTAGCACAGCGCGCCGAGGACCCCATTCGCCAGCTCGGGCATGTCGGGATGGTCGCCTTCGAGATGGCGTTTGGAAAAGGCGGTCACGGCCTCGACACCGGTCGGGAGGATACGCCCAAATTCGCGCAGCAGGCCGCGGATCATGTTCGCGACCTGGGTTCTCTGCCGGACAACGAGCTCGCGGGTGCGGTGAGCCGCCAGCAGCGCCTGCTGGTCTTCCGTCTTGATCTCGACAAATCTCATCGTCGGCCGACGAACAGCTTCGCAGATCGCCTCGGCATCGACCGCGTCGGTCTTTCCGCGCTTCACATAGGGTTTGACGTAAGTCGCTGGCATCAGCCGGACATCATGGCCAAGCTTGCGCAACTCGCGCCCCCAGTGATGGGCAGAACCGCAGGCCTCCATGCCGACCATGCACGGCGGCAAGCTCTCGAAAAATGCCAGTAGTTTGGCGCGCTTTATCTTGCGATTGAAAATCTTGCAGCCCGTCTCGGAAACCCCGTGAACCTGAAAAACATTCTTGGCCAGATCGAGACCTATGGTCTTAACTGTCATTGGGTGGCTCCTCTCCTCGCAGTTCATGACAACTGCAATATGGCGCATTGCGACGCCGGTGGAGCAGGAGCCATCCACTTCATCCGGAAAGGGCAAGTTGCCAGTTTTCCCGTCGCAATCGCATTCATTGCTTCGCTGCCGATTGTTCAGTTCGACTGCCAACACGCGGATCGCGCCAGCGGCGCTTCGGGATGCGGTCGACAAGCGATCGCGCAATGTGCAGCCGGCCTTGTTGCGATTGTGGCGGGCGACACGAGATATCGAAGTCACCGGAAATCTGCTATGGCCGTATCAAGGCACATCATCGTGTCAATGGGAGGGCCGTCATGGCGAAATCGAAAAACGTCAAGATCAACAACAAGGTCTATGAAAAGGAACTCGGCCGGCTTCAGATCGAACTTGTGAAACTGCAGGAGTGGGTGAAGTCGACCGGCCACAAGGTGGTGATCCTCTTCGAAGGCCGCGATGCCGCCGGAAAGGGCGGAACGATCAAGCGCATAACCGAAGCGATGAACCCGCGGATCTGCCAGGTCGTCGCTCTGCCGGCCCCCACCGAGCGCGAGAAGACGCAATGGTACTTTCAGCGTTACGTCTCGCATCTCCCCGCTGCTGGCGAGATCGTGATCTTTGATCGCTCTTGGTACAATCGGGCTGGCGTCGAGCGGGTGATGGGGTTCTGTACGGACAAGGAGTACCAGGAGTTCATGCGCAGCTGTCCGGAGTTCGAGCGCATGTTGGTGCGCTCCGGCATCCAGTTGATCAAATACTGGTTTTCGGTGAGCGACGAAGAGCAGGAAAAACGGTTCCAGAAACGCCTGACCGATCCGACGAAGCGTTGGAAATTAAGCCCGATGGACCTCGAAAGCCGCAAGCGCTGGGTGGATTATTCGCGTGCCAAGGATCTGATGTTCTCGCATACCGATATCAAGCAGGCGCCCTGGTACGTCGTCGCCTCGGACATAAAGAAACACGCGCGTCTGAACTGCATCAGCCATTTGCTTTCGTTGATTCCCTATGAGGATCTGACTCCGGAGAAGATCACACTTGACGACCGCCCACCGCAACGCGGCTATGTGCGCCCTCCAATGGAAGACCAGACATTCGTACCAGATGCGCACAAACACCTGAGCGTGACCGGGTAGTCATCGGCGAACAGGTCGCCAACTCCGGTGTCTGCTTTGCCGTCAGCGTCAGGGCGCCGCCAAAGTGGGAAAATCGCCGAATAGAAGACCGGAGGGTGGCCTAGGCTTTGCCCGCGCGGCGCGCCTCGCGGGCCCGCTTCATCTCGAATACTTGCTGTCGGGGAATCCATTCGTACTTCGGGTCGCCCGGCACCGTACCCCAATAAAGCACGCCACCGTTGCGCCAAGGGTCAAGCACGATACCGTCGTACATACCGTCACCACGGCGGCTGACGATCACCGTGGAGTGTTCAATTCGAATGTTGTCGGCATTGGCAATGGCCCGGTGCAGATGAAGTGTCTGGAAGCCCTCCAGCCTTAGGCGAGCCTCGATGTCGTCAGCCCAATCCTTGCAAAGGCCGCGGGGTTTCAGACCCATGTTGACCTTGGTGTTGTGGACCAAGGGCGGGTCGGTGATCTGGTACTCCTGCGCCAGCTGGTGAGTGTATTCATAGGTAATGCGTGCGGCGCGCGCGGCCTCGTCGGGGTCCACCTCCGGTCCCAAGGCACGGATCGCCTGGGTCAGGGCGGCGATATCGGCCGGGCCGCCGGGGGGCGGACCTTTGGTCGACGTGACGTTGGAGGCGCAGGCGCCGACAAAGATCAGCGCCAGCAGCGGCAGCAGGTGCGGAGCTTTCCTTAGGATCTTCACTGGACACGCTCTTTCGATTGGGTCGTGAATTTGCTAACCCGGCGGCATGGGTTTGTCGAGGGATCGGCGATCACAGCTTGGTGGATGCGGCAACGCACTCTTGCGGGTCATTTCAGCGCAGGCTGATGTGTCGCCCGGATTTCGGCGTTGACAAGGCTGCCGCGGGATACGCACCGTAAGCGCCGAAGCGCGCGCGAGAGATGGGGAAGGTATGACCGTACTTCACACGAACGAACCGGCGCGGCCCGGTGGGCTTTGGGACAACTTCTTCAAGATCAACTGGGTGTTCAACGCGCGCCGCGATCTGGTGTTCCTGATCGGCTCGGTGCTTGCCGGTTGGGCCGTTTTTGGCCTGTCGACGGTGCTTACGGGCGACCAGATGCTGATGCTTTGGTTCGTTTGGGTGATCACGCTGGACACGCCGCATTTCTTCGCGACCTACAGCCGGACGTATCTCGACCGCGAGTTCCGGCAGCAACAAAAACCGCTGCTGATCTGGACATTGGGAGTTTTCCTGGTCGGACCGGTCTGTTTGGTGCTGGCCTATTCAATGTATGGCTTGGGGTCGGGGCTGTTCCAGTTGCCGTGGACCTTCTTCGCGATACTCGTAAGCCTTTGGGCCTACTGGCATATCACGCGCCAGCATTACGGCATCATGCGGCTTTATCACCGCAAGAGCGGCGAGACCGGTACGCTGGATTCAAAGCTTGACGCCTGGGTGCTTTACGGCTGTCTGCTCGTGCCGTTCATCGCGCTGGTAGGCCGTCACCCGAGCTCGCGCGGCCGCGTCGACCTGCAGGGCGCCGTGCCGTGGTTCCCGGCCCGGGAAGAGGGGCAGTCCTATATCGGGTACTTCATCGACCTGCGCTGGGAGCATCAGATCATCGCGATGACCATTGTTGTCGTGGCGGTGCTCTTGACGATCTTCGTCGGGCGGCAGATCCAGCGGCTGATGCGGGGCGAAAAGCTGCCGCTACCGAAGCTCCTCTTCATGGGCGCAGTGCTGCCGCTGCACATCTACATCTGCTACTCGGACCAGATGCTGCTGACGGGTTTGTTGACCTTCACCGTGATCATCACGATTTTTCACGACCTGCAGTATCTCGCGATCGTCTGGTTCTACAACGAGAAGCGCTATGGCGGAGAGCCCAAGGAGGCAAAGCAGAGATACGGTGCCGCGCACACGATCTCACGCCGGCTGTGGTTGTGGATGGGCTGTGCGATCGCTTTCTCGGTTCCGATCTGGACCTTGGGATGCATGATCAATCGTATCCCGGTCTGCGCCACAGGGCCCGCCGTTGGCAGCCCGACCATCCTCGGCAGCACGGACTGGATCATCTTCTTCGTACTCGTGACCTCGGGCTTCCAGATGCACCACTATATCCTCGACCAGTACATCTGGCGTCCGGGCAAGGACAAACGGCTGCGCGAGGATTTGAAGGTCGAAACCGTCGATAGGGATTCGCAGACCGTGGCGAGCTGACCGTTCGGTTAGTGCTGTCGCCAAAACGAATAACGCGCCCGACTTCGACACGGGCGCGTTGTCATTTGGGATCGCAGTCCGGTCAAATTCGCAGGAAGGGCTGGGCGAGCCGCGGCAGGAGTGCGTTGAACTTCAGTGGCGCGTCTGTGGCGGCAAGGCAGATGCAATCTTCGCCCTCTTCCGCCACTGGCGTATGATGCAGATGCTCATCGGCGACCTCGACATCGCCAGGCCCGAACCGGTCCTCATCGTCGCGGAACGCCCCCTGCAGAACCAGCGTCAGTTCGGTGCCGCGGTGGCCGTGATCGGGAACGCTCGCTCCCGCCGGAATCCGGATCAGCCGGACGCTTGCATCGGCCGAGGTCTTAAGAATTGCCTGGCGCACGCCGCCGCCTGCGGGGCGCCATTTCACCGCATTCAAATCACCCCCGACATACTCACGCAGCGGTGCAGGGAACAAGGCATCGGCGTCAAAATCGGCCACGATGGCCTCGGAACCGGCTGCATCGATCAGCGCCATCGTCGCGGCGAACGCATCGTCGTCCAAAGCGACGGTGTCACACTCTTCCAGCACCGACCCGCCGACCGCATCGAAACTCGCCAGCCGGGCCCGGCACTCGTCGCACATCGAGATGTGTGTCGCGACCACAAGACTGAAAGCCTCGGGCAAAGACCCTGCCGAATAGGCCATTAGAAGCGCATCGTTTAGGTGGTGATTGATCGTCATCGTTCCGTTCACTCATTGCATGGCGTGGCGCAGGCGATCCAGCGCCAACCGTATGCGGGATTTGATCGTGCCAAGCGGCAAGCCGGTCGCCTCAGCAATCTCGCTGTGGCTCAGGTCACCGAAATAGGCCTTCTCGATCAACTCCCTTTGTTTCTCGGGCAACGCGGCGATCGCCTTGCCCAATTTCTCGCTTTCCTGCTGCAGGGCCAAAGCGTCAGCCTGGTCAGGCTCGGCTTCCGGTCCCCAAGGTAAATCTTCCGGCTCGGGTCTGCGCTGCTTGCGTAGCGCGTCGATCTTGCGATTACGCGCGACGGTAAAGATCCAGGTGGCCACGCTGGCCCGCGATGGATCAAACATGTGCGCCTTGCGCCAAACCGTCGCCATGACCTCTTGCGTGCATTCCTCTGCCAACGAGGCGTCTGCCCCAGACTTCATCAGAAAGGCCTTCACACGGGGTGCGAAATGCCTGAAAAGTTGCGCAAAAGCCGCTTTGTCACGACCTGCGTGCACGCGGTGCATGCAGTCGATCCAAGTTGCCTCGGCTGCGTTCCTAGTTTCCACGCGAGACCTTTCAGGCCGGAATATCTTCTGCCTCGTGCCGACAGCATAAGGCGTCACCGAAGTGGGCGCATCCGATTCCTGCAAGGTTTCGGTACCGTGAAACATATGCTCTCTACGCACGCGGACCGGCGTTGGATCACTGCCAAGGAATTTTTTTTCTTCAATCCGTTCGCGGTATTGAGCCGTACTGGAGGAGCGAGACAAAATGCGGGAGAGCGGTGGATGCCATTTGAAACAGGCGCGGCGGGAATGCGGCGGATCGCCGTGATCGGCGGCGGAATATCCGGCATGGGTGCCGCCTATATGCTTAGCGATGCGTGTCAGGTCGTCCTGTTCGAGGCAGAGCCGCGGCTGGGCGGGCATGCGCGCACGGTCTTCGCAGGCAAGAATGGCGATCAGCCGGTTGATACCGGGTTTATCGTGTTTAACCGCGTGAACTATCCCCACCTGGTGCGGCTGTTCGAAGACCTGGACGTGCCGGTTGCGGAAAGTGACATGAGCTTTGGGGCGTCGCTGGATGGAGGGCGTATCGAATACGGCCTGAAGGATCTGCGGGCCGTTTTCGCTCAGAAACGCAACGCCGTTCGGCCGGCCTACCTGCGGATGCTGCGGGATGTCCTGCGTTTCAACGCGCATGCGCTCGACGTAGCGCGGGATGGGTCGATGACGATCAGGTCGTTCCTGGCAGAGCTGGGCACCGGCGACTGGTTCCGCGACTACTACCTGCTGCCGCTGTCCGGTGCGATCTGGTCGACGCCCACAAAGGACATACTCGACTTTCCGGCACGCGCGATGATCGAGTTCTTCAAGAACCACGCGCTGCTCGGCGTGACCGGCCAGCATCAGTGGTACACGGTGCAGGGGGGCTCTCGCGAGTATGTGTCTCGGCTTCAGTTACGGATGGAATCGCGCGGTGTCGACATTCGGCTCGGCGCGCCCACGCAGGCGGTACGACGGACGGCCGTCGGCGTCGAGGTGAAGGCGCAAGGCGGTGATTGGGAGCCCTTCGACGAGGTCGTGTTCGCCACGCACTCGGACGATTCGTTGCGGCTGTTGGTTGACGCGACCGGTGTGGAGCGGGCAGCGCTTTCGGCGATCAAATACCAGCCGAACAGCGCCATTCTTCATGCCGACACCTCGATCATGCCGCGGCGCCGGGCGTGCTGGTCGTCCTGGGTCTATACCGAGGACAAGAACAGGACGTCGGATCGGATCGATCTGACGTATTGGATGAATTCGCTCCAGCCGATCCCCAAGCACGACCCGCATTTCGTCACGCTTAACTCGACCCGGGCGATCCGCGAGGATCTGATCTATGACGAGGTTACATTCCGGCACCCCGTCTACACCCAAGAGGCGTTGCAGGCGCAGGAATTGGTCCGGTCGATCAATGGGGCGAACGGTACCTGGTTCTGCGGCGCCTGGATGAAGAACGGCTTTCACGAAGACGGGCTGGCGAGCGCCGTGGATGTGGCCGATGCGATGCCCCTGCATGCGCCCCTTGCGATTGCTGCGGAATGACGCCGCGGGTCGATCATATCGTTGGCGAGACCTTTCACGGTCGCCGCGGGGCCGTGGACAACGCCTTTCGCTACGGTGTCGACTACCTGTGTCTGGAGCCCGAGGCCGAGGGACGCGGTCCCTTGCTGTTTTCACGCAACCGGGGCAACCTGACATCGCTGCACGACAGCGATCATGGCGGCGCACCCGGGAAGGGACACGGGGTAACCTGGGTGCGTGACGTGCTGGCCGCGCATGGCTTGAACGTGGAAGGACGGGTTCTGCTGCTTGCACAGCCACGCGTCCTTGGGCACGTCTTCAATCCCGTAAGTTTCTGGTTGGCGTATGACCGGGACGATCGGTTGAAGGTGGTTATCGCCGAGGTGACGAACACGTTCGGCGACCGGCATTCCTATCTTTGCCATCATGGCGACCTGCGCCCGATCACCCGGTCGGATACACTTCGGGCGCGGAAGATCTTTCACGTGTCGCCGTTTCAGCCGGTTGCGGGCGACTACTCATTCCGCTTCGACATCCGCGAGGACCGGATCGGCATCTGGATCGACTACAAGACCGGCAATGGCGGACTTCTGGCGACACTGACGGGTCGTCGCAGGCCGCTGACCAATGGCGCGATCCTTTGGGCCTGCCTGCGCCGGCCCTTCGGGTCTCGGCGGGTCCTGGGGCTGATCCACTGGCAGGCGCTGAAGCTCTGGTGGAAAGGCGCAGTCTACCGCGTGCGGCCCGAGCCGCCGGCAGAAGAAGTCAGCCAGTGAGCAATGTGCGCGGTCATAACCTTGGCAGCTACTCGTTGTTTGCGGCAATGCTGGCGGGCGCCGGTTTGCCGATCTATATCCACGCGCCGAAATTCTATGTGGACCAGTACGGCGTGAGCCTGGCCGCGCTTGGTGGCGTGCTCTCTTTGTTGCGGCTCTTCGACTTCGTTCAGGACCCGGTTTTGGGCTGGTTGAGCGAGCGGGGAAAAGCCCGGCGCGGTCTGTGGGTCGGTCTGGCCGTGGCGGTGATGGCGCTGGCGATGGTCGGATTGTTTGCCGTAACGCCTCCGCTTGCTCCGCTGCTATGGTTCGGGCTGACATTGACTGCGCTGTTTACGGCATTCAGCTTTCTGACGATCAACTTTTACGCCGAGGGCGTCACCAAAGCCGGCGCGCTCGGTCCCAAGGGACATGTGCGGCTGGCCGCCTGGCGCGAGACCGGCGGGCTGCTGGGTGTTTGCCTGGCGGCCGTGGCGCCAACGCTCCTGGTGGCATGGTCGGGCTCTGCCTTTGCCACGTTCGCCGCAGGTTTTGCGGGGCTGGCTTGCCTGGCCGCGTTCGCGATGCGGCGGGAGTGGAGTTTGGGGGGACCGGTTGCGCCGTCCGGGTTCGCCGGCGTGCTGCGCGATCGAATCGCACTGCGGCTCCTGTTGCTTGCGCTAATAAACGCGACTCCGGTGGCGGTGACCGCAACGTTGTTTCTGTTCTTCGTGGAAAGTCGTCTGGAAGCGCCCGGATGGGAGGGGCCATTGCTGGTGTTGTTCTTCCTGGCGGCGGCGGTTTCGGCTCCGGTCTGGGGGCGAGCGGCGCAATCCATTGGTGCGAAGGCGACGCTTCTGATCGGAATGGTGCTGTCGATCGCCTCGTTCGGCTTTGCGGCAACGCTGGGCGCCGGTGATACCGCCGCCTTTGCCGTCATTTGTCTTGCATCCGGTGCAGCATTGGGGGCCGACATGACCCTTTTACCCGCGATCTTTGCAGGCCGCATGGCGCGCATAGCACCGGCAGCGGGTCAGGCCTTTGGGCTGTGGTCCTTCGCGTCGAAATTCACTTTGGCCTTTGCTGCGGTGACTTTGTTGCCGCTTCTGGAAGCTTCCGGTTTCGAGGCGGGGGCCGACAATCCAGCGGCAGCGTTAGCCATGCTGTCGTATCTCTACGCACTTCTTCCGTGCGCCCTGAAATTGATCGCGATCGCTCTGTTGGTCGCGACGCCAATAGAAGAGAACTGAAACGTGGAAATCCTGATATGTCTGATGGCAGGTGCGGTCGCCGCCCTGACGGGTGTCGCATTCTGGACGCGATCTATGAGCTTTCCGGCGCAGAAGCCTGCCGATTACGCGGCGCTGTCGCCGGAATTCAACCTGCGCGAACACCTCAATGGCCCGATCCAGTGCGAAGGTGTGATCTATGGACCGACAGGCCGCGTCGCCTCTCGGTTCGTAGCGGATATGCACGCGACCTGGGACGGCAATATCGGTACAATGACCGAGAATTTCCGTTATGACAGCGGCGCAACACAGCATCGGTGCTGGACACTGACGCTGGGCAATGACGGGTCGATCAAGGCCGAGGCGCCTGACGTCATCGGCGCCGGCGACGGTATGGCTCGGGGACCTGGGGTGCAGTTGAAATACCGCATCAGGCTTCCCGAAGATTCCGGCGGCCATGTTCTGGATGCGGTGGACTGGATGTATCTGGTCGAGAACGGAACGATCATGAACCACAGCCAGTTCCGCAAATTCGGGATCAAGGTGGCCGAACTGGTGGCCACGATGCGGCAGGTGAAACCGGCGTGAGATCCTGGACCGGCACCCGCTACTGGCTTGTGGGCGCGTCCGAAGGCCTCGGGCGCGCCCTCGCCTTTGAGATGAGCCGGGCCGGGGCCGAGCTCATCGTCTCGGCGCGGTCGGAAGAAAGGTTGCAGGCGCTGGTCGAAGAACTGCCCGGGCCGGCGTCGTATCAGGTGGTGGATGTCGGCGACCGTGGCTCGGTCGAGGCCGCGGCAATTGCGGCCGGCCGGATCGATGGCATGGTCTATCTGGCGGGTGTCTACTGGCCGATGGCGGCGCAGGATTGGAACGCGGCCCAAAACGAGATGATGGCAGACATCAACTATACCGGCGCGGTGCGATGCGTGGGCGCGGTGCTGCCCGCGATGGTATCGCGCGATGCGGGGCATGTCGTGCTGACCGGCTCGCTTTCGGGATTCCGTGGGCTTCCGGGCGCAGCGGGATACGGGTCGTCGAAGGCCGGCGTGATGTATCTGGCCGAGGCGCTTTATGCCGATTTGCGCGGAACGGGCGTCGAGGTGCAGCTGATCAACCCCGGCTTCATCCGCACCCGGCTGACCGACAAGAACGATTTCGCGATGCCCTTCATCATGGAGCCCGAGGCCGCGGCGCGCGCCATGTTCGAAGCGATGACCACCCGTGACTTCAAACGCAGCTTCCCTCGGCTCTTTTCCTGGCTGTTCCGTGCAAGTCAGGTGCTGCCGGATTTCCTGTACTATCGGCTGTTCTCGAAAGGGTCCTGACACAGGTCATTGTGCCGGGGTCCGTTTCGGGCGAAACTCGCCGCTGACACGGGACAGGCGGAGGCCCCATCATGATGCAGATTTCCCCCAGGCGGGTTGCCCATATCATCATTCGCGCGCGCGAATTGGATGCGAAGGTTGGGACGTGGGACCGGGCTGGCGACACGGCGGATGCCGAGACAATTCTGGAGTCCCGCCGTGGCGACGCCACCGAGGCGGAATTGCGCGCGTTCATCAAGCGGCTGCCGGAGGACGAGAAGGCAGAGCTGGTTGCGATCATGTGGATCGGACGCGAAACCTTCGACGCCGAGGAATGGGACGAGGCGCTGGAAACGGCTCGGGCCGAAGCGACGACGCCAACCGAGGATTATCTGCTTGGGGTTCCGTTGCTGCCGGACTACCTGGAGGATGGGCTTGAGCGGCTTGGCGTTGACGTGACGGATGTGGAAGAGGACTTGCTCTGATCCGCTGCCCGGTTTGTCCGATGTCGGGAGCGCGTTTGAAGTTCTGAGAGTCTTTTCGTGTCGTATGGCGTCGGTTCGGTCAGTACAGCGCCTTCAGCACACAGTTGGTCCGCTTTCGACGGCGTTGGCGTCATCGGACCAAACCGTCCCAGGTGATTCTTCCGCATGACAGTGATCCGGGACAGCGCCATTGGCGGTACCGTCTGGTTCCCGCCAGGCCTTGGCCCACGACATCACGCGAGGTGGTCGACGACCTGCAGGTGCTGGGCCTGTGTGTCGACCTCCGACATCCATCGGGCGACCAGCTTTGGATCGGCCGGTGCGGCGGTGACGCCCGCGTGGATTTCATGGTTCAGCACCGCTTCGACAGCCAGCGCCACCGGGATCGAGACCAGCCGCGCCATCGCGGTGCCGCGGGCGTCGCCCCAGGCGTCCAGAATATAGGTCTTGTGATAGACGGTGCGGCCGTGATTGTGGGCCTCGAGTGCAACGCACAAGATGACCCGGTCGGGCTCTCCGTCTGCATAGGCGTTCTCGGCCCATAACTTGCCGGACATCTCGGTCAGCCTGGCTTCGTCGGCGGTCTCGACCTCTGCGAATATATCCGCCCAGGCGTCGGCCCAGCCGTTGAGCCTGAGCGTCCCGCGGACAAAATCGCGGACCGGCCAGCCTTGTTCGAAACCGTATTCGGCCATGAACGGCAGCGAGTCGCGGTTGGGGTAGACCTCGAAGGTTTCGGGCTGGGGCAGCGGAGCGGTGTAGCTGGTGATCGCATCCCAGGGACGTGCGACATTGAGCTCGCTGAAATCGCGGATCGAGCGCGAGGGGGATTTGAGCGCCTTCAGGACACCAAGCGGCGACCAGCTGAATTTGTAGCGGAAGGCGTTGGTATGTTTCGGCACGCCGCCGCAATAGCTAAGGAAGCTGAGGTCGTTCTTGGGATCGAACGCCGCACTGGCCCGATAATCCGCCATCAGCCAATGCGCCATGACATGGTCGTTCCCCGGGTCGAGGCCGACCTCGTTCACAAGACAGGCGCCCGCACTGCGGGCCTGCTCGTCCATGGCGCGCATTTCCGGGGAAATGTAGCTGGAGGAAACGAAATGCGCTGCCCTGTCGATCGCAAGATTGGCCAGAGGAACATGCCAGTCGCCCGGCAGCATCGACACAATGACGTCGCCCGGTTTGCTCGCGGCGGAAAGGGTGGCGATATCGAAGGCTTCGATCCGGTCGGTGAGGTCTCCGACTGCATCGCGTGCCTTTTCGACCGTGCGGTTCCAGACGGTAACCTCGTGGCCGGCGTCGATCAGGCGGCGCAGGCCGGGGATCGCGGATAGGCCGGTGCCGCACCAATGTATGGTCATGGTTCAGGTCCTTTGCGGTTCGTCAAAAGGTCTAGGCCTCTGTTGCGGATGTCTTCAGCCAGATGAGGCCGGAAGCTCTGCGGTGTGATGATCGAAGTGCTGCTTCGCGCGGGCCCAGACACCTTCATCCAGACGGTCGAGCGCAAGAAGCGAAGCGAGAAGCTGGCCGGCAAAATCCTCGGAGGATTCGAGCGGCAGAAGAGACGGGAGGTTGTCGATGGCGGTCACGTCGAGGGGCGGGTGGTCGTGCACGCGCAAGGCAGGCGCCTCCCAGGTCGTCGTGCGGTCATAGACCTTGATGGGAGAGAAATCGCTGGTCGGATCGCAGGCGATGTCGCCGATAACGCCGAGCTGGCGCTCGGCGGTCTTGGCGCCGGCGGGAACGAAGACGGGACAGCCGGGCCCGGCGAGGATGCAGTTGAGGAAGATGTCGTGGTCGAGCACCTCCGGAAACGGGCCGCCATGGGCGGTCTCGGCGATGTCCCACTTGGTGGGGGCCATGCCCATCGCGACGCAAAGATCGGCGGCGCCTGTGCCGACCCGGCCGAGCGCACCGATGATCAGAACGCTGGGACGGCGGGCGCCGAGCGGAGCGATTTCCTTGTGAAGGTCGACGCGCAGCGCGATGGAGTTGGGGTAGACGCCGACGGGGCCGGCGATATCTCCGCGCTGCTGGGCGGCCCAGCATTTCAGTGCGACGGCGGCGCCCGCGTAGCCTGCCCAATAACCGAAGGCGGCGACGCGTCTGCCCGCCTCGTCGGTGAGGTACTCGAGGTCGTAAAGAATGCCGCCGCCGGCCTTGAAGCGCTGCAGCAGGATCCGGCCCGCGGATTGGCCCTTGTAGGCGTGGCCGAACATGATGTGCCGGTGGGACAGCGGTGTGCCGTCTTCGGGAAGCTCTTTCAAGCCGAAGACGATGGCGTCCTGCGGGGCCTGAGGCCATGAGTTTTCGGGGGCGATTTCACAGCCTGCGGCACGGTAGCCGTCGATCGGAATCGCGCGGACATGGCTGTCTTCGACGGTGACGCGCAGGCCGGCCTCGATCAGGCTGCGGGCGCCGACGGGAGTGAGGCCGGCACGCTGTTCGTGGGGGCGTTGCTCGGCCCGGACCCAGAGATGTGTCATGGCTGGCTTCCTTTTCGTCGGCTTCGTGTAGAGGAATGTTTACAGGGAGAAAAGGTCTTGTCACACGCAATTTTAAAGTGTGCGAACAGGGGAACATAGACATAACTGCCTGATATCATACATGATAGCTGCGGCAACATAAGAGGGCGCGAGGATGTGTTCAAGGCGATGCCAAGGATGATCGTTTGGTCATGAAGGTGAACTCGGCACGGTTTCTGGCGGATCTGCACGCATTGCGGCAATTCGGGGCCTCGGGCGTGGGCAAGGGCGTGGTGCGGCCGGCCTTTTCACGGGCGGATATCGCGGCGCGTGAGTGGCTGACCGGACGGATGCGAGAGGCCGGGCTGAAGCCGCAGCTGGATCCGGTTGGCAACCTGTTCGGGCTTGCCGGGGGGCGGGGCGTGTTGCTGGGCTCGCACAGCGACAGCCAGCCCGAGGGCGGTTGGCTGGACGGCGCATTGGGCGTGATCGCCGGCCTGGAGGTCGCACGCGCCGCACGCGAGGCCGGCGGGCCGGCCGTGTCGGTCATCTCGTTCCAGGACGAAGAAGGCCGCTATGGGGCTCTGACCGGCAGTTCGGTTTGGTCGGGCGGGCTGCTGCCCGAAGTCGCCGACGCGATGCTGTCCGCGGACGGCGAGACATTTGCCGAGGCCAGGGCACGAGTGGCGCATTTGGCGGGAGGCAGGGTCGATCCGGCGCAATTCACCAGCTTCATCGAGATGCACATCGAGCAGGGTCCGTGGCTGCAGCAGGCGAATGATGCGGTCGGCGTTGTGACCTCGATCGTCGGCCTGCGCGGGCTGGACATCGTCTTTGAGGGGCAGCAGAACCATGCAGGCACCACGGCGATGCACGTGCGCCGCGATGCGTTCCAGGGGCTGGCTGCGTTCAACGCCCGGCTCAACGACCGGTTGCCGGGGGTGGCGACCGAGCGCAGCGTCTGGACCATCGGAGAGGTCGCCCTGTCGCCCAATGCCAGTTCCATCATACCGGGGCGCGTGGCGTTTCATGTGCAATGGCGCGATGCCGAGACCGAACGGCTGGACCGGATGGAGGCGATCATTCGCTCGGCGGCGGACGACATTGCGGCCTTACGCGGGCTGAAGCTGACGGTGTCGGCGCGGCCGCCGCTGGCCCCGGTGGCGATGGATGGCGATTTGCAGGCGGTGCTGTCCGATGCCGCCGATGCGGTCGTGCCCGGTCGCTGGCAGGCGATGCCCTCGGGTGCCGTGCACGACGCCAGCAACGTGGCGCGCCTTATGCCGGTCGCAATGGTGTTCGTGCCGTCCATCGGCGGGATCAGCCACGATTTCGCCGAAGATACCGACGAGGCCGATCTGGTGGCGGGGCTGGAGGTTTTGGCGGAAGCGGTGGCACGGATGTAGGGCCGCCGCCACACGCGGCGCGTGCCGTCAATACAGGTGAAGCATTCCCTTGATTTCGGGAAGGACGGCGGCGGCGGCGATACCGACGATGGCGCCGATGCCCAGCCGTACCGGCAGGCGCGGGAAATTCGGGGCGACGGCGCTGAGGCAGCCGCAGACGATGGCGTAAAAGGCAAGCGTAATCGGGTCCATGACCCATGATAACACGGGCTGCGCGTATCGGAAGCCTGGTTCATCCTGCGGCATCACGAGGGCTTGACTGTCCCGCGCTGATGGGACGGAATGTTGCGCGTCTGTTCGGTTGACCTTTGCGAAAGATGCGTCATGTTGCGAACAGCCCGTAGCCGCCGCGTTGCGGACGGGGCCGCCGGAACAACCGGCGATGGGAGGACGACATTTGACCGACAGTTCAGTGGCGCAGGACGCTCTGATCTCTATTCCCGCATTGCTTGCGCGCAATGCCAGGAAGTACGGGGCCAGCACCGCGTATCGCGAAAAGGAGTTCGGGATCTGGCAGACCTGGACCTGGATCGAGGCGGCAGAGGAAATACGCGCGACGGCGCTGGGCTTGCTGAACATCGGCGTCGAGAAGGGCGACTATGTTGCATTGGTCGGGCGCAATCGGCCGGCGCATTACATGGCGATGGTGGCTGCGCAGATGGTAGGGGCGATCCCCGTGCCGCTCTATCAGGACGCCGTGGCCGAAGAGATGGCGTATGTCCTGGACCATTGCGGCGCGCGCTTCGTGATCTGCGGCGACCAAGAGCAGGTCGACAAGGTCATCGAGGTACAGGAGACGATCCACCATATCGAGCATGTGATCTACAACGACAAACGCGGCATGCGGAAATACGATCACACGAACCTCAACTGGCTGCACGACATCCAGGCCGAGGGACGGGCAAGCCACCAGCGGTTCGATGCCGAGCTGGACAAGCGGATCGCGGAGATCACCTATGACGACACCTGCGTGATGCTTTACACGTCCGGCACGACCGGACGGCCCAAGGGCGTGGTGCTGTCGAACCGCAACATCATCGAGGCGTCCAAGGCCTCGTCCGAGTTCGACCATCTGCGCCAGGACGAGCAGATTCTGGCCTATCTGCCGATGGCCTGGGTGGGCGATTTCATTTTTTCGGTGGGGCAGGCCTATTGGAACAGCTTCTGCGTCAATTGCCCCGAACGGCCCGAAACGATGTACGAGAACCTGCATGAGATCGGGCCGACCTATTTCTTTGCCCCGCCGCGCTATTTCGAAGAGCGCATCACGCTGCTCTTGATCCGGATGGAGGATGCCGGGCGGCTGAAGAAGTGGCTGTTCGACACTTTCATGGCGCATGCCAAGACCGTCGGGCCGAAGCTCTTGGACGGCAAGCCGGTGGGCGGCTGGGACCGGTTCAAATACTGGCTGGGCAACATCTTTATCTACGGGCCGGTGCGGAACCGGGCGGGAATGAGCCACGTGCGCGTGGCCTACACCGCGGGCGAGGCGATCGGGCCCGAGATTTTCGAGTTCTGGCGCTCGCTGGGGATCAATCTCAAACAGCTTTACGGCCAGACCGAGGCGTCGGTGTTCATCACCAACCACCCCGATCACGAGGTTCGGTCGGACACCGTGGGCGTTCCGATTCCCGGCGTCGAAATCCGGATCGGCGACAATGGCGAGGTCTACTATCGCTCGCCCGGGACCTTCGTGGAGTATTACAAGAACCCCGAGTCCACCGCCTCGACCAAGGATGCAGAGGGCTGGGTGGCCACCGGAGATGCCGGATTCATCGAAGAGGCGACCGGGCATCTGCGGATCATCGACCGCGCCAAGGATGTGGGCAAGATGGCGGACGGGTCGCTGTTTGCACCGAAATACGTCGAGAACAAGCTGAAATTCTATCCCAACATCCTGGAGGCGGTGGTGATCGGCGCGGGCCGCGACACGTGCTGTGCGATGATCAACATCGATCTGACGGCAGTGGGCAACTGGGCCGAGCGCAACAACATCGCCTATGCGTCCTATCAGGAACTGGCGGCGCATCCGAAAGTCTATGCGATGGTGCAGGAGCATATCGAAGAGGTGAACCGCTCGGTCGCGCAGGACGAGATGCTGTCGGGCTGCCAGATCCACAGATTCCTGATCTTGCACAAGGAACTGGACGCCGACGATGGCGAGCTGACACGGACGCGCAAGGTGCGCCGGGCGATCATCGGCGAGAAGTTCAAGGATCTGGTCGATGCGCTCTATGACGGGTCCGAGAGCATCTATACCGAGACCGAGGTGACCTACGAGGACGGCCGCAAGGGCAAGATCACCGCGACGCTGGAAATTCGCGACGCGGCGGTGGCACAGCGGGTGCAGCACAAGATGGCGGCGGAATAGATGTTCCTTTCCAGGTTTCCATGGTTTGCGGCATTCGGCGCGATAACGTTCCTCTCGATCTATCTGCTCAGTCTTACGCCTACATATCCCATGCTAAGATGGGTGGTTTTCGCCGTTTTGATGGGCTTGGCGCTTTATCACATCGAGCAGTTCAAGGTGGATGTTGATGGCCAAACCAAGACAAACTGGGGCGCCTTGATCAAGTCATTCTCAATCTACGGGATCTTCGGAGTTTTGGGCGGCTACGTCGGTTTGAGGGTATTTGCTGAATGAAAGACACCATCGAAAGCTATGTCACCCCGGACGGGCGCACCATCGGCGGGGTGCTGATGGAGATGAAGAACATCACCCTGCGGTTCGGGGGCGTGACGGCGATCAAGGACATCTCGTTCGACATCCGCGAGGGCGAGATCCGGGCGATCATCGGTCCGAACGGGGCGGGTAAGTCGTCGATGCTGAATGTGATTTCCGGCTTCTACCACCCGCAGGAGGGCGAGGTCTGGTTCCGGGGCGATAGGCGGCCGCCGATGAAGCCCTACCAGGTGGCCCAGCAGGGGATCGCGCGGACGTTCCAGAACATCGCGCTGTTTGAAGGCATGACGGTTCTCGACAACGTGATGACCGGTCGTCTGACGCATATGAGGGCGGGCATGCTGGCCCAGGCGCTGTGGAAGGGCCGGGCCGAGGCGGAAGAGACAGAGAACCGCGAAAAGGTCGAAAAGATCATCGATTTCCTCGAGATCCAGTCGATCCGGAAGACACCTGTCGGGCGGCTGCCCTACGGATTGAAGAAGCGGGTGGAACTGGCGCGGGCGCTGGCGGCGGAACCGATGCTTCTGCTGCTCGACGAACCGATGGCGGGGATGAACGTCGAGGAGAAGGAGGATATGAGCCGTTTTGTCCTGGACGTGAACGACGAATTCGGTACGACCATCGCGCTGATCGAGCACGATATGGGCGTCGTGATGGATTTGTCGGACCGTGTGGTGGTGATGGACTACGGCAAGAAGATCGGCGACGGCACGCCGGACGACGTGCGCAACAATCAAGCGGTGATCGATGCCTATCTGGGGGTAAGCCATGACTGATCTGCAGCCACGAATTTTCGCCGAAAATTCGTCTTTGGAGGTCTGCAATGCCTGAGCAGCTTCTTTTTGCGGCGGAAGTCACGCTGAACGGCCTGATGGCCGGTGTGCTTTACGCGCTCGTTGCCCTGGGCTTTGTGCTGATCTTCAAGGCATCGGGCATCTTCAACTACGCCCAGGGCGTCATGGCGCTGTTCGCCGCCCTGACGCTTGTCGGCATCATGGACGGGCAGGTGCCGTTCGCGCATCTGATCAACGCGATCTTCGGGACCGAGGTGCACCATTTCGGCTGGCATGTGCCGGCGCTGCTTGCGATCCTGTTCACGATGGTGCTTATGGTCGCCTTCGCCTGGGTCGTGAACCATTTCGTGCTGCGGCATCTGGTGAACCAGGAGCCGATCATCCTGTTCATGGCGACGATCGGGCTTGCCTATTTCCTCGAAGGATTCGGCGATATCATGTGGGGGTCGGACATCAAGAAGCTCGATGTCGGCCTGCCGCAGGGTCTGAACGGGTGGATCGACGAGACGACGTTCAACGCCTTCGGCTATGGGTTCTTTATCGACAATCTCGATATCGTGGCGACGGTGATTGCGGCCCTGCTGGTGACCGCGCTGGTGGTGTTCAGCCAGTACACCAAGCAGGGGCGGGCACTGCGTGCGGTGGCAGACGACCATCAGGCCGCGCTGTCGGTGGGAATTTCGCTGAATTTCATCTGGGTACTGGTCTGGTCGGTCGCGGGCTTTGTCGCGCTGGTCGCGGGCATCATGTGGGGGGCGAAGTCGGGCGTGCAGTTTTCCCTGTCGCTGATCGCTCTCAAGGCGTTGCCGGTCTTGATGCTGGGCGGCTTCACCTCGATCCCCGGCGCGATCGTCGGCGGGCTGATCATCGGGGTGGGCGAGAAGCTTTTCGAATTCCTGCTGGGGCCGGCCTTGGGCGGCGCGACGGAGAACTGGTTCGCCTATGTGCTGGCGCTGTTGTTCCTGGTGTTCCGGCCGCAGGGGCTGTTCGGGGAGAAGATCATTGAACGTGTGTAGGACCGGACCGGTCGGCGACGTCTGCCACTGCGGACCCATCGCCGGGATCGACGCGAAGCGGCAGAGGACGAGACCGGGATGACCCGCAAGACGACGCTAAAATGGATCGCCAACGGCAATGTCCTGGGCTGGTCGGCGTTCTGGGTCTTCGGTTTTCTGGCGGTGACGGCACCGGCGCAAGCGACCGGGCAGATGGTTGGCGCGGCGGTGGTGTCGTTTCTGGGGCTGGTCCTGGGCGTCTGGTGCTATCTGCGGCTGATGCGGGGGGATGCCTGAGTGGCGCACAAGGCGCGCATCGGGGTGCTGTGCATCGATTGCCGGACCGAGGATCTGGAACCGGCAACGGCCTATTGGTCGGCGATGCTGGGGGTCGAGGGCAAGGTCGATCCAGACGGAAAATATGCACAGCTGGACGGGCACCGAGGCTATCCCAAGGTGCTGTTGCAGGCGGTGGATCACGACCCGCGCGTACATCTGGACGTGGAGACCGACGATCCGGATGCCGAGTGCGAACGCCTGAAGGCTCTGGGCGCGACGGAGGTTGCGCGGGTCAAGACCTGGATCGTGATGGAGGCGCCGACGGGGCACCGGTTTTGCCTGGTGCGCCCGCAGGGCGAGGATTGGCCGGGTGCGGCCAGGGAGTTCGATTAGATGTTCTACCGTGAAGCGGGCGATTTCAGCACCACCTATAGCGAGGACAGCCAGACCTTTCCGATCAAGTTCGACCGGGTCCGGTATTATGTCGTGCTGGCGGTGGCGTTTCTGGTGGTGCCGTTCATTGTCAACGACTACTGGCTGAATGCGGTTCTGCTGCCGTTTCTGATCTATGCCATCGCGGCAATCGGGTTGAACATCCTGACCGGGTATTGCGGTCAGGTGAGCCTTGGCACCGGTGGGTTCATGGCGGTGGGGGCCTATGCCTGTTACAAGTTCATGACGGGCATGGACATTTATCTGATGGGTGCGGATGGCGAGTGGGTGCGCTATGCGCTGCCGCCGATAAACATCTTCTTTTCGGTGATCCTGGCCGGATTCGTCACCGCCTTCGTGGGGCTCCTGTTCGGGCTGCCGTCCCTGCGGATCAAGGGTTTCTATCTGGCCGTGGCCACGCTGGCGGCACAGTTTTTCCTCGTCTGGCTCTTCAACAAGTGGTCGTGGACTTACAATTATTCGGCCTCGGGCCAGATCAACGCGCCGACGCGCGGGGTGCTGGGATACGAAGTGACCGGGCCGACCGCAGAACCCTGGGCGGCCTATCTGTTCTGTCTGATCTTCGTGGTGGTGCTGGCGTGGATCGCGCGGAACCTGACGCGCGGATCGATGGGGCGCCGGTGGATGGCGATCCGCGACATGGACATCGCCGCCGAAATCATCGGGGTCAATCCGCTGGGGGCGAAGCTGTCGGCATTCGGGGTGTCGTCATTTTTTGTCGGCGTCTCGGGGGCCTTGTTCTTTGCCGTCTACCTCGGCGCGGTCGAGGTGGGCGAGGCGTTCGGGATCCAGAAATCCTTCCTGGTCCTTTTCATGATCATCATCGGCGGGCTCGGGTCGATCTTCGGCTCGTTCGCGGGGGCGGCCTTTATGGTGCTGCTGCCGGTGCTACTGAAGAACATCCTGGTGGGCACGCTCGGCTGGCCTACCGATCTGGCGGCGCATATCGAATTCATCATCGTCGGCGCGCTGATCGTAATCTTCCTGATCGCCGAGCCGCACGGGCTGGCGCAGCTGTGGCGCATCGCGAAGGAAAAATTGAGATTGTGGCCCTTCCCGTACTAAGGTTCGGCCGCGAGGTGGCGTGCCCGGGGCATGCCCAAACAAAAGACGAGTGTATCAAGGGAGGACAACTCGGATGAAACTAAAACTTGCAGCTTGCGTTCTGGCGGGTGCGATGGCCGCGGGACCGGTAATGGCGGACCTTGTGTTTCCGTCGCTTTCCTACCGGACCGGACCCTATGCCGCCAACGGCATCCCATTCGCCGACGGCTATGCCGATTACTTTTCACTCTTGAACGAGCGTGACGGCGGCATCGGCGGCGTTGCGACCCGGCTTTTGGAATGCGAGACCGGGTACAACACCGAAAAAGGCGTCGAGTGCTACGAGTCGACCAAGGGCGAAGGCAGCCTGATCTACCAGCCGCTGTCGACGGGCATCACCTATCAGCTGATCCCCAAGGCCTCGGCCGACGGCATTCCGGTGCATTCGATGGGCTATGGCCGGACGTCCGCCGCCAACGGCAAGGTGTTCGAGTGGATCTTCAACTATCCGACGAACTACTGGAACGGCGCCTCGATCGCGGTCAAGCACATCCTCGACGTGAACGGCGGCGACATCTCCGGCAAGAAGATCGCGCTGGTCTACCACAACTCGGCCTACGGCAAGGAGCCGATCCGCACGCTGGAAGAGCTGTCGGCAAAGCACGGCTTTGAGCTGCTGCTTCTGCCGGTCGATCACCCGGGCCAGGAGCAGAAGTCGCAATGGCTGCAGATCCGGCGTGAGCGCCCCGACAACGTGCTGATGTGGGGCTGGGGTGTGATGAACCAGGTCGCCATTCAGGAGGCCGCGAACATCCGTTACCCGATGGAGAACTTTATCGGAATCTGGTGGTCGGGTTCGGAGAACGACGTTCTGCCGGTCGGCGAGGGCGCCAACGGCTACAAGGCGCTGAACATGCACCTGCCGGGATCGGACTTTCCGATCTACGAAGATCTGAAGACCCATGTCTACGACAAGGGCATGGCCGCCGGCGCCGGCGACAATGCGGGCACCGTGCTTTACAACCGCGGTCTCTATGCGGCAATGCTGGCCGCTGAAGCGGCGAAGAAGGCCCAGGAGATCCACGGTGTGGCCGACATCACCCCGGCGATGATGCGCGATGGTATGGAAGCGCTGGAAATCACCGAGGACGGCATGGCCGCGTTGGGCTTGCCGAACTTCGGCCCCGCATTCAGCGTGTCGTGCGAAAACCATGGCGGGTCTGGCCTGGGCATCGTGCAGCAGTGGGACGCTGCGGCCGGGAACTGGGTGCAGATCACCGACTATATCGCGCCGGATGCCGAGGTGATCAATGCGCTGATCATGGAAGACAGCGCGGCCTATGCGGCCGAAAACAACATCCAGGAACGCTGCAACTAAGCGATTGCAAGGCCCGCCCCCGGCCACGGGGGCGGGCCGATTTGTACCTTTTCAAGCTGCCGTGAGCCCATGGAATTCCGCCGCCGGATGATGCTGATGCTGGCCGCCCTGGCGGGACTGGCGGCGTGTTCGGGGCCGGAAATCGTGAACCGCGCGTGCCCCGGGCTGGTGTCGGGCTCGACCGCGCCGGTGATCCTGTCGGCGATGAACTTCGGAACCATGGACGCCCCGCCGCCGGACCCGCGCGGTGCGGTGGCCGAGCGGACGACGCGGATGGTGGCCGCGCAGGCGGCGCGGACGCCCGAAGCGGTGATGCTACAGCCCGCTGGGCTGGCCCTGCGCAGTCTGCGGGCGCCCGCGCGGCGGGTGGTGCGCATCGATCTTCTGGCGATGACCACCGGCGGGCAGTACGGGGCGTTTTCGAGCGGATTCCTGAAAGGCTGGAGCGAAAGCGGACGTCGGCCGGACTTCGCCGTGGTGACGGGTGCAAGCGCGGGCGGTGTGATCGCGCCGCTGGTGTTTGCCGGCAAGGAATTCGACGACCGGCTGAAGCTGAACGCCGGTATCGCCAGCGGGGACGTTGTGCGCAAGCGGTCGTTTCTGGAGCTCTTGGGCGCATCGTCGCTGTTTTCGACCATACCGCTGCAGCGCGCCGTGGGGGCGGCGGTCGACGACAGGCTGATCAAGGCGATCGCGGCGCGCTGGCGCGCCGGGAACGATCTGTTTCTGGGGGCGACGAACCTGGATCAGGGGCGGTTCGAGCTGTTCGATATCGGCGCGTTCGCGGCGCAAGAGGGCGTGTCGGCGGGGATCAAGCGCGACTGCGTGGTCGGCGCGGTGATGGCGACCAGCGCGATCCCGGGGCTGTTTCCGCCCAAGCGGATCGGCGGCGATCTCTACACGGATGCGGGCGTGCGTCAGTCGGTCTTTCTGCGCGGGGTGCGCGATGGAATCCGCGAGAGCGAGCGGGTGCTGGGCATCGACGTTCGCGTCACCGCGACGCTGCTGGTCAACAGCGACCTGAAGGTGCGGCGCGAAGAGACGGCGACCGGACTGCTGGATGTGGCCGAGCGGACCTTTGCACTGGTCAGCGACGAAGGCTTGCGCGAGTCGCTGGTCGAAACGGTCGACCTTGCGCGCCGGTCCGGTTGGCGCCTGCGTGCGGCGGTGGCGCCGGATTTCGATACGCTGGGTTGCGGGGACGATGACGCGCTGTTTTCGGCCTGTATCACGGAAAAACTGTTCGAGGCGGGGCGCGCGATGGGACGTACCCCGCAAATCGCCTGGCTGGACGGCCGGGAACTGAGGGAATTGGCGAGAAGGTTCTAAGAATATGCTGGACGCGGGAAAGACCGAAGAGACGCTGCTGGAGGTCAACAATATAGAGGTGATCTACAACCACGTGATCCTCGTGCTGAAGGGCGTGTCGCTGTCGGTGCCGAAGGGCGGCATCACCGCCCTGCTGGGCGGCAACGGGGCAGGCAAGACGACCACGCTGAAGGCGATCTCGAACCTTCTGCATTCCGAGCGGGGCGAGGTGACCAAGGGATCGATCCTGTATCGGGGCGAGAACGTGGCGCATCGCGAGCCGTCCGACATGGTGAAGCGCGGCGTGATCCAGGTGATGGAGGGGCGGCATTGCTTCGAGCATCTGACGGTCGAAGAGAACCTGCTGACCGGGGCTTATACGCGCCGTGACGGGTCGGGCTCGGTGAACCAGGATCTGGAAATGGTCTATAGCTACTTTCCGCGACTGGCAGAGCGGCGACGCAGCCAGGCGGGATACACATCGGGCGGCGAACAGCAGATGACGGCGATTGGCCGGGCGCTGATGTCGCGGCCCGAGACGATCCTGCTGGACGAGCCGTCAATGGGGCTGGCACCGCAGCTGGTCGAGGAGATCTTTGGCATCGTGAAGAATCTCAACGAGAAGGAAGGTGTGTCGTTCCTGCTGGCCGAACAGAACACCAACGTTGCGCTTCGGTTCGCGCATTACGGCTATATCCTGGAAAGCGGCCGGGTGGTGATGGATGGACCCGCGGACGAATTGCGCGAGAACCCCGATGTGAAGGAGTTCTATCTGGGCTTGTCCGAGGAAGGCCGGAAAAGCTATCGCGACGTCCGCAGCTACCGTCGCCGGAAGCGCTGGTTGAGCTGACTGTCGTATTTGCGCGTCGGTTTTCGATGTTCGCCGGCGAACGGCCCGGAATTGTTTGCCTGCGCCAAGAGGCTGCCCGTAAGTTGCCGCAAAAAAAGAGGCAGATATGGACGGCAGCGCAGGCACGCCCGGCGAACTGGAGCAGTTCGTCGAGAAAACCAAGGCCGGACGGCCCGGAGAGGGCAACTACCGGGCTTATGTCGGCCCCCCGGGGCAGTATGATTTCATGGGCGCCACGCAGTTCCGGCTGGCGACGACGTTGGGGCTGCGGGAAGACCACAGCTATCTCGACATCGGCTGCGGATCGTTGCGTGCCGGAAAGCTGGTGCTGCAATACCTGCTGCCCGGCCGGTATTTCGGAATCGAACCCAACGATTGGCTGATCGACGAGGCGGTGGCGTCCGAGATCGGGGCAGACCTCTTCCGGATCAAACAGCCGCGCTTTTCCCAAAGTGCCGAGTTCGAGGTTGCGAGCTTCGGGCAGAAATTCGATTTCATCATGGCCCAGTCGATCTTTTCGCACACCGGTCTGGAGATGTTCCGCGACAGCATCGCGAAGATCCCCGCTGTTATGCATGACCAAAGCCAGTTCCTGTTCACCGCCGTCACCGAGCACGACACCGGCAGGATGCCGCGGGCAAGCGGCGCCGAGGGCTGGGTATATCCCGGATGCGTCAGATTTCGGGTGCGAGAGGTGATGCGGATCTGCCGGGAGTCCGGGCTGTTCGCGCAGGCGCTGCCGTGGTTCCACCCGCGCCAGACCTGGTTTCGCGCAGTCACCAAACGCCGGTTCCGGTTGAGCGAAGAGCAACTGGCGCAGGTCTCGGGCACGGTGATGTTCGACCCAAGGTTCAAGTAGCGGCGCGGCCAGGCGTTCGGCCTTGGTTTCGCGCCGGGAATTGGGTGCCAAAGGCAGCGCAAGGCCAACTACCGTTGCGCCGGTCGCGCCGTTCCGGCCTCAGGCGTCCGCCTCGGCCTTCATCTCGGCAATCCGCTCCAGCGCCTCTTCGCGGGTATTGCGGATATTCGGGCGAAAGCCCTGCGTCTCGGCGCGCAATCGGATGTCGGCCTCGGTCTCGGATCCGGCCTCGTAGCGCACGGTTCCCAACGAGCCACCGACATTCAACTCCTTGCCGCGCTTGGCCCATTGCACCCAGGCGGCGGGATCGATGTGGCAGTTGTTGTAGTTGATCAGAAAGTACCACCTGCGCCCCGATGCCTCGATCCGCTCTTGCAGATAGTCCATCAGGTCGTCCACGTCGCGGCTGTGGTGCAGTTTCAGGTCGCTGAGGTCGATTTCCATGATCCGGTCGTCCTCGAGAAACCGGACCCGGGGTTCGAAGTCCGCCCGGCTGTAGGTGGGCGCGTGCACGATCGCCTTCAGCCGCTTCGAGGGCATGGATTTCAGCCGTTCGATCGCCTTGTCGCGGTCGGCGAAAAGATTGGCGTCGAAGTTTTCGGTGCCGGCGTCGCGCTCGATCTGCCGGCGCGTGGCCTCGGATGCGTCGAAGCGGACCGAGCCCATCGAGTGGGCCATGTTCAAAGTCTTGCCGCGGCGCGAGAAGGCGAACCAGGCCTCGGGGTCGATCTTGCTGTCGGAATAGTTGACCAGAAAGAACCACAGGTCCTCGCCGGTTTCGGCGATACGTTCCTCAAGCCGGTCGTAGAAGGCATTGACATCGGCGGTGTCGAAAAAGTGCACGCCCGAAAAATCGGCTTCCATCACCGCTATGTCGTCATGGAACGTTATACGTGTATCGATGTCATCCAGAGTCAGGGTGGGGTGGTTTCGCACAGCGGCGTCGATCATCTAGCACTCCATAGTCTTGCGGGGCCGACCAGCCCCGTTCCCCTCCCGTCTGCGGCTGTGTCGTATTCAAGCTTGCGATTGCATACAATTGTTTACAATGTCGCGGCGGGAACCTGCCAAAGCACCCGTCGCGCCACTTTGACAAGGATCAAACATGACCGGATATTTCGACGATTTGGAAACCCGCAGCGCCGACCAGCGCGCCGCGGATCTGGCGCGCGACCTGACCGCGCAAGTCGCGGCGGCCAGGGCGGCCCCGGCACTGGCGGTGTCGCTGGCGGAAATCGACCCGGCCGCGATAAGCGACCGGGCCGCGCTGGCGGGATTGCCGGTGATCCGAAAGTCGGACCTGGGCGCGGCGCAGGCCAAGACGCCGCCGTTCGGCGGTTACGCGGCGATGGGTGCGGCGGCGTTCGAGCATGTGTTCCAGTCGCCGGGGCCGATCTACGAGCCGGGGCGGACGGGCCGCGACTGGTGGCGGTTCGGGCGCTTTCTGGCGGCGGTGGGAATCGGGGCCGGCGATATCGTGCAGAACTGCTTTTCCTATCATATGACACCGGCCGGGCTGATGTTCGAAAACGGCGCACGGGCGGTCGGCGCCACTGTGTTTCCGGCCGGCACGGGGCAGACAGAACTGCAGGCGCGGGCAGCGCGCGATCTCGGCGTGACGGCCTATGCCGGGACGCCGGACTATCTGAAAGTGATTCTCGACACGGCGGCGGAGGCAGGGCTGGAGCTGCAGATCGCGAAAGCCGCGGTGGGCGGCGGCGCGCTGTTCCCGTCGCTTCGGCAAGACTACGCCGATCGCGGAATCCTGTGCCTGCAATGCTATGGCACGGCCGATTTGGGCAACATCGCCTATGAATCGCCGGCGCAGGACGGGCTGATCGTGGACGAGGGCGTGATCGTTGAGATTGTGCGCCCCGGAACCGGCGATCCGGTGCCGGACGGCGAGGTGGGCGAGGTCGTGGTGACCACGCTGACGCCGGACTACCCGCTGATCCGCTTTGCCACCGGGGACCTTTCAGCGGTTCTTCCCGGTGAATCGCCTTGCGGACGCACCAATATGCGCATCAAGGGCTGGATGGGCCGGGCCGATCAGACCGCCAAGATCAAGGGCATGTTCGTGCGGCCCGAGCAGGTGGCGGACCTGGTGGCACGGCATGCCGAGGTGGCGAAAGCGCGGGTGGTGGTGACGCGGGAAGACGAACGCGACGTGATGACGGTGCAGATCGAGACAGACGGTATCGAGACGGCTGCATACGAAGCATCGGTCGCCGCAACGCTGAAACTGAAGGGACGGGTGGAGCTTGTCTCAAAGGGCTCTTTGCCCAATGATGGAAAGGTGATCGACGACCGGCGCAGCTATGGCTGATGCCGCCGGGCGGCTACACCGGGAGGGGAATGTTCAATGCTGAGAATGATTGCCAGAGCCATGCTGGCGGCCGGGGGTGTTCTTGCCGCGCCGCTTGCCTGGGCCGCAGATGTCGCCGTCTTGATCGGCAACGACAATTATCAGAATTATCCCCGGTTTCGCGGTGCCGGTGCCGTAATGGCCCTTGCGGAGCCGCTGGAGCGAGCCGGATTCGAGGTGATCGCGGTCCGCAACCTGACGTCCGACCTGATGGATACAGAATTCGACCGGGTTGGGCGCGAGCTGCGCAGTGCGGACCGGATCCTGATCGTCACGGCAGGCCACGTGGGCCGGACCGGGCGCGATAACTGGCTGTTGACGGTGGATGCGGCCCGACCCGATCCGTTTACGGTAGGCCGCTATGGTTTGTCGATCGGCGCGCTGCTGGACGCCGCCGGGCGCACGCAGGGCAGTGCGATCGTCGCGATCACCGAGGACGGCGGTGCGGTCGAGCCCGGACCGCGGTTGTTCGGCGGATTCCGGCCGGGTGACATTCCGCAGGGCGTTACCGTGATGCGCGGACCGGTGGGTCAGGTGGTACGGTTTCTCGGCGACCAGATGCTGGTGCCAGGCCGTCCGATGTCCGATGCCGTCAATGACCGCCCCTCTGGCGTCGTGGTCCAGGGTTTCATCGCGCATTTGGGCGCGTTCCTGCCCCGAGCCGAGCCGCCCGTCCTGCGCCCGCGCCCGCCCAATACCTTGATCGAGCGGTCTTTCTGGCAGCGCTCGCGGTCGCTGAACACCATCGATGCCTACCGGCAGTATCTTGCCCGATATCCCAACGGCCTGTTCGCGCAAGAGGCGCGGCAGCGCATCGCTGCGCTGCGGGTCACGCCGGAAGATCGCGCGCGAATGGCCGAAGAGGCGCTGAACCTCACCCGCCAGCAGCGCCGGTCGATCCAGGAAAACCTGACCTTGCTGGGCTTTGACACCCGCGGGATCGACGGGATATTCGGCAACCGGACGCGCCAGGCGGTCCGGGACTGGCAGGCCAATGTCGGAATCGTGGCCAACGGATATCTGACCGCGAACCAGATCACGCGCATCGAAAGCCAGGCCGCGCGCCGGGCGGCGGAACTGCGCGCCGAGGCCGAGCGGCGCCGGGCCGAGCGGGAACGCCGGGACCGCCTTTATTGGCAGCAGACCGGGTCCAACGGGTCCGAGGCAGGTCTTCGCGCCTATCTGAAACGCTATCCCGACGGCCTCTATTCGGACGAGGCCGAGGCAAGGCTGCGCGAGATCGAGCGCGAGAAGCGCCGTCTGGCCCGCGCCGAAGAGCGCGCGGCGTGGGATCAGGCGGTCATGCAGGGCACGCTGCGTTCCTATACGATCTATCTGCGTGACTACCCCGAGGGCCGGTTTGCGGAAGAAGCCAAGGCGCGGATCGCAAGCCTGCGAGAGCCAGAGACCCCTCCGGCAGTCGTTGCGGCCGCCAAGCAGGAAGAGGCCAATCTGGGCCTCAACAGTTTCCGGCGGCAGCTGATCGAGGGACAACTGCAGTCGCTGAATTTCGATCCCGGTGTCGTCGACGGCCAATTCGACGGCGACACACGCCGGGCGCTGCGCCGGTTCCAGCGGGCCAATTCGATGCCTGTGACGGGTTTTGTGACCCGCGACACGATCGTGCGGCTGCTGGCGGCCGCGATCGAATCGCAAAACTAATACCGGGCGTCTGGCCACTGCCGCAAAAACGCCGAAAGCCGCCCATAACGGGCGGCTTTTCCTTGTCCGGTAGAGGGGTTTTAGCCCTGGCGCGCCTTGAACCGGCGTTGGGTCTTGTTGATCACGTAGACCCGGCCCTTGCGGCGGACCACACGGCAATCGCGATGCCGGTTCTTCAGCGAACGAAGCGAGTTCCTGACCTTCATGCGCTCTCTCCTTTGTGTGGCGCCCGCGCGCCCGGTGTTACGTCTCAAGGCCCGAGCGGCGGGCCGGATGGTGGGCGGTACTGGGATCGAACCAGTGACCCCTACGATGTCAACGTAGTGCTCTACCGCTGAGCTAACCGCCCGGGCTGCAGTGGTTTGCGTCCTGTCCAAACGAACAAGACGCGGGGGCCCCCGCGCCGGTCCGAAGCCGTATAAAAGGAACACAGGCCCGGTTCAAGAGCTTTTGACGGCCTGCGCTTTGCGGCTATAGTAACCGCCAGAGGAGAGCAGATGACAAAGGCGCCCTACACGCTGACCGCCCCCGCGCGCCAGACCACCAGCGTGGTCTTTGCCTCGCCCCATAGCGGGCGGGACTATCCGTGGGCGTTTTTGCGCCGGACGGTGCTGGACGAGCGGGCAATCCGGTCTTCGGAAGATGCCTTTGTCGACCTGTTGTTCGGGGATGCCCCGGAATTTGGCGCGCCGCTGGTCGCCGCCACGGCGCCGCGTGCCTTTATCGACGTCAACCGCAGCGCCGACGAGCTGGACCCGGCCCTGATCGAAGGCGTGCGAAAGTCGACGCACAATCCAAGGGTCACCTCGGGATTGGGGGTGATTCCCAGGGTCGTCGCCAATGGCCGGTCCATCTATCGCGGCAAGCTGACCCTGGAGGAGGCGCAGGCACGGCTGCGCGATCACTGGCGCCCGTACCACGACCGGCTGCAAAAGCTGCTCGACGACACCTGGTCGGCATTCGGCGAGGTGATCCTGATCGATTGTCATTCGATGCCGCACGAGGCGATCGACTCGATTGGAACCTCAAAGGCGCCGCATCCGCAGATCGTGCTGGGTGACCGGTTCGGCGCAGCGGCCGAGAACCGGATCGTCGACCGGATCGAAGCCGCCTTTGCGGCCGCCGGACTTCGTGTTGCGCGCAACTCGCCCTTTGCCGGAGCCTACACGGCGCAGCATTACGGACGGCCGTCGAAGGGCCAGCATGTGATCCAGGTGGAAATCGACCGCTCGCTTTATATGAACGAAAGGCTGATCCGCCCAAGCGGCGGCTTTCAGAGTTTTCGGGCGACGATGCGGGGCGTGATTGCCGAGATCTGCGAGATCGGCCGACGCGAAGGGCTGCCGCTGGCGGCCGAATAACTCACTGCAATGCCCGTCCCTTGACGATGGCGTCGCGGCCGAACCGCGCCCGGATTGCGTCGGTGGCGCGTTCCGCATCCGCGCGCTGCTGTGCCTGTGGGTCCAGGAGATCGGCAGACCGGTCGGCGCCGTCGGCGGGCTCCAGATGGCTGAGGCCGATCCCGAGCAGGCGAAAGGGCCCCTGCGCGCCGGCGAGGTCAAAGAGGTCCCGCGCCGTGCGGTAGATGCGGTCGGCGATCTGCGTGGGGTCGGTCAATTGGCTTTGCCGGGTCAGGATCTTATGGGTGTGTTTCTTGAGCTTCAGCGTGACGACCCTTCCGGCGATGCCCTTGGCCTTGGCGCGGTCGGCGACCTTTTCAGACAGCCGCCAGATATGACCGTCGAGGATATCGGTCGAGGCGGTGTCCTCGTGGAAGGTGGTTTCGTTGGAAATGGACTTTACCGGCGTGTTCCTTTGCACGCGCCGGTAATCCTCGCCACGGGCAAGGTGGTAAAGGCGCTCTCCGGACTGGCCGAACCTTTGGCCAAGCGCTTCGCGGGTCCACCGGCGGAGATCGGCGAAGCTGCGGATCCCGGCCTTGTCGAGGCTTTCCTGAAAGGCCGGGCCGATGCCCCAGATCAGGCGAACCGGTTTGTCGGCGAGGAAATCCATGGTCTCGGCCTGGCCGATCACGGAAAAGCCGTGGGGCTTGTCGAGGTCCGAGGCGACCTTGGCGAGGAATTTGTTGTGAGAAAGCCCGATCGAGCCGGTGATGCCGATCTCGTCCTGCATGCGTTTCGTGAGGCGGGCGAGCATGACGGCAGGCGGGGCGCCGTGCAGGCGTTCCGTGCCGGTAAGGTCGAGGAATGCCTCGTCGAGCGAAAGCGGTTCGATCGCCGGCGTCAGCTCGTCCATCAGTTGGCGGACCTGTTTCGAGACCTCGGCATAGACGTCCATCCGGCCGCGCAGAACCTCGGCCTCGGGGCAAAGTTCGAGCGCCTTGAACATCGGCATGGCAGAGCGGACACCCTTGATGCGGGCGATGTAACAGGCGGTGGAAACGACGCCGCGGCGGCCGCCACCGATGATTACGGGCTTGTCGCGAAGGGCCGGATTGTCGCGCTTTTCGACGCTTGCATAGAAGGCATCACAATCCATGTGGGCAATGGACAGCGAGAAAAGCTCGGGATGCGAGACGATTCGCGGGGACCGGCAGGCCGGGCAGCGCTTGAGGGGGGCGTCAAACGTGGCCAGACAGGTTCGGCAGAGGGCGGGCATAGAAAAAGTATAGCAGGTGCGTCCCCATCGCGACAGGGATGTAAGCGATTGGGATCGTTTATGAAGGCCGGAACATTCTGCGCAGTCACGGGCTACGTGTGTGTATCGGTCCAGGCTGCACCGGTATCGAACAGCTTTGGGACGTCGGTGACGTCATAATTTTTCAAGCCAGGGTCCCGATCGCGCACGATGGCGGCCCGATACAGCGGCAACAGAGCTGGAGAGCCCCCATTGGGTGGTCCGGGTTGATTGTTAGTGCATGGTCGGTCTCGGGTCCAATGGAACGATGCTTTCCAGCGCCGGTGGCCGGTATCCCAGAGCGCTGTGCGGCCTGACGGTGTTGTAGTG
>JASJDP010000019.1 GCA_030065095.1 Rhodobacter sp.
GACTGGAGACGCATCGCGACGCGCTACGACCGATGCCCGAAGGTATTCCTCTCAGCCTGCGCGCTTGCCGCCGTCGTCATATTCTGGCTATGAGTCCTGACCCTAGGAAAGCGAACCTCTGACACCCGGGTCGCTTCATCCCTACATCGGCTCAAAGTCGACGCTCTTGTTCCAGTTTTTCTGGCGCAGAGATGCTCTGAGCATCCGACCGATGTGAACTTTCACGAAAAACCCACGGAACGCTTTGATCGGACGTTCGAAGAGGTGTGCAAAACAAAAGCAAGCTGCAAGGGTAAGAACGGCCATCTTGAAATTGTAGAATGGAGTGTCCGCCGGCAGCACCGCATCCAAAAAGTGCAGTATGGGATAGTGAACGGCGTAGATCGAAAAAGTTCCGCCGGCAAACCACCTTATTGCACGCACTCGCGGTGTATGCATGTCGAACGCCCTGCCCCGCAGAACCGAAGCGATACCGGCGAGGTGAAGAGCGACGGCAAGGGCGATCAAAGAGTTCCAAAGCACCTCGTCGGAGTAGCCAAGCATGACATGGTGACTGGCCGGGGCGACCGCGGCTGCAGTCAACTCGGTGAGGATATCCGGAATCCCGGCCCTGCGGGCGGCGATCAACAAGACAGCCGGCACGAACACAAGGGACCAGGCAAAGATCGGGTTTATCGCGTCTGTCGGTGTTGTCGAGACATGACGCCACACCAAAACCCCGAGCAACCACGCAGGAAAGAGCGCGAGGATGGGCCATCCGACGATCAACGCGACCAAGCCAAGACCAAGGACGCGGGCGATGCCGCGGCAGAAGACGGCGATCCCGAATAGGATGTAGTAGGCAACCTCGTAGCTTAGGGACCAGAGCGGCCCATTGGTGCCCAGCCGGATGCGGTCAAACAGTCCCGTCCACTCGGTGCTCAGCGTGACACCGCGCAGAAGGAAATCTGTGTAACTCGCGGGCTGATAGTAGGGGGCGGGATAGGCTGAAGGTGTAATTTGTGTGCCGATCGCATCGAGGATGACCGTGAGAATCAGAGCCGGTATCACGACGGACAAAAGCCGGGTGATCCGGTTGAAGGCGTAAATCCCGGGGGTGCCGTCGCGGTCCGCCGCGAACGCGATCACCAGCCCCGAAATAACGAAAAACACCACGACGGCGTCGCTGGCGATGTTGATCTCGCGCAGGACGTAGAAATCTCCGTTCGTGAAACGGACATGGGCAAGGTGGCCGAACAGCACGGCCAACGCCGCCGCACAGCGGAGGACGTCGAGCCAAATTGAAAGCCCCTTGTTCATCACTCGGCGGGATGCTTGACAGCGGAGGGCCCTGACGGTCGACGCGAGCGACGGAACGCTTTCGCGCTTTCGGCGAAAGGCGCCAGGAGGGCAGCGCGAAGTGTCGGATGCGGCTGCTCGATCCGGTCTCCTGCCGCGTTTGAAACACCGAAGGTCAGGTCCTCCTGCGCATCCGGGATATAAAGCGTTCCGAATGCCCAATCCCAAAGGGCGAATATCGAGCCGTAGTTCTTGTTGTGGTGTTCGACCGCCACCGAGTGATGGATCTGGTGCTGTGCAGGGGAAATGAAGATGTGCTCGGCGACGTACCCATAGCTCAGCCAGATGTGGCTGTGGCGAAGGTTTGCCCCGAGCAGATTGAACAGGAAATAGAGGATGTTCGCGCCGCCGACCGTCAGAATATCGATCTCTCCGATCAGCAGGAACAGCAACAGGCCTTGGACAAGCCCGACGACAATGCTGACGATCAGATTGCGAACCACGGTTTCCATCGGGTGGGCCCGGGCCAGGGTCAGCGGGGTCAATACCTCTGCCGAATGGTGCACGGCGTGAAACGGCCAAAGGAACCGGGTTTCGTGATGCAACCGATGCGCCCAGTATTTGCAAAAGTCGGTCGCGACCACGATCGCAGCCGTCGCGATTGCAACATCAATCCACGTGGGCGCCAAAGGGCCCGGATCACCAAGGCCAGGCGCGTTCAGCGCGCTCGCGACAAGATAGGCAATGGCAGGTGCAAAGATCACGGGGCCGAAGATGCCGGATACGAACATCGCGTGGTTGGCAAGAAACAGCTTGAAGTCGACAAGATTCGACCGGTGAAGATAAACCTTCGCGGGCAGCAGCCATACCAGGAACGAGGAACGTTGCCCTCGCCAAAGCCAGATCAGAAAGGCAAGCAGCACCGTTGCGCCAAGATAGAAAAGCGAGAAACGCAAATCGAAGCCGATGACCGGTTGCGCGAATGCGCGTGCGAGTTCTGCTATGCGATCCATAAGCTTCTGCCCACTCTTGGTTTTACCGCCGTGGTACACTCGCTTCGGGGCGCCATTGTGGCGACGGCGTGAACACGGTGACGCGGCTGAAGTTTCATTGATCTTTTGCGCGCGCCGATCCCTGTCGAGGCAAAGCGCTATCCCTGCAGACCAAACATCGAAAGCGAAATAATCGCAGCCGCTCCGATCGGCAGACCCATCGGCATCTTCTCGGACCGGAGGAAGGCCCAGGAACTGCCGGCGCCTGGCAGAAACCGCCGGCCGGCGAACACGATGGCAGTGCCGGCAATCAGCGTTCCCGAGAAGATCAATAGAACGGCAGGCAAGTGGGCCAATGGAACAAAGAGCGCCAATACCGCCAGAACCTTGACGTCGCCGCCACCGATGGCACGAAACACGAATGCAACGAATCCGGCCGTGAATACGCCCAAGCTGAAGGCGATGCGCAGCCAAAGATCGGGGGCAATCCCGCCGATGGCCTGGGACGCCACGAAAAGGCCGAGCAGCAGCAAGCTCAAGACGTTCGGTATGCGCATCTGCCTCAGATCGGAGTAGATAACCGCAACCATCACGCCGGCCACGCCAATCGGCGGGATCATCTGTACGGCGTCCGGCAGCATCATCGGACTTTGTCACCACTGTTTGACCGGTGGGTGGATCCCCGCTGATTGTTTTCCCTGCGAATGACCGCCGTGTCATGGCTCAGCTTGTGCAGAACCCCCAATTGTCCGGAGGTTTCGGTCTTGGCGTAGATACTGCTCAGATGGGACCGGACCGTGGTGATCGAGATCCCGAGTTCTTCGGCAATCTGGTTCGGCTTTAGCCCCTTGCGCAAAAGATTGCAGACCCGAAACTCCGCTCGGCTGAGCCCAAAGACATTGTCGGGTCCCAGTATCGCTGCCTCGCGTCCCTTTCCGGCACGGGTCTTGCTGTTTCGGGCCTCGTCAATGATCAGAGCGCTCGCGAGGCCGGGCTCTCGCTGGGACCAGATTTTGGCAGCGGCGTCCGAGATACATCGCAAGACAAATGCAACGTCCTCTTCCGGTTCGGTATCGAATTCAAGCCTGAGAACGTCGGATTCGGTTCTGTATCGGCCAAGGATGACGCATGTTGCGGAACACGGCGAAATCCCTTGGCTGCCAGCCGACCGAACCTTGCGCCCGCCGGCCGGGTTCTGAGTTGCCGAATTCGCCTTGTGTGCATGCGTCCACTCACGGCCCGCATGGGCGATGGGTCGCGACCGCCCGGTCCGATCCGATACCCGCACCAACTCGACGCTCCGTGCTCCGGTCAAGGCCTGGAGACTGGCAAGAGCCGATGCTACCGTAAGTCGATTGCTTGCGGCCAGTGCGAACTGGCCGACAAACTCCAGCGCCGCGCTGAACTGCGCCGAGCCGACCTGGCCGGGCACCGGATCGGCCCCGACCGCCTGCAAATTCCAGGAATGATCTCTCTGCTCTGCCCGTGCCATTCGGATTACCCAAGGTCTTTTCGCCTAGGTGATTGTATCGAGTTCAAGCCGTTCAAAATCTTGAAAGAATTAGACAGTTTTTCGTACATTTTTGGGAAGGAACTTTGGCAAAAGCGACGAAGCGCGACAGGACTGTGTCAGCCGCCCGGTGAATGCGGCCCGGCGATGGGAAATCTGTGGCACAGATTGGACCGGGGCCCGCCCAATTCGGCGCAGGGTTCCCAGTTTTAGCCGCATTCAACCGGATTCCCGGCGGCACAACTTCAGCGCGAAATCTTCATTCATTTGAGCGAAGAGCGCTGTTTCCCGGCAGGCTACATTCGCAGGATCAATTCGGGATCGGATTCCGGAGCGACTGCGGGGCCGCATGATGTGGTCGCGCGAACCCAACTGAAGGAAGAAGTCAATGTACAACAAGCTGCTGAAAGAATGGATCCGCTTCCGTCACTGCGACGACGGCGCGACGCTCGTCGAGTACGGTGTGGCCCTGGGCCTGGCCATCGCGCTGGGTGCTGGCGCCCTGGCAACCCTGGGCACCGAGGTCGGCGGGTCGATGACCGCTGCGGGGAATGCCCTGCCGGACTAAGGCAAACTCTGTAACCGCCGCGGTCAGGAGCGACCTTTCCGCGGCGGCTGCAAACCGAATTCGAAAATCGAGCACATGAAATCAATAACGGCAAATCCCCGGCAAGGGGACGTTCGGAGGCATCTATGCGGCTGCGGGGACTGCTTATATCGCTGATCGGCGTCTGCCTGGCCGGTGCATCGGTCTGGATTGCCGATAACATTTTCAGTTCAAATCAGACCCAGGCCGCGCCACAGGTTGCGGCGCCGAAATTCGTGAAGGTGCTGGTCGCGAAGTCCGACATTCAATTCGGGCAGATCATCGACCGCGAGGTCCTGACCGCACAATCCTGGCCGGTCGAGAATGTCCCCGAAGGCGCCTTTACCGGCACCCGCGCGCTGCTCGGCCCGGAAAACACAGGTCCGCGCCGCGCCAAGCGGCTCATCCGCGAGGGCGAGCTGATCGTCGAAGACCGCGTGTCGGGGTTCGGCGAGACGGTGACCATCGTCCAGGCGCTCGCCCCCAATACCCGCGCCATGGCCATCGAGGTCGATGCCGCCACCGCCGTCGGCGGCTTCGTCATGCCCGGCGACCGGGTCGACATCGTTTTGACCGAGGGGCGGGGCAGCGACCTTCGGGCCGCTACGATCCTGCAGGACGTGCGCGTGCTTGGGATCGATCAGCAATCGGAAAAGGACAAATCGGCCAAACGGGCGCGCACGATCACCGTCGAGGTCACCCCGCAGGACGGCCAGATCCTGGCGCTGGCGCAGCGGGCCGGAACGCTGAGCCTGACGTTGCGCACCCAGACGGAAATCGGCGACGCGGACCTGGCACAGATCTCGCTGGCCGATCTTCTGCGCGATTCCGAACCCGAACCGGAACCCGAGCCTGAACCCGAAATCGCGGCAGAGCCCGAGCCGGAGCCGCGCTATGTCATCAGGGTGCGCCGCGGTACCGAAGAAGACGTGGTGAAACTCAAATGAGCGGGCGCGGGGGACATGTCGGCCTCGCGCGGCGGCTCTTTCGGTTTGGGCGGTGCGAAAGCGGAACGATCATCGTGACCTGGGCGATGGCGCTCGGCGTTTTCATGGGTCTGATCGCGCTCACCTTCGATTTTGGCCGCCTTGCCACCACCCAGTCGGAACTGCAATCCTTCGTCGACAACGTGGCCCTCGCCGCGGCAGGCGAGCTGGACGGCAACGACGACGCGATCACGCGGGCCACCGATGCCGCGGCGAACATGATCGCCGACAGCCAGACCTTCGGCACCGGCGGCACGGTCCTGTCCGGTGCCGCGGATTACGCCCTGACCTTCCATGACACCGACCCGAGCCTCGATCCGGCCGGCACCGAGACCGCCGATCCGAACGATGCCGCGTTCGTGCGTGTGGTTTCGACCGGGCAGACGGTCGACCTTGGCTTTGCCGCCGCGTTCGAGACGCTGACCGGGGAAACGGGCATGACCGACAGTGTCGGCGCGACCGCAGTGGCAGGCTTTGCGCAGTCGGCCTGCGATATCACGCCGCTGATGTTCTGCATGCCGAGCCCGGATTTCCGAGCCGACGAACATGTCGGCGAGGTCGCGCTGCTGCGCACGGGCGGGCAAGGAGCCGGTTGGGGGCCGGGCGCTTTCGGGTTTTTGGACCCTGATGCCGGGTTCGTCGATCCGGACGGACCCTGCGCCAATCTGACCGGCACAAAACTTGATGCATGTCTGATCGCGGCGACGGGCGAACGGACCGCATGTTTCAGCACCAACGGCGTGGACGTCGCACCTGGCCAGCGGGTCGGGAACTTCGAAGCCGCGCTCAACGTCATCTTCGACATCTACCACGCCACCCAGAACCAGAACAAAAACGATCCCTACTACGCCCCGGCGCCGCATGTGATTTCCGGTTACGTCCCGAACAACGGGCAATGCATTGGCGAGAACGGGGTCGTTTCGCCCGACACGGTCGGGTTCCCGCCCGACGACTGCTTCGGTTCGGGCGGATGCGCCCGGTTCGGAGACGGCGACTGGTCGCAAGGCCGCCAGACCTACGTCAATGTGAACTACGCCGGGACGGATCCGCATCCCGGCGCAACGACGCGCTATGAATACTATCTGGCCGAGATCGCGGCCGCCGGTGGCGGGGCGTCGTCCTCGCCGATCCTTTCGGGGTTGTCCGAAGACGGACGGCCGCAATGTTCCAACAACCAATATCCCGATCCGGGGCGGCGGGTCGTGATCGCCGCGGGCATCGATTGCGTCGCCAATCCGATCAGCGGCGGCGCCACGAATGTACCCGTGGGCGAATTTTTCGAGCTGTTCATGCTGGGCCCGATCGGCCTCGACGGCACCAAGGACTTCTGGGTCGAAATCGTCGGCAGCGCCGGGGGCGGTGCGGGCGGCGACGGCAGCAACGCGATCATGCGTGACGTGGTGAAGCTTTATCGATGACCGCCGCACCGGCATATCCCGCCCGCCGTCTGGCGCGGCTGTTTCGCTCCGAGGACGGTGGGGCGCTGGTCGAGTTCGGCCTTCTGCTGCCGACCTTTCTTTTGTTCTTTGCCGTCGCCCTCGAAGGCGCGCGCACGTTCTGGTCCTATCAGGCGACGATCTCGGGGGTTCGCGACGCCGCCCGCTATGTCGGGCGCGCCACGCCGTCGAACATCTGCACCACCGGTGGCAGCCTGTCCGGCATGACCGGAACCGTCACCGCGATTGTCCAGCAGACATCCAGCGGCAACGCGATCTTTCCAAGCTCGATCACCGTCAATTCGGTGACACCGACCCTGACTTGTATCGCGGGCAGCTATCGTCTGACCCAGACGCCCATCGCCAATGTCACGGCCGTCCTGCAGATCTCTTATCCGTTTCAGTCGATGTTCGCCTTCATGGGCGCGACCCTGCCGCCGGTCACGACCTCGGTCACCGACAGCTCCAGGATATTCGGCGCATGATCGCGGCAGGGTTCATATCCCGGGCACGCGCGCGGCTTGACGCCATGATGCGCAACGAGGATGGCGGGACGCTTGTCGAATTCGGCGTCGTTCTGTCGATCTTCCTTTTGCTGGTCTTCGGCTTGATCGATTTCAGCCGCATGGGCTTTTCCTACGTGATGGCCGGCAAGGCGGCGGACCGGGCCGTCCGGCTGGCCGTGGTGCGCCCGCCGGCCTGCGACGGGCTGCCGGAGTCGAACGATCGGGGAGCCCTGGAGGGCGGCAGCGAGCTTTACAAATTCGGGGCCTCCTGCAGCATCGACAGCGCGCTGTGCGCCGATCCCGGACCAGTCAGCTGTTCCGCCGACAGCGCGAACGCGACCGCGACGGATATCTGGGCCGATGTGCAATCGCTGATGCCGTCGAACGCAACGGCCGCGAACCTGCTGTTCACCTATGAATTCACGCCGGACATGGGATTTCTCGGCGGGCCCTATACCCCGGTCGTCACGGTCGAGATCCAGAACCTGAACTTTGAATTCGTCACGCCCCTGGGCGCCCTGGCCGCGCTGACCGGCGCGACGGGCCAGCAAGGATTGGGCAGTGACTTCGCCTTTCCCAGCATGAGCGCATCGCTTCCGGGCGAAGCCTTGTTTGATGGAGTGAATTCATGAAGGATGAGGTCGCAGGCGCCGTCTTCACCAGCTATCGCAGCCCGCCCCCCCTGAAGCAGGAAGGCGAGCGGGAAGGCGGAATCCTGGTCGTGAGCCAGACCAAGGGCATGGGCGAAATGGTCGGCCGTGCGATGCTGGCCGAGCAAGACGTCGGCGTAAAGATCGACACCCGCCAGCTAAGCCAGCTGGTCCGCGACGAGGCGCTCGACCTCGGCCTTTACAGTATCGTGGTGTTCGAGGCGCATCCCGGCAACGACCTTGAAATGAAGGCTCTGCGCGAACTCTGCGGGCTTGCCGGGTCTGACACGCGATTTCTGGCGATGACGGCCGAGCAGGTCACGCTGGCCTACGCCAAGGACCTGATGGAGGCCGGCGTCGACGAAGTATTGCCGCTGGCAGCCGTCCGTCCCGAATTGCGTCACGCCGTCGAGCTTGAGGGCGAAGTCGGCCGGCAGATCGACCGCCGCGGCGAGGATCACCGAGACGGCGTCATCGTTGCGGTATCCAAGACGCGCGGCGGTATCGGCGCCACATCGCTGGTCCTGAATCTCGCTTTCTGTCTTTCCGGTGCGGGCCGCCGCAAGAAGGGAGCCCCCCAACCCCGCGTCGCTGTGGTCGACCTGGATTTTCAGAACGGCAATCTCGGATCGTCCATCGATATCGAGGACAAGGGCGGCTATCTGGAGTTGCTCAAGGGCAAGCAGCAGCCGTCCTTCGATTTCCTTCGCGGAACGATGGTCCGGTACAAGGATCACTTCGACGTTCTTGCCGCGCCGGTGGATTTCGCGCCGCTCGATTCCCTGACCCCCGAGGTCATGACGCTGCTTCTCAGCGAATTGAGGCTTGCATATGATTACGTCGTCCTCGATCTGCCCCGGGCGTTGGTGAATTGGATCGAACCGCTTCTTGCGCGGGCCGACGAAATGCTGATCGTGACAGACACCTCGGTCCCATCGATCCGGCAGGCGCGCCGCCTGATCGACCTGTACACCCAGGAACATGTCCGGCTTCCCATCAGCGTTGTCGTATCGATGGAGAAACAGCCGTTCTCGCGGTCGGAGTCTCTGAAGGAGGCGACCAATTTCCTTGAGCGCCCGCTGGAGCATTGGCTGCCTCGGGACGATGCGCGCGCCAAGAAGGCCGCCGATTCAGGGCAACCCATTCTCGAGGTCTCCCGGCGATCGCCGATTGCGAAACCGTTGAGCAAGCTCGCGGCACGGATCGAGGAGATTCAGACCAACGGCGCGCGCAGAGAGGCCTAGGAGCGGCGACCATGTTCAAGGATTTCCCAGCGTCCGAACCCGCGCTCAAGGAGGCGGCCAACATCGTCGACTTCAGGGCCGATTTTGCCGACGTGAAACCGGACTATTCGCTCTCGCCCAGTGCGGATCAAGGAAAATGGCTGGAGCTGAAGTCGCGTCTGCATCAGCGCATTCTCGACCAACTGAACCTTGCACTGATCGATCAGGTCGAGCGTTCGGATTTGCGCCGTGAGGTTGCAGGATTGGTGGCGCAGGAAATCAAGGAGGAAGGTACGCAGCTTGGGGCCGAGCGCTTCAAGAAGATCGTCGATGAATTGATCGACGAAGTCCTTGGCCTTGGCCCGCTCGAGCCGCTTCTGGCCGACACGACGGTGTCCGATATCCTGGTGAATGGCTTTGACAGCGTGTACGTCGAACGCGCCGGCATACTTGAGAAATCCGCGGTTCGGTTCAGCGACGAACGGCACCTGTTGAGGATCATCGACAAGATTGTCTCGCGGGTTGGCCGGCGCATTGATGAATCACAGCCGTGGGTCGACGCCCGGCTCGAGGATGGCAGCCGTGTCAACGCAATCATCCGGCCCTGTGCGATCGACGGGCCGTCGCTTTCAATCCGAAAATTCGCCGCTCGGCCGCTAACAATCGATCGGTTGGTCGAACACGACGCCTTGTCCGACAAGGCGGCGCGGTTCCTGCAGGCCGCCGTCGAGGCCAGGATGAACATATTGATTTCCGGTGGTACCGGCTCGGGCAAGACGACCATGCTGAACGCCATGTCGTCGTTCATCGACCAACGCCAGCGCGTTGTCACGATCGAAGATGCCGCGGAACTGCAATTGCAGCAAGACCACGTCGTGCGACTTGAAACACGCCCGCCGAACTCCGAAGGGGCCGGCGCAATTTCTCAGCGCGATCTCGTGCGAAACGCCTTGCGGATGCGGCCCGACCGGATCGTCATCGGCGAGGTGCGCGGTTCGGAAGCGTTTGACATGCTTCAGGCGATGAACACGGGCCACGATGGGTCGATGACCACAATCCACGCCAACACGGCACGCGATGCGATGGGCCGGCTTGAACAGATGGTCGCCATGATCGGTGCCGACTTTCCGCTGTCTGCCATCCGGTCGCAGGTAGCGGCGGGCATACAGATCGTATTGCAGCTCAGCCGCCTGAGCGACGGGCGCCGCCGGATAATGAGCATCTCTGAAATCACCGGCATGGAATCGAATGTCGTGCAACTGCAGGACATCTACACCTTCAAAAAGGCAGGCCGAGGCGAAGACGGTACGGTTTTCGGAGAATTCCTTGCCACCGGCATCCGCCCGCGTTGCGCCGAAGTCATGGGCGCCGCCGGTATTGATTTGCCGATAGACACGTTCACCAATGGATAGGCGGCATCGTGAAGCAGTTTGACGCACTGGACCCCAATCTGTTCCTTTATGTCGGGATTTTCCTGGGCGTGCTCGTCGTGTTCGAGGGCCTCCGGCAATTGATCTTTGGCGGCGACCCTGCCGAGAAGACCCGCAGCAAACGCATCAAGCTGCTGCGCAAGGGGATGTCGCAGGAAAAGGTTCTGACGCTGCTTCGCCACCGGCCGAGAGAAAACCTGCTGAGCAAAATCCCCGTCTACGGAACCTTGCCTTCGAAGATGCGCCAGGCGGGCATGACGATGAAGCCTTCGGTGTTTCTTGGCGTTTGCCTTGCGCTCGCCGCCGCCGTCTTGTTGCTCGGAACGGTTTCGCTAGGTCCGAAAATCGCTGCAGTGGTTGCGGTGTTGTCCTGCATGGTCATCCCGATGAGCCTTATCAACATCATTCGGAAGAGACGCGTTCAGCGATTTTCCGAGCAATTGCCCGACGCGCTGGACATGATGATGCGCGGGCTTCGTGTCGGACATCCGCTGAACACAACCATCGCCAACGTCGCGCAGAACATGCCCGACCCGATTGGAACCGAATTCGGCATCATGTCGGACCAGATCACATATGGCGATGAACTGACCGATGCTATGGCGGATCTTGCCGACCGGATCGATCAGGAAGACATGCACTATCTCGCCGTCAGCGTGAATATCCAGCATGGCACCGGCGGCAACCTGGCCAAGATGCTGGGCACGCTGTCCAAGGTGATACGCCGTCGGTTCGCCATGCGCCGCAAGATCCGCGCCTTGTCATCCGAAGGACGGATTTCGGCGTCAATCCTTTCGGTGCTGCCGCTTGCTATGTATGGCGCCACGACGGTCACGGCGCCGGACTACTATTCCGGCGTCGCCGACGATCCGCTGTTCAAGCCCGTTGTCGCTGCGATCCTGGCGCTTGTGACCGTCAACTATCTGGTTCTTCGCCGGCTTGTGCATTTCAGGATCTGATCGCAATGCTTGACGATTTCCTTCTTAGTTTTGCCTACGATCGCCAGAGCTTTCTGCTGCTTGGCGTCGGGTTCGGCACATTGCTGTTGTTCTTCGGCCTTGCCGCCGCCTTTGCGCCGAAGGATCGCGTTGCGGACCGGATGAAAAAGGCCTCATTCGCCTATATCGGCGGCAAGCAGCGGCGCAATCTGATCAAGTCGCCCGATCAAATCCCCGCTGGATTGCTGAAGGCGCTGATTCCGGAAGATCGCACCGAGCGGACGCAAATTCGTCTGCAGCTGGAAAAGGCGGGGTTCACGGGCGGTCAGGCAGTAAAGGGCTTTTACCTGTTCCGCTTGTGTCTGGCGTTGATTGTGCCGTGCCTGGCCATCATGTTGATCTCGATCCGGGCATTTGTCGGGGTGCCGCCGCAGATCGATGAAATCCTGAATGGAATCAGCAATCTGCACGCATTACAGATTCTCGCCATTTCCGTGGCGATCGGGTTCTACGGTCCGACGATCTGGCTGCGCGGAAAGATAAACGCACGCCAGCTTGAAATCAGCGAGGCGTTTCCGAACGCCTTGGATCTGATGCAGATTTCTGCCGAAGCAGGCCTGGGCTTTGATGCGGCGATGACCCGCGTCGGGCAACAGATCGAACGCGTCTCGCCGACGGTCAGCCAGGAATTCCTTTTGGTTCAGACCGAGATCCTGGCCGGCCGCGACCGCGAGCAGGCGCTGTTGGACATGGCCGACCGCATGGGCATCGATGAGGCCAGATCGTTCGTGAACGTCGTGCTTCAGGCGATCCGTTACGGCAGCAGCATTTCCGAGGCGCTTTTGGTCTATGCGGTGGAAATGCGCGACAATCGAGAACTCGCGGCTCAGGAGAAAGCCAACAAACTTCCGGTTCAGATGTCGGCCGTCATGGCGTCGCTGATGCTGCCTGCGTTGTTCATGATCACGCTGGGCCCGACGGTGATCCGGTATATTCGCATCTTTTGAGCGACCTTGTCCGGCTTTAGCGCGCCGATCACACGCATACTGGTGTCCCGGCACCGCTGAGGTACGGTCATGCCGGTCGGTTCGGTGCCATTGTCGCTGACAATCGTCTTGGGTGTTCCACGCCGCGCCCTGATCGCCGCCGGCTCGCGAGAGATGCGCAGCCCTTAGATCTAGGTATGCGCAAGGGCCAGTCCCGGCGGCTTCCGTTTACATTTTCCACAAAGTCAACTCAATTTTTTCCTATTGTTGATGAAACTGCAGTGCAAATTCCGGCCAGCGCAAACACTCCCACGGCAGGAAACAGCTTGGCCGACAAAGTTGATGGCATCTTCATTTCAGAGATCCTGGCAGATAATGCCGGGGGATCCGCCATTGACACCGACAACGACGGCAATACCAACAAAGCCGACGAATTCATCGAATTGCAGAATTCCTCTGGATCGACGGTCTCGCTGGACGGCTTTGAAATCTGGTCGGAAAAAAACGGTCTTCTCTATAGCTTCGGCCCCGGGGATACACTTGCTCCGGGCGCAACGGCCACCGTGGTCGGCAATTACTCCGGCACCGTGCCCAGCGGCTACTATGATGGTGGCGCATCAGAAAGCTCTAACTGGATTCCCGACGGCGAAGGTCAAAAATACGACACCATCTTCCTGGTCAATTCGAATACCGGCGACTACGTCACGCTGTCGTACGGCAACCCGCCGCGCACACCGACACTGCCCACCGGATTCACCGGCACGAACCAAATCGGCAGCGGCGAAACCATCGACAGCACGGCCCCAAACGGCACGGCTTTCGCGCGCGACAGTTCTGGTACCCTTGTCGAAACGACGCCGACTCCCGGGTCGCCGAATGTTCCCTGTTTCGTCGCCGGAACCCTGATTGCCACTGAAATTGGCGACATTCCGATAGAACGTCTTGCACCCGGTGACCGGATTCTGACGCTCGATTCGGGATTTGTGCCGCTTCGCGCCATAGGATCTACCCTGTGCAGCCGAGCGGAACAGATGTGTCACCCCCACTTGCTGCCCGTGATATGTCCACCGGGAAGCCTTGGAAACGAACGCGAATTTCGCTGCTCGCGGTCTCACCGTGCGCTGTTCCGCTCGGCCGCGGCTGAACTCTATTTTGGCCAGAACGAGGTTCTGTCCGCGGCGGGGTTGGCCATCGGATATCGTGGCATACACGTGGCTCCTATTGGCGCCGCCGTGCACTATTTCCATCTTCTGTTCGACAAACACGAAGTCGTTTTGGCCGAGGGCTGGTGGGCAGAGAGTCTGTTTTTGGGCGACCTCGCCAAGAACACGAGGATCGCGCAGCTGTCCTGGGCCGTCCAGCCCGGCATCGCAATCGGTGAGATACAGCACGAAAAGACGGCACGCCGCACACTGCGCCGATTTGAAACGGCGGTCATGCTTTGCGACACCGCGCCGGCGAGCGAAGTGGAACTACCGCTGGCGGCCTGAGACCTGGGATCAATTCGGATCGCAACGTTGCTTCGTTGCGGCGGGTCGAACCCGGACATCCGATCGCATTCGGTGAATGGCGGCATGTCGTACCCATCGCCGAGCATGTATCCCACCCCGGCCTCGCCGGTGATGGGGATGCGTTGGGCATGAAGTTCCGCCATGTCGCGGTAGAGGGTACTGAGAGAGATTTCCAGTTCATCCGCAAGCTCGCGTCCTGTGGTCGGCGATCGGGTGGACCGCAGGATCTGGATAATCTGGAACAGCCGTTCGGTGCGACGCATTTTTACCCTCTCCTCTCACGCTACTGTCATAACGGTGAGAGCAGGACGTTTCTACAAAAGGCCCGGCGATATGGGAATCAGTCGCGACAGATACGCCAACGACAAGGAGCCTTCGATGATCCGTCTTGACCGCAGCCTCGCCATTGATGCAGCCCCCGACGCGGTCTGGGCCGTTCTCAGCCGCTACATGCAAATCGATGAATTTGCACCTCAGATCGCCTCCGTCGACGCGTTGACAAAGGGTGATGTGGGACTGGGGTCAATGCGCCGGAATCATTTCGCGAACGGCACATCGCTGGTCGAAGAGGTTACAGACTGGACACCGGGCGAGGGATACACGGTCAGGCTGTCGGACATGGCCGCCATGCCGCTGCATGAAGCCAGCGCGGACATTCGCATCGCCCCGAACGGCGGGCGTTCCATCGTCAGGTGGACCTTCGATTATCGGGTCAAGTACGGTCCCCTGGGATGGCTCATGGGGCAAACGTTGATGAAGATGATGATGGGCAGGATCGTCGATGGGAACTTGAAGGGTCTGGCTGACAGGGTGGCGACCGTTCAACGCGCCTGAACGCTCGCCACCGCAAACTCGGTCTTTCGACTTGCCGGAATAAATCCCAACTCGTCTGCGACCCGGTCGTTTCCTCGGCGGCGATGCTGCAAGCCGGATGAACGGCAGCTTCGGTGAAGCCGCACTGCGAGGGCGGCGCCGTGGCGCCGCGACGGTTCCTCGCCGATCATGTTGACCGGCCCGAGGTCTTGATATCTGCCGCTTCTGCCATGGCCAGCGCGTCCTCCAGTTCGGCGCCGCGAAGGTCCTCCGGAAGCCTAATGTGTCCGTAATTCTGAGCTTTGCAGTACCCCAGCCGGGACCCTACAATGTTCATCGCAAGGCCTCACCTTGGACCGGTGAAGCCCTAACTGACGCAGGTTGAAGGTCCGGAGGATCTGACGATGCCCATACCCAAAGCGCCCCGATTTGTTCTCGCGTCGGGGATCGTCACGCTCAGTATTTCGGCCTTCTCAGTATTGGCTCAAAGCCCTGCGCGGCCTGACATTTCTCCGGTTCTTGATCGCAGCGGCCGTGTCTTGGCGGAGGGTTTGGTCTCGCTAGAGCGGGTCTCGCTCGGCGGTGTCGAGCAGACCATCCTCATTCGCGGCGGTGGGCCTGACCTGCCGATCCTATTGTTTTTGCACGGTGGTCCAGGCGGCGCGGTCATTCCCTGGGTCGACCTGTTTCACACCCCGCTCTTGGAAGAGAACTTCATCGTTGTGCACTGGGACCAGCGCGGTTCGGGAAGCTCGTTCAGTACAGATCTTACGGTCGAGGACATCACGCCTGAGAAGATGGTGGCCGACACGCTGGAACTCACCGACCTGCTGCGCGCTCGGTTCGGACAGGACAAGATATTCCTGACGGGTCAATCCTGGGGCAGCGCGCTCGGGTTCATGACGATCGCCAAAGACAGCTCACCCTATCTTGCCTACATCCCGACGTCCGAGCGTGTCGACTGGGACCGGAGCATGAACATGGGCTACGCGTGGGCGCTCGACCAGGCCCGCGCCAATGGCCACGCCGACGTCCTGGCAGGGCTCGAGGCCATCGCGCCGTTCGATGCCTTCGACGAAGCTGACCTCCAAGTGCAGCGCCAGGCACTCGATCTTTATCGTGGCGGGGACTACCACACGGTGGGGCTCTGGGACCAATACCTTGGTTACGCGCTGGACGGTAAAAGCCCCTACTACACGATGGCCGAGATTCAGAACTACATTCCGGGTCTCGAGCTTTCGAGCTTGGCGATCGAGCAGGCCGATCTTCTCGAGACCTACGATCTTTTCGCGTCGCATCCCTCTGTGGACATCCCTGTTCACTTCGTTACCGGCGCCGAGGACCGGAACACGCCGGCAGAGCTGGCATTTGAGTACTATGAGTTCCTCGAAGCGCCGGCCAAGAGCTTCACCCGGATCGACGACGCCGCGCACATGGTCCTCTACGATCAGCCGGATGCCTGGGCCGAGGCGCTGGTCGAAATCAAAAACGCGACGCTGGCCCAATAGCCCAAGTGTCGCCGACGCAAGTCCGTCCAATGAAACAGACTGACGACACGCAGCACGGCCCCGAGAAGGACACAGACCAGTACAGCCTGGCCAAAATCCTGACGATCTGGGCCGTGGTGGCCGTTCCCATGCCAATCTTGGCGTTCGTCATCGCCCCCGCCATCGCCGAAGCTGGGACGATGAGGCACGCCTTCACGTTTTGGTTCCTGATGATTGGTGGCATGATCTGGCAGTTCATCGTGTCCCTGATCGTCCTGGCGCAGGAAGGTGCGCTGAAGTCCTGGACGACGTTCCGTGACCGCGTCTGGCTGAACGCGCCGCGCGATCCGAAAACGGGGGAGGCCAAATGGCGCCTGCTCTGGTGGCTGATCCCGGCCTTTCTGTTCTACGCCGCGATCGAACTGTCGCCGTTGGGCCCGTTTCTGGGAGGGCTGATCCTGATCCCACTGCCCTTCTTGGCAAACCTGCCTGAAATGAACATCGAGATGATCTTCGTTCCCGAATTTGTCGGGGCCTGGTGGATCATGGCCGTGACGGTAGTCTCCTGCATCTTCAACTACGCCCTTGGCGAAGAGCTTCTGTTCCGCGGCGTGCTGCTGCCCAAGATGCGGGGCGTCTTCGGAAAGTGGGACTGGGTGGCCAACGCGGTGCTCTTTGCCACCTACCATTTGCATGTACCGCTTCGGATTCTGTTCATCGTCTTCGGAGCCCTCGCCTGGACCCTTCCATCCCGCCATTTCCGCAGCAACTGGTTCGCCCTGATCCTGCACGGTGTCGAAGGCGTCTTTCTGTTGGTCATGGTGTTCGCACTCGTGTCCGGACTGGCATTTTTAGGAAACGGCCAAGGGTGACGAAAGGGTGGGCTGCCAATGTGATGAGTGAGCCACCGAGTAGCGGAGCGGCAACCTTTGGGGGTCTGCGTGAAAGCAAGACGCTGCGTTCGTGCGGACTTCAGTCCGGAGTGCCGCGGTATCGGTCAGGGTCCGGTCAGGCCGAACCGCGCAGCGCAGTGATGGTTGTAAAGGCCGAAATCGCCTCGGCGCTCGATTTGACATGTAGCACGGCGGGCCCGTCATGGGTCAGAAAGGCCGTCACCGCGTCCTCGACGCCGCCCGCATCCTCGACCGTCAGTCCCAAAGCGCCGAAGGCCCGTGCCCAGGCGGCGAAATCCGGGTTCGCCAGGTCGGTTCCCGCCACCCTCCCGGGAAACTCCCGCTCCTGATGCAGGCGGATCGTGCCGTATGTGCCGTTGTCGGAGATCACGATTTTCGGCGTCGCGCCCTTTGCCACACCGGTTGCCATCTCCTGCCCGGTCATCAGCACTCCTCCGTCGCCAACAAATCCCAGCGCCAGCCGGTCCGGATAGCGCAGGGACGCCGCGACGGCTCCCGGCACGCCAAGGCCCATGGCGCCGCCCACCGCGCCTATGGCGGTCTGGCTGCCGTCCCACGGCCAGTGGGCGTGGACCCAACTGGAGAAGTTGCCCGAATCCATGGCCACGATTGTGTCCTTCGGCGCTTGTCGTGCCAGCGCCGATACGACCACGCCGAAATCCACCCCGTCATCGGGTCCTCGCGCCGGGGGCATCCGCTGCGTAAGCGCCGATCTGTGCACCCGCTGCCGCCAGTCCCGCCGGTCCCCCGGCGGTGCCGCCGCCGCCAACTCCGTGCAAAACGACGCTGGATCGCACGGAACCGCCAGATCGGCCCGGAACACACGGCCCAGTACCGCCGGATCGGGCCAGACATGCACCAGCCGTTGTGCCGGAATCGGTGCGCGGGGGAACGTATATCCTTGTGTCGGCACATCCCCCAGCCGCGTGCCGATCGCCAGAATCAGATCGGCTTCGCCCAGCGTGTCCACATGTGCGGCCGGGATCTTGAAGCCGAGGTTCCCGGCGTAGAGCGGCGACGTGTTGTCGAAAATCTCCTGATGCTTGAACGTCGTGACGACCGGCACGTCACAGCGCTCGGCCAATGTGGTCAATTCTTGGCGCTCCTCCGCCCCGGCAAGCCCGCCGCCGGCGACGATCAAAGGCCGTTCTGCAACAGCCAGCAGTTCCGCCACCGCCGCGATCTCGGCGGCACCGGGGCCTGTCCGCGGCACCGGCAGTGGCGGCACCGGTCCGGCATCGACCATGTCGCTCAGCATGTCTTCGGGCAAGGCGATCACCACCGGACCGGGCGTGCCAGACGCCGCGGCATGGATCGCCCGCGCCACGATCCCGGGCAATCGGCCCCCGTCCGCCACCTCCCAGACCGCCTTGGCCACGCTGCCGAAAACGCCGCCGTAATCCATCTCCTGAAACGCTCCGCACCCGCGTTCGTGGCGGGCGACCTGACCGACCAGCAGCACAAGCGGCACCGCGTCCTGTTCCGCCAGATGCAGCGCAATCGCGGCGTTCATCGCACCCGGCCCCCGGCTGACCGCCGCCAGACCCGGCCGCCCGGTCAGCTTGGCGTCGGCCACCGCCATCATCCCCGCGCCGCCTTCGTGCCTGCAGACCACGACGTCGATCTTCGGCCTGTCGTAAAGGGCGTCCAGCAGCGCCAGATAGCTCTCGCCCGGCACGCAGAACAGCCGGTCCGCGCCCTGTTCCGCAAGGCAGGCTGCAAGAAGATCGGCGGCGCGCTGCGGCATATCGCTGTCTCCAAGGGGCGGAAGGTCGCCCCACATGACGCATATCCCGATTCCACCGGCGGCAGAAGGCCCGCAGCGTCAAAGTCCCCTTGCATCGGCCCGAAATCCGGTGCCGATTAGACCCATGACCACCTGGCTGCAGAATATCGCCGACGCCGCCCCTGCCGCCCATCCGGCAATCATCGATCATGACGGCGCCGTCTTCAGCTATGGCCAATTGCGCGCTGGCGCAAAGGAGATCGCCGTATCCCTGCGCACCCATGGCGTCCGGCCTGGGGACCGCGTCATGCTGGCGTGCGAAAACTGTGCCGCCTATGTCGGCGCGTTGCTGGCCCTGGCTGCGCTCGACGCCTGGATACTGCCGATCAACGCGCGCCATTCCGCCGCCGAACTCGACGCGATCGCCATCCATTCCGGCGCGCGCGCGATCGTCTTCTCGCCCGCGGCCTCTCCGGACGCCGCGTCGCACGCGGCGCGGCTGAGCACTGCGCCGCTGGGTGCGACGGGCCTCGGCCCGCTGGCCGTCACGCCCTGCGAGGACAGCGCTGCGGAACCCGTCGGACCAGAACCCGACGCCCGCATCGCTGCGCTTTTATATACCACGGGCACCACCAGCGCACCCAAGGGGGTCCTGCTGACCCATGCCAACCTAATCTGGAATGCCGAAACCTCGGCCCGGCTTCGCGGCATGACCCCGGGCGATGTCGTGCTCGGCGTCCTGCCGGGCAGCCACATCTTCGGCTTCTCTTCGACAATTCTCGCCGCACTTCATGCCGGATCCACCCTGCGCCTCATTCCCCGCTTCACGCCGGAGGCGGTGCTGCGGGCCTTTGCCGAGGGCGCCAGCGTGCTGCCCGCCGTGCCGCAGATGTACGAGCGCGTCCTGACCCATCTCGACCGCACCGGCGCCGCGCTTCTCGCCCCGAAGCTGCGCTATATTTCCGCCGGGGGCGCGCCGCTGGATCCGGACCTGAAGGCACAGACCGAGGCGGTGTTCGGCCTGACGCTCAACAACGGCTACGGCATCACCGAATGCGCGCCGGGCGTCGCCGCGACCCGCCCCGGGCATCCCCGCAGCGACGTTTCGGTGGGCACCGCCATGGAAGACGTCGAATTGACGATCGACGCGCCTGATGCCGAAGGGGTCGGCGAAATCCTGATCCGCAGCCCGGGCGTGATGAAGGGCTATTACCGCAACCCGCATGCCACTGCCGCCGCACTGCCGGAACCGGGCTTGTTCCGCAGCGGAGACCTCGGCCGGATCGACCCCGACGGCACGGTGCACGTCCTGGGGCGGAAGAAAGAGCTTATCATCCGCTCGGGCTTCAATGTGCACCCGCCCGAAATCGAGGGTATGCTGACCCGTCACCCCGACGTGCTGCAGGCGGCCGTCGTCGGGCGGCGCGTGGGCGCGAACGAGGAAATCCTTGCGTTCGTCATGGCACGGGGTGGTCTGACCGATGCGGCGCTTGCCGACTGGCTGGAGCCCCGGCTGGTCGCCTATAAGCGCCCGCAGCGCATCGTCATCGCCGAAAGCCTGCCGACCGCGCCCACCGGCAAGATCCTCAAGCACAAATTGATCGACCACTTCACCGCCGAGTTGGACCAGCGGTTGCAACTGCCGCAAGGAGATCCCGCCGCATGATGACCCCGGCCTCCGATACTGTGAGTTACGAAATCGTCGGCCGGACCGGCCTGATCGAGTTGAACAACCCGCCGGTCAATGCCGCGTCGCACCATCTGCGCCACGGACTGATGCAGGCGGTCCGGGCGTTGGGCGTGGCCGACGGCGTCGAAGTCATCGCGATCTACGGGGCGACCCGCGCGTTCATCGCCGGGGCCGATATCCGGGAATTCGGCAAGACGCCGGTCGAACCGATTCTGCCGGCCGTCTGTCTGGCGATCGAGGCGAGCGACGTGCCGGTCGTCGCGATCATGCACGGGGCGACCCTGGGCGGCGGGCTGGAGGTCGCGCTGTCCGCCCATGCCCGCGTCGCGCTGCCCGATCTTGTCACCGGCTTTCCCGAGGTGACGCTGGGCGTCATCCCCGGCGCCGGTGGTACCCAGCGCGCCCCGCGGCTGATCGGCGTGGCCGCGACGCTCGACCTCGCCACCACCGGCCGGCGGATCATGGCAGACGAAGCGATGGAACTCGGCCTCATCGACCGCATCGTCGACGGCCCGGCCCGGTACGCCGCGATTGCTGCCGCGACTGAGGTGCTAAAGGGCTCTCTGACCACCCGGCGCACCGGCGAGCAGCCGGTGACCCCCGATCCCGATGTGCTTGCCGAAACCACCCGGAATCTGGCCGCGAGCCAATCCCATCTCTTCGCCCCGCACCGCGCGGCCGAGGCGGTCGGGCTCAGCACCGGTCCGCTCGACAAGGGCCTGGCCCGCGAACGCGCCCTGTTCAACGAATGCCTTGCGAGTCCCCAGCGCGCCGGCTTGATCCATGCGTTTTTTGCCGAGCGGGCCGTCGCCAAGATCCCCGAGGCCGACGCCACGCCGCGGGACATAGGAAGCCTTGGCGTCGTCGGCGGGGGCACTATGGGGTCCGGCATTGCCACCGCCGGGCTGCTGGCCGGCTTGCCGGTGACGCTGGCAGAGCAGGACGACGATGCCCTCGATCGCGCATTCGGCACCATATCGAGAAACCTCGACGGGGCGGTCAAACGCGGCAAGCTTGGCTCGGAAGCGCGCGATGCGCTGCTGGCCGAGGATCTGATCCTGACCACCGACCTTGCGGATTTCGCCCGGACCGATCTGATCGTCGAGGCCGTCTTTGAGGATATGGGCGTCAAGCAGGACATCTTCCGCCGCCTCGACGCGGTCTGCAAGCCCGGTGCCGTCCTGGCGAGCAACACCAGCTATCTCGACATCAACAAACTCGCCGCCGTGACCCAACGGCCCGGGGATGTTCTGGGGCTGCACTTTTTCTCTCCTGCCCACGTCATGCGGCTGCTCGAGGTCGTCGTGGCCGACGGCACCGCGGCCGAAGTGACGGCGACGGGCTTTGCGCTCGCCAGGAAACTCAGGAAGGTTGCCGTGCGTTCGGGCGTCTGCGACGGCTTTATCGGCAACCGCATCCTGGCACACTACCGCAAGGCAGCCGACTACATGGTCGTCGACGGGGCGAGCCCGCAACAGGTCGATCGGGCCCTTGAAACCTTTGGCTTCGCGATGGGTCCCTTCGCCGTCTCGGATCTCGCTGGGCTCGACATCGGCTGGGCCACGCGTAAACGCCTCGCACCGACCCGCGACCCCGCCGAGCGCTATGTCGCCGTTGCCGACCGGATCTGTGAACGTGGCTGGTTTGGCCGCAAGACCGGGCAGGGGTTCTATCTTTATGGCAAGGAAAGGCCCGTACCCAATCCCGAAATTGCACGGATCATCGAGGATGAACGGACCAAGGCCAGCGTCACGCCGCGCAGCTTCGAAGATCAGGAGATCGTCGACCGCTACATGATCGCCATGATCAGCGAGGCGGCCCGCGTCCTCGGAGACGGCATCGCGCAACGCCCCATCGACATCGACGCCGTGTTCCTTTTCGGTTACGGTTTTCCCCGTTTCCGCGGCGGACCGATGCACTACGCCGACACGATCGGTGCGGCGGCCCTGATCGACCGGATCGAAGCGTATGCCGCCGAAGATGCATTTTTCTGGCAGGTCCCGCCACTGTTGCGTCACCTGGCATCCACCGGCCAGACCTTTGCCGACCTTAACAAGGGCGCCTGACGTGGACCTCACCTATTCCCCCGAAGAACGCGCGTTTCAGGTAGAGGTCCGCACCTTCCTGGCCGAACAGCTGCCCGCGGATCTTTCGGAGAAGGTCCGCACCGGAGCAGAGCTCACCAAATCCGACCATGACCGTTGGCATGCCGCACTGAATGCCAAGGGATGGCTTGCCACCACCTGGCCGAGAGGCTTCGGCGGCCCCGGATGGACGCCGGTCCAACGTCATATATTCGAGGAGGAATGCTGCCGCGCCTTCGCCCCACGCATCGTGCCGTTCGGGCTCCACATGCTCGGCCCCGTCCTGATCGAATTCGGCACGCCGGACCAGCAGCAGGCCTATCTTCCCCGCATTCTCAGCGGCGCGGACTGGTGGTGCCAGGGATATTCCGAACCCGGCGCAGGCTCGGACCTTGCCAGTCTGAAGACCCGCGCCGTCCGCGACGGCGACAGCTATGTGGTCAACGGACAGAAAACCTGGACAACGCTTGGCCAGTACGCAAACCGCATCTTCTGCCTCGTCCGCACCTCTGCCGAGGGAAAGCCGCAACAGGGTATCAGCTTTCTGCTCGTCGATCTCGACACGCCAGGCATCGAGATGCGTCCGATCCGCCTGATCGAAGGCGGCTGTGAAGTGAACGAGGTCTTCTTTACGGACGTTCGCGTGCCAGTGACGAACCTTGTCGGTGCGGAAAACCAGGGCTGGACGATTGCTAAATTTCTGCTGACCCACGAACGCACCAACATCGCCGGGCTGGGTTTCTCGATTCAGGCATTCGAGCAGCTGCGCAGCTTTGCCCGCCGTCGGCGCGCCAATGGCAAGCGGCTGGTCGACGACCCGCTCTTTGCCGCCCGGCTCAGCGAGATCGAGATCGATCTGGAGGCGATGAAGATCACCAACCTGCGCATGCTTGCCGAGGCGCGGAAGACCGGCGCACCCGGCCCCGAAAGCTCGATGCTCAAGATCAAGGGCACCCAGATCCGCCAGGTGCTGAACGACCTCGCGCGCCGCGCGCTCGGCCCCGCGGCGGTGCCGTTTCCCTCGGAGGTGCTGGGCGGCAACGCCGCCCTTGTGCCGCCCGATCAGGCGATGAATGCCGCCCGCTATTTCAACAACCGCAAACTGTCGATCTTCGGCGGCTCGAACGAGATCCAGCGCAATATCCTTGCCAAGGCCAAGCTGGGGCTTTGAGCGATGGATTTCGAGCCCACCGAAGAGCGCCGCCTGCTGGCCGAAACGCTTGCGCGATTTCTCGCCGCCGAATACTCGATCGAACACCGCAACTCTGTCGCCTATTCCGAGCCGTTCCACGATCCGGTGAAATGGCGGGCGCTGGCCGATCTGGGCGTTCTTCACGCGCTCGCCGCCCCGGCGGATGGCGGTATGGGTGGCGCCGGTTTCGACATTGCGACCGTGTTCGAAACGCTGGGCGCGGCCCTTTGCCCCGAACCGTTTCTTGGCGCGCTTTTGTCGGTGCGCCTGCTGGCTGCGGCGGGTTGCGACCTGGCCCCGCTGCTGTCGGGCCAAATCCGCTATGCGGCGGCCGTCGGCGAGACCGATGCCCCCTATGATCCCGCCGAGATCGGGTGCGAGGCGCACCGCGGCAGGAATGGCTGGGTTTTGCATGGCCGCAAGAGCGTTGTGTATGGCGGTGCCTCCGCCGAGAGACTGGTGATCGCCGCCCGTGCCGACGGGGGGGCGTTGGCGCTTTGGGAGGTGGCGGCGTCGGATGCCAGGATCTCTGGTTACGGCATGATCGACGGCGGCAATGCGGCAGAGGTGTTTCTTGACGGAACACCCGCCGCGATGATCCTGCCCGAGGCCGGCGCCGCGCTGCAGGATGCGCTCGACCACGGAGCGCTTGCGCTTTGCGCCGAGGCCGTCGGCGCCATGGACACCGCGCAGGCGATGTTGCTGGACTATTTGCAGACCCGCCGGCAATTCGGCCGCCCCATCGGCAGCTTCCAGGCGCTGCAGCATCGCATGGTCGACCTGACGATCGAAATCGAACAGGCCCGTTCGATCACCATCCTTGCCGCCGGCAATATGGGGACGGACCGGCAAACGCGCACGGTCTCGATGGCGAAGAACCTTGTCGGGCGTATGGCGAAACTGGTGGCCGAAGAGCTGATCCAGATGCATGGCGGTATCGCAATGACGTGGGAGTATCCGGCCTCGCATTTCGCTAAGAGGTTGGTGATGATCGACCACCAGCTGGGAGACACCGATTTCCACCTGCACCGGGTGATGGCGGAACATATGCGGCCCGGGAACGGGCCGTCATCGGGGTGAATGGAGAGGGCGGGTTTTGGCTGGGAGTGGTCGTTTGCCGAATGCGTGAGAAGCCGCGCGTGCGCCGGACCGTGGGCTGGCGCAGCGACGCGTGTTCTGCGCGGTTTATGGCAGCAAAGTCCGAAAAAGGTCAGAGCGATGCGCCCTTGGCCGACAAAGCGCCAGACCGCCGGGACGGTCCGGCGCTCGCGCGGCTGGGCTTCGCCCCTTGAGTCCGCGCGGGCTGCATCAACGTCCGATCCCGGCGAAAACCGGCCAACGCGCCGGTCAGCGTATGACTTGACCTAACCGTTCCTTTGATCAACAGCCTGCTTCACCTCGGCATCGTTCGCGCCGAACAGATCGGTCTTCGACAGGACGGTTGCCACGATTGCGGCGCTGAGCGACAGCACGCCAACCGTGAACACTGTCCAGTCCAGCACCACGCGTGCGCGTTGCATCAGGTCGGGGGTGTGATCGGTGTCAAGCACAGGCGGCAGCCTTCTTCCAGGTCGTTTCAACGACCAGTTTCCTAAACGAATGTGGTTTCAATAGGGTTGAAACCGCGTGGATTTGGCGGAAGTTTGTCCGGGATGTGACGGGAGGGGCCGATGCAGGATCTGCGGAACTGGGTGCCGCCGCGCTGGCCGGATGCGGACAGGTTCGAGGGCCGCTATGCGCGGGTGGAACTGTTGTCGGAGGCGCATGCCGCCGCGCTGCATGCGGCCAATGCCGAAGACGACCGGATCTGGGACTATCTGCCTTATGGGCCCTTCGCCTCTGTCGAGGCATACTCGACCTGGGTGCGTGACGCGGCCGCGGGCGACGACCCGCGCTTTCATGCGGTCTATGATATCGAGACCGGGCGCTGGGGCGGGGTGGCCAGCCTGATGCGGATCAACCCTGCGGCCGGCTCGATCGAGGTGGGGCATATCAACTTTGCACGCGGCCTGCAGCGGACGCGCGCTGCGAGCGAGGCGATGTATCTGTTGATGCGCTGGGCGTTCGAGGCGGGGTACCGCCGGTACGAATGGAAATGCGATGCCAGGAACTTCGGCAGCCGCCGCGCGGCCGAGCGGCTGGGTTTCAGCTTTGAGGGCGTCTTCCGTCAGGCGGCGGTGGTCAAGGGGCGCAACCGCGACACCGCCTGGTTTGCCGCCATCGACACGGAGTGGCCTGCGCTGAAGGCAGCCTTCGAGACCTGGCTGGCGCCGGAGAATTTCGAAGCGTCGGGGCAGCAGCGACAGCGGCTGTCGGACCTGACCGCACCGGTTCTGGTCGCGCGAGATCCGGCCCTGTAGGCCGTTTGGGCAGATCGGCCCGGTGCGCAAGCGCCGGGTTTCAGACATGTGAGCCGGCTAAGACCTGTGGTTGGCGTCGACGTGCCCCGCGCGGCACTTGACCCGTCTGGCAGGGCCTGCGCGAGGTCAAACTGAACGGGCCCGCAAGGCGGGCGGGCCGCGTTCTAAATCGCCGCGCGCCCCGCCAGCCGCTCCTGCAGCATCCCCGCCACCCGGGCAACGTCCGACCGGATACGGCCACCGTTGGCGCGATTGGCCGCGAGCGTGGCCGCCGCCTCCTCCAGCGGGCCGTCATGAGCGCTGCGTGCGACGCCGGTCAGAAATTGCGCCACATAGTCGAGCGTCTGGTCGTCGTCCGAGGACGTGAGCACGTCGGCGATATGGGCGAGATCGTCCCTGAACGCGATGGGGTCCGGGCTGACCGTCTCGGCGCTGACCAGCCGCAGGCCGGGGGCGCGCTGGTCGGGTGGCAGATGGTCGATCACCGCCTTCTGGAAAACGGCCAGGCTTTCGATGGGTTTCGACAGTACCCCGTCGGCGCCGGCGTCGACGGCGGGGATGAAGTTGCGGTCGTCGCCGCTGGTGGCGAGGATGACCGGAATTCGCTGGGCGGCGCCTGCGAGGTTGCCGATCAGTTCCAGCCCCGAGCCGTCGGGCAGGCCCAGATCGACGATCACCACGGTCGGCAGGTAGACCGAAAGATGCCGCCGCGCGGCGCGCAAGGAATCGGCGCGCCGGATACGGGCGCCGGATCTCAGGCATAAAAGGCGCACAGCCTCGCTGGCAAAGCGGCTGTCCTCGACAACCAGGACGGTCAGGCCCGCCAGCGGGCGGGCTGCCGTGGGCGCGGGGCCGAGGGGAAGGGGGTCTAGGGTGACAGGCATATCGCGGGCTCCGGTCAGCTAAGCACCCCGACTTAAACCGCGCGATGGTGAATACCCGGTTAATCGCACGCACTGCGGCTTTGCGCCGCTTGCGCCGGTGGTTCGCGGCCTGCATAAGCGGCGCGATCTGGTCTTGGGAGTTTCACGATGATCGGCCGCCTCAATCACATCGCGATCGCGGTTCCGGACCTTCAGGCCGCAGCGGCACAATATCGCGATACGCTGGGAGCGACGGTCGGCGAACCGCAGGACGAGCCGGACCACGGGGTCACGGTTGTGTTCATCGAGCTGCCCAACACCAAGCTCGAGCTGCTTTATCCGCTGGGCGAGGGGTCTCCGATCGCGGGATTTCTGGAAAAGAACCCGTCGGGCGGGATCCATCATATGTGTTTCGAGGTCGTCGATATCCTGGCGGCGCGGGACAGGTTGAAGGCCGAGGGCGCGCGGGTGCTGGGCGACGGAAACCCTAAGATCGGGGCGCACGGCAAGCCGGTCCTGTTTCTGCATCCCAAGGATTTCAACGGCTGCCTCGTCGAGCTGGAGCAGGTCTGATGGGCGTCTCGTCGGCACTGGTCCTGTTCGCGGTGATCTGGTTTCTGGTGCTGTTCGTGGTGCTGCCGCTGCGGCTGACCACCCAAGGCGACGTGGGCGAGGTAACGCCAGGCACCCAGGCCGGGGCGCCGGCCGAGCTGAACATCCGCAAGAAGTTCAAGATCGTGACGGCGGTGGCCTTCGCCTTGTGGGTGGTGATTGCGGGGGTGATCTTTTCGGGCGCGATTTCGGTGCGCGATCTCGACATGTTCGGCCGGATGGGACCGCCGGTGTCGGACGGCGGCAGTTGACCGGGCTGACCGGCGGGGACGCGTCGGCGATCGGCGCGGATCGAACAGACGATCGGAACCAATGCCCAGATGCGGTAGCGCCTGTAGGCTGAGCGAAGCGCCTCTTTCGTCAAACCCGCCGGGGCCAGCGGGTTCGACAGGTCCCAATTCGCGCTCGATGGTCTCGCCAAGCAAGCGTGGCAACTGCAGGCGGACCCGGAATAGATCCAGAAACTGCCGACGACCGGTTTCGATCCATCCTGACCCCCTTGGGTGTTGGTCAGGTTCGATGGCGCCTGATCTGGGTATGGCCTGGAGCGGCCGTTCGAATTTGGCCTTGGCGCGGCGTCTCGCTTGACCGGCGATGGCGGGATCAGGCCAGTACCAGCCGAATGCCTTCACGCAAGCGGCTTCACGGACACTGAGGCCAGCGATATCCCTTGACGCCGGCTCCGCATCGGTTCGGTCAAGCGCCCCGGATCGCCTCGATCCGGGCGCGGGCCGAATTCGACCGCGGGGTCCAGAGGCCTCGGTCGATGGCCTCGGCCAGCCGCTCGGCGATCTCGCGCAGTGCCGGGGCATTGGCCTCGGCAATGAAATCCCGGGTTGCGCCGTCTTCGAGAAACGCGGCCTCGACAAGATCGAAGTGGTGCCCCCTGACGGACCCAGTCGTGGCGGCGAAAGCGAAGAGGTAGTCGACCGTGGCGGCAATCTCGAACGCGCCCTTGTAGCCGTGGCGTTTGACCCCGTCGATCCATTTCGGGTTGACGACGCGTGACCGCACGACCCGGCCGATCTCGTCCTCAAGCGTGCGGATCACGGGGCGTTCGGGGCGGGAGTGATCGTTGTGGTAAACCGGGCGGTCGCGGCCCTGCAGGGTTGCAACCGCAGCCGCGGCGCCGCCTTCGAACTGATAGTAGTCGTCGGAGTCCAGCAGATCGTGCTCGCGGTTGTCCTGGTTCTGGACGATGGCCTCGGTCTGGCGGAGTCGGGCCTCGAAGGCCCGGCGGTCTCGGCGGCCCTCGGCGCCCGCACCGTAGGCGTAGCTGCCCCACTCGAGATAGGCCTCGGCAAGGTCGGACTTGTCGGCCCACAGCCGCTCGTCGATCATCGCCTGCAGGCCCGCGCCATAAGCCCCCGGCTTGGAGCCGAAGACGCGGGCGGTGGAGTTTTCGGTCCTGGCACGGGCGGCGGCCGGGTTGACGTCCTCCGGCTCGTCAAGCTGCATCACCGCCCGTGCGGCGCTGTCGACGAGGGCGATCTGTTGGGGGAAAGCGTCACGGAAGAACCCGGAGATGCGGAGCGTGACATCGACACGGGGGCGCCCGAGAACGGATGCCGGGAGGATTTCGAAACCGGTGACGCGGCGACTGGCGGCGTCCCATTGCGGCTTGACGCCCATCAGCGCCAGGCATTGGGCGATATCGTCGCCGCCGGTTCGCATATTGGCGGTGCCCCATGCTGTTACCAGCAGGCTGCGAGGCCAATCGCCATGGGTCTGCAGGTGTTTGTCGACAAGCAGGCCGGCGGATTTCCACCCGAGCGCCCAGGCGGTCGGTGTCGGCACGGCGCGGCTGTCGACGCTGAAGAAATTGCGTCCCGTGGGCAGGGTGTCGGGCCGTCCGCGCGTGGGCGCGCCGGATGGCCCCGGAGCGACGAAGTGCCCTGACAGGGCGGTGAGGAGGCCCGCCGCCTCGGCCGGGCCGCAGGCGGCGATGGCGGGGGCCAGGGCGTCGTTGATCTGCCGGACCACAGCCGCCGCTCGCGGCCCTGGGGCCGCATCGCCCCGCAGCAGCCTTTGCGACAGGATTTCGAGGCGTTCCACCGTATCGCCGTTGCTGCGCCAGCCGTCCTCTGCAAGATCCAGCAGCGCTTGCGGCTTCTCGACGGCGGGCGCGGCCATATCGCAATCGAGCGGGTCGACAGACAGGTCCAGATCCCGAGCCAGCGCGCGCAGCAGCGATGCGTCCGGCCCCGTACCGTCGCCGCGCGGTACGCGGGCGAGCGCAAGGACGAGGTCGCGCGCCTGGTCGCCCTCGGGCGACGCGCCGATGACGTGCAGGCCGTCTCGGATCTGCGCCTCTTTCAACTCGCAGAGATAGGCGTCGAGTTTCGCCAGGTCCGTGTCTTCGTTTTCGCCCGTCAGACCTGCATCCTGGTCGAGGCCGGTCGCCGCGGTCAGCGACAGGATTTCGCGACGCAGGTGACTGATGCGCCGGGGATCGACGCCGGCCGCTTCGAAATACTCGTCGACCAGCGCCTCGAGGTCCTTGAGCGGCCCGTAGGTGTCGGCCCGCGTCAATGGCGGGGTCAGATGGTCGACGATCACCGCCTGCGCGCGGCGCTTGGCCTGGGTGCCCTCGCCCGGGTCGTTGACGATGAACGGGTAGATATGCGGCATCGGGCCCAGCACGGCCTCGGGCAGGCAGGCTTCGGACAATGCAAGAGCCTTGCCCGGCAGCCACTCGAGATTGCCATGTTTGCCCATATGCACGATCGCATCGGCGCCCCAGTGGTCGCGCAGCCAGATGTAGAAGGCGAGGTAATTGTGCGGCGGAACGAGATCCGGAGAGTGGTATGTGTCGGTGGGGTCGATATTGTAGCCGCGGGCGGGCTGCAGGCCGACGGCGACGTTTCCGAAACGGTGGATCGACAGCTTGAAGACCCCGGCCGAGGACGCCCCTTGCACGTCGGTTCGGGATAAAAAGAACGGATCGGCCTCGGGCTTGCCCCAACGGTCTTCGATACGTCGGCGAACATCCCAAGAGAGCCGGCCGTAGTATTCCAGATAGGTGTCGAGCGACAGGCAGACGCCGCCGTCGCGGCTTGTGCGGTCGGTCAGCCAGTTGGTGGGCCCGGCGAGCAGTTGCACCATCAGGGCGGCGCTGTCGACGGGGGAGTTCTCGATGGAGTATCCCGAGGCCGTCAGCAGTTTCATGACATTGACCGTGCTGGCCGGCGTGTCGAGGCCCACGCCGTTGGCCAAACGGCCGTCCTTGTTTGGGTAATTGGCGAGGATCAGGGCGACCTTGCGGTCGGCAGGCGGGGTGCGGCGGAGGCGGGCCCAGTTCGCGGCGAGTGTTGCGGTAAAGTCGATGCGGTCGCCCCGCGCGCGGTAGGCGGCGATGGGGCATTCGGTGGCCGTGTCGAAAAACGCCTCGCCCTTGAAGCTGACGGCACGGGCAAGGATCCTGCCGTCGACCTCGGGCAGGGCGACGTTCATTGCGATATCGCGGGCGTTCAGGCCGGTCAGGCCCTTGTCCCAGGTTTCTTCAGAGCTTGCCGACAGCACGACCTGGAACACCGGTGCATTATTGGAAGCCTCTGAATTCAAGGGGTTTTCCGGGGCATCGTTCTCGCCGGGGGTTCCCACGGCGAAGCTCGTGCAGTTGAGAATGACGTCCGGGGGTGCCTGAGTGAAGAGTTCGGTGATTGTGGCGGCGCTGACCGGATCCTTGAGCGAAGCGACGAAAACCGGAAGCGGATTCAGCCTCTGCCGGATCAACGCGCGGGTGAGGCGGTTGATGGGGTTGAGACCGGCGCCCTGAACCAGAGCGCGGTAAAAGACGATCGGAACGATCGGGGCGGCATCGGACCAGACCTGACGCACGGTGTCGAGATCGGACACGCCGGCGCCCGGCCAATAGATGCCGGCCCGAAGCAGCGGTCGGAACAACGTCGGACTTTCATCGGAGTCCCGCCGGGCTCTGTCACCGCTCAACATCCACTGCGCGTAGCGCAGGAAGTTGGTGCTGTTCTCGGGGCCGCCCTCGACGAGATAGGACCACAAGGCGTCGTAATCTTCGGCTTCGACCGTCGAGAGATCGCGCAGTTCCGGGTCGGGTTTGTCATCGCCCGGCAAAAGCGCCAGAGGCACGTCGGCGGCGTGCATGTGGGCGGCGTACTGTTCCGCGCCGTAGCGCCAGTAGCCCAGGCCTCCCAACACGCGGGCGATCACAAGGCGGGATTTCGAGGCGCAGGCCTCGATATGCAGGTCGACCGACATCGGGTGGCGAAGATGGGTCAGATTGGCAAGCCGCAGGGTCGGTGGGTCGTTCATCTCGGCGCGCGCTTCGCTGAGAGCGGCAAGTTCGGTGTCGGCTGCAGACAGAAAGACGATGTCGGCGGGCGTCTGGCCGAGATCGACCGGCTCGCCGTCGTCGATGGCGCCGGGGGTTGCTGCGAGCAGGTGCATTAGGCGCAACGACCTCCGCCCGGTAGTCCCTGCCCGCTGGACAAGCGAGACACACCGTCCAGACGGTGACCGGGAATGGTCGACCGGCCGCCCTGAGCATTTTCACCAAGATGAAGGAGCTTGCGGCCGTTCATCAAAGCCGCTTCTCCATGAAGATCGAGCTGCCGGCGTCCTCGGGGTAGTCGCCGAAGGCGCCACATTCCGCAAAGCCGTGCCGGGCATATACCCGGTGAGCGGCATGCAGGCTGTTGCCGGTCTCCAGCTTGAGGACGGGCAAGCCATGAGTGCGCGCCTCTGTGTCCAGGCGTTGCATCAGCAAGTCGGCGGTGCCCGAGCCGCGGGCGGCGGGGTCGATGAACATGGATTTCACCTCGCCATAGCCGTTGCGCAGGGCGAGGGCGGCGCATCCGATTGTGGCGCCCTCGCGACGGGCGACGAAAAAGCGGATGTCCGGCGCGCAAAGCTCCTCGATGCCCAGGTAATGGTTGTCTTCGGCTGGAAACAACGACTGCATCATCGCGTGGCTGGCCTGCAGCAGCGCGATCGCCTCCGGGTCGCGGGGATCGCCCTTCTCGACGGTGATCATGCGCAAAGCGCGGCTTCGATACCTGCCCGGTCAAGGCCGGTCTGGCCAATGACGACAAGGCGGGTTTCGCGAGGCTCCGACGGGCCGAGGGGGCGGTCGAAATAGGTCTCGATCCGCGGACCCACGGCCTGCAGGGTCAGGCGCATGGGTTTGCCGGCGACGGCTGCGAAACCCTTGAGACGCAGAATGTCGTGGGCGCGGATCGTATCGGCAACCTGTTCGGCGAATTGCACGGGATCGGTGATTTCGGGCCGGGTGATCACGAAGCTTTCGAACTCGTCATGATCGTGGTCATGATCATGGTGATCGTCGTCTTCGTCGTCGTGGTGATGGTGGTGGACTTCCCGGCGCGCGGCCAAATCGGCTTCGGATCCGACGCCCTGGCCCAGCAGTACCTCGACAGGAAGTTCGCCATGCGCCGCGCGGACAACGTGGACGCCGCTGCGGGCCTCCGCTTCGAGCCGGTCGGCAAGTGCCGTGCTGGCGGCCTCGTCCAGCAGGTCGGCTTTGTTGACGACGATCATGTCGGCACAGGCGACCTGATCCTCGAACAGTTCGGACAGAGGCGTTTCGTGGTCGAGGTTGTCGTCGGATCGGCGCTGCGCGTCGACCGCATCGACGTCATGGGCAAACCGGCCCTCGGTCACCGCCTTGCCGTCGACCACGGTGACGACGCCGTCGACGGTGACCCTGGTGCTGATCTCGGGCCAGTTGAAGGCGCGCACCAGCGGCTGCGGCAGCGCCAATCCGCTGGTCTCGATGACAATGTGGTCGGGGGGCTCGGGACGGTCGAGCAGCTTTTGCATCGTCGGCACGAAATCCTCGGCCACGGTGCAGCAGATGCAGCCGTTCGACAGTTCCATGATATCGTCATCGCTGCAGGTCTCGTCGCCGCAGCCCTTCAGGATGTCGCCGTCGACACCGAGATCGCCGAACTCGTTGATGATCAGCGCGATGCGCCGGCCGTTGGCGTTGGCCAGCATATGGCGGATCAGCGTGGTCTTTCCGGCGCCTAGAAAGCCGGTGACGACAGTTGCGGGAATTTTGGCGGGCATGTGGAAGGTCCTGATCAAACGGCTTGGGCGGCCCCTGGGGCAGGGGCCGCCATCGGCGCGGAAAGTGGCTGGTTCAGGCCGCAGCGTGCAGGCGCGGGTGGGTCAGATGCGGGTTCTGCAGCAGGTTGCGACCGGTTTTGGCCAGCGCCAGAACGGCGAGGTCGGCCAGCGGTTCGATCACGATCACCAGCATGTAGGCGGCGCCGAACGAGAACACGGCGGCCAGGTTTTCCGCCCCGAAGCCCTGACCGTACAAGGCCCAGAAGGCGACCCAGGCAATCACGCCGCCCTGGTAGGTGGCCGACAGCCTCAACGCCTGGCCGTAGAGCAGGTCGACATAGGCCGTATCGGGGGCGATGATGCGCTTTGACAGGGCGAAAATCGCGAACAGCGGAACCAGAAGCGTGGTGACGTTGACGAAATACATCGGCAGGTCGCTGGGCGCAAAAAGCATCCCCTGGATCGCAAGCCCCGCAGCGAGGCCGATGGCGGCGGGCGCGACCCCCAGCAGCAGCAGAAGCGTGGTGCCGAGAATGAAGTGAACCTCGGAGACGCCGACCGGGAAATGCGGCAAGACCTCGAAGAACAGGAATGTGCCGACGGTGGCCAGTGCGCTGCGCACGACCAGCGGGGCGGCGCCATGTGCCTTCAGGTCATCCCAGGCAAGCTTGGCGGCGTAGCCGGCGGCTCCGGCAGCGGTGCCATATGCCAGCACCATCTTGGCGCCGTGAACGATTCCGGGTTCGATATGCATGTTGCTGTCTCCTCTGCCGTCCTCCCGACGGCTTGGGGTTGATGTCCGGCATGGCTGGTCTCCTGGCTTTGCGGGTCGTCGCGCCCGTCCGCCTTCCCAGGGTGACCCCAGTGGCATCCGGCGGGCGCTCGCCGCGTACAGTCGCGGGGGCGGCTTTGGCTTTCGGCCCCTGGTTGGGTCGCCTTTACCAAATTCCCATTTCGGCCCCGCGCGCTTTGCACGTGTCCGGGGCACCATGCAAATGTCAGTCAAACCTGACACCGCTTGCCCGGTCAAGATGGATAACGACGCCAGCGGTGCGATTTGCGGCGCGCCGATGCCACAGATACGGGACAATATACTCAAGATTTTGTGGATAAGCGGCAGATATGTGCCAGATGCGGGGTTCCAACGTTGACTCGCAGGCGTTTGATCCGAACACTGATCGGGTGGGAATCATCCGGGGGCACGCCTTTGCGTTTCACGAGACTGCGGCTGAACGGCTTTAAAAGCTTCGTCGATCCGACGGATCTGATCATTGCCGACGGGCTGACCGGCGTGGTCGGGCCGAATGGGTGCGGTAAGTCGAACCTGCTGGAAGCGCTGCGCTGGGTGATGGGAGAGAACCGGCCAACGGCCATGCGCGGCGGCGGCATGGAGGATGTGATCTTTGCCGGGGCGGCGACGCGGACGGCGCGGAACTTTGCCGAAGTGTCGGTGCAGATCGACAATTCCGAACGGCTGGCGCCTGCAGGGTTCAACGACTCCGACCTGCTGGATATCACCCGGCGGATCACGCGGGACGCGGGCAGCGCGTTCAAGGTGAATTCCAAGGATGTGCGCGCCCGCGACGTTCAGATGCTGTTCGCCGATGCTTCGACGGGCGCGCATTCGCCCGCGCTGGTGCGGCAGGGCCAGATCGCCGAACTGATCAACGCCAAGCCGCGGGCGCGGCGGCGCGTTCTGGAAGAGGCCGCGGGCATCTCGGGCCTCTACCAGCGGCGGCACGAGGCCGAGCTGAAGCTGAACGCGGCGGAACAGAACCTGCTGCGGGTCGAGGATGTCGTGGAACAGCTCGCCGGGCAACTGGCGCAACTGGCACGGCAGGCCCGGCAGGCGGCGCGCTACCGCGAGATCGGCGAGGCGCTGCGCAAGTCCGAGGGCATGCTGCTTTATCGCCGCTGGCGCGAGGCGGACGAGGCCAGGGCATCGGCGGAAGACGCCTTGCGGGCCCGGCTGCAGGCTGCTGGCGTGGCCGAGCGCGAGGCACTGTCGGCGGCAAAGGCGCGCGAAACGGCGGATCTGGCATTGCCGCCGCTGCGCGAGGAAGAGGCGATAGCGGCGGCGCTGCTGCAGCGGCTGATGGTTCAGCGCGACACGCTCGCCGATCAGGAAGTGCGGGCTCAGTCTGCAATCGAGACGCTGACGGCGCGGATTGGACAGCTGAGCCACGATCTGGAGCGGGAAGACGCCTTGAACCGCGACGCAGGCGAGACCATCGCGCGGCTCGAGGAGGAGCAGGCGGATCTGACCCGTGCCGGCGAGGGGCACGGCGCGGCGCTGGCGACGGCGGCCGAGACGGCACATGAAGCCGCAGCGGTACTGCAGGAGCGGGAAGAAACCCTGGGGCAACTGACCGAAGATACCGCGCGGCTGGCGGCGCGGCATCAGTCGGCGCAGCGGCTGCTGGAGGATTCGCGAAAGACACTGGACCGGTCCGAAGGCGAGGCGTCACGGGTGCGCGAGTCGTTGGCGGCTGCCGAAAGCGCGGTCGGCGGGGCAGAGGCAGCGTTGGCGTCGGCGCAGACGGCGCTGGATGGTGCGACGCGGCAGTCCGAGGAGGCCGAGCAGGTGCTGGCCGATGCCGACGCAGCACTGGCCGAGGCTCAGGCGCGCGAGGCGGACGCTCGCGCTGAGCGATCTTCGGCAGAAGGCGAGGCGAATGCCCTGCGCGCCGAGACGGCGGCGCTGGCGAAGCTGGTGCAGCGGGATACGGCCGAAGGCGGCCAGGTGCTCGATCTGCTCAGGGTGACGTCGGGATACGAAAAGGCGCTGGGCGCGGCTTTGGCCGACGACCTGCGTGCGCCCGCGGTCGCGGCCGGCGGACGCTCTGGCTGGGCGATGCTGCCGGGATATGCCGATCCGCAGGTGTTGCCGAAGGGCGTGCAGGCCTTGTCGAATTTCGTCACGGTGCCGGAGGTTCTGGCGCGCCGGATGGCCCAGATCGGCTTGGTCGCGGCAGAGGATGGCCCACGGTTGCAGGCTCAGCTGAAGCCGGGCCAGCGGCTGGTCAGCGAGGCCGGCGATCTGTGGCGCTGGGACGGATTCCGCGCCGGGGCGGAGGACGCGCCGAGCGCTGCGGCGCTGCGGCTCCAGCAGTTGAACCGGCTGGAGGAACTGAAGCAGACGCTCGAGCAGGCCAATGCGCGCGCCGAAGGTGCGAGCCGCGCGCATGAGGTCCTGACGGCGCAGCTGGCGGAATTGACCGAGGCCGACCGGGTGGCACGCGATGTGCGGCGCGGGGCCGACGCTCGGATGGCCGAGGCGAGCCGCACATTGAGCCGGGCCGAAGCCGACCGGAACATCGCCGCGGGCAAACTGGAATCCCTGCGGCTGGCAGCGGCGCGGCATGACGATGATGCGCAGGCGGCGCGAGGCGCCCTGCGCAAGGCCGAGGCAGGGTTGCGGAGGCTGGATGATCTGGGCGCCGCGCGCGCGGCGGTTGAAGAGGTCAAGGTGACCGTCGAGGCCGCCCGGATCACGATGATGTCGAAGCGGGCCGCACATGACGAACTGAAGCGCGAGGGCGAGGCCCGCGAGGCGCGCCTGCGTGAGGTCAGCAAGGAAATCGCGGGCTGGCGGAAACGTCTGGAGACGGCAGAGACGCGGATCGCCGAATTGGCCGGGCGGCGGCGGACATCTGCGGAAGAGCTGGACGCGGCGTCGGCGGTCCCAGGACAGCTTGCCCAAGAACGCGAGACCCTTGCCGAGGCGATTGCCGGTGCCGAGGGCCGGCGCAATGCAGCGGCGGACACGCTGGCGGCGGGAGAGGCGGCGTCGCGCACGGCGGAACGGGCGGAACGCGAGGCGGAACGCGCCGCAGGCGAGGCCCGCGAGGCGCGGGCCGCGGCCGAGGCGCGCGCCGAAGCGGCGCGCGAGACGGTGGCGGCAGCCGAAGAGCGCATCGTCGAGGCGCAGGAAACGACGCCGGCTGCCTTGCTCGAACGGCTGGACGCCGACCCGGATGCGATGCCGCCGGCAGAGAGCATCGAGCATGAAGTGAACCGCCTGAAACGCCAGCGCGAGGCCCTGGGCGCCGTTAACCTGCGCGCCGAGGAGGATGCGCGAGAGGTCTCTGCCGAACATGACGGGCTGGTCAGCGAAAAGGCAGATCTCGAAGGCGCGATCGCCAAGCTGCGGGCGGGGATCAACAGCCTCAACCGCGAAGGGCGCGAGCGGCTGCTGACTGCGTTCGAGCAGGTGAACTCGAACTTCTCGATGCTGTTCACGCATCTTTTCGGTGGCGGCGAGGCAAAGCTGGTGCTGGTGGAATCGGATGATCCGCTGGAGGCCGGGCTGGAGATCATGTGCCAGCCGCCCGGCAAGAAGCTGTCGACGTTGTCGCTGCTCAGCGGCGGCGAGCAGACGCTGACTGCGCTGGCACTGATCTTCGCGGTGTTTCTGGCCAACCCGGCGCCGATCTGCGTGCTGGACGAAGTGGATGCGCCGCTGGATGATGCCAACGTCACCCGGTTCTGCGATCTCCTGGACGAGATGACACGGCGGACGAATACCCGGTTCCTGATCATCACCCACCATGCGGTGACGATGGCGCGGATGGACCGGCTGTTCGGCGTAACGATGGGCGAACAGGGGGTAAGCCAGCTGGTCTCGGTCGATCTGAAGAAGGCCGAGACGCTGGTGGCCTGAGGCATCTCGCGCAAGCGTGATACCTGACGTGCAAGGAATGGGGTAGGCTCGCGGAAACATCCTAGGGAGAGCCTCATGCGGCTTGTGATAATATCGTGGCTTCTGATGGCCTCGGCGGTCTGGGCGCAGCAGGGCATTCGCGCGACCGATCGGCCGTATGGACAGGATGAGCTGGCCGGTATGCTTGCCGGCCATGCGGTGGAGTTCTTTGACGGCTCGGTGTCGCGATACCGGGCGGACGGGGCCTATAGCTACAAATATACCGAAAGCGATGCGCCCTGGCTGGGCACTTGGGACGTGCCGGAGGCCGGGCGGGTCTGTGTGGATTTCGACAACGGCTCGCGCCGTTGCGACGGCTTTGTCGATGACGGATCGCGGATGGTGCTGGTCATCTCTGATGGTACCCGGTTTCCCGTGCGCGAGCGGCGGGCTCTGGTGGACGGATACTAACGCCGGCGCAGCCGGTCCATCACCCGCGCCCAGCCGCCGGGCGTCACCACGAAACACAACAGAAACCCGGTGCAAAATCCGGCAAGATCCGCGACCCAATCCCTGCCGCCGCCGAACAGCAGCCCGAACACCAGTTGGATTCCCATCAGAAACCCGATCAGCAGGAACGCCCGCGCCTGCGGGCCTCCGGTGTCTCTCAACCGTGCCCAGAGAAGAAAGGTAAAGGCCCCGATCAGGCCATAGGCTGCGGGAAACCCGCCGATCAGCGGGGCCGGATCGTCGAGCGCCCAGGCATAGACCAGCGCCCCCACCACGGCAGAGCCGAAAAACACCGCCAACACCGCCGGCGCCGAGATTACCTCGCCCACCATCTTGCCCAAGGCAAGCACGAAGACGATCACGAACAATGCATGGGTGAAGGACGCGTGTACGAAGGGATAGGCCACCAACCGCAACACATGCTCCACCGGCCAGACATTCAACGCCCACATCTGATCGAACACGTCGCCGATCACGGCATAATCCCGCACCGCGCCCAGCCGCCAGCCCACCGCGCCCGGCCCGCCGACGATCCCGCGCGCGCCCAGCTGAAACGCCGCCTCGATCCCGAAGATCGCCAGCGCCAGTGCCGCCACCACCGGCGGCAGCGTGTTGAAGGGACTTTCCTGGTGAGGACTGCTCATGCCCGCTTCCTTGACGGCCTTTGTCCCATCCGTTACGCGAACCCGGCCTCGAAATCCAGCAGGGACCGCAGATGCCCGACTTCACCCCCCGCGTCTTCTCTGGCATCCAGCCCTCGGGCGGCCTGACGCTCGGCAACTACCTGGGCGCCATGAAGCGTTTTGTCGACATGCAGAACGACGGCGCCTATGAGACGATCTATTGCATGGTCGACCTGCATGCGATCACCACCTGGCAGGACCCAGCCAAGCTGGTGGCGGCGACGCGCGAGCTGTGCGCCGGGTTCATCGCCACCGGCATCGACCCGGAAAAATCCATCCTGTTCAATCAGTCCCAGGTGGCCGAGCATGCCCAGCTTGGCTGGATCTTTTCCTGCGTCGCCCGGATGGGATGGATGCAGCGCATGACCCAGTGGAAGGACAAGGCCGGCAAGAACGCCCAGAACGCCTCGCTGGGGCTCTTTGGCTACCCCGCGCTGATGGCCGCCGACATCCTGATCTACCACGCCACCCACGTGCCCGTGGGCGAGGACCAGAAGCAGCATCTGGAGCTGACCCGCGATATCGCGATCAAGTTCAACAACGACTATGGGGTGGAGTTCTTCCCCGTCACCGAGCCGGTCATCGAAGGCGCCGCCACCCGCGTGATGTCCTTGCGCGACGGGTCGAAGAAGATGTCGAAATCCGACCCCTCGGATGCCAGCCGCATCAACCTGACCGACGACGCCGACGCCATCGCGCAGAAAATCCGCAAGGCGCGGACCGATCCCAAGCCGCTGCCGTCGGATTTGGAGGGTCTGGAGGATCGTCCCGAGGCTCGGAACCTCGTCAACATCTACGCTGCGCTGGCGGATACCTCACCCGAGGCTGTGATCCGCGACCATGCCGGGCAGCAGTTTTCGACCTTCAAGCCGTCTTTGGCCGATCTGGCGGTCGCCAAGCTGGCACCGATCAGCACCGAGATGCAGCGCCTCACCGCCGACCCGGCAGAGATCGACCGTCTGCTGGCGCGGGGCGCGCAGCGGGCGCGGGCGCTGGCCGAGCCGGTGCTAAAGCGGACCTACGAGATCGTGGGGATGGTGGGGGCGTAGGCGCATCGCGCGCCATTCGCGCAGTTTTCAATTTACTCTCGCTCCAGATATCGGGCAGGTGGGAAACTCGTACCATTGTTGCGCAACACGCCTATGGCACCGGTGCGATGTGCACGGGGGGGTTAGAGTCCACGACCACGCCACGCGAAAGACACGGCTTTGCAAGCCAGTGACCACACCGCCTTTCTTGGAGTGTTAGTCGCATCTGCGGCGAACAAGTGTCACGTACCGGAAAAGAACCGCTTATTGCCTCGACTTTACGACTTCACGGTGGGTGTGTAGTATCCACTGGGGAGGTCGGCTTCAGAATGAACGATTGCACCACATAATAAACCTTTATCCCACGAAAAGAATATTGAGGGCCGGTGCATCAATTCCACTCTAAGGCCATTAAGGAATGCACTCTTGATGACCGAGATCATTTCCTTGTCTCCTACGTCAATATAGGGCAGGGGCAAAAATATACCTTCTGTGTGAATTCTCACCACAAACATGGGTACACCAGAGAACCTTTTTACTTCAATTCTGGTGATATTGCCGGAAATCCTATCGAGGGTTCTATCACGCGCTGGGGCAATTTCCTCAAAGTAAATCTTTTCCCACGGATAGAGATAGGGAATAGGGTCGGCTTTTTCCGTTTGCCTCCGATACCAATTCTCTGCTCCCCGTGGCGAATCGGTCATCATCAGATGAACTTCAAAGTGGAGATGATGTCCCATATCGGGAACGTCGCCAACTTCGGCGATCTTGTGACCGTACTCGACGCTGTCGCCGACCTCTACCAGAGGATTGACATGCAAATATCTGGTCGTAAATGCTTTTCCTTGCTCCTTGATGTGCCGAATAACGATCTTCTTGTTTTCAGCGTCTCTTATGTACTCGTCGACCTCGTCACCGCTTTCAGGGTCCCAGTCAGGATTCTTTCTGAGTAACTGGTCAACTGCCACCACCGTCCCCGGACGTGCGGCCAGGACTGGCGTACCGGCAACGGCGCGAAAATCCAATCCTTCGTGCGGACGATAGACCTTGACCTTGGTTTCTTCGCCTTCATGCGCCGGCCCGGCAACATCTGCTGCGGTCCGCATACTCCCGAACAACGCTTGAGATTTGAAATATAACCTTGGTGCTCTGTCGATCAGCTTGAGCGGCAAGGGAAGCGGCGGGGCGAACAACGGGGTATTCGTTTCCGGAGAATTTAGGAGCATGTTCTCGGTTCTCGTCTGGCTTTTCATGACGCGCAACGCGGGCGCGAACTCACGAAGGTCAGAGTAGTTCCGATCAACTATCGGGTGTAATGATTCAAATCAAAGCAAGCGTAAGTCGCTCATTCCTTGCGCACCGTCCAAATGCCTCACCGACTCGCCTCCCGCAAACACCCGCTTCCATCCGCCTCGAACAGCCCCTTGGGCTGATAACTCTCCACCGTCGCCCGGGTGGCGAGCTTGATCAGGCAGGACAGTTCGTCCTCGCGGTCGGGGTTCGGCGTTTCCAGCACGGCGCGGACCCCGAAGACGGGCGTGCCGTCGTCGGGGATCCGGTAGGTTCCCGGAGAGATCCCGATCGTGATCGACACGGTGTAGAGCCACGCCCGCGAGGCGCCGTCGCCGACCCAGCGTCCGTCGTCACGGTCGGGCACGATGTTGACCACGATATCCGCCTCGGGCCCGGTCACCGACACCATCTGCGTTTCCGACAGCACCTCGTAGAGCGGCGGCACGAGATACTCGCCATAGCCGCTGGCGAACTGCGACGACGTCAGTTCGATGATATAGCTCTTGCCGTCAAGCGGCCCGGCCATGGCGCCGCAGGCAGCGCCGGCAAAGATGGCTGCGAAGGTCAAGGTCTTCATCAGAGCGCTCCGTTGCTTTCGCGTCAACCATGGAATTCGGGAAGCCATGGCCCGGCAATCTCAATCCCGTCGCAATCCTCATTCCGGAGGATCGTCGTTTTGGTACATGCCGAATTCCTTGATCATGGTCCCGATCCGCCCGGCCATATACTCGCTGAACAGCCGCGTCTTGGGGTCACCCTCCGTCCGGTGCGGTGAAAGACAAGCCAACTGGGTCGCCGTCGGGGGCGTGGCCCGGCAGACCTCGATCAGGGCACCGCTCGCCAGGTGCCCGGCGACTTCGTAGACCGGCTTCATCACGATCCCCCGCCCGTCCAGAGCCCAGGCAGTCAGAACGTCGCCGTCGTCGCTTTCAAAGGGGCCCGAGATGTCGTAGCGGCGCGTGCCGTCCGGGGTCTGGAGGGTCCACTGGAACTCGCGCGCGCCGGGGAAGCGGAGGTTGAGGCAGTCGTGGTCGGCGAGGTCGTCCCCGGTCTCGGGGCCGCCGCGGGCGGCGGTGTAGGCGGGGGCGGCGCAGAGGCAGCGGGGGAGGTTGGCGATGACGCGGATCTTGAGGTCGCTGTCCTCGAGCGGACCGATGTGGAACGCCAGATCGAGGCCCTCGGCGGTGACGTCGACCACGCGGTCGGACATGCGCAGGCGGATGTCGATGAGCGGATAGAGGTCTTTGAACTCCGGTACGGCGGGGGCAATGTGGGTGCGGCCCAGATGCAGCGGCGCCGAGACGAAGACCGTGCCCTTGGGGCTGCGGCTGGCCTCCATCACCTCGGCCTCGGCGGCCTCGATGGTCGACAGGATCCGCTGGGCGCCCTTGTAGAATATGTGGCCCGACTCGGTGGGCTGCAGCGCGCGGGTGGTGCGGTTGAACAGCCGGGTGCCGAGATGCTTTTCCAGCTCGGCGATGCGGGACGAGGCGACGGCGGGCGAGGCGCGCTGATCCCGTGCGGCGGCGCTCATGCTGCCCAGTTCGTAGACACGGGTGAACATTCTGAGCGTTTTGACATAGGACATCGCGGTTTTCGGGTTTCTTTGAAACTGCCCAGCGTTTTCAAGAATAGCGTGAAAAAGCCCTGCTGGGTAGGGTGGCTGCGAACGGAGGGACGGCGCAATGGTCGATCTGGCGATATTGGGAGCGTGGGCGGAGTTTGCGGTGCGCTGGCTGCACGTGATCACGGCCATCGCCTGGATCGGGTCGTCGTTCTATTTCATCGCCCTGGACCTGGGGCTGCGGCGGGACCGGGACCTGGGCGCGGCGGATGGCGAGGAATGGCAGGTCCATGGCGGGGGGTTCTATCACATCCGGAAATACCTGGTCGCACCTGAGGCGATGCCGGAGCATCTGACCTGGTTCAAATGGGAGAGCTATTCGACCTGGCTGAGCGGTGCGGCCCTGCTGGCGCTGGTCTACTGGCTGGGGGCGGACCTGTATCTGATCGATCCGAACAAGGCCGATCTGGCCGTGTGGCAGGGGGTGCTTATTTCGGCCGCGTCGTTGACAGTCGGGTGGATCGTTTACGACACCTTGTGCAAATCGCCCTTGGGCGAAAGGCCCACGGTGTTGATGGTGCTGCTCTTCGCGCTGCTCGTGGTCATGGGGTGGGGATATAACCAGATCTTCACCGGCCGGGCGATGATGCTGCATTTGGGTGCGTTCACGGCGACGATCATGACGGCGAACGTGTTCTTCATCATCATGCCGAACCAGCGGGTCGTGGTGGCGGATCTGAAGGCGGGGCAGGTTCCGGACGCCAAGTACGGCAAGATTGCAAAGCTGCGGTCGACGCATAACAACTATCTGACCCTGCCGGTGATCTTTCTGATGCTGAGCAATCATTACCCGCTGGCCTTCGCGACCCAGTGGAACTGGGTCATCGCGGCGCTGGTGTTCCTGATGGGGGTCACGATCCGGCACTATTTCAATTCCCTGCATGCGCGGCGGGGCAATCCGCACTGGACCTGGGCGGCAACCGTGGTGCTGTTTCTGATCTGCGTTTGGTTGTCGACCGGGCCGAAGCTGGAACTGTCGGCAGAGGCGGCGGTGACGCCAGCGGCGTCTCGGTTCGTCGAGGCCGAGGGATTCGAGGAGGTCGCGGACATTGTGCTTGGACGCTGTTCGATGTGCCATGCCGCCGAGCCCGCCTGGGAGGCCATGTACTGGCCCCCGAAAGGGGTGCGGCTGGAAGACGAAGTCCAGATCGCCAGCCTGGCGCGCGAGATCTACCTGCAGGCCGGGGTCAGCGAGGCGATGCCGCCGGCGAATGTCAGCTGGATGGAGCCGGAAGAGCGGGCGAAGATCGTGGACTGGTATCGTAGCGCCCTGGCCGATTGAGCGCCAAAATCCTTGGGCTCCGACGCGAGGTCAGTGCACTGGCGCCGCCACAGAATCCACCAGCGACCGGCCGCCATCCACCGTCAGGATCTGCCCCGTCATGAAGCCGGACCCGTCCGCGGCCAGGAACTGCGCGGCCTCGGCGACCTCGCCCGCGCTGGCGATGCGGTGCAGCGGCGTGTGGCGGATGATGTCGTCCCGGCAGGTCTCGTCGGCTTTCAGCGCATCTTTCAGGCTGGCGCTCATGACCGAGCCGAAAGAGATGGCGTTCACCCGAATGCGATGCGGCGCCAAAGCCACGGCCATCGACCGGGTCATCTGATCCAGAGCGGCGGAGCTGACGGAATAGGCCAGAAGGTCGGGATGGGTGCGGTGCGAAGCGATGGAGGACAGATTTATGATCGAGCCGATATTCCCTTCTTCCCGGCCTTCGTCGCTGGCCTGCTTGATCATGCGTTTGGCAACGAGCTGTGTCAGGCGCAGGCTGGTCATCAGGTTCTGCTGCAAAAGCATTTCGACCGCGTCGTCATCGGCGTTGAGCGGGTCGGAGGCCGTGACCTGCCGTGAAGCGTTCACCAGGATGTCGACGCTGTCATAGCTGTCGAGCGTGGCTGAAAGCAGATTGTTGATCGTCAGCTTCTCGCGCAGGTCGCCCGCGAAATAGCGCACATTGGTGCCGTCCTTCTTCGCCTCTTCGCCGATCTCCTTGATCAGCCGGTCTTCGTCCATGTCGGCAAAGACGACGTTGGCCTCGTGATCGGCAAAATGCCGGGCAATGGCAAGGCCGACGCCGTTGGCGGCGCCGGTGACGATGGCGGTCTTGCCCGCGATGGAAAACGACATGGGTGAGATGGTCCCTGATTCGTTTGGGTGAGCGTAGAGCGAGTTGTGTCCGGGTGGAACGCTTTCTGCCGGCGCTAGCGGCCGCGGGCCGGTCTGCGGGGTCTTGTGGCGCGAAGGATCTTGAAACCCCGAACCGCGGCCAATTCCTGCAGATCGGCGAAATCCGCCCGCGCCTCGGCCTCGTAGGGCAGGTGGCGGTTCGCGACGAGCCAGAGCGTGCCCGAGGGTTTGAGCATCCGCGCTGCGGCGGCGATGAAGGATTTGCCCAGGGCGGGTTCGGCGGAGCGTCCGGTGTGGAACGGCGGATTCGTGACGACGGCGTCGAGAGGTTCAGACGGGGTGAAGCGGGTGGCGTCGGCCCAGTGGAACCGGGCGCGGGGATCGGTGACGTTGCGCCGGGCACAGGCCAGCGCGACATGCTCGGCCTCGATCAGGTGCAACTCGTCGACGCCGTCGCGTTCGAGGATCGCATGCGCGAGATACCCCCAACCGGCGCCGAGGTCGGCCATACGCTTGGGCAAGTTGTTGGGCAAAACGGCGACGAGCGCTTGCGAACCCGGATCGGGGCCATCGGCCGAGAAAAGCCCCGGCGCGGTGACGAAGCCGCCCTCGATGGTCCTTTCCGACGCGGTCCAGTCCGAGAAATCGCCGCCGGTGACGGCAAAGAGCTTGCCATGCGCCTTGGACACGACCTCTCCGACCTCGGCGCGTTTGCGGCAGTCCTTCAGCAGGCTTTCCACGCCGTCGGTCTTTTGCCCGTCGACGACGACGGGGCCGCCGCCCGTCAGGGCCATCGCCTGCGCCATCAGGCCATGCGCCGCGGCCTTGGCGCGGGGCAGAAAGACCAGTGCGGCGGCATAGCTGCCTTCTGGGACCGCGCCGGTATCGAAGCCGAGGGCGGCGAAGGCGTCGTGGTCGGGTTTGAACCCCTGGATGACATGCACGCGATCCTTCGGCAGCACCGACAGATCGGTCCCGGCGCGCGGGCGGAACACGGCGATGCGGCCGTCGGCCGGCAAGGACACGGCACCAGCGTCTAGCGCGGTCTTCAGGCGGGGGACGGACATGGGACGGCGCGCGGGCGCACTATTCCTTTTCCATCGTGCACTGAAGCGGGTGCTGGTGGCGGCGGGCGAAATCCATCACCTGTCCGACCTTGGTTTCGGCGATTTCGAAGGCGAATACGCCGACCACCGCGACACCTTTTTTGTGCACCGTCAGCATCAGTTCGAATGCCTGGGCATGGCTCATCCCGAAGAAACGCTCCAGTACATGGACCACGAATTCCATCGGCGTGAAATCGTCGTTCAGCAGCATGACCTTGTAAAGCGGCGGGCGTTTGGTCTTGGCGCGCGTCGCCACGGCGACGCCGGTATCCCCGGCGTCCTTGTCCTTTTTATCCGACATCGTTGCGGGCATGCGTGCCAAGCGCGGCCTCATTGAATCGTCTTTGTCGCTGCTGGTGGCGACTATATAATCCCGCGGCTCTGTGTGAAAAGGGGCAGGGGCGCGGCCAGCATCGATTCTGTAGGCTAAGAGGCAAGGATGAGCAACGGGCTGACGGCGATTGGCTTCGACGCGGATGACACGCTTTGGCATAACGAACAGTTCTACCGTCTGACGCAAGAGCGGTTTGCCGAACTCTTGCGGGATTTCACCGAGCCCGACCACCTGATGGAGCGGCTGCTGGAAGCCGAACGGCAGAATATCGGGCATTACGGGTTCGGGATTAAGGGGTTCGTGCTGTCGATGATCGAGACCGCCATCGACGTGACCGAAGAACGGGTGCCTGCCCGCGTCATCCGACGACTGATCGAGGCGGGACAGGATATGTTGCAGCACCCGATCGAGCTGTTGCCCTTCGCACGTGAGGCGATCGAGTCGGTGGCGGACAGCCACCGGGTCATCCTGATCACGAAGGGCGATCTGCTGGATCAGGAACGCAAGCTGGCGCAGTCGGGTCTGGGGGAGTTGTTCGATGCGGTCGAGATCGTGTCGAACAAGACGGCGGACGTGTATGCCGACATCTTCACGCGGCACGCCCATGGTGCGGAACGTGCTATGATGGTGGGCAATTCGATGAAATCCGACGTCGTGCCCGCCATCCAGGCCGGTGGCTGGGGCGTATACGTGCCGCACGGACTGGTCTGGGCGCTGGAGCATGAGGAACCGCCGCAGAACAGCCCGCGTTATCGCGAGATTCCCGACCTCGGCGGGTTGCCGCCTTTGGTGGCCGGCATCGCCTGCGTCGGGTCGCCTTAGTTTTGCCACAATGAAACATCTTGCGGCTCGGCCACCGGTTTTCCCAACATCTGGATTATCGGGTTAACAACTTTCTCAAACCTATTGAAAATTATCTGTTTTCCGATTCAAAACCTTGTGTTAGCGTCAGCGCCAAGAAACCTCGGGCGAAACGATCCGGGGGCGATGAGGCAGCGTTAGGATTTTGGCGTGACACCGCGTCTGGGACAGTTGGCCCGTATCGGGCTATTTTCCGTATGCATCGGTTTATGGGCTGCGGCGCAGGCGCTGGCGGCGCCGTATGCGGCGATGGTGATGGATGCGCGGTCGGGCGAAGTGCTGCATGCACGCAACGCCGACACCCGTCTGCACCCGGCATCGCTGACCAAGATGATGACGCTTTATTTGGTGTTCCAGGCGGTGGAGAATGGCGAGATCGGGCTCGACACGTCCGTCAAGATCTCGAAGAAGGCGGCGGCGGAACCCCCATCAAAGCTGGGGCTCAGGCCGGGGCAGAAGATCAAGCTGCGCTATCTCATCCGCGCGGCGGCGGTGAAATCGGCAAACGACGCGGCGACGGCATTGGCCGAGGCGGTATCCGGCAGCGAAGCCGCGTTCGCACGCCGCATGAACCGGACCGCCAAGGCGCTGGGAATGACGCGCTCAACCTTCAAGAATGCCCACGGGTTGACCGAGGCGGGACATCTGTCGACGGCGCGCGACATGACGCTGCTGGGCCGGCAGCTGTTCTACGACTTCCCCGAATACTACAACCTGTTCTCGCGTCGCTCGACGCATGCAGGGTTGCGCGACGTGGCCAATACGAACCGCAAGTTCCTGGCCGCCTACAAGGGCGCCGACGGGATCAAGACCGGCTATACCCGGGCGGCGGGGTTCAACCTTGTCGCCTCGGCGGAGCGCGGGCAGGAGCGGATCATCGCGACCATGTTCGGCGGGCGGTCGACGGCACAGCGCAATGCCAGGGTGGCGGAGCTTCTGGATATGGGATTCCGCCGCGCGCCGACCCGCGTCGCGGTCAGAAAGCCGGCAAAGCCGGGCGTCGTGCCCGCGGCGGCACCGGATGCGACCAAGCCGCTGGCCGGAAAGACGATCCGGGTGGCGCGCGCCGTCGAGACAAGCCCGTTCCCGGTGATGCGCCCGGGAACGGCCACGCCAGCGCCGGCCGAAGAAATGCTGGTGGCCATGCAGGAAACCATCGAACAGACGATCACGGCGGTCACTGTCCAACCCGCTTCCAATGCCGCGACGTCGCCTGCTGCCTTGCCCGTGTTGCGGCCACCTGCCGTGGCTGCGGAGGCCCAGCCGCCGGCCACCAGGCCGGCACCGGCGTCGCCAACGCCTGCGCCAAGACCGGAAGTCCTGGTGACGGCCGCCGAACGGGACGCCGAACCGGACCGCGAGGTCGTCACCCGGCTGTCGACCTCGGGCGGGCGGCACTGGGGTATCAACATCGGCCGCTTCCGGTCGCGGAACGAGGCCGAGCGGATGCTGTTGAAAACGGCGCTCAGCGAGTTGGGAACGCTCGATGAGGCTCTGCGCAAGGTGGCCAGCACCAAGCGAGGCCACGAGGCGAATTTCGTCGGCATGACGCAAGAGGCTGCCAACAGGGCCTGCCGCCGCCTGACGGCCCGAAACATCCCCTGCTCGACATTGGGGCCGACCTAGTCTTCCTGGGCCCGGGCGATCGCCATGAAGGCCCGGATCGCCGGCACGTCACGGCGGCGTGACAGGCAGATCAGGGTCTCGCGCATCTGCAGGTCGCAATCGGCAAGCGGTAGCGCCTGCAGGCGCTTGTCGGCACCGAATTCGGCCTGCGAGATCACGCCGACACCTGCTCCGGCCGCCACGATGTCGCGCACCGCCTCGCGGCCTTGTGCGACGACCACCGGGTTCAGTTTCAGCCCTCGGCTTGCGGTCTCGGCCTCGAGCATAGCCCGGGTTTTCGACCCGGCTTCGCGGCTGACAAATGGCAGGCGGGTGAGTTCCGCCAGGGGCAGGGGCCTCGGGAGCGTTTGGGCGAGGTCAAACGGCGCGAATGCGATGATCGGAGAAGCGCCCAGCAGGATGGCGTCGAAATCCGCCTGGTCCGCGCTGGTGCCGATCACGCCGATATCGGCGCGATAGGCGCGAAGTTCTTCCATCACAAAGGCCGAATTGCCGACCGCAACGTCGATCGTCACCTTCGGATATTTACCGCGGAACCGGCTGAGCACGTCGTTGATGTGATGAGCGGCGTCAACCACCAGCCGCAAATGGCCTTTGACGGCGGCCCGGGACGCCGACAGGGCCTCGGCGATCCGCGCCTCGATCTCAAAATACTGCTGTGTCAGGACAAACAGCTTTGCACCGGACTCGGTAAGCGCGATCTGCCGCCCGGTGCGATGGAACAGAAGCACGTCGTGTTCGCGCTCCAACTGGCCGACCTGGTCGGAAACGGCCGGTTGCGACAGGTTCATTGCCCTGGCCGCGTTCGAGAACCCACCGGTTTGGGCAACAAAATGGAAGGCGCGAAGTTGTGAATGGCGCATGACCGGTTATCTATAAGAAACACCGATGAATACATCTAATCTAACGATTTCTCAGATGACCGGCAAGAGGGTATAGGGACATCGTAGATCGGACATTGGAAAGACTCCGCGATGCCAACCATGGACCCGCCGCGCTTGGGAGAGCCCTTTCTGCTGACACCGGGGCCGCTAACGACCTCATTCGCAGTGAAGCAGGCGATGTTGCGCGATTGGGGCAGTTGGGACGACGATTTTCGCGGTCTGACCGCAGAGCTTCGAGCCCGGCTGCTTGAGATGATCGGGCCCGGCTGGGAGGCGTTCGACTGTGTTCCGATGCAGGGGTCGGGCAGTTTCTGCGTCGAGGCGATGCTGGGCAGCCTCGTGCCGCGCGATGGCAAGGTGCTGGTCCTGGTCAACGGCGCCTATGGCCACCGCGCCGCGCGTACGCTCGACTATCTGGGGCGCAACCACGTGCTGCTGGACAAGGGCGACTATCTTCCGCCGCGCGGGTCCGAGGTGGCGCGCATGCTGGCCGCCGACCCGGCGATCACCCATGTGTTCGCGGTCCATTGCGAGACCAGTTCCGGCATCCTCAACCCGATCGCCGAGATCGCCGGGGCGGTCGCACGGGCCGGCCGCAAGCTGCTGATCGACAGCATGTCTGCCTTCGGGGCCTTGCCGCTTCTTGCGGGTGAGGTGCCTTTCGAGGCCTTCGTTTCTTCGGCCAATAAATGCATCGAGGGCGTGCCCGGTTTCGGCTTTGTCATCGCCCGCAAACAGGCGCTGCAGGCGGCAAAGGGCAACAGTCATTCGCTCTGCCTCGACCTGCACGATCAATGGGTGCATCTGGAGAAGACCGGGCAGTGGCGGTTCACCCCGCCGACGCATTCGGTCGCCGCCTTCCTCGAAGCGTTGCATGCACACCAGGCCGAGGGCGGCGTCGCCGGCCGCGCAGCGCGCTATGACAGGAATCGCGACACGCTGGTGGCGGAGATGCGCGCCAGAGGGTTCGAGACCCTGCTGCGCGACGAATGGCTGTCGTCGATCATCGTGACGTTCTTCTGCCCGGCCGATCCACGGTTTTCCTTCGGGACCTTCTATTCCGCGATGAAGGCACGGGGGTTCATCATCTATCCCGGCAAACTGACCGTCGCCGACAGCTTTCGCATCGGCTGTATCGGCCAACTCGACCACGTCGTGATGGGCCGCGTGGCCGAGGCCGCCGAAGAGGCGCTGGCAGAGATGGGCGTGATCAGCGCCGCGCCACCGGCTGCCGCTCTGAATGAACGCGAAAAACTCGCCGCCTGAATTTTCGAAAGGACCGACATGAACATCCATGCCCCCATCGAGGCGAATGACCGCCTCTACCCGTTTCCCAAATCGCCTGCCGCGGTCATCTGCCTCGACGGCTGCGAGCCGGCCTATCTGACCGACGCCACCGCCGCGGGGCTGATGCCAAACCTCGCCCGCATCAAGCGCACGGGCACCGACCGGCTGGCGCATTCGGTGATCCCGTCCTTCACCAATCCCAACAACCTGTCCATCGCCACCGGCCAGCCGCCCAGCGTGCACGGCATCTGCGGTAACTACCTCATCGACCCCGAGACCGGTGAAGAGGTGATGATGAACGACGTGCGGTTCCTGCGGGCGCCGACGATCTTCAGCCGGTTCTACGAACGGGGCGCAAAGGTCGCGATCGTCACCGCCAAGGATAAACTGCGGGCGCTGCTGGGGGCCGGGCTGCGGTTCGATGCCGACCGCGCGCGGTGCTTTTCGTCGGAGAAATCCGATACGACCACGGTGGCGGAACACGGGATCGACCGGGCGTCGGACTGGCTCGGTATGGCGCAGCCGGATGTCTATTCCGCAGAGCTGTCCGAGTTTGTCTTTGCGGCCGGGGTCAAGCTCTTGCGGGAATGGCAGCCGGACGTGATGTATCTGACCACCACGGACTTCATCCAGCACACGCATGCCCCGGGAACGCCGGTCGCCAATGCGTTCTATGCCATGTTCGACCGTTATCTTGGGGAACTGGACGCCCTGGGCGCCAGTATCGTCATCACCGCGGACCATGGCATGAAGCCCAAACACGATGTGCAGGGCGCGCCCAACGTGATCTATGCGCAGGACCTGCTGGACGGCTGGCTCGAGCAAGGCGCCGCCCGGGTAATTCTGCCGATCACCGATCCCTACGTCGTGCATCATGGCGCGCTGGGATCCTACGCCACGATCTATCTACCCGACGAAGCCGACCGCGCCGATATCATTGACCGGCTCGCCGCGTTGGACGGGATCATCCTGGTTGTGCCAAAGGACGAGGCGATGCGGCGGTTCGATCTGCCCGGCGACCGGATCGGCGACATCGTGATGATATCGGCGGAAAACATGACCATCGGCACCTCGGCTGACCGCCACGACCTGGCCGCGCTGACCGAACCGCTGCGCAGCCATGGCGGGCTGACCGAGCAGGAGGTGCCGTTCATCGTCAACCGCGTGCTCGACCTGCCCTTTGCGCCGGAGCTGCGCAACTATGATGCGTTCCACTATGCGACCGTCGCCGCCGTTCTTTGAAGAGACCTTGCCATGCTGAGACCGCCTCCGATCCCATCCCGACACGAAGCCATGCGCATTGCCGGCCGCAAGTCCGACACCAAGGACCGCATCGAGGTGCGCTATCCCTACACCGACGAGGTGATCGGATCGGTTCCGGCGGGCACGGCGGAACATGTGCGCGAGGCGTTCGATACCGCTGCGGCATACAAGCCCGAACTCACCCGCCACGAACGGCAGCAAATCCTGCTGAACACCGCCAGGATTATCGATGCCCGCAAGGACAAGCTCGCCTGCATCATCACTGCCGAACTTGGCATCTCGATTACGGATGCGCTGTACGAATGCGGCCGCGCCTATGATGTTTTCACGCTGGCCGGGCAGATGTGCATCCACGATGATGGCGAGGTGTTTTCCTGCGATCTTACCCCCCACGGCAAGGCGCGGAAGATCTTCACCACGCGAGAGCCCCTGCGCGCGATCTCGGCGATCACGCCGTTCAACCATCCGCTCAACATGGTCGCGCACAAGATTGCGCCGTCGGTCGCGACCAACAACTGCATGGTGGTCAAACCGACCGAGCTGACGCCGCTGACGGCGATCTGGCTGGCGGATGCGTTGTACGAGGCGGGGCTGCCGCCGCAGATGCTGTCGGTCGTGACCGGATGGCCGGCAGATGTCGGCGACGAGATGGTGACCAACCCGCATATCGATCTGGTGACTTTCACGGGTGGCGTGCCGGTCGGCAAGATCATCGCCGCCAAGGCGGTCTACAAACGTCAGGTGCTGGAACTGGGCGGCAATGACCCGCTGATCATCTGCAACGACCTGTCCGAGACCGAGCTTGCCAAGGCGGCCGATCTGGCTGTTGCCGGGGCAACAAAGAATTCCGGCCAGCGCTGCACCGCGGTCAAGCGCATCCTCTGCCAGGAAAGTGTCGCCGACCGCTTCGGCGCGCTGGTTCTTGAACGCGCCCGGGCGATCCGGTTCGGTGACCCGATGGATGCCGCCACCCAGCTTGGCACCGTGGTGCATGCGCAGGCGGCAGAGACCTTCGAGGCTCGCGTGCAGGCGGCCGAAGCGCAAGGCGCCGAGATTCTGTATCATCCGGGCCGTGCAGGCGCGCTGCTACCACCGATCGTCGTCGACCATGTCGATCCGAAATGCGAGTTGGTGATGGAGGAGACTTTTGGCCCCGTTATCCCAATAATCCGCGTTCCGGAAGACGATGCGCAGGTGATGGACATTTCGAACGGCACGGCATTCGGCCTGTCCGCCGGGGTCTGCACCAATGATTTCCATCGCATGCAGTCCTATATCGCCGGGCTTGAGGTCGGCACGGTGAATATCTGGGAGGTGCCCGGCTACCGGATTGAAATGTCGCCCTTCGGCGGCATCAAGGACAGCGGCAACGGCTATAAGGAAGGCGTGATCGAGGCGATGAAAAGCTTTACCAACGTCAAGACCTTCTCACTGCCCTGGCTCGGCGGGACCTGAGGCAGGGGCAGAGGCGAACCGGTTGGCGTTGAGCCGCCGGCGCGTCGACCGGGGGCCACGAATCGGCGTTGTCGGGCACAGAGCGCTTTTTGTGGACGGATCACGCCAGTCCCCACAGGAACAATGCGATTTTGGCGCCCGGATTCCGGGCGCCCCATGTTTCGCACTAAGTTATGCTAATGGTTCGGAGAATCGAGTTATCCACCTGTATTTCCACTGAGAATTCAGAAGCTTATCCCCAAGAAATTTTGATTCTGCTCTGATTTTGGCTTGCCTGATGACGGCCCCGTTGTCATCGTCCTGTTACCGGACGGGTTCTTCGGAACCAGGACGGGGCGCGAAGGCCAACGAAGCCGGAGCGGGACGCAAGGGTCCTTCGGGGCAGGCGCGGAACGTGAAGGGTTCAAAGGGTTTGAAGGTCTGAAAGAGCTCTTGCGAGCATCGGACGGACCGGCAAAGCCCGAGGGCTGGAGCGGGTCGCAAAGGGGCTTGGCATCCGGCGTGGCTGGTGTTGCGAAAGGTCTTCGGATCCGGAGCAGCCGGGCTGCAAGGGGGTTGAGACCTAAAGCGGCAGCGAAGGTTCTTCGGAGCCGGAGCAAAATGAGCAGGGGCGCCTTCGGGCGAACCGGTTCAGGAAGGCGTCAGGATGTGCCGCAAGGCACGATGCGAGGACCGCGTCTGAGCACCTGGCGCCTTTTCCTGTTTTTCATTGGATAGCATGTGTTCTTCGCCTATGGCCCGCGAATGAAAACGGGGCCCGTCAGCCATTGGCAACCGGACCCCGCCGTCAGCGTCAGCTGATGCATTACCGCGTCTATGCACCTGTGTGCGCACCAATACCGGGCATTTCCGGCGAAATCAACCATATGTCGCGTAGAACCCGTGTGAAAACCCGACATATCGAAACTTTGCCCAAATCTAGGTGCCGTATGGATGGTGCTGCCGGATGGTTGTGACCTATCGGCTTCGGTGCCCGGCGTCAGCGCCGGAGCTTCGGCCCCTCGGGTGTGATCATCCAGTCCGACAATCCCCGGTCAGCATGGCGCATCCGGTGATCCAGAAGCCGGCGTGTGAGGCGCAGCAAGGTTGCGGAATTGGCCGGGTCCTTGGAATGGTCCGCCGCCTGACGGTCGGTATCCGACAGCAAAAGCGGCGGCAGACCGCCGTTGAAATGCACCAGCGTCCAAGCGCCCTCGCGCAGGATGGCAAGGTTGGCCTCCTCCACACTCAAGCCCAGCTTGGATTGCCACAGCGTCGGTACGACCGGGTTGCCGAAATCGAGCTCGGAATAACTGGCATCACGCCAACCCTCAGGTTCTTCACCCTGCAGGAATGGAATCAGTGAAGCGCCATCGGCGAAATGCGGAATTTCCAACCCCACGGCCTGCAGGATCGTCGGCAACAGGTCGACGCTTTCGGTCGGTGCGCTGACCCGCAGGCCCTGCCTGCCGCCCGGCATCCGGACGATCAGCGGCACGTGATAGGCTTCGGCGAACGGTGCACGCTTGCCCCAGCAATGCCGGTCGCCAAGCATTTCGCCGTGATCGCCGCATACGATCACAAGAGTGTCGTCCCACTGACCGCTGTGTTTCAGCCAATCCAGAATGCGGCCCAGATGGTGATCGACCTCGGTCGCCAGCCCGAAATAGAGCGCGCGCAATTGCTGCACAGTGTCGATATCGTCGCCAAGATCGGGAAAGCCGATCACAGTTTGGCGCGCATGATCCTTTTCCAGCAAGGGCCCGAAATAGGGGTGGCTCGCCGCCTCCTCCTCGCGGCTGAAAGGCCGGTGCGGAAGCGGCAGGCCGGCGGGGTCATACATTTCGTTGTAGGGTGCAGGGGCGACGAAGGGCGGGTGCGGGCGCAGGTAGGTAAGATGGGCACACCAGCGCTGGTCGCGGCGCACCGCCAGCGCGTTCAGGCAGCAATCGGTGAGGAACGCAGTATCGCTGTCCTCGGCCCGATAGAAGGCGGGCGCGGCGATACGGTCACCGGCGGGAACCCAGATTTCCTGGCTTTGGGGAAGCCGATAACCCTTTGAATGCAGATATGCGAGCCAGGCGCGGTTTTCCTCCATCCGCATCTCGGTCACGACCTCGAAGCCCGGCATTTCCGTCTCGTAGGTGGCCAGAAGCGGATCCTTTGGCGGGTGTCGCCGGGGATCGCGAGTGGTGTCAGTATAGCCGAAAAGCAGCGGGTGATAGCCGCCCTTGCGCAACTCGCGCGCAAGATTTGGTGTGTCGTGCGCCAGCGGCGCGCCGTTCCGGACCGACCTATGGTTCATCGCGTAGCGCCCTGTCAGCATGCTGGTGCGCGACGGGCCGCAGGGATTGGCGACCGAGACATGGTTGGTAAAGCTGACCGCCTCGTCCATCAGCCGCCGCAGGTTCGGCAACTCGATGTGGTCCGCCAATCGCCCGAAAAGCAGATCGGCTCTGATCTGGTCGATGACGACGAAGAGGACCTTGGGTAACATGACCTTGCCCTTCTTTTGGCGGCGCGTCCGGCCTCGAAAAGCACGGGCGGCACATACCCCCGTTGCCTGCCGTGGCTGCCATAATGGCTAGTGCTGCCGCCTTAGGATATCAAAACGCCATGATGGTCAATTCACCGCAGCATGCTGCCATGGCAGGTCGGAGGTCGACGAATCCGGCAAAACTGTGGCGGGCCGATTCTGTGACGGCAGATTGAAACGTTCCACGATTGACGACAAACCGTACAACTGGGCCGGTTTGTCGATGGAATCCCGAATACGCATCTGCAGATAATGGCATAATTTGGGCAACGGCCGGGACAGTCGATTTCAGCGCTGTTTGCGAAACAATCGCCCCAGCGCCGTCAGATATCTGGCCTTATTTGGTAGCCTGCGGACGGCAATCCACAATTGAAGCCCTCGATCAATGAAACAAGCGAAACAATTATGGCCCGGGACCAGCGCAGATTGTGGCGGAAAGGGGGCGGTTTCAAAGCCAAAATTGGTGTGCCTGGTAACCGAAGTCCTAACAAAGCGTTTTTCTAAAATGCGAAACTCCGCATACTCATCTGTGTTTGGTGGGGGTGTCGCATCGACAGCGGCATGGTTCAGACGAATGCGGACAGGCGGCGCCTGTCCGTGGTGGCACGCTCCGGGTGACCGGAAGCATGCCGCGGTAGGGTTGATTTCGGTCCGTGGGGGCGGGCGCGTATTGGCCTGAACCTGAACCATCCGCGGTCGGTGCCAAGGACGTCAAGGGTCTGGTGAGCGGATGCGCTCTCCGACCGAAATGCGACCCTGGGCGTTCGGGTGTGGAGACGGTGATGAGAATGAATTGCGAAACCAAAGCCGGACCAAGCGCGGCGATCGAACCAGTGGCTTGGACTGAACCGTTTTCACGTCATGCGCCGCGTACGCACGCAATGCCGGCGCGCCGTTATGTCAACTTTGCTGCTGACCGCCGCTCGGCGCGTTCTGGGCTAGCGAAATAAGGATCGCCACAATGTCGAACTTTGACCCGAACTCCGTAAACAACCTCGTCGGCCTCTGGGACTTCATCGCAGGCAACGAGACGGCTGATACCGGTCTTGACGATGGTATCGCACAGAACGGCCATTTCGAGGGCAACGCCTTCGCATCCGGCGACCGCGCGCATTTCGATGGCCATGGCGACTTTTTCGATGTGAGCGGCGACGACAACGCCTTTGACCTGTCGAAAGGGACGATCGAGGTCCAGTTCACCCAAGACGCCCAGGTCGGTACCAGCCCGGACACCCTGGTGAACCGCGGCGAATATGACGACAAGTCCGACGAGGGCTATCTGAATATCGCCGTCACTGCGCACGGGCAGGTTCAGGTCAAGCACTACGCCAACGGCCAGAACGAGACGATCCAAACCTCGACGAATTTCTTCGCCCCCGGCGATCTGGTGAACGTCAAGTACAGCTGGGACGCCGCGACCGGCATCACGCTGGAGGTCGAGAACATAACGACCGGCGCGACCGAGACCGTCACGTCGGGCCAGACCGGCCTGTCCCTTGATATCGGCGACAACGACGACGAGAACTTCACCTTCGGCGCCCGCGAAAAGGACGATGGTGAATACGACCGCTACTTCGACGGCAAAATCGACTATGTGGCGATCTACGAATCGGCCGTGCCCGATCCGCAGCCCGACGGCGCCGTCGACGGCGAGGCGTTCGGCGAGGTGATGGAGCTTGGCTACGACGACTCCAACGCACCCACCGATCAGGGTGGTGATCTGATCACCGACGACGCCGACCTGATCTTCGGCAACGGCGGCGACGACACGATCAACGGCGCCATGGGCGACGACACGATCTATGGCGACAGCGGCACCGACGGTCCCGTGACCCGCGAGATCTTCGAATGGTCCGAGGGACCGGGCTTTGCCAATGACGCCGACGCGCCGGACTTCACCCATAATACCGGATCGGTGAACATTACGTTCACGACCGTTGCCGAAAGCTCTGGCGTCGATACGCAATACGAAACCAGCCTGCAGAACACGGACGACCTGGATGCGGCTGTTGGCGAGCGGTCGTCGCTGGAATCGGTTCTGAACGGCGACAGCAATTCGGCCACCTACCGCTGGGAGTCGGATCAGCCGATCGAGAATGTCGAATTCCGCATCAACGACATCGACGGCGACGGCCGGGTCTATGTCCGCGCCTATGACGAATTCGGCAACCCGGTCGAGGTGCAGCTGTCCGATGCCGGGTCCGGCCTGGCGCTGTCGAACACCGATGGCGTGGCTGGCAACGACACCGCGACCAGCATCGACAACAACTACACCGACGACAACAATGCCGAGCATTCGGTTCTGGTCAACATCGCGGGCCCGGTCAGCCGGTTCGAAATCGTCCACAACCAGGACGGCGGGAACAACACCGGCATCAACGTTACCGATATTGCCTTCGATGCGAATGTTGCCTTTGGCGATCCCGGCAACGACGAGATCGAGGGTGACAAGGGCGACGACCTGATCTTTGGCGAGGCGGGCGACGACACCCTGGACGGCGGCGAAGGCGACGACACCTCGGACGGCGGCGACGGCGACGATGTGATCACCTTCGGCTCGCGCGACGAGGCGGATGGCGACGTCGTCATCGGCGGCAACGGGCCGGACGAGGATACCGACAACGACACATTGGATCTGCGTGGCCTGGGCCGCGTCGAGATCATCGAGTCGGCCGACGGCACCGACAACGGGGCCACCAAGGGTACCGTGAACTTCCTCGATGCCGGCGGCAACGTCACGGGTTCGCTGGAATTCTCGCAGATCGAAACCATCCTGACCGATCCGCAGAACGAGGATCCGACGGCGAACGACGACAATATCCCGACCGACGAGGATACGCCTGTCACCTTCGATCCGACGGCGAATGACACCGACCCGGACGGCGACCCGCTGGACGTGACCGACATCACCGATCCGGCGAACGGCACGATCACCGACAACGGCGACGGCACGTTCACCTACACGCCGGATGAGAACTTCAACGGTACCGACACGGTCACCTACACCATCGATGACGGCAACGGCGGCACCGATACGGGGACCATCACCTTCAACGTGGCGCCGGTGAACGACGATCCGGTGGCCGAGGATGACAACCAGACGACCGATCAGGGCATGCCGGTGGTTGTGGCCGTGCTGGCAAACGACAGCGACGTCGACGGCGATCCGCTGGAGATCGACAGCTTCACCCAGCCGCCGAACGGCACGGTGACCGACAATGGCGACGGCACGCTGACCTATACGCCGGATCCGGCCTTCGTGGGGACCGACACGTTCGAATACACCGTGTCGGACGGCAATGGCGGCACCGACACCGCGACGGTCGATGTAAAGGTCAACGACGTGATCGGGCCGGTCGACGGTCTCGACAGCGGCGAGTTGATGGAGCCCGGCTATACCGACCTGCAGGGCGATCAGATCGACGGCTTCGACGGCGATGACGACACGATCTTCGGCAATGGCGGCGACGACACGATCGACAGTGGCCTTGGCAACGACACCGTCGACGGCGGCGGTGGCGACGACCGCTTCGTCCTGACCGACAATGTGGATCGGGATTTCATAATCGGCGGTGAAACCGACGAGGACGATGGCGGGGACATCCTGGATTCGTCGGACATCGAAGAGGGCGTCTACGTCCAGTTCATCGCGCCCGAGGAAGGCTTCATCGACGACTTCAGCGGCCCAACCTCGGTGACAGATTTCGTAGAGATCGAGCGCGTCATCACCGGCGAAGGAGATGACACGGTCATCGGCAGCGATGGCAACGAATATGTCGAAACCCAGGGCGGCGACGATATCATGATCGGCGACGGCGGCGACGATACGCTGATTTCCGGCGACGGGCTCGACACGATCGACGGCGGCGAGGGCAACGACAGCCTTGTTGGCGGCGACGAAGCCGACACCATCACGGGCGGCGCGGGCGACGACACCATCGAGGGCCTTCGCGGCAGCGACGAACTCGACGGCGGCGCGGGCGACGACTCGATCCTCGGCGGCAACGACGACGACACCATCACCGGCGGCGACGGCAGCGACTTTGTCGACGGAGGCAATGGCAACAACGTGATCGACACCTCGGGCGGCGGCGCGACCCCGCTTCCGGATCTCGGCTATCCGGGTCTGTTCCCCGGCGATGTGGCGTTCAACGGCCCCGGCGCCGACATGAACGACCTCGACACGGTGATCTCGGGCTCCGGCGACGACACGATCTCGACCGGTGACGATGCCGACTTGATCAACGCCGGGTCTGGCGACAACGTGATCGACGGCGGGATCGATGACGACACCATCACCTCGACCTTCGGCGATGACCTGATCATCGGTGGCGAAGGGTCCGACTCGATCAGCTCGGGCGCGGGCAACGACACCATCTACGGCGGCCTCGACCCGGCCTTCCCGGACGAGTTGAACATCACCGACGAAGATACGGGCGGCCTCAGCCCCGACCTCGTTCCGGATAACGGCAAGGATTATATCGAGGCCGGCGCCGGCGAAGACCTGATCTTTGGCCAGGATGACGACGACACCATCTTTGGCGGCGGCGGGGCCGACACCATCGACGGCGGCATCGACGACGACCTGATCTACGGCGGCGCACTGAAGGATGACATCACCGGCGGCCAAGGCGCCGACACGCTGTTCGGCGAGGCCGACCGCGACGAGTTCTTCATCGACACCCGCGAAGACGGCTTTGGCGACGTGATCGACGGTGGCACCACCGGCAACGACGTCGACACGCTGGACCTGCGGGGTCTTGGAAAGCTGGAGGTGGTCAACGAAACGGTGGACGCCGACGGCGACTCGACCTCGGGCACGGTGAACTTCCTTGCCGCCGACGGCGTTACCGTCGAAGGCAGCCTGGACTTCGCCGAGATCGAGCGGCTGATCATCTGCTTCACTCCGGGCGTGGCTATCGCCACCCCGCGCGGTGAGATTGCGGTTGAGGATCTCAAGGCCGGCGACCGGGTCATCACCCGCGATGACGGTGTGCAGGAGATCCGCTGGATCGGTGCGACCAAGGTCTCGACCCTAGGCCTGCAGGCCGATCCGTCCTTGCGCCCGGTGCTGATCCGCAAGGGTGCGTTGGGCAACGGCCTGCCGGAACGGGACATGATGGTCTCTCCCAACCACCGGATGCTGATGGCCAACGAGCACACGCATGTTCTGTTCGACGAGCGCGAGGTTCTGGTCGCCGCCAAGCATCTGGTCGGCCAGCCAGGGATCGAGCGGGCCGATGTGCCGGGCACCGAGTACATTCACCTGATGTTCGACCGGCACGAAGTGATCCTGGGCGACGGTGCGTGGACCGAAAGCTTCCACCCCGGCGACTACTCGCTCAAGGGCATCGACCAGGAACAGCGCGACGAGATCTACAAGCTGTTCCCGAAACTGATGAACGTCGATGGGCTACGGAACTATGGTGCGGCCCGGCATTCGCTGAAGGCCTACGAAGCCAAGATGTTGCGCGACGGTCTGGTGATCTAACCACCGGCCGAGTAACAAGTAATCTGGGTGGGGCACCCAAAAGGCGCCGGGGCCGCAAGGCTCCGGCGTTCTGCACTGCGGCACCTGAGGGTATTTGCCGAAACCTTTCCGAATGGCATCCGCTATGTGGATCAGACTCGCAATCGGCCTTCACGAGACCCGATCGCTTGACCGATAACGGCGACCGAAGACCTATTGCAGCGGACGATGCCGAGACTCAGTGCGTCCAGGCCCCACGCCGGTCGGTTGCGAAATTCTCGCCATACCCCCGCGCCCGGATGTTCGGCTTGCGCTTCTTCGGTTCGAACACCAGTGCCTCGATGCCGTGTTCCTCGGCATAGTCCAATGCCGCCTCTTTGCTGTCGAATCGCAGCCGCACCTGCGCCTGCGTGTCCGAAGACGAGGTCCAGCCCATCAGCGGATCGACTTCGCGTGCGCTGTCGGGCGCGAATTCCAGCACCCAGTGCTTGGTTTTGGCAGTCCCCGACGACATCGCCGTCCGGGCGGGTTGATAGATGCGCGCGGGCATGGGCAAGCTCCTGAAATCGCTGCCGCGTTATCGCAAATCCCGCGGCCGCCGCCAAGCGGTCAATTCAACTCGGGGAAAAGTCGACTGCCGACCGAATGCGAGGGAGCGAGGGGTGGGGTGGGTGTATCGCATTCGGCCGGCAGTCAGTTCTGCTGCTTGCCCATACACGGTATGCGGGAAACGCTTCCGGAGCAAGAGCGAACTTTACCTAAGGTTGTAGAAAATTGTCACCATCGCCTCTAAGAATCGCGTGACCTAGGGCAAGACAGTGCAACCCACGGACCTCGTACCGGCAAAAAAACTCTTTTGCAGAAAGGCTTACCCAAGGATCTGCGTGATCGGCCGGTCGAGCGGCTCCACCGAATTCTCGTTGCAGAGCGCTCGCTGGTCTGCGGTTTCAGGTGGCAGGTTTTCGCTTAGTGTGCACAAAAACAGGCGATCTGCGGACGCATGGCAGACCACGGCAAGGATCAACTTTAAGGATAAGGTCCGTGCCGAATGCCCACCCCAAAGCGCGGGAGAATCATGGCGCCGCTTTATCGCTTCTGATATGAACTCCTCATAGAAAGCGATTTACATCAGTTGGTGCGAAACAGCGTTTTTTAGGAGTTTGCCGATGTCAGGCACGTCATTTGAGGCCAAGATCGATCGTGTTGTCGACGGTGATACGGTCCGCGTTTTTCTCGACGAGACTGCCGTCAAATCGGAATCTCTGCGCATCCTCTCTCTCGATACGGAAGAGGTTAACGCCGGCTCCAAGCCGGTGACCGAAATGGGCCGCCGTGCCTCCGACCGCGCCAAGGAGCTTCTCAAGGCGGGCGACACGGTCAAGCTGGTCCTGCCCGGCAACGAGCCCAGGGAAGAGGCGATCCAGAAGTATCGCGGCAATTTCGGGCGGCTTCTGTGCTATATCGAGCTGGAGGACGGCACCGATTTCCAGGAACTGATGATCCGCGAAGGATTCTCGCCCTATTTCCAGAAATACGGCTATGCCGAGTTCGCCAATTACCATGCCCGTTACCAGGCTGCAGAGCGCGAGGCGCAGTCGCAGGTCCTGGGCATCTGGAACCAGATCGCCAATAACGGCGCGGTTATGCGCAACTACGCCGCCCTTTGCACATGGTGGGATCTGCGCGCGCGGATCATCGAAGGCTACCGCGAAATCAAACGCCGCGTTCCCGAAGCCAATCTGTTCAATACGCGCCTCGATTACGCGCGGCTGGTCGAGATCGCCAAGGCGGGGCAGGAGACGACGGTGTTCATGGAGCTTCGCGACTTTACGCCGACCGCGTCGGATCACATCGTGTTCCATACCGGGTCTTTGGAACAGCCCTACCAGATGTTCATTCCGAACGCGAACGAAGGGCTGGGCGAGGACATCATGAACCTGATCCTGCAACGCTACCGCGCCGACGGCGAGACCAACCCGCGCCGCAGCTATGCCTATGTGACCGGCAAGACCAAGATGTTCCCCGATGACAACGGCCGCCCCGAAATCGTCGTGACCGATCCGGCGCAGATCACCGACTGGCCCGCCGCGGCGCTGGAGCGCGCAGGCCTGGCGCTGACGTGAGCTGAGCCTCTGTCTGGTCCCGCAGGGGGCACGGCCTGAGCTATCCGTGAATTGCCCGCCTGAGCGTACGCCTTTACCTTCGACCAGGAACGCCGCCTCGACCAGCCCTGGTCGTGGTTTCACTCTCCGTCTGGCCCCGCACCATCGCCCGCATCCTCCTGCGCGACTCTCGCGCCAACGAGCGTACCGTCGGCGCAGACGAGCCCGCTCGGCTGCCGAAACTGCGCTTCTGGACATAGGTCGCCACCGCCCGCACCGTGCTCACCAAAATCGGCCTCGCCGTCGCGCTCTGGCGCTTCCCCGACGCAGTCGATGCTTGGACCCAGGTCCAGGATCTTTGGCAAGGTCTCTTCTCCTGACACCCACTGTCAGCAACCCCCCTTGAAGCGGAACAAAAAGCGATCAAATCTAGGCGACCGGAAGGAATCGCCCCCATGCACAACAACCGCCCCGACCAGATGCCCGTGCTGCACGCTGCCCCGCCGCCCGTCCGCGAACGCGACAAGCTGGAGGGGGGTCACAGATTTGTCATGCACACCGAATTCCAGCCCGCCGGAGACCAGCCCACGGCCATCGCGGAACTCGCCCAGGGCGTCACCGACGGCGAACGCGACCAAGTGCTGCTCGGCGCCACCGGCACCGGCAAGACCTACACCATGGCCAAGGTGATCGAGGAAACCCAGCGCCCGGCGATCATCCTGGCCCCCAACAAGACGTTGGCGGCGCAGCTATACGGCGAATTCAAGGGCTTCTTCCCCGAAAACGCGGTGGAGTATTTTGTCAGCTACTACGACTACTACCAGCCCGAGGCCTACGTTCCACGCTCGGACACCTATATCGAGAAGGAATCCCAAATCAACGAACAGATCGATCGGATGCGCCATTCGGCCACCCGCGCGCTTCTGGAACGGGACGACGTGATCATCGTCGCCTCGGTCAGTTGCATTTACGGCATCGGCAGCGTCGAAACCTATGGCGCCATGACGCAGGACCTGAAATCCGGCCACGACTACGACCAGCGTCAGGTGATGAAGGACCTCGTCGCCCAGCAATACCGCCGCAACGACCAGGGATTTTCACGCGGATCCTTCCGGGTCCGCGGCGATTCCCTGGAAATCTGGCCCGCCCACCTGGAAGACCGCGCCTGGAAGCTCTCGTTCTTCGGCGAAGAGCTGGAATCGATCACTGAATTCGACCCGCTGACCGGTGAGAAGACCGACAATTTCGACCGCATCCGCGTCTACGCCAATTCGCACTACGTCACGCCGCGGCCGACGCTCAACCAGGCCGTCGTCAACATCAAGAAAGAGCTGCGCCAGCGTCTCGACCAACTGGTGAACGAAGGCAAACTGCTGGAGGCGCAGCGCCTCGAACAGCGCACCAATTTCGACCTGGAAATGCTCGAGGCCACCGGTTCGTGCAACGGCATCGAGAACTATTCCCGCTACCTCACCGGCCGCGCCCCGGGCGAACCGCCGCCCACGCTTTTCGAGTTCATCCCCGACCACGCCATCGTCTTCGCCGACGAAAGCCATGTCAGCGTCCCGCAAATCGGAGGCATGTACCGCGGCGACTATCGCCGCAAGTTCACGCTGGCCGAACATGGGTTTAGGTTGCCCAGCTGCATGGACAACCGGCCGCTCAAGTTCGAGGAATGGGACGCCATGCGGCCGCAGTCCGTTTTCGTCTCGGCCACGCCCGCCGCATGGGAACTGGAACAAACCGGCGGTGTCTTCACCGAGCAGGTGATCCGTCCCACGGGCCTCCTGGACCCCGCCGTCGAAATCCGCCCCGTGAGCATGCAGGTCGACGATCTGCTGGACGAGGTCCGCCGCGTCGCCGATGCGGGCTATCGCACCCTCGTCACCACGCTCACCAAGCGCATGGCCGAGGACCTGACCGAATACCTGCACGAGCAGGGCATCCGCGTCCGCTATATGCACTCGGACATCGACACGCTGGAGCGCATCGAGATCCTGCGCGATCTCCGCCTCGGGGCCTTCGACGTGCTCGTGGGCATCAACCTCTTGCGCGAGGGGCTCGACATCCCCGAATGCGGCCTCGTTGCCATTCTGGACGCGGATAAGGAGGGTTTCCTGCGCTCGGAAACCTCGCTGATCCAGACCATCGGGCGGGCCGCGCGCAATGCCGACGGCCGCGTCATCATGTATGCCGACCGGGTGACGGGCTCGATGGAGCGTGCCCTGCGCGAGACCGAACGCCGGCGCGCCAAACAGATTGCGTATAACGAGGCCCATGGCATCACGCCCGAGACCGTGAAGAAGAATGTCGAGGATGTGCTGGCCGGGCTCTACCGGGGCGATACCGATATGTCGCGCGTGACAGCAACCATCGAAAAACCCCTGGCCGGCGCCAACCTGCAGGCGCATCTGGACGCGCTGCGCGTGGACATGCGCAAGGCCGCCGAGAACCTGGAGTTCGAAGAGGCCGCGCGGCTGCGGGACGAGATCAAGCGGCTGGAAGCAGTCGATCTGGCCGTCCACGACGACCCGCTGGCGCGCCAGTCGGCGGTGGAGGCCGCCAGCGAGGCGGCGGTGAAGGGCAAGGGGCGGTCAACGGCCGGACGGGCTGGGCAGCGCGGGGGGAATGTGAAGCGGCGGGGGAATTGAAGATGAACGACGATCAGCGCGACGGCCGCATAAAAAGCAACACGATTCTTGCTTTGTTCGCATTGGTCTTGAGTATCGTCTCATTTTTCCTTATATTGTTGCTGTGGAATTCAACACCACAAGATGTAGATGTTGACGTGCTTGCGTTCTCAATAACTGCGCTTGAGGTGATCCTCGGGGTCTTGGCTGTGGGCCTTGCATTCGGCGCTTTCGCAGGATTTTGGATGATTAAGACGTCAGCTGTCGAGGCGTCACGCGAAGAAGCGCGGAGGCAGGTTGATAAGATGGTCCCGGACCTACTTGAACAAGCTCGCAGACTTGGCGGATCGGGGCCAGAAAGCCCAAGCTTGAAACAAAGTGGCGAGCCTCAGGTAAATATTTCAAAGAGTGATGCCGATGACGTTATGAGAAGCGCCAAGCGGGTTGGAGACGACGACCAATGACGATTGCTCTCAGCGAGAAACTAAAGATCGTCAATGATCACATCGACGAGGCGGATCCACCCATTCACGTGATTCCGCTTGCGAATAAGTTAGGTATCGAAGTCTACAAAGCTGACTGGCCGCACTCTGTTTCCGGAAAGATTCAGTATGACCCCGAATTGGGTGGTCAAAGCGGTTTTGCGATTTTTGTGAATGCTGCTCATCCAGAGACAAGACGCCGGTTCACTATCGCGCATGAAATCGCGCATTTCATATTGCATGAGGATCAGATCGGTGATGGCCTGTTCGACGATGCAATGTATCGAAGCGGATTGAGTTCGTTCGAAGAAGATGATGCCAACAAGTTGGCAGCAGACATTTTGATGCCACGACAACTAATTCGCGAGTTCTCGTTCGTTGGCGATGATGTCGAGACTTTGGCGCACCAATTCAATGTTTCACAATCAGCGATGGCTAGACGTCTCGGCGTCGCGTGGTGAGCAAGTATGGTGTGTGCTCGCGCGTACCAATGTCTTCCCGTCGGGAACAGATGCGAGGAGGCTCGCACCTTGGAGAACGTAACCGACCTTTAACCACGCAACACCCATCTTGCGACAATGAAAAACCGCAACTCGCCGCTCCCGACCGAGGTCTGACTTTTGGACCTTTTTAACTCCAAAGCCGTGCAGCGGGGTGAGGTGATCCGGCAAAGGGAGTTCGGCACTTCAATCGCTCCGCTGGCTGACGTTTCAGACGGACACGCTTTCTTCGAATGAACGCGCCGCGAAATCCTTTGACGATTTCGGCAGTGCCAATGCGGTCAAATAGCAGCTAAAGGTCAGGTATCCCCCACTCGCCAGCGGCCCCGAAACCGCCGATACTCCCCGCATTGATATCCGCCAAGCGGAGACAACTCATGCTTCAAATCACCTACGGCTTCGGCTTCACCTTCGTCACCGCCCTCGTCGTCATCGCGGGCGACGTCGTCCTGAAACTGGCCGCCGACGGTAACAAGTCCGTCTGGTCCGGCCTCGTCCTGTCGGGCTGCGCGATCTATGCGGCCTCGGCGATCTTCTGGCTCTATGCCATGCGGCACGTCACGCTGGCGCAGGCCGGGGTCGCCTATTCGATGCTGACGCTTCTGGCACTTTGCGTGATCGGGGCGGTCTGGTTCGACGAGCGGCTATATGCGCGGGAGTATCTGGGCATCCTCTGCGCCCTGGCGGCGATGGTGCTGCTAGCCCGGGTCGCCTGACCCTGCGCACCTTGTTCCCCTTGGTGCCCGGATCCGGTGGCTGACCTCTTCGCCGGACACGCTTTCTTTGAAAGAAAGCTGCCCGAACCCCATTGAGGAATTCGGGGCCCAACAACGAATGCCCCCCAGAACGGTGCCTCAAACCCATCGCCCGCCGTCTCGCACTCGCCAACACATGCTTCTCCATCATCCGCCGTCTCGATGTGTGTTTCGCGCAACAGTCTCTGCCGCGATCCCGTGGATTGATCGAGGTCAACGCACTTCCGCGAGGTTCCGTGTCGGATGACAGGTGGGAAACGCCGCGGACCTCAAATCTCACGAAGAGAGGAGGTTGGAAATCTGGGGAGACATGACATGAAAACGTTCAGATCGATTGCCTGCGGAGCAGCGGTCGTTGTCGCGCTGAGCGGCGCGGCCACCGCACAGGATTGGGATGGATTTTATGGCGGCGTCAGCGTCGGCTATGCGTTCGGCGACGCCACGCACAGCTTCAGCAATCTCGCGCCGACCGACAATTCCAACCCTGAGGGTGTCCTGATCGGTGGGTTTGTCGGCTACGGGTATCAGTCCGGCAACACCGTCTGGGGCGGCGAGGTCGACTTGGAATTCTCGAACTACGAGGGCAGCTTCGTCAACACGACCGGCGCTACCTCGCAGGGCGTGATCGAAGGCCAGTGGCAGGGGTCGATCCGGGCCGTGCTCGGCCTGGCGGGCAGCTTTGCCAACAAGCCTGCGCTTTACTACGCGACCGGCGGCTGGGCCGTGGGAGAATTCGATTTTCTCGGCGGCCCCTCGGTCCCGGTGCCGCCGGGCGGCGGCTACAGCGAAACGATGAACGGCTGGACCGCCGGCGTCGGCCTTGGCGTACGGGTGGCGCCGAACACGACGATGCGGATCGAATACCGCTATACCGATTTCGGCGAGGCCAGCGGCAGGCTCGGCCCGACCTTCCCGGCAGTCACCATGCCGGTGGACGTGACCCAGCACGCGGTGCGGTTCGGGATGCGGATGGAATTCTGACGATCCCCGGCGGCGCCAAGGACAGGCCGGTCTAGGGCGCCGCCTTCATCCGCCTCCCCGCCGGGTCGAACAGTGGTCCCCGCACGACGGTCGCCTCCAAGAACGCGCGCGCGATGTCGAGGCGCACGCGCGCGCCGTCTTTCAACGGTTCGCACACATGCGCCAGGGCCACCGGCCGACCGATCCGGTAGCCATAGCTGCAGGAGGTGGTCTGGCCAACGATCCTGTCGCCGAGATAGACCGGTTCGTGCCCCAGGGGCACGGCGTCGTCATCGTCGAGCCTCAGCGACACGATCTTCGATGCTGCGCCTGCAATCCGTTGCGCCGCCAACGCCTCGGTTCCGATGAAGCCTCCGGATTTCCGGATGGCGAACTCCAGCCCGGCGTCGATCGGAGTGACGTCCGCGTCCAGTTCATGGCCCATCGCGCAGAAGCCTTTTTCGATGCGCATCGAGGTTTGCGCAAAAAGCCCCGCGGGCACGGCTCCGGCGGATGCGAGCGCCTGATAGACTGCACGGGCGTCCGAGGACTCGCAGGTGATCTCCCAGCCCGCCTCGCCGACATAGGACATCCGGGCGCCGCGCACGGGACACCCGGCGATATGAGCCGGGCCGGCCTTGAAATAGCCCAGCCGGGTGAGTTCGGGTGCGCCGGCCGCCATCACGATCCGGGCTGCGTCGGGGCCCATCAGACCAAGCACCGCATACCTCTCGGTGCTGTCTTCCAGCACCACGTCAAACCCTTCCGAATGCCGCCGGAACCAGGCAAGGTCGTGCTTGATCGCGGCGGTGCCGACGAAGAGGCGGTAGTGGTCCGCGGTTATCCGCTGAGCAGTGATATCGGAGACATAGGTGCCGCGCTTGTTCAGCACGGCGGTGTAGATCACCGAACCGGGGGCGCGGCTCATGTGCCCCGCGCAGGCACGCAGCAGGAACGCTTCTGCGTCGGGTCCGGTGACATCGATCTTGCCGAATGGGGAGGCATCGAAGATTGCCGCCCTCTCGTGTGCGGCCATGACCTCGGCCCGCACATTTTCGAACCAGTCTGGCCGGTCGAAGCGAGGCGTCGGCTCGGATGTCTTGCCGAAATAGAGAGGACGCTCCCACCCGTAAAACTGCCCGAAATGGGCTTTGCCGGAACGGTATTCGGCATCGAGCGGCAGACGGCGCAGATTGCGGGCGGTCTTTAACTGTTTGCCCGGATAGGCAATCTCGTAATGCGTGCCGAGAATCTCCGGCGCCCGTGCCATCAGGTGTTCGACCGAGTCGAACACGGGTGCGAAACGTTGAGCGTCGGCCTCGGCAAGGTCATAGGCGGTGTGACCGTGGACGATGCAGTGGGCGAGGTTCATGCCGGCCCCGCCGCCCGAGGCGACACCGACCGAGTTCATGCCGCATCCCAGAAACAGGCCGCGGGTTTCGGCGGTCTCGCCGAGCATGAAGCTGCCGTCGGGCGTAAAGCTTTCGGGGCCGTTCAGCAGCGTCTTGACCTCGGCGGTCTCCAAGGCAGGCAGCCGGTGCAGGGCGTTCAGCATCATCGGCTCGAAATGATCCCAATCCTCGGGCAGCAGGCCAAAGGCGAAGTCCTCGTTCAGGACACCGGCGGGAATGGCCTTGCCCATGGGCTCAAAGCATCCCACAAGCAAACCGCCCGAGTCGTCGCGGATGTAAAGGTGGCTGTCATGGTCCGAAAGCGTCGGCATATTGCCGGAAATGCCATCGACGGGCTTGGTCAGCAGGTAGAAATGCTCGCAGGGCCAAAGCGGAACCTCGGCATTCGCCATTGCGGCCACCTCGCGTGACCAGAGCCCGGCGGTGATCGCGATGGCGTCGCACAATACGGTGCCCTGGCTGGTCTCGACCCCGTGGACGCGACCGCTGTCGGTCAGGACGCCTGTGACGGCCGTATCTTCGAAAATCCTTGCGCCAAGGGATTTCGCGGCCTTCACAAGTGCGGCGCAGACGTCCGAGGGGCTGACACGTCCGTCATCGGGCGACCAGACTGCACCAAGCACGTCATCGGCGTGCATCAGGGGCCAGCGGCCTTGTGCCTCGGCGGCGGTAACGGAATGAACCTCTAGTCCGTAGGCCTTGGCGAGCGCCTCCTGCCGCCGGATATGGGTCAAGCGGCCGGGCGTGGTCGCGATCGAGAGCGAGCCCTTCTGGATCCATCCGACGGATTGGCCGGTCTCCGCCTCGAGCTGGCTGTAAAGCTCGACCGAGTACTGGATCATCCGGGTCAGATTGCGCGAATGGCGTAGCGCCCGGACCTGGGCGGCGGAATGCCATGTGGTGCCGGAGGTGAGCTTGTTGCGCTCGATCAGAACGGCGTCGGCAACGCCCATTTTGGCGAGGTGATAAAGTGTCGAGCAGCCCACGATGCCGCCGCCGATGACGACGACGGACGCGTGGGCGGGCAAGTTGGTCATGGGGAATCCGAAAAAGCGGTTGGATATCTCGATGCTTTCAGAAACAGGCGGCAGGGAAAATACCGAAATGCCAATGACATTGGATTTTCGCCATGATTCAAGCTTGTTGGTCTGGCTGCAGCTGCGGGCAGGGCAGAGCGCGACGGCGGATTGGACCGATGCCGACGTTGAATTCATGGTTGAATAAATTGCGGCGATCGCTTCAACTCGGGGAACGAAAAAAGACCAGGGAGCAAAATAATGACAATGACCAGATTGACTGTTGCTGGCGCGGCGCTGGCCGCATCCATCGGATTTGCCGGCGCAGTGTCGGCGCAGCAATTCATCACCATCGGCACCGGCGGGGTGACAGGCGTGTACTATCCCACCGGCGGCGCGATCTGCCGTCTGGTGAACAAGGATCGCAAGGAACACGGCGTGCGCTGCTCGGTCGAGTCGACCGGCGGCTCGGTCTACAACACCCGCACCATCCGGCAGGGAGAGCTGGATTTCGGAGTTGTACAATCCGACGTGCAGTCCGCGGCGATCGAAGCCGTGCGCGCCTTTGAAGGCGACGAACCCTATGGCGATCTGCGGGCGGTCTTTTCGGTGCATCCCGAGCCGCTGCACGTGATGGTCCGCTCCGATGCCGGCATCAGCTCGGTCGCCGACATGGCGGGCAAGAGCGTCAATATCGGCAACCCCGGCTCGGGCACGCGGGTTCTGGCCGACGCGCTGATGGCGGCCAACGACATTGGACCGGACGATCTGGGCCTTGCGGCCGAGCTGAAGTCTTCGGAACAATCCGCGGCCCTTTGCGACGGCAAGATCGACGCGGCCGTGTGGGCAGCCGGCCTGCCGAACGGCTCGTCGATGGAGGCGACCTCGACCTGTGACATCACGATCCTCGACCTGACCACATCCAACACCGACAAGGTGCTGGCCGAGAACTCGGCCTACGCGGCGGCGACGATCCCCGGCGGCATGTATCCCGGCAACCCCGACGACATCGCGTCCTGGGGGCCGAAGGCGACCTTCGTGACCGACGCCGGCACCTCGGAAGAGGTGGTCTACGTCCTGGTCAAGGCGATCTTCGACAATTTCGACGACTTCAAAAAACTGCATCCGGCCTTCGGCAACCTGACCGAAGAGCAGATGATCAAGGATGGCCTCAGTGCCCCGCTGCATCCGGGCGCAGAAAAGTACTACAAGGAACGCGGCTGGATGTGATCCGGCTGCCAAGGGTTTGACCCCTTGCCTCCGGCGCCTCTGCGGCGCCGGAGGCCATTGTTTTTGAAGTTGAAGAGCGGGAAGGGCTATGGCGCAGACTGATCAGACGACCCCGTCGTCGAACCTTGAGGATTTCGTCGCCGACGCCGATACCGGGGGCCGTGCGCCGCGCGACGCCTTCGCGCGCCGCGCCTTGTGGCTCATCCCGCTGGTCTGGTCGCTCTACCAGCTATGGATCGCTTCGCCGCTGCCGTTCTGGGTCGGGTTCGTCTGGAACGACACGCAAACCCGGGCGATCCACCTTGGGTTCGCCGTCTTGCTGGCCTTCATCGCTTTCCCGGGGCTCAAGAGCTCCCCGCGCCATCGCATTCCGATCCTCACCTGGATCGTCGCTATCGTGGCGGCCACGGCGGCGTCGTACCTCTGGTGGGATTATCGCGGCGTTGCGGACCGCACCGGCAATCCCAATACGATCGACCTGGTCATGGCTGGGATTGGCATCGTGCTGCTTCTGGAGGCCGCGCGCCGGTCGCTTGGTCTGCCGCTGATGGGTGTGGCCCTCTTCTTCCTGTCCTATGTTTTCTTCGGGTCGTGGTCGGGGCTGCCCGAGGTTGTGCAGTGGAAGGGCGCGTCGTTCGAAAAGGCGATGAGCCATATGTGGCTGACCACCGAAGGCGTCTTTGGCGTGGCGCTGGGGGTGTCGTCGGGGTTCGTGTTTCTGTTCGTGCTGTTCGGGGCGCTGCTCAACCAGGCCGGCGCGGGCAACTATTTCCTCAAACTCGCCTTTGCCGCGCTGGGCCATCTGCGTGGTGGACCGGCGAAGGCCGCAGTGATCGCCTCTGCGGCGACCGGCCTGATTTCCGGCTCGTCGATTGCAAACGTGGTGACCACCGGCACCTTCACGATCCCCTTGATGAAGAAGGTCGGGTTTCCGGCCACCAAGGCCGGCGCGGTCGAGGTGTCATCCTCGATCAACGGTGTTCTGACCCCGCCGGTGATGGGGGCGGTCGCCTTTCTGATGACGGAGTATGTCGGCATCTCTTACGTCGAGGTCGTCAAGACCGCCATCGTGCCCGCCGCGATTTCCTATGTGGCGCTGGTCTACATCGTCCACCTCGAAGCGCTGAAATCCGGGATGACGGGCAGCAGTCGCATGCACCCGGTCAAGTTCATTCTCGGCGCGATCTTCATCATCGCGATCTCGATCGTGATCGCCGGCGGCGCGCTGTTCCTTTGTGGTCTCCTGGTCGACGGCCTGCAAAACCTGTTCGGTGATGCCTCGACCTGGGTCGCGATCCTGTTGATGCTGGTGGCTTACATCGCGGCGGTCCGCTTCGCCGCGCAAGGTCCCGACCTGGATGTCAGCCTCGATACCATGCAGCACCTTCCGCCGACGCGCGAGATCTTCAAGACCGGCATCCACTATATCCTGCCGATCCTGCTGCTGATGTATCTCTTGATGATCGAGCGGAAGTCGCCGGGCCTGTCTGCCTTCTGGTCGACCATCGCGATGCTGTTCATCCTGCTGACGCAGAACCCGCTGAAAGCGTTTTTCCGGGGGCAGGGCGAAACCATGCGCCACCTGCGCGAGGGTATTTCCGACATCGCCGAAGGCCTGATCGCCGGGGCGCGCAACATGATCGGTCTTGCGGCCGCCATGGGTGTTGCCGGGATCATCGTCGGCGCCGTCACGCTGACGGGTATCGGTCAGGTCATGGCCGAATTCGTCGAGTTCCTGTCGGGCGGCAATTTGCTGGCGATGCTGTTCTTCGTGGCCGTCATCTCGATCATCCTGGGCATGGGGCTGCCGACGACGGCCAACTACATCGTTGTCAGTTCGCTGATGGCCGGCGTTGTCGTTGAACTGGGGGCGCAGAACGGTCTGATCGTGCCGCTGGTGGCGGTGCACATGTTCGTCTTCTACTTCGGCATCATGGCGGATGTGACGCCGCCTGTCGGGCTGGCCAGCTTCGCGGCTGCCGCGATTTCCGGCGGTGACCCGCTGCGGACCGGGTTCCAGGCGTTCTTCTACTCGATCCGAACTGCTCTGCTGCCGTTCCTCTTCATCTTCAACACCGATCTTTTGCTAATCGATGTCGGCCCATATCAGGCGGTGTTCATCTTTGTGGTGGCGCTCTGTGCGATGCTGCTGTTCGCGGCCGGGACGATGAATTACTTCATGACGAAATCGCGCCTGTGGGAAAGCGCGGCGTTGCTTGTCGCGGCCTTCGTCCTGTTCCAGCCGGGGTACCTGCTGAACCAGCTGCAGCCCGAGTTCGAGACCCGACCGCCCGACGAGCTCTACGCGATGGCGCAGGCCGGCGCGGACGATGCCTCGTTGCGCGTCCGGCTTATGGGCGAGAACCTCAACGGCGATCTGGTGGATGCAAGATACCTCTTGCCGCTCGGCGCATCGGGGGCGGATGGCCCGGCCAGGCTCTTTGACGGAGCCGGGATCGAGTTCCGCGAGGAGGACGGCAAGCTCTTCGTCGACAACCTGAACTTCGGCGGGCCGGCGGAACAGCTCGGCATCGATTTCGACTGGGAACTGGTCGAGATCGAGGTCGCCGCCAACCGGATGCCCAAAGAGATCTTTTACATCCCGGCGCTGTTGCTCGTCGGCGCAGTCTATCTGCTGCAAATGGGGCGCAAGCGTAAAATGCCAGAGGAGGCGCGGGCATGACCAAACATGTTCTGTGCGCTGTTGACCTTAGCCATGAAGACGACGCAAAGGCGATCGTGAAAGAGGCGGCACGTGTCGCCGGTTACAGCGATGCAGCCCTGTCGGTGGTGACCGTCATCCCGGACTACGGGTCGTCCTGGGTCGGCAGCTTCTTTAAGGAAGGCACGCTGGCGCATGCAGCCGAAGCGGCCAGCGACCGGCTGCACGCGCTGGTCGACGACACCCTGCCCGGACACGGAAAGTTCCAGCACATCGTCCAGATCGGCAACGTTTACGAGCAGGTGCTTCACACAATAACGGATGTCGACGCCGACCTCGTGGTGGTTGGGGCGCACAAACCGGATCTGGCGGACCGGCTGGTCGGACCGAATGCCTCGCGCATCGTCCGGCACTGCCCGGTCTCTGTGCTGGTGCTGCGGTTGTAGGCACGGACAGCCCTGCGATCTGGATGCATTGCGGCGTGTCCGCCCACAGGGGGTCAGGTATACATCTGCGTCTTCCGGGCACGCGTCCTGGTCGTGTCGCCTTCTGACCCGTCGTGGAAGGTTCCGAACCACTTGTCGAAGGGGATCTCAGAGGTGCCGTAATTGCATTCGAAATACCGGTGATGCAGCTGGTGAAAGAAATCCCCGGCGCGCGCCACCTCTGCCTCGCCCTTCATGACCCGCTCGAATCCCGAATGGGAAAATACCGGGCTGAGCTGCTGGAAGTAGCAGTGAAACAGCAGGTGCAGCGGGTGCGAGGGCACGATCAGATGGATGAAGTAGGTCGAGAAATACAGCAGGTTTTCGAACCAGTGGTTAGAAATCCCCGACCATGGCCCGATATTGACGTTGCGGTGATGCACTGCATGCACGCGCTTGTAGAGCTTGGGGTGATGCGCCAGCCGGTGTGTCCAATAGAAATGCAACCCGGACCACATCGGAATGAACGCCATCCAGACCACGCACCAGACCGGACGTTCCCCGAAAGTCACCACCGGGGCCCAGCCATTGGCCATCGCCCAGTAGATCAGGCACTGATAGGCCGTCGCCACCGTCATCGCGCTGCCCAGGGTCCACCAGATATTGTCCAGTACCTGGTCGTTGAAGGTGAACATGCCGTTGCCGTGGGACAGATCGCGCCGGTCGAACTTCCGTCGCATCCCCTGACCCCTGCGGATGTAAAGCCACCAATGCAGCCCGCCTGCGATCACAGTCTGCGGGATCAGGTTGATCAGCCAGATCCGAAGCACCCATCCCGGCTCGAACGTCCGCATCTGCTCCAGCGGCGGTAGGAACCACACATAGATCAGTATCGCCACGGCAAAACACACCGTCAGCGCCGTCAGAGCCAGCCAGGCTCCGCTGTACCAGCGCCACACCGCCGCCGGGCGGATCGGCCAGTTGAACAGCGGGTTCAGCTGCACCTCGCCCGGGTGATGGTTCCAGCGGTCCTGCTCATTCCCGATGGAGAAATCCGTCATGACAACCTCAAGGGCATTTTCCGGATGCTTGCGCGGAAAAGGGGGCTGATCTGTACGAATTGCGACGCGAAGGGAGTCGGATTCTAGCGGCCGAGTTTCCCGGCCAGCCGCTTGCGCCGGGCCGCCATTTGTGCGCGCCCGGCGGCGGTCCCGTCGTGGAAGGATCCAAACAGTTTGTCCCAGGGTATCTCGAGCGAGCCGTAGTTGCATTCGAAATACCGGTGGTGCATCTGATGGTGGAACGTCCCCATCGCCAGCCGGTTCCTGTCGCGGATCACCAGCCCCTCAAAGCCCGAATGCGTCGTCGCGGCGCTGAGGCAGTAATACTGCAGGTGATAGAGGATATGCACCGGGTGGCTGGCGATCACCCAGTGGATCAGCACGCCGCCCAGATAGATCGCATGTTCCACCGGATGCATCGATAGTCCCGACCAGGGCCCAACGGTCGAGTTGCGGTGGTGAAGGTAATGGGCCAGCCGGTAGAGAGGCCGCCAGTGCAAAAGCCGGTGTATCCAGTAGAAATAGAAGCTCTCCCAGATCGGAATCAGAAAGAAGAGCGCGACGAACCAGACGGGATTGGCGTCGAACGGCAAGGGTGCCAAGTAGCCGTTTGCGAACGCCCAGATCATCAGCGCCTCGTAGGCCGTCCAGACGGTCACGCCGCTGGCGAGCGTCCAGAACATGTTGTCCCAGACTTGCCGACCCAGCGTGAAAGCGCGGCCCAGGGCCAGGTTGCGGGCGTCGAATTTAAGCGCGGTGCCCTGGCCTTGGAAGGTGAACAACCACAGATGCAGGCCACCGGCCACCAGCGTCATCAGGCCGAGGTTGCGCAACCACATCGGCAGGATCCACGCGGCCGAGAAGGACACCGAGACCTCCAGCGGCGGCTGCAGGTAGCTCCAGCTCAAAACCGCCAAGCCGGCGATCAGCAGCCTTTCCGAGATCAGGAACCAGCTGTCCCAGAACCAGCGCAGAATGGCGAGTGGTTGCCAAGGCCAGCGAAAAACGGGCGAGACCTGGATCGGCAGGTCAGGATGATAGGCCCAGCGTCCGGCTTCGCCGCCCGCGGCTGGGTCAGTCGGCATAATCCGATCCCTCGTGATCGAGGATCGCCTTCAGTTCCGCAAGATGCCGCACGTCCTGCTCGTCGTACTCCTCGATCTCGCTGGCCGTCTTCTCGGCGATCTCGTCGGACAGCACCCGCAACGGCTGGCCGGTCTGCAGGGCGCGGATATAAGTCTCGGCCGCGCGTTCGAAATAATACATCCGGTTGAAAGTCTCGGCCGCCGTTTCGCCGATCACCATGATGCCGTGGTTGCCCATGATCATCACTTTATTCTTCGGATCCTCGAAGAGCTGAGCACAGCGCACACCCTCCTCCTCAAACGCAAGCCCGCCGTAATCGTTGTCGATGACGTACCGGTTGAAGAACATCGCGGTGTTCTGGTCGATCGGCAGCAGGCGCGAATCCGCCAGCGAGGCCAGGACGGTCGCATGGATCGAATGCACATGCATCGCGCAACGCGCATGCGGGCAGAGCCGGTGCAGCGCCCCGTGCAGGCCCCAGGCGGTGGCGTCGGGTGCGTCGGGGCCGTTCAGTGTATCGGGGTCGTTGGCATCCAACAACAGCAGATCCGAGGCCTTGATCCGGCTGAAATGCACCTGGTTGCGGTTCATCAGAAACCGGGTGCCGTCGTCGTTCACCGCCAGGCTGAAATGGTTGGCCACCGCCTCGTGCATATTCAGCCGCGCGGTCCAGCGGAATGCGGCGGCCAGATCCACGCGTTCCTGCCAGTGATCCATGTTCGGGCGCGGGTGCAGCTGGGTGGCTTCCATGTCAGGCTTCCTGTGTTTCTGCGGTCTAAGACTAAGCTTGCAATGCATTTCCGCGCGCCGGTTTGCGGCATGTCAAGGCGTGATTGGCCAAACAATTGAAGAATAAGTCATTAGGAATGCCGCTTGGCGCCCATGGGGAGGTAGCCAATGGAATTCAAAGAGCTTCGACTTGATCTCGAGGCAACCGTATCGGAGGCGTTGTTTGGCCATGGCTATGCGCACTATGGCTATTGGCCCCACGCCCCAACCAATGATCTTACGGCTGAGGCCTTGGGAAAGGCGCAGCAGGCCTATGTCGATGTCCTTGCCGCCCGCATCCCGAAGGGGACCCGAACGATCCTGGACGTGGGCTCCGGCACGGGTGCGAACGCCCGGGAGCTATGTCGGTTGGGCTACGAAATGGAATGTCTGTCGCCATCCGCGCATATGAACGCACTTGCCCGGGCCAAGCTGTCACAGGGTGTGAAGGTTCACACGACCACCTTCGAGACGTTCGAGTGCGACCGAACATTCGATCTTTGCCTCTTCGCGGAAAGCTTCCATTACATCGATCTCGACGCGGCACTGCGCCAGCTTGCCCGCTACGCAGCATCAAGCGTCCTGATCTTCGACTACTTTCGCAAAACAAGGGCGAAAGCCGGCGGAACGCGCACCACACACGACGCATTTCTACAGGCGCTCTCAGCGCAGGGAGACTTTGAGATCGTCAGCGACGAGGACCTGACGCAGCAGATCCTGCCCACCTTCCAAGTGCTGGATCGCATCAAGAACGCCTATGTCGGACCCTTCGTCAGCCGGACGCGAAGGGCGCTCGAGTCATCCTATCCTTTGCGAATGAAGCTGGCGCAACTCTTCATCGGGAAAGCCCTGGACAAGATCGAAAAGCCCAGTCGCCGTGCCGCCACATTTCCGCAAAATTTCGAATACCGCCTGATCCTGCTACGGCGCCGCTAGAATCCACCGATAGGCGTTCAAGCACTTGCGCCGGGGCGGGAAGTGGTGATGATCGGACCATGGCAGACTTGGGCAATCTCGCAACATGGGCGGACAGCGCGCCACGCCTGATCGCTGTGGCCGCCGGGCGCGAGGCCGCTGACTGCGTGATCCGCGGCGGGCGGGTCGTGAACGTTCACAGCCGCGAGGTGCTCGAGGGCTGGCAGGTCGCCATTGCCGCGGGACGGTTTGCCTATGTCGGGCCGGACGCGTCGCATTGCGTCGGTGCCGACACCCGGATCATCGAGGCAGACGGGCGGTATCTGATCCCGGGCCTGTGCGACGGACATATGCATATCGAAAGCGGCATGCTGACTCCTGCCGAGTTCGCCCGCGCAGTGATACCGCACGGCACCACAACCATGTTCACCGACCCGCACGAGATCGCAAACGTGCTCGGCCTGCGTGGTGTCCGGCTGATGCATGACGAGGCGCTGCTGCAGCCGATCAACATATATACACAGATGCCCAGCTGTGCGCCGTCTGCCCCGGGGCTGGAGACCACCGGTTTCGAGGTGACGCCGGACGATGTCGCCGAAGCCATGACATGGCCCGGGATCATCGGGCTCGGCGAGATGATGAACTTCCCCGGCGTGATCCATGGCGACGCCAAGATGCTGGCCGAGATTGCAGCGACCCAGAACGCCGGAAAGACTGTCGGCGGTCACTACGCCTCGCCTGACCGGGGGCCGGACTTTCACGCCTATGTGGCCGGTGGTCCGGCGGACGACCACGAAGGCACGGCAGAGGCCGATAATATCGCCCGCGTGCGTCAAGGCATGCGGTCGATGCTGCGGCTCGGCTCGGCCTGGTACGACGTGGAGAGCCAGATAACCGCGATTACCCGGAAGGGTCTGGATTCGCGCAATATGATCCTTTGCACCGACGATTGCCATTCCGGCACACTGGTGAACGACGGTCATATGAACCGCGTCGTGCGTCACGCCATCGACTGCGGCTGCGATCCGCTGATCGCGTTGCAAATGGCCACGGTGAACACAGCGACGCATTTCGGGCTAGAGCGCGAGTTGGGCTCGATCGCCCCCGGACGCCGCGCCGATGTGATCCTGACCTCGGATCTGCGCAGTCTGCCCATCGAGCATGTCGTGGCCCGCGGCGCCACCGTGGCGGTGAACGGCGAGGTCATGGTTGATTGCCCGCACCTTGACTGGCCTGCCGACGCCCGTGCCACCGTGCATCTTGGCAAGACGCTAACGGCCGACGATTTCATCGTGTCCGCCCCCGAAGGCGCCAACCGTGTCAAGGCCAGGGTCATCGGCGTCGTCGAAAATCAGGCACCGACCAAGGCCCTGACCGCGGATCTGGATGTGGCCGACGGCAAAGTTCAGGGCGACCCAACCAACGACGTCTGCCAGATCGCCCTTGTCGAACGGCATCGCGGCACGGGAAAGGTGACGAACGGTTTCGTCTCGGGCTTCGGCTATACCGGCCGTATGGCCATGGCATCCACCGTTGCTCACGACAGCCACCACATGATCGTCGTCGGAACCTCCCGCGAAGACATGGCGCTGGCCGCCAACCGGCTCGGCGAAATCGGCGGCGGGGTGACCGTCTGGCGGGACGGCAAGGAACTGGCATTGGTGGAACTGCCCATCGCCGGGCTGATGTCCGACGACCATGCCCCGACCGTGGCGGCCAAGGCCCAAGGCATGGTCGAGGCGATGCAGGCCTGTGGATGCGGGTTGAACAACGCATACATGCAGCACTCGCTGCTGGCGTTGGTGGTGATTCCGGAACTCCGCATCTCTGACCTGGGGCTGGTGGATGTGACCAAGTTCGAGATCACCGATCTCTTCGAGGCCGCGACATGAACCTCGCCGACCCGCATTTGCCCGTCCACACCGCTGAGGTTCCAGGGCTTGAACGATTTCGCGACGCCGAAAAGGCGGTCGACCGGCTGACGCAGATCTACGAAACCGGCACTCAGTTCCTGCGCCGGCATTTTCAGGACACCATCCGAACCGGCATGCCCGGCTCGCGCTTTCGTGCGGTCTATCCGGAAATCCGCATGGTCACGACAAGCTTTGCGCAGGTTGACAGCCGCCTCAGCTTTGGCCACGTCGCCGAGCCCGGCACATACGCCACAACCGTCACCCGGCCCGACCTGTTCCGGAACTATCTGATCCAGCAGATCGAGCTTCTGATCGAAAACCACGACATCGCCGTATCCATCGGCCCGTCCGAAACCCCGATCCCGGTTCATTTCGCCATGGGCGGCGAAGGCATCACTGTGCCGCACGAGGGTGCGCTGGATTTCACCCTGCGCGATGTCTTTGACGTACCGGACCTGTCGACCACCAACGACGACATCGTCAACGGCAACGGACTGCGCTATCAGGGCGCCGCGCCGCTCGCGCCGTTCACCGCTCAGCGCATCGACTATTCGCTGGCACGGCTCAGCCACTACACCGCGACCGATCCCGAACATTTCCAGAACTTCGTCCTTTTCACCAACTACCAGTTCTACGTCGAGGAGTTCGAGGCCTACGCGCGGCGGCAACTCGACGATCCAGCCAGCGGTTATATGGCCTTCGTCGGCCCCGGCAATGTCGAGATCCTGCAGTCCGGCGGCAGCTTTCCCCCGCCAGCGAAGTTGCCGCAGATGCCGACCTATCACCTGAAGCGTGCCGACGGCTCGGGCATCACATTGGTCAATATCGGTGTCGGTCCGTCGAACGCCAAAACGGCCACCGACCATATCGCGGTTCTGCGACCGCATGCCTGGTTGATGGTCGGCCACTGCGCGGGCCTGAGGAACTCGCAACGCCTTGGCGATTTCGTCCTGGCGCATGCCTATCTTCGCGAAGACCACGTTCTGGACGACGACCTGCCTGTCTGGACCCCAATCCCTCCGCTTGCCGAAATTCAGATCGCTCTGGAACAGGCCGTCGCCAAGGTCACCCGGCTGGAGGGCTACGAGTTGAAGCGCATCATGCGCACCGGCACCGTCGCCACCATCGACAACCGCAACTGGGAGCTGCGCGATCAGTCCGGCCCGGTCCAGCGCCTCAGCCAGTCCCGCGCGATCGCGCTCGACATGGAATCCGCCACCATCGCCGCCAATGGCTATCGATTCCGTGTCCCCTATGGCACGCTTCTCTGCGTCTCTGACAAGCCGCTGCATGGCGAGCTGAAATTGCCCGGCATGGCCAGTGATTTCTACAAGACTCAGGTCGCCAACCACCTTCTGATCGGCATCCGTGCGATGGAACATCTACGGGGAATGCCCCTGGAGCGCATCCACTCTCGTAAGCTTCGCAGCTTTGAAGAGACCGCATTTCTGTGATCAATCACAAAAAAAGACACAAAATGCAGGAAAATAAGGGACGAACCCACACAAATCCTTGTGTATGACCCCAATATGCCGTTAGGTTTACGCAATTTCCCGCCAGGGCGGGGTTGAACGAGGAGATCCACATGGCCAAACCCCTGACCAAGACCCAGCTTGTGACCGCCCTTGCGGAAGCACTCGGTTCCGACAAGAAATCGGCTTCGGCTGCGCTCGACGCAGTTGCCAAGGTTATCACCGACGAGGTGTCCGGCGGCGGCGCGGTAACGATCCCGGGTGTCGGCAAGATCTATTGCCGTGAGCGTCCCGAACGCATGGTTCGGAACCCGGCCACCGGCGAGCAGATCAAGAAAGAGGCCGACAAGGTCGTGAAGATGACCATCGCAAAGGCCCTGAAAGACAGCGTCAACGGATAATTCGGCGTCGATCTGGACCGAAGCGGGCCGCCAACGTGCGGCCCGTTCTCTTTTTTCTATTTCAGTTTGCCGCGGCACACATTGGTCGTTGCGACCAAGGCCCGTTACTCTCCGCGGTCGAACCCGCTCCAATCGCCAGTGAAGATCGCACCCATATCCATCTGATAGGCTGCCGTCCTCAACTCTTCGGGCACGTCGCCGCGGAAGATGAAGGGACCGGGTATCGCGATTTGGGAGATCTGCGGAAAGTACTGTGCCGCGGTTCCGGACAGGTGGAATGCCATTGCCTCGCTGTCCTCAAAAATTTCATGGATAACGATTTGGTCCCCCGTTTCGGATACGGCAATCTCGTACACCAAGAGGCCGGGTTCGTTCGCCTCAAGCACATCGCCGACCGCCTTGTAGGTGGCGACAAGCTGTTCGCCCATGCCCGGCTTTGCGGTCCAAACATAGACCAGATCGATCTGGCTCGCCGCATCGCCGGCTTGCAGGGCTGTTGCCCCCGAAAGCACAAGGCTGCCGGCAATCAGGGCCGATGTGGCCGCTTTCCTTAGGTCGGCTATCCAGCTGAGAGCGGTGCGCTGAGCGAGGGTGGTCATTTCGAAGTCTCCTTGGCTGAGGTGGTGCGCTCGATGTTCGTGAATTTTTATGGACCGATCAGTCCATAATTGTCAATAAATTATTTTGGACCGAATGTTCCAATTATTTTCGGATCGTGTTATTCGGCTCCCATGAACATGATTGTGACCGCTGAATCGCCGGGCCGCGGGCGACCCAGAAAGTTCGACGAAGAGGCAGTGCTGGATTCGCTCACGGACCTTTTCTGGGACAAGGGGTACGAGGCGACGTCGATGGCAGACATCCTCGAGGGTTCCGGACTGCGAAAATCCAGCCTCTACAACACCTTCGGTTCGAAGAAGGATTTGTTCCGGCGCATCCTGGACCGCTATGTCGAGACGCGCATGGAGGGTTTCGCCGAGATGGCCGAGGCGAATGACAAACCCGGAATCGATTCGCTTCACGACTTCCTCGATGCGGTCTTCGCCTTTGGCCGTGCAGGCTGCCTGGCCGTCAATACAACAACCGAATTGGGGACCAGCGATCCTGCCGTAAGCGCGCTGGCGCGGGTTTATCGCGACCGGATTCGGGCGGCGCTTCAAAAGGTGGTGTCGGCGGCGACTCGGTCGGCCGGGCTGTCAGGGGATCTTGTCGACGTGCGCACCGAGATGCTGCTTGGTTTCCTTTTAGGATATGCAGTGGCGGCACGAACCGGCGCCGATGACGCCGAAATGAGCCGTTTGGCAAATGCCGCCCACAGATCCATTGAAAGCTGGGTTGCCTGAGGCTCACGCAGGACGCCCGTCTACCAGCCAGTACGCATTCGATCTAGGGTCAGGACCCATTGATCGACAAGCCATTGCGTGATTCATTGCTGCAAAAATCGAGCGGTGACATGTCTGATCTTTTCTGGCTGACCGACGTGCAGATGGCGCGTCTGGAACCCTTCTT
>JASJDP010000006.1 GCA_030065095.1 Rhodobacter sp.
GACCGACAGCTATACCTGCCCAGGCGACCGGGTGCTGCAAACCTATCGGCGCAACTTCTCCAAGCCACGAAAGCCAAACGGCGGCAAGGACGGGTTCATCAAATACCGTGCGTCAAAACACGACTGCGACGCATGCGTGTTGAAACGGCAATGCTGTCCAAGGCAGCCGGCCCGCAGCGTTCTTCGTTCCGTCCACGAAGCAGCGCGAGACCTCGCCCGCGATATCCGAAAAACCGATGCCTACATGACCTCGTTCATCCAACGTCGGAAGGTCGAAAGGTTGCTCGCGCATCTCAAACGATACATCGGCGTACGGATGATGCGGCTCAGAGGACCCAAAGGCGCAAATGAACCGTTCCACCTCGCAGCGACCGCGCAGAACCTCCGGAAACCGGCCAAACTGGTCGCCACGCCGGCACCAACAGGCTAAGCAGGAAAGCCTGGACTCCTTTGGCCTCCACCCTCAGAAACTCAAAAGGCAACTGCTTCAACACTATCCGGACGTTTCCGCCTTTCGGATTCCGCTCACGATTGGCAGGAATCTGCGGTTCACGAGATCGGGAACATTACCGGAGGCGAAAATCTGACATTCGCTCCAGCGCAAAGAGAACGAGGGCGAGGCCAAAAGACCACCGTTCGGCCGTCAGTTAGTCGAGTGAAACTATCGGATGACTGAGGAGAACCCTTTGCGGAACCGTTGCTTAATTACTCGAGCACGCGCAGGGACACTCTTGCCGCGACGGTGTCGGCGGCGGCAAAGGCGGTCATTCTGAACGGCTGCGGCGGTATCAGACGATACAATCCGCCAATAAGCCCGCGCCAAAGCGAACCGGGTCGGTGACCGAAAGCCCGGTTTCCCTCTGCGTTCGGGCGATTTCCCTTCTGGCGTCATTCTCGCTCAGATCACGTGTGTTCAATGCGATCCCCACGACCTTGGCATCGGTCAGTACATGGTTGGCCGAAGCGGTCATTTCGTTAAGTTCAATAACATTGCGCAGCGGCGGGATCCGCACGTCGTTGAACGTATCAAGATACTCCATACCGGCGCGGTGGCAAAGGATCATCGCATTGCAGCAACTTCCGCGCATCAATGGCAGGGTCGCCGTGCTGCCGGGATGCAGAAGCGAGCCCTGACCCTCGATAATCACCACATCATGGCCGGCGGCCTCCATGACCATGCGTTCCACCGCGCCGCTGGCGTGATCGACCCGGTAAGCGTCGAGAGGGATGCCGGTGCCCATGATGCTGACGCCGATCTGGCCGGTGGCCAGAAAGGCGGCGTCCGTGCCGCGGGCCCGCAAAACCCTGTAGATTTCCAGCCCGGCGGTCATCTTGCCGATCGCCATGTCGGTGCCGACCATCAGCACACGGGTGTTCGGCAGCCTGGCTGCTCGGGCGGTGGCGATAGGGGGAATCTCACCTATCGGCGTGCGGATGTCCCAGATCCATTGGCCGCGCTTCAGATCATGTCCGAAAACAGGGCTCAGCGGGTCGTGCAGGCCGTTGACAAGCGACATGCCCGCGTCGACCGCGGCCTGCAGCACCGCCATCCATTCCGGCGGCACCCGACCGCCCGAGGGTGCGGTGCCCAGCACGAACACGTCGGCCCCAAGCGCGATCGCTTCGTCGAGCGTCGCGACGATCGGCACATCGCTGTCGAGCTTGCAGACGTCGCGCACGCGCTTGCCCGCCACATGGCTGTCGATCACCGCCACCACCGGGTTGCGGCCGTAGCGGATGATGCCTTCGGTCATCTTGGCGTTCAGTTGGCCCATGGTGGCCTCGGCGTAGAGCGCCAGCTTGCGGGTCGGATCAAGCATCTTTCAGGTGCCCTCCATGGCCCGGGATATCGGCGGGCAGAGTGATTCCGTTCTGGAAGGGCGCGCCGGTGGCCGGGTCGGGATCGAGGTTCAGGTGGCTGTCGAGATCGATGTAGTCGAAGAGCGCGCCGAGCGACGCGCCGGCGGCGATGGAGACTGAGCTTTCGCCCATGCAGCCGATCATCGTCTTCAGCCCGAAGGCGCGGGCGGTGGCGGCGATGCGCAAGGCCTCGGTAATGCCGCCGCATTTCATCAGTTTCAGGTTCACGCCGTCGACGCGGTCGGCGAAACCGGGAATGTCCTGGCTCTTCCGGCAGCTTTCGTCGACGAAGATCGGCAGGGCGCGGTCCTTGAAGAGGTCGGCAAGTTGGCCTTCGGCGCCGCGCACAAGTGGCTGTTCGATATACTCGACGCCGCGCTTGGCCAGCCAACCCATCATGTGCCGCGCGTCATCCAGCGACCAGCCGCCGTTGGCGTCGACGCGCAACACGGCGCCGGACCCTTCGGCCGCTTCCAGTACGGCGATGAACATTTGCTTGTCCGCCTCGACGCCTTCGGGCGAGCCCAGCTTGATTTTCAGCGCCCTTGCGCCTGCCGCCAGCAACATCGGGACCCGCTCTCGCGCGACCTCTGGCGGGTTTATCCCCACGGTCACGGAACTGACCACTGCCCGGCGCGAAAGGCCCAGCAGGCGATACAGCGGCATGCCGGCCTGTTTCGCAGAAAGATCCCACAGCGCCATGTCGAGCGCGGCCAGTGCGCAGGGGGCGACACCTGCGGCATGGGCGCGGTCCCAGATGTCATGGATCGCGCCATCGAGGCCACCGGCGCAGAAATCGCGCAGCATCGCCTCGCCCTTTTTTGCCGTCTCAGCCCCCTCGCTCATGCCGGGCGCCATCTCTCCCCAGCCTGTGAGGCTGCCGTCGTCGGCGCTGACGAACAGATTGTCCGACCCGGTAATCTCGCCCCTGCTGATCCTGAGGGGGAAGCGCTTTTTCAGGTAGACGGTCCGGAAACCAATCTTCATGCCTGCACTCCGTTCAGGAAACTTGTGAGATTGCCGCCCAGGGCGTCCGAGACATAGCCCCCCTCCTGCACAAGCAAGAGCGGTCGTCCTGTTGCAGCGATTGCGGCGCCGATCCGCGTGAACCCTTCGGTGGTGACCGCAAGGCCCTTGAACGGGTCGTCGATATGGGCGTCGAGGCCAAGGGCAACGACGATCACATCCGCGCCGAAGGCGTCGATCCGCTCGACCGCCATGCCGAGCGTCTTGAGATAGGTGTCGTCATCGGTCCCGCGTGGCAGCGGCAGGTTCAGGTTGGCGCCGAGCCCTGCGCCTTGCCCACGTTCCTGCGCATGGCCCCAGAAGAAGGGGTAGAACCGGGCCGGATCGGCGTGGAGCGAGACGGTGAGCACATCGCCGCGGGTGTAGAAGATGCCCTGTGTGCCGTTGCCGTGATGCACGTCGACATCGAGGATCGTGGGGCGCAGGCCCTTGTCCAGCAGGCGCTGTGCAGCGATGGCCGCGTTGTTGAGAAAACAGAATCCCCCGGCGAGATCGGCAAAGGCGTGGTGGCCGGGCGGGCGGCAAAGCGCGTAGACCACGCGGTCGCCGGCAGCGATGGTGTCGGCGGCGGCAATGGCGGTTTGGGCGGACCAATAGGCGGCGCCCCAGGTCTCGGCCGAGATCGGGCACGCGGTGTCGGCCTGATGCCAGCCGGCCTGGCCTCCGGCGGAGAGTGGATAGCCATCGCTCCGATTGGCGGGGTGGACGTTGGGGATCACCTCGTCAGAGGCGCCCTCGATCCGCATCCAGCGGGCGTGAATCGTGCGCAGGAACGCCAGGTATTCTGGCGTGTGGACCGCCGCGATGGGGACCTGCCCGGCATCATCGGGCACATCGAAGGCACATCCCGCCGCCTCGGCGCCCAGGCGCAGGATCTCGACCCGGGCGGGCACTTCCGGGTTGGGAAGCCACACGCCGTTGGCCATGAAGTGTTTCGGGTCATGCCGCGCCTGGCGGGGATCGAGAAAGGCCTTCATAGCGCTGCTCCGGTCAATGCATCCAGTTCGGCCCCGGCCAGAAGAAAGGACTGGTCCTTTTCCGCGATCCGGAAGCCGAGGTATTCATAGAATTCCCGCGCCTGGGCATTGTCGGCGTAGACGGTGAGTTTCAGGAAGGTCGCGCTCCAACGGTCGGCCCCGAACATCGCCACTTCGCGCAAGAGCCGCCGCCCCAGGCCTTTGCCGCGCAAGGTAGCCGTCACCCAAAGGTCCGAGACGTAGACACCCATCGTGCCCTTGGTGGTGGAAAAGACCGGTGACACCAACGCCGCACCGACCGGCACACCGCCGGTGACGGCCAGAAATCCATGGCAGCCCGGATGCGGGCCGTGGCAGGCAACTGCCAGGTCGTCTGCACCTGCGTGGTGGCGGTCACCCAGATCGTCGGAAAGCTTTTCCAGCGCCAGGCTTAAAAGCGCCATGTCAGCCGGTCCTGCCAGCCGGATTTCAGGGTCGTTCATCTTCTTAGAACGCCGTCTTGTCTGCGCCCTTGAGCCCGAGCATCGAACGGGCCTCGTCCGGCGTGGCCACCTGGCGACCTAGCCCCTCGACCAGGCCCCGGACCTTTTCGACCTGTTCGGCATTCGAATTGGCGAGCTGCCCGCGGGCGATGAACAGGCTGTCTTCGAGCCCCACCCGCACATGCCCGCCCATACCGGCGGCCATGGTGGCGAGCGGCATCTGCGCACGTCCAGCGGCGAGCACGGAGAATTGATAGGCGTCGCCGAAATACTTGTCGGCAAGGCGTTTCATGTGTGTGAGTGCTTCAGGCTCGGGCGCCATGCCGCCAAGAACGCCGAACACGAACTGGATGAAGATCGGCGTCTCGACCATGCCGCGGTCGACGAAATGTTTGAGCATCGTCAAATGCCCGCTGTCGTAGCATTCGAACTCGAACCGGGCGCCGCGCTTTTGGCCCATCTCGGTCAGGACATGGGCGATGTCGCGCGGGGTATTCTTGAAGACCAGATCGTCGGTGCCTTCGAGAAAGGGTTTCTCCCAGTCAAACCGCCAGTCGGAATAGCGGGCGATCATCGGGTAGAGCGCGAAATTCATCGTGCCCATGTTGAGCGAGCACATCTCGGGCTCGGCCTGCATCGGGCCTTCCAGCCTCTGGTCGAGCGTCATGATCGCGCTGCCGCCGGTGGTCAGGTTCACCACCGCGTCGGTGCGCGCGGCGATGTCCGGCAGGAAGGCCATAAAATGCTCGGCCTTTGCCGACGGCCGCCCGTCGTCCGGGTCGCGCGCGTGAAGGTGCAGGATCGCCGCGCCGGCCTCGGCCGCGCCCACCGCCTGGTCGGCGATATCCTGCGGCGTGAACGGCAAGTGCGGCGACATGGTGGGCGTGTGGATCGAGCCAGTGACGGCGCAGGTGATGATGATCTTTGACATGGCCTATAACCGGTTTTTTGCAATGAAGCCCGACAGCGTGGTGTCGAGCTTTTCCATGATCTCGTCGACCTGCGCCTCGGTGGTGATCATCGGCGGCGCGACAAGGAAATGGTCGCCCTCCAACCCGCCGCGGGACCGGCGGGCATAGATAATCAGGCCCTCGGCATAGGCGGCTTCGACCAGTGCGTCATAGGCGTTCAGGTCCTTCGGCAAGGGCGCCATTGTCTCGCGGTCCGAAACCAGCTCAAAGGCCTGCAACAGCCCTTGCCCCCGCACATCACCGATGATCTCGTAGCGCTGCATCAGCGCCTCGAGCCTTTTTCGCAGCAGCGTGCCGATGGCGACCGCATTGTCCATCATTCCGTGACGCTCAATCTCGTCCAGCACGGCAAGCCCTGCGGCGCAGGCCAACGGGTTGCCGCCATAGGTGAAGCCATGCAGGTAGTTCGCCGCGTCCAGCACCGCCTCGGCAACGGGTTCCCGCGCAATCACCGCACCAAGCGGCATGTAGCCCGCGCCAAACCCCTTGGAGAGGGTAATGAGGTCCGGCACCACCCCCCAGAGATCGCCAGCGAAAAACGTTCCGACGCGCCCGCCGCCCGAGATCACCTCGTCATGGATCAGGAGCACGCCGTAGCGATCACAGATCTCGCGGATGCGGACCATGTAGCCTTCGGGCGGCACCAGCGCGCCGGTCGAGGCGCCGCCGATGGGTTCGTGAATGAAGCCCAGAACCGTTTCCGGCCCTTCGGCGAGGATGCGCTGTTCCAGCATATCGGCATAGTGGTGGCCGGTGACCTCGTCCTCCGGGTTCAGCCCGTCGAGATAGGCGCGCGGGGCTGGGATCTTGGGCATCTGCACCAGCATCGGATCGAAGGGCGCGGTCATCGGCGCATAGCCGGTGACGGAAAGCGCCCCGAAGGTGCAGCCGTGATAGCCGGGGAAGCGCGAGATCACCTTCCACCTCTGCGCCTCGCCGATGGCAAGCGCGTAGGCGCGCGCGAGTTTGAGCGCGCTGTCGACCGCCTCGGACCCGCCCGAAGTGAAAAACACCTGGCTGAGGTCACCGGGCGCGATTTGCGCCAGCCGCGTGGCGAGCGTTTCCGCCGGGTTTGTTTCGAAATGCAGGCGCATGCCAAACGTGGCGTTCTGCATCTGGTCCCGCATCGCCTGCAACACCCCGGGATTGCCGTGGCCGATGTTGCAGGTCATCGGACCCGACGAACCGTCGATATAGCGCTTGCCGTCAGAATCCCAAAGGTAGACCCCCTCGGCGCGAACCATCTGCGGCTTGCGGCGGCGTGCCCCCCAGAACAGGTTTGTTGCCGCTGACATCAGGCCACCCAGAACGCCTTTTCCAGATCGTCGAAATCGCTGGCCGGACCTTCGAACTTGTTGCGGCCAAGCTCCAGCACATAGACATAGTCGGCGATCTTCAGCGCCTGGCGGATTTCCTGGTCCACCAGAAGGATGGTCAATGCCTCTTTCTTGAGATCGGTGAGCATCTCATAGACCTCCTGGGCGAGCATCTTTGACAGCCCCGCCGTCGGTTCGTCGACCAAAAGCATCTTCGGCTCGGACATCAGCGTGCGGCCGATTTCGACCATGCGCTGCTGGCCGCCCGAAAGCTCCCCGGTCACCTGACGCCGCTTGTTGCGCAGCGCCGGGAAGCGGTCGTAGTTCGCCTCGACCTTCCGGCGGACTTGTTTGCGGTCGCCGCGGAAGGTCCAACCGCCGAGTTCGAGGTTTTCCTCGACAGTCATGTCCTTGAACACGCCCGGCTGCTGCGGGATGTAGGCCAGACCCTTCAGGATCTTCTCGTGCGGCGGGATGTCGAGGATCGACTCGCCCGACAGCAGGATGTCGCCCTGGTTCGGCGTCAGGAAGCCGAACGCGGCCTTCAGGGCGGTGGACTTTCCGACGCCGTTGGCGCCCAGGATTGCCGTGATCTGGCCCTGCCGCGCCTTGATATCGAGGTCAGACAGGATGTTGAGGTCGCGGTAGTAGCCCACCGAGAGGTTCTGCATCTCGAGGACGGCGGCGGGTTCGGTCATGCGGCGTCCTCCCCTTCCTCGGCGCCGAGATAAGCCTCGATCACGGCGGGGTCGTTCTTGACGTCTTCCGGCGGGCCGTCGGCGATGAGGTCGCCGAAATTCAGCACCAGAAGCCGCTGGGACAGCGAGAAGATCGAATCCATCTGATGGCTGATGATGATGATCGCCTTTCCCTCGTCGTTGACGCGACGGATATAGGCATAGATCACCTCCATCAGCCGCGGATGCACCCCGGCGAAGGGCTCGTCGAGGATGATGACGTCGGGGTTCAGCATCAAGAGCCGCCCGAGTTCCAGAAGCTTTTGCTGCCCGCCCGACAGCGCCTGCGCGAATTCGTTGCGCAGGTGGTCGATGGTCAGGAATTCCAGCACCGACATGGCCTTTTCCATCAATTCCTTGCGGCCATGGGTGTTGCCCATGGCCAGCGCCGGGACAAAGAGGTTTTCCAGAACCGTCATCCGCCGGAACGACCGCGTAACCTGGAACGTGCGCCCAAGCCCGGCCAGCGCCACCTGGTAGGGCGGAAGTTGGTCGATGCGGTCCTCGCCCAGATAGACGGTGCCGCTGGTCGGTTTGATCGCCCCGTCGAGGATGTTGGTAAGCGTCGTTTTGCCTGCGCCATTGGGGCCAATCAAGCCGATCAGTTCGGGCCCGTTGACCTCGAAATTGACGCCGTTCAGCACATGGTTGCCGCCGAAGCGCTTGTGCAGGTTTGTGACCTTGAGATGTATCAATCAGGCGCCTCCGCCCTATGGGGCCCGCCTCCGGGGCCGGTGAGCGTCGCGCGTTTGGCAACGGTTTCTTCTGCCACGCCTTCGCGGCGGAAATAATGGATGACCGGCGCGATCAGCCCGTTGCGGAAGAAGCGAAGGGTGACCATCAAAAGGATGCCGAAAAACACCAGCCGCCAGATCGTCATGTCGACCTCGATGCCGCCGATGACGAAGCTGTTGCGCAGAAGCTCCAGCGCCACCTGCAATAGGATCGCGCCGATGGCGGCAGCTACGAAGTTCTCGATGCCGCCAATCACGGCCATAGCCACGACAAGGCTCATCTGCAGCAGGAACAGCATGTTCGGTGTGATGATCTGCACGTAGTGGCCCTGGACCGCACCGGCCGCGGCCGCCATCGCGCAGGTGATGGTAAAAACAAGCACCTTGTAGCGGACGGTGTTGACGCCAAGCGCGGCGGCGGCGTCCTGATCCTCGCGCAGCGCCCGTACGAACAGGCCGAATTTCGAGCGCGCCAGCCAGGTCAGGATCAACAGGCAGACGATCAAAAGCGCCAGCATCGTGTAATAGGGCGGGATCTTGTCGGTTGGCTCAAAGTAGCTCCCGAACCACGTGACGCCGTTGGGATAAAGTGGCGGCAGTTCCAGACCGGCCTGACCGCGGGTGATGTCGATCTCGGCGGAAATCGTGGCCTTGAGGATCTCGGAAAAACCGAGCGTGAAAAGCGCCAGATAGGCGGCACGCAGCCGCAGCACGAGCATGCCGATCAGGAACCCGGCAATGCCGCCCATGATGGTGCCCAGAAGGATGCCCAACGGCACCGGCATCGATGTCACCTCGACACCGCCGCCCCATCCCGCCAACGCTTGCCGCAGGCAATCCTGTGTCAGCGTGGTCGAGGTCACGCCGATGGGGTTCACCACCACCAGCCATTGCCCGAAGAACCCGGTTTCCCAGCAGAGCCCGGTTGGTTCGGGCGAGATGTAGATGTAGTGGCAGAAAAGCCCGGTCGTGTAGGCGCCGATCGCCATGAAGCCCATATGCCCGAACGAGAACTGCCCGGCATAGCCCGACAGCATCGACCAGCTTGCTGCCAGGATGGCGTAGAAGAAGCCGGTGATCAGGATGTGCATGATATAGTCGTAATCGGCCCGCCCGTAGATCAGCGGAAAGATTAGAAGGAAGATCAGGAACAGGCCGCCGGCGATGTTCGGTATCTGTTTGCGCATGCGCCCGCCCCCCTAGAACTGTCCGTGCGCGCCGCTGGCAAAGCGGCGGCCAAACATGCCGGTGGGGCGCAGAAGCAGCGTGAGCGTCAGCACGATCATGCCGTAGGCCGGGATGTAACTGGCGGCTTTCTGCGGGTCCGGGACGCATCCGGTGCCCGCGGCCTCGACCAGCCCGACCATGATGCCGCCAACGAAGGCGCCCGGCAGCGAGCCCAGCCCGCCAAGCACGACAATGACGAAACTCCGCATGGCAGGGATGGCGCCGACCTGCGGCAGCCAGGAAAACGCCTGCACCAGCAGCGCACCCGCCAGTGCCGCGATCATGCCGCCAAGCGCGAACGCCAACATGTTCATCCTGTCGGGATTGATGCCGGCGATTGCCGCCGCCTCACGGTCCTGGCTGACAGCGCGCAATGCCTTGCCTGTCCAGGTGCGGTGCAGCAGGTAGAGCAGCGCCAAAAGCACCAGGATGCAGGTTATGGCTGCGGTGAAACGCGGGCTGGAGATCGATACTTGCTCAAACAACGTCATGCTGCCGCGCGAGGTCTTGATCCAGACCGGGTCGGCGCCTTCCGGCCAGCTCCAGCGCGGAAAGCTCAGAAACCGCTGTGCCTTGACCGGATTTGCACCGGCCAGCGCCTGCACGAAATACTGCAGGGTAAAGGCAAGGCCAAAGGTGACAAGAATGCCGTATTCCACAGGCCGGTCGATCTTGCCGTGATACATCGGCGTCAGCATCAGTCTTTCGAAGACTGCCCCGATCACAAAAGCGATGGCGCAAGCGCCCATCACAGCCAGCAGCGGCGGGACACCAGGGATCCAGACCGCGGTGATGAAATAGACCAGCATACCGCCGATCATGTAGAACTCGCCATGGGCGAAGCTGACGACGCCAAGGATCGAGAAGATCAGCGAGAGCCCCAGCGCCATGAAGCCGTATATGATGCCGATGATCAGGCCATTGACGAACTGGCTGGCAACAAAGCCGCCCGAGGTGACGCAGATGTTTTCTGGATCGGCGAAGCTGAACGTCACAGCCACCAACAGGACGGTCAGCAAACCCAGACCGACAATTAAAAAATTGGAGGATTTTGGGGTCTTCGTCCAAAGCGCGGCGATGCCGACGGGGCCGAGCGAGGCACCGGCCATCGCGCCGACGAAATTAGCGTTCGAGGTGTCGAGGTCGCGTGCCAGATAGCGGCGCTTGATCAGGATTGATCCGGCGACGCCCCAGACGATCATCCAGACGATCACGCCCCAGAAGAGCATCGGGAATTGCAAATCACGTCCCCCTGTTCCGCCCGGGTTATTCCCGGGTCTGGCATGCCGGTCCCCGGGCGCCGCAGCGGACGCCCGGGGCAGAGTGGCTTATTGGTTCACAAAGATCGGATCGCCGGTCTTGTAGGCGTCGGGCCATACGATTGTGGCCTCACCGGAGTTCTCGCCTTCCGCCTGGTACTGGATGACGGTAAGCGCCACGTCCGGCCACTGGTGCCAGTACTCGTCGCCATGGCCATCCTCGGAGGGATCCTTGCCAGATCCGTAGGGGAAGTAGATCTTGCCCAGAGTTCCGTTGTGCTCGATGCCTTCAAGTGCCGCGACGACCGCGTCGGCATCGGTGGTCCCGGCCTCGTTGATCGCCTGTGCGATGATCGCAATCGAGTCGTAGGCCTCCATCGCGTAGCTTTCGACGGCGTCCTTGCCGGTGCGTTCCTTGTACTTGGCGGCAAAAGCCTTGCCCTCTTCGGTGAACAGGTTTTCGGGCACACCGATCCGCTGCACGAAGGCATAGTTGCCGTCTGGAACGTTCTCCCAATAGGCCTTGGATTCAAGCGAAACCTGACCGGCGTGGAAGGGCATGTCGAGCGAGCCGATACCGGCGTCCGCCGCCTGTTGCTGAAAGTTGTAGCCCGCCTCGCCGGTGGCCAGTACGATGATCATGTCGGGGTTTTCCGCCTTCATCCGCTGGACGATGCCGGCATAATCCTGGGTGCCGATATCGACCGAGAAGGTCACGACCTCCTTGCCGCCGGATTCGAGCCCGCGGGTGGTCTCCTCGGCGGCTGGGATGCCGTAATCGGTGTTCTCGGTTAGGATTGCGACTTTTTCGACACCCGGAATTTCGAGCGCGTGCTTCCAGATGGTGGATGACGCCCACGAACTGAGAGGCGCGATGCGGAAGATGTACTTCTGCTTGTCGCCGGTGATGGTGTCGTTCCAGGTCTCGGCAAAGACCGTCGGCGTCTGCAGCCGGTCCGCCACATCCTTCGAGGCCACGCCGACCGAGCTGTGATAGCCGCCGCCCACGGCCACCACGCCGTCCTGCGAAATGAACTTTTCCATCAGCGCGGTGCCCTTTTCGGGCAGTCCCTCGGTGTCGCCGATCACCACGTCGATGTCACAGCCCAACACGCCGCCCGCAGCGTTGATATCCTCTTCGGCGATCAGCATCGCGTCACGCATCGCCTCGCCGCCGACAACGGTGCCCGGCGCGGACAAAGGCGCCATGCCGCCGATCTTGATCGGGCAGTCCTGCGCCCAAGCGACACCGGTACTCAGCGCGAGGACTCCCGCGCTTGCTACAAGTGAAAGCCTTCTGGTCGGAATTGTCATGACTGGTCTCCCCATTTCTCCGGCAAGACACTGCGGGGTCTCGCCGGTACGTCGTTGAAGTGATTCTTCTTTTTTATCCGGCGACCATAGGCGACCCATGCGGTGCGACGCAAATCTTGGTCGAGTGGCAGGACTATATTGTCGTACGCGACGCCTTGCCGGCGGTTGGTGGCTATTCCGATTCCGCGCCAGCGCGGTCGGCTTTCGTGCGGAGGCGCTGGAAGCTCATCGAGATATGCGACCGCCGGATATGCCCGATCACGGCGAGGTCGCCGATCTCGATTGCCGCGAGGATGTCGGCAACCTCGCGCGCGAAGATCGAAATCTCTTCGCCCAGGTCGAGCTGACCGATGGACTATATCCAGATCCGCGTGGTGCGAAAATAGAGTCGCTCGCTGATTTCCCGAAACGGGACGTTCCTGCTGAGCGACATGATCGCGTGGAAGAACTCGATGTTGATCCGGGCGAATTCTCGGGGACCGGCGCGCACTTCAGCGCGTCGATGCGCGCCTGGAGATCGCGAAAGACACGCACATCGACCGAAGAAGGTTCGATTGGGTCGAGCCGCCCGATCAGTTCCGCCAGTTCCATGCGCAGCCTGTAGGTCTGCGCCAGCGTTTCGACATCCACGTCAGTCACGATTGTCCCAACGCTTTGGACGGACCGCAACAGGCCTTCATCCTCTAGCCTTGCGAGCACCCGGCGTATGGGTGTTCGGCTGGTCCCGAATTCTTCCGCCAAGGCTTCTTCCGACAATCGCTGCCCCGGTAGGTAGTCCAATAGCGATATGCGCTCTCGGATCGTTCCGCAGACAGCCTCGAAACGTTGTCGGCTCGCAGCCGGTAATTCTAATGCCGGATTATTCATCAGTGGCGACCACGTTGTGCACAACATGACGATTAGGGTGAGATATCCTCAAAGAATCAATCCAAAAAAACCAAGAACCTCACGATGACGCACGTGTCTTGCTGTGGTGCTGTGTACAGCATAGCCGCCAAAGTCTGCTCAAAACGCCAAAGGGAGGAAATTGATGAAACGTACATTCTTGAAGGGCATTCTCGCCTCGGCCGTGATTGTCGGCACGGGCGCGTCCGCGCTGGCCGAAGGTTTTGGCTATGCAATCGCATTTGTCGTCGGGCTGATCTTTGCTCTTGGCCAGCGCACACCGTACCGGCCGCTGACCTTCATCGTGCGCGAGACGGTGGAGTTCATCCGTTCGACGCCGCTGGTCCTGCAGATCTTCTTCGTCTTCTATGTCGGCCCACAATTCGGTATCCGGCTGTCGCGATAGACCTCGGAGAGATAGGCGGCATGATCGCCATCGGGCTGCACTATGCCGCCTATCTCTCCGAGGTCTATCGCGGCGCGTTGGAGGCAATCCCAAAGGGCCAGTGGGATGCCTGCAAGGCGATCAACCTGTCGACCGGCGACACCTACCGGCGCATCATCCTGCCGCAAACACTACCCGTGGCACTGCCGGGGATGGGCAATTACCTGGTCGGCATCTTCAAGGATACGCCGATGCTGTCGGTCATCGGAGTCGCCGAACTGATGCACACGGCGAACGCGCTGGGGCCCGAGACCTATCGGTTCGTGGAGCCCTACACGATGGTGGGGATCATCTTCCTGATGATCTCGCTGCCCACGGCGGCCGGACTCAGGGGTTTCGAGGCCTGGGTGAAACGCCGGCTGGGGATGAGGAGGTGAGACCATGAATGACTTCCCCACCGGCTTGGGCGCCGATGCCCCGATGGTCCGCTTCGCGAAAGTGTCGAAGCGCTATGGCGATTTGACCATTCTGGACGAGTTGGATCTCGATGTTGCCACCAACGAAATGGTGTCGATTATCGGGCCCTCGGGTTCGGGCAAAACCACCGTGCTGCGCCTTCTGATGACGCTGGAGCCAGTGAGCGACGGCGTGATCTATGTCGAGGGCGCGTCGCTGACACATATGCAGCGGAACGGTGGGCTTGTGCCCGCGAACCAGCGGCGCCTGCGCCAGCAGCGCAACAAGATCGGCATGGTGTTTCAACACTTCAATCGCTTCCCGCATATGACGGCGCTGGAGAACTGCATGGAGGGCCCAGTGCAGGTGCTCGGGCTGCCCAAAGCCGAGGCTGAAGACCGCGCGGTAGACCTTCTCGATCTCGTGGGTCTTGCCGACAAGAAAGGTGAGCACCCCGCGCGGCTGTCTGGCGGTCAGCAGCAGCGGGTGGCGATTGCCAGGGCGCTGGCGATGCTGCCCAAGGTGATGCTGTTGGACGAGGTGACCTCGGCGCTGGACCCGGAAGTGATCGGCGAGGTATTGGCGGTCATCCGGCAACTCAACTCGGAACACAACCTGACAATGCTGATGGTCACGCACCAGATGGGCTTTGCCAAGGAGATCTCGGACCTGGTCTGCTTTTTCCATTCCGGCAAGATCGAGGAACAGGGCAAGCCCGGTGACATTTTCGGCAACCCGCATAGCCCAAGGACGCAGCAGTTCCGGTCGGCCGTGCTGGAGGCCGGCTGAATGGACTTCTCGCTGGCGCGTATCCTTGCTGCGCGCAAGCGGATCGCGGAGATTACCGACCGCACGCCGCTTGTGCCGTCGGAGCTGTCCGAACGCTTCGGGCACGAGGTCCTGCTGAAGCTGGAAATCACCCAGCCCATCGGCGCCTTCAAGCTTCGCGGGGCCGTCAGCGCGATCTTCAACCTGCCAGACGGCGTCACGGGCGTTACCTGCTGCTCCACCGGCAATCACGGGCGCGGTGTCGCGTTCGCTGCCCGCGAGCGGGGGATCAGGGCAGTGGTTTGCATGTCCAAGCTTGCGCCCGAAGCCAAGTTCGCCGGAGTGCGCGCGCTCGGGGCGGAAGCGCGGATCATAGGTGAAAGCCAGGACGATGCCCAGGCCGAGGCAGAGCGGCTGGTGACCGAGGAGAGTCTGACCGAAATCTCGCGCTTCGATGATCCGGACGTGATCGCCGGCCAGGGAACGATCGGGCTGGAACTGTTGCAGGCGCGGCCCGACCTGCACACGATCCTTGTGCCGCTCTCGGGCGGCGGGTTGGCCGGGGGCGTGGCTTTTGCTGCCAAGCGGATCAATCCGGACGTGCGCGTCATCGGCATCACCATGGACCGCGGCGCGGCGATGTACGAATCCATTCGCGCGGGCCATCCGGTCGAGGTCGAGGAAGTGCCGAGCCTCGACGACAGTCTGGGCGGCGGGATCGGACTGCAGAACAAACTGTCCTTTCCGCTCTGCCGCGACTACCTCGACGATATCGTGCTGGTCAGCGAAGAAGAGATCTACCGCGCGCTGCAAGCGATCTACTACGAAGACCGGATCGTCAGCGAAGGCGCCTGCGTCGTCGGGATCGCGGCGGTGCAGGCGGGCAAGGTCAAACTCTCGGGCCCGACCGCCACGATCATCACCGGGCGCAACCTGGACATGGGCATCCATGCCGACATCATGGCGGGTCGTGACGTGCCGCTTGGAGATTACACCGTGAAGGGGACGCCCTATGAGCCATGAGGTCCGCGTTCTGGCTGAGGCCGACCTGCGCCGCGCCGTGCCGCTGGACCTCGCTGCCGTCGATGTGGTCGAGGGCGCCTTCACTGCACTCGCGTCGGGCAAGGTCAGCCCCGGCTTCTTCGATAACCCCAAAATCGGGCTGCCAAGCCTCAACGGGCTGATGATCCTGTTCTCGGCAAGAACCGGGCTGGTCGAGGCGATGTTGATGGACAACGGTTATCTCACGGATGTCCGCACGGCCGCTGCTGGTGCTGTGGCCGCCAGGTATCTGGCGCCAGAGGTTCACACGGCCGGGGTGATCGGCACCGGGGTTCAGGCGCGACTGCAGATCGAGGCCGCGCATCTGGTCCGGCCCTTTAAGCGTATCCAGGTATGGGGCCGCGATCCGGCCAAGGCGGCTCAATGCGCCGTGGACATCGGTTCAAAGTTGAACATCGAGGCCGAAGTGCAGACCGATCCCGCCGCGCTTGTCGCGGCAAGCCAGCTGGTCGTCACCACAACGCCCGCCCACGAACCCGTCCTACGCGCCGATTGGCTGCATCCCGGGCTGCACATCACGGCGATGGGGTCCGACCAGGCGAAAAAAAAACGAAATCGAACCTGCCGCGCTGGCCGCCGCCGACCGCTATGTCTGCGACCGCGTCAGCCAGTGCGAGGTCTCCGGTGAACTGGAAGCCGCCCGCGCCGCCGGTCTTAAATTGTCCCCCATTGAGCTTGGCGATGTCATCACCGGCAAGGCGACGGGCCGCGGGTCGCCCGACGATATCACCATTTGTGACCTGACCGGCACCGGTGCACAGGATACGGCGATTGCCACCCACGCGCTGGCCCGCGCCGGGGATGCCGGCACAAGGATCGAAGTCTGAGCATGCACGCCAATCCGTTCACGGACAGGGAACTCGAATGCCGCCTCAAGGCAGTGCGCCAGGACATGGCGGCGCGCGACCTCGGTCTGATCCTGCTCTCGACGCCGGAAAATATCTTCTACCTCACCGGCCTTGATCACTGGGGCTATTTCGCCCCGCATCTGCTGCTGGTGCCCGCCGACGATCAGATGGTCCTGATCACCCGTTCCATGGAACGCGTGACCATCGAAAACCAGGTTCGTAATGCGCTGTCCGAAGGGCATTACGACAGCGGGACGGCCGCAGATTTCGCCGTCCGTCACCTGCAAAACCGCCCGACGGCCAATCGGCGGCAATCCGCCGCTTTGGAGCAGGCAGAGGAAGCCATTGAGGCACTGCCGGGCATCCAGCGCAGGATCGGCGTCGAAACCTGGTCGGCCGGGCATTCCTATGGAGTCGGCAGCGCGTTACGCGAGCATCTGGAAGGCGTCGACTGGATCGACATCACCGGCCTCGTCGACAAATTGCGGCCGGTCAAAAGCCCGGAAGAACAGGCGATGATGCGCCGGGCGGCGGCTGCGGGCGATGCGGGCACGCAGGCGGCGATTGCAGCGATCCACGACGGGGCGAAGGAGGCCGATGTCGCCGCCGAATGCCTCGCCGCGATGACGCGCGCGGGCGGCACGCCGCCGGGGTTCGGGCCGTTCATCCGCCCCGACGCACGCATCGCCGAGGAACACACGACGTGGGGCGACGGCGTCTATCGATCCGGCGAACGTGTGTTCCTCAAAATCGCCGGTTGCGTGTCGCGCTACAACGCGCCGCAGGGCCGGATCGTTCATATCGGAGCGGTCCCGGATGCCGACGCAGCGATGGCGGAAATCTCGAAAGCCGCATTTCCTGCAATTCTCGACGGGCTTCACCCCGGCGTTACAGCAGCAGATGTCAACCAAAGCTGGCAAAGCATCGTCGATGCCGCCGGAATGCCCCACTACCGCCGCCACCATTGCGGCGATCTAGTCGGCATCGGCTTTCCACCCTCCTGGACCGGTGGCAACCGCGTCACCGGCCTGCGCCATGACAGCGATCTGGTGATCCAGGAAGGCATGACCTTCCACGCCATGTCGTGGTTCAACGAGACGGGCCGTGGCGATTACTTCGCCTCGAACACCGTGCTGCTCGGGCCGGACGGGGCCGAGGTTCTGACAAAAACACCGATGGGTCCACTCATCGCCTGAGAAAGACAAAACATGCTGAGAAACGACCAACTCGACGCCTGGGACCGCGACTGCTTCTTCCACCCCTCGACACATCTCGCCCAGCACACGCGCGGCGAGGCGCCGAACCGGATCGTGACCGGCGGACAGGGTGTCTACATCGAGGATCGTGACGGCACGCGGCTCTTGGATGCTTTCGCGGGTCTCTACTGCGTAAATGTCGGCTACGGCCGCTCCGAGATTGCCAATGCCATCGCCGAACAGGCGAAAGAAATGGCCTATTACCATGCCTATGTTGGCCACGGCACGGAAGCGTCGATCACACTGGCCAAGATGATCCTCGACCGTGCGCCTGCGGGCATGTCGAAGGTGTATTTCGGCCTTGGCGGTTCCGACGCCAACGAGACCAACGTGAAATTGGTCTGGTACTACAACAACATCCTCGGTCGGCCCGAGAAGAAAAAGATCATCTCGCGCTGGCGCGGCTACCATGGCTCGGGCCTGATGACCGGCTCGCTGACGGGGCTGGAGCTTTTTCACAAGAAGTTCGACCTGCCGCTGGCGCAGGTCATCCACACCGAGGCGCCGTATTATTTCCGGCGTTCCGATCCGGCCCAGTCGGAGGCGGAGTTCACCGCCCACTGCACCGCCGAACTGGAAGCACTGATCGAACGCGAAGGCGCAGACACCATCGCCGCCTTCATCGGAGAGCCGGTCTTGGGCACCGGCGGCATCGTGCCGCCGCCGGGAGGCTATTGGGACGCGATCCAGGCGTTGCTGAAGAAACACGATATCCTGCTGATCGCCGACGAGGTGGTGACCGGCTTCGGACGGCTGGGATCCATGTTCGGCAGCGATCACTACGGCATCCGACCGGATATCATCACCATCGCCAAGGGCCTGACCTCGGCTTATGCGCCGTTGTCGGGGTCCATCGTTGGCGGCCGCGTCTGGAAGGTGCTGGAACAAGGCACGGATGAGAATGGGCCCATCGGCCATGGCTGGACCTATTCCGCCCACCCGATCGGCGCCGCAGCCGGCATCGCAAACCTGAACCTGATCGACAGCCTCGGTCTTGTAGGCAATGCGGGCGAGACCGGCACGTACTTGAACGCCGCCATGGCGGATGCGCTTGGAAGCCACTCCCATGTTGGCGAAGTGCGCGGCGAAGGGATGCTCTGCGCGGTGGAATTTGTGGCAGACAGGGAGGCGCGCCGTTTCTTCGACCCAGCGGAGAAGGTCGGCCCGCGCGTCGCCTCGGCCCTTCTGTCACGCGGCGTCATCGCCCGCGCAATGCCGCAGGGCGATATCCTCGGCTTCGCGCCACCGCTCTGCCTGTCACGGGCAGAGGCGGATAACATCGTCGCCAAGACGTCCGAGGCGGTTAGGGAGGTGCTGGGTTAGCTCCTGGGATCAAAACCACAGATTTGGTTGCCTCGAATGCCTTGGAGCTGACTAATCGTCAGACCGATCGACGCATCATTGCCACCAATTCGACGATTCCGGTTCCCAGAACGGTCAGAGCCACCGCCCATAACACGACATATCCATGCATGGGCAGATTGAATGGATCAACAAGCAACCAAACCAAAACGGTACCCGCGCCAAGGATGTTGATGATAACAGCGCCAAACAAACCAAGCCCACGCCACCGATCTTCATTCCGACGCTCAATCCAAAGCGCAATGCCGATTCCCAGCAGAACCGCTCCCAAAACAGTGACGTAGAAATACGTGTCGACCTCCGGAAGTCCGAAGAACCTGATTGTCTGTCCAGGGATTGCCAGAAGGCAAACGCCCAAGACGATGTTGATCACAGAGGCCAAGGCCAAGAGCCGCCGGCGATGCAAATCCTTCATAACAAATTCTCTCAGGTCACGCGTCAAATGACAATATTGCGCCAGGGCAGAGCCAACTTCGGTTGCTTTAAGAGATGACACAATCACCTGAATTACGGTTTACGATCCAATGCCTGCGCGCCGGAATTCTTGGCGATGTCGCCGAAATCGAGAACCGGCGACGCGTCAATTTCCTCGGCATCCATCATCGCAGCGACCCGCTCCAGAACCGTCACCACCATCGACTGCTCCCAGTCCCGAAGGCTCTCGAACTGTCGCATATACTTCTGCTGCAGCGGATCGGGTGCATCCCGAACGGTCGTCGCCCCGGTCTCGGTGATCATGATATTGGTTTGCCTCCGGTCGGATTCCGACCGTCGCCTCTCGACCATGTCTTTCGCAACGAGCCGGTCAATCAAAACGGTGATAGTCGCCTGGCTGACCCCCATGCGCGTCGAGATCGCCTTTGGCGTCGTCTGCCCGGTTTCGGCGACAATCTGCAGAACGCGGAATTGCACCGGCGTCAAACCGGATTCGCGTGCAAGGTCACGCCCGTACAGCTCGGTGGCCCGCAGGATCCTGCGCAGTGCAATCAGGCTGCCGTCGGTTCGGTCCGTCCCCTCGACCTTCATGGCGTTGCCGAACGGGACGCGACGGTCGCTCTTGCTCCGCTTTGCACCAGAGCTTCGTAGGCCGGTGTGACATCATTTTGGATGCGGCCGGCCAGGTCAGGCGCGAAGACTTCGGTCAGCGACATCAGGTTTTCGGCTTTGCCGGACGCGTCCGTCGCCGCATCCGACAAGGCGCGGAGCCGTTCGGCCAGCGGATCTTTCACGTCGATGGTTTTGCCCTCTTCATCGATCCCGCCCACGTATCGCATCCAGGCCGCGACGGCGAGGATCAGGCCGTTGCACGGCCGTCCCGCAGCTAGATTGTCCGAGATCGTTCCGAGGATGCGTTGCGGTAACTTCTGGCTGCCGTCCATTGCGATCTGCCAGGTTCTGTGCCGGATGGCGGCGTTAGAATAGCGGTTCAGCAAGTCGCGGGCGTATCGATCCAGATCGACGCCTTCCGGTGGCGACAGGGTGGGAATGATTTCTTGCATCCAAACCTGCTGGATGAAGTCGCGGAAGACGCTGTCATGTACCGTGTCGGCAATCGTCTCATGCCCGGCCAGATAACCGAGATAGGCCAGCGTCGAATGGGTACCGTTGAGCATGCGGAGTTTCATGAACTCGAAACGGGCCACCTCGCGGACCAACTAAACGCCGGGTACGGTGTCGAACCCTGGGCGAGTATTGTCGACGAAATCATCCTCGATCACCCATTGGCAAAAGGGTTCGTGAAAGACGGGGGCCTGGTCGAGATATCCGCAGCGCGCGGCCAGCCGATCTATGTCCGCGGGCGTTGTCGCGGGCACGATCCGGTCGACCATTGTCGCGGGGAACCGCCCCTCGGACGCAATCCATTCCGCCAAGTCGGGGGCGATGAGCTCGGCCAGCCCCAAGACCACGTTCCGTGCGACAGGCCCGTTGTCCGGTAGATTGTCGCAACTCAGAACCGTGAAGGGCGCGTGGCCCGCAAGCCGGCGTGCCTGCAACGCACGGACCAGATAGCCGATGGCACTGCGCGGGTGCGGGTCTTGGGTATCGTGCTGAATATCGGGATGCTGAGGGTCCAGCGCCCCGGTGCTTGGCACATGACAATAGCCCTTTTCGGTGACCGTCAGGGACACGATCCGGACGGCGGGGTCGGCCATTTCGTTCAGCAGGATCTGCGGATCATCGGGGGCGAAGATTGCATCGCTCAGCACCTCGACGATCCGGGGTATTGTCCGCCCGGGTTCATTTGGACCGCCGTATATACATTGCTCTGCGCGGCAAGCATGTCGCGGATGCGCGGCGACCTTAGGCTGACGCCGGCAATGCCCCAATCTCCGCCTGCCGCGGCCATCGCCTCTTCGATGATCAGAGCGCCGTGCGACCGGAAGAAAGCGCCGAGCCCCAGATGGACGATACCCACTTTGGCCGGCGCGCTTCGCCGTGACAATCGCGGCAGATTTGCCATCAAAGACGATAAGCTTTCTTGGCCAGCCCGTAGGCCAGATCCCGGGCGACCTCGAACGCGTCACGCTCGTTCAGCCGGCCTGAGCGCACGAGCTTGGCCAGATAGGCGCAATCGACCCGCCGGGCCATGTCATGCCGCGACGGGATGGAACAAAAGGCGCGGGTGTCGTCGTTGAAGCCGACCGTGTTGTAGAACCCGGCCGTTTCGGTCGTCAGTTCCCGGAACCGCATCATCCCTTCGGGGCTGTCGAAGAACCACCAGGGTGGCCCGAGTTTCAGCGCGGGATAGACTCCGGCCAGGGGCGCCAATTCCCGCGACAGGGTCGTTTCGTCCAGCATGAAGACGATGACGGTCAGGCGCGGATCAGTTCCGACCTCGTCCAAGAGCGGGCGGAGCGCGCGGACAAAATCCGTTCGCGTCGGTATGTCGAACCCTTTGTCACGGCCGAAGCGGGCCATCATCGACGAGGAGTGGTTGCGAAGGGATCCGGGGTGGATCTGCAGAACCAAATCGTCGTCGAGGCTCATCCGCGCCATTTCGGTCAGCATGTGACCGCGGAAGGCATCGGCCTCGTCGGCTGTGCAGGTTCCGGCCAAAGCCTTTGCGAACAGCGCTGCGGCGTCTTCCTGCGGCAGCCACTCGGTGCGTGCCGTCGGGTGGCCGTGATCCGATGAGGTCGCGCCATGCGCCTTGAAGAAGGCGCGGCGGTTGCGGTGCGCCGCGAGATACCCGGTCCACGTCGTCGTGTCCTCTTTGGACAGTTCGCCCAGTTTTGCCACGTTCTCGGCAAACCCTTCGAACTCCGGGTCGATCACGTTGTCCGGACGATAGGCGGTGATCACGCGGCCCTGCCAGTCAGACCCTTGAATGATCTTGTGCCATTTCAGCGGGTCGACGGCGCTTTCGGTCGTGCTCAGCGCCTCTATCCCGAAACGGTCGAACAACTGGCGCGGGCGGAATTCGTCTTTGGTCAGGCAGTCTGCGATGTGGTCGTAGAACGCATCGGCGGTGCTTTCCGACAACTCGTCATCAAGGCCGAAGACGTACTCGAAGCTATGGTCGATCCACATCTTCGACGGGGTCGCGCGGAAAAGGTGATAGTTGGCCGAAAAGAGCCGCCAGATCTCGCGGCCGTCGGTTTCCGTCGGCCCGCCATCGACGCGCGGCACGCCCAGGCTTTCGAGCGGGATGCCCTGCGAAAAGAGCATCCGGAAGACGTAGTGATCCGGCGTGACGAACAGCTGAGCCGGGTCGGGAAAGCGCTCGTTTTCAGCGAACCAACGTGGGTCGGTATGCCCGTGCGGGCTGATGATCGGCAACTCGGCAACCGTAGCGTAAATCTCACGCGCAAGTTGCCTGGCGCTGGCCTCAAGAGGAAACAACCGGTTCGGGTCGAGTGCCATGACGTTACCTGTCTTTGACTTGGCGGCACCTTCCGGGGCCAGAAACGTTACCCGGGCGGGACGAAGGCCCCGCCCAAGTCTATTGTAAACGCTATTGCGTGTTCTGGACCATCTCGAGGGTTTCGGCACCGTGCTTGGCGATGAAATCCTCGTAGACTGGCCCCATGCGTTCGCGGAACGCTGCAACGTCGGCCTCGTTGATCTCCATGCCCTTGGCTTTCAGTTCTTCGACCGCCGCAGCACCAACTTCCGCGGTCAACTGGATCTCGTAGTCCTGAAGCGCCGCGGCTTCTTCCGTCAAAACCGCCTGCTGTTCCTCGGACAGGCCGTTCCACGTGCCCATGCTGATGGCGACGATCCCCGGCGGGCGGAAATGCTGGGTCATCGAGAAATACCCGCTCACCTCGTAGAACTTGTCGTTCAGCACGTTGCCGGCGGCATTTTCGCCCCCGTCCAGCACGCCCTGTTCCAGCGCGGTGTAGAGCTCGCTGTAGGACATCGGCGTTGCCGAGCCGCCCATTGCGTTCAGCGTGTTCACCATCAGCGGGCTTTCCATGACACGGATCTTCAGGCCGTCCATGTCTTCAGGGGTGACGACCGGGCGCACCTTGTTGAAGACGTTGCGATAGCCGTTGTCGAACCAGGCCAGGATCTTCAGGCCGCGCGCTTCGGCCAGTTCGCCGTACTTGGCGCCGACCGGACCCGCGACCACGTTCTTGAAGTGATCGGTGTCGCGGATCAGATAGGGAAGGCTGAAGAGATCGAACTCGGGGATGAACCCGCTGACCGGCGCGGTTGACACCTGCGCCATCTGAATGCTGCCCAGCATCATGCCTTCGATATAGTCGCGTTCACCGCCCAACTGCGCGCCGTCCAGAACCTCGATGTTGAGGCCGACACCCTTGGCGTTCACGCGGTCGGCAAACCAGCGCAGCGATACGTTATGGTGGTGCGACGGTCCGGTGACCGAGGCCACGCGGATGGTCGTGTCCGCGGCAAGCGCCGGTGTTGCCAAGGCTCCTAGCGACAGAATTGCCACCGTTCCGAGACCCTTCAGCATTGATCTTCTAATCATCGTGGTGTTCCTCCCTTAGAGAACTTTGGTTCGATGTGTTCTCCGGCATTCAGCCGGCCTTTTCTTTCGCTCGACGCGTTTGCGTTCTGCCTCTGAAACTCACCGCTGCACTGCAAAATCGTCCGGTTCCGCAAGAACCAGTTTGTTGAGCGGCCGAACTCCGTCCTCGGTCACGGCAACCACGACCTCGATCCGGTAACCACCTCCGGGCAGATCGTGCAGGTCAAGTTTGACGGCGAGCGTCATGCCTGCCTCGAGCTCGAAATCGCTGTCGGAACTCAGGTTCGGCGGTTCGACCACGTCGAGGCCCACGGCATGCCCCACCCCGCGCAAGCCCTTGGCGTAGGGGGTGAAATTGTCGGCGAATCCATGGGGTTCCAGCTCTTCCAGCAAGGTGTCGAAGATCGAGCGCGCGGTAATGCCGGGCCGAATGGTCGGAATGACCTTCTTCAACGCCTTATGGCCGACGATGAGGGCGCGTTCCTGCTCGGGATCGGCCCCCGGCATCAGGATCGTGATGCCGCCATCGTTGCAGTAGTGCCCGATGGCGGGATTGAAATCGAGCATCACGAATTCGCCCGGCTGAATTTTGCGCTCGGTCGCGCGCCAAGCCGGATAGTTGGTGTTAGGCCCGGACATCACCACGGTGGCGGATCCGATGTCGGCATTCATCCGCCGCGCGATGCTTTCGGCGAGGCCGGCCACCTGGATTTCGGTCATGCCCACGGTGACGGCCTTCGCGGCCTCTTTCAGCACGGCGTCGTTGATCTCGGCGGCTTCCTCCATCAGCGCGATCTCTGCCTCGGACTTGATCTTGCGCAGATCGAGCATGATGTCGTCGCGGGTCTCGATGACCGCTTCTGGCACGGCATTGACCAACTGCTCATAGATCTCGAACGGCAGGATGTTCTTGCCGATCAGGCCGATCTTGCTGGCCCGCCCGACGATCGGCGCAAACACCTGCGGGAAATCAGAATACGGGCGATGGATGCCGCGCACATCGTCGATCCAGCACATGTCTTTGGCGGCATAGGCGTTCAAGCGCCCGAGAAACACGACGGGGGCCTCATCGCCCACAATCAGCACAAGCTGCGGGGATTCTTCGATGACGTTGATCGGCTTGTAGTTCGTCACATAGGTCGAGTGACCCGACCGATACTCGTCGGAATAGATGATAAGCGCGTCGTAGCCTTCTTGCTTCATTCGGCTGCGAAGGTTCTCTGTCCTCGTTTCAAGTTCGTCACGTGTGATTTCCACGACGGCTTCCTTTTCCTGGCATTCGCACTCAACGTCCGAAGACGTTTGGCACTGTCATGATGATTTGTGGGAAAACGGCGCAGAGCAGCAGGACGACGATCAGCACCGCGCAGAACGGCACCAGCCCGCGCATCGCCTGCGAGATCGTGATGCCGCCGATGGAGCAGGAGATGTAAGTCAGGATGCCGACCGGCGGCGTGACCGATCCGATAACCACCGACATCACCATGATCACGCCGAAGAACACGAGATCAATGCCCAGACCCTGAATGACTGGTAGTAGCACGGGCGTGAAAATGATCAGGATCGGAATGCCTTCTATGAAGAGCCCAAGGATCAGGATGAAGAGGACGATCAGCAGCAGCGCGATGGTCGGATTGCTGGATATACCGCTGAGGACCTCAAGGACGGCCGCACCAAACCCGGCCCAGGCCAGCAGCCAGGCAAAAGTCGTGGCCATGGCAATCAGGAACATCGCCGCTGCGGTCGTGACCGCGGCATTGACCAGAAGCTCTGCCACCAGTTTGAAAGTGAGTGTCTTGTAGACGAAGGTGCCGACAATGGCGGCATAGGCGACGGCCACCACCCCGGCTTCGGTTGCGGTGAACACGCCCGAGAATATCCCGCCGAGGATGATGATGGGCATCAGGAGCGCCAAGGCGGCCTCTTTGAAAGAGCCGAGAATTGGCGGCAGTTCGCTGCGGGGCGGGGCGGGATAGTTGCGCTTTTTGGCAATATAATAGGCCACACCCATCAGCCCCAGACCCATGGCAACCCCCGGCACGAAACCGGCCAGAAAGAGCTGCGCAATCGAGACGTTCGCAATCGACCCGTAGATGACCATCATGATGCTCGGCGGGATGATCGGACCAATGGCGCTGGAGGAGGCGTTGACGGCGACGGCATAGTCCGCGTCGAAGCCATTCTTTTTCATTGCCGGGATGATCATCGACCCAAGCGCGGACGCATCGGCGGTGGCCGAGCCCGATATTCCTGCAAAGAACATGCTGGACACGATGGAAACATGCGCCAGCCCGCCGCGAATGAACCCCACCAGCGACCTTGCGAAGGCCACGATGCGCTCGGTGATACCACAGGCGTTCATCAACTCTCCGGCGATGATGAAGAAAGGAATGGCCAGCAGCGTGAACGAGTCGACGCCCACAAAGGCGCGCGTGACGATGCTGTTGATCGGCAATGTGTCGTCAACCAGCAGAGTGGTGGCCGCCGCGATGCCAAGCGCAAAGGCAATCGGCATGTTGATCAGCAGAAGGACGAAGAAGGTCAGGAAAAGGACTGTCAGCATCGTCGATCAGTCCTCGTGACTTGGGGTCAGGAACAGGTATTTGACGATCCGTTCAGCACAAATCAGGAAGATCAGCGCCATGGAAATCGGAATGGCGATGTAGATCCAGGACATCTGCACGCCCAAGGCGGGCGAACGCTGGAACATGTTCATGTTCAGCACCGGGTAGCTGGCATAGATCACCGTGGCCGCGAAAGCCGCGATGAGTGCGTAGACCAACGCGTCAACTCCACGGCGCACCGGTCTCGGCAATGTGTTGACGAGCAGGTCCACACCAAGGTGAATGCCGCGCGACAGGCCGACCGCTCCGCCCAAGAAGACAATCCAGACGAAGCAGTAGCGCGCCAGTTCTTCCGACCATGGCAGCGGCGCGGCGATCACGTAGCGGAATACGACCTGGGCAAGCGTGACGATCACCATGACGACGGAAATCGCGATGATCGAGGTCTTTGTTACCGCCAGCAATGCTCTCAGCACGAGCGAATGCGTGTTGGTCTCCATGCAGGTACCTCCCAGGGGCCCCGTCTCGGGACACCTCTACCCACTTGTGAAATCGATTTCACGACTACCGGCATCGCGAGTCAACACTTTTCTGTTCATCCCGCCAAGCGTCTGATATGTAGCTGTTTACTAGCTCAAGGATCGGCATGATCGCATCGGAAACGAGAAATCGATTGCAAGAATCGGCGTCGCGTGTGCGTGTGACCGACGTCGCACAACTGGCCGGTTGTGCCCCGGCGACCGTGTCTCGCGCGCTGAACAACCCCGATAAGGTTTCACCGGAAAAACGAGCCCGCGTCGAACGCGCGATGCTGGAATTGGGCTACGTCCGCAATCATGCCGCCCGCGCTTTGCGGTCCCAGCGCTCCAATATGGTCGGAGTGCTTATACCCACACTCGATTATGCGCTCTACGCCCGAATGGTGGGCGCCGCGAATGCGACGTTCTCCGAGGCGGGCATTTCGACCCTGATCGCGACCTTCAACTACGACCTCGATGCCGAAGTAAAAGAAGCAAAGTTGCTCCTGGAGCGCGGGGCAGAGGCCCTGATGCTTGTCGGCGACAATCATCGGAGCGAACTTCACCAGATGCTCGATCAGGCGGGCGTGCCCTACGTCTGCACGTATGTGTCCAACCCCAAAAGCCCGCATCCTACGGTTGGCTTCGACAACGCGACCGCGGCTGCAAAGCTCGCGCAGCATCTGGTGCATCTCGGTCACCGAAACATCGGCGTGATCAGCGGATTGACAAAGGACAACGACCGAACGACCGAGCGCCTCGAAGGGATCAAATCGGAGCTCTCGCGCCACTCAATTGAATTGCGCCCGTCTATGATCACCGAGAGTCGTTACTCAATATCCGAAGGGCGCAAGGCCTGCATTCGGTTGCTCTATCGAAATGAGCCGAAACCAACTTCAATCATTTGCGGCAATGACGTTCTGGCCCTGGGTGCTCTCGTCGAATGCCAGGCGCGCGGACTACGGGTGCCGGAAGACATATCTGTCGTCGGTTTCGACAACCTCGAATTCTCTATGCACTCAAACCCGCCTTTGACAACGATTGATGTACCGGCCGAAGAAATGGGAACGGCAGCCGCCAACTACATTCTTGGTTCGCTCGACGGCGAGGCGGTGTCACTGCACAATCCTGTCGAGGTGGAACTGATCCTCAGGAATTCTTCCGCTCCGGCTGCATCCGAAAGTCGGATCTAAGGAATGTGAGAGAAATCTCTTCTTGGCTTCGCATTGCCGAGAAGTACGGTAATCGTTCGTGGTCGCTAAAGGTCGTTTGCGGACATTCGATTTGGCCATCGAGTTGTCGGCTTCGTCCCGCCTTCCCGATACCAATCTTCGGCCCAATCAAGGTCTGGCAAGTGCAATCAGTCCACCGAGCGACAGCGCTGGGTTCAAATGCCGAACAGGTGCACACCCCGCCAATCAGCAGCACTCCAGATCGTGCAGTCAACAACACCTAACCACCAGTGATGTCTCGCATCATCGGGGCGAGCTTGGGGTGCCGGAAATTGAACCCTGCATTCTGCAGGTGGGTCGGTATCACCCGTTGTCCGGCCAGCATTGTCTCGTGAGCCAAGTCGCCGAGTGCTGCCGACAGCAGCCAGCCAGGGAAGCGAAGGAACACGGGACGGTGAAGCGCCTGTGCGAGAGCGTTGGTGAAGTCGGCGTTGCGAACGGGCTCCGGGGCTGTCGCGTTCAAGGTGCCGGCGATGTCTTCGCGCGCCATGGCAAAGGAAATCACCCGGATCAAGTCGTCGCGTTCGATCCAGGACATCCATTGCGAGCCGCGGCCCATCACCCCGCCGCCGCCGAATTCAAAGGGCGTCAGCAGTCTTGCGAGAATGCCGCCCCCCACCCCTAGAACAAGGCCGATGCGAAGGACAACCACGCGAACGCCGCAAGCGGCAGCTTCGTGTGCTGCGCTCTCCCACGCCTCGCAGACATCGTGAACGAAGGCCGGTGCTGGTGCGGCGTCTTCCGACAGTTCCTCGTCGTCGCGCAATCCATACCAGCCGATCGCAGACCCGTTGATCAGACAGCTCGGCTTGTGTTCCAGCCGTTGGATCAGCTCGGTGACGGCTTTGGTCGTGGCCACGCGGCTTTCGATGATCCTGGCGCGTTTTTTCACTGTCCAAAGCCCGCTGGCAATCGGTTCACCCGCCAGGTTGACGATTGCGTCTAGACGGTCCGAGTCGTGTACCTGATCGAGGCTTGTGATCACCCGGACCGGGTGTGTCAGCGCATCAACCGACCGAAGGTCGCGGCTCAGCACGGTCACCCAGTGACCCGCGCCCACGAGCGCTTCAACAAGCCGACTCCCAATGAACCCGGTACCGCCGGTGATCAGAACATGCCGGCGTTCCGGCAGGTCGGCCACCAGGTCCGCAGGGTCGCCCCGATCCAAACGGTCGCTGCGGGTCGCTGCCAACAGATCGCGCAGGCCAAATAGCCCGACCCCGATCGCCGAAACTGTCGCAAACACGCTCCACCAGCCGTAACTGGTTGGAACGGCGCGGGTCGGCAACTGTGCCCACTCCCATAGAATAGGGCCTGCCAGCGCAAGAATGGCCCCGTAGTTCAGTGCCAGAAGTGTGTGGTTGATCCGCTCCGTCCCCGGCAGCTTGCGGGTCAGGTCTTCTTCGACGAAATCCCAAAGCGTGATCGCGACCTCCGTCGCCAGGATGGCGGCGAGCAGGATCGTGAAGAGGCCGTGGGGTTCGAGCCAGCCAAAGCTGAGGAAGATCACGGCATAGAAGAGGTTGCGTACGCCGTGGAGCCGCAACTCGGTCTTCTGTGACGGTCGCCAGGCGAGCCGTTCGCTGCCCTCATGATGTACCAGTGTATCGAAGGCGCCCATAAAGACTTGAATGGCGATCAAAGTCCAAAGAACTGGGTTTTCCATGGTCAAACCTCGCTGTCGAAAAACTGCGCATCCTGGTGGATCAGCTCCCCAAGAAGGCGGCTTTTCAGGGTCAGGGAAAACAGGAACCGGCCATCGCCAAGGTCCCTGTGTGCGATCGTCAGGGCTCCAGGATTCAGCCAACGTGGTAGCCGGATACGGAGCGCTCCAAGCCGCAAGAAGTAGTGGTCGCTTTTGAAGATCAAAGCGCCCCCTTCGGTGCTCACGCGCAGGGCCATGCCGATGCCGGCGCCGACATATTCCTCGATCCCCGTGGGGCCGCCAAAGCGCTTGGAGCTATGGACGACTTGCGGGAATCCCGTTGCCCGGCCGTATTGGCGGATCCAGAACTGTCCTTGTCCGGCGCAGTCTTCGGTGACCGAGACGATGGCCGGTTGTCCGATCGAGGAAAGATCGAAGGGAAGCGGGCCGCCGATGATCCGGGTGATGTGGGCCAGAAGCCGTCCGGCGAGGTTCATGCGCATGGCAACGACCTGGCCCTGATAGACGACACTCGCACCGTCGATCAGGCGCTTGCCGAAACGTCTGCGAACGGCGGCGGGCAAGGCGCCCCACTCGCGCGCGCCGAGGAGTCTGCGGAAGCGATCATCGGGGATTGCGTGCTGGGCGGGGCGAACGGCGTCGTGTTTCATCTTGCATCTGCTACTGTTGTTTCGAGCATTTCTGTATAGAGAGAAAGGTCGGGGCAAATTTTTTTCGCTACTTTTCCTTCCGGCCGCCGACCTTGAGCAGCGACAAAACTTTGTCGCCCATTTTCATGAGCATCGAGAGTTTGGATTTCGGAACCGACAGCATCTGCTCAGACCATCGATCCGCCGTTGTCAAAAACTCATGCATGTCGTTCAGGCGGCCCAGCACTGTCGGGTCCATATTCGGTTCGTTTTTGGCCTGGGTCACACAGATATCTATGGCGCGAATGGCGGGGTCGATCTCGCGTTCCTTCCGTCCCTTGGTGATCAGCAGTGCCATCTCCCAGACATCCGTTTCCGCAACGAAATGCTCGCGGCGGTCTCCAGCGACCGGCACGCGCTGAATGAGACGCCAACCCACCAATTCCTTGAGCGAATTGGAGACATTTGACCGGGCAATTCCCAGCTCTTCAGAGATCTGTTCGGCATTCATTGGATTGGGGCTCAAGAACAAAAGGGCATGAATTTGCGCGACCGATCGGTTCACGCCCCATTGGCTGCCCATATCTCCCCAGTAGAGGATGAACTGCGACCTTGCAGTCGAATCAGTCATGTTCGGTATTTCTGTCATGACAGAAATAAACGACGAAACGCTGATCGAGTCAAGTGATTTATCTTTCCGAGGCCTGCAAGTGACGCGATCGCCTCTGCGATCTTGGGTGCGAGCGCCGCAATCAGGGCTTCCGCTTGCTTGTCGTTTTCGGCCATGTCTGGTTCCTTGTGTTGGGGAGGCCCATGCCACTAGCCCGCCTCTACATTACAAGGAGCAGAACACGGACCTACAGGCCGAGTCCTTTGCGAGGTCGGATCCCACTAGTTGACCCCCCAAGCTTCGACGCCGCCCTTGGTGGCGCAGACGCGCAAGCCTTTCACGTTGGGATCGCTAAACCATGAGTTTTTCGTCTGCCGACAACGTCTTGAGTGTCGAATCCTTGAACGTAATCTGTGGCATGTCGTTTCATTGTAATGAGCGTTTCGTTACAAAATTCACATGATGTTCCAACATACTCAAACCCAACCACAGATTGCATAGACACCCCATTTCGCTAGGAAAAAATCCTTGCGAAATCGGTATTTGACTGGTGTTTCAGTGGTGAGCCGTGCAGGATTCGAACCTGCGACCCACTGATTAAAAGACTGAAATCCAACTATCTCAGCACTTCTCATAGGCGAATAATATTTGTATAAAAACAACATGATATCCGCAGAACGCTGAATATACCGGAACATAGAATACCCCTTAAACGCGAGAGATTTGTGAGCCTAAGATGAGCCTAACCGACGCACAGATAAAACGTCTGCGGGTCCCGGAAAAGGGGCAGAAGACCTACTTTGACGACGGACTGTCCGGCTTTGGCGTCCGCGTTTCTCAAGGCGGTACCAAGACTTTCATTGCGTTGTGCGGACCTAAACGGAAACGGCATTCCATCGGGCGCTATCCCAACATGTCGCTGGCCGAAGCACGGGCGAGGGCCAAGAAAATCCAAGCCGAATTTGCCTTGGACAGCCCGATTGAGATTGCCCGACCCTCGCTGGGGTTTGACGATGCGCGGCGGATGTTTTTGGCCGACAGCGAAAAGCGGAACCGGCCCCGGACGTTTGATGAATACCATCGCCTGCTGCATCGGCACTTTGCGTTCAAGGGCAACTTGGATGAGATCGACAGGCATCAACTGGTGCGGGCGTTGGACAAACTAAAGTCCACCCCGTCCGAACAAAAGCATGCCTTTGTGGCCATCCGCACCATGATGAACTGGTGCTGCAAGCGCGGACACATTGACGTGTCGCCGGTGCCGCCGCTGACTTTCAAGACCACACCGCGCGACCGGGTGCTGACCGCCGACGAATTGCGCACGGTGTGGCTGCGGGCCGAGGACTACGGCTATCCCTTCGGAGCAATTGTGCGACTGCTGATTTTGACCGGCCAGCGCCGTAGTGAAATCACCAACCTGCGTCGCAGTTGGCTGGAAGCAGACGCCATTACCTTCCCGACCGAGATCATCAAAAACGCGCGCGAACACACCATCCCCATGGGCGATATGACCCGCACCCTGATCGCCGATCTACCCGAGCGCACCGACCTGCTGTTTCCGTCCCGCCTGAATGACGAAACGCCTTTCAACGGTTTCTCCCGCTCTAAACGCACCTTCGACCGGGAAATCGAGATCGAACCCTACACGCTGCACGACCTACGCCGCACCTTCAGCAGCCTCATGGCCAAGCTGGGCACGCCCATCCACGTGACCGAAAAAATTCTCAACCACACTTCCGGCACCATTAGCGGTGTGGCCGCTGTCTACAACCGCCACTCGTACCAAGACGAGATGCGTGAGGCGTTGGCCGCCTATGAGGGCTATCTGCAAGATCTGATGAAGGCCTGAACCGGACCTGGGCCAACGGCGTCAAGATTTGCGCGTTCCAGCCTGATTCACTATATTGACCCTATGAACCAAACACTCTCTGCCCGACTGGCCGAAGCCCAATCCCTCTCGGACGCCGATCAAACCAGGCTGGCCGAGTTCATTGGTGATTTCATCGATAATGCCAAGAGCGCAGACCAATTTGAGCGCGACATGGCCGACCCGAGTTACCGGGCGTATGTCGAAGGTGCGCTCGATGAGGGCGAGACGGACAGACAAGCCGGGCGGGTGAAACCCATCGACGAGGCCTTGGACCCGGTGGTTGCTAAGTTCAAAGCCCAGCATGGTCTATAAGGTTCTGATCACGGCACGCGCCGAGGCAGACTTCCAACGCTTACTTTTCGAGAACGCCGACCGCTACACGCCGCGCGAGCGCTTGGATTACGTAGAAGCCATCCGCACCAAATGCCGAGGTCTGGATTGGTTTCCCAAGCGATCCACGCCAGTGACCATCAAGGGGCTCATGTATTGGCGGCTGACCTTCAAAGCGCACACGGTGTTCTACCGGGTGTTCGACGACGAGCGAGTGGTCGAGATCGAGGCAGTGTTGCACTCGGCGATGGACCACACGCGCCGAATTTGACTGGATGGTCATCACTCAATCCGGCTGGCCCCGATCTGTCCGGAGATTTCGTCCTGCAACTCTCTGCACAAATCGACTGATCTGGCAAAGCGCGGTTCGTCCAGCTTGTAGCTTTCAAGCACAGCCAGCAGAAGCCTGACTTGGGTCCAGGCCTGGGTATGGCCAATAGGCTTGGAGAAATCCGGCATGTTGGAGTGGGTCATTCCGTCCCAGCCTACGTTTACAATTTGAAGAAGCAAACCTTTCTGGGCGTTGTTTTTGAACGGCTTTTCTCTCGGTGGTCATAGCGGTTGGTCCTTCGGAGCAAGCGAAAACGGCTGGTTTTCTGGGCATTCTGGCGACGATAGGTAAGCTTTTTCAAAAAGCTTACCTTTAACCCCGACCGAGCATGGGGAAAAAACCTCGGCGCAACGGCGCGGGTTGGAACAAGGACAAGGCGCAGGGACAAAAGCGCCACTTCACGTTGGACGAGACGATCAAGCTGGCGACACATCTCCAGCGGACGCGGCAGTGGCACGATCTGGCACTGCTGACGGTTGGGTTGGACACCATGTTGCGGGCCAGCGATCTGCTCAAGTTGACCGTGGCCGACGTGACCTATTCGACAGGGGCGATCCGCACCGAATTGCACCTGCAACAACGCAAGACCCGGACCACGGTGCAGCCAACCCTCACGGTATCCACAAAGAAGAAAGTGGCGCGCTGGATCGAGCAATCGGGCAAAACTCGGCGCGACTATCTGTTTACCCGGTTCAAACCGCCGAGCGCCGCGCCGATCTGCCACAAACATCTGGTCAGCCTGGTGAAGGGCTGGGCGGTCTGGCTGGGCCATCCGCCCGACGACTACGCCGCCCATTCGTTGCGGCGTTCCAAAGCGATAGCCCTGTATCGGGCCGGAGCCCCGATTGCCGAGTTGTCCGAGGCGTTGGGTCACAAAACTCAAGCCTCAACCATGCTCTATCTCGGCATCACGCAGGAACGCGTGCGCCGGGTCATGCTCAGTCTGGACATGACCAGCGGTTTTGCGGGTCACTTGGACTGGGGAGAAAACGCCCAGAAAACTTTGCCAGAACAGCCGCTTTCTGGTATAATTTCAAGATTATAACCCTGATCTTGATGACCAGCTTTTCTTCCGTCACCGCGACCGCTCAGGATAATTCCGGCAAAGATTGCGCTACCCTGCGCGTGGAAAACGGCTGGTCCCGCGCCCAGTATCGTGAGTGCCGCCGGGTCGAGGTGCAGGCCAACATCGACCGTTTGGACGCTGAGTTTGCCGAGATGCGCGACTGGCTCAGAGCGCGCGGACTGGATGTAAACGACGCCGGACATATCACGGACCCCGCAGGCCGCACTCTGGCGCAAATTGAGGCGTCAAACGCCGCTTTGGCGGCGAGCAACGCGGATTTGGCGGCGAGCAACGCGGCGCTGAGTGCAGAGATCAAGAGCTATCGTCTACGTTCAAAGATCGCCGACGAGAAATATGAGCGCATCCTGCGCGAGTTCGAGCAGACTATTCTGCAGGGCCAATAATTCCCCTAAATGCCGGAGCTATATGAAGCGGCAGACGACGTGAACCAAGCCCACGCGGAGCGGGAGCAAGCCTGTGCGGGCGTCCGCGCCGAATGCGCCGATCTAGTGCAGTCGGTGGAGGCGGGTCTTTCGCAACCGCCCCGACCAGAATTATCGCCGGATGCAGCGACCTGGGCCATTGAGGCATTCTCTGGACTTGAACCGCAAAGCGCCATGTTGGCCGCCTGCGCGGCCTTTGAACAGGATGAACGGCAATTCGATCCCAGCTATGAGATTGCCGCCGACGATCCCGATCTCATCCGCGTCGACATCGAAGCCTTGATGACCGAGCAAACCTTGACGGCACGCAACCGCGTGACGACCGCGCAAATAACCAGTGGCGTGCCCACCAGAGTTCCTGCCGAAATCGGTCAAGAAGCGGCGGGACTGACCGACGAAAAGAAACTGACTTCGCAGCACGAAACGTTGCAGCGGCTCAATGATCAGCAGAAATCCGTTGCGGTCATCGAGGCCCGCGTGACTGACGGCAAGGAGATCAAGGCCGACGAACTGGAGCAGTTACAGATCGCCTTTAATCAACTCCGGGCTGATGGTGCAGGTGCAGCCGGCGCTCTGCGCCAGGTCGTCGCTCAAGCGAAAAGCCCGGAAACCAAACAGCACCTCAACGCCATTTTGAGCCGGGTGGCGCTGTTACAAATCGCGTTGCCCGACAAGCCTGGCGTGGTGAACCGGCTTTTGAACACCACAGGCCTGAAATTGGCGGCAGCTACGGTGGCTGGGAGCTTTATTGACTTCATGGCGGCGGCAGAATCCGACGAAGACTTGTCCGATGCTGATCGAACCGTCCTGCGTAACATCATCCGACGCGAGGAACGCTACGCTCGCGACGGGACCGATGTGCAAGACGAACTGCGTCAAACCCTGACGACACCTGACGGCAAGACTGTTCCTGCCCACCCGGAAGACCAGCCCTACCAGTTCCGCGAACAGGTGCAGGGCTTTGCCCGCGCCGATGGCAGTCAACATCTACGCGCCGTCACTACCCATGGTGAACGCGTCACCCTCGACATTACGGGCTGGCCTGCAGCGGACGTGGGTCGGGCTAGCGAACTTCTGCAGCTCTGGGCCATGACGGAAAATGAAGGCCAGACCGGTTATCTGACCGCCTTGACCAAGCTCAATTGGTCTGGCACCGCCCAAATCGACCCGATTGCCCTCCTGCAGGCTTCGCAGGTTGTCAGCGCCCTGCTTGGTCATGGCGAGGGGCACGACGGCGACATCTTCGATGGACGGGAAACTTTGGGTATGATCCGCTGGCAAGCCCAACTGGCAAACCAAACAGGCGCGACATTGCGCGGAATCCGTGATGAAGGCCGAACCCATGACGCCTTGATCGGCCTCGGTATCCGAGATGAAAAGGGCAATCTCGATTTGGACGTTCTTCGGGCCTTTGGTGACTTCAGTCGGGATCATTGGATGACCGCGCCTAAATTCGACGCTGTGCAGATGCACCTTGCCAAGTTCGGTTGATCCTTTAAGAAACATGCATGCCCGGCCCTGACCTGCCGTTCACCATAACATCTTGTTGCTGCGGTGCTGCTTGTCAGAGCGGCCATCCGTCGTTCACGCGGCATCCAATCTGACCTGGTGCCCGAGACGCGGACCTAACCGACCTCGGCGAAGTTAGCTCATTCGGGCTCGTTCGACCCAAAGCTGTCTCTAGTTGCCAGTCCTCAGCTCGGCGGTGCAGCCTGTATTCGTGAAATTCGCTGCAAGCGTGAAAACGGCACCTGTTCCGAGGACAAGCGCAAGACCACCACGATCAGGTTTCTGGTGTACAAGTTTCTTATGACGAACAGGATAGACGCGCCACGGGAGCACTTCGATTGTCTTTTGACGCGTTGCGGTGGTTCGTTCTGCAAAATTTAATAAGGGCTGAACCATGACAGAGAACAACCTCGAATCTCAATACAAAGACTGTTTTGTAACTTTTTTCGACATTCTCGGCTTCTCTGAGCTGCTTAGGTCAAGAAGTCCGACACACATCGCAGAAATTCTTTCAGTTTTTAGAGCACTATCGATCAATGGAGAAGAACCTACGGCAATTGCCAATGCAAGCTTTCAGCCTCCTGCAAACGGCACTAGAATCGAAATTGTATCAGATGCGATTGTTCGGGTCCGGCCAAATAGAATCGATCCGCTGACAAAAATGTCTGAGCTCTTCGACGAAATGATAGTCTTGAAGGAGATCCAGATTGGCTGCTTGCAAAAAGGCATTTTAGTCAGAGGGGCGACGACACTTGGGTCAATGTACATCGATGATGACCCCTCTGGGCCGATTTTTGGGCCTGCGCTTGCCGAAGCGTATCAGATCGAAAGTCGTGAAGTGATTTACCCGCGTATCGCCATTCACGGTGACGTTGTGGCTCGATTCAAACACGAAAAGAATCCGCTGCTCGCTGAATCATATCAGGTCGATGTAGAGATGCTCAAACTCCTACTGGCACGCGATGGCGCCGGCCTTTATTTCATCGATTATCTCCGTGTAAATTTTGAAGATCAGAACTGGAGCGCTGCCGAAACTTTTGATTTCTTGCGAAAGCACCGGAGTCTAATCCGTGATGGATTGAGAAACCATCATGGCAGTATAAGACGAAAATTCTCGTGGCTGCAAAACTACCACAACACATCGATTGATCACGCCATACAACGCGGAATAGGTTCAGAGAGCTACCCGGAAGCAGGCGAGGTCAGCGCGTCAGCCTTGCATGCTCTCAAGATAGACGACTAAAGACGGTTCCGAATAGGTCAGCCTGCAATTCCCCATTGTGAGAAAGACCATAGTAAGAATCTATCTGGCGATGAAACTCTTTTTGCCCGCCGTAACTTGGATGCCGAACTGTGCAGTATGCCATATCCACGGATTCGAGTGCTTTGGCCGCATCATTTCCGATCGTCACCACGCGTTCAACTGGTATAAGCGCTAGAACAGAAGTCAAGAAATCAAGCCCAACGTTGCGCTCTCGTCGGGTATGCATCCGGTTCGATTGAGGCTTATCCGACTCGTGCGGATGAAACGGAAAGACGTTCCAGAAGAACAGTTTTCGCGAAACTCGGGACCGAGCAAGATGAATCTCCGTGGCCGTACGCTCGCGCATGACCGGACCGACCGTAGCTTTCCTCAGCGTTTCAACTTCGATCGATTGCGCATAGCCATCCAGCGAGGCCTCGTCAACGAGCGCGACTCCCGTCCGGCGTCCGCCACGCCATCCCAAATCGCGCCCGATCCAAACGTCAACCTCATCTGCCTCAGCGCAGGCAATCAGAACCGCTCGCAGATTCTCGCGACGGACCGTGAAGCTGACTTCCACGTCCACATATTCGCAGTTCATTGCCCACGGGTTGAAGACGCGTTCCGTTTCATAAGTCGAGAGTTCGTCGATGAATGCGTCTATTGCCGCTCGTAACCGCCTCACCATCGTCCAGGTTCGTTCACGTATCCACGCTCCGGCAGCCCCACTAACCATGCTTCTATCGCAACCAGGTCGTCTTCCGCAAACCTGCATTTGTGCCCCGGCCCTTTTTTTACGACGCATCGTAGATGTTCTGGGAGCGGCAGCGCCGATTTGCCGTAGTACGCGAACTCAGCACTGATCAGCACTCTTTCCGTTGTACCAGTATCTCGTTCGCGATTGGCAACGCTCAGGCTTCCGTCTTCTTCACTATGAAAGGAGTCCAGCTGCTGGAATGTACCGTCTTTTCCGGTCCGGTAGATGTTGTCGCCGTAGCGGTGCATCATACTGCCGCGCATGTTCGGCTTCTTGCGGGCAAATCGCGGGTCCGACCAATACTGGTCGAAAAGGATAATCTCCTCGACCTTCATCCAGTAAACGAGGCGGCCTGACGCTCCGATTTCCGCCGACCCGGTGCCAACAACAAGGTCACCGACTTCGGCAGGTTTCCGTATCTGGGGTTTGCAATTCGCGAGCGTGCAATACCCCCAAAAAGGATTCGGCGCAAAACCATGGTCGTGTTGGACCACATAAGAGTAGAGCCGGGTCACGACTTAGCACTTGTTCCGCTTTGTTTTGGGTGCCGGACTGGGTTCTCCACCTGGCTCCTCCCAAACATCTTTCTCGCCCTTTAGCGTGACCGCAAGTTCAGGTGACTCAATATCCACGGTCACCCCATACTTGGCCACACCATCGGGTACTCCGGCGACGCCGCCCTCCTTGCCGTGCAACCAAATGCACACGACACGGATGCCTGCGCCCGCAAACGCTTGCATCCTTTCATTCACGGCGGCTTCGTCTTCGGACGCAACCGGCAGACCGACGACACCAATGTCCGCATTCGGATCGAGGCTCGAGACATCTGAGGGGACGTCAGGCACGGGCTCATAGCCCGCCGCTCGAACCGCGGCTTCAATCGCGGCGCGATCGGTAGCGTCAAGGTGTTCATTAAAAACATAGGCATTGGCCATGGATTCGCCTTTCAGTTTCCAGATAGTGCCGTTGCAATCAGCGCGGCAATCGTGGCGCCGATCACTGCACCCGCTACCGCAACCCCTGAGGTTGCGTAGTAGAGTTGACGAGCAAGATGATCGATACGCCTATTCAACGAGTTCAACGATGCAGTCTCGGTGGGAATCAAACCCATGAGTTCCGTGTCGATCTCTCGATATCCCGGCTTTTTTCGTTCGTAGTCTTTTGTCGCCTGATCGAGACGTGCCAACCAGATCAAGAAAGCGGGCTGGTCGCAGCGAACCGTCACCGTTTGAGGGCCAGCATTGAAAACCGCGAACATCAACTTGCCACTATACCCGGGGTCGACGTGAAACCCGCTCACGTTAACGAGGCCACTATTCTTTAATCCGCTCTTCATATTTATGAAGCCGAGTAAATCGTGAGGGAGGTTGATGAACTCGCGCGTAGGCAGGAAGGCGAACTGACCCGGCGGAATCACAATTGGCGCACCCTGATGTAGCCTTTGTGTGAGCCCGGGCTTGCGTGTGTCCCGTCCTTCAGGGCTTACGAACGCCTCGTCACCGACCCGCATCGTATAGGCCGCGCAGTCGACGCGTTCAGGGTCAAACGGAGTGATCCACGCCGCGCCATGTTCGGCGATTATGTCGCCCGAAAGAAACATCAGGTCTCCGGCGCGTGGACTGGCCGGCGCGCGAGTTGTTGGCGTCTTTCGTTGACCAGAGCATCGAGATCGAGACCGGCGACCGAGGCGCTACGCGCGATCCACTCGACTAGGGCAGCGTTCGCATCTAAGGCAATTGCCCGGAATTCCTCCAGATGATCGATCTTCTCACACGCATCTGCGAAACGCCCCGCTTGGTCAGTAAAGGTCAGGTCCGATGGTTCCTCTTCTTTCTCATTCTCGTAATTGAAGTCTGGCAGGGCTTGGTTGAGCGCGTTGGCGGCGCTAAGTGCAACCAGAAACGCGTCTACAAATGTTTCCGCCCTGCTCTTGACCTCGGTACTGCCGCGAGCAAAGCGCCCCGCGTACTTTGCGAAGTGCAATCCATAGTGCTTCAGTCGATCCGATCGCGAGAGCGATACAATGTCGAAGTGGTTGCGGAGATCGTGTTCGTGCTGGGCTTGTTGCCGAGTTCGCATCAACATGATCGGTATCCTTCAATCCAAAATTCACTGAGCCGCGTAGCGCAAGCCAAGCTTCGCTAGAAGCTCGGTGGATTGGCGGCCTGACAAGTACGGACCCCTTGGTGGGAGATCGGCCATGTCGGCAGGTTCCACATCTGCGAACTTCGCTCCCGTCGAGATCTCTGCGATCCGGCCGCCGTTCACGCCAAACCAGGCCGCTATATCGTGCTGTCGATCACCACGGGCGAGCATCCCCTTAACGATCGCTGCATCGCTTTCATCCAAACGAATTCCGCTAGGCTCTGCCCTAAAAACCGTGTTCATTATACTCTCCGTAGTGGCTCGAGTCCGGGTTTCCTCCATATATTGTGGCGGACTCCAAGTATTACAACCTCCGTCAAGGACACCACAAACCCGAGAATTCCGGATCGATAGGTTCGATCGCCCGCGACAGCCGCACATAGTTTGTCCGCTTCGCGCAATCGGACCGCATACAGACTCCGTGACAAGGGGTGGCGACCCGTTTCGCAATTCCTGTTCCTGCTCATTGCCCACCCGGTTACTTTTCCCTGACGGTCGTCCTCGGATTTGCCTTGCCGTGTTTCGCGGTTACGAAGCGCCCACTGATAGCGCTGCGATAGCTCCCACCGGTCGATCCGCTCTTTCCCGGCGCCTCTTTCACTGTCGTCCGAGGATGCGACTTCCCATAGGCTTTCGTGACGTAGCGGCCTGAAGTCGCGCTGCGATAACCGCCGCCGACCTTCCCTTTCCCTGCCATCGATCTGCTCCTTTTCGTTGCATTTTGGCGGAGTTGGACTAAGAGTGGTTCTGAGTCCTTATGTAGACTATCTACATAGAGACTCTCTGGGCCGTCAAGTCCAAAAGCGGACAACAGGAGGATCAATGCAACCACATACAGATTCTGCGCCCGAACACGGCGCGGGAGCGGTCAGGATTCCAGCTGTCATGGATGCTTTCGCAAAGCTTGCCGAGGATTGGGAACTCTCGACCGATGAGCAAATTACACTTCTTGGTTCGCCCGGACGCTCAACATTCTTCAAGTGGAAGAAGTCCGGAGGCAATCTCCCACACGACACGATCGAGCGCATTTCTCATCTGCTTGGTATCTACAAATCGCTGCAGATCGTCCTTCCCGATCCCGAAGCGGCAGATGCGTGGGTCAAAAGACCGAACGCGTTCTTCGGCAACCGCAGCGCCCTCGATGTGATGCTCGAAGGGCACGTGGTCGATATCTATAAGGTGCGAGAATACCTCGATGCACAACGTGGCGGGTGACTGTAACGTCAAAGATGTCGGTGACATCTTCTTCGTATTGATACCCTCACGGTTTCCGCCTGTGCCGCTCTACCGGCGCATCGCGGATGGTTACGACGACGACATCGCAGCTGTCGCCGAGCTTCACAATCCGCGCCTGAGAGAGAAACAGCGCGTGCTTGGAAATGCGGGCATCGCCGTTGATGAGACATCCCCGCGTTTTCAGAATTGGAACCATGCACCCTTCACGTATTCGAACCCCGAAGGCAGCTGGTTTTTTGATCGGTTCGTGCGCTGTTTGGAGATGTCGCAAGACAAGCAGACCGCCCTGGCGGTCTCCGTCGCAAAGAGAGAGCGCTTTCTTAAGCGGACAAAAGAAGCGCCCATTGGGTTGGACATGCGGATGTTGAGCAGAAAGGTATCTGGCGCGTTTCTGGATGCGCAGTCGGTTCCCGCTGAGCTTCCACAGGAAGAGCGACGCAAGCTTGGAACGGAGCTTCTTGCTCGTGCAAAGCGCGATGCGCTCGCGGGCGTGCTGTTTCGATCGATCGAGCGACCAAGCGGCACCCGCGTTTGTGTACTAGATGGCGATGTGCTTGATCGGGCCATCCAGGGAGAGCACTTCAGATATGTCTGGGATGGCGATCGGGTGTCGACTCTCTACGCCTTCGACAACTCTGGCGGCGATGAAGACAACCAGATCGACCCTCGCGATCTCGGCGGGCACACGGACATCCTTGCTGCTTAGGTGCTCACCAGGTTTCTGGCTGCACGGACGGATTGCAAGGACCTAGTCAACGTCCACTTTAGAATGTTGAGACTGGCTATCTGCGCCCGCAACGAACAACTGCATCCCACCCTTCCTGCCGAGAATGACCGATATCGCCGAATCTGCGCTTTCGATGTCCGCTCCAGCGACATTGGGATCAAGTTCTCGCGAATGCAGAGAATGGCCGAAAACCGCCGATCTTTCAGCGAATTGAAATCGCCCCAGCCAAACTTCCGTGGCTATTTTGCCTTCGGTTTTCTGCCCAATCCAATCTTCTTGGCCGTCGCCGCCCGCTTCTTGCTGTAGGACGGCGCAACCAGCGGGTAGTCCTTTGAGAGCTGCCACTTGGCACGGTAATCCGCCGGGGTCAGATCGTGTTCGGTGGACAGGTGGCGCTTAAGGGTCTTGAAGGATTTGCCACAATCTAAGCAGGTTACGGCGTCCTTGCTGACGGACGCATCAATCGGCACGGCAGGCATGACGGGCTCTTCAGCGGCAGTTTGCGCGCTGGCATCATCCACCCCGCCTGACAGCCCGGCCAAAGTGCCGTGCACCGAGCGGATCAACTCCGCCAAATCGCCCTGTGCCATCTGGTTGCGTCCGGCATAGGCCGAAACGATTTCGGCCGCCATTCCCAAGAGTTCGTTTCCTGACTTCTCAACGTCTACGGCCATATCTTGTGCCCTCATGTTCCTTAGCCACAAGGATAGGGCATTCGGCGCGGTGATTCCAGTCTCCCTGCTCAACGACCTCCAAGGCACAACCCAGAACAAGTGCTGGATGCCTAGAATGGCTGCCCAGGTTGCAAAATGGCCGTTAACTCACGTGGGCAAGAGAATTTATCTTGATTTGTGAGGATGTTACGGAAACGGCAGGTCCACTCACGTGACCAAAGGGACCACTCACTATGCTTCACATCGACCTCGCCGGGTTCGAGGCCTATTGCCGTGACCAAAAGGGGCTCAGCGACCACAGTCTGCGCGCCTATCGCCAAGATTTACGGGCGTTCAACGCCTTTGTGGCGGATAGTACGCCCAGTGCAAAATTCTCGTCCGAGCTCGTGATTGCCTATCAACGCCATCAGCGAGACGTGAAATCGGCCAGCCCAGCCACCATTCGGCGCCGAATGGTGACTTTGCGCGCCTATTGCACCTGGCTGGAGCGGCAGCAATCGGGTTTCGCATCACCGTTCTCGGGTCTCGAATTGGACCTTCGTGTGCCCCAGCGTCTGCCACGCCCTGTAGACCGCCCAACGCTATCCGCCGTGTTTCGCGCCGCGCCACATTGTAGAGATGTCACAGAGTGTAGGGGTGTGGATGTTCGCGCAAATTCGGTGAGGCAGGGCCAGGTGACGGGATTGATCGTCCGCCTGCTAGTGGTCACCGGTCTGCGCATCGGCGAACTTACCCATACCCGCTTGCGCGACGTAAACGGTGCCGGGGCGCAGATAAGAGTGATGGGCAAAGGCAGCCGTGAACGGACGGTCTACGTCACCAATCATCGTCTGTTGGAAGACTTTGCGGTTTATCTCAGCCAACGTCGTCAGGACGGGACACCAGACAGCTTCGTGTTCTTGAACACACGCGGTGGGCGCTTGACTGAAGCGGCCTTCCGCAAACGCCTACGCCAACTGTCCGCCGACCTTCAAATCGCGCCTCATATCACGCCCCACCGCTTCCGGCACTCCGCGGCTACTCTGTTGATCGAAGAGGGCGTCGATATCCGTCTTGTGCAGCGGCTTTTGGGGCATGCGAGCATCTCAACGACCGAAATTTACACCAAAGTGTCTGACAGTTCGCTGTTTCAGGCCATCGAGCACGCCGACACGCTGGCGAAGGTCGATTCCTGAGTGACGATAACCCGGAATTATCACAATGGGACAACACGAGGAGGGGTTTTCGAACGCCGGGAATTACGTTGCTCCAGGGCGGATCGCCGCAAAGATCATCTGCCGGGTTTTTCAAAGAAACATCAAAGTCGGGCAGTTGTTCCTGCAATTCCCGACAAACAGTATTTCTATCGGACAGGGCAATCCCGTTTGCTCGATCGAGCCGCCAACGTTGTGGCGCTTTGCAAGGATGGTAATGCGCGCCGACCTTAACGTCGCCGACCATTACGTTCGGGGGTACTGGAATTGCGATATGAAAGATCTGTACCACTTACTTGTCATCCTCTTTCAAAATCGCGATTCAAATCTTTGGCGATACTTTAGCTATGTGAACGAGAGAAACCCTCTTCGTGATTCGGTCATCTACCGCTTATTCCCAAAGTTAATAAACAAAAATACTGCATTTCACTACAGTTCCAATACAGACTTCATGAGAATTGTGCTTGGAGATACACTTCTCTATACGTGTGCATTTTTTGACTCTGACGCCGACAAACTTGATAATGCACAGCTGAACAAGGTCCACACCGTCGCAAGTAGGTTGCAAATAGAGCCGTCTGATGATGTCCTGGAGCTTGGTTGTGGTTGGGGAAATACGGCTGAGATCATCAGCGAGGATTATAAGTGCAAAGTAACAGGTGTTAACCTTACGTCATCCCAGATTGATTATGCAAAAAAGAACTCTGGGCATGATACTCACTTCATAAACTCCAATATATTCGACTTTGATCCCGGTAGAGAATTTGACCGAATATACTCTATTGGAATGCTCGAGCATATCGGGGTTGGCCTTCACTCTCGCTTCTTTGCCAAAGTTGCGCGTTTGTTGAAGCCCGGAGGAACGGCGCTAATTCACTGTATCGTCAGGGAAAAACCAGGCGCAACAAACGCGTGGATTGACAGTGCAGTTTTTCCCGGAGGGTATATTCCTCTCATATCGGATGTCGTGAGGTCGATTGAACAGAACCGTATCTCGATAAAGGACATATTCATACATCACAAATCCAACTATTTCCGTACATTAAAATCTTGGAGGGAGAATTTTTTCTCATCCGAGAAAGCCTTGCGAGAAATACTTCTTCGAGATCTCCAGGCGCCGGAGGTTGAGAAGATAATGAGAATGTGGAATTTTTACCTAGCGGTCAGTCAGCTTTCCTTCTCGCCTGAGCACGGAACGTATCAAACCGCGCAGTTCAGCCTGCAAAAGAATTAAAAACTGCTTTTCCGTTATCATAAACCATCGAAAGCAGTATCGAATTGAATATGATGATGAGTGCTGCATTGCAGTAGCCGAAGCCTGCCGGTTGCGGGGTCTGGAAGGGGCTTAACGAGACCAGTTGAACATACTTTCTGCAAAACTCGTCGATGCCCATCCGGATCAACGCCCGCTTGACCCAATACGCAAAAGTCAAAAAGATACGGTAGACAAGCAAGACAGTAATCAATGCAATTGTCGGAAAGAAAACAGTTCCCGTAATGATAAGCTGACCTGGAAATGGCTGTCCAATCATAGTTCCGGATTCGAGATTTCCGACAAGTGCATATGGCCATAAAGCCAGATCAAATATAGTTGAAAATAGGTCTTCAGAAAGCTCTATATTGTTTTCGGACCGTTTGTAGTACCACAGCACGCACGAGATAAGCTGATTGGGAGCGAATACGATAGTTGCCACGAACATATCAATTGTGCCGTATCTAAAAATCTTTCCTGTTTCAGATATTTTCCTCAAATGTCTAAAAGTATAAAATATAGATATATAGTCAGTGATCGCATTTGAAAAGATATAGACCAGAAGATAGAAGATCGCATTGAGATTTTGCCTGTCGTAGTTATAGAAAACCAGTGACGCGTCCTGATTGTAGAGGGGGCGTGTTAACAGTATTCCGAATGTAATGTATATGCAGTAAAAAAGGACGAACCTTCGAAATACGAAGTACTTATTGTCCCGCATCCATGTAGTGTCGACGCCGCTTAGGGGAGTTCGCTCTCGCTTTTCGCCGCGATAACCTATGACGAATATGATAAACTTTTGAATGCTTGTCGCGAGCAACTTAATGGCATCGGATTTCTCGCCAGAGTCAATATCCCCGTCTTGTTGGTTCAATGCTGTATAAAGTTGAAGCGAGTATCGAATTGCCACCAGCAGAACCAATAGAAACAAGAGCCTTGCCACTATCACGACACCGGCCCACACGTCGTACACATATAAATCCGTCAGCATAGTTCCGGGTTATCGTTACTGATTTTCGATCTGCATCTGACACCAACTTTCCGACTCGGATCAACCCCGAATGTTCCTTAGGAAAACATGAAGATTGGATGAAGTCGGCGGGTCACTTCCAGCCCAACCGCCCGTCTGTCGTTCTGACCCCCGATCATGATCACTTTGACCCATGCAAACAGGTTGCGTTGTCTTTCGGGGTGCGGTGTCGAGGCCGGGCATACAAGCCTCAATACCCAGATGGGTAAGGTCTTCGCCGCGTCGGTGGGCGGCGGAGCCAGTGCTGGTGCGGCGCTCGGCAAGACCCCGGTGCCCCTGTAACCGCACCGGGGTAAACGCTGGTGCTGGCCAAGCTCCGTGCCACCCCCGTGACCACCATGGAAACCACTTCCAAAACCACCGCGATGGCCACGGTCAACACCTCAATGAAGACCAAGGTCGAGCCCACCGCGTAAACTCCCTACACCCGCTCATAGAGCGGCTTCGCGCCACCCAGAATGTTTCACAAGAACGGGAGCGGCGCGTTACTCTGAGGGCGATGCCAAGACGCCGATACGGCTACCGTTACTCCCGCATGGACCCCAAGCATGTCCGTGACTTTTTTTACCGCCACGCCTTGTCCGTCCGGCTGATGACCTTGTTTTTCGACGGGCTGTGGTGGCTGATCTCAAAAGGGTGCCTTCGCCTGATACGTTGGATCGTATCGTTGGTCCGATTTCGATTGCCCGCCTGGTTCTGGATCGACGAACGCTTGCGGCGGCAGCATACCTTCGTGGCCGGGCGCACCGGCGTCGGCAAGTCCGTGCTGCTGCACAACCTGATCCGGCATTATCTGGTTTGGAACCGCAAACCCTCGATTGTCTTGCTCGATCCGCACGGCGATCTGGCGCGTTCGGTGGTGCGGGACCGGGCGTTTCGGCGGGGGGACCGGCTGGTCTACATCACGCTGGACGGCATCGCCGGAGCCCACGTGCATCTCAATCCGTTCGATCTGCCCATCCGCTCCGAACACCGCCTCAACCGCGCCCAGGTCCAGTTCTCCGGCGCGATGGAACAGATCGTCGGTCAACCCTTCTCGCCGGTGCAACGCACACTGATCCGCGCCTGCCTTGCGGTCATGCTGCACAAACGCGGGGCCACGTTGGTGGACCTGGTACGCCTCTTGGCCGATGAGCAAAACGCCGATCTGCTGCGCTACGGCCAAGAGCAACTGCCCAACGCCATCGACCGGCAGTTCTTTGTCGGCAGTTTCGGCAAGTCCCACTATCGCGCCAGCAAACAAGCGCTGGTCGCGCGCCTGACCGATATCGTGCGAGATCCCTATGTTCGTCGCTTCGCCTGCCAGAAGAGCAGCTTCGATCTGGGGGCCGCGCTCGATAGCGGCAAGGTGTTGGTGGTCTGCTTCGACCCCTCCAAGCAAGGCGCCGACACCATCCGTGCCATCGGGCAGTTGCTGAATGCTGCCATCCTCAGCCACGTGCTGGGGCGCACGCCGCACAAACGTCACCCCATCCATCTCTTCGTCGATGAATGCCAATACTTCGTTAGCCCGACCATCGCTGACATCCTGGGCGAAAGCCGCAAATTCGGTCTTTACGCCACGCTGGCCACCCAACGGGTGGAACGGCTCGATCCTGACCTACTGGACGCCATTCTGGGCAATGTCGGCACGCTGTGGATCGGCGCCTCGCGCCACGTTACGGCAGAGAAGCTGGCCCGAGAAACCGATCTCAAGCCTGACGACATCCGCGCTTTGCCCAATCTCTGGTTCTACCGGGTGGCCAATGAACGCCCCGTCGTGAAGCAGCGTCTGCCCTTCATCGGGCTTCGCTACGCCATGCGCCCCAAGGATTGGGCGCGGGTCACCCGGCAACAGGCCAAGCGCTATTACCGCAAGCCATCCAACAACGACGGTGCCGATCCATCCAATCCGCCCAATTCCTGGGCACCCTACTTCCTGTAATTCGCTTCTTTCCCATGACCGCCGCATTTTCGCTTTTCAGCCCACAGCAATGGCATGTCCTGCGCGCCCTCAGTCTCTACCGCTTCCTTACGGTCGATCAGATGTTGCATCTGGGAATCTCACGGAACGCCAAATCCCTGCGCGACAAGTCACTCTTCGCTTTGCGTCACCACGGCTGCATCCAGTCGGAAAAGATCGGCTCGTTTCTACCGGACGTGCATTACATGAACGCCAAAGGGGCCGCCATTCTGGAGGAGCTGGAGGGAGTCGCTCTCGACGCCACACCCAGCAAGAAGCGGCAACCTTTCTCGGCCTTGTTCGCCCCGCATCGCTTCGCCCAGGTCGATTTCCACATCGGCGTGCGGCAATGGGCCGAGTCCCGTGGCGATGTGGAGGTGTTGCTGGAATTGCAGGACTTCGTGCGCCAGCCCCGCGCGGCCACCGAGTTGCAAGTGCCCGGTCTGGTCAATTCGGTCATCCCGGACGGTCTGTTCGCCGTCGGCACTAATTCGGGGCAGGAAGCGGTCTACGCGGTGGAAATCCACCGCGCTACGCAGAGCAAGGCGGTGGCCGGGCAACTGAGCCAGTATTTTGAGGTCATCAAGAGCGCGGCCATCGCTCAAACCCACGGGGTCACGGCGAACCCGATCATCTGTTCGGTGCATCAGCAACCGGCGGTGCTGGCCAGCGTCAAGGCGCGGCTGGCCGCCCATGACGGTTTCGCGCCGTTTCGGCAGAATTTCGTCTTCCACACGTTGGATGACCTGCGCGACAATTTCACCGGCGGTTGGCATTTGGCGGACGACACGCCCGCCCAGCCGTTTCCGCTGCCTAAGCCCAAGCGCGATGCCTAAGCCCAAGTCACCGGCTGATGGTACGCCGCCTCCAGGCATTGACGCCGACACTGACGCCAAGCTTCGACTGGCCGCCAGCCTTTTGCTTGACTCGTTTCTGGCCATGGATTCAATCAAAGATAATGAACACTGAATATGACGGCTTGCTGATGATCCGGGTGTCCACCACCAAGGGCGCCAAAGAAAGCGAAGGCCCGGAATGGCAGCTCGACCGAGGGCTGGCCTTTGCCCAAAATGAGCTGGGGATTCACTCCGACAAGATCATGGTCCAGAATGAGATTTGGTCTGGGCGTGACGAACAACGACCGGGGATGGGCCAAGCCTTCGACATCGCGGAAAAACACGGCATTCCGCACGTGGTGTTCTTCGATATTGATCGCTTCACGCGGGCGGGACCGGAACATTACGGCTACTGGAAACGCAAGTTCGCCGCCATCGGCTGCGCCATCCACGACGTTAAAGGCATAATCCAGCCGGAGACCAATTCCCTGGCCGGGACCGGCGGCGAACTAGGTCCGGATTTTGCCTATGAATGGAGCGTCTATTCCCCCTCCGAGAAAGCCGAAGTGATGGAAGCGCAGATGGCCAAAGACGAAGCTCGCAAGATTTTGGGCCGCGCCATTCCGGCGCAGATACGAGGTGCCCAAGCCGGGCGCACCATTCGCGCTGCGCCTTATGGATATAGCAATATCAAGATTACCGACGAGAACGGCTGCCCCGAACCCTCCAAAGAGCCCAATGAAGCCGAAGCGGTCTACATTCGCCATATTTTCGAAGGCCTGGCCGCCGGGCAAACCACGCGCGAGGTGTGCAACCGCCTGAACTCGATGGGGTTTCTGACCCGAAAATATCGCAAGTGGGACGCGACCCACACCAAAGTCGTCGGCACCAAGGGGGGTCAACCGCTGACCCCCAAACGTGTTTTGGACATCATTGCCCGCCCCGTCTACGCGGGCTTCATCTGCGAGAAATGGACCCACCGCATTCCCACCCCGGCCAACCATGAGGGATTGGTCTCAGTCGAACTCTGGAACCGAGCCAACCGGGGGCGCTGGCAGATCATCAAAGATAACGATAGCCCCACCGGCTGGACCCGGCTGGATTTGAGCCAGCAAACCAAGAAACCACCCCGCCAGCGGCATCGGGAAGAATTTGGCTTCAAAGCCCTGATCCGTTGCCACCAGTGTGGCCGACAGCCCTATGCCGGGTTTTCTCGCAGTCGCAACGGTGACCGCTATGGCTATTATTTCTGCGCCAAGGGCCACAAACAGATCAGTGTTCAGCGGGGTGTCCTGCACCAGTCTATCCGGACCTACTTGCAAGACCTGCGGTTTACGCCTGAACTGACGGCGCGATTGGAATACCACCTGCGCGAACTTTGGGTCGAGAAAATGGGCGGCCTAAACCAACGGCTGATCGCCGACAACACCGAATTGACTTCACTGCGCCAAGAGGCCGACGCGCTTCTCAAGAACTTCCGGCACATTTCCAACCCGCGCATCGTGGCACAACTGGAGCAAGACTACGAAGCACTGCTCCAGCGCATCAAACTGCTGGAGGCCAACCGGGATGAGAAGGAGTTTTCCGAGGCGGATTTCAACCGCGCCATCCAATGGGCCAAATATTTGCTTGAACACCTCGACGAATTGATCGTGGACGCCGATGACAGCGGCCTTCGCGCGGTGTTCTGGTCCCTGATTTTCCAGCGCGAGCCAACCCTTGAAGAACTACAGCTTAGAACCGCACCTTTGTCGCCCCTGGTGCGGTTTAGGTCAGGGTCGAAGTCAGGCAAATCCGGTGTGGTGGAGCCAAACGCCTTTCGTTCGAACCAGCTTTGGGATGAGTTAATGCGGTGGTACAAGACCCTGCAACCTTTGGAAAACGTTCTGCCCAACGGCTTCAAATTGCCTACCGATGGCGAAATGGGGAATTCTTCCTTGGCCGCATGACGATTGGCAAAATCACATTCGCCCCAAAACGATCGATCGTTACCACCTTGAAAACCACCATCAATGCCACCGTCGAAACCACTGTTGGCTCGCCACACTATGTCGCGAGAGAACCGGATTTGGGACGAACTCGTGCAGTAGTTTGAAGCGATTTCGTCGCAAAGCGAATTCGCGCGCAAAGTTTTACCACTGGGTTCGCGTATGGTATTATATGATTGATTTTTAATAATTTCCCATGAAAAGAAGGTTTGCGGTTGGCTTTGTCGTTTTGCTAGTACTGGGAGCAGCCGGGATGGTGGTCTGGTCCGCCGACCGACCCGCAATTCCACCAGTGCCAACTGCGACGCCCGAGCGCAATGTTGACACGCCCCCGATAGCCGATCAGACCTCATCGCAACGGAAATCACCAGTGTTGGGTAAGGAAATCCCCGGGCTACCAGAACACTGCACCGACAAGTTGATCTCAAGGTCGGGTTGTGACGGGATGACCGAGATTACCACCAATCAAGGCAATACCTACCGCTTGGTTGAAATTGGCAATCAGTGTTGGTTTGCCGACAATCTCAAGGAAATACCGACGAACCCTGGAGGTTGGTATGGTTACTATGGCAATGCCACTGAAGAGCGAAATTTAGGCGAAGGTCTACTTTATACGTGGAAGGCAGCAATGAACGGTGAAGCCGAGGAGGGAGCACGTGGAACCTGCCCAATTGGTTGGCATATACCTATAGAATGTGAACTAAGAATGGTTGAAAATAATTTAGAATTTGTACCCAGCTCATTTCCAGGTCGCACGACACTTGACGCCGAGGGGGAAATGCAGATCAAGACATCATCTTTCACGGGGCGTGGCTATTTGTTCTACCTATGGTCGTCCACTGATGCCCAAGACGGACCTTCGGTTCTTTGGCAAGTCCGGCGACGTTCGGCCAGTGTCATCAATGGTAATCCTAAAAACACTTATTCTGCCCGTTGCATCAGAGATTAAAAGGCAGGCCGGTTTGAAGCATCGGGGCAATTCGCCGATTGAAGTCGTCGATTTTCTGGCGCATCGGTTCAAGCTTGACATAGGCGTCTGCGACCGCTGTTGAAAACACTCCACCCAGAGCTGCTTGCTGCGCTAGAACTCGCTCTTGCATCGCTATCTGATCAACAATGGCATTTCTCAGTTCTAGCGCGTTTTTTGTGTCACCCGACTGCTCCGCACGAACCAATGCATCCGACCAAGCCTCAATCGACTTTGTTGTTTGCTCAAGAATACGCTCGGGTAGGTCGGCCTGCCCACTCTGAACTACGTCACGCACCGTGTTGTCGAACTCAATAAGCTTTGACGTGGTCCACACAGATGCGGTTGCGATGGCGCCGGCACCCCCAACCGCGACTTTCGAGCTTATCCCTAGGAGTTCGGGTCTCATCAAAACCGCAACTTCCACTGACGTCACAGCTCCCTCAGTCAAACCAAGCAAGGCAGGGTGCCCGATATTGTTTGAACTCACCTCGCGCAACGCTCCCGCTACGACTGAAACACCGAGCCCATAGCTGAGGCCAGAGAGGAATTCGGATTTGGCGTTGTAGGGCAGTTGCTCTTTGAGGAACGCTTGTCCTTCTGGTCGCGACAAATAGTCAGACATGAGCCTCAAAAGCTCTACCGGGTTCACCTGTCCCGGCGATTTCCGCGCAATGTCAACGGCTGCATACAGTGCTATTTGGTCAAATGTATATGTAAAAGCACTCGTAGTGAAGAACTCTGCTCCATTTGTCTCTCTAAACGCATTATGCAAAGCTTGCCTAAACTCAATTGACAAAGTTTGCATTTCACTGGCCGACACCACGTCCAAAACTGACCAGTTTCCAGTGCCTAGCGCGATCCCGGAAAACACAGCGGATGTCGCACACAATTGAGGGCCCAAATCGCACCCACGATCAAGTCCATCGGTCGTTTCGGTAGAGGCATTTCCAAGAATGTCATTGGCATTATCGATTGGCTGTCCCGCCGTTCCGTTTTCTCCACCTGCAGTCGGCGTGGTCGGTGGCTCCGGAGGGGTTACCGTCGGATCTTTGATGGTGAAACTGACGTTCGTATTGACCGTGTTGTTGCTCGCGTCGGTGGCCGTCACGGTAATGATCACCGGACTTGCCGCGGCCGGCGTTCCAGAGATCGTGACAGTCCCATCGCCATTGTCGGTGGCGGTAAGCCCGGCAGGCAGACCTGACACCACCAGAGTCAGCCCGGCAACACCGTTGTCGTCAGCAAACAAGACGGGTGTCGTCGCGGTATAGCTCGTACCGGCCTCCGCGTTCGGCAAGGTCGGGCTACCACCTATGACCGTCGGTGGGTTGTCGACTGGCGGAGGTGGCGCAGGCTCGTCAACGGTCAGGCTGACATCGATGGAGGCGGTATTCCCACCGGCATCTGTGGCGGTCACGGTGAAGCTCACCGGCCCCGAGACGGTCGGCGTGCCGGAAATGGTCACGGTGCCATCGCCGTTGTCGGTGCCCGAAAGGCCCGCCGGCAGACCGGACACGACGAGCGTCAGCCCACCGACGCCATTATCGTCGGAGAACAAAACGACGGTCGTTCCATTATAGGCGCTTCCGCGCTCGGCATCCGGTAGAGTGACGGTACCGGCGGTCGGCGTTGGCGGATTATCGACCGGCGGAGGTGGCGCAGGCTCATCCACCGTCAGGTTTACGTCGATAGAGGCAGTATTGCCGCCCGCGTCGGTGGCGGTGACAGTGAACGCCACCGCGCCCGATACCGTGGGCGTGCCAGAGATGGTAACGGTGCCGTCGCCGTTGTCGGTCGCCGTCAGTCCGGCGGACAGGCCGGAGACCACCAGGGTCAGGCCGCTGACATCCTGATCATCAGAGAAGAGGACAATGGTCGTCTCGTTATAGGCGGTGCCTTGCTCCGCGTTCGGGAGCGTGACGGTTCCCGGGAAGGGGGTCGGCGGGGTATCCACCGGCGGCGGTGGCGGGGCCGCGTCGATGGTCAGATCCAAATCCACGGTTGCGGTGTTGCCGCCGGCATCCGTCGCGGTGACGGTGATCGTGACGGCACCGGACACCGTCGGCGTTCCAGAAATCGTCACGGTCCCGTCGCCATTGTCGGTGGCGGTCAGTCCCGCCGGGAGGCCGGTGACAACGAGCGTCAGTCCGGCAACACCGTTGTCGTCAGAAAACAGCACAACAGTAGTTTCGGAGTAGGCCGTGCCCTGTTCGGCATTGGGGAGCGTGATGGTGCCTGGTGTAGGGGTCGGCGCAGTATCTGTTGGAGGTGGCGGCGGGGCCGCGTCGATGATCAGGTCCACGTCCACGGTTGCGGTGTTGCCGCCTCCGTCCGTCGCGGTGACCGTGATCGTGACGGCGCCGGACACCGTGGGCGTTCCGGAGATCGTCACCGTCCCGTCGCCATTGTCGGTGGCGGTCAGCCCTGCCGGGAGGCCGGTGACGACCAGCGTCAGTCCGGCGACGCCGTTGTCGTCAGAGAACAGAACCACCGTGGTAGCCGAATAGGCGGTGCCTTGCTCTGCGTTGGGGAGCGTGATGGTGCCGGGTGTGGGGGTTGGTGGATTGTCGACCGGTGGTGGCGGTGTGGTTCCGATTTTTGCATCCGCAACGTCGAAGTCGCCGGATTGAACGTCAAGCGCACCAACCTCAACCGCATTCACGCCGTTGCCCGGCCCATCGAACTGAGTTGCGCCGGAAAACGTCGCACGGCGTTCATCCACATTGACCTGTCGCACGACCAGAGTTCCCGTCGTCTTCAAGGCGCGATCCGACAAGACCAACAACGGCATGTCGTTCACCTCGGTGGCGGTCGAATTAGAAGCGACAGTGATTTCGCCGCCGCCAGCGTCTACTACGAATTCATTTGAACTGCTACAGAACACCGAGGTCATACAGCCCGCGAAGTTCTGGAATGGACTAGCTATGCTATTGATCGTTCGCGAATTGACTGACTCCTGAAAGTTGAGCGTTACCCCGCCGCCGTGCGTTTTGATCGTAGGCATTGCCAATGTGGTGCCGGTGGGGAGCGACGTACCGTCGGAAAAAGTGGTCGGGCTGGGCATTTGCAGCGCAACGGCAGAAGCCAAGAACGTGCCGCCGTTCGTATCAATACTGGCGAAGACCTGTGAACCATTCCTAACCCCGGTCTCAAGCGTGAACACACTGCTATCTCCGAGGCCCGCAAAGCTTAAGTTTAGACGCCCGGAAGTGCTAATGATGCTGTTTCTGACAGCCAGGGATGTACCGGTGAAATGCAGAGAGGTCGTGTTTCCAGCAGTCTTGGAAATAGGATCGTGAATAACGACGCGACCCGCGCTCGACATTAACTCTACGTTGCCGCCCATACTTAGAATGTTGCCAACGCGGATACCTGATATCACATTGATTGGGCTTCCAGTAAAGCCAACGTTGATATCGCCTTCTGTATTCAGCTTGAAACTTCCTACTCCCTGCAGGAATCGTGGAGAAATATTGAAAGTGTCTTTGGCATCAACGCTAAAGGTTCCGCCATTTAGGGAAATGACATCATTCGATAAATCAACATTATTAGCCTGCAAGTGTAAATCCAGCACCGCTCCGGCACCAGAATTCGCGGAGATACTTCCGCGTTCGAAATTGATCGTGTTTCCAGCTATGAAGGAGAGTTTGCTCTGTCCTGCGACCGACTTACTGATACCTGGGCCGTTTCTTGCGGTCGAAAACGGCAGCATCTCAATTGTATCGCCCGCAATGATGGTGACATTGGTACCGGTATCGAGCGCCGCCGAAATAGTTCGGCCCAAAACTGTAGAGCCTTCGATGGTGGTCTCGTCACCCACGGTCGTCGTGGTTGAGTCATCAAAACGCGAATTACTGGACGATATGATTCTGAGGTAATCCGGATCGAGCAGCCAAAGCCCGCCCTCCCCGGCGGTCACAAGTCCTTCGGGCAAGCTGAGTGTTCCGGCCGACGAGGTTTCGATGAAGCCGCCGGTGCCGTCACCACTTTCCGTTGCCAATATGTCCGCGCTTGACAGTGTGTATTCCTCGGACCAGGCGATGATCTTGCCGCCATCCCCGTTCTCTGTGGCCGAGGCGTTGATCTCCGTGTCGACGTCAATGGTCAGGGTGGTGGCGTTGGCGACTTCGTAGTCCTCGCGGATTTCCGGGCCGACTGGATTGTTCGGGGAAATGTCACGCCCGCCGAGGTAATCCCCCCCAATCAGAACTGTGCCACCGCCTTCTGCGCCGGACGCATCGATATTGGCCGCCGCGATGCTGATTTCTTCACCGGTGATCTGAATGGTGCCACCAGTTCCTGGCCGAGCGCTGGGGCGAAGAGATACGCTGGGTGCGGCGACTGACAGGGTGCCGGAGACATGGACATTCTGCGCGGGCGCAGCGGGCGATCTGGTGTCGGCAGTCTGCCCACCCAAAATGATCCGTCCGTTCCGCATCCCAACCGAGTGAGCCTCGATCACACCGGTGTTATTGACCACCGAATTGACCGCTGTCCGGGCGGTCGCGGCAGTCAGGGCGACGGTGCCGCCTTCAACCCGGATGGTGCCGTCATTCTTGACCAGATCAGCCATCGGCAGGCCGGTCGCCACGTCGATCACTTGCTCGGCAATCTCGTCATCGACGGCTAGGCTGACCAATCCGTCGCCGTAGAGGTCGAGGGTGAACTGGTTGCCTGCAGCCAGTGAGACTGTGCCGAACCGGGCGGTGATGACGCCGGAATTGCGGATGCCGGGCGCGACGAAGGCCGCCAGCCCGTAGTCGCCGATGGTGACCTCGCCTTCGTTGACAATCGATGCCGAAGGATTCCCAGGCAGGTTGAAATTCAACTCGCCCGCCATGAACGACTGATTGGTCGTGTCCGCCGTGGTGGCGATCAGGCTGTTGACGTCGATCCGGGAGCCGAAGCTGAAGATCACCCCATCGGGGTTGACGATGGCGATGTTGCCGTTGGCGTTGAGCGTGCCGGCGATTGCGCTCGGGTCTTGCGAGCCGGTGACCCGGTTCAGGGCCCAGGCGTCGATGTTGGGTTGGACAAAGGTGGTGGTTTCGCCGGGGTCGATATTGAAACTGTCCCAGTTGATGATCACCCGATCCGATGTCTGATTAATCAGAAGTGTGGTTGGGTCCGGCACCACAATTGTGGCATCGCCGGCCACCACTTCACCGCCAACAGGGTTGGCGCGGGCTGATTGGGCCAGCAACGCGGCGATCATTGCAGCGGAGGTCAGGGCCGTGGACAGTTTCAAAACGGAACCAAGCGAAATGGGCATGGATCGTCTCCTAGAACCGCGCACTGACGCTGAACCAGCCGGACCAGCTGTCATCCACGGTGATGCTATTGGGGGTGTCGATGGGCTTGGTGGCCGTGACGTCGAAAGAAACCCGACCGGCGCCGAACCGGAGGCCCAGCCCGCCAGACGAGGCATTGTCGGACGCAGGCGTGCCCAGTGGCGGGTTTACGTTGCCGATCCAACCGGCATCGGCAAAGGCGTAGAACTGCGCGTAGTCTATGCCGAAACCGCTCGGAAGCGCGTTGGCGGGTAGGTTATAGCGGATTTCAAGCGAGCCCTTGGCGCATTTGTCGCCGGTCACCACCGAACTGTCGAAACCTCGCCCATATTGCTGGCCACCGAACCCGCATTCCTGTGAGGACAACAGAGGCATTTCCGTCCATTGCCCAAACACCGAACCGGCGACGCTCAGCCCGTTGCCAAGGTTTTGGGTGCGGGTGAGTTCCAGCGTGGCGCGGTGGAAATCCACCCGGCCACCGGTGCGCGAGGCGTTGGCATTGCCGTTGGTGGTCGATTCAAGGCCTTCGATACCCTTGTGGAAAGCCAATCGCACTTGGTTGGTGCCGTTGAACCGGTCTGCGTTGTCAAAGCTCAACTCGGCGCGCAGGATGCGTAGCCGGTCCTCCGAGGCGATACCGGCGAAGTTGGTGGATTTGGAGTTCTTGAAATCAAAGGCCAGCGTGCCCCGCAGGTTGCGGGATCGGCTGCGGATGAACGGATAATGCACCGCCAGCGAGGCGTTCAGTCCCTCGGTTTCGTAGTCCAAGGCAGTCAAGGCCGCGTTGTCGGGATCGCCAATACTGTAGTTGGCATCAAGGCTGAAACTCAGCCCGTTGGAACCCAAGACCTGATCATAACCCGCAAAGACATAGGCCAATTCCGGGCGTGAACTGGTGTTGTCGGGTCCGGCCAAGGTCAGGCCGCCGCGCAGACGCTCGTTCAACTGCAACAGGTTGTTTAGTTCGCCTGAAACCGTGAACTGGTAGGGTCCGCTCGCTTCCGTGCCACGATTGTCGAACCGCAGCGACCAGCCGCCACGGTCTTCCTGGCTGGTCAAAGTCAGAACGCTTGCCCCGGGCGTGTCCGGTGATGCGGAGAGATTCGACCTAACCGACAGTCCCGGAACATCGTTGGCCAGCAGCATGTGGCGCTCAAGCTTGGCGGCGTTCAACGGTTTCGATGCTTCAATCGCTGCTGCGTGCCCCTCCATCAGGCGACGGCGAGAACCTAGACCGTCGGGCAGAACAACCCGTTCAACGAAGCCCTCGAGCACCTGAAGCGTGATGACCGCTCCACCCGGCTCCAATTCTTGAGGAGGCACGATGGCACGAGACAAGAGATAGCCACGGTCACCGAGATAGGCCGTAAGGGCCGCGGCGGCCTGGAACACGTCCAGCAAGGTGCCATCGTCCTTTAGGAACGGCGCCACGACCGTCTGCAATTCGGCATCGCTGACCGCAGTCGCGCCGATGATCCGAAATCCGAGGATGCGCAATTGGAATTGTGCGGCCTGTGCCGGCGGAATCGTGCTTTCCAAACCCTCCCGGGCAGAAAACTCGGCCTGTGGTGCTCCTGGCGCCTCAAACCGTGTCTCGATCCGCCCTGGTTCAACAGCACCCGGGATTGTTTGTGCTGAGACTTCTCCGGTAAACGCGAAGATTACATACAGGCCGCCGAAATATTTCCAAACTGCCAACAGTTTACCCTCACCTGCCCAGTCGGCGTTTTTTCATGCCGTTTTGATACGCATCAATTGTGGATTTCCACATTGGTCCCAAAAGTTCGAAATATGTTGCAATGGCGACAAGCTGGTTGGTGGTTTTTGCTTGCAGCTTATTTCGAGCGGACCGAAGATGCTCTTCGACCGTGCGTACATGAAGGTTCAAGACTTCGGCAACCCGTTGTTGGGAAAGCCCGCTGGCGAGCGCGTCAATACAGGCGCGCTCGCCCTCGGTTAGACCAAACTTCACAGGAACGTCGTCGTGTTTAGCCGCCACGGCCACTGCAAGCGGCGTTCGCAGCGGCCTGCATGCTGCCGAAGTTCTGTCCCAAGTAGGCCGTGTCAGCCCATTTGCCGTTGGACTTCTGCTTGACGCCGATCAATGTTCCAGAGCCACAGCGAATCTGAATCCAACTGCCGTAATCCTTTTCAACTGTCCATGCCGCCGCTGGTCCCGCCAGCGCAATGACCAGGGCTGCGCTGCAAAACGTCCGAACCATGTCCCCACCTCGCTCCAATCATTCCGAGAGAAACCCTCTCGGGGCAATCGTTATGCGGGTGGGGCGCATTACTCTACCGGCTGGCGCATTTGTCTTAGGTGGTTGACGTAATTCCCCACTCGGTGGCGCAATCGTCCTGTCGCGGAGGCGCAATTGCCACAATGGCCCGGGCTTGGAATCAGCCGGCCTTCTTGAAAGTGGATGGCTTTTTCCCGGTGGCATTTTCAAAGACGCGCGAGAAATAGCCGGTGTCCCGGTAACCGACTTGCGCTGATACTTCTTTAACGAGGAAGCCCTGGCCCAAAGCGTCTTTTGCCCGTTCGACGCGGTAGGCGGTTAGATGGTCGACGAACGTCTTGCCGGTTATTGCATCCAATTTTCGCTCAAGTTGCCGTCGGCTCATCCCCATGAGATCGACCAATCGATCCATTTTGAAGTCGGGGTCTGCGTAGTTGTATTCCAAATGTCCTCGAAATTTCCGGAGGAAGTTTCGCTGCGCAGCGGGAAGGGCTTCGGATTGGCTCGCGGCATCGCCATCTTCGAACCATTTTTGCAGTCTGGCGCGGTGCCGGAGCTGATTTCCGACCCGCAGTCGAAGTTCGCTCACTGAAAACGGTTTTGTGATGTAGTCGTTCGCCTCCAAAACGAGCCCGCGAAGGCGCTCATCTTGCTCTGCAAGAGCGGTTAGAAAGAGAAACGGGATATGGTTTGTGGCTTCGTCCGCCCTCAAATCAGTCAGAAATTCATACCCTGTTCCGTCCGGCAGTAGGACGTCAGACAACACAACATCCGGAACATGCTCCTTTGCCAGCTTTTTGGCGGACTCGACCGTCGGCGCCAGAAGCACACGGAACTCATCCGCGAAAATTTCCTGCAGTGTAGCGCCGAGGTCCGGGTCATCTTCCAGCACCAAAAGAATAGGGCCTTTGGAATCACTGAGCTTCTCTTTTGCACGGGCATTTCGGGCCTTTAGCGCAGGGTTTACTGCCGCCACCGGCACCGCAGCGACGAAGGCGACCAAACCATCTCGGTTTTCGGCAAGATCGATTTTGCCGCCCAGGGCGTTTAACCGGTCGTGTACGACACTCAATCCAACGCCAAACCCGTCCATGCGTATTCCGCTTACTACCGGCTTGAATAGCGTTGCTTCCAAGTCGGATGGAATCGCGTCGCCGGAATTCTCGACGCGAATACTCAGAACGTCATCGATGCAGTCAGCTTTGACTCGAACCGTCCCGCCTGCTGGGGCGTATTTGACCGCATTGGAAATCAGATTATAGACGATGTCTTCGACAACCATCGGGTTGGTGCGAACAAACAAAGCTGAGGCTATGTCTGTTTGAAACTCAAGTGCCTTTTCATCCCCCAAGGCGAACAATTGAAGGACCGAATTTAAGAGCTCAGTAGCGTCAAACTCTTCCCGTGCATCCTCCCCATCATTGCGACCGAGGGTGGCGCGCAGCATTTGGTCAGTCAGACGCTCAAGCCGATCTAAAGCCGAGCGCGCACGCGAGAGTTTGGGGCCGTCGGCTTCGGCAGGCTTTAGCAGATCGAGCGGCGCCCGAATTAACGCGAGCGGTGTGCGTAACTCGTGCGACACGCGCCGGAAAAATTGTTCCCGAAACTTGCCGAATGCCGCCAATTCATCTCTTTGGCGTGCGATTTCCACCGTCTGGGAATCCACTGCCAACTGCAACTTCTGAGCGCGATTCTCAAGGGCCAATACCCGCCATCGAAACAGCGCATATCCTGCGATCAGCAGCGCCGTTGTATAGAGCATCAGTGCCCACCACCGTTGCCACATTGGAACGGGGATTATGAACTCGCCGGCAACCACAGGCTCCGTCCAAATTCCGGCCGGGTTCGAGAACCGCGCTTCGAGAGCATAGGCACCGGACGGTAGGGACTGAAACTGCACCGCGCCGTTTGCTGGAGAGAGAGCCTGCCAGTGATCTGACAACCCGAGCAGTCGGTATTCGATGCCGTTAGCGTTTGGATTCTGGTAGTGCAACGCGGCTAAGTCAAATCGAACCTCGCTCCCCGGCTTTAACGCGCCGCTTTCACCAAGCGAAACAGCTTCGCCGCTGGCGTCAAACGCGGTCATAACCACCCGGGGCATCGGTAGTGTCTTGTTTCGGCCGAGGCCATTAGGATCGAAGTGGTTGAAGCCGTTCACGCCGCCAACGAAGATCGATCCGTCACTGGCCTTTAAATGGGCATTGAAATTGAACTCATTGCTCTGCAGGCCATCGGTTACCTTAAAAACTTCAAATGTGCGATCAAACCGGTCAAAGCGGGTCAGGCCATTGTTGGTCGTAATCCAGAGAAACCGGTCTCCGTCCGGGATCAGGCTATACAGAGTGTCGTTGGGCAAACCATCGGCTTCCCGTAGAACCACCTGGAGCCCCTTGTCGATATCCACCAGATTGAGCCCATCGCTGGTTGCCAGCCAGAACGTACCGTCATCGTTTTCGTAGAGCGCCCTCACATCGTCGCCGTTCACGCTCAGGTGGCCCGTTGTTGACGAAAAGGTCTCGAAATCATCATATTCGGCCCGATAGCGACTAACCCCCGCGCTCGTGCCGATCCAGATGGTTCCGGTTGAATCCTCATAGAGTGCTCGTGTTCGTCGATGCTGCAGCGCGTTTGGGTCGGTTGGATTCGGTGCGTATCGATGGATTTCGCCGGTTTCGGGATTGAGGCGGTTCACGCCGTTCTGGGTTCCGATCCAAAGCCAACCATTGCTCGCTTTCAGGATCAGCCGAACGGTATCATGGGCGAGAGAATTTGGATCGTCTTCGGAATGCTCCCAAAGCTGCGCCTCGGATGTCTTCAGGTCCAATCTGGCCAGACCGCCGCGCGCCGTTCCAAGCCAGAGATCGTCTCCATCCGGCAAGATCGCTCTGACATCGGCTGAAGGCATGCCGCCGAGGAACGGATCGCGGCGGCGGTAGGTGGCGAATTCCCCAGTTGTACGGTCGAAGCGGTTGAGCCCATTGGCCGTTCCAATCCAGATAGTTCCGTCCGTGTCTTCTCCGAGCGCCCAGGTCATATTGTGGCCGGGTCCGGTCCCCAGCAATGGATCCTTTACGTAGTGGCGGAATTCGTCACCATCAATCGGCATCCAACTGACGCCTTGATCATATGTGCCGAGCCAGAGCTGGCGGCTGTGGTCGACAAAGAGCTCAATGACCGTGTCGCTTACCGGACTCGAAGGATTGGCCGCGCTATGACGGAATTTCTCGAAGCGTTCTGTTTGGGGATCGAAGCGATTGAGACCCCCTGACCAGGTGCCAAACCAGATGTACCCACGATCATCTTCGACCATGCTGGTGACGTCATCGTCCCCAATGGCCCAAGGATCGCCGGTGTCTTTTCGGAAATGGGTGAACGTTTGAGCTTCTGTATTTAGGCGATTGAGACCACCGTATTCCGTTCCGATCCAAACTGCGCCCCCGGCATCTTCGGCGATGAAATTGATAGCGTTCTGGCTCAGGCTGTTGGCGTTGGCTTCATCGTGGCGAAAAAACTCGCAATTGCTGGCGATGGTCACCAAAACGCATATGCCATCGGAAGACGAGCCCAGCCATACCCTGCCGTCTCGATCCTGAGTGATCGCGCGGATTGACCCTTTGAGACCCAATTCCTTAGATGTGCGAATCTCGAACGATGAGGCCGCCTTGCTGAGCACGGAAATGCCGTTACTTGTGCCGATCCATATTGCACCGTCTATCGCTTGAAACAGGGCGTAGACGTCGCGGCCGGGCAATTCAGGCGAATATCTGGTGATTGCGCCGGTTCGAGTGTGGAAGTGGTTGAGGCCTCCGCCCAATGTCCCGATCCAGATATCACCATCGGTGTCCTTCAGGAGAGCCCGGGTATAGTTCACACTCAACGAGTTCGGATCGCTTGCGTCATGGCGCAACTGTTCAATTCGGTGACCATCGTAGATATCGATGCCATCGGCGGTACCAATCCAAATCCGCCCATCCTCGGCTTGCAGGATCGAATACACTGTGACCTGGGAAAGGCCTTCGCGCGGTGTAAGCGAGTTGAATCTGATGGGCTCGGCGTATGCCCAAAATCCATGAGTTCCAAATGCGACCGCAAGTAGACTGATAAGAAGAATCCGTTTGAACGTCACGACGTGTCCTAAAATTCTTGTCTGGTTTCAAAAGCCAGTGATCGACCATTTCTTTTCAGCAATCAAGGCATTGCATCGTTGCGCACGCTCCCGTCTGCCGCCCGTTCTCGACACTGGGTAAATACTTGCAATTTTAACGCCCAAAGGACACATCAGGTCAAAATGTTTTGATGGGAAAGTAGAGTGATCGAGAAGTAAAATGTTGAATCTGCACGACTTTCAAACCGGAATAACAACCGGGCTATGCTCAAATCTAGCCAAGAATCTGGTTTCTTTGGCATCTCGGTATTCAACCGATCACCTCGCGGTGACCAAGGCCATCAACGCCGATCTTGACGCATTGGACAAAGAACGCCGTGGCGAATTCACCCTGCTACAAAAGGCCAAACGAGCCAAGATCATGACCCGGTTTCGCGGGCCAGTCAAAGGCATGTGGGACGCGTTCTATCAGGCCAAGGTGACCGAGCAGGAGTTCTACTACACCCACGATCTGTTTGCTCCGGACATCTCGCCCCGTCGCTATCTCACAGCGATTCTAGAGGAATTGCACGCCGCCGGTAGGCTCCCCAATCCGCAGGCGGTGGCCGAGGGCCGCGATGTATTGGAACGGTTATCCAAAGAACGTCGTCTGATCTTTGTCTTCGACTACGGCATCAAGCCGGAAGACAAGGTCACCTCGCGTGCATTCGACGATATCTATTACGGATACAGTGCATGAGCGGCGCGGCGCAATCACTGGCTCAGTCACTCGGGTGTTCTCAGCTGGTGGGCCGCGAACTGGTCACCACCGGATTGGAGGTGGCCAAAACGTTCTGCGAATTGCGCCGGGCGTGGGATTTTGAGTTGATGCTGGAGGCCAAGCGCATGGCCTCGAAGCAGCGATGGGCCAAGACAGAGGCCTTCTCAAAGCTGGACCAGAAGCAGAAATCGCAATGGAACGACAAGGAGCAGCAGGCGAACTGCATCAATCGCACCCGCCGTAAATTCTCATACGCTGCGCAGAAGATGTTCAAGCGGTTTGAGGAGTCCGAGGCGGCGTGGCAAAAATTTCGGCTGGCCCGGCACATGGTGGAAGAACTAGGCACCTTCAGTGACCAAGAACTGCTGACTGCCGTTTTCGAGACCGCACACGAGCATCGGCAACTCCCGCAACCCGAGAAAGTGATTGAGGGACGGTCTCTCTATGAGGCAATGTGGAGGGATAGTGAATTGTTGACCGATGTCGGGTCCATCCCGCAACGGCATTAGGCGTATGACGAGGTTGGTGCATGGATTTTCGGGGGCGATACGAAAAGGATCGGGATGAGCGTCAGGTCGCCGCCGAGCAATCCGACTACAAGCGCATGTACGAACGCGTGCTGGCCGAGAACGAGGCCTTCCGGGCCAAGCTTGACCAGATCACCGCCAGCCACGGTGAGCTGCAAGCCCAGTTCGCCGACTTGCTCGGTCAGTTTGAGGCGCTGAAGGCGTCCAGCCAGCAACGGGCTGAAGACCTGCTCAAGATCGCCCACAACATGGAAGAGATGGTAGCCACGGCCCACGAACAGCAAGGCGAGGTGTTGACGCGCTTCAAGGCTGATATCACTGGCCGGTTGGGCGCGGCCAAAGCCAGCCTAGGCGAGTTGGAGGATGGGTCGTGACCGACGGCCAAGAACTCGATATTCGCCACCACCACCGGCTGGAACAAATCCGCGAGCAAGCGCGTCTGCGGGATCAGCAACGTATCCGCGCCGAGGAATTCGATGTCGAGGTGGAAAAGCTGCGCGGCGAGAACGAACGCGAACTGACCCGCCTGACCCATGAACTGGCCATCGAGAACCGCCAGCTCGATTTGCAGTATAACGAATTCAAGAATGGCCAACAGGTGCGTCTGGAAGCGCTGCAAACGGCCATCAAACAGCAGGACGATTTCTTCCGGCATTTCTGGGCGCTGGACGCCGAGGTGCTGGGGCTGGAAACCAAGCTGATCGAAAAGAAAGCCGACGCCCTGATCGCCGAACGGTTTTCGGCGCAGGCCCACCGGCAGACGATGGAGGCCAAGACCAGCGATCAGTCCCACGACCGGATGATGGCGGAAGAAGAGCGGGCGACGCTCAGCCACAAAAACGAGTTGGACAAAGACAATTTCGAGTTCAGGGAGCGCTTAAAGATCACGTTGATGCGCGAGTTCGGCGCGGTGGTCGAAGAGCAGATTGATGCCACGCTGGACAAGCTGGCGCGTGAGGGCAAGATCTGATGGTGTGCAAATCTCAGGAAGCCGCACTGCAAGAGTCCGCAAGATTCATTTGCGGACTCTAGATTTCTCCTTACGCTCAAGCGATGTCATCTAACCCTTTTTATCATGACATACAAAGAACACTTGACCGCCCGCGAGCTGGCAATGGCTCTCTTCCAAGTCCCCGCGGACATGATAATTGAGATCGCGCGCGACAATGACATCAATGGAACGGGCCCAATCGCACTGGAAGAGGACGGCAGCGTCAGCCTATTGATGACCAAATTCCGCGATAGCGGAAAGACCGTCGGCATATTGTGGCCACTATACACCGAAACGACCGAAGACCGCTACGCCGACGAGGATTGACCTCATATCGGCCTGTTTGGTTTCTGCTGTCGTCCGGCTGTACCTTGTGCATTTATCACTACCAGGTTTGTGGATGATTTCTGAGTGATGTCTTGGCCTATCTCGCCATCAAGAAAGTCAACGGGCAGCACTACGCCTATCTGCAGGAAAGCTACCGCGAGGGTGGCAAGGTCCGCACGCGCACGGTCGAGTACCTGGGTGCAATCGCTCCCGCTGTTGCGGATCAGGTGCGCACAACCCGGCGACAGTTGGGACAAGCGGACAGGGCCGCGCTGGTAGCTTCCGTACGAGCCGCTGCAATGGGCGTCGCCGAAGGCGGTGACGCGCCCCAACAATCGCCAGAACAGTCACCGCCAAACCCGCGCGCCGCTCATTCCTCACCGGCAACGGCGCTTATCACTACAGAAAATGAACTGGTATCTAAGCCAATCCCGCCACAGTTCCTGCAGTGGCCCGACGATCTGCCCGGCTACAGCGTCAGCCCGACAGCACTACAGCGCACCCGAGCCCGCTTTGCGGATCGTCTGCAGGTCATGGGCTTTGACCCCAGCGCCATGCCCCAGGTGGCCATCCGCTACGGCCACCCGGACGGGCTGCGCCGCAATCGCGACGGGTCATTCACGATCACCGCTTCGCGTAAGCCGCAGAACAAGCGTCACCAGCTCAACAAGACCAGGCTCTGGCAGCACATGCGTCAGGCCATGAGCCTGGCCTATCTGGACGCGCTGGCCGAGGCCCGACCCGATCTGCATCACCAGCTGCAATCCGAATTGGACGAAAGCCACAAGGCGACCAAGCAGCTCTTGGTTCAGAGCCTCGCCCGAGCTTCGACAACTGTCGAGAGGCTGGGCTTATCACTACAGCTTTCCATCTGGCATTCCGTGCCGCAGAAACTGATCAAGCGGAAGGCAGCGGAAGAATTTGGCCAAGCCAGTTTCGAAACCCTGAAGGACTGGCGCAGCGAAGCGGCGTTCGTGCTGGCCGAGGGGCACAAGTCGGGCTGGCGGGGCATGGCCGAGCGGAACAGCAAGGCCCGCCGCAAGCTCAAGAGCGCCATCACGCGGCAGCGCAATCAGATCGACCGCATGGGCGCGGTCGAACGCTTGGGTGCGCGGCTGTCGGGCAAACGTCGCCGGATCATTCGGGAGATCATGGCCAAGGAAGACCAATTGCGTGCCATCGACCAATTGGAGCGTCGCCAGCAGGTATTGCGGCGCCATTTTCCGCTTTGAATTCAGCCCGAATTTTTCGCCGAATTTCGCCGCCAGTTTTGTTGCGGAGTTCCAAGGCAGTCTTTGCAGATGGCACGGGGTCCGGGGTGTAGACCCCGGTCGCGTGAGCATGTTGGTACCGCGTATCGAATTCTGGCCGGTGCCGAAGTCCAACGATGCGCGGGGAACTTGAGCGAATGAGCTGCGCCCACGGCTCAGCGAGAGAGCGAAAGCTCACAAGTGAGCTTGGAAGCTAAGATGTTGGAGCCGCCTTGTTGCTTGGAATCACTGTGTAAATCTCCTGTCTGGACTCAGCAGGAAATTCAGGCCTAAACTCAGGAAATAGCACAGTAAAATCAGGTACTTCTATGTTCCACTATGTTCTGTTCCCATGCTGACGATCTTGGAAAAGGCTCTCCACAAGGTCGACAGCCTCCCCATTAAATCCGATGGCTTGCCATTCAATCCCGCCGACGGCGTGGTAGGCACTTGGCAGTTGCGAGATGCGCTCATGTTGGCGGTTGAGGCCGTCAGCGATGCCGCCAGGTACACCGGCCAGTTCCTGACTTATGACGAGGTGCAGCGGCTCCTGAATTCCAAGGAGGTCAAGCCGGCCCCGCCCGATCCGAATGACCCAAGTTTCGACCCGCCGCATATCTCCTACGACAGCCCGGAAGAACGGCTCATTGCCCGGCGCTATCGGTACCAACAAGCCCAAAAAACTTATGAACAGACGCTACAGACCTATCAGAGAAATACTGCAGACGCCGATCGGATCAGGCGATCTTTCGGGTATGGTCTGACGCATTATCTGGGGTACGCCAGAGCTTCGTTGGCTGAGATGGCGGCATCCTCCGGCGGTGAGGCGGTGGCTGACCCGTTGTCTGCGTTCCTCGGCAAAAAACGGTGCCTGCCCATCCCCGAAGCAGCGGCGGAATACGGCACCTTCATCGTGGGCAATCACGGCTCCGGCAAATCGGAAGTGATCAAACAGCGGGTCTGGCACTATCTCAACAAACCCCACGCCCGGGAAACCATTGTGGTGATCGATCCGCATGGCGAAATGGCCCCCGAGATCGCCCGCATGAAACCCAACCACGGCTCCGACCGGCTGGTCTATATCGACCCGACGCTGGACCCGGAGTTCACCCCTTGCCCGGATGTGCTGAACACTACCGACAAATCGCCCGACAATCTATTCCGTGAGGCGGAGTTCTACGGCGCGGCTCTACGCATGATTGCCGGAAACTTGGAACCCAGCGCGACCGGCAACATGGAAAGCCTGTGCCGCAACTGCGCCCATGTGGTGCTGGAGAATGACCAGTTCAATCTGGCCGACCTGTTGGAGTTGTTGGCGGTGGAGGCTCCGAAAAAGGGCCAGACCGCAGCCGATCCACCACCGATTATGGAAGCGGCCCTTGGCCCTTCAGCCAATCCGCGCGTACAGCGGCATTTCCAACAGCAATTCCTCTCCAGCCGCTACGGCATGGCCAAGAGCGCACTCTATGGCCGGATCGAACGCATTCTGGCCGCGCCGCCGTTGCAGCGGATGCTCTTGAACCCGCCCACCTTCAACGTTGGTCAGCTGATAGAGCAACGCAAAGTCATTGTGATCAACCTGCCTTTCAAAAACCTGTCCAAGCCGGTCACCGCCATGATCGGCCAGCTGATCATGGCCCAGATCATGCTGGCGGTGCTGAAGCGCGATTTCCAACGGATCAAGGACTACCCGCCGGTCCATATCTACATCGACGAAGCTCAGCATCTGGTCAGCCACGAGACCGCCGAGCAGATCAACGAGTTCCGCAAGTTCGGTTTCAACTTGTCACTAGCCACGCAATATGTGGACCAGTTCCCCGCCGACATCCTGGAAGCGGTCAAAGGCTTGGGCGTGCAGATAGCCGGGTTCTGCGAGGGCAAAAACCTGACGGCCATGAACGGCATTTTTGATCTGACCAGCAAGACCAAGGACCTTGATGAGACCGTGCTCCTTAAGAATCAGCCTGTGGGGCATTTCTTCATCAAGTCACGCGGAGCCGAGGGCGCGCCGCCGATCAAAACCCGGCAGTTCGTCACCGATACCAACCTGATCATCAAAGGGGCCAGGTGGCGCGCGCAGAACGCCGAAAACTACATGAGCGACGAAGAATGGGAGGAAACCAAGCAAACCCAGCTCAGCTGCTACTACCGGCGTGTGACCAGCCTGGAGGACGCGGCTCTGGCCCGTGGCGACGGCGAGGCCAGCAGCCAGCAAGACCGTGCTACCGGCGACAGCCGCAGCCCGCTCACGCCCGACCTGGGCTACAACGATTGACCGAATGGCCCATCTCCCTCCCGCTGCAATCAATATTCTCAGAGCCTTGTGCTATTTCCACTATCTGACCAAGCCGCAGATGGTGGAGTTGGGGCTGGCGAAATCCGTGGGCAGTCTCGACAATCATGCCATGCCCTACCTGGCTCCGAAACGCGACAAGCAGACCGGCAAGGAAATCATTCCCAAGGGCCAGCGCAAATCGGCCTTCCTCTGCCACAGCCTGACTTACGGCTTACGCGACGAGACCGACAAGCCCGGCAAGAACCACTTCATGTATTACCTGACCCAGGCCGGGCTGGACCGCGCCTATTGGGAATTCGAGGCCGGGTTTCAAAACGGCGATGGCGACCTGCAAGCCGACGATCTCTGGATACCGTCCGAGCACGAGCAGCTATCCAACGACTATCACCACCGCCGCCACTACGTCTCCGCCCATATTGCCATCCGCAAATGGGCTGCCCGCGTGGGCGCAAAGATCGATTTCTGGCAGCACTATTACCAAGCCAACCCGAACCGCCCGAAGCTCCACGGACGCCCGCCGTCGCGCAACCGGGTTGCTTGGGACGACACGGGCCGCAAGTTCTGCACCCCGGACGGATTGCTGGGCATCACGCACCAAGGTCAATCCCGGCTCTATATGTTGGAACTCCATCACCGTACCCCGACTAAACAGGTGGTGGACCAGCTCTATCGAGATTTCCGCGCGGTGCGGGCGATCAAAGCCAAGTTCCCGGACTATCCGACCGGCAGCGACCCGTACGTGCTGTCGGTGTTCACCAGTTCGACGGACAGATCGGCAGCCCAACGCAAGATCCAATCGTCGGGCACCTTCGACGGCGTACGACGTGGCCTCTTGCTGGCACACCCTGAGAATTTAGTGTCCGCCCCAAACCTGGCATGGGAATATTTCGACGGGACCGAGGCGAGGCCGATCTAATGCGGCCTAGCGCTCAGCAGGCGTACAGATCGTCAACACCCGCGCCGTCACCGTCGGATCCGACTTGTCTGGCGAATGGTACATGAGGTCGAGATCGTAGTAGTCCACTTTGAAAAGGTAATCCTGACCTTCAACGCGCACAGCGGCGCAGTCGTGTTCGCCCCACGGATCGTTCTCGCGCGTGAAATCGTCGAATTCCTGGATCGCCCGAAAAACCAGCGCTTTGGTTGCATCTGGCAGGCTCTGAACTTCCAGGCTTTCGACGATCACGCCGCCCAAGCCGGTCATCCTCAAAACGTCGTTCAGAGCCCGGACCCGCCGGACTGTTACCGGGTCGGCTTCGTCGGCGCTTTGTCGGAACCGGTCAGGCGGAACAGGTGAGAGCATCAGCAAAGATTTGACGGGCTGAGCTTACCTTCCAAGGCAAACCCGTCAAACGCAGAGCTTCATCGGATCTTCATGTGCCGGCGAACACACCGCTCAAGTGTGCCAAGCTTGTTTCTGCGACGTGAACGGATGCAGCCGTTCAGTTTCTCATTGCGGGCCGGCAAGAGTGCGGGACATTATTGCCTTCCGTCCTATGTCTGATTCCAAGTTTCACTCGGTCGTTCCAGTGTTGAGGATACCACTTGAGGCCATATGTTCCTTTGAACACAAACGCAAAGCAGCACATAGCGAACGCCACCAGCGTCTGCAGTCTTCGCGATTTCTGAAGTGTATCAGAGCAGAGCCTGGGTACATTACACTTTCCAAGCGGCAGAAAAAAACACTGAAGCCAATCTATCTGTTTCCTTCTAATTTTCACCACTAAGTTGCAAACGCAGGAAAATTTGACTTTGTGAAATCAACAGAGATGATTGCGCCTCCAGCAAAATAATTCTGTCATCGATCTCACTTAAATTTGATGATAAATCTTCTAGGCCAGATGCAAGTGGCATAAGGTTGGAGTGAACCACTACGTCCAAGCCTCTAACGGAGGACTCGAGGTTTTTGATATTATCTCCATCCTGACCTAGCACAGATTCACTAAGGCGCTCTTGGACAAGAACTCTTTTTTCCAAATCATTCAACTCTTCCTTGATCGCAAAAATGGCAGAAAAGAAGCCTATAACGCCCCCAACAATTGAAGCCATAATAAAGCCAAAGACTTTGTCCAAATTTTTTTGCAGCCAAGTCATGGGCCATCTAGCCTATCCGGTTTGACGCCCTCGGAAACCCTCTCAATTTCAATTAAAGTGTCTTCTAGAACTGGTAATAACGGATGCTGGTGGGTCAAGCTCGCCTCGCTTGATTTGAGAGCTTCTTTGAGAAGAGCTCGTGCCTCGGTGAATCGACCTTGGGCCGCGAGGATTACTGCCAAATTTTGCGCAACACTTGCAAAGCTAGCGCTCTCGCGGCGAAATAATTCCGATGATGTATCGACCGAGGCTCTTAAGCTTGTTTCCGCGCTTGACAATTGGCCGCTCGCCGCTTGTACGGCCGCGAGGTTGGTGCGCGCGGCAAGAGTTTGCGCATGATTGTCACCAAAATACTCGGAGGTTTTGTTCAGAACCTCTTGAAATGCTGCTTCGGCATCCCTCAAGCGCCCTTCCGAAGCGAGGAAAGCTCCAAGACTGCTTAACCTCACAAAAGATTCGGGATGAGGACTTCCGTATTGTGCCTCAGCTTGTGCGAGGGACAGGCTTATCATCTGAATCGCGGCCTCAGGCTCTCCCACAGAAAATAGCGAGTGCGCGAAGTTGTTTGACATGGCGACAGTCATTGGATGCTGGTCACCTAGAGCCTGTCGGCTGACGTCAAATACTCTTGAAAACAAAACGTTGGCGTCGTTTTTCCTCCCAATTCTTGATAGCAGGGATGCCAGATTGGAACCCGCCGAAACGGCGAACGGATGGCTCTCGCCAAAAAGAGCAGTAGCTTCAAAGTAGACTTGATCGGCCAGTTGTACTGCATCTTCGTGGCGCCCGACTTCAAATAATCGTAGGGCATTAATTTTATCACCGGCAATATCTCGAAACGGGTCCGTTGCCGGTAGTGCATCGATATAGATTCTTCCACGCAGTCGAGAAAAAATAGATCTGGGATCGAAATTGACGCCTACCCGGTGAGTACCACTTTCCAAACCAAACGCAGTAATAGTTCTTGCGTAAATCGAACTTCGATCGATTTCAGAAATTCGCCTGGCATTATTGATTTCAACAGAAAGTTCAGTACCGTCGCGGAAATCGGCGGCAATGACCGTTACCAAAAGCCTTTTCGCCTTTTCCTGGATCATAAACGAGATCTGTTCCGTTGGCTGTCTTATCTCAGAGCTTACGATCTCGGCATCTACACCGACACTCCGATAAGCTTTGGTCACGGACGTCCGCACGGCTTCGAGAAACTCCAGTTCACCGCTACCTGCTTCGACCGCTCCTCCCGAGATTTCTTGATATTCAGGGCTTGCAAACACGCTGACATTACTGCCGAATCCAACGACATGAATGGAGATGCCTTCGTTTGCTGCACGCTCTGTGAGAGCGGTGACATCGATAGTGTCAGTCGGCTCACCATCGGTAAAGAGGAATACTCGCTTGTCGCCGAGGGCCGACGACAAATGATCAAATGCAGTAGCAAGAGCGGCTCCCGTCGATGTGCCGCCCTCTCCTGGTCGGAACAAGTGTGGGCTTATTGCCCTGCGAGCAAGTCTTGAGTCGACAAGGCCATCGCCAGTTAACGAGTGAACTTGGTCCGAGAACTCAACTATGGCAGCGCTTACGACTGGATCAATAAACTCGGCATAAGATAGGACAATCTCGGCAGACGCAGATAATACTTCGCCATTGGGATCATTTGTTCTCATAGATCCGGATCGATCAATTAAAATCACAACAGATAAAGGATCTGCATGTACCGACTTCGATGAAACAGCTGCGAGAAATACCAAAATCAGCAGGCAAGCCCGCGTGAAGCGGACCTTACTCCACCCGTTGCTGATTCCAATTAAAGTGTCACCCACAAATTTTCTGGCCAGCATACTCAACATCGCAGGTTGCTACTCAGCACATGGACCATGACACAGTTCGTTTCAGTCGTTCAACGGAATTGATCAGCCGTTACCAATTTACGCTGACGTTCGTGCCGACAGTGACGTGTTTTCCTTATTAATCCTTGTATTCAAACTATGGATTTGTAAGTGCCATTCTGCGCTCTTTTGGCCATCGCCTTCAAACGCCTCCCGTTTAAAACTGGAAGTTAGCCTTCAGAGTGTTTTGGCAGTTTCCTTATGGCGCGAACAAGAGCACAGACGTTCGCTGCACCGTAACGAATGGGTAGGAAGGGCTCTCAACGGGCTTTCTCTGCACGCTGTCTGAATGTTCGGTTCGGATGCGACGACCCGGGTTTGCGCAACCGGGCCGCCGCTGCTCCTACTCGGAGCTTGTTTGGCTACCGCGCAACTCTATCCGCCGTTGCAGCCAGTCCAGCACCTCGCTTTCCACCCATCCGACGCGATTGGAGCCGAGCTGTACCCTTTTGGGAAACTCGCCCACTTTCTCCAACCTCGCGATGTGTTGCGGCGAGTACAGCACCAGCTCCTTCAGATCGCGTTTCGACAGTATCCTCATCACAATGTCTCCTGTAGATCAGGAGCATCGCGATGCCCCGGTTGGGATGGACCCGGACCGAGAGATTTCAAGGTACTGGAAGTGCTGGCGAATTTGTAGGGCCAGGAGAGCATTCTATTGGCGAGGCGCTACAAGTCAGTGGGCAACACGGCGTTGATTGATACGCATAGCTGAACATAACGGCTCATCACAAATTATTGCGAATTCTGAGCCTAAAATGAGCCTAAGGTTTCAAATACATCCTGCTAAGTCATTGATTTCAGTGGTGAGCCGTGCAGGATTCGAACCTGCGACCCACTGATTAAAAGTCAGTTGCTCTACCAACTGAGCTAACGGCCCACATGAGCCGCCTAGTTAGAAAAACGCCACTTTGCGGTCAAGGGATAAAAAAGGCCGCTGGCGAACGGTCTATGGAATTGTCCGGTTGCGGGCTGTATATGCCGCGATATGCGCGATCAAGGCAGGGCAGACGGCCTTCCGTTCATCAAGATGCACGGGCTTGGCAACGATTTCGTGGTGGTGGACCGCCGCGGAGGCGGGCCGGTCGTATCCGCAGGTCTGGCACAGCGGCTCGGCGACCGGCACCGGGGCGTTGGTTTCGACCAACTGGCGGTGATCGAGCCTGATCCGCAGGTCGATGCGCTGCTGACATTCTTCAATGCCGACGGCACGCTGTCGGACGCCTGCGGCAACGCCACGCGCTGTATCGCCCGGCAGCTGATGGAGGAAACGGGCGCTGCATCCCTGACGCTGCGGACCGGGCGGGGATTGCTCGCCTGCCGCGATGCCGGCGGCGGGCTGACCAGCGTCAACATGGGGGCGCCGTTCCTGCGCTGGGACGAGGTGCCGCTGTCGCAGGACGTCGATACGTTGCATCTGCCGATCGAGGGGGATCCGGTGGCCACCGGGATGGGCAACCCGCATTGCACCTTCTTCGTGGAAGACGCCGAGGCGGTGGCTCTCGAAACGCTCGGGCCGCAGATTGAACAGCACCCGCTATTCCCCGAACGCACCAATGTGCAGGTCGCAAGCCTTGGCGGCCTCGATCACCTTCGCATGCGGGTGTGGGAGCGGGGTGTGGGGATCACCCTGGCCTCGGGCTCGTCTTCCTGTGCCGTGGCGGTCGCCGCCGCCCGCCGCGGCTTGACCGGGCGGTCGGTGCGGCTGACGCTCGATGGCGGAGAGATCGCGGTCGACTGGCGCGATGACGGGATCTGGATGACCGGGCCGACGATGCATGTCTTCAGCGGGACGCTGACGCCCGCCTTTCTGGAGACGGTCTGATGGACCGCCACGCACCGGTCTTCACGACGCTGGGCTGCCGCCTGAACGCCTATGAGACCGAAGCGATGAAGACCCTGGCGGCGGCGCACGGCGTCGAGGACGCCGTCATCGTCAACACCTGTGCTGTGACGGCAGAGGCGGTGCGCAAGGCGCGACAGGATATACGGCGGCTTCGGCGTGAGAATCCGGCTGCGAAACTGATCGTCACCGGCTGCGCGGCACAGATCGAACCGGCCCGCTTTGCCAAGATGGACGAGGTCGACCTTGTGATCGGCAACGCCGAAAAGATGCGGCCCGAGACCTGGGCGCGCCTGACCCCCGATCTGATCGGCGCGACCGAGCCGGTGCAGGTCGACGACATCATGTCGGTGTCGGAAACCGCGGGCCATCTGATCGACGGCTTCGGCATCCGCGCCCGCGCCTATGTGCAGATCCAGAACGGCTGTGACCACCGCTGCACCTTCTGCATCATCCCCTATGGTCGCGGAAACTCGCGGTCGGTGCCCGCGGGCGTCGTGGTCGACCAGATCGGGCGGCTGGCCGAGCGGGGCTATAACGAGGTGGTGCTGACCGGCGTCGACCTGACAAGCTGGGGCGGCGACCTGCCGGGGCGGCCGCGCCTGGGCGATCTTGTGATGCGCATTTTGCGCCTGGTGCCGGACCTGCCCCGGCTGCGGATCAGTTCCATCGACTCCATTGAGGCCGATGAAAACCTCCTGCGCGCAATCGCGGAAGAGCCCCGCCTGATGCCGCATCTGCATCTCAGCTTGCAATCCGGCGACGACATGATCCTGAAGCGGATGAAACGGCGGCACCTGCGGGACGATGCCATCGCGTTTTGCGAAAAGGCGCGCCGTCTGCGCCCCGACATCACCTTCGGCGCCGACATCATCGCGGGCTTTCCCACCGAAACCGAGGCGATGTTCGAAAACTCGCTTCGGCTGGTTCGGGACTGCGGGCTGACCTGGCTGCACGTCTTCCCCTACTCGCCCCGCCCGGGCACCCCGGCCGCCCGCATGCCGCAGGTGGACGGCCGCGCGATCAAGGACCGCGCCGCGCGGCTTCGTGCCGCCGGCAAAACCGCCGTGGATCGGCACGTGCAGGCGCAGATCGGCCAGAACCATCGCATCCTTATGGAAAGCCCGGCAATGGGCCGCACCGAACAGTTTGCCGAGGTCGTCTTCGCCACCCCGCAACCGGTGGGCCGGATCGTCGAGACTAGGATCACCGGGCGGGACGGCGCCTGCCTGTCCGTGTCCTGACATGCACCCCAATCCCGCCTTCCGAAAAACCGGCGCAGACCGCAACATAGCCTTCGCCCGGGATCGCGGCTTCGGCGCACTGGCGGTGAACGGCGACGGCGGGCCGTTGATCTCGCATATTCCGTTCCTGTTGGAACGGAATGGTAAAGGTGCCGAACTGCATCTGCTGCGGTCGAATCCGATCGTGACCGCGCTGGCCGTGCCGCAACCGGCGGTGATCGCCGTTCAGGGGCCCGACGGATATATTTCACCCGACTGGTACGGGGTCGACGATCAGGTCCCCACCTGGAACTACGTCGCCGTGCATCTGCACGGCGCGCTGGAACGGCTGCCGCAGGACGCGCTGCATCCGATGCTCGACCGGCTTTCGGCGCATTTCGAGACCCGACTGGCGCCAAAGATACCCTGGATCTCCGGCAAGATGTCGTCCGGCGTGATGGACCGGATGATGCGGATGATCGTCCCGTGCCGCCTGCAGGTGACACGGATCGACGGGACCTGGAAGCTGAACCAGAACAAGGACGACGCCGTGCGCCTGCGCGCGGCGGACGCTGTGGCGCGGGACGGCAGCGGGTCAGAGCTGGAAATGCTCGCAAGGCTGATGCGCGATCCTCCGGCCGCATCCGAAGAACCCCGATAGACAGGCCCCCCGCCCCGCCCTAGGGTGCCCCGACAATTGGGAGTTCCGACATGCAGCTGCTTGCCGCCGGCACCTCACCCTTCGTGCGCAAGGTGAAGGTGCTTTTGCACGAAACCGGCCAGATCGACGACGTTGACATCACGGATGTGGTTACCGCACCGATGGCGACCGACCCAACCGTCGCGGCCGCCAATCCGATCGGCAAGATCCCGGCATTGATCCGGCCCGACGGACCGGCGATCTACGACAGCCGGGTGATCTGCCGCTATCTCGACGCACGCGCCGGTGCCGGGCTCTACCCCGAATCCCGGATATGGGATGTCCTGACGCTCGAGGCGACGGCGGACGGCATCATGGAGGCGGCCGTTCTGATGGTTTACGAGGCCCGCGCGCGGCCCGAAGAGATGCGGTATCAGCCTTGGGTCGAGGCGCAATGGGACAAGGTCATCCGCGCGCTGGATGCTCTGGAATCGCGCTGGATGGGGCATTTGGCCGGCAGGTTCGACATCGGGCACATTGGCGTCGGATGCGCGCTGGGATATCTCGATCTTCGCCACGACGCGCGGAACTGGCGGCAGGGGCGTGCGACTCTGGCCGCCTGGGAAGCAGAATTCGCCAAGCGGCCCAGCATGGAGGCGACGGTACCGCAGGCGTGAGCGTTCCGCTTTCCGCCTTTCTCACCGCCTGGACGATCCTGGCGCTGAACCTGCTGACGCCGGGCCCGAACGTTCTGAACACGATCACCACGGCCATGGGCTCGGGCCGGGCGGCGGGGCTTGCATCGGCGGCTGCGGTGGGTCTGGGCATCGGTATCTGGTGCTTGGGCATGTCCCTGGGGGTCGCCACGATGTTCCGCGCCGTTCCCGGCGCGCAAGAGACGCTGACGGTTCTGGCCGCGATCCTGTTGGTCTATTTCGCCAGCCGCTACCTGCGTGCGGCGCTTGTCGGGCAGGCATCTGCGTTGGCCTCGCGCGGCGGGCTCAGCCTGCGGATGTCATTTCTGCGCTCGTTGTCGGTGAACGCGACCAACCCCAAGGCGCTGACGACATGGCTGGCGGTTCTGGGCATCTTTCCCACGGGCCACGCGGCCGCGCCGGACATCGCTTTGCTGCTTGCAGGCGCGTCCGGCGCCGGTATGGCGATCCATGCGGCCTATGCGCTTTTGTTTTCGACCCCGCCTTCGGTTCGCGTCTATCTGCGCGCCGCGCCGGTGATCAACGGCGCGGTGGGTATCTTCTTCATGATATTCGCCGTGAAACTGACGGCACCGCTGTTGGCGCGGGCGATCTGACCGGGCTTCGATGCGTGTTCCCCGAACCAAATGCAGAGCAGGGTCCTGGGCGGGCCGTGGATCGCGCTGGGAGCAGCAAATTCAAACCCCTATGCCGCATGCCACCGCATAGGCAGCCGAAAATGTGCGACATCGCCGTTAGCCAAATACCTCCTTGAATCTGTCGATGCATTGCCGAAATCCCGCCTCGAAATCACCGTTCCCAGGGTGATAGACGCTTTCGAACGAGATCACCCCATCATAGCCGTCGGTGCGCAATGCATCGGACATCGGCTGGAACTGATCCGCCAACTGCCCTTCGCCCATCCGCCGCACCTCCAGCGTCGCGCGGGGCGTGTCGACACGTACATCCTTGATATGCACATGTCCCAGATAGCCGTCCTTGACCTCGTCATAGCCATCCGGCCAGGCGCGCTCGTGGCACCAGCAGTTGTTCGCCGGATCCCACAGCACCTTGAGCACGTCCTTGGCCCCGAGGTCGTCGATCAGTTTGCGGCCCGTGTAGTTCGAATTGACCATCGTGCCGTTGCCGGTCTCGACCACCAGGGTCACCCCGGCATCCCGCGCAACGTCCACGGCAGGTGCGATCAGCGGCAGGGTCTTGTCCCAGGCGCCATGCGCCACGTTCCATGTCTCGGCCCCACCCTTGCCCCAGAGGATCTGTTCCTTCTTGTTGGTCATGATCCGCACCAGCGGGCTGCCCACCGTATGCGCCATCTCGATCACGCGCTTCAGCGCATCCATATGACGCGTGTGCGCCGCGTCCCCCGGCACATTTGCGGTGGTCAGTCCGGCGAAAATGTGCCGGCTGAGACAGGACACGGGCTTGCCCCGGTCCCGCAGCAATGTATCGATCCTTGCGATCTCGTCCTTCGAATGGTCGCCGACTTCTTTCTCGCCGACGAACTGCAACTCGGCATACTGCAGACCGTACTCGTCCATCACGTCGACCGCATGCGCAAGGTCCCGGCTGATGCCGTCGCAGATAACTCCCAGTTTCATGGCCGCCTCCCTAGCGATGCAGTTCCGCGCCGACGATCTCTTCGATCACGCGGGTGCAGACCCAGTTGTCACCGTTCGGATACTTCGTCCGGCCTGCGTGAAAGATCTGCATCGCCGCCGCTGCCGTGTGCATCGGCACGCCCAGTTCTTCGGCGAAGCCCATCGAAATCGTCAGGTCCTTGTGCATCGTGTTGATATGACTGCCCGTGCCCTCGAACTGCCGGTCGATGATCTTCTGCAACGCGTTCGAGGTGATGCTGCAGCCCCCCGACGAGGTCGACACCACGTCATAGATCACCTGCCCCGAGACACCCGCCTTGGCCGCCAGCGCCGCCGCCTCGAAGGTGGCCGAGAACATCGCGCCCAAAAGCGACTGCAGGATCGCCTTGACGGTCTGCCCCCCGGGCGCGGCCGTTCCAACGCGATGGATGTTGGCAGACACCGCCTGCATCACCGGCGCGCAGTCATCCAGCACCGCCGGATCGCCCGCCGCCATCATCGTCAGGGTGCCGCCCTGCGCGCCGGGGTACCCGCCGGAGACCGGCGAATCGATCAGATGGATCCCCGATCCCGCCATCGCCTCGGCGATCTCTGCGGCCTCCGAGGGTTTGATCGTTGCCGTCAGGATCACCACACCACCCTGGGCCATATGGCTGACCAGCCCGTCATCGCCCAGAATGACCGCCTTTGCCTGGTCGCCGTTCATCACCATCACGTAGACCGCGTCCGAGTTTGCGCCGACCTCGGCAACGCTCGCCGCCGCGGTGCCGCCCATCTCGGCAAAGGCCTGCATCCGGGCCTCGCTCAGGTCCAGGCCGGTCGTCTGAAACCCGTTGGCAATCAGGTTCTTGGCCAATCCGCTGCCCATATCCCCCAATCCAATCACACCTGCGCGTTCCATGGTCCTCATCCTCCCATTCCGCCCTCGCCGGGGCCGTTTCGGTTGGCGCCCTGCGGCGCCTGTTCGTTGCGGGGATTTCATCGCCGTTCAAGGCGCCGGGCGCGTCCAGAAGACACCTCGCTGCCCGGAAAGGACGCCCAACCGGTCTGCTGCCAGCCCGAGCGTCGCGCGCATCCCGGCCTTCCGCGGCATAGCGAACCTGGCGGGACGATCACAGGCGCGCTGATACGCCGGACGCGACGAAAAAGAAAGGTTTCACGCGTCTGGTTTTTACCCGCCCCGAATGCAAGTTAGATGACATCACGAAACCACGTCAGAGGTTCTCGGCAGTCAGCAACCGAAAGGCCAACGGTTCGGTCGCCCCCCCTCCCCGGCCTGTCAATGCCGCCTGCATCGCCCCGGCCGCCGCTTGCGCCACGGCGTCGAGCGGCGTTGCTATCACAAGCTCGACCGTTCCATCGCGCAGGCCTCCCTCGGTCACCGGGCCGCGTTCATGGCAGATATACAGGACGTTCCGATGCCGGCCGCTCTCGCGAAGTGCCCGCACAACACCACTTGTGCCGCCGCCGCAGTGATAAAGCCCCGCCAAACACGGCCTCGCCTGCAGCAACTCCAGCGCGGCCTCATACGCCACCGCGCCGTCATCAAGAAAGACCAGGGATTCCCGCAGCCGGGCTCCCGGCGCATAGTCGCGCATCGCACTGCGAAAGCCCGATTCCAGCGCCTCATGTCCCAAATACCGGTGCGATCCCACCAGGACGCCGATCTCGGCATCGTCGCGCACCATCCGGGCCATCGCCCAGCCCGCCGTCCGTCCGGCCTTGTACGAGTCAATCCCGATATATCCCGCAAGGCCCGGGAAACTCAGCGGACTGAGCAGCGCGAAGACCGGCATACCGTCGTGTGCACATGCGGCAACCGCGGCCTCCACCGAGGGATGTTCCAGCGAAACCACTCCGATGGCATCCGCAACGTCCCGCATGCGTGCGATCTCGGCCGCCAGTGCCTCGGGCGACAAGCTCTCGACATAGCAAATCTCGACCGTCGCCCGAATGCCCCGCAGGTCCGCCGCCGCGCCCTGCAATGCTTTGGCCAAAGCCCGGTAGAACCACTTGCCTTCCTTCTGCAGAATGAACCCCAGCACCTTTTCCGGCGCCATTTCTTCGATCCGGTGCCGGATCAGCCGGTGTGCGTGGTACCCCAGCGCCTCGGCCGCTGCGAGAACCCGCGCCGCAGCCCCCGCGGACACCGGCGCACGTGCGTTCAGCACACGGTCTACCGTTGCCACGCCAACGCCGGCCTCTGCCGCCACATCCGCGAGCGTCACGCGCTTTGCCGCCATTTGATAAAACCTATCAGTTCCGACCCCTTGAGTTTGAGAGGTTTGAGACATTCCATCAAGGGACCGTTGACCGGCTGCCCAATTTCACGGCATCCCGCAATAAACCGTATCAAGGCGGCTCAATGCCCACGGACCTGCAGTTTCGCGATTACAGCCTGACCGGCCCCAATGCAGGCCGGGGCTTTGCCGCCAACGATTGGTATACGACCCCGATTCCGCGCAAGCGCTTGAAGGAACTGATGCGGCGCTCGGACCGGCCGGCGCTGATCAATTATGGCCTTTGGCTTGGCCTCGTCTTTGCTTTCGGAACCCTGCTTGTCGCGGCCTGGGGCACGTGGTGGGCACTGCCCGCTGCCATGGTCTACGGCGTCCTCTACGGGTCCGGGGGCGACAGCCGATGGCACGAATGCGGTCATGGCACGGTGTTCAGGACACGCTGGTTGAACGAAGCGTTCTATCACCTCACCGCATTCATGGCGCTGCGCAATCCATATCTTTGGCGCTGGAGCCACGCCCGGCACCACACCGACACGGTTGTCGTTGGACGGGACCCCGAAATCGCCTTTCCACGCCCGCCAAGTCTGCGTGACTGGTTGCTCAACCTGCTCTATATCCGCGCCATCCTGACCGAGCTTAGCAAGATGCTCTGCCTCGGCGCGGGGCGCCTGACCGAAGACCAAAAGAGCTTTCTGCCCGCCAGCGAACACGCCAAGACGTTTCTGGCTTCGCGCATCCAACTCGGCATTCTGATCGCTGTCGCGTCCATCTCAGGCGCCCTGCAAAGCTGGCTGCCGCTGATGCTGATCGGCCTGCCGACCTTTTACGGCTCGTGGCTGCATCATGTACTCGCCACCACCCAACATGCGGGCCTTGCCGAGGATATTCCCGACCACCGCCTGAATTCGCGCACGGTCTACCTTAACCCGCTGTTCCGGTTTATCTATTCCAACATGAACTACCACATCGAACACCATATGTATCCGATGGTGCCGTTCTACCGCCTGCCTGATCTGCATGAGGAGATCAGAGCCGACTGCCCGCCGCCATACCCGTCGCTTTGGGCCTGTTACCGGGAACTGGTGCCGGCGATCCTGAGACAGCAGACCGACCCCGGCCACTACATCCGCCGCCCGCTGCCCGACGGCGCGGGCCAGACACCCGACCACGAACGCCCGCGGTTCATGGCGGCGGAATAGAGGACATCATGGCAAACTGGACCCGCGCCTGCGCGACAGGCGATATCGAACCCGAGGATCTGATCCGCTTCGACCATGGCACACGCACCTTCGCGATCTACCGCTCCCCCGCCGACGAGTATTTCTGCACCGACGGGCTTTGCACCCACGAACAGGTGCATCTCGCCGATGGGCTGGTGATGGACTACATCATCGAGTGCCCCAAGCATAACGGCCAGTTCGACTACCGCACCGGAGCGCCCGAACGCTCGCCCGTTTGCGAAGCCCTGAACACATATCCGGTCAAGGTGGAGGGCGAGGATGTCTTCATCGACATCGGATAGGCCCATGCGCCGCATCTACGATTGGGATGCCAGGTTCCAGTTGCGCAACTACACCGCCGCCGACCTGCGCGCCCTGAAAGGCGTGCGCAAGCTGACCCAGACCACGGCGAACACCGCCGAAGAGGCCGCCGCCGCGCGGGACGCTGGCCTTGACCTTATCATGGGCAACGCCCCGAACACCGGTGCGGTAAGGGACGGCGCGCCGCACATGTTCTTCACGGCCGCCCTGGCGCTGCCGGACTACCCGACTGAAACAGAGGTGCTCACCGCCGCCTTCGCAGCGATGAAGGCCGGCGCCGACAGCGTCTACACCGCGCGTGGACCGCATGTCGTCGAGATGCTGGCGCGCGAGGATATCCCCGTTATGTGCCACCTGGGATTGGTGCCGCGCAAGTCCACCTGGAAGGGTGGTTTGCGCGCCGTCGGCAAGACCGCCGAAGAGGCGCTGGAACTTTGGCAGGCCTTCCGCACCATGGAAGACGCCGGTGCGTTCAGCGTGGAGGCCGAGGTGATCTGCGACCGCGTCATGACCGAGATCAGCCAGCGCACCGGGCTTGTCACCTCGTCGCTTGGCTCCGGCTCCGGCGGCGACATCATCTATCTTTTTCAGAACGACATCTGCGGCGAACAACCTGTCAGCCCCCGCCATGCACGCGCCTTTGCAAATCTGCATGGACTGTATGAGCGGATGCGCGCGGAGCGCCGCGCCGCCCTGTCGGCGTTCAGAGAGGCCGCGCAATCCGGCAGCTATCCCGCGCCGGACGAAACCGCAGGGATCGCCGACGACGAATTCGAAAAGTTTCGCGACGCGCTTGGGTAAAAGCCCTCAGCCGAGAACCGAGAAGCTTGACTCCTGATTGATCTCGCGCCGGCGGGAATAGAACCCCACATCGATCTCGCGCCCGATATAGGGCAGCGTGAACTGCAGCGGTGCCGTGTCGTGGTCGTTCCCCGCTTCACAATAGTCGATCAGTGCCGCCATCATCTTGCCGGCGATCGGCGCGTTCTTGTACTGGTTCCCGCTGGTGCCGCAGGCCATGTAGAACCCGCCCAGCGCAGACTTGTCATAAATCGGAATCCAGTCGGTCGCGGCATCGTACAGATCCACGACCCCCCCCGTGGCCCGGGATGGCACCCCCAACGACGGGACCCGTTGGGCATAGCGCATCGCCTGCGTCGTCCACTGTTCGGTGAAGTTGCGGTCATAGTGCACGTCGTCGTCCGTCCAATGATGCGGGTCACATTCCGGATCCTCGGAGCCCACCAGGATGTTGTTGCCATGCTCGGGCCGGCAGTAAACGCCGATATCGTTGTCGGAAATCACCGGCGCGGTGCCTTCGAAATCGAAACCCGCGGGCGCGGGCACATGCACAACCTCCTGCCGCAGCGGCCGGGTTTCGATCGTCATGTCGCCCAGAACCCCCGCCATCCGGTTCACGATTGACGAGCCCGGCCCGGCCACGTTCACGACAACGGGTGCGTGGATTTCCTCACCCGACGCCAGCCGCACGCCGGAGACCTTGCCACCGTCCTGCAGCACGGCCGCGACCTCGGCCCCCGTCCGGACCTCGGCCCCGTGCTGTCGCGCGGCGTCCATCAGGTTCTGCGCCGACAGTGCGGGGTCGGTGACGTATCCACCGTTCGGCCAGTAAACGGCGCCTTCGATCCGCCTGCCGTTCGGCCGGCCGAATTCGTCGTCGTTCCGTGCCCGCGGGGGAAAATAGCTTTCCAGCGCATAGATCGGCATCCGCGCCTTGATCTGATCCGAATTCCACTCTTCGACCGGAATGTTCAGAAGCCTCGAGTTTTCGAGATGCTTGGCCAGATAGTCGTTCTCGGCGGTCTTCATCACCATACAGCCGCATTCCCTGAACTGCGCCAGGTCGGCCCCGTCGGGCAGGCCCAGATACTCGGCCCAATCCCGCCAATAGTGGTACCCCTCCCAGGCGAACGCGGTGCCGTCGAATGTCGAATAGTGCATCCGGATGATCGCACAGGACCCGGCGGTCGAGCCGTGCCCGACCTGCGCATTGCGGTCCAGCGACAGGGTTTTCCATCCGGTCTTGGCCATCTCGAATGCCGTTGCCGCACCGATCACGCCCGTGCCGATGATGATTGCGTCTGGGGATTGGGTCATGCCAGGCTGCCTTTTGGTTGGGATGCGTGAACCATGCGGGCGGCGGCCCGTGGATTCAAGCCGCTGCCGCGACACGGGATTGGACAATCCCGACCTGCATCGACCGCGGATTCCGGTTATCCCGGGCCAGCTGCGCCCGCGGATCGCTGTAAGGCGCCTTGGTCTTCCTGAAGGCATCCATTCGTGTTGCCGCCATCCCGACGGTTGCTCCCCTGCCGCGGTTCCCAAATCTCCTCTCTTGTTCTAGCGTCCATCCATGACCGCTCCGGACATCGTCGACAGTCGCTATTCCTGGCTGCGCCTTGGCGTCACGCTCGGGATCGCCACCGTCGGCAACGTCGGCATGTGGGCGATCATCGTCATCATCCCCATGGTCCAGGCCGAGTTCGGAATCGACCGGGGCGGCGCCGCGCTGCCCTATTCTGCGACCATGGCGGGGTTCGCGTTCGGCAATCTGCTGATCGGCCGCACCGTCGACCGTTTCGGCATCACCGCCGCGCTGATTGCCGCAGCCGCCGCCATGGCCGCCGGTTTCGCCCTGGCAGCCATCGCCGGTTCCGTCTGGCTGCTCACCGCGCTTCAGCTCGTCATTGGCTTCGGCAGCGCCGCCAGCTTCGGTCCGCTGATCGCCGACATCTCGCATTGGTTTCTGCGCCGTCGCGGCATCGCCGTCGCCATCGCTGCCAGCGGCAACTATCTTAGTGGCGCGATATGGCCGGTCATGCTCAGCGGCGTCCTGGCCGAGTTCGGCTGGCGCGGCGTGTATCTGGCGCTGGCCGTGCTCTGCATCACTGTGATGGTCCCGGGTGCCGTGCTGCTGCGCCGCGCCTTGCCCGCCGAGGCTCAGGCCGCCGCCGACCGGCAATCCCGCATTCGCGCCAAAGCCGTGGCCTTCTCGCCCCGTGCCCTGCAAGGATTGCTGGCGCTTGCCGGTATAGGCTGCTGCGTGGCAATGTCGATGCCCCAGGTTCATATCGTCGCGTTCTGCGTCGACCTCGGCTACGGCCCCGCCGTCGGCGCCGAGATGTTGTCGCTGATGCTCATGGGCGGCGTGGTCTCGCGCCTCGTCTCCGGCCTCCTCGCCGACCGGCTGGGTGGTGTCATGACGCTGCTGATCGGATCCACGCTGCAGTGTATTGCACTTTTTCTTTACCTGCCATTCGACGGCATGGTCTCGCTCTATCTCGTCAGCCTCGTCTTTGGCCTCAGCCAGGGCGGCATTGTGCCGAGCTACGCAGTGATCATCCGCGAATACCTTCCCGCCCGCGAAGCGGGCGCACGCGTCGGGTTCGTCATCATGGCAACCATCGTGGGAATGGCACTGGGCGGCTGGATGTCCGGCTGGATCTACGACCTTACCGGGTCCTACCAAATGGCGTTCCTCAACGGCATTGGCTGGAACCTGGTCAACGTCGCGATCATGCTGTTCCTGCTGAATGCCACCCGCCGCGGCGCTGCCGTTGCCGGTTGAGACCGGACGCCGCCGCGCTTTGGCTCACATGCGCACGCGCTCGGATTTCGGATCGTACATCGGACGCAAACTCGCCGCCGCCGCAACCCGGGCTCCGGCCACTTCGATTTCAAAGGTCGAGGCCAAGAGCTGCTCTGAGGATTCGCTGCCGCAGGGGACATAGCCCATCCCGATCGCCCCGCCCAGGGCGTGGCCGTAGGCCCCGGACGAAAGGTGCCCCACCACCTCGCCGTCGCGGATAATGGCTTCGTTGTGATATAGCAGCGGCTCGGGGTCCGTCAGCCGAAACTGCAGCATCCGCCGCCGCAGCCCTTCGTCCTTCCGGCGCAGCACGGCGTCCCGTCCGATGAAGTCCGGTTTCGCGGTCTTGACCGCAAATCCAAGGCCCGCCTCCAGCACGTGGTCCTCGCAGGTGATGTCGTGGCCGAAATGCCGGAACGCCTTTTCAATCCGGCAGCTGTCCATCATGTGCAGCCCGCAAAGCCGCGCGCCAAGCCCTTGCGCCTCTTCCCAGAGAACCTCGAAGACATGCCCGGCCATGTCGGCGGACACATAGAGTTCCCATCCAAGCTCGCCCACATAGGATACCCGGTGCGCGCGCGCCTGTCCCAGACCGATCTCGATTTCCTGCGCGGTGCCGAACGGGTTCACATCGTTCGAGAAATCGCCGGGCGACACGGCCTGAAGCAAATGCCGTGCCTTCGGGCCCATCACTGCCAGGACGCCTTCGGCGGCCGTCACGTCGGTGATCACCGCCGAGGCATTGCCCAAATGCCGCCGGAGCCAGGTCTCGTCCGCCAGCCGCGTCGCCGCTGGCGTCACCACCAGATAGGCGGTCTCCGACAGCCGCGTTACCGTGACATCCGCTTCGATCCCGCCTTGCGCGTTCAGGAATTGCGTATAGACGATGCGGCCCGCCGGCACCGACATGTCATTGCCGCAGACGCGGTTCAGGAACGCCTCGGAATCGGGTCCTTCGACCCGCAGCTTGCCAAAACTCGACATGTCGTAGAGGCCAACATTCTCGCGCACGGCCATGTGCTCGCGGGCAGCGTTTTCAAACCAGTTCTGACGTTTCCAGGAATAGTCGTACGTCCGCTCCTGCCCCGGATCGGCAAACCAGTTCGCCCGCTCCCATCCGGCGGTCTCTCCGAAGACGGCGCCCTGGGCCTCGAGATATGTGTGAAACGGCGTCCGCCGCACGCCCCTCGCCGTCGCCTTCTGGCGGAACGGGAAGTGATCGGCGTAAAGCAGGCCGAGAGTCTCGGTCGACCGCTCGACCAGATACCGCTTGTTGCCCTGAAACGGCTGCATCCGGCTGATATCCACATCGCCCAGATCGAACGGTTTCTCGCCGGTGTCCATCCAGGATGCCAGCGCCATTCCCGCGCCACCGGCGGACTGAATTCCAACCGAGTTGAACCCTGCGGCGACCCAGACGTTTTCCATCTCGGGGCACAGCCCGAGGTGATAGGCATCGTCGGGCGTAAAGCTCTCCGGCCCGTTGAAAAAGGTGTGGATCCCCGCCTCTGCCAGCATCGGCATCCGGTTCACCGCCGCTTCCAGGATCGGTTCGAAATGGTCGAAATCCTCGGGCAACTGGTCGAACTCGAAGCTTTCCGGGATCGGCCCCCAGGGTTTTGACACCGGCTCGAAGGCGCCGAGCATGATTTTCCCGGCATCCTCCTTGTAATAGGCGCACTCGTCCGGCACGCGAAGCACCGGCAGTTGCGTCAGACCGGCAATCGGTTCGCTGACGATGTAGAAATGCTCGCAGGCCTGCAGCGGTACGTTCGTGCCCAGCATCCGGCCCAGCTCGTGCCCCCACATCCCACCGCAATTGACCACATGTTCGCAGGCGATCGTGCCGCTGTCGCCCGCTTCGTTGGACCACGCCACCCCCGTGATCCGCCGCCCGTCGCGGACCACGCCGGTGGCTTTCGTCCGTTCGAATATCTTGCCGCCCCGCTGCCGCGCGCCCTTTGCAAGCGCCAGCGCGATATTCGCCGGGTCGCCCTGGCCGTCCTTCGCCAGAAAGACTCCAGCCGCCACGCCGTCGACGTTCAGATGCGGATAGCGCGCCTTGACCTCGTTCGGCCCGATCTCTTCGATCTCGACCCCGAAGGCGCGCGCCATCGAGGCGGACCGGAACAGCTCTTCCTTGCGCTCCTCGGTCAGCGCAACCGTGATCGAGCCGACCCGCTTGAACCCTGTTGCAACGCCGGTCTCTTCCTCCAGCGCGCCATAGAGTTCTTGGCTGTATTTCGCCAGCTTGGTCATGTTGGCTGTCGCCCGAAGCTGGGCGATCAGCCCCGCCGCATGCCAGGTCGTGCCGCTTGTCAGTTGCTTGCGTTCCAACAGCACGACGTCGGTCCAGCCCTGCCTGGTCAGATGATAGGCCACCGAACAGCCGACCACGCCGCCGCCGATGATCACCGCCCGGGCCCGCGCCGGAACGCTCATGGATACATCTCCGAAAACTTCTTCTTGTACTGCGCGATCATCGCCTCCTCGGTCGCCCCGTCGTCATAGGGCGGTGTCGTCAGCGGTTTCGCCTCGTCCACCGGCACCCTGACGATCATGTTGATCCGCGTTGTGAGGTCGCCCCAAAGTTCCTCGAACCGCGGAAGCAGCGCGTCGAACTCGGCCGTGCCCCGCCGCAGAAATGTCGCCTGCCCGCGGATGCGAACGCCTTTGCGCAGGAACTGATCGACGAAATTCACCTCGAGCTCGGGGGTCACCGTCAGATTGGCGATGGTCTGGGGCGAACGGATTTCGCCGAAGGCGATGGTCTCGTCATCCAACACGATAAAGGTGCCCTTGGGCGAGACGCTGGGCCGTCCGCCGGGCGTGACGGTTGCGACAAACCCCAGCCGCCACATCTCGATCGTCCGAATTGCAGATTTCGGCAGCCTCATGTGAACCTCCGCTTGAGTTCCGCGATATGCGCGGGCCCGACCTCGCAGCAACCGCCGATGATCTCCGCCCCCATCTCCGCCCACTGCTCGGCAAAATCGGCATAGAGGGCGGGCGTGAAATCCTGGCGGGACGTCAGCAGATCCACCGACGTCGTCCCCTTGGCAAAGGCACCGGAGATGCCGGTAAAACCGTTTGCATAGGCGCCCAGCGGAATGCCGTGGGGCGCAAGAAGCGGCAAGGCCTGGCTGACTGCCTCCGGGGTCGAGCAATTAACCAGCAAAGCCTCGGGGGCGAGCGCATCGACAACCGGCAGGATATCGGTGACCGGCTCGCCCGAGCGGAAATTGGTTCCGTCCTCGTCGCTCACCGAAATTGCCAGCCACACCGGCTTGCCCCCGGTCTTCGCCCCCATCACGGCACCCTGTGCCTGGTCGACGCCGGACATGGTCTCGCACAGGAAAAGGTCGACAAGCGGGGCCTGGATGGCGACGATTTCGGCGTAGATCCCGGCCGCCTCGTCCGGCGGCGGCGCCATATCCGCCCGGTAGGACCATCCAATCGGCCCCAGCGAGCCCGCAACCCGCCCGCCGCCATGGGCGTCGCGGGCCTCGTTGGCCAGATTGCAGCCGGTTTCGTGCAATTCCCGGAACCGGTGGTCCAAACCGTGCTTCTGCAAGCGGTCATGCAGGATAGCGTATGTGTTGGCGGTCGCCACATCTGCCCCGGCGGCGAAAAAGTCGTCGTGGACCGCGCGCACAAGATGCGGGTAGTCGATCATCACCCGCGTCGACCAAAGCGGCGTCGGCGGATCACTGGACCGCTTGATCAGTTCCTGTCCCATGCCGCCGTCAAGGATCGTGATGCTCATTGCGCGGCACCCCGTGTCGCAGATGGGAAAGGCGCAGACGGGGTCGCGCCCCGTCGTAGATGCGTTGGCGCAACAGGGGCGGCCGCGGCCTGCCCTGCGAATTGAACCATCAGCATATCAGGCCCGTATCCGTTCATTCATAGGATCCCAAAGCGGCCGATCCGCCTGCACGGTTGCACCGTAGCGCTCGCCAAAGATCTCGACCTCCAATCCGGTCCCCTCGACGGCAAGATCGCTGCGCACCATCGCCAGGGCCACGCATTTGTTCACGCGATAGCCCCAGCCGCCCGATGTCACCTCGCCCACGACGGTGCCGTTCTGCCAGACCGTCGACATATAGGGCGGGTCCTGGTCGCCGGCCTCGACAACCAGCGTCGCAAAGCGTTTTTTCACGCCCTGCTGCTGTTCGTTCAAAAGCGCTGCCTTTCCCGGGAAGTCGGGTTTGTCGAAGCGGATAAAGCGGTCAAGCCCGCCTTCCAGCAGCGAATAGTCGGTCGACAGATCGCCCTTCCACGCGCGATATCCCTTTTCCAGCCGCAGCCGGTCCAGCGCCCACATGCCGAAGGGCGTCACGCCCTGTTCCTTCAAGGCGTCCCAGATCGCGGGCGCGGACTTGGGGTCGCAATGGATTTCCCAGCCAAGCTCACCCGCGAAGGACACTCTCAGCAAGGCGCAGGGCGCACCGGCAACGGTGCCCTCCATGTTCGAGGTCAGCCAGCCTTTCGACAGGTCATGCCCGTTGCTCAACGTCTCCAGGATCGCGCGCGCCTTCGGTCCGGTGACCAGTAAACATTCCGCATCCTCGGTGTGATCCGAAATCTCGATGCCCTCGGGCGCCTGCCGCCACAGATACTCGGCGTCGTGCCATTGCGCAGCGGCCGCGGTGATCAGCCCGACCTCGGTGTCCGAATGCACCATGCAGGACATTTCGGTCACGATGCGGCCGCGGTCATCGGCGAAATAGATCAAGCCGACGCGTCCGGGCGATGGCAGACGGCTGGCGGTCAGACCATCGATCCAGTTCTTGGCGCCCGGGCCCTCGATCTTGATCCGGGTGAATCCGGTGATCGGCAGCACGCCGCAGCCGTCGCGCACCGCTTCGCATTCCTCCTTGATCCGTGCCTCCCACGGGCCGTTCCGGTCCCAGGTCTGCGTCGCCTCTTCGCTGACGTCATCACCGGGCTTGGCAAAGTAGTTTGCCCGTTCCCAGCCGTTATAGGGTCCAAAGACAGCACCCGCTTCGACCAGTCGGGAATGCAGCGAAGACTGTTTCTTGTTGCGTCCGGCGGGCCAGGCGTGATGCGGGAAATGCATCGCGTATTCGTGGCCGTAGACTTCCATGCCCTTGGCGACACAGTAGTCGCCATCGGCGTAGTTGGTGTATCGCCGCGGATCGAGTGACCAGCAATCCCATTCGGTCTGCCCCTCGGTGACCCATTCGGCCAGAATCTTGCCCGCACCGCCGCCCTGGGCGATGCCGAAAGTGAAAACGCAGGCCTCAAATGCGTTGGGCACCCCGGGCATGGGCCCGATCAGCGGGTTGCCGTCCGGTGCATAGGGGATCGGTCCGTTGATGACCTTGCTGACGCCTGCGGTGCCCAACAGAGGGACCCGTGCCATGGCGTCCTCGATATACCATTCCAGCCGCTCCAGATCGTCAGGATAAAGCTGAAAGCTGAAATCCTCGGGCATCGGGTCGTCCGGCGACACCCAATGCGCCTTGCAGTTGCGCTCGTAGGGTCCTAGGTTCAGCCCGTATTTCTCCTGCCGCAGGTAGTAAGAGATGTCGACATCCCGAAGCAGCGGCAGCTTGTGATTGCCGGTCTCTTTGCACCAGGCTTCGATCTCGGGGATCTCGTCGCTGAGCAGGTACTGGTGGCTCATCACCATCATCGGAACGGTGCGCCCGCCATAGGGCTTGAACCATTCGCCGACGCGCTGTGCGTAGTAGCCGGCGGCGTTCACCACATATTCACAGCGGATCTCGCCCTTCTCGGTCTCGACGATCCATTCGCCGTTCTCGCGGCGCACGCCGGTGGCCGGGGTAAAGCGTAGGATCCTTGCGCCCATGTCGCGGGCACCCTTGGCCAGCGCCTGGGTCAGCTGGGCCGGGTCGATATCGCCGTCGGCGGGATCGTATAGAGCCCCTTTCAGATCATGGGTCTCGATGAAGGGATACTTTGCCTTGATGTCACCGATATCCATCATCTCCAGCGCCATGCCCTGATAGCGGCCCATCCCGCAGGCGCGCTGGAATTCCAGCATCCGCTCGCGCGAATGCGCCAGCCGGATCGAGCCGGTGACATGGTAGTTCATCGGATAATCCACCGCTTCGCCGAGCCCGCGGTAAAGCTCGGTCGAATAGCGCTGCATGTTCATGACCGCCCAACCGGTGGAAAAGGTTGGCACGTTACCCGCCGCATGCCAGGTCGATCCTGCGGTCAGCTCGTTCTTCTCCAGCAGAACGCAATCGGTCCAGCCCGCCAGGGCCAGGTGATACAGGCACGAAGCACCCACGGCCCCGCCGCCGATGATGACCACGCGTGCCGTGGTAGGAAAATCGGACATGGGTCTGCCTCCCTTAATAGACCGGTGGGGAAATCACCCAAACCGCCATGGCGGGGGTGTCGTAAGGATTGGCCCAGCGCAGCGTCTCGCCGCGCACGCGGAAACTATCGCCCGCCGAGACCGTGAATTCGTCGCCGCCCAGCCAGAGATCGAGTTGCCCGGCAACCATGACCGCCAGTTCAGCCGTCGGGCGGGTGACCGGCTCGGTGCGCTCTGCACCGGGCATAAAGGTCGAATGGATCACCTCGAATGCATCCGTCAGATCGGGCGACAGCAGTTCCTCGATCAACCCTTCCTCACGTTCCCCGATCGCCCGTCGCGCGCCCTGTCGGACGATCCGCCCCGCCTCTGCGCCCGGGGCGTCCTGCGCCGCGAAGAGCGATACCGGCACATCCAGCGTCTCGGCGAAGGCCGTCAGATCGCGGGCATCCGGCGTCGAAAGATCGCGTTCCACCTGACTGACCCAGCCCACGGATTTGCCCAGGCTTCCCGCAACGGCCTCCAGCGTCAGCCCCCGCGCCTTGCGCAGGCTCCGCAGATCAGCCCCCAAAAGCCCTTGCCGGCTCATCCGACTCACCCTCCGTGAAAAACACTCGCAGAATTTCATGGCAGGGCATGTGAAAAAGTCAAAGGAATTTTCACGCGACAGGTAGCAAAATCCACATTTCGGCGGTAACGGCAGGCGCGCCGTCATCTGCTAACGTGCGCCGAGGACCTCAAGCATCGGGCCAAGATGCTGTTCGAAACGCCGCCAGTTCAAAGAGCTTCCCCGGTACATCTTTCGTCGCACTTGCTGCGAGGACGCCGTCGAAACCCTGCGGCCGGTCTCGTGGAAGGACAGGCAGCCCGGTTCCCAGCCCAATCCGGCGAAGTCCAGCATCCGGCGGGTTTCAGCCTCCTGATCCTCGGTCAGGGCTTCATAGTCGACATGGCAGATCGCACCCGGAAAGATCCGCTCCCAGTGGTCCATCAGATCAGAATAGAGCCGCCAGAACCCTGCAACTTCCGCCAGGTCATAGCCGTATCGATTGCCGTCGCCGCCGAAGAGCTGTGTGTAGATGGACCAGCACACCGCGCGCGGATCGCGGCGAATGTGAAAGATCCGGGCATCGGGCAGCGCGGCGCAGATATGTCCGATCCAGCGAAAATTCAACGGCATCTTGTCGGTGACAAAGGGGTCAGAGACACCGAGGTCGACGAGGTCGGATCGATAGCGGCGACCAATGTCGGCGTACGCGCCCGGCTGCCCCGTTGACACCGAATTGACGGCTGCCTGCAGACTGTTCAGTTCTCCGGCGCCGAAAACCCGGGAATGGCTGGCGAGGATCTGTTCCACCAGCGTCGTGCCTGAACGCGGCATGCCCAGAATGAAGATCGGCACCGGCGCGCCACCGGCAGTCGCCACACCCTCCGGCGGCACCCCGTCGGCGAATTCCGCCTTCAGACGCTGGAACAACCGCCGATCATCGTCGAGGTCGTAGTCAAACTGTGACCGGCGCAGTGCGTTTGCGGTCTGGTATTGTGCAAATGCTTCGCTCGTCCGATCCAGATCGTCATAGATCTTGGCCAATGCGAAGGTCGCGGCAACGCGCTTGCCTTGCGGCAGCCGGCCGGATGCAACCGCCTGTTCCAGAGCCGGAATCCTGGGATCGTCCGCCGCGGTCTGGCCCATTCGGCTCAGCCCCAGATGGGCGATCGCATTGTCGGGCTGGGCGGCCAGCGCCTTGCGAAAGCACGCCTCGGCGTCATCGCGCCGTCCAAGGTCGCTCAACAGGTTGCCGAGATTTGCCTGCGCCTCGGCGCTGTCTGGCGCCAGTGAAACCGCGCGCTCGGTCGCGGCTGTGGCCGCGGCATGATCGCCCAGAACATACAGCGCCTGACCCAGGTTGGTCAGCGCAGTGGTGTTCTCGGGCTGGCGCTCCAGCGCCAGTTGGAGAGTCTCAACCGCCTGGCGGTACCTGCCCCGGTCGATCAGCAAAGCGCCGAGATTGGTCAGGGCCGGGCCGTAATCCGGGCGACGCGAAAGCGCCGTGCGATAGTGTTTCTCTGCCTCATCGGCACGGTTGCCTTCGGCAAGAACCCGCGCCAGCGTGGTCAGCACTTCGGGATCGTCCGGAGCCAGGCCAAGTGCCGTACGGCAGGCAGTTTCGGCCTCGTCTCGCTGCCCCAGATCGAGAAGAACCGCGCCGAGATTGCTGTGGATGCCAGCGTTTCCATGCGCGGACTGCGCGGCCTTTCGCAACGCTTCCAGTGCTTCGGTGTTCCGACCCATGCCGCGCAGCGCAACCCCGAGCCCGTTCAACAAGACAGGGTGATCGGGCACGACCGCCAGCGCCTGGCGCAGCGCCTCTTGCGCCTCGGCGAACTGTCCCAACGCAATCCTTGCGCTGCCGAGATTTCCCAGCGCCTGCGCGTGGCGCGGATTGATGGCAACCGCCCGCTCGCAAGCATCGGCCGCCTCACTGTAACGTCTGAGCGTGTGGAGCGTCGCGCCCAAATTGCTATGGGCTTCGGCATAATCCGGCTTCAACTCGATTGAATTCCGATAGGCCGCCAGTGCAGCGTCCGTCTTCCCGAGGCCGGCCTCGGCGGCACCGACAAGGTTGTAGAGCTGGTGCGATCGCGGATACGTGCCGAGCTGCGCCCGGGCCCGGTCCAAAAGCTCTTGGTAGTGGCCCTGCGTATAAAGCGTCACCAAAACCTGCAAGACGTCCGGGGCAAGTGTCTGTTGTGACATCGTCTGAGCCTCGCCGGTATGCGGGCGGCTACCTCGTCGTTTCTGTGCCTGTCATCGCGCGATCGCCCGGCGAATGCAATTGCAGCCGGCACCCTCGCCGACGACAGAGGTCGATGCCGCGAGGGGCGGCGTGCGGCATGCGCCGGGCAGACCGGCCTTTACCGATCGGCGATCGGCACCCATGTCCGCGGTTCCGGCCCATTGTACAGCGTCAACGGCCGGATCAGGATATTCTGCCGGACCTGCTCGAGACACTGGATCACCCAACCGGGCATCCGCCCGATGGCGAAGATCGGAACATAGAGGTCCATGGGAATGCCGTGCAACTGGTAGATGACGCCGGAATAGAAATCGACATTCACGTTCAGCCCGTGCCTTGCATAGGGCTGCATCGCCGCGACCACCGCCTGCAGAATCTCGTACCATTCCGGCTGGCCCATCTCTCGTCCAAGGCGCTCGACCCCGTCGCGCATATGCCTCGCCCGCGGGTCTTCGGTGCGGTATACCCGATGACCGAACCCCGTCACGGCCTCGCGGTTCGCGCGCTTGGCCTTCACGTAGGCCGCTGCATTCTCGGGCGCACCGATCTCTTGCACCATCTTCATCACGTCCTCGGCCGCCCCGCCATGCGCAGGCCCGGCGAGCGTCGACAGCGCCGTCACGATGGCGCCGTGAATGTTGGCCTCGGTTCCCACCGTGACCCGCGCCGCGAAGGAAGATGCGTTCGAACCGTGTTCGGCATGCAGGATGAAATCCAGATCTGCCAGCCGCTCTGCATCCTTTGACGGCCGCTCTCCCTTCAGCATCCACAACCAGTTCGCCGCATGACCAAGGGTCATGTCCGGCGCCACCGGGTCGCGGCCGTTGCGCAGATTGTCATGCGCCGCGATGATTCCCGGAACTTGCGCCGTCAGCCGCACGCCATTGCGAACGAACGCCGCCTCGTCGGCGTCCTGGCTGTCGGGCTCCAGGGCGGCAAGCGCCGAGACCGCAGTGCGCAGGACATCCATCGGATGTCCATCCTTGACCGTGCGAATGATGTCAAAGACGTCGTCCGGCAGCACCCGTGCCGCCTTCAGATCGGCATCGAACGCCGCCAGCTCTGCGGCGTTCGGCAACTCACCGTGGATCAGAAGGTAAGCCACCTCTTCAAAACTGGCCTGCGCGGCGAGGTCGTTGATGTCGTAGCCGCGATAGCTCAGCTTCCCCGCCGCTCCGTCGATATCCGAGGCCCCGGAGCGTTCGAAATAGACCCCCTTCAGGCCACGATTGATCTTGACGTTCTGGGTCATGGCTGTCTCCTAGGCTTTCAAAGGGGAGGTCGACGTGGCGGTACTGGACAACGTGTTCGAGAGGGCGAAAGCGCGCCGGGCGCGCGTGGTTTTCCCCGAACTCGACGAGCCGCGCGTGGCGGCCGCTACAGCCGAGATCCGCGCCGCCGGTCTGGCCGAGCCACTGCCGCTCGCTGAGGTGTCCGACGCCCATGTCGCCGCGCTGGTGGAGGTGCGCGGGCTGAAAGCGCCGGTGGCGCGGCGCATGCTCGCCCGGCCCCTGTACCGCGCCGCTGCCATGGTCGCCGCCGGCGAAGCCGACGCCATGGTTGCGGGCGCGGACGCCCCCACGCGCCGGGTGATCGAGGCGGCCAGCATCGGCATCGGGCTGGCCGATGGCGTCGACACCGTTTCGTCCTTTTTTCTGATGCTGTTCCCGGACGGACGCGAAATGATATTTGCCGACTGCGCGGTGAACGTCGCACCGGACTCGTCCGAACTCGCCGATATTGCCCGCGCCTCGGCGGCCTCGTCCGAGGCACTTCTGGGATCGGCCAGGGTCGCGCTTTTGTCCTTTTCCACCGGAACCTCCGGTTCCGGCGCCTCGGTCGAGACGGTGCGTGCCGCCGCCGAGGCCACCGGGTTTGCAGGGCCGCTCCAGGCCGACGCCGCGCTGAACGCCGCAATCGCAGCGCAAAAAGGGGCCGGCGATGGCGACGCCAACGTGCTGATCTTCCCTGGCCTCGATGCCGGGAATATCGCGTATAAGCTCGCGCAGGAACTTGCCGGGGCACAAGCGGTGGGCCCGTTTCTGCAAGGGTTTCGAAAGCCCTGCAGCGATCTTTCGCGGGGTGCGACGGTGCAGGATATCGTCGCCGCGACGGCCGTCACGGTTGCAATGAGCTGATCGGTGCGCCCCAGGGCAATCGGAAGATCCCTGCAAAGCTCTTCGGGTGCCTTTGCACACGGCATCAACCCAGATCTCCCATTAAATGCAGCGCATCTCTTGCGATCATGCGCTCCTCTTCGGCCCCGATCACCCAGACGCCCACTTTCGACGTCTTCGCATTCAATTGCGGTCCGTTGCGGTGGTTGGCATCGGGATCCATCCGCACCCCCATCCATTCCAGGCCACGCAGGATCCGCGCCCGCACGCCAACCGCGTTTTCGCCGATCCCGCCGGTAAACGCGATTGCGTCCAGCCCCTCCATGGCGGCAATCAGCGAACCGGCATGGCGCAGCGACCAGTAGCAAAAATGCTCTACGGCGAAATCGCTGTCCGCACTGTGATCGAGCATCAGGTTGCGCATGTCCGACTTGCCGCCCGACAATCCCAGAAGCCCGCTTTCGTGGTTCAGAATCGCCTTGGTCCGCTCCAGCCCGTTCTCTTCGACCAACCGCAGCACCGCATTCGCATCGATCCCGCCCGACCGCGTGCCCATGGTCAAGCCGTCAAGGGGCGAATAGCCCATCGTCGTTGCCACCGACCGCCCGTTCTTGATCGCGCAAAGGCTCGCGCCATTGCCAAGGTGAAACGCCAGCAATCGCGACGGAAGCGGCGCGTCCGACACCTCCGGCAGGCGGCGCACCAGCGAGGCGTAGCTCAGCCCGTGAAAGCCATAGCGCCGGATGCCCCTGGTCTCCATCATCTTCGGGATGGCGTAGCGTGTGGCGACTTCGGGATTCGTGCTATGAAACGCGGTGTCGAAGCTTGCGAATTGCGGCAGGTCCGGCGCCGCCGCGGACAGGGCCTCGATCGCTGCCAGATTGTGCGGATTGTGCAGCGGCGCAAGCGGCGTGCACTGGGCGATTTCGGCAATGTTCTCAGGCGTCAGCCGCACCGGCGTGGACAGATGCCGCCCGCCATGCACCACCCGGTGGGCCGCGGCACGCAGCCGCTTCGGTGTCAGACCCAGCTCTGAAAGCGCATCTAGGACCGCGCTAAGCGCCGCCTTGTGGTCGATAAACGGGGTTTCGGTCCGCTTTCCGTCCACCTCCAGAAATGACGCCCCGCCAATCCCCGCGGCCAGTCCGCGATGGATCTCGGTCAATCCCGCATCGAAGACCGCGAACTTGATCGAGGACGACCCCGCGTTCAGGACAAGGATTTCCCCGCCGGTCATCCCCTCGCACCAGCCACCAAGATCCGCAGTCCCTTCATCCGGTCACGCTCCACTAGGGACGGGAGGAGCGGCGCGGCTACGTCGCCTGGCTCCACCACCCCCGCATGCAGGAGCGTTCGGGACGGCCGTGGCATGAGGTCCATGGGATATGGTGCGATCACGATGGATGGCGACAGGGCTACGCCGTTTGCGGCCGCATGTCCGCCGGATCTATCCCCGCAACCGCAACCGGCGCCTTCATCGCGTCACGCCGGAACGGCTCGCCCAGTTCCTGGTTGATCATTGCCTCGATCAGCGTGGTCTTACCCGCCTTCTGATCCTTGATCGCCTGGTTCAGCGCATCGGTCAGTTCATCCATCGTCCGCGCCACAACACCTTTCAGCCCGCAGGCCTGCGCAATCGCGGCATAGCTTACGCCATCGTCCAGTTCGGTCCCGACGAAATTGTCGTCGTACCAAAGGGTCGAGTTCCGCTTTTCCGCACCCCATTGGTAGTTGCGGAACACGATCTGGGTGATCGCCGGCCACTCCGTGCGGCCGATGGCGGTCAGTTCCGTTACCGCGATCCCAAAGGCACCGTCACCGGAAAAACCGACGACCGGCGTGTCCGGACAGCCAATCTTCGCACCCACAATCGACGGCAGCCCGTAGCCGCAAGGGCCGAACAGCCCCGGCGCAAGATATTTCCGCCCTTCCTCGAATGTCGGATACGCGTTGCCGATGGCGCAGTTATTGCCGATATCGGACGAGATGATCGCCTCTTTCGGCAGCGCCGCCTGGATCGCCCGCCAGGCCATGCGGGGGCTCATCCAGTCGGGCTTTGCCGCCCGCGCGCGCTGGTTCCAGGTCGTGCCGGGATCGTCGTCTTCATGATCCATCGACGAAAGCTGTTGCGCCCAGGCCGATTTCGTCTGTGCGATAGTCGCCTTCCGGTCCGCCCGGCCCGTGTCTCCGGCACTGTCCGACAGTTTTGCAAGAATGTTCTCGGCGACCTTCTTCGCATCGCCCACGATGCCGACCGCAACCCGCTTGGTTAGACCGATCCGATCGGGATTGATATCGACCTGGATGATCTTGGCCTCCTTCGGCCAGTAGTCGAGCCCATAGCCCGGCAGAGTGGAAAACGGGTTCAACCGCGTGCCGAGGCACAGCACGACATCCGCCTGCCGGATCAGCTCCATCCCCGCCTTCGATCCGTTGTATCCCAACGGTCCGGCGAACAGCGGATGCGAGCCGGGAAAGGCATCGTTGTGCTGATAGCCAACGCAAACGGGGGCATCGAGCCTTTCTGCGATCGCCATCGAGGCCGGGATGGCCTCGCCCAGAACAACGCCGGCGCCGTTCAGGATCACCGGAAACTCGGCATTGCTCAACAGCGCCGCGGCCTCGGCCACCGCCGCCTCGCCTCCGGCGGGCCGCTCGAACTCCACCACAGCGGGCAGGTCGATATCGATCACCTGGGTCCAGAAATCCCGCGGCATGTTGATCTGCGCCGGCGCCGAGGCGCGTCGCGCGTTCAGGATCACCCGGTTCAGAACCTCGGCCACGCGCGAGGCATCGCGCACCTCTTCCTGGTAGGTGACCATGTCCTCGAACAGCTTCATCTGTTCGACTTCCTGAAACCCGCCCTGGCCAATGGTCTTGTTGGCCGCCTGCGGTGTGACCAGCAGGAGCGGCGTATGGTTCCAATACGCCGTCTTGACCGCCGTGACGAAGTTCGTGATTCCGGGGCCGTTCTGCGCGATCATCATCGACATCTTGCCGGACGCGCGGGTATAGCCGTCGGCCATCATGCCCCCCGAGCCTTCGTGCGCACAGTCCCAAAAAGTGATGCCGGCCTTGGGGAAAAGATCCGAAATCGGCATGAAGGCAGAGCCGATGATCCCGAAGGCATGTTCGATTCCATGCTGCTGAAGGACCTTCACAAAGGCTTCTTCGGTGGTCATCTTCATGTCGAGTGTCTCCCCAGGGTCTGTCGTATTTTCAGCACGATGCCGTCCGCGCTTTTCACTGGCCCTAACTATTGAGTGCAGAGAACCGCCAGTAGGGCCAGAAGGTGCGGGTTGTTATAGCCAGCACTGGATACCACACCGCACGCCAGTCCGTTACCCCAATCGGGGTAAGCGCGGGACTCCCGCCGGACTCAGCCATGCCGTCGAAACGGCGGGATCTGAACAAGCGTTGCAGTTTCCGTCGAGATCCGGCAACGCTGGCCTGTGCGCGACCGCGCTGCGTCACAGTTGGGATCCGGTGACCGCAACTCAGGTCTCTCCAATCGCCGTTGCCACTCGCGCAATCCCTTCGAATATCCTGTCCGACGGTATCGACGAATACGCCAGACGATAAAAGGACGTGTTCCGCTCTTCCGGCGCGAAGAAGACGGCGCCCGGGTCAATCAACACGCCCTTATCCCGCAACCGTCCGGCCAACTCGCTTGTGTCCACCGCATCCGGCGCCCGCATCCAGAAACTCGAGCCGCCGAACGTCTCGGCCGCTGGCTGTAGCTGGTGCGCCGCGATCGCCTCTGCCATCGCTGCGCGCCGCCGGGCATAGGCCTCGCCCATCCGCTTTATCTGGGCATCGTAGTGTCCAAGCGACAGGAAATAGGCGACCGTACGCTGAATGTGGCCCGGAGGATGTCGTAAAACCAAGGCGCGCAGCGCCCGGGCCTCGCGGATGAACGGTTCGGGCCCCACCAGGTACCCCAGCCGCAGCCCCGGAAACAGCGATTTGGAGAACGACCCGATGTAAACCACGGCTCCGGCTTTATCGAGCGACTTCAGCGCAGGCGACGGGGCGGTGCGAAAGGAAATCTCGAACTCGTAGTCGTCCTCGACCACCACGAAACCCTCGCGCGCCGCGCGCTTCAACAGTGCCTGGCGCCGGTCCAGCGGCATTGTGGCATTGGTCGGGCAATGATGGCTTGGGGTGACGAACACGACATCCACACCCTCTGGCAAAGCGTCCACCCGCAGACCGCCCGCATCCACATCCACCTGAATCCGGCTGCACCGCGTCTGGTCCAGGATTTCCCGCAATTCCGGATAACAGGGGTTTTCCATTGCCGCGGTGCGCCGCTGGGTCAGCAGGATCTGCGCCGCCATCCACAGAGCGTTCTGCGCGCCGAGCGTCAGCAGCACTTCGTCCGATGTCACCGCGATCCCGCGCCGCGGCAGGATGTGTCGCGTGATGAAATCGATCAGTTGCGGATCGTCGCGGTCGTAATAGTCCGCCGTCAGCGCCGCGAAATCCCGTTGCCCCAGGGCGCGTAGCGCGCATTGCCGCCAGTTGGCGTGATCGAACAGCGACGCATCCGCCTGACCGTAGAGAAACGGATACCGGTAGCTGCGCCAATCCGCCGGACGCTGCAGCCGCGGATATTCTGAAAAGCGCCGCCCGAGGGCGCGGCTCCAATCCACCTGTGGGCCGTTTGCCGCCACCGGCCGAAACCGCGGCGGTTGCGGCGCGGTCTTTGCAATGAAATAGCCCGACCGCCCCTGCGCCGTCAGATAGCCGTTCGACACAAGCTCGGTATAGGCGAGCGTCACCGTGATCCGGCTGATCCCCAACCGCTCGGCGAGCCCCCGGCTGGATGGCAGCCTGTCTCCGGGCCGGAACCGTCCCGACAGGATTCCATCGGCCACAAGCTCTTGAATCTGCTGCTGCAGCGTCCCACCATGTCCGGGATCAAGAAAGAAACTTTCCGCAGGAATCGGCACGGATCTGGTCCCACAAGGTCACATGATCTGGACATATCCTTTCACCAAGGACCCGCCAAGCCTGCCTTTTGCGATGGACAAAGGGATACAAGATGTCACCGCGGCGCCCCCCTGCCCCGCCGCGGCGATAATCACGGCGCAGCCAGACAGGCGCGCCGCCAGCCTTCCGTCGAAAAGCTTCCTACTGGAACACCCGTCCCAGCGCCACGTCCACCGCGCTGGTGATCGCATCGATGTCATCTGCCGTCGCGATCAGAGCAGGCGAGAAACACAGGGTATTGTTGAAGCCCGGCACCGACCGGTTCGTCACGCCGATGATCACGCCCTGCGCATTGCACTCGGCAACCACCTTTTGCGCCAGCACCTCGTCCACCGGCTGCCGCGTTTCTCGGCTCGACACCAGTTCGGCGCCCACGAACAACCCCTTGCCGCGCACGTTGCCGATCACCGCGTGCCGCCCGGCCAGTTCCTCGAGATTCGCCAACATCCGTTCGCCCATGGCAAGGGTGTTCTCCAACAGACCCTCATCCTCGATGATCCGAATGTTCTCCAACGCCGCCGCCGGTCCCGCGGTGCAGCCTCCGAAAGTCGAAATATCCCGGAAATAGTTCAACGGGTCGCTTGCATCGTCCTTGAAGGCATCGAAAACCGCCTCGGTCGTGACCAGACACGCAATCGCAGCATAGCCCGAGGCGACGCCCTTGGCCATCGTCACCATATCCGGTTCGACCCCGTAATTCTGATAGCCGAACCACGTCCCCGTGCGGCCGACGCCGCACACGACCTCGTCGATATGCAGCAGCACGTCGTACTGGCGGCAGATCTCCTGAACACGTTCCCAATATCCCTCGGGCGGAACGATGACCCCACCGCCGGCGGTGACCGGCTCCAGGCACAACGCGCCCACGGTATCGGGACCTTCGCGAAGGATTGCCTGCTCGATCTGGTTCGCCGCGAACACCCCGTAGGGCTCTGCCGACGGGTTCCACTCCGGCTGCGCGCGATATTCAAGACAGTGCGGCACCCGAACGAAGCCCGGTGTGAACGGCCCGTACTGCACATTGCGCTCGTCCTGCCCTCCGGCCGAGAGCGCCGTGATGGTCGTGCCGTGATAATCCCGGTCGCGGTAGAGGATCTTGTGCTTCTTCCCGCCGTACCGCTTGTGAGCGATCTGGCGGACCATCTTGAACGCCTTCTCGTTCGCCTCGGATCCCGAGTTCGTATAATAGACCCGGCTCATCCCGGGCATCTTCTCGATCAGCTTCTCCGCAAACAGCGCCCCCGGCACCGACCCGGCAGCGCCCGCGAAATAGTTCATCTTCACCAACTGGTCATAGATCACCTTGGCGATGCTTTCGCGGCCATACCCGACATTGACGGTCCACACCCCGCCGGACACGGCGTCGATATGTTCCTTGCCCTTGGCATCCCAGACCCGCATGCCCTTGCCCTCGACGATCACGCGGGGATCGGTGGTTTCGAAGGGTTTGTGCTGGATCAGGTGATGCCAGACATGGGCGCGGTCGGCCTCGACCACATGAGAGATATCGTTGGGTGAAAGCGTCGGGATCATCGCACATCCTCCTTATGGCGCGCGGGACAACGCGCTCTCACACCATAGAACCGAGTGAAGCGATAGGGCCAGAAGAAGTTTGTCCGTAATGCCAAGCAGCGGCGTTGAGACCGGCTTGCGTCGGCGACGGTCTCGGCGGTGGGCCGGCCAAGCCTTTGACCGACCGAGAGAATCCGGGACTTGATGTGCGAGTTTGCGCTCGGATGGTCATACCGCCGCAATTTGAGCCAGCGCAAAGTCCGGTCGTCGCCGGCCTGTTAGCCATGGCCCAAAGAAATCCGCGGTGCGCCCCACCATGGCCGCCGCAGTGATATGAACTGGGACAGTCGGACGATGCCGGATGGAGCACATCGAAAGCCCATCGAAGAGCTTCTTTACGAGCTTGACACCTCGCGCAGCGGTCTGACATCCAACGCCGCCCTCGGCCGTCTGGGCAGCTATGGGCGGAATGCACTCAGTGCCGGCAAGCAGGTGCCCGAATGGGTCAAGTTCCTGCGTCAGTTCAAGAACTTCTTTGCAATGCTCCTGATGTGCGGCGGTGCCCTTGCGCTGTCGGCAGAGCGGCTCGACCCCGGTCAGGGCAATCTCTACATCGCCATCGCCTTGATCGCCGTCGTTCTGCTGAACGCCGCATTTACCTATATGCAGGAATTGCAGTCCGAACGCATCATGGACAGCTTCCGCGACATGCTGCCATCGATGGTGATCACCCTGCGCGATGGCCAGACCCGAGACATTCCGGCCGAAGAACTGGTGCCGGGCGACGTGATCATCCTGCAGGAAGGCGACAAGGTGCCGGCTGACGGGCGGCTGCTGGACGCCTCGCTGTTCAAGGTCGACCTTGCCAGCCTGACCGGTGAAAGCGAACCGCAGCTTCTCGATCCGGACAAGTCCCAAGACAATGTGCTGGAAAGCCCCAACATGGTGTTCTCGGGCACGCTGGTGCAAAGCGGCGAGGCGCGGGTGGTGGTGACCGAAACCGGCATGTCCACCCAGATCGGCGGCATCGTCGAACTGACCGAGACGACCGAGAGCGTCGAGACGCCAATTCATCGCGAACTGCGCCACTTCATCAAGATCATCTCGTCGATCGCGATCTTTCTCGGTGTCACGTTCTTTCTTGTCAGTGTCGCCATCGGCAACGGCGCGATCGCAAGTCTGATTTTTGCCATCGGGATCATCGTCGCCAATGTGCCCGAGGGACTGCTGCCGACGGTGACGCTGTCGCTGACCATGGCAAGCCGCCGAATGGCGCGGAAGAACGCGCTGATCAAGAACCTGGAATCGGTCGAGACCTTGGGCTCGACCACCGTGATCTGCACCGACAAGACAGGCACGCTGACGCACAACCGGCTGGGCGTGAATACGGTAACCATGGGATACCGCAGCTATGCCGCAACCGACCGCACGATCCGCGACGACCCGGTGCTGCCAGCGATTCTGCAGATCATGGCGATCTGCAACAATGCCTATCTGACCGACGGCGGCTATTCCGGCGATGCCACCGACGGAGCACTGCTGCTCTTTGCCAACCGGGTCGGCGACCTCGACGCCTTGAGAAACGTGCGCGAGGTGGAGGAAGAGCCGTTCAACTATGCCAAGCGCCGGATGATCACCGTGGCGGTTCCGGACGGCGCGGCGGAACCCGAGGCGTTCCTGAAAGGTGCGCCGGAGGCCGTGCTGGAGATGTGCGACCGGATCATGCTGGACGGCGACGTCGTCGAGTTCGACGCCCAGAAACGCGCCCGCGTGATCGACGACTACCGCGACATGGCGGCCCGCGGCGAGCGTGGCCTTGGCTTTGCAAGGCGCCCCTCGCCGGACGGCGGCATCCCCGAGGACGGCTACATCTTCGTCGGGCTCGTCGGCATGATCGATCCGCCGCGGCCCGAGGTGCCCGAGGCCATGGCGCGCTGCCGCAGCGCCGGGATCCGGGTGGTCATGATGACCGGCGACTACGGTCTCACGGCGGAAACCATCGCCCGTCAGATCGGGCTGATCACCGGGCGGGGCCGCGTGGTGACGGGCGAGGAAATGGTTAAGATGTCGGACGAGCGGCTGCAGGAGGTGCTGCGCCAGGAATCCGAGATCGTTTTCGCGCGCATCGCGCCTGCGCAGAAGCTGCAGGTGGTGCAGGCGCTGCAGGCCGTGGGCGAGACCGTCACCGTGACCGGTGACGGCGTGAACGACGCGCCCGCCCTGAAGAACGCCGATATGGGCGTGGCGATGGGGCTGATGGGAACCGACGTCGCCAAGGAAGCCAGCGACATGGTTCTGATGGACGACAACTTTGCCACCATCGTCGCCGCGATCGAGGAAGGCCGCACGATCTTTGACAACATCAAGAAGTTCATCGCCTACATTCTGACCTCGAACATCCCCGAAATCCTGCCCTTCATCGCCTTCGTTCTGCTCGACATCCCGCTGCCGCTGACGGTGGTCCTGATCCTGGCGATCGATCTGGGGACCGACATTGTGCCGGCGCTGGGACTGGGGGCCGAACCGCCCGAGACGGATGTGATGAAACGCGGACCGCGCAGGCGGAGCGAGCGGCTGCTGACCCGCAACCTGCTGATCATGTCCTACGGGGTGGTGGGCATGCTGCAGGCGGCGGCGGGGTTCTTTTCCTATTTCGTGATCCTCTATTCCGGGGGCTGGGAATGGGGGCAGGAGCTGGCTTTCGACGATCCGCTCTACCGCACCGCGGTGACCGGGTTCTTCGCGTCGATCATTATCTGCCAGGTCTCGGACGTGATCATCTGCCGGACGCGGCGGCAGAGCTTGTTCACGGTCGGCGTGTTTTCGAACCGGCTGGTCTGGCTGGGGGTGGCGACGGAATTGTCGCTGCTGGCGCTGATTTCCTACACGCCGGCGGGGAACGTCTTTTTCGGGACGGCGCCGCTGGAGGTGTGGCATCTTTGCCTGAGCGTGCCCTTCGCGATCCTGATCCTGGTGGGAGACGAACTCAGGCGGGTCCTGGTACGGCGGGAGAATCGGTTCGTGCTGCGCTGGCTGACCTGGTGAGAACCCGGTGCCTGGAGCGAAACGTCCCATATGGGGATGCCAGGTTAGCTATCTGAAACCATGTCCGACAGCGATGCCGACTTGCAGAGACGCCTAACACGCGATGCGTTTTGAGCGAACCACGAGGTCGGTATTTGGCCTGTTGCGGACATTGGCAATCTGCCTCCAGGCGCGGAATCACGGCCGCAGGCCGCCGCGCCATCGCCGACCCGCCCCGAAGGGGGGGCGATTTTCTGACGCCGCTTATCGACTTGAGTTCGTTCGGACTTTGCTGGGATAGATCGAGTTGTTCAGAGGTGCAGTTCGCCTCCCCGCGGGTCGGCGATGGTGCGGCTCCTCACTCAGCGGGAAACGTCCGCTCCTTGGACCGAACCGGTCGGGCGACGGTTCCATCGAATCCCGTCCCGAACAATCGGCACCAACCCGACCGCGTCAGGCGTCTACCTGCAACAGGTCGACCAGCCCCCCCTTTGCCGCACGCCCCAGATGCACCTCGCCCAGATGGCAGGTGATGCTGGCTGCGCGGGTGTCTCGGGGGGCATAGAGCACCGCGTCGGGCGTGGTCGCACGGATGGGCACGTCCAGCGCCGTGCAAAGCAGGGGCTGCTGCGCCTGCGGATACATCAGGTGATCCGCAAACTTGCGGCAGAAGACGCGTTTGTTGGTGACGACGGCCTCGCGGTAATCGGCGTAGCGGGCCAGGATCGGTTCCAATGACAGGATCGCGTGGTAGGGACCGGTCGTCTTGCGATCGGCGTAGGTCGACAGCGCCGCGATCATGTCCTCAACCTCGTTCTGCGGCCCGGTCGAATGGGAAATGAACCCCGCCCCGGTCAACCCGAACAGCCCCTTGCAGGAACTGAAGGCGCAGACATCGGCCGCGCCATGGCCCGGCTCCAGACCGATCGAGGCGGTGGCGTCCAGCGCCAGCCGCGCGCCGACGCGCTTGGTCAGCGCATCAAGCCCGGCAATCGGCACCAACGTGGCTTCGCTGGTTTCGGTATAGACGGCAAGGACCCAATCATACGATCCGCCGGCCGCGTCGATGTCCAGCCAGTCCACCACGTCGACGCCGGCGATGAACCCGTCGCGGCGCATCCGTGTCCTGGCGATGGCGATCAGCCGCTTGGCGTAATAGCCGGAATCGACGATCAGAACCCGCCCGTAAAGGAAATTGGCGATCATCACCTCGATGGCCGAGGTGCCGGAGCCTTGCATCGCCACGGTCCGGTCCTGTTCGGCGAGGGTCGATATCATGCCCAGGACGTTGTCGTAGGACGCCAGAAACTCGGCGTCGCCGCGTCCAAAGCAGGCGCGCAGCGCAGCGACGTTGCCGTAGACAAGGCTGGCCGGACCGGCGGTGAAGATCGGCTTTGCCGCGTTGAAGCCGGCGATAACGTCAGGGGTCAGGGTCCGGTCAGTCAACGGAGGTTCCGATTGCACGCATGAAGGCGAATTTGGCCTCGGTGGGGTGTTCCTTGGGGCGCCCAAGATCAGGCCGCGCGCCGGGGGCGACCATGATCTCGATAAAGCTGGATTTCGGTGTCGCCATCGCCGCCTGGATGGCCGGAGCGATATCGTCGATTTCGGTCACGCGCGCGACCGCCGAATAGCCGAAGGCGGCGGCGATGACATCAAGCTGCAGAGCGGACCCGGCGGTGGCCTGACCGCCCACCGAATCGTGGACCTGGTTGTTGAACACCAGATGGATCAGATTGTCGGCCTTGGCCGACGTCGCCAGACTGCCCGCATGCATATAAAGCGCGCCGTCGCCATCGAAACAGGCGACCTTGCGGTCCGGCATGCCCGAGGCGAGCCCGGTGGCGATCATGGCCGCGTGCCCCATGCCGCCGACGGTCAGAAAAGCGGGGGTCGTCAGGCTTTTGCGGTAGAGCAGTTCGTGCAGTTCCCGCGAGATCTTTCCCGTGGTGGCGACGACGGGCGTGTCGCGTCCAAGCACGCTCAGCGCCTCGGCGATGGCGTCCTCGCGCCGCGGAAACCGGGAGTCCGGCCTTGAGTCTTTCGGCAGCGGATAAAAGCTGTCCTTCCGGAACACCAAGGCGGCGGGTTTCCCGCCGTATTTCGCCGACGACAGCATCCAGGACGCAGCCTCTGACGCCACGGCCCGCGAGCTGTCCGGTCCGATGACCTGGTGCGGCACGCCGAGCAGGTCGAGCATGGGCAGCGTGATCTCTCCCTGAAAGCCATGCTGCGGCTCGTCCTTCACCTGCACACCGTCCCTGAGTTCGCCACGCCAGCCGATGAGCATCAGCATCGGTGTGCCATAGACCTTGGCGCTGGCCAGCGAGGTCAACGGGTTGACCAGGTTGCCGAGACCCGAGTTCTGCAGGAACACCGCCGCAGGCTTGCCGGAGCCGAGATAGCTGCCCATCGCCAGTCCCGCAGCGGCGCCTTCGTTCGAGGTGACCCGAAGGGTCAGCCCGTCGCCACCGGCCCGGGCCTCGATCGCAGAGATCAGGTCGCTCAAGACCGTGTCGGGGACGCCGAAGAACTCATTCAGCCCCAGGGATTGCAGGTCGTCGAGAAAGTCGAGTGCGTCGAGCATGTGGCCTACCGCGATTTGCGTTTCATTTGAACCGCCTCAAATCGTTCCGGGGATCAGCTTCAGAATTTGCGGGATCGTGATGATCTCGTCTTCGATCTCGGCGGTGCGCCCGTGTTCCAGAATCGCCCGCGCCGTCTGTTCCATCGCCTTGTAGGAAGACCGCAGCATATGGTTGGCGTAGATGATCATCTTGATCCTGTGCGCCTGCAATTCGTGGTCGTGGACCGTGTAGTAGGACGACGGAACCGCGACGATGGGAACATCCGCGTGAGTTTGCGAAAAGGCGTCCGTGAAGGCGAAGATGTCGGCCGGGTCCTTGTCCTTGGAATGGATCATCACCGCCCCCGCCCCGGCGGAGACATAGGCGTCCGCGCGCCTCAGGGCATCGTCGATGCCATTGCCGAGGATCAGGCTTTCGAGCCGTGCGATGATCATCATGCCGCGATATTTCTGCCCCTCGATCCCGGCGCGGATCTTTTCCTGAAATTCCGGAATCGAGGCCTGGGTCTGCGGAACGGCGGTGCCGAGAAGCGAGTTTTTCTTCAAGCCCGTCTTGTCCTCGATGATCGCGGCGGCGATGCCCATGCGCTCCATCGTGCGGACCTTGAGTTCGAAATGCTCGGCCTTGCCGCCGGTGTCGCCGTCAAACACCAAGGGCTTGGTTGTGACCTCGAAAATCTCGTCGATGTTCTGCAGCCGCCGGGTGACGTCGAGCGCCTCGATATCCGGCAGGCCCATTTCGGTCGAGTCGGTCAGCGACGAGGACCAGAAACCGTCGAACTGCAGGATGTCGCCGTTTCGCTCGACCTTGGTGTGCTCGCCGATCAGCGCGGCCAGCGGACTGTGCGCTTCGAGGAAACGGACGATGCGCTTTGACTGCATCATCCGGCGGAACGCCCTTTGCCTGGCAAACGGCGTCGCCAGGGAGGCGGCCATCTGCGGGGCGATGTGGGTGCCGTCGAATTCGTGGCTGTAGGGCAGCTCGACAAAAGTGCCGCCATAGGTGGCCAGCTGGGCGACGACGCGCTCGCGCATGCCGGTCAGGGGCCCGTCCCACTTGTCGCCGTGGACAAAGAATTTCGGACGGTGGGTGTCGATGCAGCGGTCGTATTCCCATTCGTCCTGCGGGATGACCTCGTCGACATATTCCAGCGATTCGAGGATTTCTTTGCGCTGCTCGAAGGACAGAAGCGGGATCGCCTTTTTGTTCTCCAGCGCCCGGTCGGTCAGCAGACCCACCGTGACGCGGCCGTGTTTCCTGGCCTCTTTAAGGATCTTCAGGTGGCCATTGTGGAGGATCTCCACGGTCATGCTGACGTAGACGTCCATCGGGGGTGTGATGTCCAGTTGTTGGGGCAACGCCTACCTATCGGATTTGCAGCCGGGCGCAATGCCCCGTGCCGCGTGACCCTGGTCGCCGCCGTGCAATTGTACGTCGGGCCTGGTCGATCCGTTAAGACATTGCGCGCCGCAGCAGGTCGCGCAGCGTGCGTTTTTCCTGTTCGGCGATCGGGCCCAGAATCTCGTCGATCGTTTCGGCCAGAACCTGCCGGAGGGTGGCGACGACCGTATGCCCTCTGTCGGTCAGCGAGATCAGGCTGACGCGGGCGTCCTGCGGCGCCGGTTTGCGGGTGACCATGCCCTTGGTTTCGAGCGCCTGGACCACGCGGGTCATCTGCGATTTGTCGCGCGCGACCCGCCTGGCGAGTTCGTGCATCTGGGCCGTCTCCATGTCCGCGAGCGTCAGCAGAACCATGGCGCCTCCGGGTCCGATCCTGTCAGAGTCGAAGTCCGGCGCCTTTGCATGCAGGGCCGCGTGAATCCGGCGCATGAACCGGTCGAGAAGAAGTGCCAGGTCGGTATCTGCCATGGATCCCTTTTTAGTTGACAAAGTCCACTGTGTGCATATTTGTGGACAAAGTCCATTTATTTGGTCTGCAAAGGAGTCGTAGATGCCTTCCGAAACTCAGACAATCATGCTCAAAGTCGCAGCGGTCCTTTGGGTCGTATGGGGCCTTGTTCATGCACTCGCAGGCGCTATCGTGCTGGTTAGCGACGCTACCGGCGGCGTTCAGGCCATTGCGGATGGAGTTCCGTCCGAGACGCTGGCGTTGGATTATCCCGCTGCGGTCGGCGGCATTCTGAACCAGCATGGCTGGAACCTTGGCTGGTTCGGCATCGCCACGATCGTCGGCGCGGTTTTCATCTGGCGCGGCAACCTCACGGCGATTTGGGTAACCGGTATGATCGGCGGTCTTGCGGACCTGGGCTATCTGCTGTTCGTGGACTTCCCCGGCTACGTCAATTTTTTCCCGGGCACCGTCATGACCTTCGTGTCCGGCAGCGCCATTGTGCTGAGTTTTTGGGTCTGGCTGTCGAACAGGGACCGACAACACGTTGCCTGAAACAACGGCGTGCGCCGTACCTCAGGCGTACGTCCGCACGAAATTGCGAAGGATACGTTCAGGCGCATGCACGTTCGCCGCATCGATCGCTGCCTTGATGTCCTCGGCCTCGTCCGGTCGGAAATAGCCGTGATGTCTGTAGATATCGATGCGGACATGAAACACCGCGGCATCGGCCTCGGGGTGGAATTGCGTGGCGTAGACGTTGCGTTTGTAGCGGATCATCTGGAACGGACAGGGGCCGGAACTGACCAGATGCGCACAGCCCGGCGGCAGTGCCTGCACGGCTTCTTTGTGGCCGACGAGGGCATCGAAGACGTCCGGAAAGCCGGCGAGCAAGGGATCGGCGGCTCCGTCCCCGGTCAGACGGCAGGACGAAACGCCGACATCTTCGCTATAGCGCGCCTTCGACACGTCGCCGCCCAGGTGATGGCCGAGAATCCCGATGCCATAGCAGCAGCCCATGAACGGGATGTCATTCGCGGTGATCTGCGGCATCAGCGACATCACCGCCGTTTCCATCCTGGCATCGAGCGGTGATTTCCTGTCGGGCGGATCGCTGACGCAGCCAGGGCCGCCGCCGACGATGACGCCGGCAAACCGGTCGAGCGAGAGGGTCTCGGGCAAAGGATCGCGGTCAAGGCAAATGCGGTGAGCTCGGTCGGGACTGAGCCCGGCCTTTTCGAGAATGGCGTGGAATTCGTTGTCCGAGGCATCGGCCTCTGGCCTGAGCTGCAGAATCAGGAAGGGCTTCATCATGCGGTCCGAGTGACGTTCGGCGCAGATGGGCGCATTTGCCGGGCAAGGTCAATGGCTTGATGATAACGGCGTCGCGGCCGGTATGGTTGTCAGGTACGGGCTGTAGCTGACGTTTCCGAGCCGCTCCAGCGCGGAAGCAAGGGGCGCGGACCCGCCGCGCAATCGCAGAACTGGCAGTGCCGGCTCCGGACCCAGACCTGGCAAGGTATTGTTCCGCGCTAGGTCTCACCCTCATCCAGCGCCGAGCACAAGAAAGCCTCCAACAGGTCGGCATCGATTGGCTTGGGCATCAGCTCGACGCCATTGGCAGAGGCCCTGCGGCGCAGGTCTGGCGAGCGGTTGGCCGAGATCAGGCGGGCCGGGATAGTGCCAAAGAGCCGATGGATATCCTCGATCAGGGCTAGGCCGTCGGCGCCATCACCCAAATGATAATCGATCAGCAAAGCGTCGGGGCTGATCTGAATTTCCTCCAGAAGGTCCAGCGCCTCGGCAGCATCGCCAACGTCGAGCACGCTGACATCCCAACCCTCCATCAATGCGCACATGGCCCGGCGCAGTTCCAGATCGTTTTCGACCAGCATCACGATCAGGCCCTTCTGCCGCAAACGCTGTCGCGGGGCGGAATGCGAGGCCTTCGGCCGCGGCAGGGCCGCACCTTCGGCATGGGCGAGATTGACGAAGAAACCGGTGCCCTGGCCGACCACGGACCACAGACCCAGCGGGTGACCCAGGCGGGCGCAGGCGCGTTCGACGATGGCGAGGCCAAGCCCCAGACCCTCGGACGCGCTGGCGCGGGCGTCGAGACGTTCGAACTCCTTGAAGATGCGGTCCTGGTCGGCCTCGGGAATGCCCGGGCCGGTGTCCCAGACCTCGACCCGGACCGATCCGCCATTGCGGCGGGCCCCGACCAGCACGCGGCCGGCTTGCGTATACCGCACCGCGTTGCCGATCAGATTCTGCAGGATGCGGCGCAGAAAGCCGGGGTCGCTGGTGACAAAGGCGGTACTGGGGACGACGCGCAGGTCGAGGCCCTTCAGCGCCGCCAGGGGGGCGAATTCATCGCGCAGGCCCGCCAGCAGATCGCCCAGCGACACCGTCGTGACGTCGAGGCTGGCGGTGCCGCTGTCGAGTTTGGAGATATCCAGAAGCGCATCGATGATGTTTTCGACGCTGCTTAACGCGTTCAGCGCCTTGGCGGCTGGCGAGTCCGCCCCTTCGGCGAGCGAGGACATATAGAGTTTGGCCGCCGACAACGGCTGCAGCAGATCGTGACTTGCCGCCGCGACAAAGCGGGTTTTCGAGGCATTGGCGCGCTCGGCATTGGTCAGCGCATCTTCCAGTTCCAGCGTACGTTCCATCACCCGCCGTTCGAGCAGTTCATTGGCGTCGAACAGCGCCCGGTTCGCCTGGCGTTCGGCGCTGACGTCGGTGAACGAGATCACGAAGCCGCGATCGGGCATTTCCTGGGCAAAAACATCGAGCGTGATGTCGTTGCCCTGGCGCACCTCGAAGCTGAGCGGGCGGCGGCCGTCCTTTTTCTGGGCCCAGTTCAACAGGGCCTTGGGGCGCAATTGGCTGAGCTGAAAGTCCTCTTTCAGCCGGTCGAGCAAAGTGTCGAAGCCCATGCCGATCCTGAGAAGCGACACCGGAACCGCAAGAAGCGATCCGATGCGCTTGTTCCAGCCCGCCAGACGCGCATCCTTGTCGAAGATGCAGACGCCCTGGTTGAGATGGTCGAGCGTCGCGCGGATCATCCGCGCCTGGTCGTCCAAAAGCTTGCCGCGTTCCTGCCGTTCGAGCCGCATGATGTCGGTGACGTCGGTCTGCAGAACGACGGTGCCGCCGTCGGGTGTGCGGTGTTCGCTGACCTGCAGCCAGCGGTCCCAGATCAGATGCACGTTGAAGATCACGTGCCGGTCCTTGTGCCGCTGCATCCGCCGCGCGGCCCAGGCGGCGGGCGTCATGCCTTCGGGCAGTTCCAGAAACCGGCTGTTCGAGACGTGGCCGACATAGTCGGCAAAGCGCAGGCCGGGATCGAGCCGGGCCTGAACGTCGATCATATGCATGCCGAAACGGCTGTTGCACATCACCATGACGTCGGTGCGGTCAAAGAGTGCGAACCCTTCCTGCACCGCCTCGATGGCGTTGGCGAGGTTGGCGCGGGCGGCCTCGGCCTCGGATTTCGCCTCGGCCAGCTGGGCATTGCTGTCGTTCAGAAGGTCGAGCGCGTGTTCGAGATCGCGGGTGCGGCTGCGGACCTGATCCTCGAGCATCGCGGCACGCTCGAACTGGGCATAGGCCGCGCCCGACCGGTCGGTGTCCTGCTCGACCCGGCGCATCAGCGCCTCGCTGATCTGGATCAGCTTCTGGTTCTGCCGTTCGAGCGTGTCGGCGGGGTTGATCAGGGAATGCGGCATCAGGCGGGATCGGGCGGATAGATCGCCACGCCGGTCATCGTCTGGTTCACGTGCATGGCGCCGATCTGCTCGCCGTAGGTCGAGAAACCTGCGACGTGATAGCGACCCAACACATCGCCGATCGCTCGGGTCATCTGTTTCTGTTCGGCCTCGATCCGGCGCAGGATGCAGTCGCAGGCGATGATCGTGTCGGGTTTTTCCTCGGTCGAAAGCCCGCCAAGCTTGGCCTGCAAATGCTCGGCCATGTTCTCGGCGTCGGCGAGCGTCAGCACCAGACCCTCGTCGATGGCCGAGAAAAACTCCAGGTCGCCGTCTTCCGTCACCCGCTTGATCGCCCGGACGTGATGGTCGCCGCCGAAACGCACGACGACCGGGTTCGAGGCGAAGGTGAAGGTGTCGATCTGTTCGGGATCCTTGCCCAGGATGCGGCCCAGTTCGCGCGCGGCGGGCTCGGCGTTGATCGTATGCACGATCCGGCGCGAGGGATCGGCGGATGTGACGACCATACGCTGGTCGGTGGGGGTGAAGTGGTTCAGCGTAAAGACCTTGGCCCGGCAGTGGCTGCGCACCAGGGTCAGGACGGCGGCGTTGTCCCGCGCGCTGCCGCCGCAGGCGACCATCGTGGTCCGGAACCGTGTGCCATCGCCCGCAGAGCCACCGAACAACGGCATGGGACCGAGGCCCGAGGCCAGCGCCGAGGCAAGCTCGTCTTCCTTCAGCGACAGGCCATCGACCAGGAGGAATGCAAACTCATGCGCCATCTGCGGCACCGCCTGGCCGAGCGCGGCACGGGCGCGGATCACATCGCCGATCACATCCTGGCTATGCAACCGGTCGAGCCCGTCGAAGCAAAGCGTCTCAACCGCGAAGAACTCGGCCGGCAAGGCGACGGCGACGATGCCATTGTCTGAATACCCGAAATCCGAGATCTCGCCGGCCGTGGTGCAGCCGATGACGGGACATTCGCCGAATTGCGCCTGTGCCGCCTGAACCAGCCGCGGAAAATCCGCCTCGGGCGATACGAAAAGAGCCACAAGAGCAAAGTCCGCCGCCCCCAGCTCGTGCGCGATGGCCGAGATGGGATGCAGTGTATCAAGCGAGACATGTGCAGTCCGAACGACGGCGCCGTCGCTTACGCCGCCGATGGACGGCTGGCGATTTCCGTCCATCTTCCTCCCGGTGTGTTCTTATTTATCTAGGCAAGACTATGGAGCGTCCGGGCCGTTTGGCAAGAGATTTGCGAAACTCGCCTCGCCCGCGATCAGCACGGCCTGGGTCCGGCTTTGCACGCCGAGCTTGCGCATGATCGCCGTGACATGGGCCTTGACCGTGGTCTCGGCGATGGAAAGGTCATAGGCGATCTGCTTGTTGAGCTTGCCCTCGCAGATCAGTTGCAGAATGCGCGCCTGCTGGTTGGTCAGCGTCGACAGGCGCTGCAGCGCCTCTTCCTTGCCGGTCGCCGGCGTGTTCGGATCGTCGACCTCGACGAAGCCGTCGGGCAGGAATTTGCCGCCGCGCCCGATGGCATCGAACGCTGCGCGAAAGACCTCGCGCTGGCTGTGTTTCGGGACAAAGCCGCTGGCGCCGGCGCGCATGGCCGAACTGATCATGCGGTTGTCGGCCATCGAGGACACCACCACCACCGGCACGTTCGGCGCGGCGGTTTTCAACCGGATCAGCCCATCGAACCCGTTTACGTCCGGCAGGTTCAGATCCAGCACGATGACGTCCGGTTTGCCGCCTGCGTCGAGCTTGGCCAGCGCGTCGCCCAACTGGTTGGCGGTGTCGATATCCTCGATGCCGGTGATCGTCTTCAGCGTCATCGACAACGCGTCGCAAAACAGCGGATGGTCGTCGATGATCATGGCGGAGCGCAACGCCATGTCTGCCGCGTGAACTGCCATGCCAAACCTTTCCGCTGCTCACACCACCTGATGTGAACAAGCCTAACAAATCGCGGCGGTCGGGAAACTAGGCCTATGGTCTTATGCAATGGTGGTCAGAAACGTATCCCGCTGGTGGCTATCTCGACCTTGCGAGGCGTTTCGTACGCGGCAGGAAATCCGGCGAAAGAAACGTATCGGACCTTGTCGTAGCCATACGGCAAAAAAGTGTAGCGGTGTGCGAGACCGCACCAGCCCGCGCCATGCTTTTCTTGTATCGGTTTGATTTTCAAGGGATATCGAAGGAATAACGACAAAATAAAGAAGAGGAAGCGATTTGTGCTATAGTATCAAGATCATTGGTCCCATCTTGGGGGCATCGGCAAAAGATGAGCAAGAAGGTCATCGCGATTTCAATATTTTTTACGTTCGTCTCGATTGCAACGGGTCTGTATTTGTGGCTGTCGGCGCGAAGCTGCGGCGAGTGCGCCACGTCATTCGACGTGCCGGACGGGCCATGGCCCCAAACCATAGTGATCTGTAGACCGTTGCCACCGGATCACCGGACGGTTCTGCGAGAATACTGCAAACAGCACTTCCCCTGCGAAGGGAGAACCTGCCGGCCTTGGCAACAGTGCATTTCGACAAGCTCTGACACATCCGGCAATTCGACATCTACCTGTCTGCACATTGGCGGCTGTGATTCGAGTGACGAACTCGTTCCGTGGGAACGGTATCAGTGCGCGGTCAATCTGCCGCCGGGCGGATTCTTGGATTGTGGATGCGCGTGCGAGGATAAGGAAGAAGAAGAAGAAAACGGCTAGGTTACTTTCCGGTAATGTCGAAGGCGCGTGCCGCCACCAGCTTGTGTTGGGAAACCCGAGGCCGTCCTGCCAAGACCCTAGTACGATGACCTTGTTGCGATAACACGCATGCACGCGGGCCGAACGTAAACCCACCGGGATACCAACACAACAAGAGGCGCCCCGCGGGGCGCCTCCATCATTCTGCTTCCACGCGCCTTACTGCGCCATCGCCAGCGACTTGGGCAGCTTGAAGGTCCAGAGCGTGCCGCCCTGGTTGAGGTAGTTGACCTTCTTGGCCACCTCGCCGCCCCAGAGCGGAACCGCGCCGCCCCAGCCCGAGATGATCGAGACGTATTGCTCGCCTTCCATCTCCCAGGTCACCGGCTGGCCGACGATGCCCGAACCGGTCTGGAACGACCACAGGACCTCGCCCGTCTCGTCGTCGAGCGCGAGGAACTTGCCCTCGGGCGTACCGGTGAACACCAACCCGCCCGCCGTGGTCATCACGCCGCCCCAAAGCGGCGCGTCGTTCTTGTATTCCCACTTGATCTCGCCGGTATCGGGGTCGACGGCCTTGAGGCTGCCGATATGGTCCTCGTAGTTCGGCTTGATCGTGAAACCGGCGCCTAGATAGGCCGCACCCTTCTTGTAGGTGATCGGTTCGTTCCAGATGTCCATACCCCATTCGTTGGACGGGATATAGAAATTGCCGGTGCGCTGGCTGAACGCCATCGGCATCCAGTTCTTGCCGCCGAGGAAGCTGGGCGAGGCAAAGATGACGTCGCCCTTCTTGCCGTCGGCCGCCGCCGCCGGATCGCCGGGGCGGTTTTCCTCGACAAAGATCGGGCGGCCGTTGTCGTCGAGGCCCGAGGCCCAGGAGATATCCTTGACGAAGGGCACGCCACGCACGAAGCCGCCGTCTGCCGCGTCGAGCACGTAGAAGAAACCGTTCCGGTCGGCAGTGGCAAGGCGCTGCTCGCCGGCCCGGTTTTCATAGGCCACGACCTCGTTCACGCCGTCGTAGTCCCAGCCTTCGCGCGGCGTGGTCTGGAAGTGCCACTTGATTTCGCCGTTCGACGGGTCGATGCCAAGGCGGCTGGCGGCGTAAAGGTTGTCGCCCGAGCCGTCGTTCGACTGGCCGGCGTTGCGCAGCCAGCTGTTCCAGGGGGCGGGGTTGCCCGCGCCGAAGACGATGGTGTCGGTGCGCGCGTCGTAGGAGCCGCCGAGCCAGGTGGCACCGCCGCCGGTCTTCCACATGTCGCCCGGCCAGGTGGCGTTGAGCGTGCCGGTCATGGTGCTTTCTTCGCCGTTGAGGGTCCCCATGTGGCCCTCGATCACCGGGCGGGTCCAGACCAGTTCGCCGGTTTCGGCATCGCGTGCCTCGACGGCGCCGACGATGCCGAATTCACCGCCCGAGTTGCCTGTCACGACCAGCCCGTTCACGATCATCGGCGCGGCGGTGTAGGAATAGCCGGCCTTGTAGTCGGCGATCTTCTTGCGCCAGACCACGTCGCCGGTGTCCTTGTTCAGCGCCACGATGCGCGCATCCAGCGTGCCGAAATAGATGTTGTCGCCATAGATCGCCGCGCCGCGGTTGACCACGTCGCAGCAGGGCAGGATGCCTTCGGGCAGGCGGGCGTCATACTGCCAAATCTCGTCGCCGGTCATCACGTCGATGGCATAGACCCGGCTGTAGGACCCGGTGATGTACATCACGCCGTCATAGACCAGCGGCTGGGTTTCCTGCCCGCGCTGCTTTTCGCCGCCGAGGCTGAAGGCCCAGGCCGGAACCAGGTTCTTGACGTTGCCGGTGTTGAGAGTGTCCAGCGGGCTGTAGCGCTGCAGATGCCGCCCCATGCCGTTGGTGACGACCTGATTTGTCATCGACTGGTCGTTGGCGATGTCCTCTTCGGTGACACCGGCCTGCGCGCCGCCTGTCATCAAAAGGCTGGCCGTCACAGCCAGGATGAAACGGTTCATGTCTTTCCTCCCTCGGTCATATGGGTCTGGTGCAACGCCCGAAGCGGGCGGAATCCGACGCGCACAGTATCGTCACGGCGGTGTGATCGGGGAATTGCACAATGGTCGTACGACCCCTGACGGGTTGACAGGCGCGGGAATCATCCCCGCCTGAGACCAAGGTCGTAGCGCCGGATGCGCGGCCTTTTGGTACCAAGACCGGCGGGAGGAACGGACCCATGTGGAAATGGATATCGGTCTTCGGCCTGGCGGCCTGGGCGGTCGCGGCGGACCCGATACACGGCACGCGCGGGGTCTTTCTGCAGGACGGGGGCGGCACGCGCATCCGGATCGCCGACGTCACCTTCGATGGCGGCCGCTACTCCGTTTCAATGCTCGAGGCACCTTTTACGGATCATTTCCTGTCGATGCGCCCGTTCAAATGCCTCGAGGGGCCGGCCAAGCACTGGTGCCATGTCCCCTACCCCTATGAAATCGCGCGCCGCGTGACCGACGAGGACCTGACGGATCTGGAGTACGATTTCCTTTTCCTTTGGAAGGATGCCACCGACTACGGCATCGATATGTGGAACGGCGTCTACTATAAGCTGGAGGCTGACGACGGGCGGCTGGTCGGCCGGCTGCACGAGATGGACATGGACATCCTGTCGGCCCCGCCCGAGGGCGGCAATCTGCGCCCGGTGCGCGAGGTCGATCTGGAGGAAAGCGATCCCGCCAGCCATTGGCTGCCGGTTCTGGTGGTCGAGTAGGCGGGCGGTTTCCGGATTGGTGTTCGGCTGGGTGTTTGTGGCCTGAAATTGCCATTCGCAATCAGCCTTCCGGCGCGGCTGTGCTCCTGGCTTGCAACGTCCGCGCCCCAGGTCAATCGTCCCTGCTTGCAGCCCCTCAATCCGGCACGTTGTCGATGCCCGATCCCCCAAGCGGATGGCATCGCGCGATCCGCCGCATCGCCAGCCACCCGCCCTTGATCGCGCCGTGTTTTTCCAGCGCTTCCAGCGCATAGGCCGAGCATGTGGGATGATACCGGCAGTTGAATCCCACCCAGGGCGAAAACAGCAGCCGGTAGCCCCGGACCGGCAGCGCGAATATCCGCGCCAGCGGCGTCAACGCGCATGCACCTTTCGCAGCGCGGTCCGCAGATCGTCCTGCATCCGGGCAAGGTTCCGCTCGGCCGTCGTGCCCGCGCGCCCGATCAGAACGTAGTCCCACCCCCCCTGCCCGGCCCCTGGAAGCACGAGCCTCGCGATCTCGCGCAGCCGCCGTTTCGCGCGGTTTCGCGCCACCGCATTGCCGACCTTCTTGGAACAGGTGAACCCCACCCGGATCGGCGGAAGCTGAGGCTCGTCGGCCCCCCGCCGCCGCGCCTGCAGCACAAAGCCCGGCATCGCCTGCCGCCGCCCCCGCGCTGCGCGCAGGAAATCGGACCGCTTCGTCAGCTTTCCCAAAGACATCGAAACCGCCGGTGGCGCCGCAGCCCCGGCCCTCGGGCCTGCCACGGTCGCCAGCGGCGGTGTCACGAAATTGCCCGGTCCGGCGCCGCTCAGGCGCTCAGATGCTTGCGGCCCCGGGCGCGGCGCGCGTTCAGCACCTTGCGGCCGCCCTTGGTGGCCATGCGCGCACGGAAGCCATGGCGCCGCTTGCGGACCAGGTTCGAAGGTTGAAAGGTGCGCTTCATCGCGTCGTCTCCGTCAGTGCGGCCGCTTTACCTGCCGGACAGCGCGGCCGAAATCAATCGAAGCCCGGTCTTTATGGGGGCCGGTCTGCCTTGTCAATCGATCCGCGGCGCGAATGTTTCAATCCCGGCCCCGGCAATCCGGTGTTTTCGCACCGCTTTGTTTCATCGCCCGGCAAATAAGGGTCATTCCGCCCCGGTTCTCTCACCCCCGATCAACCGCCCGTGATCGGCCTAGGGTCTTTCGTGGCCATGGCGCATCTAACCTGCAACGATAGACGAGAGACAGGACCAGATCATGAGCGACATGACAGAGCCCCAAACCGGTGGCCTAGCCCGACGCCTGCCCCTGATCGCGATCGCTGTGGTCGCGGTGATCGGAGCCTTTACCCTGCGCGATTACCTCAGCTTCGAGACGCTGCGCGACAACCGCGAGGCGCTTCTGGCCTTTCGCGATGCGAACTACCTGCTGACGGTTCTTGCCTTCATGGCCATCTATGTCGTGATCGTCGCCTTCTCTCTTCCCGGCGCCACCGTCGCGACGCTGACCGGCGGATTTCTGTTCGCAACCTTTCCCGGCGCGCTATTCAACATCACCGCTGCCACGATCGGCGCCACGGCGATCTTTACCGCCGCGCGCTGGGGCTTCGGCGAGCGTTTGGGGGCCAAGCTGGAAGGCTCGGAAGGTGTAGTCAAGAAGATCAAGGACGGGATCGACGAAAACCAGTGGTCGATGCTGTTTCTGATCCGCCTGGTGCCTGCGGTGCCGTTCTTCGTCGCCAATCTGGTGCCCAGCTTCATGCAGGTGCCGACCCACCGTTTCGTCATATCGACCTTCCTGGGCATCATCCCCGGCGGCGTGGTCTATACTTCGGTGGGCGCAGGCCTGGGCGAGGTCTTCGCCCGCGGCGAAACGCCGAACCTTGGCATCATCTTCGAACCGCAGATCCTGCTGCCGATTCTCGGGCTCTGTGTGCTGGCCGCCCTGCCCATCGTGATCAAGGCCGTTCGCGGCAAGACGGGGCTTTGACCCCATGGAACGGATCAAGACGGATGTCTGCATTATCGGAGCAGGCTCCGGCGGGCTGAGTGTCGCCGCGGGCGCGGTGCAGATGGGCGCAAAGGTGGTCCTGCTGGAAGGCCACAAGATGGGCGGCGACTGCCTGAACTTCGGCTGTGTGCCATCGAAGGCATTGATCGCCGCCGGCAAGCAGGCCCACGCGATGAAGACAGGCGAGACATACGGCGTGACGCCGGTGATGCCCGAGGTGTCCTATTCCGCCGCCAAGGATCATGTGCACAGGGTGATCGCCACGATCGAGCCGCATGACAGCCAGGAGCGGTTCGAGGGCCTCGGCGTACAGGTGATCCGCGCGTTCGGCCGCTTCATCTCGAAGACCGAGGTACAGGCGGGCGACACGGTGATCGAGGCGCGCCGTTTCGTGATCGCCACCGGATCGTCGCCCTTCGTGCCGCCGATCCCCGGGATCGACGAGGTGCCGTTCTACACCAACGAGACCATCTTCGATCTGCGCGAGAAGCCCGAGCATCTGATCATCATCGGCGGCGGCCCCATCGGGATGGAAATGGCGCAGGCGCATATCCGGCTGGGATCCAGGGTGACGGTGATCGAGGGCCTGAACGCGATGGGCAAGGACGACCCCGAACTGGCCGCCATCGTGCTTGACAAGCTGCGGGCCGAAGGCGTCGAGATCGTCGAGGGCCACAACGCGGCAAAGGTCGGCGGGACCGACGGAGATATAACGGTCGAAACCGCCGACGGGTCGGTCTTCAAGGGCTCTCACCTGCTGATGGCAGTCGGGCGCAAGGTGAATATCGACAGGCTGAACCTGGACGCGGCGGGCATCGAACACGACCGCGCGGTCAAGGTGGACGCTGGCCTGCGGACGACGAACCGACGGGTCTACGCCATCGGCGACGCCGCCGGCGGGCTGCAGTTCACCCATGTCGCGGGTTATCATGCCGGCGTCATCATCCGCTCGATGCTGTTCGGGCTGCCGTCGAAGCAGCGCACCGACCACATCCCCTGGGCGACCTACACCGATCCCGAACTGGCCCAGGTCGGCCTGACCGAGGCCGAGGCGCGCAAAGCCCACGGCGACAGGCTGGAGGTCGTGCGCTTCGAATTCTCAGGCAACGACCGCGCGATTGCCGAAGGAAAGACCACCGGTCTGGTCAAGGTCATGGTCGTCAAGGGCCGCCCCGTGGGCGCCTCGATGGTCGGCGCGCAGGCGGGTGAGTTGATCCAGGTCTGGGCGCTTGCCATCGCCAACCGCCTGAAGATGGGCCAGATCGCCGCCATGGTTGCCCCGTATCCGACCCTGGGAGAGGTTAACAAGCGCGCCGCAGGGGCCTATTTTACCCCCAGGCTGTTCGAAAACCCGACAGTCAAACGCGTCGTGGGCTTCGTGCAACGCTGGATCCCGTGACATCCGAACGGTAAGGCTAGATGTTCCTCAATTCGCTCTCCGGCCGGTTCCTGATCCTGACGACGGTATTCGTCATGCTTGCCGAAGTGCTCATCTTCGTGCCGTCGGTGGCGCGCTATCGCGAGGACTATCTGCTGCTACGCCTGGAAAAGGCACAGATCGCATCGCTGGCCCTGCTGGCCAATGACATGATCGAGATGGACCTGGAGAAGGAACTGCTTGAAAACGCGGATGTCTTCAACGTGGTTCTCCGGCGCGATCAGGTGCGCCAACTGGTGCTGTCATCTGACATTCCGTCGCCGATCACCGCCACATACGATCTGCGCGAGCCCGGTGCGTTCGAGCTGATCGGCGATGCGATGATGCGGCTGCTGCGGCCGCAGAACGAGGTGATTCGGGTGATCGGCAGCCCGCTGCGCGAGGCGGGTCTGCTGATCGAGGTGACGATGGAAACCGCGCCGTTGCGCGCCGCGATGATCGACTACGGCCTGCGCATCCTGCTCTTGTCCGCCGTGATCTCGGTCATAACCGCGATGCTGCTGTTTCTGGCCGTCCGCCGGTTCCTGGTCAAACCGATCGAGGGCGTGGTCGGCGCCGTCAAGACCTATGCCGCAGCGCCCGAGGACGCGCGCCGGATCATCAAACCCTCGGCCGGCGTCACCGAGCTGCGCGAGGCAGAGGAGGCCCTGGCCACCATGCAGACCCAGCTGACCGGCGCGCTGCGGCAAAAGGAACGGCTGGCGCAACTGGGTGGCGCGGTCGCCAAGATCAGCCACGATCTGCGCAACATCCTGACCGTGGCGCAGCTTTTTTCGGACCGGCTGGAGCGCAGCGAGGACCCCGCGGTACGCCGCTCCGCCCCGAAACTCGTGGGCTCGATTTCCCGCGCCGTGAACCTCTGTGAATCCACGCTCGCCTTCGGCAAGGCAGAAGAGCCGCCGCCGCAGCTCGACCGCGTGATGCTCGCCGGCGTTGTCGGCGAAGTGGTCGATGCCGAACGGCTCGCCAGCGGCGAACACGATCTGAGCTTCTCCGAGGACGTGCCCGCCGGCATGGTCGTGCGCGCCGATCCCGAACAGCTATACCGCGTGCTCGGCAACCTCATTCGCAACGCCCGCCAGGCCATCGTCGCGACCGGCAAACCCGGCGAGATCGCCGTGATCGCCTCGGAAAGCGACGAGGAATGGGCGATCAGGATCACCGACACGGGTCCAGGTCTTCCGACGAAAGCGCGCGAGCACCTGTTCCAACCGTTCCAGGGCGGCACGCGGAAGGGCGGCTTCGGGCTGGGCCTGGCGATAGCGGCAGAACTGATCCGTGGCCATGGCGGGCGGTTGGAGCTCCTGTCGACCGGACCGGAGGGGACGTGCTTCACCGTGTGCCTGCCGAAAGCGGTCGCCGCGCTGGATGCGGCGGCGGAGTAGGACCTGGCGGCTCAAGACCGTTTGTTCGACCCGGATCGAGATCGGGCATCCGACGATCGCGCCGGAGACCGGCTCGGCCGGCAACCCAAGAGACAGGTCAGCCGACCACCTGACCGGATCCGATTGCGAAACCGGAAATTTGCGATCGCCAGGGGCTGGCCGGCAGCATGCACGGCGCGAGAACGGCCAAAACTCGTGCGCCCCCGCGGGCGGCATCGCCGTAGTCGCGCTGGCATGCCGTGGATTGACCCGATCGCGGTCGAGCCATGCAATCGCGGATTTGCCGCACGGATCGCTCTCGCCGGGACGGACCGCCGCTCAATCACCCCTTATCGGGCCACCGCGACCCGGGCGACGAGCGATCTGAACCAGACATGCGCAGGGTCTTTTTGCCGGCGAGGATGCCACAGCAGGTCGACAGAGAACTCCGGCGACGGGAACGGCGGATCGTACGCGTCGATCAGGTCGCTGTGAAGCGCAGCGAGTCGGACCGGGATCAAGGCGATTAGGTCTGACCCCGAGACAAGCGCGGGCGCAAGCAGGAAGCTGTGCAACGAACACGCGATCCGGCGGACGCGACCCATATCGGCCAAGATCTTGTCCGCAGCACCGAAGAAGCCTCCGCCTTCCGGCGAGATCAGGACATGGTCTGCGGCGCAGAACGCGTCCAGCGTAAAGGGAGCATCGCCGCGCGGGTGCCCCTTTCGCTGTATGACTTTGAACTCTTCCACCAGTCCAGGCCGTCGTCGCGCCTCTGGCAGGTTCATCCCCGTCGCCAAGGCAAGATCGGCCCCGTCCTGCTCCAAATGCGGCCAGACCGCCGGCGGGTCGAAAGGCAAGAGTGCTACACGCGCTTTCGGGGCCGTATCCGCGAATGCCTTGAGCAGTTCCGTCGACAGGACAGCGTGCACATAGTCGGTCCCGATCAGGCGAAACGTTCGATCCGTCGTCGCGGGGTCGAATTGCGCGCTCTCACGCACGAGCAGATCGAGATCGGCCAGAAGTGCTCTCAGCGGTTGCCGAACCTCCAGCGCCCGCGCCGTTGGCACGAGCCTCCGCCCGGACGCCGTCAGCAGCGGGTCGTTGAAAAGCGTGCGCAGCCGCGCCAATTGCGCCGACATCGCCGGCTGGCTGATGCCAAGCACCTGGGCGGCCGCCGTCACGCTTTCCGCTTCGAGAAGCGCGTCGAGCGCAATCAACAGACCGATTTCGGATTGCTTCAAATCCACTGGGGTTATGCCATGAATAATTGATATCGATTTAAACTATGCTCGGATTCTCATTAGGTTTCCAGCATCAAGCTTTACAGGAGGCAAAGATGAAGATTGGTTTTGTAGGTGCCGGCGGGATGGCGCAGGCCCTCGCCGGGAAATGGTCCGGCAAGCACGAGGTGATGTTGTCGGGGCGGACGCCAGACAAGACCCGCGCGGCCGCGCAGTCCGTCGGCGCCAAGGTTGGCACGGCGGCCGAGGCCGTCGCGTTTGCGGACGTTGTCGTCTTGGCCACGCGGTCCGAGGATGTGTTCACCGCGATCGGAACTGCTGGCGGGCCGTCCGCCTTCGACGGCAAAGTCGTGATCGATATCAACAACCCCATCACCATCGAGACCTTCCTGACCACGCGGGACGACGGCCGGTCTCTCACACAAGCGATCGCCGAGGTATTGCCCGGCGCGCATGTCGGCAAAGCATTCAACATGGCGCAGGTCGCCGTTTGGGAGGACCGGGACATGACCTATGACGGACGGCAGATGGTGACGCTCTACACATCGGACGGTGGCGCGGACGGTGTCATCGCCCAACTGATCGCCGATGTCGGGGCGGAGCCCTTGCGGCTTGGCGACAACAGGCACGCCTATCAACTGGAGGCTGCCGCCGCCATGGTCATCAAGTTTCTCTTCGCCGGCGCCGATCCGCACACGATCTTCAACTTCATCCGCCCAGAAACGAAACCGATCCGCTGAGGGACGTACCGAATGAGATTTCAAGGACAGACCGTCGCGGTGGTCGGCGGCGGCTCGGGTATCGGCAAGGCGATCGCGCGCCAGGTGATTGCGGCCGGCGGCGAGGTCGTCATCTCGAGCCGAGACGGCGCCAAACTTGATACCGCCATCGCAAAGTTCGCGACCGGCCGGGCATTGCCCGTCGACATGACAGACGCGGCCTCGGTCGCGGCCTGGGCCGAGGCCTTGCCGGAGATCGACCACCTGGTGATCTCGGCTTCAAGCGCGGCCCATGGCCCCTTCGCGGAATTGCCCGAAACCGACTTGCGCAGGATGTTCGACGCCAAGTTCTTCGGCCCCTACTCCATGGCAAAGGCGGCGTTGAAAAAGCTCCGGCCGGGCGGGTCAATCACCTTCTTCTCCGGCGTGCTCTCCCGCCGCCCGGGAATGAACTGCTCCGGCTTGGGCGCGGTGAACGGCGCGGTCGAAGCCCTGACCCGTGGGCTCGCCCTTGAACTCGGTCCGGACGTGCGGGTCAACTGCCTCTCGCCCGGCATGGTTCGGTCCGATGCCTACGCCGGTATGAACCCCAAGGCCCGCGAGACGATGTACGACGCCACCGGCGCGTCGCTCCCGGTCGGCAGGGTCGGAACGGTCGAGGAGGCGGCCGAGGCTGCGATCTTTCTGATGTCCAACACTTACACGTCTGGCGTCGTTCTTGATGTCGATGGAGGTCACATGATCCGCCAGTACGCTCAAAGATAGCGGCCGAGTATGGAAGCGGACATCAGCGTTCAACATCGCGACTGGGCCTCTCTCCTCTCGGGTCACGAGAGCAGGACCAACGACCTGCGATCGGGGCGAAGGGCGCAGTTGCCCTGAATTCAGTCCGATCAAGTCGAGTAATCGTCGATCAGGGGATTGGGCTTGGCGAAGCGTTCGAGATCCGATTGGCTTAAGATGACGAACTGAGAGCCCTCGACACGGACGCCGTATGGCTGAAGGCCCTTGAACGCCCGGCTGAGATTCTCCGGTGTCATGCCGAGAAAGGAGGCCAGGCGCCTCTTTTCGAACTGCAGCTCGAACGTCGTGGCTCCGCCAGCGCGTCGCTGTTGCCTGAGAATGTAGTTCGCCAGCCGTTCAAGCGACGTTCTGAGCTTGAGGTCCTTGGTATTCTTGACGACCGAGCGGTAGCACTGCGCCAACTCCGTCACGACGGCGCGGGCAAAGCCGGGGTCGATGTCGAACACCGATCGCACATCCTTGCTTGGCACAAGAACAATGCGGCTCTTCTCCAATGTCCGGGCCGACATCAGGTAGGGGGCATCCTTGACCGTCGCCGCCAGAATGAAGGTCGATACCGGCCGGACTGTCGCCATCGAGGTTTCCCGACCGTTCCACGAAGAAAACAGATCTACCGAACCGGACAGGACAACGTGCAGGAAATCGCATGTATCTCCTTCGGCGATCAATTCGATCTGCGGCGGGAAATTCTGCACGTAGGCGCCGCGCATCAGCACGTCGAAATGCTGATCTGCGATCTCGGTAAAAAGATCCAAGCTTCGGATGTTCTGGAAATCCGACTCAGGGGGGCGCAGCCGCAAGGGAAACTCCGTTTTCCGCAATAGTCGGGTGCTCGCTTGATTTTTGTCAAGCCGCCAGTTGATTCGGCGCTCCGCCTGGTTTGATCCGGCACGCGAGACCGCATGAGATTTTTCCATAACTCATTTATTTTGCTCATAAAACTGCCAGAATGTGATCTAGATCAAGCTCGCTGGGCGCCAAACGCGCGAGTGCTTGTTGCAGACCCGTAAGGGCCTCTCGGACACACCAAACCGGAGGGACGGTAATGCACACATTGGATGGCGTCACACGCCCGGACCAATACCGGGCATTGGGGCTAAGCACGCTTGCGTTTACGGTCTGCTTTGCAGTCTGGACGATTTTCTCGATTATCGGCGTCAAGATCAAACAGGAACTCGGGCTCAGCGAAACGCAGTTCGGCCTGCTCGTCGCGACGCCGGTTCTGACCGGCTCGATCAGCCGGATCTTCCTGGGCGTCTGGACCGACCAGTACGGCGGCCGGATCATGCTGCCCTTGCAGATGCTGATCACGGCCGTTTCGGTCTGGCTCTTAGCCAGCGTTCAGAGCTATCCGGTGTTCCTGGCCATCGCGTTGGGCCTGGGCCTGGCCGGTGGCTCGTTCATCATCGGCGTGGCATACGTCTCGCGCTGGTTCGCGGCCGAGCATCAGGGTACGGCGCTGGGCATCTTCGGTGCCGGCAACGTCGGTGCCGCCGTCACGAACTTCGCGGCCCCGTTTCTGGTGATCGCCGTGGGCTGGGAAGACACCGCGCGCATCTATGCGGTGGTGCTCGTACTGATGGCCGTCGCCTTCTACATCTTCGCAAAGCCGGACCCGGTGATACAAGAGCAAAGGCGCACGGGCGAGAAACCGGTTTCAGCCGCGATGCAGCTTGAGCCGCTAAAGAACATCCAGGTCTGGCGCTTTGCCACCTACTATTTCTTCGTCTTCGGCGCGTTTGTTGCCTTCGCGTCGTTCCTGCCGCGCTACTACGTCGGCGCCTACGGTGTGACCCTGGCCGCGGCGGGGGTCTACGCGGGCCTCTATAGCCTGCCCGGCTCGATCTTCCGGGCGCTCGGCGGCTGGATGTCGGACGTCTGGGGCGCGCGGTTCGTGATGTACCTTACGTTCATCGTCAGCCTCATCGTGCTCTTCATCATGAGCTATCCGCAAACGACCTATATCGTTGAGGGCATCCCGAAGGCCGACGGTACCCCGAACCTTATCGAGTTCAGCTTTGGCATTCCGCTTTACTTCTTCGTCTTCCTCAGCGTGATCCTGGGCTTCGTAATGAGCCTCGGCAAGGCGGCGGTCTTCAAGCACATCCCCGTCTACTACCCGCACCATGTGGGCGCGGTCGGCGGGCTTGTCGGCATGATCGGCGGGCTCGGCGGGTTCGTGTTGCCGATCGCCTTCGGCATCCTCCTGGACATCTTTCAGGTCTGGTCGATGGTCTTCATGCTGATGTTCGTGATCGTCGCGATCAGCACGATCTGGATGCACCTGGCAATCCGCCGGATGGAACGCGCCCGGATCCCGGAACTCAGGGACGAAAAGTACCTCTCAGACGTTCCGCACGAACCGGTCGGAAAACCCGCAGAATAACCATTGCGCGGCGGGCCGATCGCTGGTCCGCCGCCATAGAAAACCAAAGGAGAGAGACTTTGGGACAAGACCTCAGAAACTACGCCCCGGACGATGACGACTTCTGGGTCTCGACCGGCAAAGGTATCGCCAACCGTAACTTGTGGATCTCGATCCCCAGCCTGCTGTGCGGTTTCGCCGTCTGGCTCTACTGGGGCATCATCACGGTGCAGATGCTGAACCTAGGCTTCCCGTTCGAGAAGTCCGAGCTGTTCACCCTCGCCGCGATTGCCGGCCTGACCGGCGCCACGCTACGCATCCCCTCGACCTTCTTCATCCGCATCGCCGGCGGGCGGAACACGATCTTCTTCACCACCGCGCTTCTGATGATTCCGGCCGCGCTGACCGGCTTTGCGCTGCAGAACCCCGACACGCCGCTGTGGTGGTTCCAGGTTCTGGCGTTCCTCAGCGGCATCGGCGGCGGCAATTTTGCCAGCTCGATGTCGAACATCTCGTTCTTCTTTCCCAAGAAGATCCAGGGCTACGCGCTGGGCATGAACGCGGGCCTGGGCAACTTCGGCGTGACCACGATGCAGATCCTGATCCCGCTGGTGATGACCTTCGGCATCTTCGGCGGCGAGCCGATGGTGCTGGAGAACACCTCCGGCACGTTGATCGGTAAGATCCCCGCCGGGTCCGAGACCTATATCCACAATGCGGGCTTCATCTGGCTGGTGTTCCTGATCCCGCTGGCCTTTGCCGGCTGGTTCGGCATGAACAACATCCGCGACGCGCATGTCTCGCCGGACATCCCGAACCCGGTCGGCGCCTTCGGCATCATCACCGGGATGTTGCTGATCGGGCTGATCTGCGCGGCTTTCGGCCTTTGGCTGATGCTGCCTGAAAACGTCGGCGGGTCCGGCTTTGGCGTCAGCAAGTGGATCGCGCTGCCCATCGTCATCGCGCTGACCGTATTGGGGCTGAAAATGATCCCGGGCGCCGTGGGCCAGAACCTGACGCGCCAGTACCGGATCTTCGGCAACAAGCACACCTGGGCGATGACGGTCATCTACACCATGACCTTCGGCAGCTTCATCGGCTATTCGGCGGCGCTGGCGCTGACCATCAAGGTGGTCTTCGGGTTCAGCCATATCGAGGTCGACGGCGTGCTGACCCATGACACGGTCAACCCCAACGGCCCCTCGGCGCTGATGTTCGCCTGGATGGGCCCGTTCATCGGCGCGCTGATCCGCCCGATCGGCGGCATGATCTCGGACAAGCTGGGTGGCGCGCGGGTGACGCAGTGGATTTCCATCGTCATGGTCGCAAGCGCACTGGGTGTCGCATACTTCATCCAGAAGGCCTATGCCTCGGCCACGCCGGAACAGTATTTCGTCCCGTTCCTCGGCCTCTTCCTGATCCTCTTTGCCGCCACCGGCATCGGCAACGGGTCCACATTCCGGACCATCGCGGTGGCGTTCGACAAGGAACAGGCGGGCCCGGTTCTGGGCTGGACCTCGGCCGTCGCCGCCTACGGCGCCTTCATCATCCCGAAGGTGTTTGGCGAGCAGATGGGCGCCGGCACGCCGCAATACGCGCTCTACGGGTTCGCGGCCTTCTACGTGCTCTGCATCATCATCAACTGGTGGTTCTACCTGCGCCCAGGCGCCTACATCAAGAACCCCTAAAGCCACGCCGGGCGCGCCGCCCTCATCGTGGCGCGCCCCTCACCCCTCGTGAGGAGCTTATCCATGAGCCACCTGCTCGACAGACTGAACTTTTTCCAGCCGAAGGAACTTGAACGGTTCTCGAACGGCCACGGTCAAGTCACCCGCGAAAGTCGCGACTGGGAGGACACCTATCGCAATCGCTGGCGTCACGATAAGGTCGTGCGCTCGACCCATGGGGTAAACTGCACCGGGTCGTGTTCGTGGAAGATCTACGTCAAGTCCGGGATCGTCACCTGGGAAACCCAGCAGACTGACTATCCCCGCACCCGGCCCGACCTGCCGAACCACGAGCCGCGCGGCTGCGCGCGGGGGGCGAGCTATAGCTGGTATCTCTATTCCGCGAACCGGGTTAAGAACCCGCTGGTGCGAGGACGCCTGATGAAGGTCTGGCGCCGCCTGCGCGAAACCAAGTCGCCGATCGAGGCCTGGACCGAGATCCAGAACGATCCGGTGCTGCGCAACGGCTATGTCGAGACACGTGGCAAGGGCGGTTTCGTGCGCGCCTCCTGGGACGAAGCGACCGAAATCACCGCCGCCGCCAATGCCTACACCGCCAAGACCTGGGGACCCGATCGGGTGGTCGGCTTCTCGCCGATCCCGGCGATGTCGATGGTCTCGTATGCCGCCGGCTCGCGCTACCTGTCGCTGCTGGGCGGAGTCTGCATGTCCTTCTACGACTGGTATTGCGACCTTCCGCCGGCCTCGCCGATGACTTGGGGCGAACAGACCGACGTTCCCGAAAGCGCCGACTGGTACAACGCAGGCTACCTGCTGCTCTGGGGCTCGAACGTGCCACAAACCCGGACGCCGGACGCGCATTTCTACACCGAGGCGCGATATCGCGGCACCAAGTCGGCGGTGATCTGCCCCGACTACTCCGAGGCCGCCAAATTCGGCGATGTCTGGCTGAACGTGAAGCAGGGCACCGACGCCGCGCTGGCAATGGCCTTTGGCCACGTGATCCTGCGCGAGTTCCACCTTGACCGGCAATCCGACTACTTCGTCGATTATTGCCGCAAATACAGCGACTTCCCGATGCTGGTGCGGCTTGACGAACAGGACGGCCAACTTGTGCCGGGTCGGTTCCTGCGCACGTACGATCTGGATGGCAAACTGGGCGAAGACAACAACCCCGAGTGGAAGACGGTCGCCTGGGATCGCAAGTCCAAGGGGCTTGTCGCGCCCAACGGCTCTGTTGGCTACCGGTGGGGCGAAGACGGCGAATGGAATCTGGAGGCGAAGGCCGACGGCAACGAAACCGAGTTGGCGGTGTCCTTTATCCTGGACACGGATCATGACGATGTGGTCGGCGTCGACTTCCCCTATTTCGGCAGCGGCGCGACCGAGTTCTTCTCGACCGGCGATGACCGACCCGACGTGCTGACCAAGAATGTCCCCGTCAAGAAGGTGAAGACCGCCGACGGAGAAATCCTGGTCGCCACGGTCTTCGACCTGTTTTGCGCAAATTACGGGCTCGACCGTGGTCTGAACGGCGACTGGGTCGCCACCGACTACGCCGAGGACGTGCCGGGCACCCCGGCCTGGGCCGAGAAGATCACCGGCGTTTCCGCCGACAAGATTATCCACGTGGCACGCGAATTCGCCGACACCGCCGAGAAGACGCAAGGCAAGTCGATGATCATCATCGGGGCCGCGATGAACCATTGGTACCACATGGACATGAACTATCGCGGCGTCATCAACATGCTGGTGATGTGCGGCTGCGTGGGTCAGTCCGGCGGCGGCTGGGCGCATTACGTGGGCCAGGAAAAACTGCGTCCGCAAACCGGGTGGCTGCCCCTGGCCTTCGCGCTCGACTGGGGCCGCCCGCCGCGGCACATGAACTCCACTTCGATGTGGTATGCCCACACCGATCAGTGGCGCTACGAGACGCTGACGGCGGACGAGATCCTGTCTCCGACCGCGCCCGAGGGCGATTGGAACATCTCGCTCATCGACTACAACATCCGCGCCGAGCGAATGGGATGGCTGCCTTCTGCCCCGCAGCTCAAGACCAATCCGCTGGAGGTCGCCAAGCAGGCCAAAGAGGCGGGCAAGGAGATCCCGGCCTACATAGCGCAGCAGCTAAAGTCGGGCGATTTGCAGATGTCCTGCGAAGACCCCGATGCGCCGGAGAACTGGCCGCGCAACCTCTTCGTCTGGCGCTCGAACCTGCTGGGGTCCTCGGGCAAGGGCCACGAGTACTTCCTCAAGCACCTTCTGGGCACCGATCATGGCGTGCTGGGCAAGGACCTGGGCGAGGAAGGCGGCCAAAAGCCGAAAGAGGCGGTCTGGCACGACGACGCCCCGCGGGGCAAGCTGGACCTTCTGGTCACCATCGACTTCCGGATGAGCACCACCGCGGTCTATTCCGACATCGTGCTGCCGACGGCGAGCTGGTACGAGAAGAACGACCTCAACACCTCGGACATGCACCCGTTCATCCACCCGCTGCAGGCGGCGGTTGATCCGGCGTATGAAAGCAAATCGGACTGGGAGATCTTCAAGGCCATCGCCAAGAAGTTCCAGGAGGTCGCGCCGGAAATCCTCGGCAAGGAAACCGACATCGTCGCGCTGCCGCTCTTGCACGACCTGCCGGCCGAGATCGCCCAGAACGAGGTCAAGGACTGGAAGAAGGGCGAATGCGACCTGATCCCGGGCAAGACCGCGCCGAACTACATTCCGGTCGAACGCGACTACCCGGCGCTCTACGACCGGTTCGTCGCCCTCGGCCCGCTGATGGACAAGGTCGGCAACGGCGGCAAGGGCATCGCCTGGGACACCAAGGAAGAGGTCCAGCACCTGCGCGAGCTGAACGGCGAATGGCAGGACGGTCCCGCCAAGGGCTGCCCGAAGATCGTCACCGACATCGACGCGACCGAGGTGGTGCTGATGCTGGCGCCCGAGACCAACGGCGAGGTCGCCGTGAAGGCCTGGGGCAAGCTCAGCACGGCCACCGGCCTCGACCACACCCACCTTGCGGTGCCGAAGGAAGACGAGAAGATCCGCTTCCACGACATCGCCGCGCAGCCGCGCAAGATCATCTCGTCGCCGACCTGGTCGGGGCTCGAAAGCGAGAAGGTCTGTTACAACGCCGGCTATACCAACGTCCACGAACTCATCCCTTGGCGCACACTCACGGGACGCCAACAACTCTATCAGGATCACCTGTGGATGCGCGCCTTCGGTGAAGGCTTCATGTCCTACCGCCCGCCGGTGGATCTGAAGACCATCACCGAAGACGTGCGCGACGACGGCGACACGCTGGTTTTGAACTTCATCACCCCGCACCAGAAATGGGGCATCCATTCGACCTACTCCGACAACCTCTTGATGCTGACGCTCAACAGGGGCGGGCCAGTCATCTGGATTTCCGAGAATGACGCCAAATCGGCGGGGATCACGGACAATGACTGGGTGGAGCTCTACAACACCAACGGCGCGCTGACGGCGCGGGCGGTGGTGTCGCAACGGATGAAGGACGGCACGACCTTCATGTACCACGCCCAGGAAAAGATCGTGAACACGCCGGGGTCGGAAAAGACCGGCAAGCGCGGCGGCATCCATAACTCGGTGACCCGCGCGGTGCTGAAGCCGACCCACATGATCGGCGGCTACGCGCAGCAGTCCTACGGTTTCAACTACTACGGCACCGTGGGCTGCAACCGCGACGAGATGGTCATCGTCAAGAAGATGAAAAAGGTCGATTGGCTCGACCGCGAAGCGACCCGGAAGGAGGCCGCGGAATGAAAGTACGTGCGCAAATCGGCATGGTGCTGAACCTCGATAAATGCATCGGGTGCCACACCTGCTCCGTTACCTGCAAGAACGTCTGGACCAGCCGCGACGGCGTCGAATACGCCTGGTTCAACAACGTCGAGACCAAACCGGGCACCGGCTATCCCACGGATTGGGAGAACCAGGACCGCTGGAACGGCGGCTGGGAGCGGACGGCCTCGGGCAAGCTGCAGCCCAAGCAGGGGGGCAAGTGGCGGATTCTGTCCAACATCTTCGCCAACCCGGACCTGCCAGAGATCGACGACTACTACGAGCCGTTCGATTTCGATTACGACCACCTGAAATCGGCCCCCGAGATGGAGGCCTTCCCGACCGCGCGCCCGCGCTCGAAAGTGACCGGCGAGCGGATCGAGAAGATCGAAAAGGGCCCGAACTGGGAAGAGATCCTGGGCGGCGAATTCTCCAAGCGTGGCCAGGATTACAACTTCGAGGGCGTGCAAAAACAGATCTACGGGGAATACGAGAACACCTTCATGATGTATCTTCCCCGACTGTGCGAGCACTGCCTGAACCCGGCCTGCGCAGCCTCCTGTCCCTCGGGTGCGATCTATAAGCGCGAAGAGGACGGGATCGTCTTGATCGACCAGGAAAAATGCCGCGGCTGGCGGATGTGCGTTAGTGGCTGCCCCTACAAGAAGGTCTATTACAACTGGTCGACCGGTAAGAGCGAAAAATGCACGCTTTGCTATCCGCGGATCGAAAGCGGCAATCCGACTGTGTGTTCGGAAACCTGCGTGGGGCGCATCCGCTACATCGGCGTGATGCTCTATGACGCCGACAAAATCGACACCGCTGCAAATGCCGCGGCTAAGACCGATCTCTACGACGCGCAACTCGATGTCTTCCTCGACCCCAGTGGCCCCGGAGTAATCGAGGCGGCGCGGGCCGAGGGCATTCCCGAGGACTGGATAGCGGCCGCGCAAGCGAGCCCGATCTGGAAGATGGCGATGGAGTGGAAGGTCGCTTTCCCACTGCATCCGGAATACCGGACGCTGCCGATGGTCTGGTACATCCCGCCGCTCAGCCCGATCCAGAACGCAGCCGAGGCTGGCGCGATCGGCAAGGACGGCGGCATGCCCGACGTGCGTAACCTGCGCATTCCCGTCCGCTACCTCGCCAACATGCTGACGGCGGGCGACGAGGCGCCGGTGATCCAGGCGCTGGAGCGGATGCTGGCAATGCGCGCCTATATGCGCGCGAAGACCGTCGAGGGGGTCGTGGACGAAGGCATCGCCGCACGCGTCGGCATCAGCGGTCGCATGATCGAAGAGATGTACAAGATCATGGCGCTGGCCGACTACGAGGACCGGTTCGTGATCCCCACGACCCATCGCGAGCACGTGGAAGAGGCGATGGACCTGCGCGGTGGCTGCGGTTTCACCGACGGCAACGGCTGTTCGACCGGGATCTCGAAGGGTTCGCTGTTCGGCGGCTCGAAGAAACCTCTGAAAATGCCCGAGGAGATGCGCTGATGGACCGGACTTTGAAAGCTCTTTCGCTGATCCTTAGCTACCCAACCCGCGACCTGCAAAAGGCGATGCCGGAAATCGCCGGCGTGCTCGGCGCCGACAGCCGGCTGACGGCGGCCGCACGCGGCAACCTGCGGCCGCTGACCGACAGCCTCTGGCTCGACGACATCTACGACCTCGAAGAGCGCTACGTGATGCTCTTCGACCGATCGCGCACCCTGTCGCTCAACCTTTTCGAGCACGTGCATGGCGAAAGCCGCGACCGGGGCGGTGCGATGGTATCGCTTCTGGAGACCTATCGCGATGGCGGGTTCGAACCCGCCACGTCCGAACTGCCCGACCATTTGCCGGTTCTGCTCGAATTCCTGTCGACACGTCCCTTCGTCGAAGCACAGGAGACCTTGGCGGACGCGGTGCATATTCTCGAGGTTTTGAACGCCCGGCTCGCCCGGCGGGAGAGTCCGTATGGCGCCGTGTTCGCCGCTTTGTTGCAGCTTTCGGGCGCGAAGGCCGACCGGGACGCGGTGGCAGAGCTTCTGGACCAGCCCGAGGTGGACCCGAACGATCTGGAGGCGCTCGACGAGGTCTGGGAGGAAAGCGAAGTCCGCTTCGGACCCAACCCGACCGCCGGTTGCCCCGTGACGCGCGACATGCTCGCGCGCATGGGCCCCCCCAATGCATCGACCCCGCCCGCGCCGCGCCACGCGGCCGAATAGGAGACCCGAGCCATGTTCGCCAATTTCGACATCAACTTCATCCTCTTCGGCGTGATGCCCTATGTCGCGCTGACGGTCTTCCTGGTGGGCTCCATCGCTCGGTATGAGCGTGACCCCTTCACCTGGAAAAGCTCCTCGAGCCAGCTTCTGCGCCGCAAGCAGCTGATCTGGGGGTCGATCCTGTTCCACGTCGGCATCCTGACCGTGTTCTTCGGCCACCTGATCGGTCTCTTTACACCGGTCTGGGTGCTGGACGCGCTCGGCATTCCTTATGCGCTGAAGCAATGGATGGCGGTCCTGATCGGCGGCCCGGCGGGCATCGCGGCCCTGATCGGCGCCACGATGCTGCTGCACCGGCGCCTTTTCGATCCGCGCATCCGCGTCACATCGAGCTATCCCGACATCATCATCATGGGGCTGATCTGGCTGCAGCTTGCGATCGGTCTGCTGACCATCACGCAGACCCTGCAGCACATGGACGGCTCCGAAATGGTGCGCTTCATGATGTGGTCGCAAAGCGTCGTGACCTGGAACCTCAACGCGTGGGTGACGGTCATCGATGTGCATTGGCTCTACAAGCTGCACATCTTCCTCGGCCTGATCATCACGATGCTGTTCCCGTTCACGCGGCTTGTGCACATCTGGTCGGGTTTCGCGGCGCCGTTCCGGTTCCTCCTGCGCCCCGGCTACCAGATCGTACGATCGCGCCGCACCGCGCCATTGGCCCGCCGCTGACGGAGGCCGAAATGAGAGCCGCGCTCTTCCCAGACCTCGTCGTCGATGGTGAAACCGTACCCCATGCCCTGGTCGCGGCGGAGGCCGAGAACCACACCGCGCCCGCCGACAGGCCCGGCATCGCCGGCGCAAGCCCGCGCGCGCGATGGCGACCCGCGCGCGCCTCTTGCAAGAGGCGCGGCGGGTCTCGTAAAAAAACGCTCGAAAATGCGGGTCAGTCGAGACGCCCATTCAACGAACTGTTCGAACCCGCAATGCGATTCCTCACAACCCCCCGGAAAGCCCGGGATTCAGGGCGTTTGGACTTGCGTCGTTTGGTTCTCAGATTGGCCTTTACGGGGCGCTTGGCCTATCACCGTTTCGAGGGGCTTCGAAACCCGGATTTCGCCATACCCTTCAAGGCGTTAGCGGGCTTTCAGGAGCAGGAATTGGTTATGGCGCGCTGGGGAGGATTCGAACCCCCGACCCCTTGATTCGTAGTCAAGTACTCTATCCAACTGAGCTACCAGCGCGGAGTGCTCTGCATTTAGCGACGGCGTGTTGGCTTTGCAAGCGGGATTTCCTGACGTGGATGGCGGCGGCACATATAACGCATTCGGCTGTCTGGGAGGGCATCGTTGCGTCCGATCGCACGCCTCTTTCGCAATATTCGCCATCGCTCAAAACAAACCGCGAGCCCGCTCTGAGCATCGGCTGCGACGACATTTGATGAAATCGCCGATTCCAAGCCAAGCGCCTTCCATCATGGCGGATATTTCCAATGCTCGGATTGCCGTTCAGCTATTCGATCGAGTTGCTGACTTGAGGAGGTCAAGTGATAAAACTTCCTGTCGAAACCTTGCCGTCTGACGATGACGGGTGTCTGCTGGTTCGTCTAAGGCGGCGCGATAATCCTTGCGGCGAACGGTTGGGAAAAAGGTCATGGTCCATCGCCGAATTGATGAGCCGACAACGGAAATCCTTAAGGGCAAGCAAAACCAAAGCAACCGGCTGGGATCTGAGCCATTTGGCCAAACGCCGTACGACTGTATCCCGCGGTTTTGTGAGTGGTCGTCGGCTCTTCGCCGTCGTCGCTGACGTGCTCGAGGAGTTGCTCGCGATGCTCTCCTTCAACCAGTACCCACGGAACCGAATAAAACGGCGGGCGCAAGGCGTCCGGCGCGTCGGGCACAAGGTGTACAGTGTTACGAAGGATGTACTCTATCCGGCATCCAGTCCAGAACAGCAGTTCAAAGGCGGCCTTTTTTTGGTTGTGCCGTTCAAATCCATGCCACGGCCGCGAATCGCGTCGGCGATCGGACCGGGGCAAGGCGTTCGGTGGTCCGCAATGCCTGGACATCTGGGCTATTGTCGCGACCCGCCGGACAAATCATGGCCCAATTGCGGCGGAAATTGGGCCGCTCTTCCTCGATAAGAGCAGAATGCGGTACAAGGCCAGGTGGGCTAGGTGCGGGCAATTCAGCCGAATTCGCCAGTCCAGTCTTCGCCCTTCGGGGGTGGCCGGTCAGATTTCCCTGCGGTCGGATCGATCCGTGTGGTTCGGGCCTTTGTGGGCGCGGTTGCGGCGCCTCGGGGATTTCGGTGGCGGGTGGTGTGAGCGGAACCGGCGGCGCGGCACGGTGTGCCGATGGCCGGCGAGTTTTTTTGGGGGCAGCGGATGATCGATCAGGCGACGTCAAGGCATCGGTGGGAGATACCGGGCAGCGACGACGACCGTGGCGCGCCCGGTCCCGCCTCCGCACCGCTGTTCGGGATTGATGCGCAGTCTCTTCTGGCAATTGCCCTTAGGTGGAAGGGGTCGATCGCAGCCATTGGTCTTTTGATGGCCATCGCGACCTACATCGTGCTTTCGCAAGTTGCGCCGACCTTCACCGCCAAGACCCAGGTCATGCTGGGGACGGGCGCCGCTCCGGTCATCAACATCCCCAACGTCGTCCCGGAAGCCAACCCGACTGTCGCATATGCCGAAAGTGCAGTCATCGTGATGCAGTCAACGGACGTGCTGCGCGCTGTTGTTCAGGAACTCGACCTGGACCGGCGCGAGGAATTCAACCCAGCGCTCGGGACGCCGAGCGTGCTCGGTCGGCTTTCCGACCTTTTGAGGACCTCCCTCAGGGCCATCGTACCAGGCAGAAACGGGGCCACTGGCGCAGACGTCGCCATTCCGGGCGAACGTGATCCTCTGTCCGGGACGATCCGGGGATTGCGCAAGGCGGTTTCGGTGCGGGTGCTGGGAGAATCACAGGTGATCGAGGTCAAAGCGCAATCGCGCAGCCCCCGTCTTGCGGCGGCGATTGCCGATACCGTGGCGCAAAAGTACATCGATCGCCAGCTCGAGACCAAGTACCTGGCGGGCGATCAAGCGACCGACTGGCTCGAAGGCCGGGCCGACGAGTTGCGTGACGTGCTTAGAGCATCCGAAAGACGCGTCGCGGATTTCCGTAAAACGCAAATCAGTGACGGCCAGGAAATGGCCGCCGAGCTTGCGCCGCAGCTTGCCGAATTGACGGATGCTCTTACGCGTCTGACCGCTGAGCATTCCGAACTGCTGGCCCGCCGCGACGAGGTCTCACAGCTCTTCGCTGCCGGAAATTTCGCCGCGCTTGCCAGGCTGCTGGAAATCCCCACGATCACCGCGCTGCATGAGCAGGTTTCCGATGTTGACGCGCGTATCGTGCAGGGGCAGCTGGAATTCGGCGAGCACGCTTCGGTTCGGCGCCTGCGCCAAACCCGCGAACAGGTCGAGCAGCGGCTGAAGGCCGAAGTGGAGGGGGTGTTGTCCGGGCTGGAGGTACGGATCGGTATCCTTGACAGGCGGCGGTTTGATCTTGACGGCCGGTTGCAGCTGGCACGAGCCGAGCTTGCTGATCGCGAGCGGGTAGAGTTGCAGTTGCTGGACCTGGAACGCGAGGCGCAGGCTTCGCGTGAGGTCTACAACACTTTCCTTTTGCGGCTGAAAGAGACGCGCGAGCGCAGCCAGTTCCAGAGCGCCGACGCCCGGATCATTTCGGCCGCAGAGGTGCCGGTCTTTCCGTCGGCGCCGCAAAAGGGAAAGCTCTCGGTGATCTTTGCGATCGGCGGCAGCGCGCTGGCCTTGTTCGGTCTGGCGGTTTTTGCGGACAATCGCCCGAGAGTCGGGGATCCGCGCCAGGTCGCGCAGCGTACCGGGATCGGATCGGTTCGGCAGATTCCCTACCTGCGCGGTGCCGGCACCCCCATTGGCCTGTTGGAGTACATCAGCACCGCACCAGAGTCCAAAGGGGCCGAAGCAATTCGTCGGCTGCGTTTGTCCGTCGCTTCCAAGGATCCGCGCCAAGTGAACATCATCATGGTCACCTCGGCAGACCATAGCGAAGGCAAGACCGCGCTAAGCCTCTCGCTCGCCGAGATCTTTGCCCGCGAAGGGTTCAACACCGCGCTGGTGAATGCCGACCCGAGCAACGGTGATCTTGCAGAGCTTCTTAAAAGCCGGGATGCCGAGTCGATCGGCTTCGATATCGTGGACTGCCTTGATCACGAAAGGCCGCCCTTTGACATTGAAGACTCGCCTGACGATGGGCTTACCGCGCTGCTTGGCACGCTCAAGCGGCGCAAGGTCATCATAATCGACACCCCGCCGGCGTTGAGATCCGCCGATGTGATCGATATCGGAATGCTTGCAAATCACACGATCGTGGCATGCGCATGGAACCAGACGCCCAATGAAACGCTCGAACAATGCATCGCCGTGCTGCGCCAGGCTGGCGTGGACATCGAAGCGATCGCCATCAACAAGGTCCCCCAAGGGCGCATGCAAGACGCCGACTTACGGTCAAGACCAATCGTGCCGCCGCGGGTTTCTCCGCCGCGCGCCTTGCCGCCGCCGCAACCGGCCGCATAACGGCCGGGCAGCAGCATGTGGCAGGCGGGTTCGCTTCTTATCATCTTGTCAAGCCTGTACGTCGTCTTGCGCCAGGTGCGGCATCTTCGTGGAGACACGCTTGCGATCCTGGCCATTGCGCTGATCTGGGTCCGGCTCGCCGCGGCCGCGCTTGGCGAGGTCGCATTGGACACCAAGATCGCAGGCATCTCGCTGATCGCCTTGAGCACCCTTGCGGCGGCCTGCGTCGGCTTGCTTTTGGTCCCCTTCCAATTGGTTCGGAACGGCTGGGTCGCGCCGTTCTATGTCTTCGTTGGCTTCGGCGTGCTCAGTGCCGTGCTCAACGGTGCGATCGGGGCAGTGCAGAGCTTTGCGGTGTTATGGTTGTACTTCATAGTGGTTGCACTTCTGCTGTACCGGGCCTTGCTGGTTCACGGTCCGCGGACAGTCTTGGGATGCCTGATGGCCGTTTTCGCCCTGCCCTTCGCGATGCAGCTGATGTCGTTCCTCCTCAACATGCCGAAGGTCGGGCCCGACGGCACGCTGAGCTACATCGGCGGATACGGGCACGAGGCGGTCTATGCACTTGTTGCCGTCGGCGCGCTCTGGCTGGCAGCGACATACCCCTGGTCGCGGGTGTCGAAAGGGCTTGCCGTTGTCGGTGCCATCGTCGTCGGACTGCTGCTTGCGAACTACCGAACCATCATCATCGCGATCTTGCCGCTTCTTCTGGCCTATCTGCTGTTTCGTACAGGCCCAAGTCCCGCACGGGCGCTCCGCAGGTCGATTATCCCGGTGATCGTATTGGCCGTCTTGCTGCCGGCGATACTGCCCGAGAACATGGGAGCGCGATTTGCCGAGATCGGCTCGGTGGTCGGCGATTTCGGTGAGTTGACCAAACGCCCCGAGGCCTACACAGCCAGCGAAAAGGATCTCCTGTCCGCCCGTGCCTATATCTGGTCGGCTTACATCTACGGGTTTCTGGATGCCGAAATACCACAACTGTTGATCGGCCACGGGCCAGAGGCACGTGCGCCCGGCGTGACGGTTCACGCACATAACGAATATCTGCGTATCTTGTACGAGTTCGGCGCGTTGGGTGCGATCCTTTGGTTCGGAACTCTCCTTCATCACCTGGTGCTGGCGTTACGCGCACAACCATTGCCAGTCGGAGCGATGACGGCAGCCGGATTTGTGACAGTGGCCCTCGCGGCCCTGGGAACGTCGCTTTTCAACCGGCCCGAGGGCATTATCCTGCTGGCGCTTCTGTGTTCCACGACGTGGTATCTTCAGGATCAGCGCGGCTCGGTCCCGCGCCGCGACGCACCCCGGCTTCGTCTCGGGCCGGGAGAGCCGCCGGCAGGCCCAAACCTCGGTTAACGACGGAACTTCCGTCTCAACTCTGACAACGTCGCACGCAACCCGGCATGGCGTAGTGCGGCGGCGAGGTAGCGGAATTTTCCCCGTCGCTGCGCTATGAAGCTCAGCAAGACACGCGCCAGTCGCCGTCTATAGGCGGCCTCCCCCAGCCATCGCCGATGTTTGTGCAAGGCAGCCGCGGATGCGAACAATTCCGCTGGAGTCCGGCGAAGCGCGGCCGTCGTGATGCGATCATGTCCGCTGCGCCGAATGTAGAGCGGCTCGTCGATATAGGCGATCGGACCGCGCTTGGCGAGGCGCACAAAGACGTCCCAGTCCTGGCCCCGTGGGATCGCGGGATCGAAGCGTTCGGCTTCCATGACGGCGCGCAATGCCACAAGCCCACTGGTCCCGCAGGGCGTGCTGGCCCGAAGCCAATCTTCGTCGACCACGCGCTTGCCGCGTTTTTCCCGCGATGTGCCGTCCATGGCCCGTGTCGCGCACAGACAGGCCTCGGCACCGCTCTCGATGGCGGCGATCTGGCGGGCGGCCTTGTGCGGGACCCACATGTCGTCATCGTCCAGAAAGCCGATCAGGGTGCCGCGGGCAAGCGCGATGCCGCGGTTTCTTGCGACGTTTGCACCACTGTTTTCGGACAAGCGCTCGTAGCGTACCTTGTCACCAAACCGAGCCAGGGCCGGTCCGAGATCGAGGGTTGAGGCATCGTCCACAACGATGACTTCAAGAATATCGGCGGTCTGGGCCAGCGCGCTTTCGACCGCTTCCGCCAGGAACTCCGGGCGGTCGTGGGTTGGGATCACGACACTGATCGTGTGCTTGGTCATGGGAAAACCCTGCACCACCTGCAGTTCGAGCCGTACTGGGGCAATCTGAGCACCACGGAACCTCCCGCACGCGGTTCAAAGACATCCGGCGAAGCGCGCCACTTGGCCAATCCGTACCCGACCTGCGAATGCCGGCGCCACGCCTCTCGGACCAGGCGCCGTCGTTCTGTGTCACAGGCGGCACATGGTTCCGGCCCGGGGCGTGGTCGTTCAAGGATCACACCGGGATCACGTGACGCCAAGAACCACAGTGGTTTTGGGCACAACGGTCCCGCTTGATGCGCTTTCGGTGATCACTTGCCACGCTGCACCGCGTTGCACCGCCGGTATTCCCGTCTGCGTCCGCATTGTCCACGAACCGTTCAGCAAAGCTGGGGGTTTTCGGACATTGTCATCGCTTTCTCTGGTTATTCGCTCCCGAAAGTTTCTGGTGGCTCTCTTGCGCAATATACTCCTCGACGGGGGCCTCCGGCTTCCGACTACAAAGCGGGTTGGGTGCGGGGTGATTGCGAAGTGGTGCATATTGCGGTCATTGGCTTGCGTGGAATTCCCGATGTCATGGGCGGCATCGAGAGCCATTGCGCGCATCTGCTGCCAAGGCTCGTCGGCGCAGCGCCTCTCGGGCAACTGAAACTCACGGTCCTGGGCCGCAGCCGGTACATCCCCCATAAGGCGCGATTTCAGGGGGTCGAGCAGATTGCGCTGTGGGCCCCGCGGCACCCTGCGCTTGAAACAATCGTGCACACGGTTCTTGCGCTGATCTACGCGCGTTTCGTCTTGCGGGTCGACTGCGTCCACTTGCATGGCATCGGCCCCGGCCTGACGTCCCCGCTGGCACGGCTGTTTGGCCTGTCCTTGCTGTTCACGCACCATGGCGAAGACTACCGGCGGCAAAAGTGGGGGCGTGTGTCCCGGCTCGCATTGCGGCTTGGAGAGGTGTTGGCAGTGACCTTCGCGCACAGCGTCATCGCCGTGTCGCCTTCGATCGCAAAACAACTCAAACGCCGGTTCCGAAGAAAGGCCGGGCGGATCGCGTACGTTCCAAACGGTGTGCCCCCTGTCGACGCGGACACGGCAGCCAAGCCACCCGCAGTCCTGGATTCGGTGGCGCCGAGCCGATTCCTTGTAACGGTCGGCCGGCTGGTACCCGAAAAGGGGCAGGATCTGTTGATCGAGGCATTCAGGCAATCCGGCCTCGCGGAACTCAAACCGCCCTATAAGCTGGTTGTCGTCGGCGCCACGGACCACGAAAGCGACTATGCCACCCGCCTTCTCGCCCAAGGCGGGGCGGATGTCGTCTTTGCCGGGCGGCTCACGCGTGCAGAGGTCATGGCCCTGAACCGCAAGGCCGCGTTGTTCGTTCTACCATCGTACCATGAGGGTTTGTCGATTGCCGCGCTCGAAGCGGTCCGTGCCGGAACTCCCGTCTTGCTGAGCGATATCACGGCGAATCGTGACATTGGCCTGCCAGAGCATCATTACTTCGCATCCGGCTCGGCACAGGCGCTCGCAGACAAGCTGAAAGAACCGCCATCGGCCCTTGCACCGCCCAAGGACTTTGGCCTGGACGTCTTCGATTGGGACCTGATCGCGCACCGCACATTGGATCAGTTTGCGTCCATCAACCGCCGGAACGCGCCGTTGTTGAGCCTGACGGCTGCGAAGGGAAACATTCGTGTCTGAGGGCAGACATCGCCTGCTGTTGCTGATCAACTCACTCGAAGGCGGCGGCGCTGAAAAGGTCATGGCGTATCTGGCCGGTGAGCTGGCGAAGACCCTGAATGGGGTCGATATCCGGCTTGCACTGCTTGACGATCTACCAGCGGCCTACGCTGTGGATTCCGCCGTCGAGGTCGTACGACTTGATAGTCGCGGCTCGCTGCTGCGAAGCATTTCGCAGACCAGGCGACAGATCGCGGCGTGGCAGCCAGACGTCGTGCTCAGTTTCCTCACGCGCGCCAACTGCGCTGCCATACTGGCAAGACGAAAGGGCCATTTCCGCTGTGTGATCAGCGAAAGAGTGAACACATCCAGCCACTTCGGCAACCAGTTCAGAGGACGCCTGTTTCGCCGGATCGTATCCCGTCTTTACCCGCGCGCCGACAAAATCGTCGCCGTATCAGAAGGTGTTCGCGACGAAATGCTGGCCAATTACCAGGTCCCTGCGGCGCGGTTATCCGTGATCCACAACCCCTTCGACATCGCAAGGCTCCGCACCGAAGGGGCCAGGAAACCCACCATCGCCTTGCCGGACGATTTCTTCGTGACTGCCGGACGCCTGGTGCCGAACAAGGGCCATGAAGTTCTGCTGCACGCATTCGCACGGCATCGAAACCGGGACCGCGCCCTGTTGGTATTGGGGGAAGGCGCTGAACGGCCGGCGCTAGAGACCCTGGCACGTGACCTCGGGATTGCAGACCGGGTGCAATTGCCCGGCTATGTCGAGAACCCGCACGCCATCATCAGCCGCGCCACCGCCTATGTATCGGCCTCCCGCAGCGAGGGCTTTCCCAACGCGCTGGTCGAGGCGATGGCCCTTGGCTGCGCCGTCGCGGCCACCGACTGTCCATCGGGACCAGCCGAGATCCTTGCCGAGCGCCCCGCCGGCATGACCGACGGCCTTGAGACCGCGGCCTGGGGTTTGCTTGTCCCGATGGATGACGCCGCCGGGCTTTCCACCGCAATGGATTACTACGACGACCCGGGGAACCGGCAACGCTATGCCAAACGTGCCGGGCAACGCTCAGCGGCGTTCGCCCCCGCACCGGTCGTCGCAGCCTACGCGCAAGCCCTGGGGTCTCAGCTGGATGGCCGGCACGGGGAAGGCGCGGGATCCCTCTTGCAGAAGAACGTGGCGCGATGAACGAGTTGGTAACGGACTTCTTTCCCGCCATCACCGGCGTTGAAGACCGGCTTCGGAAGGCCGAGGTCAGATATGTCGTCGTCGCTCAAAGGCATGTTTCGGGCGGCGATCACGTGGCCTTGCTGGTGGCCGACAAAGACGCCGCCCGAGCGAAGGCTGCAATTAGAGGAACTCCAGGCGTATCGGTTCACTTCTTCACGCTCGCGGGGGCCAAATCCGGTGGCTTCCGCCTGGACAATCCGAAGTACAATGCCATCACGCTGGCCATCTTCCCGCTTGAACTTGCAGACCATCTGCTCGAGTCCGCGATGCGCGCAGGCGGCCTCGATGCGCTCGACGATTTCCGAATTGCCGCGTATGTCCGGGCGTATTTCGGCGGCCAGGCACGCTTGTTTGGTCTGACGGCAGAGGACGACGAAGCTGTCGATCTTCAAGTATTGGCCAAAGCCGCGGGCGTCGATCCTTTTGTCTGCCGGAACCGGGCGTCGCTGGATGCGTTTCTGGCCGCTGCCGGGTGGCGTCCGCCGATCGACATGCTCGAACGTTTGGGGCTGGCTGACGATTGGATTCGGGACACATTGCTGCCAATTCTGGTCGACGACGCTGCCGTTCCGCCAGGGCTGACGGTGTTCTTCTGCCGGGCCCGAACGACCGATCTGGCGCGTCTCGACACCATGCGATCCGCGATCGAGGATGCCGGATTTGAAATCCTGCTCTCGCTGCCGCTGGACGGCGAATTGGCGACGACCGTCCGCCGGTCCGTGCGCGGGGGCAACTGGGGGGCGGGACCGTGGCCCAAGAACGGCGGTCCGCCGGTTCATTTGTTGTTTGCCGCCGACGTCTTCCCGGTTGAGCCAGCCGAGGCGATCCGCGCGCAACACCCGTTTCTCGACAACAACCGGATTCTGAGTGCGAAGATCGCCGCGCGCGACGCCGTGCTTGCAGGCGTTCCGTCGGGGAGCCACTTCAACGCGCTGCATTCCGCAGACAACTCGGCCGAGACCCTTCGCTTTGCGAAATTGATTCTGGCCGAGGACGCGTCCGCCGCGCTGGAGGCCGAGTTCCTGTCGCGCCGCGCAGAGGTGGATGCGGCCATTGAGGAGTTCAATCCGCTGCCGGGGCGCAATGCCGTTGCGCTGATGGTCAGACGGGGACAGGGACCGGAAAGCCGGATGCGCAAGATCTTCCGGAGGCAGTATCTTGACGACATGCGGCACGATGCCGAGCTTCTTGAGCGGTTGGCATCTGATTGGCCCGAATTTCCCTCGCTTCGGAAGCGCGGCCCGAACTACCTGGAATTCGACGATGTCGGGGCCGATTGCATCCCACTGGCGTCGCTCGGGACATTGGCGCCGATCGCGACCATCTTGCGGCTTCGGAAGGTTCTGCAGGCGGTCGCTGCGTCCGGGTTTGATCCCGTCGGCTGGGATCCGGGGCATGGCATTCTTGTCTCTCAGGCGAATGGCGTGCACAGAATCCCGGGATTTGACAGATTGCAGCGGCGAGACGATCCGGTTCGCGTTGCCGAGGCGGCCCGTCTGACCGGTCCAATGCATCGGGACAAGGGGAACTATCGGGTGCGATGGTATCCCGTTCTTGGAATTCCGCGCGCTGTCTTCTTCGGCGGCAGCCCCACGGTCATGCATCTCTATCGCATGTTGGTCCATCCGCTGCACCGCGGTTTTGGACGGGTCTCGGCCGCGGTGGAAGCGGTCAAGACCTACCTGCGTGTGCCGATGCGGTCGATTCGCAGAATGGCCCGAAAAGGTCCCTGACGCGTCCAAGATCGGATTACCGATACCGCAGAACCACGGCGTCAAGGAGATCGTCCCGTGCAGCGGCATGCCGGCGACGGCGCAGGATCGCACCGGCGCTGCGCACAGTCAGCCAAATCGGATGAACCAGCACCCGCTCGATCATCTGCATCCAAGCCGGGTTATGCAGAAAGCTGTGCTTGCTTAGACCTGTGAACGGACGCCACTTGCTGGGATAGGGATCTTCGCTCATCGCCTGGTTCAAGGGGCGCGCAACGGTGGCCGCCTCCGGCACGCCGGACAGGAAAAACGATTCCTCCGCCCGCACCGGCGTTTCCCTGCGATGCGCAAACTCGAAATCGATGGCGCGCAGCGCCCCGGTGCTTCCATCGATCAATATGTTGTCGCGCGGGGTCAGGTCGATCGGATCCCATCCCCTAGCGACGGCCAACCGAACAAAATCGGCCATTTTCCGCACCTTGGAAAGCGGCAGTGGGATCGGCAGGCGAAACCCCAGCAGCCGTCGGATTTTGAGCGTGTTGTCGATGCACTCAAAGACGATCGCGTTCTCCGTCCGATCCAAGATCCGGGGGGGCACGCCACTGCGCGGCGCAATGTCATCGCAAAACGCCAACTCGCGCTCCATCGCGTCCATGGCGGTCCGGCGGAAAGTCTTTTTGACCGCCTTCTGTCCGTTCCATTCCACAAGCTCGACTTTGGCCCGGTACTTGAAGCGGCTTAGATCGGCCAGCACCGGAAGATCACAGGACATCTCGGCGCGCCGCTCCCCGATCAGAGCCTCGAGTCGCTCGAACTCCTCCGGCGACAGCAAGTCGCGCGCCAAAATCTCCGCCAGCCTGGCATCCTCGGCCACCCGCAAATGATCCGGCGCGTTTGCCAGCGCGGTCGCGAGAAGATGCACGGCCTTTTCCACCTCGACTTCGGCAAAGGCCTTGCCTCGGCGAGGAGACGATTCTGACATCAGCGCGTTGAATGCGATCAGGACACGCCCGCCGGAATGGAATGCCTCGGGCGCGAGGCCGCGGGCCAGACCTGCAAGCGCACGCTCGGCGAAGACTTCGAAACCCCGGTTTTTCAAAGCCTCAGAGGCCGTTTCCGCAGCATTGTCGGGCAGTCCGCCCGAGAGCAGGACGACGCATAGCGGGATCACGCCGCCGCACCGATCCAACGATTGGCCGGCGCAAGGGCCGCCAGATGCGCGTCGTCCGGCCGCCAGCCTTCAATGCGCAGCATCGCGTCAAGGCTCGCCATCGTCACCGGCTGCGCGATCGGAATGCCGGCGGTTTCTCCCAAGGCGCTCAAGACCGCCGCATAGTCTCGCGACCCCTTCTTGCGTGGCGGTGCGAAATCGTCCGCTGCCAGTCCAGACGCGAATCCCTTCAGGTAGACGGCGTGATAGGCTAGCCCAAGAAAGTGCCCGCGCGGCCCTGGCACCGACCAGCCGCCCGGACGCCGTTGCGCGCTCGCCAGCAACTCCCGGGCGACACTGGCAGGAAAGGCCGGCACATCGTGCAGCAGTTCCGGCCGGTATCCCGTTCCGCCGGTTCCCGTTTCGGAGTAATAGTCGATCTTTTGCCCCCGCGGCCAGGTGGATAGCAGGGCATCGACGGTACCGACCGCCTCGTCCGCCACCAGGATGTCAAGATCGTGGCCCCGCGCGATGTGCGGCAACTCGTCGAACCAGCGCAAGACGACATGGCGCGCGCCGGCATCCTCCAAGGCGCGAAAGAACCCCTCGACCCCCAATTGCGGCGGGATGAACAGCTTGCCGCGTGGGTTTACCAGCCGCGTTGCCCAGCGGCGCCCGCCCGCCCCCAGGAACGGGAATATCGGATCCAGCAGCAAGGTAAGTCCTTGCCGCAACTGCCGTTTTACAAATCCTCGTACCACCACCGCGTCACTCCGTTGACAGCCTCGCCCGACGGGGCAGCAGTTCGGCGATCCGCCGGGGCCAAAAGATGGCCTTGATCTGCATGACCGCGACCGGCCTCAGGCTTGGTATCACGGGGGCCAGCAGAAGCGGCGCCAGCGTATAGGAAATCACCGTGGCGACCGCCGCGCCTGCGGCTCCGTAGATCGGGATCAGCAGCAGGTTGAGCCCGACATTCAGCGTCGCCCCGGTCATGTGGATCGTCGCGGATCCCCAGAAAAGCGCCTCGGCAAGGAGCCATTTGTGGATCAAGGCCCGGGTTGCGACGACGATGCCGACCCATACGTATAGCTGCAAAATGAAGACCGCATCCAGATAGGCGGCGCCGAACAGGAGCGCGATCATCGGTTTGGCCCAGAAGAACGACGACGCCGCAACCAGCGTGCCGAAGGCCGCGAAGACGTCCATCGCATCCTGCATCCGCCGCGCGTACCGCTTTGGCGCGCTTGACCGCAGCTCCACCATCCGGGGGAAGGCGGCAAGAGCAAGCGTTGCAGGCAGCATGTACCAGGCTTCGGATAGACGGGCCGCCACGCTGTAGATGCCCGTCACCTCCTTGCCGGCCATGTAGGACAGAAACAGGATGTCGATCTTCAGATAGATGACCGCCGAAACCGCACCCAGCATCAGCGGAAAGGCCTGCTTGAGATATCTGGGAACGCGCGCCAGGTCGACGCTGAACCCGGGCGGCACGCCGGAAAACCGGCGATAGGCAATGACGACCCCCAGGGATTGGGCCACGGTCTGCCCGGCATTCGCCAGAATGAAGGCGTTGACCGATTGCCCCGACACGATCAACCCCACCTTGATCAGGCTGAAGGTGAGCAGGACAAAGACCGAGTAGATGACGAACGGCCGCGGGTTTTGATCGGCGATGAAGTATTCCTGTATCGTGTCGATGGTCTTGAACAGCGCCGCCCCGGCGAGGATCAGACACAGGATTGCGATATGTTCGTGTGGGATCGGAAACCGTGACGCGACAGCATAGACGACTGCGACCGACAGAAGCGTCCCGCAAAGTCGCATGACCGTAACCGTGCCAAGGATGCGACCGGTTTCATCGGGGTGCAGCTTGAATTCGCGCAGCGACAGATTGCGCAGGCCCATCGTCGTCAGCGGCGCGGCAAGGGCAACCAATGAGACGGCGTAACTCAGAACGCCGTATTGCTCGGGGCCAAGGTGCCGCGCGATGAGAACGGCCAAGACCAGCGTGTTCAGCATCGAGATCAGCTGCTTTGCGATCAGCCAGCCGCCGGACTTCAGTATGCGCGTTCGCGCCTGTGATATCACGACAGAGCCAAACACCCAGGCACCTCAGCGCGCCGGGACTGTCGGCGAAACAGCATTGGATTTCGTAAGCGGAGCGTTCGGCATGTCCCCCAACCCGAGATCCGATCCAAGACCGGGCTTTACCCATTGCGACTATTGAGTTTTTTCCAGGATATGTAAATCTTGACCGGCCGCAGACGGGCTTTTGTCGCCAAATCGGACGAGGTGATGCAGGTTGGGACAGTTTGTTGAAAGCAGGGGGACCTAGCGGTGCGAAGGATCGCGTTTTTCTCTCTGACGCCATCCCCGCCGGCCCCGCCTGCCAACAAGATGGTGCTGCAGGAATTGCAGGCTGCATTTCCGGACCACGTGATCGATGTCATCTATGTTCTGGAGCAGCTAAAGCGCGCACCCGCGGCCCTGGCTGTTGCGGCCATCGCTGCCGGGACATCCTACGCGCCGGACTTGCTGCGACGCCGAAAAGCCTTCAAATATGCGGTCTTTCGCACGCCATGGCTCTTTCGATGGATCAAGCGCCGCGCGGCCGATCTTATCGACGTTTCCGCCTACGATTTCTCATTCCAGATGCAGTCTCTGTTCGATGCCAGCGTCCCGGGGCTCCCGCACTTTGTCTACACCGACCACACGCATCTCGAGAACCTGAACTACGAGGGCTTTGATCCTGCCGATCTCTACAGTGCGGATTGGATCGATTGCGAACGGGCCGTTTATCGCAACGCAACGATGGTCTTCACGCGAAGCTCGAACGTCATGGCGTCATTAGTGTCCCAGTATGAGTGCGATCCCGATCGCCTGGCCTGTGTCTATGCCGGCAGCAACGCCGCCGTCCCGGACAAGGTTCCACATGATCCTGAGAGATATGCGCGCAAAAACATCCTCTTCGCCGGCATCGATTGGCAGCGAAAGGGCGGGCCAACCCTACTCGCGGCCTTCTCGCGCGTACTTCAGACGCACCCGGACGCGTCACTCACCATCGTTGGATGTACGCCAGACATCGGCGACACGCTGCGCTGCCGACTCGTCGGGCGCGTCCCGCTCGACGAGATGCCCAAGCATTTCGCTGCGGCATCCGTGTTCTGCATGCCCACGCAAGTCGAACCTTTCGGGATCGTCTTTGTCGAAGCAATGTGGCATCGCCTGCCGATCGTCGCGACACGGGTCGGGGCGGTTCCGGACATGGTCGAAGACGGCGAGAACGGCTTCCTCGTTCCGCAAGGTGACGTTGGTCGGCTGGCGGCCAGGCTGACCGCGCTGCTTGATGATCCCGAACTCTGTGCCCGCTTCGGCAGCGCCAGCCTGCATTTGGCGCGGGACCGCTACGACTGGCCGGCCGTGGTCCGCAGAATGAAAGAGCGGATTGCAGAGAAAGCGAGACTGTGATCGGCCGCCGTCGCGACGTCCCTGATGTTGCGTTGTGGGTGATCGCCCGCATCCGCTTTGGTGCCGGGCATCGACCGCCACGTCAGGCCCTCGCGCCCGCAGCAGGTTCTCGCAGCGCCCTACCCCGCGATCTGTCAAAGGCCACCAGATAAGCGCGTATTGCGCCGTGCAATTTGGCGCCGCGCGATGATGGCGATGTTCCGCCAAGGCCCCCTGGTTTGGGCAGGTGTCTTGTTTTTGCCATCTGCACGGTCTTTAATGGCGCCGCGAATACGCGGAACAACTCCTGTTAGTGATCATGCCACGGTACTTTGTGCTGGAAACAACGAAGGGGATCGCAATCCGGCGGTTGGCCCAGTAATGAAGATGGTTGCCGGTCTGATTTTCGGGCTTGTCGGCGCTTTGCTGGGTGCGGGCGCGGCATTTCTGGCCGGCTATGGCGTGGTCGGCATCGTGATGGCTTACATTGCGGCGGGCGTCGCCGGTTTTCTCGGGGCCGCGGTGATCGCCTGGCATATGCAGGGTGCGACAGACGCGCCGTCCTACCCGGGTCTCGCCGCCGGAGAGCCGGGGGCCACCGACCTCGACGACGAACAACATGGAACCGGACCATAGAAACCCGGCTTCGCACGATCTACTCCGTCAATCTGTCTCGGACCGGCGCCAATTGGGATCGACCAGCGCCGTTTAGCAGCCTGTGCCGCGTAGCACTGCGGGAACGGTTTTGACCAGAAGACGCACATCCTGCAAAAGCGACATGGACCGGAGGTAGCGGTTGTCGTAGTCGACGCGGTCCCCAAAGGACGCCTGGTTCCGAGCCGTGACCTGCCACAATCCGGTTATGCCAGGCTTTAGGCGATAGTATGCCTCGCCGCCGGCGCGCAGGTAGTCCTCCTCTTGCTCGACCATAAAGGGGCGAGGTCCGACAAGGCTCATGTCGCCCCACAAAACGTTCAGCAACTGCGGGAGTTCATCAAGGCCCGTTTTTCGCAGGAAACGTCCCAACGGCGTCACCCTGGGATCGTCATGCAGCTTCTGCATGACACGCCACTCGGCGGCGGCCTCGGGGTTCGATGCAAGATATTCAGCCAGGACCCGCTGACTGTCTTTCACCATCGTGCGCAGTTTGAGGATCTCGAACGCCTTGCCGTTCTGCCCGACGCGTGTCTGGCTGTAGAGCCCGGGACCGCCGTCCAGCCGAACCAGTGCCCACAAACATAAAAGGATCGGAACGAAAAAGGGCGCCGTCAAAACAAGGAGCGACAGGTCGAAGGCCCGCTTTGCGTATCCGCCATAGAAGTTCAACTTCCCTGGCTCGCGGACGCAGACATCCGCGCGGCCCAGTGCAACAGTGTCTTTCATCTTTCAACCCCCGACCGAAGGCTACAGCGGAACTCTGGGCCCAACAATCTGCGAGGCCAAAAGTGCCCGAAACATTTTTTTCCAATTTCCGAGACAATCCTTCCTGTCGGCCGAGTTTCTCTAAAAAAACCGCGTAAACAACGCCATTTTCCAGGAACTCGGCCAAAGTACCGCGGTCACATCTGTCAGCCGAAGCGTCCGCGCCGGTACTGCGGCTGCGGAATATTCGGGGACAATCAAAAGGAAATCAAAAGACTGTTGAGCGTTCACAAGAAGATCGGCCAGAACAGCCGGCGCAATCTTGAGCGAAACTCGGGTGGCGCCTATACGAGCTGGCAAATCAGCAGTACCGGGCCGATGTCCTTCAAGCCTCTCAGCTCACTTCCTGACACGCGGTTCCTGGCCTTCCTGACAGTGCTGTGTCTGTTGCCATTTGACGGGGCGATTGGCCAATCGCTCCCATCCGACGCGACGGCCAACTGCGGTTGCTCTGGCTACGCTACAATCAACGGATTGCCGCGGTGTGAGCCGGAGGTCGCGAAAGGGGCGTGCCCGGCGTCGGGTCTTGGCGGCCTTGACGGCAGCCGCGTCGCGACCACCGGCGCGCCATCCGGCAGGGGGGTGAGTCCCGCAATGGCCGGGACCGGCGGACGGCATATCGATGGAACGCGCAGCTGTCAGAGCACCGTGGCAACCACTTGGCTTGCCGACAGCTTCGGCGATGTTCCGGTCGTCACAGGGACGTTCCAGGGCCGCACGAGGATTGAGGCGCCGGTCTGGGTCCGCAATGCGGATGCGTCCGGCGCAAAATACGCGTTCGCGATCGGATCGAGCGGGGAAACGTTGGATCGAAGGGTTGCGTTCAGCAACGTCCGGATCGCCGATCTTCACTCCAAAGACCGTTTCGGGGCGGGCATCGGGATCAATCCCAGCGCCCAAGGCGCGGAACTCTACCTTGTGAATGTGCTTATCGAGCCGAACTGGCCGAACTGGGACGGATACGAAAGCACCAACTACGACGGCATCGTGCTGGACGGAGCGCTGGCGATCTATGCCCAGACCATGACGATCCGGAACTGGAACGCGGATTCAGCCATCGACAACAAGGCGCGCACCTCGCAATTCGCCGACTTGCACATCCTCGGCAACGGGCATCGGCCCATACGCTACTGGCAACCTGGTCCGCACTACCTTGTGGACACGACGATCCAGAAACCGGATGGCGGAACGATGATCTGGTTCAAGGACTGCGGCACGGTAGAGCTTCGCATATTCGGATCGTCCTTCAACGGCAGGTCGCGGCTTTCCGACGAAATGATCCAATGCGACGTGGGTGAGGCGCCGGATATCGCCTATCTTTCGGAAGATCCGCGATCGACCGGTGAAATGCTCCCGATGTTTGTAGCTTGTGACGGCTGACGGATGGCTCGGCGAAACGGAAGCGTGTCTGAGATCGTCGTCGTGTCGAACCGTTGCCATGTCTCCGGGCATCGATAGGCCTGCCCAAGGCACGAGGATCAGCCGAGCCGTTGCCGCCACCTGCTGCGCATGCCTTCGGACTTGCGAAAATCGATGGCAAAAGGTGAGATGCGCATGAAATGCCTCAGGCAATCAACGCCCTGGGCAGGCGGAAAGCCGCTGTTCCGTTACAAGGCGAAGTCGTCTTCGTATTCTGTCTGGCCCATAGCGGTCCAACTGGCCGCGACGCGTGCGACCTTGGTATCGCCCCAGGTCTTGAAAACGATCTCGAAACCCTCGCGAGAAATGTTCTCTGCAGTAATCTCAGCGCGTTGGTTGAATCGTTGATCCATATCCCACATCTGGAGATGGACCTGGACAGCTGGCTTGTTGCGGTATTTCTCCTTGAATTGGACCGGAACCCGTTTGCATCGCGGGCCGTCGCCAATCCACATTTCTCCACCGAACTCAAAATCCGAAAAGAGCAAGGCGCTGCCCTGCTCTATTCCTAGTACACGGCCATCGATTTTATGCATCCCATCCCCCCTTTGGTCTGCTTGCGAGGCTACGAGTGAATTTGGCTACCAAATCAAATTGCAGATACCCAAGCAATGGTAGTATCTATGTTAAAGAAAGGGCAAGATCACATTTTCTATTGTTTGGAAAACTAAAACAATCGACCCACATTCAGCAGATTGTAATTCACGGGGCTAATGCAAAATCATTAATACAACCTAAGAATGCCTGCGAGCGATCCAAATATCCTTTATAACTGCGCCATGCGAAACTCCATCAAACGCTTGTGCACCGGTCGGGCCCACCCCTCAATCAATCGCAAAGGCAGGCTGCGCCATATGCATTCGATGACCGGCGTTTCGCACTCTAGACGCATCCACGACTTGCCCACCCATGGCGAGATAGCCCTCGGCGTCTTGGTGTGCATCAAACCGCTCGCAGAGGCGGTCTGCAGTTCTGATGTCATTGATCCGCTTATGCAGATGCGGGACTATCCCCGAAATGCTTCGCCATGATGTCGCGGAAAACAGCGTCATCCGCCTCGATCTTCTGTGGGTCGGGATGAGAAAACCAAGCGATCGCCGGGCAGGTCAAGAGGTCGACGGTTGGTGTGAACGCCGCACCCTGCTCAACCAAGACCTTCAGCCCGCGGTAGCTCTGCAAGTCTCGGATCCCGTCAAGGTCGCGCTCGGAGAGGCCGGTAAACACACCGTTCCGGGTCGCGACGGCGAACGCGATCCGGCCGTTCGCCACCATAGTCGCGGTGTCGACATGCGCCGGCGACAAATAGCTGTCGAGCGTCAGTGTAAGCAAGTCAGGCTCATAGCAGTGGGAAATCAATTGTGGGGCAATTCCGCCGTGCAGACGGGCACCGACCTCGATCAACACAGGGCCTGTTTCTGTCGTGTCCATGATCTCGATATGTGCCGGGCCAATCGCAACCTCCAGCGCGGCCAAGCACTCTTCCGCATAGGCAATCAGTGGTCCGTATTTTGGATCCTTCGGGTCCAGCAACCGCAGGCTGCGATAGACGAACTTGGATCCGTTGGCGGAGATTTTGTCATACTCAGCAATCGAGGACACGGCATAGGTCCCCTGCGACACGACAATATCGATCGCGTATTCGACACCACGAAGGAATGGCTGGACGAGATAGGTCTCGATCTCCTCTCCGATGCAATTGATGGTATTCCAATCGATTGCATCAACGGCTGCTTTCAACTCGGCGATGGTGTCGAAGAAAAGCACGCCCTCCGTCGCCCCGCCGTTTGACGGTTTGAGCACATAGGCGCCCTCGGACAGGGTCTGCATCAAGGCGCGTCCGTCAACGGCCGAGCTGAACGTATAGGTGGGAATGTGAGGCAAACCTTGCGCTTTCAACGCAGCCTGCATGTCATCCTTGTCCCGACGCAGTGAACTCGTTGCGGCCGGATTGCCCGCGGCACCGATGACTTCGGCCAATCGGTCCGCCTCGCGGACGCCGGTTTCGCTTCCGGCAATCACTGCAGAGACCGCGACATGATTGTCGGAAAGCCAGTCCCTCAATTGCTTCGTCGATCCAAATATCTGCCGAAAATCCTTTGGCCGGAAGCTATTGCTGAACTCCGCCGAAAGCGTTTGGCAGGCGCGCAGAGCGACGGGATCAAATCCGCGTTTGTCGACGAGAGGTGCCAGAAGTGATCCTGTTGAAACCGGCTCGACAATGACGACTGTACCGTTGCTCATGACGTTCGAGCCTCTCTCACGGTGTTTTCCAGTGTGCTGAACAAGATGGTCGCGGTGAGTGCCAACGCGATGGCCACGAAACCGCTTTTGGCGAGAACCAATCCCCCACCGCTTAGTTCCACCAACGCGCCCTGGACCAGGGGCAGGCATCCCATGGCGATCATCAGGCCGGAGACCATGGTGCCAAGCAGCTTTTCCTTCTCCGCCTGTGGCGCTGCCAATGAGAGCACCGAAATGCGCAAGGATATTCGTGTGTAGCTGACGACAAAACCGACAGTGAATGTCGACAGGAACGAGGCCAACCGCATGCCGGTGATAACGATGATCAGATCGGCGAGCACCAAGCATACCGCGAATAGCAGGCAAAGGCGGCGATCCTGCGGCGCAAAGGTCGCGGCGATCGCGCCGACGGCGGCCATGGCGCTTGCCAAACCATAGTCGCTTCCGCTCCATCCGAGACCGCTCTGATAGAGAATTGGCAAAAGCCCGTTGAAAGCGCCGATATGTGCGCCGATCAGCACCATTCCTGCGACGATCAGAGCTATGCCGCGCGTGAAGCGGATCTCATGACTCGGGCCGACAGCATCCGGCGCGGCGGCATCGTCTGTTTCAAGATCCTCACCGCTCAGTGAACCGGTCAGGAGCACCAGAAAGATCAGCGTGCCAATGCTGGAGACTGTGCAGAGCAACAAGAAGGCGCCTGCAATGTCTAGCGCGTCGATCAGTACGCCGCCCGTTGCGGCGCCCATAAAGGCCGAGACCTGGACGCAGAGCTGGATGAACCGCGCTCCCCGCTTCGTGTCGACGAACCCCAGAAAGATCATGCGCGCATTGAGTTTTTCGATTCCCACCTGCGTAAGGAAGTTTAAGACGCCGATCAGGAAACCAATCATCGCGAACAAGCCCGATGTCACCGAACCGCTGAGGATCACGGCCAAGACCACAGCCAGACATACGGCTATGCGGAAGAACGAAAGCCGCTTGACGGAGAAATCCGAACCGATGCCCATTCGGTGCGCGATCTTGCCGAGCAGGAACGGCACAACGGTCGACAGAAAGATCACGACCCCCGCGACGAGGGCAGAACCGGTGGCTTCGACAGACGCCCAGATCACTGCGGTAAGAAGGGCAAAGTCGGCCGAGACTATTACTGCGGTGATGATGTAGAATAGGACAGCACGATGAGACACGGCTGTTTGACTATCGGCAGATGATGACATTGTTGTTGTCCTCGCCAAGAGGTGCGCCGTTGAAAGTCGTGTCTCGGCGGATCTGCAGGACTTTCTTCATCACGTCGTCGTGGGTAGGTGCCGTCACGATGAAATAGCCGATGTGGTCCATCTGATTGTCGGTGGTTTTCAGGGCCTCGCCGGGGCTCTTAAGCGATTTCTCGAATGCGAGTTCGGAACTCGCGATGGAAAGCTCGTGAAAGACCTCCGCGCCACTCGGCGCGAGAAAGTAGTGAAGCGCAGAGACTTGACGAGGTTTTCGAAAGGCTGCGATTTCCGGCATTCGACCCAGGGCCATGTCGACCAGGATCTCTTCCATGCGCACATCGAAGGCGATATTCACCGCCCGCAAGGAATCCCAGCCCATGAAGCGAATGTTGAGCTCGACCAACTCGATCTCGCCCGCATCGGTCACGATGATCTCCACATGGGAAATGCCGTGACGGTAGCCAACCGCAGCGTGGAACTGCCGCACCTTCTCGAAAATCCGCTCCTTGAGCGGATGTTCATAGGGCACGGTCAACCCCATTTCCACGGCGATGTCCCGTTTGAGCACTGCGCGCGAGGCAAGGGTGAACGGATGATAATCGCCGTCCACGGTGATGCCTTCGACCGACAACAGCTCGCCTTCGGCCGCCTCCTCCAGAAACACACCGGCACCGCCTTTAAGGTATTCCCGAAGCGGGCCGAAATGGACATCCTCGAACGCCTGCCAATTCGACAGGGCGTTTTGGAGATCGGCATAGGATGTGCACCGCTTCACCGACGCACTTCCACCGCCGTTCACGGGCTTGAAGAAAAATGACTTGCCTTCGGGCCAGTTCTCCATTGCGTCGAAGTCGGTTTCGTCGACAAAGGACAGCCCGGTTAGCCCGTTCTCCCGGAGGCGGCTGCGAACCCATTTCTTGTTCAGGAAATTGCGGACTTCCGCAGCAGTATGGCCCTTAAGGCCGTACTCCTCCCGAATGCGGGCCTCCAGCAGTAACGTCGGCTCTGCCGCGGCATAGACGCCGACCACGTCGCGACCCGCACAGACGTCGATCACGCTCTTCATATTGGCGTCAGTATCGCTCCAGGAGGTCAGCTGGTGCGATGTCGTCACCTTTGCCCACGGATCCGTCGGCAAAGCAGAATCCGGACGGGCCAGCGTATGAAACACGACGACGTCAAAGCCCCGACGATCGGCCTCTTCGATTACAAAAAAAATGTGATTGAAGGGTTCCAGTACGATGAAGACGGGTGGCGGCACCGCTGTACCTCTTGTTTGGATGGGAGAGAATTATGTCGTGAACCCCGAAGAGGCGTCCTTCGGAGTTCATATAGAGATGTGGTTGAATGCGATGATGTATTTGGCACCGTCTTCCAATGCCACCGATCCGTGCCGGGCATGCCGCGGCAAGACTATGACATCGCCCGACGTGCAGACCGCTTCGTTGTCAGTCCAGTAGAACCGCACGGAGCCCTCCAGTATAATGAGTGTCTCGTCGGTGTCGTGTACATGCCAGGCATGTTCTTTGCCCGGTACGTCGTTCTGCACTTCGACCGCGCCCTGTTCCGGCAAACAGCGATAGACGAGCTCTTTCAAATCCCGTGTATCGACTGCATTTTTCAGTATGTTGACCTTCTCGGACTGAGTGCTCATGCTACTTCATCCCTCTCTTGTTGGATATTGAGCGATGCAAACGGACATTGAACCTCTCCGTTGTCGTCGCGCAGAAAATACTGTTTGTACTCGTATTTTCCCTTCTCCCCGTAGAGACCCAAATGCGGTGAGATTTCAACCGCATCGTAATTCACCAGGCGCTTGCGCACCTTGGTTGTGGAACGTCGCGCCGCCTCGGGCGTGCCAAGAATGGTGTCGAAGACCCAGCGAGGCTGAAACGTGACCATGAAGGACGAAGAACGGCGACTTTGGCGCAGGACGTGAGCGGGCGAATTGCAGACGACAAAAACAGGCTCGCCAGCAAAGCAGAATTCCCAGCGCTCATCCTGTATCTGGTCTGGGAAATCGGAAGGCCACGGAGCCGGATCATTCTGAGCGAGATCCGCCAGGAGGTTCCAGAACCTCCGCTCGTAGACCTCCAGAGACTGCACCGGTTCAGGGCGGAAGAACACGACAAGCGACGTATTGTCACCAAATTTTCTCGCAGATTTCAAATAATAGAACAGAACGGGCGCGAGGCTGCCGGCACACACACGATCAAGGAAAACAAATCGCAGCTCGTCCTTATTTAAGCCCGCAGCACCGAATATGCATGGGAAAGGTTTTGTCTTACTCTCTAGATTCGCAACAAATTCCGAGAACAATACCGTCTTCCAAGTTTCCAATTCTTGATGTTCACACTGTATTTCTGATCTTGTAAGCATTCTGGACACTATGTGAACTCCCAATGCTGCATTGCGTTGTCAAGTATCCCGATCCACGTATGGCTGGACTACATTAAATGGCGCCGCCAATATCAGACAGGGATATGGTTTGCGAGAAAGCGGAAAGGCCACCCGTGCGCAGCGCGGTTGCGCTTGCCAAGCCGGGTTTCACGACGGATCGTCTGCCGAGATAACGATGCATAGTGACCTTCCTGAAATGAGGCTCTGCGGGATTCAGCATTGCACAGATTTTCAACCATTGGAATAGTTTTTTGGCTCAAAAGTTTCCTGAGGTTGAACATCGACAGGTGGCTGGACAGGGTGGCGTGGCGCGGCAAGGGGGATTTTGCACCCGGCCGGAACCGACACCCCAATGGCCCTTTAAGGGGCGGTTTTTTGCGCAAAAAGGAACGCAACTTCAGGACTATGCGACGGACGTGGTCATTCTGAGCGGGCCGCCGAAATACGTCCGGTCCGACAACCGCCCCGAGTTCGTTGCTCAGAAGGTCCGCGCCTGAATCGCGGCCGTCCACTGCCCGACGCCTGCCTGTTTGGCCGCGGCAATGAACGCCGTGTCGCCGCCCTCGTTCATGTCTCGGACGCTTGTGGTTCGTCCCGACGGGCCATCCCGTTGTTCACTCACGCCCAGCCTCCGCCCAGATCGTCGCGCGCACGTTCGATCCAATGGTCCCGCAGCCATCCACAGGGCCGCGCGTTGCGCAGCCAGTGGCGGTAGCCCGCGACGGCCTCCGGCATCTTCGGCCGGCCGTGAAAGCAGACCACGCGCGCGCCCTCCGGCAATCGCGGTTCCGTCCAGAAATTCGTGGGCCAGGCGGGCAGGCAGTCATGTTTGAACGACACCACCCAAGGGTCCGGCAAATAGGAAAACTCTCCGCGATCCATCGCCTTGTGCGAGGTATAGCGCTGCTCTGATCCCCGCGCCCTTTCAACCTCTTCGTAGGGCGCCGCCGCAAGGTCGTCGTAGAGCCAGCCGTGCCGCGACGGATCGAACCGGAAGACCGACCCATGCCCGGTCGGCCGCCCCTTGCGTTTTTCCACCCAGTCGTGCCGCATCGCCACCTTGCCCGGTTCGAAGCCAAGCAGATCGTCCAGCGCCCCGGTGATCACGACATCCAGATCGAACCCCAGAACCGGCCCATCGGCCGGAATAACGCCCTGACGGAACAGCGAAACCTTCCGCATCGCCCCCTGCCGGTTCGCGACCCTCAGTGCTGCATCCATCTCGGCCTGAAACGGTTCGTCGGGCAACGGCAGCACGTCGACATCCGGATGCAGCCCGTCCGCCCGCTCGGTCATGCAGAAGAAACGCACCGGGACGGCCAGATTCCGCCGCACCCCGGAATAGAGCCGATTGACATATTCCGGGCCGAACAAGGTGCCCCATTTGATGCAGATGACATTGGCCCGGCCCATGGCGGCTCCCGACTGGCTGGCCTGTCCTAGCAACGCCCAGCCCGGCATGCCAGTGAATCCGCCCGTTGCCCAAGGGCAAGACATCGGCTAGACAATCGCCGCGCGGCCGACATCGCCGCGCCCGATCGAGACCGGAGGTTTTTTGGCCCTTGCCACCGCCTTCGGGGCCCTGGCGGCCTAGACACGGCACGCCGCCGGCGCCCCCGGACCTTGACGGCCATCGATCACGGTGGCCGAACGCAATTCTTGTATCGGAATACCTGCCTTGACCACCTATACACTCACCGGCCTGGGATGGTCGGATCACTTCGCGCGCCAGCTGGACGAGCCCGGCTTGGCGCAATCTCCGCAGTCGGAGGCAGAGCCGCTGCGCCTGTCCGCAATCCATCGCGACCGGATGACCGGCCTTGGAGCCCGCGGTGCATGGCCCCTGATCAGCGCCATTGCGGCCGGCGACCTGGCTGTCGGCGACTGGGTTCTGGCGATCCATGGCCGCATTGCCCGCCGCCTGCAACCGAGGACCGAATTGGTGCGGCGCGCGGCGGGGCCCGGCGCCGGGCACCAGCTGATCGCCGCCAATGTCGACACCCTGGGCATCGTCACCAGTTGCAATGCCGACTTCAACATCGCCAGATTGGAACGCTACCTTGCGTTGGCCGCCACGGCCGGCTGCCTGCCGCTGGTGGTTGTGACCAAGGCCGACCTGGACGACACGCCACAGGATTATGTCCGTGCGGCCCAACGCCTGTCGCCCCTTGTCACCGCTCTGGCGCTCGACGCCCGTGACCCGCAGGACGCGGCGCGGCTGGCGCCCTGGTGCGGACCCGGCCAGACGCTGGCGCTGGTCGGATCATCGGGTGTCGGCAAGACGACGCTGTACAACGCGCTGACCGGCAAGCAGGACGAAACCCGGGATATCCGCCAGGACGACGCACGCGGCCGTCATACGACGACCGCCAGGCACCTGTTCCAAAGCGGCGCGGGCGGATGGCTGATCGACACGCCGGGCATGCGCGAGTTGCAGCTGACCGACGCGAGCGAGGGCATCGCCGCCGTCTTCGACGACATCGAAACCCTGGCGCGGGGCTGCCGGTTCGCGGATTGCACGCATGAAAGCGAGCCCGGCTGCGCGGTGCAGGTCGCGATTGCCGCAGGAGCGCTCGACCCCGGCAGGCTGCACCGGTGGCGCAAGCTCGGCCGAGAGAACCGGCGCAACTCGGAAACGCTCGCCGAGGCGCGGCGGCGCGACCGGTCCTTCGGGAAGATGGTCCGAAACGCGCTCCGCGACAAAAACGGCCGCCGCTGAGGCCGTTTCGCATTGCAGGACCGGCGGGCCGGGCGGCGGAAAATCCCGCCGTCCGGCGCAGGGACGTCAGGCCGCGGGCATCCGCTGTTCGACGATTTCCGCCCACCACGAACATCCCGCCGGGATCGCCTCGTCGTTGAAGTCGTACTCGGGGTGATGGACCATCGCCGTATCGCCGTTGCCGACCAGGATATAGGCGCCGGGACGTTCGTTCAGCATAAAGCTGAAATCCTCGGCTCCCATCACCAGCGGCGCCTCTTCGCAGCCGCCGGAGACCGCCTTGGCCACCTCGGCCGCAAATTCGGTCTGTTCCTCGGAATTGACCATCACCGGGTATCCCCGGTTGTAGGTCAGTTTCGCGGTCGCCCCCATCGACATCGCAACGCCCTCGGCGATCTTGGCCATCTGCGCCTCTGTCTCGTCCTGGACGTCCGGATTCATGGTCCGCACCGTGCCCTTCAGCGTCACGTTTTGCGGGATCACGTTATAGGTGGTGGACGAGGTCTCGAACGACGTGACCGAAACCACCAGGTGATGGGTCGGGTCGGTCAGGCGGCTGGCGATGGTTTGCAGTGCCAGCACGATGTGGCTGGCCACGACCGTGCTGTCGATGGTGTCATGCGGTTTCGCGGCATGCCCCCCCTTGCCGTGGATCTCGATTTCGAACTGGTCGGCAGCCGCGAAGAAGGCCCCGGGGCGGATCGAGAATTGTCCCACCGGTTTGCCGGGCCAATTGTGCATGCCATAGACTTCCTGGATCCCGAAACGATCCATCAGGCCATCCTCGCACATCTCCTTGCCGCCGCCGCCGCCTTCTTCGGCGGGTTGGAAGATGACCGCGACAGTGCCGTCGAAATTGCGGGTCTCGGCGAGGTACCTTGCCGCCCCCAACAGCATCGCCGTGTGGCCGTCATGTCCGCAGGCATGCATCGCGCCGGGGGTTTTCGAGGCATAGTCGACGCCCGTCGCCTCGTGAATCGGCAAGGCATCCATGTCGGCGCGCAGGCCGATAACCTTGCCGGAATTGTCGGACTTGCCCTTGATGAGTCCCACGACACCGGTCCGGCCAATGCCGGTGACGATCTCGTCGCAGCCGAATTCCTTGAGTTTTTCGGCGACGACACCGGCGGTGCGGTGCGTTTCGAACAGGATTTCGGGGTGTTCGTGCAGATCACGCCGCCAGGCGGTGATTTCGGGCAGAAGCTCCGCAAAACGGTTCTTGACGGGCATGGAATATCCTTCAGGTTGTTTCTATCCAGGAAACTGGGGCAAATGCCCGCCCCAGGCAAGGGCAGGCGGCGATCAACCGCGCATCCGAGGCCAGATGCACGAACAACCTTTCGGATTACGTCGGCAAATGCAATTGCGCCTCGCTCAAGCCGCAACGCCCAGGTCGATTTTCGACCCGTCGCTGAAGCGGGACAGGCGGAACCGGGTCAGGTCGTGGCCGACCTCGTTGTCCATCGCCAGATCGGCGACGACGCGGCCGAACCCGGGGCCGATACCAAACCCGTGACCGCTCATCCCCGTCGCGATCACAAGGCCGGGCACCGCCTTGGCCCGGTCGACCACCGGCACGAGGTCCGGCATGGTGTCGATCAGGCCCGCCCAGGCAGCGCGCAGGCGCACCGGACCCAGCCGCGGGTACATCCCGGCGAAACGGCGCGCGGCTTCCGACAGCTTTCCCACGTTGGGGCTGGGGTTCAGAACGCGCATGGCCTCGAAGGGGCTGGGACCGTCGGCAGACCAGCGGCGGGCGGTGCCCCAGGCATCCGGGTAACCCCGCGGCGCGGCCGGCAGGTAGCGGGTATTGAACGGTGCCGCCATCAACTGCGGCAGAAAACTCCGCAACGAACGGAAGGCGTCGGGGCCGATGAACAGCTCGTGGAATTCCGCCGGCGCGATCGAATAGCCGCCATCGGCGCGGCGGCGGAACGCCATGTGCCCGCCTGCGGCGGCAATCTGGGTCACCTCCGGCAAAGCCTCGGTTGCGGCGACAGAGGCACGGACCGACAGTTGCGGGATATCGACCCGGGCGTTGCGCAGCAGCAGCCGTGACCAGGCGCCGCCGGCAACGACGACCGTCGCACAACGCACCCGCCCGGCCTCGGTCACCACCCCGGCAATCCGTCCGGCCTGAATGTCGAGCGCGCGGGCGGCACAGCTTTCGCGAATCATCGCGCCCTCGGTGGCCGCCAGCCGGGCGAGCGCGGGAACCGCCAGCCACGGCTCTGCCCGCATGTCGGACGCCGTCCACAGCCCGCCGTGCCAGCTACCGCGGGCTCCCGGCAGCCTCGACGCGACGCCGGCCCGGTCCAACGGCACCGTGTCCAAACCATGGGCCCGCGCCGTCGGCAACCAGCGTTCAAGGCGCTCCATCTCGGCTTGCGATTCGGCGAGGTAAAGAACCCCGCCCTGCGTGAGCCCGATGTCGGTATCCAGATGCTGTACCAGTTTGCGCCAGTGCCGGGCGGCCTCGATCATGATCGGCAGCTCTGCGGGGTCGCGGCCCTGCTGACGGATCCAGCCCCAGTTGCGGCTGGACTGTTCGCCCGCGATCCGGCCCTTTTCCACCAGCAGCACCGATTGGCCAGCCTTCGCCAGGAAATACGCGGTCATCACCCCGACCACCCCGCCGCCGATCACGACGCAATCTGCCTGCGCTGGCAGATCGCCCCCGTGCTCGACCGGCGATTCTTCGGAAATCGGGAATGGCGTCACTGGCAGAGCGTATCGACCACTTGGGCCATGAAGGCCTCGCCGGCATTGAACTGCTCGACCGTGATGAATTCATTCGGCTGGTGTGCCTGGGCAATGTCGCCGGGCCCGCAGATCACCGCCGAATAGCCGCGCTCCTGGAACTGCCCGGCCTCGGCGCCGTAGCTGACCACATGCGTGCCGTTGTCGCCGGTAAGCCGCCGGACGAGGGTTTCCGCCTCGCCGCCGTTTTCGGGTTTCAGGCCGGGCACGTCGTAGAACTCTTCCGTTTCGATCCAGGTGTCCGGCACGACGGCCTGCATCTCTGCCTCGACCTCGCGGACCTTCTTGAGATAGGCGTTCTTCCAGTCCCGCAGGCTGTCGCCGGGCACGTTGCGAAAGCTGACGTCGAATTCGCAGTCCTTCGCGGTGATATTCGTCGCCGTGCCGCCGGAGATCGTGCCGACATGCAGCGAGGTCCAGGGCGGATCGAAGCTGGCGTTCAGCGGATCGGGGGGGTTTGCGGCGCTGAGTGCGTTCTGCTCGTTAACCCATTGAATAAGCTTGCCGGCCTCCAGAATCGCCGAGACTCCCACGTGCACCATCGAGGAATGCACCTCGAATCCGTGAATACGGGTCAGAAAGCCCGAGCCGCCCTTGTGGCCGGTCACTGTGCGCATCATCGTCGGTTCGCCGATGATCGCGGCCGACGCCTTGGGCATGACGCTTTGCAGCATCGCGTCGATCATCGGCGGAGCGCCGATGCAGCCCAGCTCCTCGTCGCGGCTGAGCGCGATCTGCAGCGGCCGTTTCAGGCCGCGTTCCAGGGCCATGGGCACCGCCGCCAGCGCCAGAGCGTCGAACCCTTTCATGTCACATGTGCCGCGGCCGTAAAGCTTGCCGTCCTTTTCGACCACCTCCCAGGGGTCGGTGTCCCAGGCCTGTCCGGTGACCGGGACCACGTCGGTGTGGCCGGACAGGACAAGGCCGCCCTCGATCTCGGGCCCGATATGGGCGTAAAGCGAGGCCTTTGTGCGGGTGGCGTCATAGTCCCGATGGCAGTGGATGCCGAAGCCGTCGAGATAGTCCTCGACCCAATCGACCAGCGGCAGGTTGCTCTCGCTGCTGACGCTGGGAAAGGAGACAAGCTTTTCAAGCAGTTGGCGGGCGGTCAGGGATTGAGGCATGTCGCTCTCCATAACGGGTCCGGGGCAAACCGTGATCGGTGGACCGGCAGAGGTCAAGCCCGCCGCTCAAGATTTGATCGTGTGACCGAAACCCGCGCATTACCGCAGAGTTATCGCTTGCTGGCGGTGCGTTTCATGTTAACGTCGCATTTAATTAACCGGGCGTTACGTCCCGGAAGGCGCACGCCTTGTAAGAACAATGGGGAGTTCTGCATGCCCGACGGGGCGCTGCCTGTGCTTGAGGTGAAGAATCTGAAGACGGTTTTCCGGACGCGTCAGGGCGAGGTCCATGCCGTCAATTCCGTGAGTTTCGATCTGAAGCCCGGCGAGTTGCTGGGGGTCGTCGGCGAAAGCGGGTCCGGCAAGTCGGTGACGATGATGTCGCTTATCGGTCTTCTGCCGTCGCCGCCTGCCGAGGTTCGCAACGGCCAGGTCCTGTTCGGCGACCGGGATCTGCTGCAGGCCGACGACGACACGCTTCGGTCGATCCGCGGCGCGCGGATCGGGTTTATCTTTCAGGACCCGATGACCTCGCTGAACCCGGTGTTTACCGTGGGCTTCCAGCTGATGGAGCCGTTGCGCAAGCATATGGGTATGTCGAAGGCCCAGGCGCGCAAGCGGGCGAAGGAACTGCTGGAGCTGGTGGGCATCCCCGACGCGGCCCAGCGGCTGAAGGACTTTCCGCACCAGTTTTCCGGCGGTATGCGGCAGCGGGTGATGATCGCGATCGCGCTGGCCTGCGACCCGCAGGTGCTGATCGCCGACGAGCCGACGACGGCGCTGGACGTGACGATTCAGGCGCAAATCCTGGAACTCGTGAAGGAGTTGCGTCAGAAGCTGGGGATGGCGATCGTGTGGATCACCCACGATCTGGGGGTGATCGCCGGGATCGCCGACCGGGTGATCGTGATGTATGGCGGGCAGATCGTGGAACATGCGCCGGTGCGCGAGCTTTTCGGCAATCCGCAGCATCCCTATACCCGGGCGCTGTTGCAGACGATCCCGACCGTGCACGGCGGGCGCGCGGAACGTTTGCGCGTCATCGACGGTCAGCCACCGATGCTGGGCGCGCAGCCCGCGGCCTGTCCGTTCCGGGCGCGCTGCACCCATCGGATGGACCGCTGCAACCGCGAGAACCCGATGCGGGTGGCCGTTGGACCGGATCACGACGCAGCCTGCTTCTGGCATCCCGAAACCGGGGGCGAGCGTGATGTTTGACGCCGGCGGAAAGAAGAAGCTGGTCGAGGTGACGAACCTCAAGATGCATTTTCCGATCTTCGGTGGCATCATGCGCCGGCATGTGGGCGATGTGAAGGCCGTCGACGGCGTCAGCTTCGACATCTACGAGGGCGAGACGCTGGGGCTGGTAGGAGAATCCGGCTGCGGCAAGTCGACCTGTGGCCGGGCGATCCTGCGGCTTTACGAGTTGACCGACGGCTCTGTCCGGATCGACGGCACCGATATCGCCAGCTGGTCGCCCGAGGAACTGCGCCAGGTTCGGCCGACGATGCAGATGGTGTTTCAGGACCCCCAGGCCAGTCTCAATCCGCGGATGACCGTGGCCGCGATCATCGGCGAGCCGCTGGACGAGCATGCGAAGTCCTCCAAGGCCGAGCGGCTGGACCGGATCTACGAACTGATGGATGCGGTCGGTCTGAACCGTGATTTCGCCAACCGGTATCCGCACGAGTTTTCCGGCGGACAGCGCCAGCGGATCGGGATCGCCCGTGCGCTGGCGCTGAATCCGAAATTCATCGTCTGCGACGAGCCCATCGCGGCGCTCGATGTCTCGATCCAGGCGCAGGTCGTGAACCTCTTGGAGGATCTGCAGGACAAGCTGGGGCTGACCTATCTGTTCATCAGCCACGATCTGTCGATGGTGCGCCACATCGCCGACCGCGTGGCCGTGATGTATCTGGGCAAGGTGGTGGAGCTTGCCAGCCGCGATCAACTCTACAACGATCCGAAACACCCCTACACCCAGGCGCTTTTGTCGGCCGTGCCCGAACCCGATCCCGCCATCGAGGATACCGGAGAGCGGATCATCCTGACCGGCGACGTGCCCTCGCCCGCCAATCCACCCAAGGGCTGCAATTTCTGCACACGCTGCCCGAAGGTCATGGACATCTGCCGCCGCGAGGACCCGGTCTTCAAGACCGTCGAGAAAGGCCGGCAGGTCGCCTGCCATCTCTACGAAGCTTATCAGCCCGCGGAGGAAACCGCGGCATGACGAGGACAGAGCAAATCCAACTAGGAGAGGACGAATGAACCTGAAACACACCCTATTGGGCGCGGCCGCGGCGATGGCCCTGGTCCCGGTGACGGCGCATGGCGCGGCCCATGAGGGCCCGCGAGGCCGCGACGGCGACGTCAAGATCATCTATTGGCAAGCCCCGTCGATCATGAACCCGTACCTGTCCGGCGGCACCAAGGAACTCGAAGCCGCAAGCCTGGTGATCGAACCGCTGGCGCGGTACAACGAAAAGGGCGATCTGGTGCCCTGGCTTGCCGAGAGCGTGCCGACCGTGGAAAACGGTGGCGTCAACGCGGACGGCACACAGATCACCTGGGTTCTGAAGGAAGGCCTCGTCTGGTCCGACGGCACACCGGTGACCTCGGAAGACGTCAAGTTTTCCTGGGAATACTGCACGGCAGAGGGCGGCGGCTGCGCCCAGGCCGAGAAATATCTCGACGTGACCGCCGTCGACACGCCGGACGCGCGGACGGTGGTGGTCAACTTCGGTGTCGGCAAGCCGTTTCCCTACGGTCCCTTCGTCGGCGCGCAGGCCCCGATCATCCAGAAGGCGCAATTCGCCGATTGTCTGGGCCCGAAGGCGCCGGAATGCACCGATGCGAACTTCAGCCCGATTGGCACCGGCCCGTTCACCGTGACAGAGTTCCGGCCCAATGACGTGATCACCCTGGCCGCGAACGAAAACTACCGTGACGAAGGCAAGCCCGCCTTTGCCACCGTGACATTCAAGGGCGGCGGCGACGCCACCGCGGCGGGCCGGTCGGTGCTGGAAACCGGCGAGTTCGACTATGCCTGGAACCTGCAGCTTGCGCCGGACGTGATCGGCGCGATGGAAGCCGCAGGCAAAGGCAAGGTCGTGGCCGATTTCGGCACCTCGGTCGAGCGGATCATGATCAACTTCACCGACGTCAATCCCGACCTCGGCGACGAGCGTGGCACTGCGGCGCACCCGCATCCGTTCCTGACCGATATCGCCGTGCGCAGGGCGCTGTCGATGGCGATCGACCGGGCACTTCTGACCGAGATCGGCTATGGCCCCGCCGGCACGCCGACCTGCAACGTGCTTCCGGCTCCTGCGGCCTATGCCTCAACGGCCAACGACGGCTGCCTGGTGCAGGACATCGCCGGCGCCAACGCGCTGCTGGACGAGGCCGGCTGGATGCCGGGGGCCGATGGCGTCCGCGCCAAGGATGGCGTGCGTCTGTCGGTGCTGTACCAGACCTCGACGAACGCCGTGCGCCAGGACTATCAGGCGCTGATCAAGCAGTGGTGGAGCGAAATCGGCGTCGAGACCGAATTGCGCAACATCAACGCATCGGTCTTTTTCGGCTCGGACCCGGGATCTCCGGACACGTTCCAGAAGTTCTTTGCCGATGTCGAGATGTACACCAACAACTTCGACGGCACGGACCCCGAGGCGTATATGGCCAACTGGACCTGCGATCAGGCGCCGCGTCCGGAAACCCAGTGGCAGGGCAACAACATGCCGCGTTACTGCGACGCGGCCTACGACGCTTTGAGCGCCCAGATGGCCACGACGTCGGGCATCGACGCACGCGCTGCACTTGCCAAGCAGATGAACGACATGCTGATGCAGAACTACGTCATGCTGCCGCTTACCCACCGCGGCCGCGTCGCGGCGCATTCCAACACGCTGGGCGGCGTCATCATGAACGTCTGGGACAGCGAGCTTTGGAACATCGCCGACTGGTACCGCATCGACGGCTAAGCCATTTCGTAGGGCGGGGTTAACCCCGCCCTACCATTCTTCCGCCAGACCGCTGAACCGAGACGTCCATGCTGACATATGCCATCAGACGCCTGATCATCGCGATCCCGACGCTTCTGTTCATCGGCCTTTGCATCTTTCTGCTGCTGGATCTCGCGCCCGGCGACCCGACCGCCCAGCTGCCGCTGACGATCCCGCCCGAGGTCAAGGAACAGATCCGCGAGGCGCTCGGCCTTGGCCAGCCGGTGCATATCCGGTTCTGGAAATGGCTGGTGCAGTTCATCTGGGTCGAGCCCTTGAACCTGTTCGACTTTCTCTTCGGCACCACATTCGCCGACGGCTGGCCACGCATCATCAGCTGGCAGTCGCGCAGCCCCGTGATGGACATCGTCGTCCAGCGCATCCCGCAGACCCTGTGGGTCGTCGGCATGTCCTATGTCGTCGGCGTGCTGATCGCCCTGCCCATCGGCATCATCTCGGCCTACCGGCAGTATTCGGTGTTCGATCAGGTCGGCACCTTCGTCTCGATGATCGGCTATTCGGTGCCGCCGTTTTTCACCGGCGTGCTGGTGATCGTGATCTTCTCGGTCCAGCTCGGCTGGCTGCCGTCGATCTACGACACCACGCACCGGGTCGTGGATTGGGAGACCTTCGTGTTTCAACTGAAACAGATGGTGATGCCGGTCATGGTGCTGGCGCTGCAGACCACCGCGCAGATCAGCCGGTTCATGCGCGCCTCGATGCTCGACAACCTCAACCAGGATTACGTGCGCACCGCCCGCGCCAAGGGCATGACCGAGCAGGTGGTGGTGATGACCCACGTGCTGCGCAACTCGATGATCCCGGTCGTCACCGTCATCGCGCTGGGGGTCCCGGCGGTGTTCGGCGGCGCGATCATCACCGAACAGATCTTCAAGGTGAACGGGATCGGCCAACTGCTGATCACCGCGATCCAGGCCAACGACCTGCCGATGGTGCAGACGCTGACCTTCATCTTCGCGATCCTGATCGTGCTGTTCAATCTCATCGCCGACGTGCTTTACGGCATTCTCGACCCGAGGATCCGCTATGACTGACCAGACCGCCCCCGATCCGGCTCCGGGCCTCGACCCCGCCGAGGAATACCGCCCGCCGCGCAACCAGTGGCTGGATGTCTGGGACCAGTTCAAGACCCACAAGGGCGCGCTGATCGGGCTGGGCTTTTTCGTCTTCATCATTCTCGGGGTGACGCTGGGGCCGTTCCTCTGGACCATCGACGCCACCTATATCGACATCCGCGCCCGCAATCAGGGGCCCTCGCTGGCCCACCCCTTCGGCACAGATCAGCTGGGCCGCGACACCCTGGCGCGCATGATCGCGGGCGGCCAGACCTCGATCGCCGTCGGCCTGACCGCGATGGCGCTGGCCCTGTTCCTCGGCACGCTGATCGGCGTGGTGGCGGGATTCTCGAAAAAGCTCGACGGCCCGCTGATGCGGTTCACCGACCTGTTCCTGGCCCTGCCGCTGCTGCCGCTTCTGCTGGTCATCATCATGCTCTTCCGCGACCGGCTGCGCGCGGCGTTCGGCCCCGAGGAAGGCATCTTCATCCTGATCGTGGTGGTGATCGGCATCACCAGCTGGATGAACACCGCCCGGATCGTGCGCGGCGACGTGCTGGCATTGAAAGAGCGCGAGTTCGTGCTGGCAGCAAGGTCAATCGGCACGCCCGCACGGCGCATGGTGACACGGCATATCCTGCCCAACGTACTGTCGCCGATCATGGTCTCGGCCACACTCGGCATCGCCAACGCGATCATCACCGAAAGCGCGCTGAGCTTTCTCGGCCTGGGCTTTCCGTCCGACTTCCCCACCTGGGGGCGGCTCTTGTTCGACGCCACCGACTGGCTGCAGCAATACCCCGAACGCGTGCTGTGGCCCGGTCTCGCAATCTCGCTGACGGTGCTGAGCGTGAACTATATCGGCGATGGCCTGCGCGACGCGCTCGACCCACGCATCCGCGGGCGGTGAACCAGGGGCCTGATCCAAGGCCCGGTCCGCACGCGCGCCTCACACGGCATTCCACTCAGGCCGGCGCGTCGCTGGGGCATTTTTCTTTGCCGCCCGTGCACGGGTTCGAAATAAGGTGGAAATCCCGCCCCGCGGCAGCACGTTAGCACTCCTGTTCCACGGCGGCCCGACCCGCTCCCCTCGTTTTCTCTGGAGACGCGCCCAGACGGAACATCGTTCTGCATCCCGGCGCAATCCTGAACTCCCGGCCTCTTGATTGCAGGCACTTCCTCGTCAGATAGAACAGATGTTCCGATCCAGTCCTCGGGGGATTCCCTTATGTTTGAAACCTTCGGATTTGAAACGCTCACCGCCCCGCAGGCGGCCGTCCTATTCGGGCTGGTCCTCGGGGCAGCCTTTGGCGCGTTGGCGCAAGTCACCCGGTTCTGTCTGCGCCGCGCGGTCGTGGGCACCGCCGAGGAACGGCGCCCGGCCGCGGCCGTCTGGCTGACAGCGCTCGCCGCGGCGGTGATCGGCACGCAGCTCGCCGTTTCGGCGGGCCTCGTCAGCTTCGAGGATCACCGCTTTCACACCGCCGACATACCGGTTGCGGCGCTGCTGACCGGTGGCCTGCTGTTCGGCGCCGGCATGGTATTGACCCGCGGATGCGCGTCGCGTCTGACCGTGCTGCTGGCGTCGGGCAACCTGCGCGCCCTTACGGTGCTTTTGGTCTTCGCGATATCTGCGCATGCCACGCTCAAGGGCGTACTCGCACCGCTGCGCACCGCTCTGGGTGATGCGACGTTGACAGTCGACAGCGGAGTGCTGCCGGGCGCGCCGCTTTTCTGGGGCGGGCTGGTCGCCCTGGCCGCCGCCGCGTTGGCCTGGCGCGCCGGCGTGCGGCCGCTGCATCTGGGCCTGGCCGCGCTGCTCGGGCTGCTGGTCCCTGCGGGATGGGTCGGCACCGGCTTTGTCCTGCTGGACGAATTCGATCCGATCGATCTGGCCAGCCTGTCGTTTACGGCGCCCGCTGCCGACGGCCTGTTCTGGACCGTCGCCGCCACCGCGATCCCGGCGAACTTCGGCGTGGGCCTTTTTGGCGGCACCGTCGCCGGCGCGCTGGTGCTGTCGCTGGCCCGCCGGGAATTCACATGGCTCAGCTTCGCCTCTCCGGCCGAGACCGGCAGATACCTGACCGGCGGCGCTTTGATGGGTGTGGGCGGCGCGACGGCGGGCGGGTGCACAGTGGGCGCGGGATTGTCTGGCGTTCCCACGCTGGGCCTGTCGGCCATCCTGGCGCTTGCCGCCATCGTGCTCGGGTCCTGGCTGACCGATCGCGCGCTCGCCACCCGCACCAAGGCCCCGGCGGCGGCCGTCCCGGCGGAGTGACGGGGCGGCGCACGGCCCGGCATCAAAAACCTCGCAAGAGGTATGACCGTGGTGTCCGAGCGCCAAATAGACCGCCCGGAACGCGCCGACGGTTCTTGTGCGAGACCTAATCCATCTCCTTGCGAATGCGGCGGACAAGCGCCCAGACGCCCAGGATCACGACCGGCGTCACGACCGCGGTCAACAGCAGTTTGTTGACCCCGACCTCCTGGCCCACCGGCCCGAGGATATAGGTCGTCAGGTTCACCGCATAATAGCTGATCGCCACGACCGACAGACCTTCGACCGTCTTCTGCAGCCGGAGCTGCAGATCCGCCCGCCGATCCATCGACTCCAGCAATTTCTGATTCTGTTCGGACCGCTCCACATCGACCCGGGTGCGCAGCAGATCGCCGGCGCGGATCGCCCGCTCCGCCATGGTCCTCAGCCGCGCCTCGGCCGCCTTGACCGTGCGCATCGAGGGGTCGAACCGGCGCGCCATGAATTCGCGAAAGATCTGACGGCCCTGGAAACGCTCTTCGCGCAGAACCTCGATACGTTGCGCCACCAGCGCCTCATAGGCCCCGGTGGCCGAAAACCGGAAGCTTGTCTTGGCCAGCAGGCTTTCCAGCTCCGCCGAAATTTCCAGCAGCGCCTTCAGCGTTTCGTCCGCCCGCGTCACCCGGTCCGTCATCGCATCGACCAGCCCCTCGAGCCGCGTGTCGATCGGCCCCAGCCGCTGTGACAGATCCCGCGCGCGGCCAAGCCCCAGCATCGACATCGCCTTGTAGGTCTCGATCTCGCAGATGCGCTGTACGATCCGGCCGACCCGGCGCGGGCCCATGCCCGGTTCGGTGAAAACGGCAAATCGCATATGACCGGCGCTGTCTATGCGGAAATCGCCCGCCATCACGGCGCAGCCGTCAAGGATCGCGCTTGCGGCCAGGCTTTCGGCGACGAACCAGTCGGACAGTTTCTGCGTCATGTCGCCGGGCTCGCCCATAGCCTCGACCCGGATCAGCGCCGAGGTAACGCGCACCCCGGGCGCCGCTGCGAGCCAATCCTCGGGGAAGACATCGAAGGCCTTCCTGTCGAAGGGGCGTTCGTTCACGCCGTCGACGAAGATCGTATAGGTGACGAACTCGGTATGCTGCTCCCACTTGAGCTTGAACTTGCCGAGGTCGCCGAAATAATGCGTGGCCGCAGGTTGGGGATGCTTGGCGCCGAACCGGTCCAGAAGATCGATCAGGTGCGCCCGGTCGAGCGCGCGGTCACGATTCGCGGCCTCCTGCGGCTGCTTGACCGCCAGATACGCAGCGTGGCACGGCGTCTGCAACTGCGGAAACGGGCGCGCGTGCAGCTCGTTGGCAAGCTGATAGCGCAGCGGGTGGTCCTGGATCGGGCTCATGTTGTTCCAAAGGTTAGGCGTTCCGGCCCCGCTGTAAACGCTCAACGGCCCGCTTGCGACCCCCTGCATGCCGCAATTGCGCAATCGCCGAGCGGCGATCCCGGCGATGCTGCGGAAAACCGCAGGAAAGGAAGCGCGTCATGCGGATCGGTTTCATCGGGCTCGGCAATGTCGGCGGCAAGCTGGCCGGATCGCTTCTCCGGAACGGCTATGACCTGACGGTGCGCGACCTGGACCAGACGGTGGCGCAGCCGTTTCTCGACAAGGGCGCGCATTGGGCGGCCACGCCCCGCGATATGGCCGAAGCCTGCGATTTCCTCATCACCTGCCTGCCGTCGCCTGCCGCCTGCGTCGCAGTGATGGAAGGGGCGGACGGGCTGTTGGCGGGGCTCGGCCCCGGCAAGGTCTGGGCCGAGATGTCGACGACGGACGCCGACGAGGTGCGGCGCCTTGGCGCGTCGGTACAGGCCAAGGGCGCGTCGGCAGTGGATTGCCCTGTGTCGGGCGGCTGCCACAGGGCAGCGACGGGCAACATCTCGATCTTCGCCGGCTGCGACCGCGAGACGTTCGAACATGTGCTTCCGGTGCTGACCACGCTCGGCCGACGCATCCTGCACACCGGCGATCTGGGCAGCGCGTCGGTCCTGAAGGTGATGACGAATTACCTGGCCACGATCAATCTGGTCTCGCTGGCCGAGGCGCTGACCACCATGAAGGCGGCGGGGCTGGACCTGGCGACCACCTACGAGGCGATCCGGATTTCCAGCGGCAACAGCTTCGTGCACGAAACCGAAAGCCAGGTGATCCTGAACGGCAGCCGCGACATCAACTTCACCATGGACCTGGTGCTGAAGGATATCGGGCTGTTCGATCAGATTGCGCAGGATGCCAGCGTGCCGCTGACCCTGTCGCCGCGGCTGGTCGAGATGTTCGGCGAGGCCGTCGAGGCCTACGGCCCGCGGGAGCTCAGCCCCAATATCATCCGCCGCTACGAAGAGCCGACGGGTCTCGACATCCGCGCACCGGGCTTTCCAGCCGAAATGGTGGATGACGAGCCCGAGGAGCCCGGCTTCGAGGTGGTCGTCCGGCGCGCATAGGCCGGCGGCCAAGACGCTGTGACCGGCTCGATTGCCACGCTCCATGGCTCTCGAGCCGACGCGCGTGGGCCTGCGACTTCGTTGGACGGCGGCGCCCACCGCGGGCCGGGTCCGGGTCGAGGACGCGCGCAGCGCGCCGCCGCAGGCGGGCGAAGCTCCTTGGCGCGGATACGGTGCGCAAAACACTCATGGACGGCCCCTTGCAGCAGACCTGCCCGCAAGGGCCCTCTCAGCTGAACGCCCCAACGCCTCCCCACGCGAGACGCCCGCAGCTGCGCGTCGCCCGGCAACGGGCAGAGAAACCGTGCGCGGAAGCGCCCAATTGGATCGCGCCCCGCTACCGAAGGTGCGCCGCGAAGAAATTCAGCGTCCGCTCCCAGGCCAGCGCCGCCGCTGCCTCGTCGTAGCGCGGCGTGGTGTCGTTGTGGAAGCCGTGGTTTACGTCCGGGTAGAAATGCACGCTGAATTCCTTCTGGTTGGCGCGCAGCGCGTCCGAATAGGCCTGCCAGCCGGCATTGATCCGGTCGTCGAGCCCGGCGTAGTGGATCATCAAAGGTGCTTCGATCCGCGGCACATCCGCGGCGTCCGGCTGCCGTCCGTAGAACGGCACCGAGGCCGCCAGGTCCGGGTAGGCCACCGCGAGCGCGTTGCAGACGCCGCCGCCATAGCAAAAGCCGACCGCACCGACCCTGCCGGTCGAGCCCGGGTGATCGCGCAGGAATTCGAAGGCGGCGAAGAAATCGGCCATCAGCTTGACCCGGTCGAGGCTGCGCTGCATCGTCCGCCCCTCGTCGTCGGTCCCCGGATACCCGCCCAGCGGGGTCAGCCCGTCCGGGCCGAAGGCAAGATAGCCCGCCTTCGCCGCACGCCGCACGACGTCCTCGATATACGGGTTCAGGCCCCGGTTCTCGTGCACAACCAGCACTGCGGGCAGCGCGCCGTCGGCACCGGCCGGTTTCGCCATCAGGCCCTTGATCGTCCCGTGGCCTTCGGGGCTTTGGTATTCGGCCACCATGGTCTCGATCGCCGGATCGTCCGGCGCGACCTGCTGGGCCCAGGCATAGTTCGGCTGCAGCTGGTCCAGGATCATCGCGCCTGTGACACCCGCTGCCGCATAGCGCCCTGCCTGGGCGATGAATTCGCGCTTGGAGACCTTCCCATGCACATAACCGTCGAAAATCTCAAGGATACGCTGGTCGAAATCACTGGCTTTCTTGCGTTTCTGGATCGTCATGGCTGTCCTCCCCAAGATCGATTGCCGACACATCGAGTGCACAGAGGGTATCATGCAGGTGATCCGGTACGAAAAGAAAAGGCCCGCCGGATAGGCGGGCCTCTCAGCTTCGTGATCCGCAGGCTCAGTCGATCATCGGCAAGAGCTTGTCGAGCGATGCCTTGGCGTCGCCATAGAACATGCGGGTGTTTTCCTTGAAGAAGAGCGGGTTCTCGATGCCGGAATAGCCGGTGCCCTGGCCGCGTTTGGAAACGAAGACCTGCTTGGATTTCCAGACCTCCAGAACCGGCATGCCGGCGATGGGCGAGTTCGGATCGTCCTGGGCGGCGGGGTTCACGATATCGTTCGAGCCGATGACGATCGCCACGTCGGTTTCGGGAAAGTCGTCGTTGATCTCGTCCATCTCCAGCACGATGTCGTAGGGAACCTTGGCCTCGGCCAGAAGCACGTTCATGTGGCCCGGCAGACGGCCGGCCACGGGATGGATGCCGAACCGGACCTCCTTGCCCTGCGACCGCAGCTTGCGCACCAGTTCCGACACCGCCTGCTGCGCCTGCGCCACCGCCATGCCATAGCCCGGAACGATGATGACGCTGTCGGCGTCGTTCAGAGACGCGGCCACGCCTTCGGCCTCGATGGCGATCATTTCGCCCGAAACCTCTTGCGCCGGTCCGCCGGTGCCGCCGAAGCCGCCGAGGATCACGCTGACGAACTTCCGGTTCATCGCGCGGCACATGATGTAGCTGAGGATGGCCCCCGACGAACCCACCAGCGCACCGGTGACGATCAGAAGGTCGTTGCCGAGGGTAAAGCCGATGGCGGCGGCGGCCCAGCCGGAATAGCTGTTCAGCATCGACACCACGACCGGCATGTCGGCCCCGCCGATGCCCATGATCAGATGCCAGCCGATAAAGCCCGCGATGATCGTGACCAGCACCATGGTCCAGATGCCGGCGCCGTTGAAATACATGAACCCGAGGATGATGCAGGCCGCCAGCGACACCGCGTTCAGCCAGTGGCCGCTGAGGAACGGGATCGGCGCGGACTCGGACGGGAACTTGATCTGCACCGGCTTGCCGTCGATCTTGCCCGCAAGCTTGCCGAAGGCGACGACCGAGCCGGTGAAGGTCACCGCACCGATGAAGATGCCAAGGAACACCTCGACCTTCAGGATCGCGATCTCGACCGAATCCTTCTTCCACAGCTTTTCGCCGAAGCCGGTCAGATCCGCATCCGCCATCGCGGTGCCCGCCGCCTTGAGGTCATTGACCGTCGACAGCATCACATCGGCGTTGAGCCCGATGAAGACAGCCGCCAGGCCGACGAACGAATGCAGCGCGGCCACAAGCTGCGGCATCTCGGTCATCTGAACCCGGCCCGCGACATAGGTGCCCGCCACCGCGCCGCCCGCGACGGCCACGAGGATGAGGAAAAGATTGCTGACGCCGGGGCCGAAGATCGTCGCAACCATGGCGATGAACATGCCCACGATGCCGTACCAGACGGCGCGCTTGGCGCTTTCCTGGTTCGAAAGTCCGCCGAGTGCGAGGATGAAGAGAACCGAGGCCGCGATATAGGCGGCAGAGGTCAGGCCGATGCTGAACATAGGTTGGCTCTCCCCTTAGGATTTCTGGAACATGGCGAGCATCCGGCGCGTGACCAGAAAGCCGCCGACGATGTTGATCGAGGCGATCAACACGCTGATGAAGCTGAGGAAGATCACCAGATAACTGGGCGATCCGATCTGCAACAGAGCGCCCACGACGATGATGCCAGAAATCGCGTTGGTGATCGCCATCAGCGGCGTGTGCAGCGCATGGCTGACGTTCCAGATCACCTGGAAGCCCACGAAACACGCCAGCGCGAAGACGATGAAATGCTGCATGAACGACGCCGGCGCATAGGCGCCGATCACGAGCATCAGAACACCGCCCGCCGCAAGCATGGCAACCTGCTGTTTGGTTGCCTCCTTGAAGGCGGCAAGCTCCTGCGCGCGTTTCTCTTCCGGAGTCAGTTCCTTGGGTTTTTCCTTGGGCTGCGCGGCAATTGCCTGGATCTTCGGCGGCGGCGGCGGGAAGGTGATCTCGTTTTCAAAGGTGACCGTCGCGCCACGGATCACGTCGTCTTCCATGTCATGGTTGACCTCGCCGTCCTTTTCCGGCGTCAGGTCCGTCATCATGTGGCGGATATTGGTGGCATAAAGCGTCGAGGACTGCGCCGCCATCCGGCTCGGGAAATCGGTATAGCCGACGATCGTCACGCCGCCCTCGGTCACGATCTTCTCGTCCGGAACGGTCAGTTCGCAGTTGCCGCCACGCTCGGCGGCCAGATCGACGATGACCGAGCCCGGCTTCATCGCCTCGACCATGTCCTTGGTCCAGAGAACGGGCGCGTCGCGGTTCGGGATCAGCGCGGTGGTGATGACAATGTCCATCTCCGGCGCCAGCTCGCGGAACTTCTCCAGCTGCTTGTCGCGGAATTCCGGGCTCGACGGGGCGGCATAGCCACCGGTCGCCGCGCCGTCCTGCTGCTGTTCGTCGAACTCCAGGAACACGAACTCGGCGCCCATCGACTCGATCTGTTCGGCCACTTCGGGACGGACGTCGAAGGCATATGTGATAGCGCCCAGAGACGTCGCCGTTCCGATCGCGGCAAGCCCGGCCACCCCGGCACCGACGACCAGTACCTTCGCCGGCGGCACCTTGCCCGCCGCCGTCACCTGGCCGGTGAAGAAACGGCCGAAGTTGCTGCCGGCCTCGATCACGGCGCGGTAGCCCGCAATGTTGGCCATCGAGGACAGCGCGTCCATCTTCTGCGCCCGGCTGATCCGCGGCACCATGTCCATCGCGATGGTGTTGGCACCCTTGGATTTCGCCAGGTCCATCAGCTTTTCGTTCGCCGCGGGGTAGAAGAACGAGATCAGCGTCTGCCCCTCGCGCAAACGCTTCATCTCCGTCTCGGTCGGAGGACGCACCTTGGCGATGATATCGACCGCCTTCCAAAGCGGCGCAGCCCCCTTGATCACCTTGACCCCGGCCTCCTTGTAAGCCGCGTCCGAGAACCCGGCGGCAGATCCGGCTCCAGCCTCGATCGCACACTCATAGCCAAGCTTCTGCAATTGGCGGGCCGAGTCCGGCGTCATGGCGACGCGTGCCTCGCCCTCAAAAACCTCTTTCGGCGTTCCGATCTTCACGTCTGTTTTCCCCCGCATTCCGCGATCTTACGGCCACAAATGGGCCGGGATTGGCGAATGTCTAGTAATCGCTGGCGGTCTGGATCACAAGGCAGGCGGCTGCGGCGTTTTGGAGGGCCCTAGATCCAACGGCGCGTCGCCGCACGGTACGCGTCGAAATCCGTCGGAAAGCGTTCCTCGAGCCGCCGTTCCTCGTGGCGGATGAACCGCATATGGATCACCCAGACAAACGCCGGGATCAGCGGCACCGCCAGGACCGCGTCCCAGCGCAAGATCAGCCCGGTCAAGATCAGGGCGTCGCCCAGATAGATCGGATTGCGCGAATACCGGAAGATGCCAGAGGCAACCAGGGATGTTGGGTCCTGATGCGGGATGACGGTCGTCTTCGCCCGGTTCATCTGCCAGATCGCCGCCGCCATCAGCGCGATCCCTGCCACGACCAGGATCGGCCCGGCCCAGCGCGCCCAGGCGCCAAAGCTCAAATCCGGCGCCACCCCCGCAAGCCACCACGTGAGGGCCAGGCAGATCAGCAGCCAGACCGGCGGAATGTCGATCATTTTCATGGAATGCACGCTACGCCGCGGCGGGCGCGGTGCCAAGCCTTGCACGGCCCGGCCACGCCGATAGAGTGCCCCGCGGGAGGTACGTCATGACTTTGCAGGGCAAGCACGCGCTGGTGACCGGCGGCGGCACCGGCATCGGGCTGGCGATTGCGCGCGCGCTGGCCGCCGAAGGCGCCGTGGTGACGATCACCGGGCGGCGACTGGCGGTCTTGCAGGCAGCCGCCGATGGCCGTGCGGGCCTGTTCCCGGCGGCGATGGATGTAACCGACGAAGACGCCGTGATCGGCACCATCGAAAAGGCGGCGGCGGCGCGCGGGCCGCTGGCGGTCTGCGTCGCCAATGCCGGGATCGCCGAGGGACGGTCGATCTACAAAACCGATCTGGCGTTCTGGCGCCAGGTCATGTCGGCCAATCTCGACGGTGCGATGCTGACGATCCGGGAATGCCTGAAGACGATGCGGGGGCAGGACTGGGGCCGGGTGATCGCGATGTCCTCGGTCGCGGGGACCAAGGGGCTGAAGGGTGCCGCGGCCTATTCGGCCTCGAAACACGGGCTGATCGGGCTGATCCGGTCGCTGGCCCAGGATTTCGTGGGCTCCGGCATCACCTTCAATGCGCTCTGTCCGGCTTATGTGCAAACAGACATCATCGAGACCAACGTGGCCAAGATCCAGGCGCGCGCCGGGGTCAGCGAGGACGAGGCGCGGGCGATGATGGTGCACGCCAACCCCCACGGACGGCTGATCGCTGCGGAGGAGATCGCGGCGGCGGCACTGTGGCTCTGCCGTCCCGGCTCGGACAGCGTGAACGGCCAGGCCATCGAGATCTCGGGCGGGCTATTCTGACCGAATCCCCCTTTGCCGGGGGAAGCAGCGTATAAGGAAGGAGACCGAGGCAATGGATTTCGCCGCGACCAAGGCTCTGTTTCACCTGCCGAAGGGCGTGATCTACCTCGACGGAAACTCGCTCGGGCCGCTGCCAAAGGCCGCTGCCGCGCGGATCGCGCGAGCCGTCGGGGACGAATGGGGCGAGATGCTGATCACCGGCTGGAACATGGCCGGGTGGATGGCGCAGCCACGCGCGCTTGGCGATCGGATCGGGCGTCTGGTGGGTGCGCCGCCCGGATATACGGTGATTGGCGACACCCTGTCGGTGAAGGTCTACCAGGCATTGGCCGCAGCCCTCGCCCTGCGGCCCGGCCGCAAGGTGATCCTCAGCGATACCGGCAATTTCCCAAGCGACCTCTACATGGCCGAGGGGCTGATCGAAGGCTTCGGACGGGGCCACGTGCTGAAGACCGTCGATCCCGAGGAGGTCGCCACGCAGATCGGCGAGGACGTGGCCGTTCTGATGCTGACCGAGGTCGACTATCGCACCGGCCGGATGCATGACATGGCCCGGCTGACCGCGCGGGCCCATGCCGCGGGGGCGCTGACGGTTTGGGACCTGGCGCACAGCGCGGGGGCGATTCCGGTGGATCTGACGGGCGCGAAGGCCGATTTCGCTGTCGGTTGCACCTATAAGTACCTCAACGCCGGCCCCGGCGCACCGGCCTTCATCTATGTCGCACCCGAGCATGCCGACACGGTCCGCCCGGCCCTGTCCGGCTGGCTCGGCCACGACGCCCCCTTCGCCTTCGAGCCGCACTACCGCCCCGGGACCGGCATCGAGCGGATGCGGGTGGGCACGCCGCCGGTGCTGCAGATGGCCGCGCTGGAGGCGGCGCTCGACATCTGGGACGGGGTCGACATGTCGGCCCTGCGCGCCCGGTCGATCGAACTGACCGAGCTTTTCATCGCCGAAGTCGACGCTGCCTGCCCCAGCCTTACCCTCAACTCGCCGCGCGATCCGGCTCTGCGCGGCAGCCAGGTCGCGCTGCGCCACCCCGAAGCCTATGCGGTCATGCAGGCGCTGATCGCCCGCGGCGTGATCGGCGACTTCCGCGCGCCGGACAATCTGCGCTTCGGCTTCACGCCGCTTTATATCGGCGCTGCAGAGGTCCGCCGCGCCGTGCGCATTCTCGCGGACATCCTCGACAACCGCCTCTGGGACGTCACCGCCTACAAAACCCGCGCAACCGTCACCTGACGGCAAGATACCGGACACGCGGCACGCCTGCCTTCGGCCGGATTGGCAGGCCGGTTCGGTCACGCCCGCGTTCAGGCGCCCTTCGCCGACCCCGGGCGTTCCGTGCGTTTGGACTGAGCGTCGCGAACGAGCGCGGCAAAGCGATAGACGCCATGCGCCATTTTCGTGAATGGGGTCAGAAGAAAGAATGCCAGCACAGAGCCCAGGTGCAGGGCCAATAGGCTGGGCATGATCGCAGTGTTTCCAAGGGCATAGACCGCGAGCCCGCTGAGTGCGACAAAGCCCAGCAGCGCGATGAATGCCAACTCGCCACCCTGGGCTGCCACATCCGCGAGGTCCGGATCCGCCCGCCGTTTCAGCACAATCATCCAGATGCATCCGATCGTCAAAAGCACGCCGCCGGGCACGCCCAGCAACTTCGGCGCCGACCAGATCGGATATGGCGCCGGCATGTCCAGAAAGTAATGCATGACCGTGCCCGAGACGGTCGAGGCAAAGCACAGCAAGAAGCCGTACATGACGGCGTGATGGGCATGGCGGCGGGCGTGGCTGAAACGGTCTTCGTCCTCGAAATTGCAGCCGTCGCCATGGCCGGCCGCAAGGTCCTTCATGCGCCCGGCCATGCCGAGCGCGGCAACAAAGTCGCGGGGGTGCGGCAGGGAGCCGGCGACCTCGCGCCAATACCGGCCAACACCGATGGCCAGGCTGAGCAGCGGAAAGAGGAATGCCGGCAGAAAGATCGCCACCATGGCGGCATGGGACAGTGCGCTGTAAAAGCCCTCGCCGCCCGCCGAGCCCAAGGCGCGGATCGCCATGAAAAGCACGGCGAAACCCGCCACAGCCGCCAGCGCGATCCGGTCGCCGTGGGTGTGGAACATGCGTGCCAGCGGGGCGGGCCAGGCAAAGCGTTCCCAGCTTTCGCGGCGGACCTCGGCCAGGGCCCTCGGCAGGTTCAGGTCAAACTCGTGCGGCGCGGTATACTGGCATGCGTAATAACAGCCGCGGCAGTTATGGCAGAGATTGGCGAGTTGGGTGATGTCGCCGTCGGCGAACGCCCGTCTGGACTGCAACGAAGGAAAGACCGAGCAGAAGCCTTCGCAATAGCGGCAGGCGTTGCAGATTTCGGCCTGCCGGCGGGCTTCTTGGATTAGATCAGTTGACATAGGCGGCGGCCTCCCGTCCGGCGATGCGTCCAAAGACGGTTCCGATGGTCATGCCGAATCCCGCCAGATAGCCCTGCCCCAGGATCGAGCCCGCCATGACCTCTCCCGCGGCCCAGAGGTTTCGGACCGGACCGGCGTCGGTGCGGCATCTGGCGCTTTCGTCGACCTTCAGCCCGAGATAGGTGAATGTCACTCCGGTCCGCAGCGAGTAGCCGTAAAAGGGCGGATCGGTCAGGGGACGCGCCCAGTTGGTCTTTGGCGGTGTCAGGCCGGTTGTCCCGACCCCGTCAAGCTCGGCGGATCGAAATCCGGATGTGTCACCGCAGGCGGCGTTGAAGGCGTCCACGGTTTTGCAGAGCCGGTCCGCTGGCAGGCCCATCATCGCCGCCAGTTGCCCGACCGTGTCCGCCTTCAGCGGCGGAAACACCGACGGCATGAACAGCTCCAGCGACTTGCTGTCAATGATCGCATACGCGATCTGGTCGGGTTGTGCCGCGACCAGCCGGCCCCAGATCGCATAGCGCTTGGGCCAGACGTCCTCGCCCTCGTCGTAGAAACGCTCGGCATTTTTGTTCACGACGATGGAAAACGGCACGCAGTCGAGCCGGGTGACGATGCCGCCGTCGTATTTCGGGGCGCGGCCGTCGATGGCGACCGCGTGGCACTGGGTGGGGTCGCCCACCGATTGCAGGCCCTGATCCAGCAGGTCCGCCAGAACGACACCGCGATTATGCGCCGTGCCGCGGATCAGAAAGTTCTCCGCCGCCGGGCCCCAAGCCCGAGCCAGCCAGTCGGTATCGGCCTGGAACCCGCCTGACGCAACGATCACCGCCTTGGGCGATATCCGGTGCGCCTGGCCGCCATGGGTATAGTCGATGCCGGCGATGCGATCGATTTCGAGGTCCAGATGCGTGACATTGGCCTCGTAGACGATGTCGACACCCAGCCGTTCCGCCGTTCGGTAATAGGCGTTCACCAGGGCCTTGCCGCCGCCCATGAAGAACGCATTGGTCCGCGCAAGCGACAGGGTGCCGGAAAGCGAGGGCTGGAACCGGACGCCATGATCCTGCATCCAGTGCAGGCATTCCTCTGAATTGCGGATGGCCAGCCGGGCAAGATGCGCGTCGGTCTTGCCGCCGGTGACCTTCATCAGATCGTCGAAGTACTCGTCCTCGTCATAGGCCTCGACCAGCGGTCCGACCGCCCGCGAATGCATACAGCGGAAATTGCGGGTGTGGCGCGAGTTGCCGCCCCGGTACGGCTTTGGGGCGGTTTCCAGGATCACCACTTTCGCGCCGGCCTCGGCGGCTGTTATGGCTGCGCAAAGCGCGGCATTGCCGCCGCCGATCACCGCGATGTCGTGTGTGTTCATGGGCCTGGGTCCTGGTTCGGCCAACCGTACGAAATACCGTTTGATTTGACCAATGCCGGTTTTTCCGAAATTGATGCGATATGCGCATCAATTTTGATTTCGCGGACCTCGAAGCGTTTTTGGCGGTCAAGGAAACCGGTTCCTTCCACTTGGCGGCCGAAAAAATGCGGCTGTCCCAATCCGCCGTCACGCGCCGGGTCCGCAAGCTGGAACAGGCGCTTGACACGCCCCTGTTCGAGCGGACGACCCGCGCGGTGAAACCGACTTTGGCGGCGAAGCGCCTGCAGGCCCGGGCCGAGGCGCTGCTTGGCGACGCCCGCGAAACCGCGCAGGCGATGCGCGATGAAAGCGTCGCCTTTGCCCATCAGCGCAGCGCGATGGTGACCGTGGCCTCGGTTCCGACCGTGGTATCGCGATTGCTGGTACCGGCGATGCAGAGGGCCGGTGCGGCCGGCCGGGTTTCGCGCCTGCGCCTGCTGGACGGATCGGCCAATGAGGTGGCCGAGGCGGTTGCGCAGGGCGAGGCGGATTTCGGGCTGTGTTCCATTCCCATGCTCGAGCCGGCCACCGAATTCGAGACGCTGTTCGACGACCGGATCGTGCTGGCGGTTCCGCCAGGACATGCGTTGATCGGAAGGGACGAGATCGCCTGGGCCGAACTGGCCGGCACGCCGCTGATCGTACCCGCCCGCGGAACGGGCAACCGTCTGCTGATCGACGAGGCCATGGCGCACGCGCGGCTGCCGCTGCATTGGACGTTCGAGGTGGGGCGCTCGTCGACCGCACTTGATCTTGTCACCAGGAATATGGGGGTGGCGCTGGTGCCGCTTTCCGCCGCGCAGTCGGTGGGGGTTGCGGTCTGTTTCCCCACGGCCCCCGAAATCGCGCGGCCGATCGGTCTGCTCAGCCGGACCGGGCAACCCGACGCGCCCGCCGTCGCCGCATTGAAAACGGCCATCCGGGCCGTGGCCTAACCGGTCCAGGCCTCGGGGTTGATCATGTGAACCGGGGTGCCCCGGGCAAAGGCGTTTACCTGGTCGAAGATATCGGTGAACTGCAGGTCGAACTCGTCCTCGGTCACATAGCCGATATGCGGGGTTGGCAGCACGTTCGGATGCGTGAGCAGCGGATGCGCGGTGTCGGTCAGGGGTTCGGCGTCAAAGACATCGACCGCGGCCAAGATCCGGCCCCTCGCAATCTCGGCCTCCAGCGCCCCGGGCTCGATCAGGCCGGCGCGCGAGGTGTTCACCAAAAGCGCGCGGTCGGCTATGTGCGACAGGTCGGCGCCGGTGATGATGCCGCGGGTTTCCGGCTTCAACCGAACATGCAGGCTGACAATGTCCGATGTCGCGAAGAACGCCTTGCGACTGTCGGCAACCCGCTGGCCATCGGCCGTGGCGCGGGCGCGGCCGGTGGCCGAACCCCACCACTGAACGCCCAGTCCCAGGGCTTCGGCATAACCCGCCACGGCGCTGGCGATGCGCCCGTAGCCGTAAAGCCCCAGCGTGCGGCCCCGAAGCGTGCGGCCGACACCCATCTGCCAGCCGCCGGCGCGGATCGAGGCGACCTGCTGCGGGATCTGGCGAAAGCTTGCCAGGATCAGCGCCAGCGTCAATTCGGCGGCCGCATAGGACGGTGTGCCGGAATGCATGTTGGAACACAGCAGCACGCCGTTCCGAGAGCACGCCTCGACGTCGACATGTGGATAGACGCTGCGCTGCGAGATCAGCTTGAGCCGTGGCAGCCGTTCAAGCAGGTCGGCGCCGATGGCCGTGCGCTCGCGAAACAGGACCAGCGCCTCGGCGTCCTGCAGGCGGCCGGCCAGCCGCACCGGGTCGGGTTCGTGGTCGGTCCAGACCGTGACGTCGTGGTCCCGCAAAAGGTTGAAGCACGGCAGGCTCCTCAGCGTATCGAACCAGTCGTCGAGGATGTGGACTTTCACCGGCTTTCAACCCGGCTGGCCGGATCCGGCATGCGGGGCGTTGCGACGAACCGGGGCGCTTCCAATGCGCGCAGAGCTTCGTTGATCGACCCGCGCAGGCCGATCAGGTGGTTGAACTGCGCGTCGCAGCCAGAGATCGGCGTGGGGTACTCGCTGATCTCGCTCTGGATCAGGCGACGTGCCGCCTCGAGTTCAGCCGTCGCGACTGTAAGACAATCCCGATAGGTCATTTCAGCCTCCCATCCATTACGGTATGCCATGGTATACCAAATTGACCGGTTTTCAACCCTCCCAAGCCGAGCGCGGCACGAAAACCGTACCGCCGGCCAGTTTGCGCGCGGTGCGGACGAGGCCGGCAGAGTTCAGCTCGAACACGTCGCCGTCGCGGGAAAAGTCGACCACCACTTCCAGCTTGCCCATCGGGTGTTCGAGAAGAAGGCGCGCGGGCGATGCCGGCAGGTCATCGACAGATCCCTCCGCGACGGTTCCGGGACATAACAGGCAGGCGCCCAGGCATTGCGCACCCGTGACCGCGAGGCTCGGGTGGCACTTCCAGGGCATGAAATACCGGGTCGACGCGGTGCCGCCGTTTCGGGCCGGGGCCAGCAGGGCAAATTTCGGCGTGACCGAGTCCGACACGTCACCGAGGCCCATCTTCTCGCCCGCCGCACGCCGGATCGGCTCCATGCGGTCGAAAAACGCGCGGTTCCCGTCCAGCTCGGCGGCGGTTTCATGACCGGTGAGACCAAAGGCATCGGCACGGGCGATGACCACAGGCATCGCAACGTCCATGCACGAAACCGCAATCCCATCGATTTCGTCCACACGGCTGCCGGTCGGAAACATCGCACCGGTGGCGCCGCCCACCACATCCATGAACTGCAGATCGACAGGCGCGGCGGTTCCGGGAACACCGTCGATGGCGGTCTCGCCGCCGTATATGACCTCTCCGCTTTCGGTGGTCCGGACACGTGCCAACACCCTGGCGCCGGTATTGACGGCGCGGATCCGCACCTCGGTGACGCCCCGGCCCGGCCGGATCAGGCCCATTTCGATGGCCGCCGGACCGACGCCGACCAGGATGTTGCCACAGGTCGGTTTGAAATCGACCAGCCGGGTTTCGACGCTGACCTGCGCGAAGAAATAGTCGATATCGGCCCAATCGTCATCGGATCGCGACAGCATCGCAACCTTGGTCGTCACCGCGTCCCCGCCGCCGATCCCGTCGATGTTCAGCGGGTGGCCGGATCCGACCATGGCAACCAGCACCTCGGCCAGCGCGGCGCGGTCTGCCGGCAAGTCCGCACGGTTCAAGTAAGGCCCGCGCGAGGTGCCGCCGCGCATGAACAGGAACGGGATCGCGGTTTGGGTCATGCCGTCGTCTCTATCCGTTGGACAAGCTGTCTGGTGAAGGCGCTGGTTCCCAGTTCTCCGCCAAGGTCGGAGGTGCGTGTCTTGGGGTTTGCCAGGCATGCGGCGACCGCGCCTTCGATCCGGTCGGCGGCGCAGGTCTCGCCAAAGTGGCGCAGCAGCATCGTCAGCGACAGGATCAGCGACGCCGGGTTGGCCTTGTCCTGGCCGGCGATGTCGGGTGCCGAGCCGTGCTGCGCCTGAGCCGCGACGTGGCTTGGACCGGCGTTGAGCGAACCGGCAAGGCCCAGGCCGCCGCAGAGTTCGCTGGCCAGATCCGACAGGATGTCGCCGAACATGTTGGTCGTGACCAGAACGTCGAACCGGTCCGGCGACCGGACGAGATGCGCAGCCGCGGCATCGACGAGGACTTCTTCGTACCGGACGTCAGGGTAAGCCTTGGCGACGTCGCGGACCGTGTCCAGAAACAGCCCGTCCGAGACACGCATCACATTGGCCTTGTGGATCGCCGCAAGTTTCCGGACGGGGCGGCTGGCGGCCAGCGCAAAGCCTGCCTCGGCGATGCGCCGGCTGGCATGTTCGGTGATCCGGCGGATGGCGAGGGCGACACCCGGCGTGGGCATGAACTCACCCGGGCCCAGGTGCATGTTCCGGTCGGCATAGAAGCCTTCGAGGTTCTCACGGACCACGACCACGTCCATCGGCCCGTTGGCCAGCGACCTGACGCCCGGCCAGACGCGGGCGGGGCGGATGTTGGCGTAAAGATCCAGCTCTTTTCGCAGGACGCCGGACGGGTTCAATCCACCCGCTTCGCGTGGCGGATAGGCGTTGTGAGAGACCGGGCCGAGCAGCACGCCGTCGGCCGCGAGGGCCGCCTTGATGACCGCGGGGGGAATGGTGGACCCCTCGCCTTCCAGCGCGGCAAAGCCGATCTGGCGCGACTCCACGTGAATGTCGCGTTCGCACAAGGGGCGCGCGGCATCGAGCACGGCCAGGGTCGCGGTCATGATCTCGGGGCCGATGCCATCGCCGGCCAGAGACAGCAGCCTCATGTCAGCGGCCAGGGCAGATCGACATAGGATTGCAGAAGACCCGGCGGGAAGTCGCGGTTGAGAAGGCCTGCCATCAGGCACATGAACCCAATCCCCGCCGCCGCGTAGATCGCGGCAAAGCCGAGCGATTTCCCGGCCCTGAACCGGATGAAGGCGAAAAGGAAGATCGCCAGCGCCAGGATGAAGCCCAAAAGCGCGGTCAGGACCAGCAGCCCGGCAAACCAGCCCAGCGTCGACCACAGGCCGTGGGTGTTGCCTTCGCTGTTGCCCGCTTCCCGGTCGGCAAAGAGCGCATGGGTTTCAGGCCGCACCATCATCTGTACCAGCAGGACCAGCGCGCCGAGGATGGAAATACCGGCGACGAAATACGGAAAGACCTGGTCGCGCCAGGCGTAATCCGGGATTGCAGCTGCATTCAGGAAGGCCGTGCCCAGGAATGCCAGAACGGCCAACAGAAAGATCAGCGGAGCGCGTTTCCGGCCGGATTCGACGGCCCCCTCCGCCATGATCTGCTTGGCCTGGCGCAGGCCGACGACGACCGAGATCACCGTGATGACGATCAGAACGATCACGATGGGCGAGAAGATGTACTCGAGCCCCTCGCCAAAGCTGTCGCGGAACCTCGACTGGGCGATCTGCACGGCCTGATTGGCATAGTTCTCGGCCGGGGTGGACAGGACAAAGCCGATCAGGAAGGCCGGGCGCGACCAGTCGAACCGGCGCATCAGGATGCCCAAAAGCCCGATGCCGAAAAGCGCCACGAGGTCCATCAGGTTCTGACCGGACTGGAAGGCGGCGAAACTGATGATCATGAACAGAAACGGCGCGAGCAGGCTGAACGGGATGGTCGTGAGCCGCGCGATGCCGCCCGAGGCGGCGATGCAGATCAGCGTGCCGACGACATTCGCAAGCGCCAGCAGCCAGACGATGGCATAGGTGACGTCGAGATTGTTCTTCAGCATCGAGGGGCCGACCTCGATATTGCCCGAGCCCAGAAGCGCGATCGCCCCGATGAACACCGCCATCGAGCCGGATCCGGGGATCCCGAACAGCAGCGTCGGCACCAGCCCGCCGCCTTCCTTGGCGTTGTTGGAGCTTTCGGGACCGATCACGCCGCGTATTTCGCCGGATCCGAAGCGGGACTTGTCCTTGGTGGTCTGCACCGAATGGCCATAGGCGATCCAGTCCACGACAGAGCCGCCGAGCCCGGGGATCACACCGACGACCACGCCGATGATCGAGCATCGCACCGACAGCCAGATATTGGCGAACCAGTCGCGCACGCCGCTGGCCCAGCCGCCGCCGAGCACGGCGCGTTCGGAAATGGCGCGGTCCTGGCGCAAAAGCGCGACGATTTCGGGAATTGCGAAGATACCGAGGCCGACGATCACCAGCTTCAGCCCGTCGCCCAGATACTGGTAGATGCCGAACTGCAGCGATCCGGAGTCCGCGTAGATCCAGTCCCGCGGGATCATGCGCAGCTCGCCCTCGAACGCGCCCTCGCCGATCACGCCGACCAGCATGCCCAGCCCGGCCGCGACAAGGCCCTTCAGCGCCACGCGCCCGGCCAGGATTCCGACCATCGACAGGCCGAAGATCGTGATCATCAAAAGCTCCGGCGTGCGGAACTCCAGCACGATGGGCCGTGCCGCCAGGATGAAGAGGGTCAGAAAGCTGGCGCCGACGAGGCCGCCGAAGAGCGATGAGGCAAACGCCGCCGACAGCGCCCGGGCGGCCTCGCCCTTCTTTGCCATCGGAAAGCCGTCCAGCACCGTCGCCTGGCTGGCCGAGGATCCCGGTATGCCCATCAGCACCGATGCGAAGGTGTCGGAGGTCGGGACGACCGCCACCATGCCGATCATCAGCGCGAGGCCCAGAATCGGGTCCATCCCGAACATGAACGGCAACAGCAGGGACAGGCCCGCGATGCCGCCGAGACCCGGGAACACGCCGATACAGAGGCCCATCACCACCCCAAGGACGAGATACCCCAGAACGACGGGTTGCAGGATCAGGCCCGCCGCGTCCGAAAGGGCGGGCAGAGCGACCGACAAAATGTCCATGGCTTTGGCTTCCCGGAATAGAGGGTCCCGGCCGCGCCAGCCGCGGCCGGGCTGTTCGGCCGTGGGCCTAGTTCAGGGACACGCCGTAGCGGTCCTTCAGCCAGCCGACGACGAAGGCCTTGGCCGACTCCGGCACCTGGGTCGCACTTTGCAGCGCTCCGGCCGCCTCGTCGCCGGTCATCTGCGGATAGACGCCCAGCCGGCCGGCCGAGATTTCGGCAAAGTCGGCGCGCGTCTTGATGGCCTCGAACGCGGCCGTGTAGGTCACCATCGCATCGGCCGACGCACCGGCCGGCAGGAACACCATCTTCTGGGCCGGGAACCCGGCGACGAAAAAGGCCTTCCAGGCATCCCACTGCTCGCCGCTGGTTTCGCATCCATCGGTGGCTTCGCAGACTTCCTTGAAGGTCGGCATGTCCGGGAAGGTCGGATCGCGCACGATATCGCCGTCGGCGTCAAGCGCACCCCAGCTCATCATCGGCACCGCGGTGCCCGCCTCGACCAGCGGGGTCACGCCCTTGAGGAAGGACGAAGAGGTCTGGTAGTCGATATTCGCCTCGCCCCGCTCGAACATCAGGCGGCCGTCGCCGCGGCCCTTGATGCCAAAGACCGGCTCGACGTTCAGCCCCAGCATTTCCCACGCCAGAAGCGGTACGAGGTCAAGACGGGTCGCGCCCTGCGAGCCGTAGATGAAGTCGGTGTCGCGCAGCCCGCTGGCGTCGAGACCGTCCATCTGGGCGGCGAGATCGGGCGGAAGATAGGCCACGCCGCCGGTGCCCGAGGCCAGAACCACATTCCAGTCGCCGTACTCGTAGCGCACGCGCGGATCGCCAAGCAGATACGGGAACTGCGTCGAGCCCGAGGACCCGAAGATCAGCGTGCCGTCGTCGTAGTTTTGCTGCTGGAACCAGTTGGCGCCCTTGGTCGAGCCCGCACCCGGCATGAACTTCACGACCACCGTCGGACTGCCGGGCAGCGCCTCGGACAGAAGCGGTGCATAGAAGTTGGCCCATTTCGCCGAACCGCCGGTTTCCGAGAACGGGATCACCCATTCCACGGTCTTTCCGCTCAGGTCAATTCCATGCCCTCCGGCGCTGGCCTGGGTGGCGAAGGTGGCCGCCGCCGCGGCGACAAGGCTGAAAGCCACGCGGCGCGTGGTTGCGATAAGTGTCATATGTTCCTCCCTTTGGGCGGGCGCCTTGCGCGCCCGACACTTGCCAAACCCGGGTGATTCCCCGGCTGGATGGGGTGACTATGATGCGCGAAGCTTGCATAAAGCCTTCATCGGGGAAAAAACCCACAGATGCGGATAGTCGTCGTCGAAGACAATCACAGCCTGCGCAAGGGCATTCTCTACCGGCTTCAGGACGACGGGCATACTGTTGACGCGCTTGAAGACGGGGATGCCGCCGCGGATTTCCTGCGCCAGGAGACCTGCGACCTGGTCATCCTGGACATCAATTTGCCCGGCCGCAGCGGCCTGGAAGTCCTGCGCGATCTGCGAGGCCGCGACGATCCCTGCCCGGTGATCCTTCTGACTGCGCGATCCAGCACGGCGGACCGGGTCGCGGGGCTTGACGCGGGCGCGGACGATTATCTGGTAAAACCCTTTGCCATGGACGAACTCGCCGCGCGCGTCCGTGCCCTGGCGCGGCGGAAGGACGTCGCCCCGCGGCGCATGCTGGCGCTCGGGGCGCTGCAGCTCGACTACGAGGCTCTGCAGTTGAGCGACGCGGAAGGCCCGCTTGACGTGCCGCGGCGCGAATTGTCGGTGCTGGCGGCGCTGGCTCTGGCGAAAGGTGCGACGGTGTCGAAAGACCGGCTGCTCGACCACGTGTACGGGATCGGCAGCGAAACGGACGAAAAAGTGATCGAGGTTTACGTTTCGCGGCTGCGCAAACGCCTGGCGCCCTACGGCATCAATATCCGGGTCCATCGCGGCATCGGGTATTCCCTGCAAGCAGGCGCGGAATGACCCGCACGCTGTCGTTGCGGGCACGGCTGACGGCGATCATCCTGTTGCCGATCCTTGCCGTGGCGACCGTCGTGGGTCTGTGGCAGTTGAACAACGCAAGACGCACGGCGGCCGACGTGTTCAACCGCAGCCTGCTCTCGGCCGCGCTGGCGGTTGCAAACGACGTCGCGATTTCCGGCGGCGACGCCCTGTCGCCGCGGACACGGGACATTCTGGCGGATACCTCGGGCGGTCTGGTCTTTTATCACGTCTACGCGCCGGACGGGGTCATCGTCGCCGGCTACGCGACCCCGCCGGTCGGCATCCCGCGCCCCGAAGCCGAGGCGGCAAGCCCGGCCTATTTCCAGGCCTCGTATCTCGGCCGCACGGTCAGCGGCGTGCGCCTGCAAAACCAGACGCAGGTTGACGGATTCGCCGGTATCTTCACGACCACGGTGTGGCAGGACAATGCGGTCCGGACCGCGTTCGTCCGTGATTTGGTGGCGCGGTCCATGGTGACGATATGCGGGCTGATCGTTTCGCTCGCCCTGATCGTCTGGTTCGGCGTCCGGCTTGGCCTGCGACCCCTGCTCGACCTCGAACACGCGATCGAACGGCGCTCGAGCGACGAGCTTTCGCCGATCCAAAGGCCGGTCCCGACCGAAGTCGAAGGTATCGTGCGGACCCTGAACCGTCTCTTTGCCCAGGTCTCGCGCAGCATGACGGCCCAGGCCGAGTTCATCTCGAACGCCGCGCATCAGCTGAGAAACCCGATTGCAGGCGTGCTTTCCCTGGCCGAAGCCGTCCACAGCGCGCCGAGCGCCGACGAGGCGAAGCGCCGCTCGTCCGATCTTCTGACGGCAGCGCGGGAGACCGCCGATCTGAGCCAGAAGCTTCTGCTTCTGGAGCGGGCCACGTCCGTCAGTCCCACCTCGGCATTCCAGTTGATCGATCTCGACGCGACGCTGCCCGACTGGATCGGGGCCTATCGCAAAAAAAAGTGCGGATCCGGCGTTCGGATCGAACTGGATCTGCGCAACGAGCTTGGAAGCCTTAGCTGCGACCCGACGATGCTGCGGGAAGCGATACGGAACCTGCTGGACAACGCCATCCAACACGGCGGGCTGGACCTGACCGGGATAACCGTATGCGCCGAAGCAGCGCACGACTGGCTGTACCTGTCGGTCTCGGACAACGGTCGAGGGATTTCACCGGCGGATCTGGGGTCGGCGCGCGAACGCTTCCGCCAGATCGCCCCGACGTCGACGAGCGGCTTGGGCCTGTCCATCGTCGAAGCCATCGTCGAAGGACATGGCGGCAGTCTGGGGATGGCATCGCTCGACCCGGGCCTGAAGGTTGAACTGCGCCTTCCGGTTCGCTGAGGATTTGGGTGGCCGTCCTGTGCCTGGGCGGGCGAGCCGTCGCAAACCTTGGCGCCATAGGGATGGCCCGGCGCGCCGGCGTTCGATCCCGTCGACGAAAGACGGATGGCGCGCCATTGGGACGCGCCATCCGTATCAGGTTCCCGCCGTCACGCCGATCGAACCTGGGCCTGCATCATCCACAGAAGTCCGAACAAGAGCATCGCGGCGGAAACGGCGCAGGCAACGGTCCGGACCGTGTTCCAGGTCGTCCAGCGGGGCAGGTAGGTGCCGGTCCAGTAATCCCGCGTCGCGTCCGCCGACAGGTCCATTCCGGCAAGGGCCTCGTTCATCGGCACGTTGAAGAAGACCGTCACGGCGAAGCAGCCGATCAGATAGACGAGGCCGGCCAGCAGGATCAAAGTTCCGGACGCACCGCCCAGATAGAGGGCGCTGTATCCGACGATCAGCAGCGACACCGCCGCCATTCCCAGAAACAGGGTCATGAAGACCCAGCGAAAGACCTCGCGGTTGATGACCTGCATCGCCTCGACCCCGCCGACGCCGCCCGTGTGGGCCAGCGAACGCATGATGAAGTCGGAGAATGCCAGGAAGACGCCGCCGACCAGTGCGTAGGCGAGGACGGCGAACTGGGTGAGGAAGAAGAACCAGGTAGACATGGGAAATCCCTTAATTGCTTGGATTTGGGGAGGGTTCCGGCAGGGTGCGCAGGCGCCCGCCGAAGTGGGATGGATCAGTGCATGATGGCGTAAAGCAGCACGGTCTCGCAGTGGCTGTCGGCCCAGAGGTCGACGACGGAAAGCTCGTCTTGCCACCGTTCGATGATGCCCGCGGCGCATTCGTCGCGAACCGACTCCATCGCGATGCGATAGGCCAGGTTGCCGTTCTGGAACTCGACGAGTTGCATACTCTCCATCATCCGGCCGCCAAAGCTTGGCATCAGGCCGTAGACCGAGTTCCAAACGTCTTCTGCATAGGCTTTCGCCTTCACGACGTCGTCGCGATTGCCAAGCACCGACACATGCCCCGACAGGAAGTGCTCGAAGTCGTAGGCGAGGAACGTCTCGAAATTGGCCATGTAGCCGGCGACGTTGCTGGTCGCACCGAAATTCATGAACGGGGCCTCGCCGGGTGTGATCGTGTCGATCGCCATGAGGAATTTCTGTTCCGGCAAATAGATCATCACGTCGACGTCTTCGGCGTGGAAGTTGGCCGTTTGCAGTTCGATCGGAACGCCGCCGATTGTAAGTTCCAGCGCCTCGCCGAAGGTCTCGGTCGGGGTCAGCATGCCGCGCAGGGGCGACCTGGCGAGGCTGTCGGCGTTCTCCGCCGCCGCGATCACGCTGAGGCCCTCGATATCGGCGAAGGTATAGCCGCCGCCATTGTGGTCGGCATGGGCGTGACTCATGATAAAATGGGTGATCGGCACACCCGGAGCTTTCATCTCGATCGCGGCGCGCAGGCCCGCACCAAAGCTCGGCGGTGCGTCGAAGACCACCACGCCCGCGTCGGTGACAAGAAACGCCGACTGGTAGATCAGATCGGTGACGAAGAAGAGACCCGGCTCGATCTCGCTCACATGCAGTCCGAAATCGGTGTTGATCTGAGCCGCCCGCGCCCGCATGGCCGGAAGCTCCGGTGCGAAATGGCGGAAGCTGTCGGGATGATCGGCCTGGACCGAGATGGTGTTGGCGGGATTGTGGCCATGCCCGGCACCCGCAAGAGCCGAAGGGCTCTCGCCAAACACCGCAAGGCAGGCGATGGTGGATACAGACATCAGGTATCGCATTGGTTTCTCCCTTGGTTGAAGCGATGCCCAAGGGATAGGCGGCGGGCCGTGGCGCCGTATTGACCGGGCCTGCCGTTGTTTTGACCGTTGCCGCCAATAGGGGTCAGGCGGTGGACCGGTCCTTGCGGTAGCTGGCCGGTGTGTGCCCAACCCAGCGCTTGAAGGCGCGGGTGAACGAGCTTTGCTCCGAGAAACCGGTCAGGAATGCGACCTCGGCCAGCGAGTACCGCTCGTCCCGCAACAGGCCCTTGGCCAATTCGCTCCGCGTCGACTCGGTGAGTGTCTGAAAGCTCAGGCCATGTTCGGACAGGCGCCGGTGGAAGGACCGCGCACTCATGCCCAGGCTGCGGGCGATATCCCCCATCCTGGGCAACCCCTCGCTGAGCGACCGCGCAATCGCATCCTTGGTCCGGGTTTCCAGCGAGTCGTCCCGTCCGATCTCGTCCAGTTCCGCATCCAGATGCGAAACGAGAAAGCGGGTAATTCCTTCGTCGCCCAGTCTATTCGGCTGTGCAAGCGCCTCGGACGAGATCAGCAGAGCGTCCAGATCCGACCCGAACTGAACCGGGCAGCCGAAATAGGCCTCGTGGTGTTTCACCGTTTTTGGCGGATCATGTTTGATGTACACCGCGAGAGGCGAGAACGGGACAGGGGAAACCTGCCGGCTGATCGACACGGCGCTCGCGAGCGTCGCTTCGTTCGAAAGCCGCAGTCCCAGCCGCCGGACGCCCGAGCGGTGGAGGATGAAGAGCCTTCCACGATCCGTCTGGCGGAGTTCGTATTCGACGACACTGGTCCAAAGGCGGGCGTAGCGCGCCACGCGCGCGTAGGATCCCAGCAAGGTAGGCGCCGCCTTCCAGGCAAGACCGAGCGCCCCATAGTCGTCCGGGCTCAACAGTTTCGCGCCCTTCAGCGGAAGGTCGGTGACGTCGGTTTCTGCGCTGATCCGTTCCAGAAGGTCGTAATAGTCCGTGTCGATCAGCATGACCTTGGGATCGGTCTCGGCGTCGTGGTCAAGGCCGACGGAGGCCAGCAGACCGCGCCTGTCGACACCCGCCCCGGCCGCCGCCACCATCTTTCTCGCAAAAAGAGATGTAACGTATCCCATGACCACAAAGATTAGTCGGCAACGCCGTGAGTTCCAGACGCAGGCATCCCGTGGCCCGGGCCCGGACGCCGAACCACGCGACGGAGAAAGAGCGCCAAGAAGACCGGCTGCGTGGCGCGCGGCTTGGCGATATGGGATACCGCGCGCACCGGCATGCCGCCATTGAGGCGATGACAGCCTTCGGGATCGACGGGCGAGATTGACGATAGCCTGCGTACCGCTGCCGTGGTCGGCTCATGAATTCGTTTGTTCGTCACGCGATCCAATCCGAATGAGGCTGCGACAGCAGCGATTTCAGGCGCGCCTCCAGCAGATCGCGGAACTTCAGAAGCGTCGCGGATACCAGCCTTCTGTCGGGCATCACGATCATGATGTCCGCGGGATCGGCCTGCGTCCATTCGGGCAGGATTGTGACGAGGCGGCCCGTTTTCAGCGCGCCCTGCACGTCCCAGAATGATTTCAGCGCGACGCCAAGTCCGGCGACACACATGGAGAGAAGCGCGTCGCCGGAAACGCATTTGACGCGCACCCGGGGTTTGGCCAGATGCACCCGCCCATCCGGGCCGCGCAGCCGCCAGGACGGCGCATTTCCCAAAAGGAGGCCGTCACAGGTGTCGAGATCTTCCACGCACGTACTCTCCGAGTGCCGCTCAAGATATTGCGGTGCGGCGACGAGCAGCCGGTGATTGTTGGCGATCCGCCGGATGATGTGGTGGTCCTGTGCGTTTGCGCCGATGCGGACCGTCAGATCGATTTGATCGCGATCCAGATCCTGAACGGAATCCGTGAGATGAAGATCCACGGATACGGCAGGATGTGTCTTGAGAAACTCCATGACAATCGGCGTGACGCAGACATCTCCCAGCCGCGACGGAGCCGAGACAACAATGTGACCGCTCAGGACGCCATCGGCTTCGTCCCGCTCCGAGAAGGCGGCGGCAGCGCTTGTCAGCTCGCAGGCGTCGCGCAGTTTGCGGGCGCCGGTCGCCGTCAGAAACAAGCCCGTCGGCGCGCGATTGAAGAGCCGCTCGCCCACATGCGCCTCCAACCGATCCAGCCGGCGCGCAACGCTCGACGGGGCCTGCCCCCTGTCGCGCCCGACGGCAGAGAAACTGCCACGCTTGGCCAGCTCCTGCATGAGTTCAAGATCGCCGATCAGGTCCATGTCACACCTTTGCGTTTCACGCAAAGGAGGCTCGCGCAAACTGTGCCTTTTGAAAAACTCTGCCCGCCCCACGTCATCCGTCAGCTCGGCAACGGAGGTATTGAACATGGGCATGCACGACACACGGCTTTCGTCCCAGGGAGTGATCGCCACCGATATCGACACCGGCCATCTTACGGTTCGCTGGGCCAAGGGCGGCGCGGCGCGCTTTCACTTCCAGTGGCTGCGGGACAACTGCCGCTCGGATCATCGCTTTGATCGCAAAACCGGCGGGCGCAAGGCGCTGACCGAATCCATCGCGGCTGATCTCGGCGCCAAGGACATCCAAATCGAAAACGGCGGTCTGCGCATTGCCTGGTCCGATGAGGAGACAGAGAGCTGGTTCGATCCCGACTGGCTTGCCAAGAACGCCTATGACCCGGGCGACCGGCCTTCGAAAACCCGCCCGGAGCCACGGGGGCCGAATACACCGGCGCGCTAAGGACGTTCACCAACAGGGACGCGATGGTGTTGCATTGCCTGCAAAACGACGTGGCCGGAGGCGCATCGCAATATGTCGACGTGGCGCAGGTTGTCGTGCTCGGCGCCATCGACCTTGGATTGTCCGCGAGCCTCGCCGCCTTCATCACGGCGCTGCAGCCCATCATGACCGGCGTGTTGTCCTCCCGCTTGACCGGCGAGCGTGTCGCCCTGCGGGAATGGGCCGGGCTTGGCTTGGGTCTTGCCGCCGTTGCAATCGTTATCGGCGACGGCATCGCGCTCGGCGGCTCGGTCATCGCATATGACCTGCCGTTCCTTGCGGTGATCTCGATCACGGTGGCGTCGCTGATCGACCGCAGCGCGACGGTTGAGGGCATGAACTCGGCCCCCTTGCTTCTCGTCACCTTCTGGCACGGCGTCGCGTCGCTGGCTGTCCTTGCGCCGATGGCGATCGGACTTGAGGGCCTGCAGGCCGAGTGGAACGCCAATCTTGTGTTCGCCGTCGTTTGGCTGGCGCGTGTCATCTCGCTTGCAGCCTATGGATTGATGTTCGTGCTTCTGCGGCGGCTGTCCGCGCCGCGCGTGGCAAGCCTGACGTATCTCTCCCCGCCGGTGACGATGGTAATGGCCTGGATGCTCTTCGGTGAAACGCTGACGCTTGCCGGCCTGGTGGGCCTGGGTATCGCAGCCGCGTCCGTCGGCCTTACTCTGACCCCGCGCCGCCCGGACGACGCTGGAACCAACGCCCGCAGCCGCGCGCGCGAACCGATCCCGGCGGAATAAGCCCGTTGCAAACGGAGTGGGCGGAGCATGGCTTGGCCGCCCACTTCTACAGCGGCGGCCTGAAGGAAATGAGCCACTGGCGAACTGCATCTCGTCCTATCGGCGGCCAAGTCTTGTGTCCCGTCGCCATCATCGGGTTACTAAGCGCCCTGGGTGTGGCCGGTTCCCCAAGGTAAACCGCCGCAACCCGCCGGGATGTTCGGCCCAAGCATGGCGTAGAATGGGCGCTTCCTATTGGTTCCCCTCAGAAATCCTGCTCAGACACGGGCCGCGCGCCCGGCCCGCCGGTCCGTCTGCGGCCGCACGTCGAACCTGTTCTTGTACGAATTCGAAAAATGCCCGCTGCTCGAGAAACCTGTCGCCTCCGCGATCTCGCCGATACTCATCGTCGAGCTCCTCACAAGCCGCCGCCCGACCGCCAGGCGCAGACCGCGGTAATAGTCCATGGCGCTTTCGCCCAATACTTCGGCAAAGAGCCGGTTGAGATGCCGCGGCGTGACCCCGGCCACGAGCGCCAGTTGCCGCAGGCTCAGCGGATCGGCGACGTGGCTTTCCATCGCCGAGACCGCCTCGACGACATGCGGGCTTGAACTGCCGACACGCTCGGCAATCCCGCCGCGCTGCGGCGCCGTGGCCGCGCGGATGTCGGTATGAAGAAACCAGTCGCTGACCAGCCGGGCGAAGGCGCTGCCGTGCTGGCCTGCGATCAACGTGTGCATCAGGTCGAGCGGGGCCACACCGCCGCCGCATGTCACCCGGTCGCGGTCGATGACATAAAGCCGTCTTTCGATCAGCAGATCAGGAAAGCGCTCGGCCAGCATCGGCGCGTGCTCCCAATGCACGGTCATCCGCCGCCCGGCAAGCAGGCCGGCCCTGGCCAGGATCACCGCCCCGCCGGAGACCCCGCCGATCCGCACGCCGCGCCTGTCAAGCTGCCGCAACCAGGCAAAGGTCGCGTCGTCGTCAAAGCCGAACGGGTCACCACCGGCGACGACCAGCAAAAGGTCGAGCTCCACATTTGCGCCGATCTCATGGACGCGCTCGACCGAGGCGGAACCAGAGCTTTGCGCCCGATCCGCTTCGGCAAAATGGATGATGTCATAGAGCGATTTTCGCGACAGCAGGTTGGCCGCACGCAACGGCTCTACGGTACAGGCATAGGACATCAGTGCGAATCCGGCGACCGGCAGGACACCGACACGGTAGACCGGCAAGACCGAGCCACCCGCGTCCTTTTTATATATCCTGTGGTCCTTTTTTTGCATATCCGAAGCCATCCGCCCAATAGTAGGGTCATTTGTGAGCCGGTTTTCCAGGAATGCAATGCACTACTCGGCCCTGAAAATCTTCCTCGAAGGTCTGACCGGCAACCGTGGCTGGGGCCGTGTCTGGCGCGAGCCCGAGCCAAAGCCGGCTTATGACATCGTGATCGTCGGCGGCGGCGGCCACGGGCTGTCGACGGCGTTCTATCTGTCGAACGAGTTCGGGCTGACCAATGTCGCGGTGCTCGAAAAGGGCTGGCTTGGATCGGGCAATATCGGCCGCAACACGACGATCATCCGGTCCAATTATCTGCTGGAGGGCAACCAGCCGTTCTATGAACTGTCGATGAAGTTGTGGGAAGGTCTGGAGCAGAGTTTCAACTACAACGCCATGGTCAGCCAGCGCGGTATTCTGAACCTCTACCATTCCGACGGCCAGCGCGACGCCTTCGCCCGCCGGGGCAACGCGATGCGGATGACCGGCGCGGGCGCCGAGCTGCTCGACCGCGCGCAGCTTGAAAAGATGGTTCCGTTCCTCGACTATGAAAACGCCCGTTTCCCGATCAAGGGGGCGCTCTATCAGCCGCGTGGCGGTACGGTTCGCCACGACGCGGTCGCGTGGGGCTATGCCCGCGGTGCCGACCGCAAGGGTGTCGACATCCTCCAGAATTGCGAGGTGACCGGATTCGACATCGCAGATGGCACCTGCACCGGGGTTCAGACCAGCCGCGGCGCCATCCGCGCGAAGAAAATCGTCGTCTGCGCCGCCGGATCGTCGAGCCGGGTGATGTCGCTGGCCGGCATGCGCCTGCCGATCGAAAGCCATGTCCTGCAGGCCTTTGTGTCCGAGGGGCTGAAGCCGGTCATTCCGGGCGTCATCACCTTCGGCGCCGGCCATTTCTATATCAGCCAGTCCGACAAGGGCGGGCTCGTCTTCGGCGGCGACATCGACGGCTACAACACCTATGCGCAGCGCGGCAACCTGCCGGTGGTCGAGGACGTCTGCGAGGGCGGCATGGCGGTCATGCCGATGATCGGCCGCGCGCGTCTTCTGCGGATGTGGGGCGGGGTGATGGACATGTCGATGGACGGGTCCCCCTTTATCGACCGCACCCATATCGGCGGGCTCTATTTCAACGGCGGCTGGTGCTATGGCGGATTCAAGGCGACGCCCGCCAGCGGCTACTGCACCGCCCATCTTCTGGCCAAGGACGAGCCCCACCCGGTGGCGGCGGCCTATCGCCTGGACCGGTTCCGCCGTGGTGTGCCCATCGACGAAAAGGGCGCCGGTGCCCAGCCGAACCTGCATTGAGAGAGACCTGATGGCATTGCGGGACAGAGATCTCTTCGACGAAAATTGCCAAGAGTTTTCGAATTTTCTTGGCCGCTCCGGGGTGCCGTCGTGATCATCGACCATCCCCTGCTCGGCCCCCGCGACGCCGCCGAATTCGTGGTCAAGGGCGACGCATCGCTGATCGACCGCCCCGACGGGCTGGCCGAGGGCGCTGGCGACGCCTTCCACGACTACCTGCACCTGCGCGACAACCCCGCAGGGGTGCATCGCGAGCTTTGGTATCACGAACACGGCGACCGCTCGTGGCTGGTCGTGACCCGGAACACCCTGACCCACGAGGTGCTGAAGGTCGAATTGGCCCGCGACGCGGCCCGTGCCCGGGGAAGATCGCGATGAGCCAGCCCTTTCGCCTCGCCGGCGGCCTGACCGACCGCTCCCGCCCGCTGGTCTTCCGGTTCAACGGCACCGTCCTGCAGGGATATCACGGCGACACCCTCGCCTCGGCGCTTCTGGCGAATGGCCAGCGCCTCGTCGGGCGCTCGTTCAAATACCACCGCCCGCGCGGCATCCTCACCGCAGGGCCGGAAGAACCCAACGCCCTGGTTCAACTCGGGACAGGCCCGGCACAAGAGCCCAACACCCGTGCGACCGTGACAGAGCTCTACGACGGGCTGGAGGCCACCAGCCAGAACCACCGCGGCCCGCTCGAATGGGACCTCTTGTCGGTCAACGACTGGCTCGCGCCGTTTCTGAGCGCGGGGTTCTACTACAAGACCTTCATGTGGCCGAAATCCTTCTGGGAAAAGCTCTACGAGCCGATGATCCGCGCGGCCGCCGGCTTGGGGCAGCTTTCGGGGGCGCCCGATCCCGATGTCTACGACCACGGGTTCCTGCACTGCGATCTGCTGGTCACCGGTGCCGGTCCCGCAGGGCTGGAGGCCGCCCTGACCGCCGGGCGCGCTGGCGCCCGGGTGATCCTGGCGGACGAGGATTTCCGCCTCGGGGGCCGTTTGAACGCCGAAACCTACGAGATCGACGGCATGGCCGGCGCGGATTGGGCACGGGCCGCAGAGGCCGAACTCGCGACGATGGACAATGTCCGCATCCTGCCCCGTACCACGATCTACGGCGCCTTCGACCACGGCGTCCACGGCGCGCTGGAACGCAGGACCGATCATCTGCCCGGCGCAAACGGCAAGCCGCGCCAGATCCTGTGGCGCATCTACGCCAAACGGGCCCTGCTGTGCGCGGGCGCAACCGAGCGCTCCTGCGCGTTTGCCAACAACGACCGCCCCGGCGTGATGCTGGCAGGCGCCGTCCGGGCCTATGTGAACCGTTTCGGCGTCGCGCCGGGAAAGCGTGTCGCGATCCTCACCAACAACGATGACGGGCGGCGCACGGCGCGGGATCTGCAAGCGCAGGGCATCGCAATCGCCGCCGTCGTCGATACCCGCGACGGCGCGGCGGTGGTCGATACCCGGGGCCGCAAGGGGCTCAGGTCCATCACTCTCAAATCCGGCCGCCGCATCCTTGCCGACTGCCTTGCCGTGTCGGGCGGCTGGTCGCCGAATGTCCACCTGACCTGCCACCAGCGCGGACGCCCGGTCTGGCGCGACGATATCGCTGCCTTCGTCCCCGGACCGGATCTGCCCCCGGGCATGTCCGTCGCCGGGGCGGCAAACGGCGCCCTGACCCTCGCGGCAGCCCTGAAGGATGGGCGCGACACCGCCACCCATATCGTTGGGAACCTGGGCTTTGCCACATCGAACCCGCCGGCGCTGCCGAAGGCAGAAGACGAGGCTTGCGCCATCACCCCCTTCTGGCATGTGAAGGGCGTCAAGCGCGCCTGGGTCGATCTGCAGAACGACGTCACCACCAAGGACATCGCGCAATCCCATCGGGAAGGCTTCGGATCCGTCGAGCACCTGAAACGCTACACCACGCTGGGGATGGCGACCGACCAGGGCAAGACGGCCAATGTCCTCGGCCTTGCCGTCCTCGCCGAAGCCTCCGGCAGGACGATTCCAGAGACCGGCACCACGATCTTCCGCCCGCCCTACACACCCGTCCCCATCGGCGCCTTCGCGGGACGCGCCCGCGGCAAGCAATTCCGCCCGACGCGCCTGCCCCCCAGCCACGCCTGGGCCGCCGAAAACGGCGCGAGCTTCGTTGAAACCGGCGCCTGGCTGCGGGCGGAATGGTACGTACGCGACGGCGAAAAGGGCTGGCGCGACAGCGTCGACCGCGAGGTGCGGATGACGCGGGAAAGCGTCGGCATCTGCGACGTCTCGACCTTGGGCAAGATCGACATCCAGGGCCGCGACGCCGCCGAGTTCCTCAATCGCGTCTACGCCAATCCGTTCCTGAAGCTGCCCGTGGGAAGGGTCCGATATGGCCTGATGCTGCGCGAGGACGGCTTTGTCTACGACGACGGCACCACCGCGCGGCTGGCCGAGACCCACTATGTGATGACCACCACCACGGCGAATGCGGGCCTGGTGTTCCGCGAGCTCGAGTTTGCCCGGCAATGCCTCTGGCCCGACCTCGACGTGCATCTGATCTCGGTCACCGACGCCTGGGCGCAATATGCCGTGGCCGGGCCGAACGCCCGTGCTCTGCTCAGCAAGGCGGTCGACGATCTCGACCTTTCGAACGACGCCTTCCCGTTCATGGCCTGTACCGCCTGCACCGTCTTCGGCGGCACGCCGGCGCGGCTCTTCCGCATCTCGTTCTCGGGCGAACTGGCCTACGAGGTCGCGGTGCCTTCCCGCTACGGCGATGCGATGATCCGCGGGCTGATGCAGGCCGGCGAAGAGTTCGGCGCCGTCCCCTACGGCACCGAGGCGCTCAGCGTCATGCGCATCGAAAAGGGCCACGCCGCAGGGGCAGAGCTGAACGGCCAGACCACCGCGCGTCAGCTCGGGCTTGGCCGCATGGTCGCGCAGACCAAGGATGCCATCGGCACCGTCCTGTCACAGCGCCCCGGCATGACCGGTGACGGCGATCTGCGTCTGATGGGGCTCCGGCCCGTGGACCGCAGCCGGCAGCTCAACGCCGGCGCGCATATCCTGAACCCGGGCGATCAGGCGGATTTGGCCCATGACCAGGGCTGGATAACCTCGGTCGCCTGGTCGCCCACGTTCGGGCATTCCATCGGCCTGGGCTTTGTCCGCAACGGCCAGGACCGCCTCGGCGAAACCGTGCGCGCCTACGACCCGGTGCGCGGCAAGGACACGCCGGTCGAGATCGTGAGCCCGCATTTCTACGACCCGGAGGGAGCGCGCCAGCGTGGCTGACATCGTCCTTACCCCCGCGCCGCCGCTGGGCGGCTATGACGAAACCCGGGGCGGCCTGCGGCTGCGCGAGCTGACCGGTCTGGCGGTTGTGTCGCTGGCGATCCCGCTCGGGGAAGACGCCAAGGCCGCGCAGGCGATAAAGTCCGCCTTCAGGCTTGACCTGCCCGATCCCGGCACCTCCACCGCGAACGCGTCCCACCGCCTGATCCGCACCGGCCCGGATCAGCTGCTGCTGGCCTTCGAGCACGCCACCCCCGACGCCGAACCCGTTGTCGCGAAGGCGATCAAAGGCGCCCTCTATACCACCGACCAGACCGGCGCCTGGGTCACGCTGGAACTCTCAGGCGCCGGCTGCCGCGCGGCGCTGGAACGGCTCTGCCCGCTCGACCTGCACCCCGACACGTTTCCCGTCGGCGCCGCCCACCGCACGTTTATGGCTCATTTTGGCGTTGTGATTATGCGCAGTGGCGAAGAGACATTCTTGCAGATGTCGTCGA
>JASJDP010000045.1 GCA_030065095.1 Rhodobacter sp.
CAGCTTCGATATGATCTCTTCGGGCTTGTCTCGCTTCCCAGCCATTCTCGGGTCCTCCTAAAACAGGATATTCCTATCCCAGTGGGCGGACCACCTTCAGGGGGCTATTCCAGAGCCTCTCGTGCCGATCACCCTCGGCATCGCGGTGTCGGCCCTCTCAGTGCGCGGCGTATCTTCGATTGTGCGACCATTTCCGTGTGGCTGAAAACCGTTCGGCATCGACCTGGTCGAGCAGGACGCCGCACTCGTGGTGCCCCAAAGGTCTCCCACGGCGTGGCCAACGAAGGTTGCTCCAGCCCATCCGTCGCGGCATGGTCCGGTATGACGGCATCCGACGCAGTTCGGCCGGAAAGAAAAACGAACCACCAGGATGGGGACCATGCCAAAGGATAGCCTGTCACCGATCGACGCCCTGGGGCTTGCCGCTCTCGAAGCGCGTCTCAAGGAGGACCTCGATTTCCTGTGCTATCCCGGCAAGGACTGGGTCCCGCCCCGGGATGGCGTCACGGACGTGACGATCATCGGCGGTGGGATGTGCGGGATGGTTGCGTGGCTGGCACTCACCACCGGAGGGATTCTCAACACCCGCGTATTGGATCGGAGCCCGGCGGGCCTCGAGGGCCCCTGGCTGACCTATGCGCGGATGGAAACACTGCGTTCGCCAAAGCAGCTGACCGGTCCTGCGTTCCGGCACGGCGCACTGTCCTTCCAAGCCTGGTTCCGCGCCCAGTTCGGCACCAAGGCGTGGGATGAGCTCGACAAGATTCCGCGGCCGATGTGGATGGACTATCTCTGCTGGTATCGGCGGGTCCTTGAGATCCCGGTCGAGAACGGCGTCTCGGTCGACCTGGTCGAGCCCGACGGCGATCTGCTGCGGCTGCATCTCTCGGGCAATCAGACCGGTCCCATGCTGACCCGCAAGCTGGTCTTCGCGACCGGCCGGGACGGGACCGGCGAACCGAACATCCCCGGATTTGTCGAGGCCCTGCCGAGGCGTTACTGGGCCCACAGCGCCGATGAAATCGACTTTGCCGCGTTGAAGGGCAAGCGCGTGGCGGTGGTGGGCGTGGGCGCCTCTGCCGTGGACAATGCCGCCGAGGCACTGGAGCATGGCGCCGCCGAGGTGCGCCACCTGATCAGGCGCAGCGAAATGCCCAGGATCAACAAGATGATGGGCATCGGCAGCTTCGGGTTCACCGCCGGCTATGCCGATCTGCCCGACGAATGGCGGTGGCGTTTCATGCAGTATTCCTTCGCCACCCAGACACCGCCACCGCACGGCTCGACGCAACGCGTCAGCCGGCACGAAAACGCCTATTTCCATTTCGGCAAGGTCGTAACGTCGACCAAGGAGCAGGACGGTGCCGTTCGGGTCGGCTTTGCGGACGGGACGGCCTATACTGCGGATTTCATCATCCTCGGAACCGGCTTCACCGTCGATCCGCTGGCGCGGAGCGAATTTGGCGAGACCGCCGGGAACATCCTGCTTTGGGAAGACGTCTACACGCCGCCCGTGGGCGAAGACTCGGCCGATCTCGGCCGCTTTCCCTATCTTAATCCGGATTTCACCTTTCGCGAGAAAGTGCCGGGCACGGCGCCCTGGCTGAAGAATGTCTATTGTTTCAACTACGGCGCCTCGGCGAGCCTCGGGAAGGTCAGCGGGGATATTCCGGGCGTGTCGGAGGGCGCCGAGTGGCTGTCGCGCGCGGTGGCGTCGACGCTTTACCGCGAGGATATCGAGAGCCATTGGCAGGGCATGCAGGATTACGACACGCCGGAACTCGACGGCAGCGAATGGACGCCGTCCGAACTGGATGCAGAGACGCGTGAAGGAAAGGTGGCATGAGCCTATTCGAGAGCACTGTGTTGTCGGCGGCCGGGGTGGTTCCGGGCGGCGAGGCAGCGGCGGCCGCGGAAACCCGCGCCAACATCTTCGACATGACCCGGATTGCCGAAGACGCAGTTCTGCGGCCGCGCGATACCGGCCCTTGGTCGCACCCGCTCCGCGCCGCATTGGCGGCGCGCATCGCACGGCTGAACGGCGAGAACGCACTGGCAGAGCACCACATGGCGGCGGCGGGCGACTTCGCAGCGCTGGCCGATCCGGCAGACGACGGGGCGTCCCGGGGATGCGGTGCGGTCATCGCCTTCATGGACAAGGTCGCGGCCCGGACCCGGGACGTGCAGGTGCGTGATATCACGGCGCTGCAGTCGGCGGGCATCGCCGATGCCGATATCGTGCGGCTGGCCGAGCTGAATGCCTTTCTCGCCTACCAACTGCGCGTGATCGCGGGGCTGCGGCTGATGAGGACAGGTGGATGAGCCGGATCGTGGCCAAATTCACCCGCACCGTGCCGGAATGGTGCCCGCGCGTGGTGCCGGTAACGCTGGAGGAGGCGACCGAGGAACAGCTCGACGCGCTGAAGGTCACGCCGTCGAACACAAGGGTCTCGGACTATGTTCTGACCTTGGCTCACGACGTTGAGTCGCTGAAGGTCCGGTCGCCCCTTTTCAACGCGATCATGTACGACACAGGCGGCATGAGCCGGGCCGAGCGCGAGTTGGGGGCGATCGGCGCATCGATGGTGAACCACTGCATCTACTGCGCTGCAGTGCACGCCGACCGGCACGCGCAGCTGGAAAAGAACACCGATGTCACCGACCGGCTGTTCCGCGACGGCGCGAAGGCGGAGCTGACACCACGGAACCGGGCCATCTTCGATTTCGCTCTGGCACTTTCGGAATGCCCCTCGCAGGCCGATGAGACGCATATCGCGGCCCTGCGGGCCGAGGGTGTGACGGAGACAGAGATCCTCGATCTCGTGCTTTCCGTGGCGCTGTTTGGCTGGGCGAACCGCCTGATGCACGTACTGGGCGACCCCGTACGGCCCGAGAACTGACAGAGCTGATCGGCAAACCGCGCAGGACCGGTTTGACGCGAGCGTGATGAGGCGGTTTCATTGACCGCGGCGAACAAGGAGCGAGAACTGGGGTGAGCGACGGATTGCGGATCGGGATCGCTGGCGCGGGTTCCATTGCGTTCGGCACGGCTGCGCTGCTGAAAGACAACGGGCACGACACGATGCTCTGGTCGCCGTCGGGCGCCGGCACCAAGGCCCTCGCCGGCGGTCGGCCGCTTGCCGCCACCGGCGGGCTCGAGGTCGGCTTTTCCCCCCGCATCGCGTCCTCCGCCGCGCAGCTTGCCTCTGAAAACGATATCCTGCTGATCGCGCTGCCGGCCTATGGCCACAAGGCTGTCATGGACGCGCTGGCCGCGTATATCGGGCCCCGGCATCGCGTCATCATATCGTCGCATGCCTCACTGGGCGCGCTCTATCTGGGCGATTTGCTTGCCACGCGTGGCGTGTCGGTGCCGATCACCGCCTGGGGCACCACCGCCGTCACCGCGCGGCGGCTCTCACCGTCCGAGGTGCGGGTCAACACCGTCCGGAAGCTCGTCGATCTCTGCACCGTGCCCGACGCCGCCTCGCACACCGAGCACGCTCTTTGCCAGCGGCTCTTCGGCGACCGGTTCCAGCCGCGCGACGGGCTCCTGGCGATTTCGCTGTCGAATCTGAATCCGCAGAACCATATGGGCATAGCGCTTGGCAACATGACCCGAATGGAACGCGGCGAAACATGGAGCCAGGGACAGAACGTGACCCCGAACGTGGGCCGGCTGCTGGAGGCGCTGGATGCCGAACGCCTGGCCATCGCCGGGGCACTCGGACTTGAGGTACGAACCATCTTTGAACACTTTCACCTTTCCTTCCACGTGCCTGTCGCTTCGGTTTCCGAGATGAACCAGGAGATGCATGCAGCGGGCAACGGCGGCACCGGGCCCGCGACTGCCGACAGCCGATACGTGACCGAGGACGTGCCTTACGGTCTGGCGCTGACGGCGGCTTTGGGCCGGATGACCGGACAGCCGGCCGTGCTGCACGAGGCCGGGATCGGGATATTCTCGGCGATGTATGGCCGGGATTTCATGGCGGAGAATACGCTGCTGAATGCCATCGATCTGGAAAGATACACGCTTGACGACCTTCGAAAGGCCGCCCGTACCGGCCTTCTCGAAAGCAGGGACGCGCCCAAGACGTCCTGAGAAAGACCGCAGAGGTTCCGACAGATCCATAAACCAGCAAGGAGAGACCTGATGACCAAACTGATTATGAACCGGCGGCGTTTCATCGGCACGACCGCGGTCGGTGCCGCCGCGCTTGCCAGCCCCGCCTATCTCCGGCGCGCCAATGCGCAAGGCAGCGGCGAGGTGAATATCTGGACGTACAACCAGTTTGTGCCCGACGCCTTCAAGGAGCAGTTCGAGGCGGATACCGGGATCAAGGTGAATGTCCGGCTGGTGGACGACCAGGGAAAGCAGTTCAACCTTCTCGCTGCCGAAGCGCCGAACCCGACGGTGGACATCGTCACTGTGGCCGGGCACCGCTTTCTGCAGTTCATCGACAGCGAACTGCTGGCGCCGATGGACACGGGCCGGCTTTCGAACTGGGGCAACATCAACCCGACGTTTTCGGAAAGCGACTGGGCCACGATCAACGGCAACAAATGGGGCGCGCCGATCCTGTCTGGCATGGAGGTGCTGTCCTACAACACCGACTTTGTCAGCGCCGAGGAAGCGCAGACCTGGGACACGTTGTTCTCGGAGAAATATGCGAACCAGACCGCCTATATCATCCAAGACATGATGTCGATCGTGATGCTGATGATGGGCTATGACGGCAACATGGTCGCCTACATGGACGACCCGGACAAGGCCGCCGAGATCGTCGAAGAGGCCAAGGCGTTCCTGATCGAGAAGAAGCCGCTGGTGCGCAAGTACTACGATTCAGGCGCCGAGGTGCAGCAGATGTTCGTCAACCAGGACATCGTGCTGGGCCACAGCTGGAACGGCCCGGCGGCGGCGCTGATCAACGACGGCTTCCCGCTCGGCATGTCGATCCCGCAAGAGGGCTCGTACGGTTTCGTATACACCCTGAACGTGGCCAACAATGCGCCGAATGCCGACAACGCCTACACCTTCCTCGACGCGATCCTCGCCTCGGCCGAAATCGGCGCGTCGATGACCAAGGCATCGGGCTTCATCTCGACCTACAAGGACTCCTCGCAGTACCTGACCGAGCTGGAGAGGAAGTCGACCTCTTTCCCCGAAGAGCAGCTGGCGAACCTGCAGTTCTTCCGGGCCGAGGCCAACCAGATGAAGTACGGGCTGGTCGATCCGGCCGTCGAGGCCATCAAGGCCGCCTGAGCCTGCCCTTGAACACAGTCTCCGTCCATCCCGGGCGGAGACATGCCGCTGCACCGAAAGGGATTTTCATGGGGTCTGATGTCGCCTCCGTGCGTAAACCAGGCGGAGGGAAGGGGGCGGACGCCGGCGCGACGTTCTGGGGCCGGCTGGTACGCTGGGGGCCCTACAGCGCCCTGTTGTCGCTGATCTTCACCTCGCCCAGGCGGCAATTCGTGATCCTTGCTGCCTTCCCGATCCTCTGGGTTTTGACGCAGCACCTCGGCCCGATGCTGCAGATGCTGCGCGTCAGCCTCACCGACTCCTATCCGGTGGCCCAGGGCACCGATACCCAATTCACGCTGGATAACTATGTACGGTTCTTCGGCGACCGGATCTTTTGGATGCCGTTCTTCCGTACACTGACTTTCGCGGCGGTCTTCACGCTGACGACGCTGATCATCACCTATCCGGTGGCCTACTTCCTCGCCCGCCACGTGAGCCGGAAGAACCAGCTGCTGATGCTGTTGTTGCTGCTGATCCCGTTCTGGGTGGGCGAGATCGTGCGGACCTATGCGATCATGATCCTGCTCGGAAACAACGGGGCGGTGAACCTGGCGCTGCGCTCGCTCGGCCTGATCGACCGGCCGATCCCCTTCATGTACACCAGCTTTTCCATGGGCGTCGGCATCGTCTATCTGACGGCGCTTTATATGTTGCTGCCGCTCTACTCGGCGCTCGAGAAGCTGCCGAAAAGCTATACCGAGGCAGCCGCGGATCTCGGCGCCGGCGCCTGGACCCGGTTCCGCCGTGTGACCTTGCCGCTTTCGCTCGAGGGGATCTCGTCGGGCTGCATCTTGGTCTTCCTGATCTCGACGGGCTTTTACGCCACGCCGGTGCTGCTCGGCGGCCCCTCGACCACGGTCTTCGCCGAAACCATCGCCGGCTTCTTCCACGTCGCTGGCGACGAATGGCCCACCGGCGCGGCCTTTGCCACGATCATGTTCGTCGCTGCCCTGCTGCTGACCGGCATCTTCCAGAAACTCATGAATGCGCTTCGCAAGGGAGACACGAGATGACCCGCGGCACGCGCATCTTCCTGTCCTGCATCTATTGGGCCTTTGTGCTTTATGTCTTCGTGCCGCTGATCCTGATGGTTGTCATGGGCTTCAAGGACTCGAAGTTCATCGGCTTCCCGATCCGCTCTTGGACACTCGACTGGTATCTCGGGGTGTTCGAGGATGCCGAGGTCGTCTCGGTCTTCGTTTACTCGGTGGCCATCGCGGTATTCTCCACCCTTATCTCGGTTATCGTCGGCACCTGGATCGCGGTGCTTCTGGAAGGACGCAAATTCTGGGGCCGTGCCGCGGTGTTCGGGCTGACGATCCTTCCTGCGCTGGTGCCCGGCATCATCTCGGCCATCGCATTTCGTATCTATGCCCGCCTGCTCGGGATCGAACCCGGCATGTTCGCGATCATCTGGGCGCATGCGGTCCACAATGTCCCGTTCGTGGCGCTTGTGGTCATGGCCCGGCTTTCGACCCTGCCGAAAAGCCAGACCGAAGCGGCACGCGATCTCGGCGCCGATCCTCTCGTCGCATTCATGCGGATCACGCTGCCCTACCTCGTGCCCGCGATCATGGGAGCCAGCATCTTCTGCCTGCTTCTCAGCTTCGACGATTTCGTCCGATCATTCTTCCTCGGCAGCTACGAACCCACTCTGCCGGTGCTGATCTTCGCCATGCTGCGGTCGGGCATGTCGCCGGAGATCAACGCCATCGCCACCGTCGCCCTGGTCCTGACGGCCGTACTGGGCGTCTGGGCGGAACGCTACATGCGGCGCATGAACAAGGAGACCGGCCGATGACCGGATCCGATCCGATCGCGCGCATCGAGGGTATTTCGAAGTCTTTCGGCAAGGCGATCGCGCTCGAACATCTGGAACTCGATATCGCCCCCGGCGAATTCGTCACGTTCCTCGGGCCCTCGGGCTGCGGCAAGTCGACGACCCTGCGCATCCTCGGCGGGTTCGAAATGCCCGACAAAGGCCGGATCATCCTCGACGGCCAGGACGTGACAGAGCTGCCGCCGAACCGGCGCAACGTGAACATGGTATTCCAGGACTACGCGCTTTTCCCGCACATGACCGTGCGGCAGAACATGTCCTTCGGCCTCGAACTCAAAGGCATGAGCCGACCGCGGATCGACGCGCGGCTTGACGAGTTGATGTCGTTTCTCGAACTCACCGAGTACGCCGGCCGTTACCCCGGCCAGCTGTCGGGCGGCCAGCGCCAGCGGGTCGCGCTTGCCCGCGCGCTCGCCCCCGATCCGGCGCTTCTGTTGCTCGACGAACCCCTCGGCGCGCTGGATGCCAAGCTGCGCGGCCAAGTTCAGCAGGAGCTGAAATCGATCCAGCGCCGCACCGACAAGACCTTCTTCTTCGTGACCCACGATCAGGAAGAGGCGTTGACCATGTCGGACCGCATCGTTGTGATGAACGCCGGACGGGTCGAGCAGGACGGCGCGCCGGAAGAGCTCTACTTCCACCCGGCCAACCGCTTTGTGGCAGAATTCGTTGGCGAGACCAATCTGATCTCGGGTACGTTCCGCGGGCTCGACGGCGAAGACGTTCTGATCGACTGGTTCGGCGAGACGCTCCGCGGCCACGCCCGCGGCGGCGCGCCGCAGCTTCACGGCACGGTCACGGCGTCGGTCAGGCTCGAACGGCTGGGATTGCACCCCGAGAAGCCCGCGTCGGCAAACGCGGTGCTGGGCAGGGTCGTCGGCAAGACCTTTCTCGGCAGCCGCATGGTCGTCGATCTGCTGGTCGAGCAGGCCCACAGCACAACGCTCAAGGCCTATGCCGATATCGCCACCGTGCAGTCGGTGGGGGATGGCGATATCTGGATTGGATGGGACGCTGACAGCATGGCCGTGCTGAGCGACTGAACGGTCGTATCCGGTGGCACTTCGGTGCGAATTCTTGAGGTCACCGGATATCCAATATGTGCGGCGATCTATTGATCGTTGACGGCAAACGCCGTGTCGGCGGGTTCGGGCACGCCTGCCAAAAAAAGGACCGCGCCGCACCGATCAGTGCGCTTCCCACGCCCAAGCCCTCTTTCGCGCATGCGGTTTCGTCCGAGCGCTCAAAGCGACACCATGGGCAGGCGGCACGCTACGGCAGTTCTGCGTCGCCAACGTCTTTTGGAAAGGTCGCGCGCCAACGCGCGATGAATTCCGCGCGTTTGTGCTGGTCCAGACCGACCAGAAGAGCGGGCGAAAGCGGGATCGGTCTTAGACTGATGTCGGGGTTTTCAGGAAGGCGCAACGCCGGTTGCGCACCGCCGCCAGTTTCAACGATTAGATTGGCGGCACGCAGCGCAGCGCGACCGGCATCCGACAATAGGAAATCGATCAGCGCGCCTCCGATCTCCGGCTCCGCAGCGCGTTTTGGGATCAGTGCTGCGCGCGACAGGACGAGGGTATAGTCGTTGGGCGCAACCACGACGATGTCGGCATTCTCTTGCGCCCGCGCCAGTGCGTAGGATCCCAAAACATTGTAGGCAATCAGGAATTCGCCACTGGCGACGCCGTCGATGATCGTCGAGGAGCAACAGGTGGCGACCGCACCGCTGCGGCCGAATGCTTCGATGAGACTGCCGAAGGTGGTGGCTTGCTGCGCATCGGCGAATGCAAACATGTACCCCAGTCCGGACGCCTCGATGTCATAGGTCGCGACGCGCCCGCGGAACCGGCTGTCTTCCGGTCTTAGCAGGTCAATCAGATCAAAGCGCGACCGAGGCGCCTCGGCGTCGGCGACAAGCGCCTTGTTGTAGACGATAACGGCGGGCTCGAGCGTGGTGCCGAAGACCTCGTCCCGCCAATTGGAGACCGCGGGCAACGCGGTGGTTTCGTCCGATCGGTGCGGCGCGGCGCAGCCGTCGTTGGCAAGCTTGACCTGCTGATCGATGGACGAGCTGATGACGAGGTCCGCCGTCGCGCCGCCGGTTCGGCAGTCTGTCTCGGATGCAAGGTAGAGATCGTTCGATCCCCACTGCTCGTAAACGATGCGAACGTCGCCGGACCCTTCGGTGAATTCCAGAAGGACCGGCTCGAACAGCTCGATATCGGTTGTGCCGCGGACCAAAACGCTGGTTTCGGCCTCGGCCGGTCCGTAGGATTTCACAGCCTCTGGCATCGGTTCGGCGAAGGCTGCGGTCGCGAAAGTGGCCAGGCCGAGCGATATGGCTGCACGACTCATACCGCGCCTTCCGAGATCCCGGGCAAATCGATCGAAACCTCGAACGCCGCCTCCGACGGCCGTTCGATGTCCATGCGGCCACCATGCGCCCGGGCCACCGCATGCACGATTGCCAGCCCCAGCCCGGCGCTCTTGGCCGAGACGCCCGCATTTCTGGTGAAGCGCGAACCGGCATCCGCCCACATCGCCTCGGGAATACCCCTCCCGTGGTCGCGGACGCCGATGCGGGCGCGCAGGCCGGCCCGTCGAACGAAGACGATAATCGGCGCCTTGCCGTGGTTCGCGGCGTTGTTGATCAAATTCTTGCACGCCTCGACCAGGGATAGCGCGTCGCCTTCGCACATCACCGAGGCCTCGGGCAGATCGAGGCGCACGATTTCTTCTCCATCGGACATCGACTGATCGATCTGGGCGACCGCCTCGGTGGCGATGGTGCGCAAATCCAGGGCCTCAAGATCGACCGTATCGGCGCGATGAATGATCAGGGCATGGTTGAGCAGTTGGTCGGTGAGGCGGCTGAGGTTTTTCGACCGCTCGTGAATGCGCCCCACGATGCGAAGCTGACGGTCCGGGTTGGTCTCTTCGGAGGCCAGCTCAGCCTGGGCGCGCAAGGCCGCGATCGGTGTTCGCAACTGGTGCGAAGCGTCGGCGATCAGTGTGCGCATCACGTTTAACTGCCGGTCGATGCGTTCGATGAACCTGTTCAGGGCCAGCACGAGGCTGCTGATTTCCCTTGGAACATCGACGTCTACAGGCGTCAGATCCTTGCTGGAGCGCGCTGCGAAGTCGCGCTCGATCCGACCGAGCGGCCGCAAGGCGGACTGAACGGCAAGCACGGCAAGCCCCGACATGATGACGCCGACAGCCGCCACCGCGATCAAGGCATTGCGCGTGATCTGCTGGGCAAGTTCGCGCCGCGCCTCGGTGGTCTGCCCGATGATCACCTCCACCGAGCCCAGAAACGACCGCTCGGCGAATTGCCGGGTTACGCGCACGAACCTCGCGGGTTCTTCGGCAAAAATTCCATTGTAGAAGACCTCGTTGCCCGTCGGAACGGGGATCGTCTGATACCCGGTGATCAGGGCGCCGTCGTCGCCGAACACACCATAGACGACACGGTCGCGCGGGGCCAGTGAAAGCAGCTCGAAGGCCGACACCGGGATATCCACGATCACCTCTCCGCTGCGCAGCGTCAGCGAGCCGGCAATCTGGTTTGCCGCACCGATCAGAAGGCGGTCGAAAGACTGCTGGGCGGCGCTGCGGCCATAGGCCAGGGCGGCGACCGCAACGGCCACGCCGCCGACGGCGAGGATCAGGACGATGCCCATTACCAGCCGAAACCGCAGCGATCCGATGATCCGCGACCTCGGCGCGGCCTCACGCATCATCGACCAACTGATAACCGAGGCCCCGCAGCGTTCTGATAGAGACGCGGCTCTTTGCGAGCTTCTTGCGCAGGCGTCCGACATAAAGCTCGACAGCGTTGACGTTCACCTGTTCGTCGTTGAACGAGAACATTCTCTCGAAGACGGCGTCCTTCGGAACGACGCGTTCCCGGTTGACCAGCAGAATTTCCAGAAGGCTCATCTCCCGGCGGGCCAACGGCAATGGCGACCCGGCAATTTCAACCGTCAATCCGGAGGGATCGAAGACGATGTCGCCGAATTCGATCACGCCCGACCGGTCGGGATCCTGCCTGCGCAACATTGCGCGGACCCGTGCGTGCAATTCGCGCAGATCGAACGGCTTGACCAGATAATCGTCGGCCCCCTTGTCAAGCGCCGAAACCCTGTCTTCGATGTCAGACCGTGCCGTCAGCATCAGGATCGGCGTCTTGCTTCCGGCGCTTCTCGCAAAGTTAAGGATGTCGGTGCCGCAGCCGTCCGGCAGCCCGATATCGAGGATCATCACGTCGTAGTCCTGCACCGCAATGACGTCTTCAGCGCTTGCGACCGTTGACACGTGATCTACCGCATCGCCGCGTCTCTCGAAGCTCGCGACAATCGCATCGGCGACATCCTCGGTATCCTCGACGAGCAGCAGGCGCATAGGTTTGGAAATCCTCCCAAGGCCACTTTTCACCGAAACCGCCGAAATATCCAGCGGCCGCCCCATGGAGGGCCGACTATCCGGTGACAGTTTCATGACAGTCAGGCCATGTATCGTCGGGCTATCCCTGGGCGGACTCTGCCCAGATGGGGAACAGCAGAAGACGGAGGAGATCATGCTGACATCCAAACTTTCCCGCCGCGCGTTTGCCGCGGCCACGGCGGCCGCGCTTTCGCTTGGCGCGCCGGCCTTTGCCGGCGGCCATCAGGTCGTCGACAGCATCCACTTCTTGATCCCAGGCGGTGCCGGCGGAGGCTGGGATGGCACTGCCCGTGGCACCGGCGAGGCGTTGACGAATTCGGGCCTCGTGGGCACCGCATCCTACGAAAACATGTCCGGCGGAGGCGGCGGCAAGGCGATCGGTTATCTGATCGAGAACGCCGAGTCGAACCACGGTACGCTGATGGTCAACTCGACCCCCATCGTGATCCGCTCGCTCACCGGTGTCTTCCCGCATAATTTCCGCGACCTGACGCTGGTTTCCGGCACGATCGGCGACTATGCCGCCATGGTGGTCGGCAAGGACAGCCCGATCAACTCGATGGCAGACCTGATCGCGGCTTACGATGCGGATCCCGGCGCGACCGCCATCGGCGGCGGCTCGGTTCCGGGCGGTATGGACCACCTGGTCGCAGCCATGGTGATGGAAGCGGCCGGCAAGGACGCTCTGGGCGTCAAATACATCCCCTATGACGCGGGCGGCAAGGCCATGGCGGCTTTGCTCTCGGGCGAAATCTCGGCACTCTCGACCGGTTTTTCGGAAGCGGTGGACCTGGCAAACGCCGGCGAAGTGAAGATCATCGGCGTCACGTCGGCTGAACGCGTCCCCGCGGCGCCCGACGCGAAGACCATGAAAGAGCAGGGCATCGACACCACCTTCGTCAACTGGCGCGGCTTCTTCGGTGCCCCGGGCCTGCCCGAGGACAAGCTTGCGATGTACCAGGACGCCATTGCCAAGATGTACGACACGCCCGAATGGGAAGAAGTGCGCGCGCGCAACGGTTGGGTCAATATCCACAATCCGGGTGACGAGTTCGAAGCCTTCCTGGAAGACCAGGAAAAGGTCATTGGCGACCTGATGAAGAAACTGGGCTTCCTCTGAAGTCCGCCCGGCAGAGCGAGCGCTCGCTCTGCCGTTTTTCCTTGAGGAGGGGATCATGGCTCTGGATCGTTGGATCGCGCTCGTTCTGTTGGGCATTTGTCTGGCCTACGGCTATGCGGCCTGGTTCACCATGGACGGGAACCTCGCCCCCTTCATGCGCCGCAACCCGATCTGGCCCAGCACCTTTCCGAAAGTCCTGTCGATCCTCGGCATCATCGTGTCTCTCGTCATCCTGCTGGGGCTCGAAAAGAGCGAGGTGAAGCTCGCCGACATCGATTATCGCCGGCTTGGCGACTACCACCTTGGCCAGGCGCTGCTGCTTCTCGGCCTGATGGTGGCCTATGCACTCTTGTTGCGCCCGGCCGGTTTCTTGTTTTCGACGTCCGCGTTTCTCATCCTCGGCTCCTTCATTCTGGGAGAGCGCAAGTGGCATGTGATGCTGCCCATCGCGCTGATCGCCACCTTCTTTGTCTGGTACCTGGTGCAGCAGGTTCTTGGCATCTACATGCGCCCGCTCCCGGGTTTCATCGGAGGCTGACATGCTCGAAGGACTTTTGATCGGCCTGCAGACGGCCCTTTCGATCCAGAACCTGCTGATGGTCATCGCCGGGTGTCTGATCGGGACGTTCATCGGCATGCTGCCCGGTTTGGGCCCTATGTCGATCATCGCAATCATGATTCCCGTCGCAATCTCGATGGGCGACCCCTCGGCAGCCCTGATCCTCTTGGCGGGTGTCTATTATGGCGCGATCTTCGGCGGCTCGACCTCATCGATCCTTCTGAATGCACCGGGCGTCGCTGGAACCGTGGCCTCCAGTTTCGACGGCTACCCGATGGCACGCCAGGGCAAGGCCGGCAAAGCGCTGACCATCGCCGCCATCGCCAGCTTTGCGGGTGGCACGATCGGCGCCCTGCTGCTGATGGTCTTCGCGCCGGCACTGTCCTCTGTCGCCTTGCTGTTTCACTCGGCCGAATACTTCGCCCTGATGGTCGTCGGCCTCTCGGCAATCGCGGCCTTCGCGGGCACCGGACAGGTGGCCAAGGCACTGATCATGACCGTGCTCGGCCTGATCATGGCCACCGTCGGCGAAGGTGCCCTCTTTAACATGCCACGCTTCACGATGGGGATCATGGACCTGCAATCCGGGTTCGGGTTCATCACGCTGGCCATGGCCATGTTCGCCTTGCCGGAGGCGCTGTTTCTGGTGCTGAAGCCGAAGGACCTCAAGGGCGACGGCGACGGCGAAATCAAGGAACTCCGGATCACCGGCCAAGAGGCCAGAGCCATCGCGCCCGTCGTCGGGCGCCAGTCGCTGCAGGGGTTCTTCATCGGCGTCCTGCCCGGCGCCGGCGCCACGATCGCGAGCTTTCTCGGCTACGCTGTCGAGCGCAATATCGCCCCGAAGAAGGAACAGGAAGAGTTCGGCAAAGGCTCTATCAAGGGCCTCGCTGCGCCGGAGACCGCCAACAACGCCGCCTGCACCGGCTCTTTCGTGCCGCTCCTGACGCTGGGCATCCCGGGCTCCGGCACCACCGCCATCCTGCTCGGCGCCCTGATCGCGCTGAACGTGACGCCGGGGCCGCGCCTGATGGTCGACGACCCGCAGATCTTCTGGGCGGTCATCATGTCGATGTTCATCGGCAACCTTGTCCTGCTGATCCTTAACCTGCCGCTGATCCCCTATATTGCCAAGGTCCTGGCGATCCCACGCAACTATCTGATTCCGTTTATTTTATTCTTCACGCTGATGGGTGCCTATATCGGCCAGAACAATGCAACCGAGCTTTTGCTGCTGGTCGGGTTCGGGGTGTGTGCGACCGCGCTGAAATTCGCCGATTATCCGCTGGCGCCCTTGCTGATCGGCTTCATCCTCGGCGGCATGCTGGAGGACAACTTTTCGCGTTCGATGCAGCTTTATGACGGTGTCTCGTTCATCTGGGAACGTCCGATGACGCTCGGCCTGCTGGTGATTGCCGCGATCCTGATCGTCCTGCCCAGCCACCGCGCCCGGCGCGCCAGGGCGCGCCAAGAGGGTGTGGCCGAAGGCGATTGACCATGTTGGCAAGCGCAGCCTCCCGCCATCTGCCGGTTACAGGTCGCATGGGGTCAGCCGGTCGCTGACCCGATCAAGTCGGGCCGGTCCGCGACCGGCGCGCTTGCTTCGGTCTGAGACAGGCTTACACCGGATTCCATCGTGTCTCAGGCACCCGGGTCGCTACAAGAGCCGAGCGACCGCCGCAGCACCAGCCGCGTGTCCAGGGCAAGGCTGCGGGCATCAGTGTCGCCGTTCAGAAGACCTGCAATCAGCCGTGCGGCTTCCCGTCCCATTCGTCTGTGCGGCACATGCACCGTGGTAAGGGACGGCTCGGTGATGCGGGCAAGCTCGATATCATCGAACCCGGTGACGGACACGTCGTCCGGCACCGTCAGTCCCAGCGATTTGGCCATCCCGATGGCGCCGACTGCAAGGACGTCGTTGCTGCACATCACAGCCGTTGGCCGCGGCCGCATCGCCATCAGCTCCTTCATCGCGGCAGCCCCGTTTTCGATCGAATAAGGCGTCTCGTAAATCCTGACGCGCCCCGCTTCGAGCCCGGCATCCGTGGCTGCGTCGAGCACGCCGGAGACCCGGTCGCGGGCACGATCGTTTTGTTCCCGGACGGCACTGACGACGGCAATGTTGCGATGCCCGGCCGAAACGACCCGTTCAGCCAGCGCTTTCATCGCCTGCCGGTTGTCGAAGCCGACCGACAAGACGTCGCCATCGGCACGGTAGGCCCATGAAACGACGTAAGGCACGCCGCGTTTCTCAAGAAAGTCGTACACGTTGGCAGGTCTCTCAAACCCGATCAGCAGCAAGGCATCGGCGCCGCGCGCCAGAAGCGTGCGTATTTGATCGGCCTCGAGATCGGGGCGATAAAGCGAACTGGCGACCAACAGGGTCAGGCCGTGAACCGCCAGTTCTTCCTGGAACGCCTGAAGACCCCGCGCAAAGATCGCGTTCTCCATCGTCGGAATGATCGCCCCAATGGTGTTCGTGCGCTTGGCCGCGAGCGCCCGGGCACCGAAATTCGGCGCATAGCCAAGGTCGTTGACCACCTGCAAAACCCGGCTCCGGGTTTGCTCGACAACCCGCTCGGGCGTGTTCAGGCAGCGCGATACCGTCGCGGTGGAAACACCGGCGGCGCGCGCGACATCCTCCAGCGTCAGTGAAGCCGTACCCGAACGGTGTCGGGGTGTTCGCCCGTGCCTATTGCCCAACAGTGTATCTCCGGCGATCCGCCCTTCCCTGGCCTGCGGCAACCTAGTCAGCCATCGGCTGTCTGAAAGCGCGGCGCGATTAAATGTAAGCGCTTGCACAATAAAATGTAAGGGCTTACTTACTACAGGAAACGTGCCGGCAACCTCGAAAAACGGCTCTTCCGTGCATTTGTAGCCAGGAAAACATCCGATGCCGCGTGAGTATCTGAAGAAGGCGCCGCAAATCGTCCCGTCGATGTCTGGTGCCGCAACCTATTCCGGCGGCTTGCGCCCGCACAAATTCCCAAAGCTCGTTATCTCGCGGCGGACGACCCGCACGGGTGCGGAACCCATCGCCAAGGCGACCGCACGGCTCGAAGATATCGAAGCGCACGCCTGCTCGGCCGCCGTCCGCCCGCAGAAAGACGCTCCGAAAGAAACCTTCAATTTGACCATCCATGGCTAGCGCGTCGAACCCGAAACGGCTTTTCGATCTGACAGGCCGCGTGGCCTGTGTGACAGGCGCAAGTTCCGGTCTGGGCCGCCGGGCGGCGACAGCCCTCGCGGCGGCGGGCGCCGCCGTGGTCGGCGTCGCCCGCCGCGACGCCGAACTACAGGACTGGGCGGCGGCAGCCGGACCCAACGCGCATGGCGTTCCACATGACCTGTCCGACAAAGAGGGCCTGAAGGCACTGGCCAGGCGCGTATCGGACCCGTTTGGCGCGCCGGACATCCTGGTGCACGCAGCCGGGATCAACACACGCGAGCCGGCGGGCGAGGTCACGCCCGAAGGTTGGGACATCACGCAAACCCTGAATCTCACCGTGCCGTACTTTCTGAGCCAGGCGCTGGCACCTGCGATGATCGAGCGGTCCTGGGGCCGGATCGTGACGTTTGCCTCGCTGCAAAGCTGGCGCGCGTTTCCCGGCGGGATCGCCTATGGCGCCTCCAAGGGCGGCATCGCGCAACTGACCCGCGCCATGGCCGAGGCCTGGTCCGGCCAGGGCATCAACGTCAACGCCATCGGCCCGGGCTTCTTCCCGACCGAACTGACGGCGCCGGTCTTCGGCGACCCGAAGCGCGCGGCGCGCAACGCGGCCCAGACCTGCATCGGCCGGAACGGCACGCCCGAGGACCTTGACGGTCCTCTGCTGTTTCTGTGTTCCGACGCCTCGGCCTATGTCACGGGACAGGTCCTCATGGTCGACGGAGGGTTCACGGCAAAATGAAAGCACTCATTTACCAGGGGCCGGAAACACTGGTCTATGCCGACGCCGCCGATCCGGTCCCGGCCGGCGGCGAAGAACTGATCGCGATCGAAAGCGTCGGCGTCTGCGGGTCCGACATGCATGCCTATTTGGGCCATGACGACCGGCGGCCGGCGCCCCTGATCCTCGGCCACGAGGTTGCCGGGCGCACCGTGACGGATGGCCGCCGGGTCACCATAAACCCGCTGGTCACCTGCGGGCAGTGCGACTATTGCATCCGGGGCCGCGACAACCTTTGCCCGTCGCGGCAGATCATCTCGATGCCGCCACGCGAAGGTGGGTTCGCCGAGCATGTTGCCCTGCCGGCCCGGAACCTCGTCGATCTGCCCGACACGATCACCAGCGATCAGGCGGCGCTGGCCGAGCCCATCGCCTGCGGCTGGCACGCCGTGCGCCTTGCATGCGCCCCGGATCGGCAGGGCAAAACGGCGCTTGTCATCGGCGGCGGTGCGATCGGCGTCGGGGCGGCTCTGTGCCTTGCCGCGCAGGGGTTCGACACCGTGCGGTTGTCCGAGCCCAACACGGTGCGGCGCCGGTACTTGGAACGGTCCGGCGGTTTCGCGGCTTTCCACCCGGACGATCTACCCGCGGGGGAGATGTACGACATCGTGGTCGACGCCGTCGGCATCGAACCCACGCGCGCGCAATCCTCCGCCTGGGTTGCGCCGGGCGGCACAATCGTCCACATCGGGCTCGGCAGCGCGGCCGGAGGGCTCGACGTGCGCCGCATGACGCTGCAGGAGATCACGTTCATCGGAACCTACACCTACACCGCGCAGGATTTCCGCGACACCGCACAGGCGATGTTCGACGGCAGATTGGGCGCGCTCGACTGGATCGAAATGCGCCCGCTGTCCGACGGCGCGCGCGCCTTCGCCGATATCCGCGCCGGCCTTGTTCCGGCCCCGAAAATCATACTCAAGCCTTGACCGACAGGAGACCGCCCATGTCCGAAATTCCCCATCTTCTGGTCCACGAACATGCCGACAATGTCGGCGTCGTGGTTGTCGAGGGGCTGACCGCAGGCACCGACATGCTGTGCTGCGTAACCCACGACAACTCGACCTTCCGCCTCACCGCCGGCGCCGACGTGCCGATCGGACACAAGATCGCGCTGAAGGATCTCAATGACGGCGACACGGCGATCAAATACGGCGAGGATATCGGCAAGATCATCGCCAACATCCCGAAGGGCGGCCACGTGCATACCCACAACTGCAAAACAAAGCGCTGGTAAGGAGCCCGACAGATGGCATCGAAATACGCGAACATGACCTTCAAGGGCTACCGGCGCGAAAACGGTCGGGTCGGCGTGCGCAACCACGTCGTGATCCTGCCGGTCGACGATATCTCCAACGCCGCGGTCGAGGCGGTCGCAAACAACGTAAAGGGCACGATGGCGATTCCGCATGCCTATGGCCGCCTGCAGTTCGGCGAAGATCTGGAGTTGCATTTCCGCACGATGATCGGGACCGGTGCCAACCCCAACGTCGCCGCCGTCATTGTGATCGGCATCGAACCGGGCTGGACCCAGCGTATCGTCGACGGCATCGCTGCCACCGGCAAGCCGGTCGAAGGTTTTTCGATCGAACAGAACGGCGATTTCGAAACCATTCGCCGCGCCAGCTGGAAGGCCAAGGAATACGTGCATTGGGCGACCGAACTGCAGCGCGAGGAATGTTCGGTCTCGGATCTTTGGGTATCCACCAAATGCGGCGAGAGCGACACCACCACCGGGCTCGGGTCTTGCCCGACGGTCGGCAACATGTATGACAAGCTCTTGCCCGAGGGCATCACCGGTTTTTTCGGCGAAACCTCCGAGATCACCGGCGCCGAACACATCTGCCAGAAACGCGCGGTCAACGAAGAGGTCGGCGAACGTTGGTACAAGATGTGGAAGGCCTATCAGGACGAGGTGATCTTTGCGCACCAGACCGACGACCTCAGCGACAGTCAGCCGACCAAGGGCAATATCGAGGGGGGGTTGACCACCATCGAGGAGAAGGCCCTGGGCAATCTCGAAAAGATCGGCCGGACGTCGCAGTATATCGACATTCTGGATCCCGCCGAGGCGCCGGATTCGGGCGCGGGTCTTTATTTCATGGACTCGTCCTCGGCCGCGGCCGAATGCGTGACCTTGATGGCGGCCGGCGGTGCGGTAATCCACACCTTCCCGACCGGGCAAGGCAATGTTGTAGGCAATCCGATCGTCCCGGTGATCAAGATCACCGCGAACCCGCGCACGGTGCGCACGATGGGCGAGCATGTCGATGTCGACGTGTCCGGCATCCTGCGCCGCGAGATGACCATCGACGAGGCCGGCGATGCCCTGATCGACATGATCCGCCGCACCGCGAACGGGCGGAACACCGCTGCCGAAGCGTTGGGCCATCGCGAGTTCTCGATGACCAAGCTCTATCGCAGTGCATGAGGAACCAATATCGCCGCCGGCTACCTGCAGCCGGTCTTTGCCATGAGTGACGGCTCCGAACGGCTATCGCTGGATGACGCCACGGCGCTGATTCACCGTGCGCTCGCCGCCAACGGCGTCACCGACATCGCGGCAGGGTCGGTGGCGCATGCGCTTGTCGCGGCAGAGGCCGAGGGCCAGGTCGGGCACGGCTTTTCACGCCTGTCGGATTACGTCGCGCAGGTCCGCACGGGCAAGATCAGGGCCGACGCGGTGCCATCTGTGGCAAGGCCCCATGACACGTCCATCGTTGTGGATGCAGGGTTCGGCTTTGCCTATCCCGCAATGGACGTCGCAATCGAAACCGGGATCGGGGTCGCGCAGCAGCATGGCACCGCAAGCATGGCCGTTTTCCGGTCGCATCATTGCGGTGCCTTGTCGGTTCAGGTCGACAGGATCGCTCAATCCGGCCTTGTCGGGATGATGGTCGCCAACTCCCCGGGGGCCATTGCGCCCTGGGGCGCGTCCAAAGCGGTCTTCGGGACCAACCCCATCGCCTTTGCGGCCCCGCGCCCCGACGCGCCGCCGCTGGTGATCGATCTGTCGCTGTCCCGCGTCGCACGCGGCAAGGTCATGCATGCGCGCAATTCCGGCCAGCCGATTCCGGAGGGCTGGGCGCTCGACCGGCACGGGCGACCTACCACCGACCCAGAGGCCGCGCTTGCCGGCACGATGGTGCCGATCGGCGAGGCGAAGGGAACGGCGCTGGCGTTGATGGTGGAAATCCTCGCCTGCGTGATGACGGGTTCGAACCTCAGCCACGAGGCCGGATCGTTCTTTACCGCCGACGGCGCGCCGCCGGGAACAGGCCAATTCCTGCTGGCGCTGAAACCACCGGACGCCGCAGGCTTTGCCTCCCGGCTGGAGGCGCTGCTGACGCTGATCGAACAGCTCGAGGGGGCAAGGCTTCCCGGCAGCCGCCGTGCCGCCGCCATCGACCGGTCCCGCCGCGACGGAATTGAAGTGCCGGTCGCCTATCTCGACATGGCCCGGCAGATGGCCGACGGCGGCTGGTAGGCCTCGTTGGCCGAACCCGTTCGGCCCGCCCCTCTGCAACAGCCGGACCACGCCGATCCCGTCCATCTCAGGCAGCATCCTTGTCGAGAATGACGCAATCTTACTGCCCCGCACCCAGCCCCAGCAGCCCGCCCCTCGGCGAACTGCACCATCCGACCGCTCAAACCTGCTCTCGCAGCGAGCTTTGCAGGAACTCGCTGGGCTCCATATCGTCTGCAAGCGGCACACGCGCATAACCGCGATGGCAGCCGCGTATCCATGCCGGATGCGACAGGATTTGGAGCTGAACGGGCCGCCCTTTCACACCGAGGCGGATCAGATCGCCTCTGCGATCCAAACAGCCGTGAAGGCGGGGAGCGAGAGACGGATCTGCGCCCCGTCCACTTTCACCACCGATCCACCGATCAGATCGATCAGCCGGGACCCCGGGGCGAATCCGATCCGGGCCACCTCGATGGTCAGATCGACGGTTGCGTCAGAGACGTTGATCGCGGCCCAGACCCGGTCGGTGTCGCGTTCGCGCACCAAACTGAACACGCGGGGGTCCAGATCGACAATCCGCTGCGGCGCATTGGGGTGAAATGCGGGTCGGCCGCGCCGGATCGCCAAGAGGCGGCGATGCCCCGCCAGAACCCGCGACCGCAGGCTGATTGGATCGGCAAGGTCCCGCTCCAGCGCCTGCAACTCCAGCTGCTCGCGATTGATCGAGCGGTTACGCCCGGTCGCCTTTAGCCCGGCATAATCGTTGCGCGAGCCCAGGAGCGAGTGGATGTAGATCCCCGGAACGCCGACGACCGACAGCAGGATCGTCTGCGCCGCCAGAAACTTTGCCGCACGGGTGGCGTCGTCGTCCTCGGGCCGCGCCACCGCATCGAGAAAGGTGATGTTCAGTTCGTAGGGCACGGTTCCGCCGCCCGGAACGGCGCGCGCCGAAACCCGGCCGCCGTTGGCCTCGACCCGTGCGGCCATGGCGGCCACCTCTTCGGGCGGCAGAATACCCTCGACCGGCCGCACCCCGATCCCGTCATGCGAAGACAGGAAATTGAAGAACGTCGTTTCCGGCGATGTGGGCTCCAGCCCCGCAGCCCAATCCGACAGCGGCTGGGCATTGCCGGTCTGGAACGCATAAAGCGTCAGCGGCGGCAGCGGGAACTGGTAGACCATATGTGCCTCGTTCCCGCCATCGCCAAAATAGCCGACATTGTCGGCATGCGGTACGTTGGTCTCGGTGATCAGCAGAACGCCCGGCGCGGCCGCGTCGATCACCTGGCGCATCAGCCGGATCACCGCGTGGGTCTCGGGCAGGTGCATGCAGCTTGTGCCCAGCCGCTTCCATAGAAACCCGATCGCATCGAGGCGCAGGAACCGCGCTCCCTTCGCCGCGTAGAACAGCAGCACCTCAAGGCATTCCAACAGCAACTGGGGATTGGCATAGTTCAGGTCGATCTGATCGTCGCTGAACGTGGTCCAGACATGTTTCTCTCCGTCTCTGGTCCGGAACGCGGTCAAAAGCGGCAGCGCACGCGGACGGATCACGTCGCTATAGTCGAGCGTTGGATCGCAGACGTGGAAGTAGCCGGAATACTGCGGATCGCCGGCAAGAAATCCCTGAAACCACGCGCTTTCCTTCGAGATATGGTTGATCACCGCATCGAACATCAGCCCGAACCGGTCCGCAAGCCGCCCGATATCGCGCCACTCCCCCAGATCGGGGTCCACCGCGCGGTAGTCGATTACGGAAAATCCGTCGTCGGAACTCCAGGGGTAAAACGGCAGGATGTGAACGTTGCCGATCACATCCGCGATCCGCTCGCTTAGAAACCCGTCGAGGGCTGCCAGGGGCGGCCTGTCGTTCGATCTGATCGAGTTGCCATAGGTGATCAGCATCACGTCGGTTTCATCGACCCAGCCCGGATCGGGGCGCGCGTACTGCGCCCGAAAGGTCGCGATCCGTCCAAGGATTTCGGGCAGTAGCGCATCGATAATGCCGGGGGCATAGATATCGCCCAAGATCTCGCGCAAGCGCGCCTCGGCGGAGTCGTCCTGGTCAGGCAATGGCATCAGTCAGTTCTCCGGTTGCCGCCGGAAGGCAAGCCCAGCAACCTGTACTTCGTATGTTCCACGCCGGTTCGCCGCTCACTTCGATCCAACTCTCGCTGAAAGAAGAAAGGCCCAGGCCATCCGGCCCGGGCCAATCCTGGGAAACGCCGTCTCGATTACTCGATTCTGGCGACCTCATCCTTGATCTTCGCGACCGCGTCTTCGGCCGAAATATCGCCATCAATGTACTCGCGCACCACGCGGTTGTGCAAAAGCGAGTTCACGATCTTCGAGGCACGGTTCAGATCGCCTTCGGCCAAGCCCCAGCGGTCGCCGGTGGACAGGCCCGCGACGATGTTGTCGATCACGTCCTGCGGGTAGATCTCGGCCAGCGGCGCCTTGCGGTCGACGCCGACCGGCAGGCTCGACCACTCCGCGACGAACTTTTCGGCATCCGACGCGTCGCCCCGGCGGACCGGGAACTTGCCCTCGGGCGCGATGCGCAGGATGTAGCTGTACCCCTCGTCCATCACGAAGTTGACGAATTCGATCGCCGCATCCGTATCGGCATCCGTCGTGATGCCCATGTACCGGATGTCGGCCCAGCCGGCCCCGTCGGGGTTCGACGGGCCGCTGACGCGGGTCACAAAGCCGGTCTTCGACGCCAGTTCGGTCGAGGTCGGATCGTCGTTGATCGTCGGCGGGGCGCTGTCACGCAAACCGGCCAATTCGTCCATGATGAAGGGCGACCAGATGATCATCGCGGCCTTGCCAGCGAAGTAAAGCTCGCGCGACTGTTTCCAATAAAGCTCGCCGTCGGGCGAGGCGTCGGCCATCTTCTTGTAGATCTCCATCGCCTCGACCAGTTTTTGGTCGTTCTCGGCACTGTCGACCAGCGGCGAATAGCCGTTTGCCAGCAGCACATGCTCCAGCACCTGGATCATGAAGGTTTCGTCGATCTTGGTCGCCGCGACAAAGCCGAACAGGCCGTTGTCGGGATCATGCAGCGCATCGATGGCCGCCGCGATGTCGGCATAGCTGTCGGGCGCTTCCAGCCCGGCCGCTTCGAACAGATCCTTTCGATAGACGATCATCTGCGTCCAGCCGTCCACGGGAATCGAGGCATATTCGTCCCCGACGGCCGCGATCTCGACGGGACGCGCGGCGAAGGTATCGACGCCAAGTTCATCCATCACTTCGGTCGCCGCGCCGGTGTCCAGAACACCGGCCTCGGCCCAGGGCTGCAGGTATTGCAGCGAATGATAGACGACGTCGGGCAGATCTCCGGCGGCGAATGCGGCGGTCATCCGGGTGCCCAGATCCTTTTCCGACACTGGAACGACTTCGACCTCGTGGCCGGTCTTGGCGGTAAAGGCGGCTGCCATCTCTTCCTGGATCGCCACGCGGTCGGGCTGTTCTTCCGGTGTCCAGAACGTGACCGTGTCGGCCTGCGCGACCTGCGCAGCCAGAAGCGCGCCGACGGTGGCCGTTCCAAGTTTCTTTAGCATGTGTTCCTCCCACGAAGCCAAATGGTCGTTAGCTTTGCAACGCGCAACTCCGGTCAGGCGGAATCCGCGTCATGACGTCAGTCTGGGATACAACGTTCTACTGAGTCAAGGCAGAAGACGAGTCCCAGCGCTTCAAATAGGGCCCTTCGGAAAAAAGCTGTTGACAGATTGGTGTGCTATAACGTTTCATCTAAGTTGGATCAGGTGGGGAGGCACTTTGATCGCAACCGTCGACATATCCCGCATCGCTCGCCGGCCCGGACAGCGCCGTGGGGCCTACGTTCTGGCATGCATCACCCGGAATGCCGGCGGGGCCGGGGCCCGAGCAATCCGGGCGTGGGACACCAATCGGCCGGATTGCCAAAGCGCGGGTGGCGCCACCCCATGAAGGAGCGCCCCACGATACACACCGTCGCCAAGGCGGCCGGCGTGTCCATTTCGACCGTCAGCCAGGTGATGCGCGAACAGGGGCGGATTTCGGAAGAGACGCGCCGCAAGGTCAAGCGCGCCGCCGAAAAGGTGAACTATATCCGCGACCAGCGGGCGGCGGCGATGCGGTCGGGCGACTCGCGCGAGGTCGGACTGCTGATCCATAACATCCGCAACCCGTTCAATGCCGAGGTCGTGGTCGGCGCCAACGCCTATCTCGAAGAACACGGCTATCTTGTCTTCGTGCTCGACGCGCTGGACGACCCCGAGCGGCAGAGACGGTATTTGCGCACGATGATGAACAGCTCTCCGGGCGGACTGCTGTGGGTACCGGCGCTCGGCACCGATCAGGACACCGTCGACTGGGTCCGCGATCAGGGCAAGGCCACGGTCACGCTGCTGCGTCCCCCGCCCGGTCATCCCTTCGACCATGTTGGCATCGATTCGACGCTCGGCGCTATGCTGGCAACGCGACACCTTTTGAGCCTCGGCCACCGCCAGGTCGCGTTTCTCGGCGGCGACCATCGGTCCGAAACGATCCTGCAGCGCGTCGGCGGATATGTCTCGGCGATGCTGTCGGCGGGCACGGGCGATACGGTGGTACGGGAATGCGCCGAAAGCAAGGCTGCGGCGATGGAGGCGACGGTGCGGCTGATCGGCGACCGCCCGGACGTCACCGGGCTGGTCTGCAACTGCGACGTCGTGGCCGCCGGCGCCACGCTGGGGTTGATGCGCCTGGGTTTGCAGGTCGGGCACGATGTTTCGGTGACCGGGTTCGACGACATCGAGGACGCGCGGCTCTGGTCGCCGCCCCTGACCACCGTCGCGGTCGATCCGCGCGGTATCGGGCGGCAGCTGGCCGAGGCCTTGCTGATGCGCAAGCGCGCGCCGGACGGGGCGGTCAGAAGCGTAAACTTGCCGGTGCGTCTGGTGGTACGGGACTCGAGCGGCCAGCCTTTGGGGAGGGACATGTGATGGCGAAAACGGCGGCAAAGGCGACCGAGGCCGATCTGGCGCGGGCACGTCGGCGCATCGGACCGATCGAGCGGCGGGAAATGCGGCTGGCCTTCGGGATGCTGTCGCCCACGGTCGCGGCGGTTTTGCTGGTCGTCCTGATCCCGGTTCTTGCCAATTTCTGGATCAGCGTGAAACCGATCGAACTGGCCGACCTGCGCGCGGCCAAGCCCCTGGTGCGCGAGCGAGTTCAGGGCGATGTCCTCCAGCCCGGCGACGCCTTTGCGGTGCGCTACCGCGTCAGGTCCAGCTCACCCGCCGCCGAGGTACGCGATGTCGAGTTTACCCATAGCCTGCCGCCGGGGCTTACGCTGACGGACGACGCCGGGACCTGCACGCTTTCCGGCCCCGACCTGCGCTGCAACGTCGGCACGCTGGAACCGCGCGCCCGGGTGGATGTCAATGTCACGCTGACCGCCGGTCAGGCCTATTTCGACGCCGGCAGTCCGGATCTGCGGGCGGCCGATCCGCTGGCCACGGGCCGGTCGACGAATAAGCTGACGAGTTTCGAATTCACCTTCGACAATTTCCGCAAGGTGTTCGACGCCGCCGAGTTCTGGAACGTGCTCTGGGTGTCCATCGTCTACACCATCGGCGGCACCGGCGGCGCGCTGCTGTTGGGGCTGTTCGCAGCACAGCTGATGATGGTCGCCTTCCCCGGCCGCGGCATCATGCGCGGGCTTTTCCTGTTTCCCTACGTCTCGCCGGTGATCGCGGTGGCATTCACCTGGATCTTCCTGCTCGACCCGTTTTCGGGCACCATGAACGCCATCCTGACGAAAACCGGGGTGACCGACGCCAATATCAACTTCCTCGGCCAGCGCGGCATCGCGCTCTGGACCGTGATCGCGTTCGAGGCCTGGCGCTATTTCCCGCTGGCGTTCCTGTTCATCCTGGCGCGGATGCAGTCGCTCAGCTCCGATCTGAACGAAGCCGCCGAGATGGACGGGGCGACGCCGTTCCAGAAATTCTGGTACATCTCGCTGCCCCAGCTCGTGGGCATCATCTCGACCCTGTTCCTCTTGCGCTTCATCTGGACCTTCAACAAGTTCGACGACATCTTTCTGCTCACCGGCGGCGCCTCGGGCACCCGCACGCTGACGGTGAACGTCTACGAACAGGCCTTTGCGCTCTCGAATCTCGGCGCAGGCGCGGCGGTTGCGGTGGTGATTTTCTTCATGCTGGCGGTCTTCCTTGCCTTCTACTTCAAATTCGTCCCGAAAGAGGAGGGCATGTAGATGGCCCGCGGTCTTGTTCTCGGCGTCGTCCTGGGCGCGATCTGGGGCTTCGTCACCGCCGTCGTGATCGGCGTCTCGGTAACGCTCGTCTTCGGCGTCGATGCCTCGATGACGGCCCTTTCCGCGCTGATCGCGGGCATCCCCGGCGCGGTGGCGCTGCTCTTTGCCCGCGACATCACACCGAACGCCTGGATGCAATTCCTGATCGGTATGGCGGTCTACGCGGTCGTGCTGGTGGCGCTGACGGGGCTTGCGCCGCTTGGCCTGCCGCTCGGCACGGTGCCGGTCACCTCGGTCCTGGTTCTGGCGACGCTGGCGGCCACGACAATCGGCGCCGTTGCCCTGGCGTTCCACAAGATGGATTGGAAGGCGCTGAACCGCTACCGGATGGAAGAGGTTCTGATCCACGCGCTCAAGGGCCTGGGCTTTGTCTTCTTCACTGCGATCATCCTGCTGCCCTTCTACGCCATGCTGATGACCAGCTTCAAAAAGCAGGCAGAGCTGCTGCAGAACCCGCTCGACTATTCGATCAACCTCAGCCAGGGGCTCATGAGCCTCTTCAGCTCGTACATCGAGCTGTTCGTGACCTTCGACTTCGGCCGCTTCATTCTGATCTCGACCATCGTCTCGGTGACCACGGTGATCCTGACGCTCGCCGCCTCGATCCCCGGGGCCTATGCGATCAGCCGCCTGCGGTTTCCGGGGCGGGTGACGTTTTCGCGTTCGATCCTGCTGATCTACATGGTTCCGGCCATCGTTCTGGTGATCCCGCTTTATGCTGTCTTCAGCCAACTCGGCCTGCGCGACAGCCTGTTGGGCCTGCTGATCGTCTACCCGGCGACGACGATCCCGGTCTCGCTATACATGCTGCAGGGATATTTCCGCGGGCTGCCGTCCGAACTGGAAGAGGCCGGCATGATGGACGGCTGCACGCGGCTCGGCGTGATCCGGCGGATCACCCTGCCGCTTTCCCTCCCGGCAATCGCGTCGGTGGCGCTTTATGTGTTCATGATTGCCTGGAACGAGTTCCTGTTCGCCTTCATGTTCCTCGACAGTCCCGAGATCTTTACCCTCTCGCGCGGGGTGGTGTCGCTCAATTCCTCCGAGGTTCCGCGCCAGCATCTGATGGCTGGGGCGGTGATCGTGACGATCCCGGTCCTGGTGATCTTTTTGTGGTTCGAACGCTTCCTGGTCACCGGCCTGACCGCCGGATCGGTGAAAGGCTAGGCGGATGGACGACCAAGTGCTCAAATCGCACGACGAAACGGCGCGCGACATCCTGCGCGCCAACGACCGGGGCGGTTATACCGTGCCCACGGCAGGGCTCTATCCCTACCAATGGAACTGGGACAGCGTCTTCGCCGCGATGGGCTTTGCCACCTTCGACCGCGACCGGGCCTGGCGGGAGCTCGAAACGCTGTTCGATGCGCAATGGCCCGACGGCATGGTCCCCCATATCGTCTTTCGCGCCGACGAGCCCAGTTATTTTCCGGGGCCTTCGGTCTGGCAGGCCAACAAGGGGCCCCTGCCCTCGTCAGGTATCTCCCAGCCGCCGGTGGCAGCGACCGTCATACGGCTGCTTGCCGACCTTGACCCCGGCCGCGCCGAGCGCCTCTTTGACCCGCTCGACCGCTGGCACCGCTGGTTCCATGCCGCGCGCGACCCTGACGGGATCGGCGTCATCGCAATCACTCATCCTTGGGAATCCGGCCGCGACAACCTGCCGGACTGGGACAAACCCGGCGACGCGATCGACGTAAGCGGCGTCGGCGCCTACACGCGCCGCGACACCTCGCTCGTCGACAACGACCAGCGCCCGAAAAAGAAGGATTACGACCGCTATCTGGCGCTGGTGCAGTTCGGCGTCGACCGCGGCTGGGACCCTGCGCGCATCGCCGCCGAGACGCCGTTCTTCGTGGCAGACCCGGGCATCACCGCGATCCTGCTGCGGGCAGAGCGCGACCTGCGCGCCATGGCACAGACCTTTGGCCGCGACACCGCCGAGATCGACGCGCGCATCGCTCGGCTCGAAGCCGGGCACGAACGGCTGTGGAACGCGCAGGCCAAGGCTTACGTTTCGCGCGACACGCGCACCGGAGAGCTGGCGCCCTGGGCGACCTCGGCCTCGTTCCTGCCGCTTTATGCCGGGGTCACCGCGCGCAAGGCCGCGCTTCTCGAAACCCTTGATGGCTTTGCCGGCGCGGTCCGCTTCACCGTGCCCAGCTTTGACCCGCGCAGCGATCTCTTCGACCCGCTGCGCTACTGGCGCGGGCCGGTCTGGGCGATGATGAACTGGATGATCGCCGACGGCCTTGCACGATGCGGCGAAGACACCCGTGCCGCACGCATCCGGTCGGACACGGCGAAGCTGATCCGCCAAAGCGGCTTTGCTGAATATTTCGGCCCCGTCGGGGCCGAGCCCTGCGGCGGCGGCGGCTTTTCCTGGACCGCTGCGATCTGGCTGGCCTGGGGCTTGAGCGACACAAAGGAAGGACCCTGCTGATGGGCGCGATCACCCTGACCGACATCCACAAGTTTTTTGGCGAGGTGCACGTCATCAAGGGCGTCGACCTGGACATCACTGAGGGCGAATTCGTCGTCTTCGTCGGCCCCTCGGGCTGTGGCAAGTCGACCATGCTGCGGCTGATCTCGGGGCTCGAAGAGGCCACCAGCGGCCATGTCGAGATCGAAGGCCGCGATGTCACCGCGCTCGGGGCCGCCGAACGCGGCCTAGCGATGGTGTTCCAGTCCTATGCGCTCTACCCGCATATGACCGTGCGCGAGAACATGGGCTTCGGCCTGAAAATCGCCGGCGAGGGCCGGTCGGTGATCGACGAGGGCGTCGGCCGCGCCGCCGAAATCCTGCAGCTCGGCCCCCTGCTCGACCGCAAGCCCAAGGAGCTGTCGGGCGGCCAGCGCCAGCGCGTCGCTATCGGCCGCGCCATCGTGCGCGAGCCCGCCGCCTTTCTCTTCGACGAACCGCTATCGAACCTCGACGCCGCGCTGCGCGTGCAGATGCGCATCGAAATCGCCCGCCTGCACCGCCGCCTCGGCAAGACCATGATCTATGTCACCCACGATCAGGTCGAGGCGATGACGCTGGCCGACCGCATCGTGGTTTTCGACGCCGGCATCATCCAGCAGCAGGGCGCTCCGCTCGACCTTTACCGCAAACCCTCGAACCTGTTCGTGGCCACCTTCATCGGCTCGCCCCGGATGAACATCCTGCCCTGCAGGGCGATCGACGGCGGCGTGCATGTCGCCGACAGCACCGACTTTGAGATGCCCGGCATCGAGGGATCGCCGGCGCATTTCGGTATCCGCCCCGAACATATCCGCATCGCGGACCCGGATCAGGCGATCCTGAAGGGGACGGTCGGCGTCGCCGAGCATCTCGGCGGCGACAGTTTCGTCTATGTCGACATCCCCGGCGCCGAGCCCGTCAATATCCGCATCGCCGGCGGCGCCGAGATCGTCGAGGATCAGGAAATCGGCCTGACCTTCGACGCCGCCGACGTGCACCTCTTCGGCGCGGACGAGGCGCGGATCGAGGTCGGGTGAGCCCGTCTGCCTCTGTTGTACCGGCAGGCGCCGCGAACAAATCGCCTTCCCTCCGGGGAGGGTTGGCGATGGCGCGGCGGCCTGCGGCCTTGATTCCGCGCCAGGGGCAAATCGGGAAGGGCAGCCGCAACGCCGGAACCTGCGCCGGTCTTCCTCCCACCGCCCCATTCGGGCCATGCGGCCCCCTCTTGATACCCGCCCACACCCCACGATAGACCGCTGGCCCATGGCCAAGCTCTACTTCCACTACTCCACCATGAACGCGGGCAAATCGACGCTGCTGCTGCAGGCGTCCTACAACTACCGTGAGCGCGGCATGGACACCTACCTGATGACCGCCCGGCTCGACACCCGCGCCGGGCGCGGCCGGATCGCCAGCCGCATCGGCATTTCCGACGACGCCGACCTGTTCGCCCCCGGCGAAGACCTGTTCGCCAAGATCGAACGGCGGCTCGCCCAGGGTCGGGTGGCCTGCGTCTTTCTCGACGAGGCGCAGTTTCTGGAAAAAGCCCAGGTCTGGCAGCTCGCCCGCGCCGTCGACGATCTGCAGGTGCCGGTGATGTGCTATGGCCTGCGCGTCGATTTCCAGGGAGAGCTGTTTCCCGGCTCAGCCGCGCTTCTGGCATTGGCCGACGAGATGCGAGAGGCGCGCACGATCTGCCATTGCGGAAAGAAGGCGACGATGGTGGTGCGCATGGGAGCGGACGGCAAGGCCCTGACCGAAGGCGCCCAGGTGCAGATCGGCGGCAACGAAACCTACGTGTCGCTCTGCCGGCGCCACTGGCGCGAGGCAACCGGCGACCGCGATATCGGCTAGGCTGTCCGGAAGGATCGTCGGGTGACGTGTGACCTGTCCGATGCTCGGGCGGGCTTCTCCTTTGGATGGCGGGAAATCCGGCTCGCATCGACGGATCACTTTCGAGTCCGGCGCCCGCCTTTCTTAGACATATTTACAAACCTTACCGTCCCCACGATTTACGGCGAACGCGTCAGCGCAAATGATCTCATCACCGAGTTGTCGAGTGTGAACCGGGTCAAGGCGATCTCGCTCGGCGGGATGGGTGAGGTTGAGATCGTCGTGGGCATCGCCGGAACGGCCGGCTGCGGCGAGGGCTTTGAAAATCCCGGCTCCACGACAGCCATCTATGCAGGCGAGGGCCTTGTCGACGGCGCCGATGCCGCCGCGCTCGGTGACAAGGACAGCATCGCCGGCGCGAAAGATGGCGGCATCGAGGAAATCATTGATGTCGCCAGGGTGATCTTCATCAGTATCGACATCGGTGTGGACGGCGGAGTCGAGGGCCACGAATACTATATCTTTGACGGGCATCGCCCGGACAGGTCCATCCACGCTGTGCCCGCACAGTCAAACGGGGGCGAGCGCATCCGGGGCGCCGCCTCGCGGTATCAAGTCGCTAGGGCAATCTTCTGTTTCTCCAGAGACTTAGGCAGGCGCTCCCATGGAGATGCCTTGGGTCAATACACTCGCCCGCCTAGCGGCACCTCCTTGTCCGGAACCAGCAGCACCACCTCGCCCGCCTTGTCCGGCACCCCCAGAACCAGCACCTCGGACATGAATTTCCCGATCTGCCGGGGCGGGAAATTCACCACCCCCATCACCCGTTTCCCGACCAGCCCGTCGGGCGTGTAATGGGCGGTCAGCTGGGCCGAGCTTTTCCGCTCGCCGATCTCCGGCCCGAAATCCACCCACAGCTTGATCGCCGGCTTTCGAGCTTCGGGATAGGGCTCGGCCCGCACCACCTGCCCGACCCGGATATCCACCCGCAGGAATTCCTCGAAACTCAGATCAGCCATTCCGCAACTCCCGCGACCGGTCCGCCGCCGCTGCGACCGCCCGCTTCATCAGCGGCAGCAATCCCGCGCCCTCCTCCATCAACACCTCCAACGCCGCCGCGGTCGTTCCACCCGGCGAGGTCACGTTCACCCGCAGCTGCGCCGGGCTTTCCTCGGCCCGCTCCGCCAGCGCCCCGGCCCCGGCCACGGTCGCCGTTGCGAGCTGCATCGCCAGCCTCTCGGGCAACCCCTCGGCCACGCCTGCCGCCGCCAGCGCCTCGATCATGTGAAACACATAGGCCGGCCCGGACCCGGACACAGCCGTCACCGCATCCATCTGCGCCTCGCCGTCCAACCGCACCGTTTGCCCCACCGCCGCCAGCAGCGCCTCGGCCAGCGCCATCCCGCCTTCGTCGACGCGATCGTTCCCGATCAGGGCCGTGATCCCCTTGCCCACCGCCGCCGGCGTATTCGGCATCGCCCGGATCACCGGCGCCTCCGCACCCAGAACCGCCTCGAACATGGCAATCGGAGTTCCCGCCGCCACCGACAGGAACAACGTGCGGCCACCGCCCAGTTGCTGCAGCAACGGCAGTGCCGAACCCATCACCTGCGGCTTCACGGCAATCAGCGCAATCGCCGGATCATCGGGCACGCCTTCGTTCAGGTGCACATCCATGCCCTGTACCCACTCCGAGGGTTGCGGATCGATTACCCAGACCGATCCCGGCGAAAGCCCGCGGTCCAACCACCCCGCCAGCATTGCCGAGCCCATCTTGCCGCAGCCCAGCAGTACCAAGCCTCGGCGATCTATTTCGTGAAACATGCCAGCCCCCCATTGCGGAGGCCGAGATTAGGCGCGCCCGTAAGCCTCTGCAATGGCAACGTTCATCGCATCCGCAGGGGCCTGATCGCCCCAGGCCACCAGTTGGAACGCCGGATAGAACCGCTCTGCCGCGGTCACCGCGGTGCCGATCAGCCGATCGATCTGCTCGCGCCCCGCCATCTGCCCGCCGGCCAGCACCAGCCCATATCGGTACACCATCAGCCGCTGTTCGTGCCAATAGGTGAACGCCCCCGCCCAGCACATGTCATTGGTGCGGTTCAAGGTCTCGTAAAGCGCCGGAAGCTTGTCCTCGGGCGGCTCCATTTCGAAGGTGCAGATCAGCCGCAAGGTCTCGTCGAATCCCGACCAGGCCAGCGTGATCGAATAGGTCCGCCACTGCCCCTCGACAGCCATCGCGATCTGGTCATCCGCCACGCGGTCGAAATCCCACTCATGAAACTCGGCAATGTGCTCGACAATGTCGATCGGGTGGAGGTCTTCCGTATGAAACTGCTCTGAAAGTGACATGCCTGGCCTCATTGGTTGTCGTCTGAGGGGTTCGAATGCCCACAAAGACTAGCTGCCTGCTCTAGGTCGGGCGGTCGTTGCCACCCTGCCTACGAGATATGGTGTACGTCTTGGGTCAGACTGTAAAGAACAAATTTTCTGAATGGCCAGATTAACCGCGGTGAAGCCGTTTTATTGTAGCGGGCCACGCAAATTTGCAGTGTGTGCCACCCAGATTTTCAGCAGAACGACTTATTGGGCTGGAACCGGGAAGGGCGCCGATGGAAGCGGCCGATGCAGGCTTCAAAGCGCCGGGGCGGGTTGCGGTTTTGAAGGCACATTGAAGGGGGGTTTAAAGGGTCTGATCGGTTCGTTGGCCACTGCGGAACTGCGGAACTGCGGAACTGCGGAACTGCGGAACTGCGGAACTGCGGAACTGCGGAAAGAACACCACATTCTAATCGAGCTCCAATGCTCTGTCCCCTGAAAACTGTGCCGTTCGAAACTGGAATTTCGGGCTAGGTTGACCTT
>JASJDP010000020.1 GCA_030065095.1 Rhodobacter sp.
CCGTCCTGGCAACGCCCGACCCTGACCGTGACCGACACCGGCGACGGCACCTATTCGGTCCGCCTGCACGTGCGCTCGGGCCACCCGATGGACCGCGGCGTGGCGGTCACGGTCGCGATCACGCTCGAGGAAGACGACGACAGGCGGCGGCTTGAGAACATCGATATCGACGGGAGCGCCGAGCCGGATTCGCATTTTGACCTTGCCGCGGAACGAACCTTCGACCTCGCGGGCCGGATCCTCGATGCGACCGGCGGCGTCATTCCGTCCGACTGGACGGATGTGGAGTACACGGCCCTGACCTTCACGCTGTCCGGCCATGCCGATCTTGTGGGCAGCGAGGCCTGGGACGCGTTCATCGCGGCGAATTTCGAGGACGGCGCCTATCTGGGCGGCGCCCCCGATCTTTCGATGTTCGGCGCTCTGACGGAAACCGAGACGATCACGCTGAACCTGGCCACGGTCGAAGCGGCGATCACCGGCGGAACGGTGCGCGAACTGCCCGCCAACCTGGACGAGTTCGATGCCGATACATGGGAAGACGCGTTCCAGACCTTCATGGCGCCAACGGGTGAAGGCGGCCGCCGGCTGAACGTCTGGGAAGAGGAATTCAGTGAATTCTGGGAAGCGTTCGTCGATGTTGCGGTGCCCGGATCCTCAGAGGCCTCGGCATCCGGCGCGACCAGCTATGCCTATGGCGTCGCGCCGACGGTGGCGGCAGGCGCCGGAGAGGTCGGTCTGGCAACCGCACTTGGCGGCGCGGGGCTGGTGATCGGGGCCGAACTGCTGATCGCCTATGTCGCGGTTCAGGCGTTCCGCACCATCCAGCATGAATACAAGATCCCGGTCTACGGCATCGCGCCGACAGCTGATTTGGAGCCCGTACTCGAGTCGAAATTGGCCATAGCCCAGCTCGCCATTACCCCCGAAGGCGGTCGCGACGAAGCCTGGGCCGAGGAAATGGCGGAAGCGGTTCAGGCGTTTCTCGACGCAGACGATGTCGATGGGGCTGTCGAATTCCTGCGCGACATCGAGACGTCCGAGGGCGCCCGCGGTGCGGCACTCGTCTTCACGGCACTCGATCCGCAATCTGCGCAGCAAGTCAGCGAAAGCATCGTCGCGGGGATGGCCAGCGACGGTCGAATCCCCCCAAGTTCCAAGTACATTGATGTCGTCATTGCCGAACGCGACTATTCAGCACTTGAGGATTTGGCCTTTGGGATCGACGCAAGGTTATACTCGACTGGAGAAGGGATCGCTCGAACGGATGGTGCACTGACCGCGCGAAACGTTGAAACAATCAACAATACCGCGGGCAGCGCTGTGATTGCCGACATTCTTTCCGTCTTGACGGTGCAGGAATTTGCCTCTCCCGGAGCGTCGAACATCGATGGCTTCATCGGCCTGACGACCAGGTTGGCCACCGACGGGACGAGTATCCTGAATGAGGCGGCCAGGTTCATGGCGGGACGCAGGGACGGGTCCTCGGAGGCCCTGATGCAGGTGCTGATCTCTGATGTCTACCCGGACTTGCCGGTTGCAGACATCTTCTACGATGCGAATACCGACGCGACCGCCCATTACTACGAGATCCATTTCGGCGAAGATGGATCCGAAGTCACTCCGGAAGGGTATGACGAAACATTCACGACATTCGCATCGCTTACATCGGCCGCGGACCGGGCGGCCTACTTTGTAACCCTCCCGGTGGATCGGCAAATCACCTTGCTCGAGTCGTTGTCCATCGAAGAGGCCACGTCACTTCTGGTCGCGGTTGCGGGTACCGATGGCGGGATTGACAGTCTGACCGAACTCCTGAACGCCGCAGACAAGAATGTTGCGTCCGGGATCCTGATCGTGCTCGCCAATTCCGATCCGGAAACCACCGCAACGATACTGGCGGCGGCCTCGGAGAACCCGGTCGCGAACGCAAGGCTACTTGACGCGGCCGCGGATGTTTCGACCTTTGTGCTTGGCGTCATTGACCCGACGGACTTCGTCGCTGTGATCGAAACCCTTGCCGCCTCCGGAACGGACGGGGCTGATCTGGCGACACGGATGCTGAATGGCTTCTCCAATCAGGAGATTGCAGCGGTTCTGACACTGTTCGAGGACCCTGCCGCGCGCGCGGCGATTTTTGCCTCTGATACACGCCGCGAGAACTTTGTCGAACCGGACCAGTTGGATCTGAAGCTTGGTATCGTCGACGACGACACCCGGTCCTACGCCGACACGTTGCTCCAGCAGGTCGAAAGCGGCGAACTGACCCCTGAAGAGGCAGGTCAGCTGTTCTTCCTGCACCTATACGGCATTCACCCGCCCGTCGATCAGAACAACCGTCGCCAGAACGAAGCGACACCGGAATGGGCAGACCAGCAAATCGAGGATCTTGTCGGCGGAGATACCCCAATCGATCCGCCGTCGGAGATCACCGAGGACGACGCCGAATTCGCCGAAGCGGTGGGAAACGGAGTAATCGAGGCGACCGATGACCTGATTGCCGAACATGGCGGCGAGTTGCAGCGGTTCGCAGAGGAGGCAGAGGTCGGCGATACACTGGAGATGGGAGGCTATGTTTTCGTCAGGGCAGAGCCCAATCTCATCCAGGTCCAGATGCGGGTTCGGTACAACAACATTCCCGACGGCGCCGACCCGACGAACCCCGGGTCGGGCACGGGCAAAGCGCTCTTCGTCTGGGGGCAGTTCGACCGAAACCAACTGATCGACGGCAGCGTCGAAAACGGCAACTTCGATTTCCAGGTGGTGATCAGACCTCATGTCTACGGGGCGAAAGACATCAAGCCCGCCTTGCCGCCGGGCTTGAGCTTCACGGCCTTCGTGGAACTCGGCGGAGAGGTTGAATTGAACTACAGCTCCCGGAGGGGAGAAGACGGCGGGCGCATCACTCGTCTGAACGAAATCAAGGCCGGCTTCTACGCGCTGCCTGGCACTGTGATCAGCGACGCACTGCGGTACCTGCCGAGAGCGGCAGCGCACGTTCTTGGATACCTTTGGGACCAGGGAACCGACGCGCAACGGGCCGAGGTCGTTTCGGCCGTGGGCATGCTGGGGTTGGGTCTCATTGCCGGCGCGCAAGACAGCGTCTCTCCGCAAGCGCGCAACCTGTTGATCGGCGAGGCTGTGCGCAGCTTCCTGTCGTTCCTGCCTTACGCGGCGCAGGTCACATCCGCGATTACCCCTGCCGAGGTGTCCGCTTTGGGCGAGGCAGTGGTCGATGGCATTCAGAGGGCCTACAGATACTTCAATCCGACCGAGGAACTCGAAATCGAGGCAGACTTGGAGTCGCTGGGTTCGGGCGTCACCGAGGACGGGCCCGAAGTCGAGGTTACCGTGACGCAACTCGCCATCGGTGGTGTCGGCGATGAAGGCGATGTCGAGATGGTGGAGCCAGGCGCGAGAGGCCGGGCGCAGTCCATTTTGCTGGGCGGTCAAAACGATCGAGGCGAAGTCGTCGATATTACCGATCCGACATCACTGCCCGGGCTGGACAATCTGCTCGGGATCGGGGACGGGAACTCCGATGATTCCTCTGTCGAAGCCGAGGCTGGAAGTGTCATCGCTCAAGTCGGAAGCACCTGGAGCCGCGCGGTGGAATGGGTTGCACAAAGCTTCGAGTCGCGCACCCTCGCTCTGTTCTACCTCAACGGCTTCACGCACTGGGTGAACGACGACATCGTTCCCGGACAGGAACCGGACGACTTCCGCGGCGGATGGAACGGCGATTATGTTCCGGACTACCTTTCCGGAACGGCTGCATTCGTGGTCGTGACTGAAACCGAACTCACGTACAGGGATAGGACGACGCAACAGGGCTGGCAGCTTGGATTGCCCCGGGTCGATTTCGTCGATCCAGTCGCATGGGTCGTTCAAAAGCCCATCTCCGAAGAGGGCCGCCTTGTCCTGGAGCAAAGTGCCGGAGAAGATAACGTTGAAATCCGTAATCCGTAGCACATGGAGCCCGGCGAGCAGCCGGGCTCTATCGTATCAAGGCTAACGGACGGTTTCATCCAGCCGTGGTAACGGAGCATAGAGGTCGTCGAAGCGGGGCACTTGATGGGTGTCGAGCGCCCTTCAGAAGTCAATTCGCTGATCCTCAAGTGCTTAAACGCGCAGCACCCTTCCGTTTGTCTCGGCGACATAACGGCCACGACAATCTGGCGGGCCACCTGCTAGGCTTGGGCCATGAACGCAGCAACGAACATGAAGTCGGTCGTTTTTGAAACTTATGGTGGGCCTGACAGGCTTTCCGTGCGCTCCCTGCCCGTTCCCAACCCGTCCAAGGGCGAGATCCGTGTGAAGGTTCGCGCCACCACGGTAAACCGAACCGATACAGCCACCCTACGGGGCCACCCCTTCTTCGCCCGTGCGATGACCGGTTTGATCCTTCCGAAAATGCGGACGTTGGGTATGGATTTCGCAGGTGAGGTCGACGCCCTGGGTGACGGCGCATCGAGGTTCAATGTCGGGGATCGCGTGTTCGGCCTGTCGCCCGACATGTTTGGTGCGCATGCGGAATTTATGTGCGTGCCCGACGACGGTGCCATTGCGCAGATTCCGGGTGACATCCCCTTCGATCAAGCCGTGGTGGCTGAGGGCGCCTGGTATGCCCACGGGACGACGCAGCTCTTGTCAGAGGGGGGAAGCTGCCTGATCTATGGCGCCTCCGGAGCCATAGGAACCGCGGCGGTCCAACTTGCCAAAGCCAACGCTGCGCGTGTCGTGGCCGTCGTGGGAACGCGTCACCTCGATCTGGCTGAGGCACTCGGTGCGGATCATGTGGTGAACTACGAAACGGAAGACTTCACCGGGATTGGCGAGACCTTTGACGTGGTCTTCGATGCTGTGGGGAAAACCTCATACTTCGCGTGCCGGCCGCTTCTCAAGAACGACGGGATCTTCGCGGCGACTGATCTCGGGCCCGGCTGGTCCAACATATTGCTCGGAGCTTTCTTTGGGCTCACCGGAACCGGCCGTGTCCGCATTCCGTTTCCGGAGGATGCGTCGGGCTTTGTCCGAAGACTTGCAGACCTCATGGCGCAAGGGCGGTTCCGAGGCGTGTTTGATCGGACGTATTCCTTGGACGAAATCGTGGAAGCGTTCAGATACGTCGAGAAGGGTCAAAAGACCGGTATCGTCGTGGTAAGTTTGCGTTGACGGCCGGTTGTTCGTGAAGCGGTGATCCCATTCAGGGTGTAATCACTAATTTGCCCCTCACTTCACCGAAACCAGATCTCTGCAGCGCTTCCGGAACGGACGACAGGGGCAATATGGCCTCCAGGTGTGGATAGATCTTCCCTTCCCCTGCCATTCGAGCGACGCGCTCGGTCAGTGCCCGACCGCTGGGGACCGTCAACATGCCGACAGACGTCTTCTGGAGGCGGCAGGGCATATCGGCGAGTGCATTTGATGTTCCTGCCCCTGTTCGGGTCGGAATAGTTGCGCCGGCTTTGCTTTGGGGCATGGCCTTCGTGGCAGATGGACTGATCGCTGGCCTCAAGCCGCAGCGCGATCGTCACAGGCATCGACCACGGTAGCGGAAGAATTGGTCATCAGTCCGTACACCACCGATTGCACCGAACTGTCCAAGATGAACTTGATCGACCTAGTGTCCCGCGGCGCGCCAAAGCGCGGGAAGTTCTGCGGCGACGGCACCGGTTACCTCGGCGACAAGGGACGTATCCTTGTATTGAGCAACTGCGTGATACCGCGCACCTTGCGCACCGCGTACCATAAGCGTCGCGCCCTTCTGATGGTGACTGATGTCCGGGGGCGATAGACGCGTCGCGAGATCGAGCACCTCGTCAATACTGCCGAAGTCTGAACTGACGCTGCCGGATTCCTCAATCACTTGGCGGCCCGTCATCCTCACCCAATCGCCAGATTTGGCCGTCAAGTCCCTTGCAAACAGCTCAAACGCCGCCGCAATGTCAGGCGCCGTGCTTCTCCAGACTTCAGCTAGTTTCTCGGCGGGAACGCCGCCCGACGAAGACGTGTCCGGGTCCGGAACTTCGGTTGCGCTGACCCAAAGATGTCCTTCCTCCGACGCGTGAATGCGCAGTAAGTTCGAGATCTTATCAAGAACACCCAAAGACATCTCGGAAAGTTCGACATCACACAAAGCGTCAAACTGGCCGAGCGCCTTTGGCAGCCGACCAGTAACGCAACGAAGCCGACGATGTCCTACAGCGAGATCGACAACCTCGCCGGAGGCGTTCCGCAGAGAGATTTTGACGGGATAGAGCGTCTCATCGATTTCCGTGGCAACTGCCGAAAGCAAGTCTGTGGATGGACCGCCGATGCGTCTCCACCCGTCATTGGTCGTGGACTCTTCCGTTGCCAGCTTTGCCAGCTTGTCTTGCAGTCTCTTTCGATCCGTCGTCAATGCACTGCGCCCCTTTTTTCTGGCTTATGGACCACTCGTTGCGGCAATCTCGTTTAGGGTGTCCCGGGCAGAGGCTCGAACAATTTCGACATCCTGGCTGCGCGCGCAGACACAACAAAGCGCCTCGGCTTCATCGCCGTGTGTGCGAACGATAACGGTCGAAAGCTCTGGTGATAGAACAATAACTTCATCAGGCGCAATACTGCCCGGCGCAGCTCGGTCTGCCGGGCAGTCGGGCAGACCGAGAGCCATTGAGACCATCGAGGCCAGCGCGTCCAATTCTTCCTGCGGCGGTTTTTCATCGGCGCTGGAGCTCAGCACGAGTTCGGCGTTCAGATCCACAAATGCGACTAGACGGCAAGCGCCAAGGGACGCTCGCAGCGCATCGATTAGATCGTGTACAGACCTCATATAAGCCTTGTACGCCGGGAGATCGGCCAAGGTACAGGGGGCTTAAAAAAAGTGCCGCGGCCTCAAAAGAACCATCCGGTGGTCGAAGGTTACACGAACTTGGGTGCGGCCGCTTCCTCAGGTCGCAACCGTTGGGTGGCAGCACCGGCGTTCGGCAGCCGGTTCACCCGCCTCGGGGTGACTTTCCCTTCGGGTGAAGGATTCTCCGGGCGCAAACAAACAGCTTCCGGGGTATGCTCCTGCAGAGGCTCCAGGCCGGCGCCTGGCTTCGCAGTCGGGTCCGGGGCGAGTTGGCGCGGTTCGGTCGAGAATTCTCTGTTCATTGTGGCGAGGCTACCGGCCAGATGGTCCGCCAATTCAACCAGCGCGACTGCAAACGCGTCCGCCCCGCTTTGCTGCCAAAGTTCGAAATCCTCTCCGGCATTGATAGCATCGACAAGCGAAATCGGGAAAACGCCACGAAAGAGATCCTGGGTTTCGCGTTCCACCCGTTTCACGACCCGGTCACGGTCTCGCTGATTGAGAATTTTATCGAAGCGGGTCAACAGTAGAAGGCTTTTATCGAACAGTTCTTCCGGAAAGCTTTCCCACACGGCAGCCTCGCTTTGCCGCCAGGCTTGCGTTGCATGGGTGCACCAGATCACGCCATCCGCAAAGTGCGCGACCCGCTCCCAGACTTCGGAAGACATATTGGGGTCGCTGATGCCAGGCATGTCGATCAGGTCGCAAAGATCAAGCACATCGCTTTGATGGAACACCCGGATGAACTGTGTGTCGGCAACAGTAATGCCTGCCAAAGCGTCCATGTCGATCGGTGACTCGGAATCGTCGATGCCGATGCGGTAGGTAGCCCCCTCGCCCCGGCTGATCCAGACAGGTGGCAATTGCGTTGCAGTGACCTTTACCGGCAGCGCCGGTGCTCCCATCAAGAGGTTTGTCAGCGTACTTTTTCCTGCGCTGAATTCGCCCATAATCGCGATACGGGGCCTTCTAGCCGCGGGCGCAGTTTCGGCGGACATTTCCATATCGGAATGGATTTCAGCGTTCATCTTGCGATGCTCCGATTGGCTGAGACTCTCCAAGAAATTCTTTGACCTCCGCCAGAATGGCTTGACGGTCTTGCGCTTCGTTTGTGTTTTCAAACTGAGCCGGATCTTCGCCTCCGGCCGAAACCTGTTCGGCAAGGCTGAACAGCAGCTTTGACTGCTCTTTGATGAACTCGGTCAATGTCGTTGTCGCGGCGTGGCGAACTGCCTGCGCGTGGTCCGTTTTCATCCCGGTTGCGATTGGCTCGGTCTCGGCCTGGATCAGGCGGCTGAATTCATTGGCATAGGCTTCGTAGCCGCGCCGTTTGCGCCACCATCGCGACCACCAGTTCGATTGCAGATCCAATGCGATCGTCTGGCCGAGCAAAATGGGAGGGGCAATCCGAGGCGCGGGCGGCGGTTCCAGCGCAAAGGCTGGATCGTCAACGAAATTCAACTGTCGATATAGGGCCGTTAGATCGCGAGACGCAGCTGCAAAGATATTTTTCGACAGAGACGTCGCGCGCTTGGCGAAGAGTTGATAGGAAGAGCGGAACAAAAGTCTGAGCCCGGTCGGATCGTATTTCCAGGACGTCGTTTCCCCATTGGCTTCGATATGATCGATGAGCGCCGCTGTTGCGCGCTGCAGGAAGCTCTGGTGCGAACGGTCGATGCGGGCACCGAATTCTTGAAGCAGCTTGTCAAACTCCTGATCGACGAGCCTTTCGCCATTGCTGGCCAGGCGCCGCAGCGTTTCTGCAAGTTTTTCGCGGTCGATTTCTGGCTGTGATCCTGCCTTGAGCTTTAGCGTGGTGATGTTGTTGGAAACCTTGATCCCGGCGCAAAGATTGCGCGCGTCGCGCGTGACCGCGTCAATCAATTCACGTCCCACGCCGCCGGCGATGCGTTCGGAGACCGCCTCGAACAAGGTCGGCAAGCCAGAGAGCTGCCATACGATGTTTTGCCGTCCGGATTTCGCGTCGATGCCTTTTGCGATTGACGCCCAGTTCTTTAGTGCTTCGGTGCTGTCCTTGGACAGGCCGTGACGGAAGTCCTGAAGCGCGTGGTTGGCCCAATACGCGCTGCCAAAGATGATCTTGGCATCCTCGGGCCCCTTGTGTTCACGCAGGGTGGCTCGAATACTGGTTTCGATTTCGGAAACCTGCCGCGCCGGGTCCGACAATTCGTCTATGCGGTTCACGAAGATGATGATTTCCCGGGATTTAACGTTCGCAATCAACCGGATAAGCGCCATGTCAACCGACGATAGCGCTTGATGCGCGGACAGCACCACGACGCAAATTCGGCTATCGCGAATTGCGCGGATCGTTATCTGCTCGCGAACCATGAAGGTGTCGTTCACGCCCGGCGTATCGCGGATGCAAAGCGGCAGGGGCAGTTCCGGCCGGTGTAGAAAAAGATCGGCGGTCTTTGTGATATCGGCAAAGCGCCCTTGGTGTTTCGATGTTTGGCTATCGTCCTCGAAATCGTCGCCAAGACAGACATACCGCTCGACCAGGTTGGCATCGAGGTTTTCGTAGTCGTGTCGTTGGCCGAGCAAGAGTTCGAACTTGCGGCCCAGCCTTTGGCGGGATTTTTCCTGCATCTCCGCGATTTGTCGGCGCACCTTTTCGATTTCATTGTCGGCGCCCGCGCGGCCTGCAAGCTCACCGACCCGGCCTCCGCCAAGGACGAGACGTTCCCATTCCTGGCTGTCGAAGAATTGAAACTGTGCTTTCTGCGATCCGGCATATTTGGTTGGGCTGAGGTGAAGCGAAGTCACCACAGAGGTCCACGGGTTCACATCGGCAGGCAACAGATCCGGCCAACCCACCATCGCGTTGACCAGTGTGGTCTTCCCGGCTTTGACCTGGCCGATCATTGTGACGCTCGGTTCGGTGTTCTCAAGTTTGGCCTTCAGCCGCGCCGCCGTCTCGGAAGCCGCACCATCGCCGATCGTGCCCAGCTTGTTCAATGCCGTCGCGAGCCCGGCCATCTCGGCAACCATCGGGGCAAAAGGTTCTGCAATCGCCGTTGCCAAGGGCCCGTAAGTCTCGACCGGCGAGGACGGTTGGGTAGGGAATTTCGTTTCCGCGTTCATTTCTTGCCCTGTGTGGTCCGATGGTTTGGTGCGTCACCATTCTCACAACTGTTGCGCAGCATGTTGATGTCAGGCGCTCGGAGAGCATGATCGGCTCTGATTTCGGCGGTATTGGGGCCGGATTGTGCCGTCGTTGCAAAAATTGCAAAAATCAGAGCAATTTAACTGCTAAGCCGCGAGTTCGACTTCAATTGTGCGTTTCATTTGCAGCAGGGCGGTCACCGCATTTTCCGGGCTGTCCGCATTGCTTTCGAGCTCGAGAAGGACAAGGTACTCTGCTGTCCGACACGCAGCATCGTAAAGCGGGTTGTTGTCTGAGATCAGATGGCACATTTTTTGTGCCGTCTCAGAACAGCGCTCGGTGATGGTCGAGGCCGTACCATCGTCACCAAAATCGAGCAGACCCAGCATGTCTTTCGCTTCGGTCTTTATCAATTCCAAGGCAGCGCGGTCTTGTTCTTGAACCCCTTCCTGGCCATCGGACGCCATGCTTTCGCTGAAACTTTCCAACGAAAGCAAGTTCAAATCCGTTGCGCGGTGACTGCTATTTTCCTCTGCGGAACTCGCGGCCTCCTCATCGGAGCCAGCATCCCCCCCGGTCGGTGTGTTGTTCAGAAACAAAAGCGCCTGATCCAAGTCTTCCTGCACGCCGATTTCGACACACCGTTTCAACTCGTTGCGCAGCGCATCCATGCCATCAGGATCGATCGGGCTTTTGGCATCACCGGTCGCCAACGGATGGACGCCTTGGAATAGGTGACTGCCGCTTGGCGGCGTCTGAGACGCCTCTTTCGCATGGTTCAGTACGCCGGATCCATTGATTGGAACCAGAAAACAATGATCGTGCAAGTTTTCCGGCATGCGCGACCATAGCGCCTGTTGTCTCGCCGAGAATTCGTGCGTGACCCAGATTGCGATGTCGGTTCGGTTCGCGGCCCAACTTGCCGCGGCCAATTGCTGCTCCGCCGAGCCATCGGTTATGACAGCAAGCAAGGTGACGTTTTGAAAGTACGCGTCATCGGTGACGACCTCAACGAATGACGGTCTGTAATCTGGGAGTGCCTCGAAATCGTGCCCCTGCAGTTCCTTGCTCATCCCGTTTCTCAGTGTCACGCGTAGTTTGCGCGCTTCACCGTAGCGCACCTCAAATGTCGGCAACCTCTGGTTTTGTGGGACCACAGAGCGGCCAGCCAGTGCGTTGACAACCTGCCGCTTTCCTGTCGTAGCCGGCCCTAGCAATGTGATCCTGATAGGTCCGGAAAGCCGTTCAACGAGACGGTTTCCGGCCTTCTGCATTTCGCTTGGAAGACCTTCCCGCCTCAGGGCGTCCGATAGTAGACGTGCGGCCTCTTCGATTGAAATCTCGCCGGTCACCAGAACAGCCCGCCTGTTAGTCGGCGAAGCCGGTGCATGATGGGAGGTTGCGGCGTATACGATCCTCGTACACGCGTATCGGTTTTGGCGCCGCCGTTCGCAACATTGGCTAAAAGCGCCTGGGACGCGTGACCGTCGAGCGCTTCAATATCGTTCTGTTGTGGATTGACGACCTTCGCAACCGCGCACGCGAGATTGTCCTGCTCTGGATCATCGCGTTCGATGACCGCATTCAGCAGAGCCTTCGCAATCTGGTTGCTTGTTGCTTCGGACCGTTCGGCCAGAACACGCGCGATAGAGTCGTCCGGCAACGCCTGCAATCCGTCGCTTGAGACGATGATGACGTCGTCGGGCAACAGCCGCAGCGGCGTATGCGGGCAGTCGATTCTCGGGATCGGCTCGCCCGTCATAGCGGATGTCAGGCAATTCCGCTGCGGGTGCTTCGCTGCAACCTCCTGCTGCAATTCCCCTTTCTTAACCATCAGGTCGATCTGAGGCGCGAGGGAATGGTCCGCATTGAGTCGCCGCAGCTTTCCGTGGCGGAATAGGAGCAACAGGGAATCTCCGATGGAAATCCAGTGCAGGGCATCGGAGATCTGGACAATGGCGACGAGCGTCGTGCCCATGCCGGCCATGGCGGGATGAGCCTCGCTATGACCACGCAGGCATTCATTTGCACTTTCAACCGCCCGCCGCAGCACATTCGGCATGTTGGATCCGTCCCCAACCAGATCCGAACTCAGCAACTTCAGCTCGCTGTAAACCTCTGTGACGGCGATCTTGCTGGCGATCTCCCCGGCGGTATGGCCACCCATGCCATCTGCAAGCACAACGAGCCCGCACCCCCCTCCGATCGGAAAGTCAGATGCAATCGCATCTTCCTGCGTGTCGCGGTTGCCCAGGTGCAATGCGCACGCGGCGTCGATTTCGAGTTGGGGGTCAGGCACAATCCGACTCGTCTTGATTGACTAGGTCCCAAGAGAACTCGGCATCGCAAAACGTAGTGAGCCGAAGTGTCGTTTCTCCGATCCGAATGAGATCGCCGTTGGCAAGCTTTTCGGTCGTCAACACGGGTTTCCCGTTCAGGCGAACCAGATTGGCCTTGCCGCTGTGACCGAGAAAGAATGCATTCTGCTCTCCGTCATAGGCAACGGCGGCGTGATTGTCCCTCGAAATGGCTTGGTCGCCGAAATTCAGGCTGATCGCCTGATCCGATCCGCGCCCGATCTTGGCGACTGCGTCGAATAACGTGAATTGGGCGCCGCGGCCTCGACCCTCGATCACGACCAACCAGCCGACCGGAAATTCCGGCTGTGCTTGCGGCGCGCCAGTTGGCGGCTTTGAGAACACATCCCGTTGGATGTCGGTACCGCGACTGAACCCAAGAAGGCGTGTCTTTGTCCGTCCCCCTGGTGTCTGCTCATGATCCGGCCCATTGCGTCCTTCGAGTTTTTCCAGAGCCGAGCGCGCAAGATCCTTGATATCATCGTCGCCTGCCGCCGGTTCCTCCGGTACTTCGGGGGCGGTTTCGCCTGTGACTTCGTCCTCAAACAGCTCCCAAATCGGGATTTCTTGATTACTGTCTTCCGCTGTGGGTCCTTCTTCGTTTGGCGCAGGCTCTTCGCCGGTTGCTGCCGGCTCTTGCTCGATTACAGCAGTTTCTTCGCCGAACTTTGCACCGGTATCAGAATTGGCAGCGGCGACAGGCCTATCCAGGACCGCGGCAAAATCCTCATTGTTTGTCTCTTCGTCCCAATCGTCGATGTCCGAGCCGGATTCGTACTGATCGGCATCGAGAAGCCCCAGATCGTCAGGATAGTCCGCGGTATGGTCGTCACGCGTCAGGATTGCTCGCAAAAACTTCATGACGAACTTCTCCAGCTTTCATCCGATTTTCTACGTGCAAGACCGAACCTCGATGCAATGAACGCCAAGATGGCGCCGGGTCCCAAGGATCGTTGCCGCTTTGGAGTAATACTCTCGCGGAGGCCGTCCACGTTCTGAGCGCTGGTCGAACGCGGTTTCCGGATTTCGTTCCGGGGCGCGGCGATACGCGGTGATGCTTCGGACTCAACCTGGACGTTTGTCCGCTTTCGTTCATTGCGCGGCAGTGCAATCGCCGGTTTCGGTTCAGGTTTCGGGGCCGGCACCTTCTTGCCTTGCGGCTTGGTATCCTCTGCAATTGCCGAATTGGTCTCTTCGGTCAGCAGTTTTATGGCGAGATCGATTTCCTGGTCTTTCTCGGCGCGTGCCTTCATTGCCTTTTGCCGGCGCACCGTGTCGATCACTTCAATCCACTCCAGAGCCGACTGAAGCCGGTGTTTCGGGAATATTTGAAGCGCCTTGTCGAACGCCTCCAGAAAGAAATGATCGAAGCCGGAGCTGAGAGGCGGGATCGGTTTGTACGGATCGGGATCTTCCGCAGCAAGTGCTGCAAGCCGAACCTGGCTATTGGGTGGCTGTGTCCCGGTAATGAGGTGATAGAAGCTTGCCGCAAGCGAGTAGAGATCGCTCGATGCATCCTGGCTGCCATCGGCGAGATAAAACTCCTGAGGCGAATACCCGTCTTTGACCACGTGCAGGGCCGACAGCGCCCGGGTTGCGTTTGTCGCCACCTCGCGCGCGGCGCCGAAATCGATCAGAACCGGGTTTCCGGTTTTGTCGATCAGGATGTTGTCCGGAGAAATATCCCGGTGAAGCACGTTGTTCTCGTGAATGTAGGCGACCGCGTCTAGCAACCTGATCAACATGGTCTTGATGTCGTTCGGGGTTAGCGACTCGCGCTCATGTTCAATGACATGCATGAGGTCCCGGCCCTCAATGAAATCGAGCGCCATATAGGCGGTGCCCTTGTCTTCGAACACCTGATGGACCCCGACGATGCTGGGATGGCTCAGCTTCGAAAGCCGTCGCGCCTCGTATCCGAAATGCCGGACAAGCGCCGCAAAATCGGCGGCCATCGTCTTGGTCCGCACCTGTACAGTCTGACCCATACGGCAGCAGATGGCGTTCGGAAAGCACTCCTTGATCACAACAGTCCGGTCCAGACTGTCGGTGGCAAGATAGGTGATACCGAACCCTCCGGAACTCAGAAATCGATCGATCCGGTACTGGCCCGTCAACAAAACGTCGCCGGGTTTCAGAACGTCGTCTCGCACGTCTTGGGGGGTGATCAATTCCGTGCTCTGCCTGTTTGTCATTTCAGCCTCCGCATGACGATCCAACCTGCTCTTCGCGAGCCGGAACGATCACGACGCCTGACAGGAGCCCGATCATTGTGGCGATAGGATGGAAGATTTGTCTCAGAACTGTGCTTTTTGGTCGGTCGGGGCAACAAAATCCCGGCGGGTTTGTTATTGGCCAACGAAACGCCGGCACGAGCGGGCGTCGGTGCAAGCGTGAATACCGATTGATGCCCAACTGTCGATGCCGGTCGACCGATGGAGCAAAGAGCACTCCGACATTCCTTGCGATCAGACCAACCGCAAAAGCGGCAATCGTTGGATGCTCAGAGAAACTCGACAATCGTGACGATTAGATGTTTTTGTTTTTGATTTTAGGCACTAACCGCCGCAATGACATACGTTGTCACACAATTCGCCATTCTTACGCCTTTTGGTCCTCCTACATTCAATCGCAAGTCCAGTGACAGATCCTGCGTCAGACCAGCGGTCGCGATTGGCGAGGCGAGGTTCTTACTTCTGGGCAAACGAATTCCAGTCGATGATGTGGCATCGCTGAAAAGGACCAAACAGATGGAAAAGAACGACCATCCGGGATCACAGCGTGAAAAGACGCGGTTTCTGAGGTTTCAATTCTCCACGGAGAAAGACGATTCTGAGCTGGCTAGCTTTGGTGTGCAGGACACAGAATGTCAGGACATACAATCGCCCTATGGCAGCTTATGGATCGTTGGCGGTCCCGGGAGTGGAGAATCCATTGCGATAAGGAGTGACTTCGCTCGGATCGGGCGCGGCGACGGTCAAGAAATCCAGCTTGCCTTTGGCGACAGTTCCATTTCGCGCGACAGCCATGCGGTCATCGCGTTCTATGGAGAAAAATACGGGTGCGTAATCCGAGACGGGCGCAAGGTGAACCCGGTCCTTCTGAACTCTCGGCCACTTGCCGGTGAGTCCCCTTTGAACAATGGCGACCTCATCCAGATTGGAAAGACAATGCTCCGTTTCGTCAAACCCGGCCGTTTGGAGAGGACTTAAGGTGCGGATGTCCTTCCTCCTCTCTCGGCCATCGCGGTGGCCCAGTTACAAGGGGGAACGACATCTTTTGGAAGGTTTAGTCAGAACTCATGCGGCAAGGGGGTTTTGAACCTCAACAGACCCTGGTCTGAATGCCTGCTTTTTCAGTTCGAAAGCAGCTTGCGAGTGTCAAGTTTTTGGCCCGTGGCAAACCGCTTCAATGTTGTGCCCATCTGGATCAAGAACGAAGGCAGCATAATAATCTGGGTGGTAGTGTGGGCGAAAACCCGGTGCGCCATTGTCTGTTCCGCCTGCTAGGATTGCTGCGGCATGAAACGCATCTACCTCAGCTTTGTTTCTTGCCTGCAAGGCGATGTGCACCAAGCCACTCGTAGCGTTTTCTTCCGCCAGCCAAAACCACGGGCGATCATCACCGTAACCCGTCACTTTAACCCCGTCAGAGTGTTCTTCCGGGACATCAAACATGCGCCGGACACCAAGAGGGGCAAAGGCCTGATCGTAAAAGGCCGTTGACCGGGCAAAATCGGTGACTCCAAAGGTGATATGATCAATCATCGCGTTCCTCCCAGATGCGAGACTGCTTGCTGGAAACTCGCAATGCAATGGATGGTGGCGGGAGAGCCGCCTGACGGCCCGGCAGGAGAGCCTACCATTTGAAGCGGCGGCGTCCTGGACCGCGCCAAATGAAGATGTATCGACCAGTGCATGGGTAGCTCGATTGCCGGCATGTGGTTCTTCACTTGCCGGGCGACGAGCCGCTTGGCCGCTTTATCCTGAACGACCATTCGGGCGGGGCGACGCCTACCCGTATCCAACTACCAGGCCCCTCTTCGAGTACAACGGCCTCTTGTTTCGCTCGAAGAGCGCTCAGGACAGGTGCCTATGTCACAGCGGACAGCAACCTCGACTAGTTGTGGTGGCTGAACAGGTGCACGTCGATTGGCACTTGCCCACTTGAATGCGAATCAATTGCTTCTTCTGCGGTCACTCCGTCGGCGAGCTTGTGGGGAATCGCAAGCGAAACCGTGCGCTTGCCCTTCGGCAGTCCCCAGATCATCCCATGCGACAAAACCATCGCACGTCCATCGCCGTCATTGCCGGGCCGCGACAAGGCCACATGGACGATGCCGCGGTGGTCGGTGTCGCTGTTAATCGTGACCTTGGCCACGTGGCTGTGATGGCCGGCATCGGCTGCGGGCAAAGGCGCGATGTCCAGACCGGTGGTGGCGGTGCCATCCGGAGCGTGCGGCAAGGACAGGGCCGAACCCGGCGTGATCGCGAGGTCGGCGATCGCGGCGGCCTGCGGTGTGGGAGCGGCGCCGGCATCGGGAAAAACGAACACGCCGGTGTTGTTATACGGCCAGACACCCATGTTGTTGCCGCCTGCGGTCGCGGCGGTGCCGTGAAGATCGTTGGCGTCATCCGTCAACAGCTTGATAACGAAGCGGTAAGGCGTGGCTTCGGAGATCGTCAACATGCCCGTGTCCCAGACCCCGACGATCTGCTGCTGCGCCAGGGGCGCCAGCTTGACGGTCGCACTGGTCGCGAACACGGTCTCGGGACCCACCGGGGCGAACGTGGTCGGATCGAGCGCCTGATAGGCATATTGCACCTGCGTGTCCGACGAGGTCGATCCGAGCGACAGGTTGTAGATATCGACGACGACCCGAACCTTGTCGCCCTTGTTCACCGAGCCCGAAAGATAGGGATAGATCCCCGTCGCCTCGTTGAGCTCATTGGTGGTCAAGGCAATGCCGCGCATCCAGGAATAGCTGTCGGTGGTGTTCAGCTTCCATTCGGTGCTGCCGCTCGACTGCACCAGGCGCAGCGGCAGGTTCAGCGCCGGATCGGCAAGCCGGTAGGTATCGGCCCACCAGGCGCGTCCGGTCTGGGCGTCGAAATCCACCGCATGGGCGACCTTGATGCCGCCGTTTCCAGTGATGTAGATCAGCGTCTGGTAATTGTAGGCCTTGGTCTGAATCCCCGGAACAGCGGGCTGGTTGAGCGTGATCCCGCGCGAGTCCGACATCGAGCGCGACGCAACGGTCGTGTTCCCCCAGCTTGCCTTGTTGGTCAGGTTCATGCTGGTGTCTACCTTGGTTTCGGTATTGACGATTTCGATCTGTACCTTGGCCGAAAACCCCGTCTTGATATCGACCGAGTTCGACATCGTATAGTCGTAGCTACGCTCGCTCGAACCGCCGGAGCCTTCTGTGTAGGTCAGGCTGTAGGTCTGGCTGTTGCCAGCGAAGCTGCGCACGGTGCGGTCGTTCAACGCCACCGTTTTGGAAACTTCTGTCCCATTGTCGTTATAGGTGAACGATCCCAGGTCCGAGGGGAAGTTGGGGTCGCCGATCGTCGGATAGCTCAACGCGTTGTTGTTGATATGGCTGGGATTGAACCAGCTGACGGTCAACCCGTCGCTTTGGAAGGGCGTCAGCGGCCCGGGAATGGTGATCTCGTAGTATGGGAACGTCTTCGACTGCTGCAGATCCAGGCCGAAGACAGGGTAGCGCCAGATATCGATGACGCGCTGGTTGAACCCCAATTGATCGTCGATGTTCGTGGTCGCCGATTTTTGTGTGGTGATCGTGGTGTAGTTTTCGTTGGTGTCCTTCTTGACCGTATTCGATTCATAGCTGAACGTATCGGTCACCTGGGCCGAGGCGGACAAGTCGGCGATCTCCATGATGCCGGCCGACACCGTTTCGGATACCGAGATCGAAGCGCTGGTGCCGAAATTCGTGCCCGCGGTGTCGGTCGACTGCTGCTTGATCGTCGACGATTGTTCGTCGTTCAGCGTGATGTTGAAGTCGTTGAACGCCGAGATGTTGACCACGCTGCAGGTCGCCGGATTGGACGGGTCGGGCAGACAATCGACGTGGTGCGGAGGCATGTAAACGACGTATTGCGGGTCGATCAGATCGGGCACGCGGATATGCGCCGGATTGCCCAGGAAAAAGGCGCGGCCGAGGCTGTCAAGCGCCACAAGCCCGGGGCCGTAGACCAGCCCGCGGACGGCGAACCTCGGATCGCGGAACGACTCTTTCTCGGTGATGCTGAACTCACCGGTGGTGTTGTCGTACGCGACGCTTGCAATCACCAGCTCGGTGACGGTCGTGTTGGGCGTGCCGGTGCCCGTCGGGATCGCGACAGCGATCTGGTCCAGTGGCGTGACGCCGTCGTCTTGCAGGCCGACGAAGTTGCCCACCGCCAGGCTGGGGCCCAGCATGTCGCCAATCGTCTGGTTCTGCGGCGAGCCAAGCTTTTGGATCGGGCTTTCCTTCAGCGCCTTGCCGCCTTGCTCGACGGCGACGATCGAGGTGTAGGAAAGCGCCAGCATTGTCCAACTCACCGCCAGCTGCCGCGTGTGAAACCCCGGCGCGCCCGCTTCAGGCGAAGTCTGGCTGGGATCGAAGTTGAACAGCCCGGCCCGGATATCAAAGTAGGAACTGCCGGTGGGCTTGCCGGTCAGCGCTTGCGCGAGTTGTGGCTGTGCCGGCTCGACCTTGTCGTTCAACTGGAAGTACAAAAGCTGGATCGGCCGGTTTCCCGACGCCTGATCGTAGGCCGGGTAATAGGCCAGCATCGCCTGGTCGGTGCCGAGCGTGGCGAAATCGCCCGAGGCGGCGGTCATCGAGGCCGGCTTGCCGACCGTTGGGACCTCGATCGTCTTGACATGGGTCAGTTCGCGTTCCTTGGGATCGTAGGTGAAGCTCGCCATGTCGATCCGGCCCTGCTGCTGGCTGACGGTCCCGGTCGAGGTGTCGGCCCAGGCGATCAGGTCCAGCGTGCTGTCGCCGTTGAAGTCGCCGACCGCCAGTGCCACGTCGCCGGACACCTGCCGGCCGCTGTCGTCGGTCCAGCTGTCGCGCAGGCTGAGCTTTTGCTCGGACGTGTCGGTTTTGGGGTCATAGCCGACGATGCTGACGGTCAGGTTACCGGCAAAATCCCGATGCGCCGTCGCGATGTCCATGTGCAGAAACTGGTCGGTCCCGCCGGAGCGGTCGAAAAGCCCGGTCTGCGCGTCGAAATTGCGAAACGCGGTGCCGACGCCCGGCTTGGGAAAATCGTAGCGCAGGAACTGGCCCTGAGCTGTGGGTTTCTGGCCGTAATACAGGCTGAGCCCGATCGGCGTCATGCAGATCGCCTGTTCGAACTCTGGCGTGGTGACGCGCCCGGCAAGAAGGCGGCGGCCGATGCTTTGCGTGCATGGATCTGTCTGCATCAGCTGCTGGCCGGTCTGCGTCCAGGCGGTCAGATCGGCGTTGGCCGCCACGTAGTCGACCAGTGCAGTCGTCGCCACATTCTGCTGCGAGCGGAGCGTGGCCAGATCGTCAACCGGAAATACGGTCAGGTTCTGCGGGTTCTGAATCGGGTTTTCGGCCCCGGGTTCACCATCGGCAAGGGACGGACCTGCTGTGCCGGCGAGGGCGAGCAAGACCGCAAGGCAAAGACCTCGCACACGCGCACGCATCGGAACGGAGGCTGTAGGCTTAAAAAAGCGGTCCATCGTAATCTCCCTGGATCAAACGCTCTCGATATTGGGGGTCCGGCCGGTCTGCGCCGGCCGCTCCGTGCGCACCAGACTGTGCCCGCTGCCCCCCGGGGTCCATAGGATCCCAGGGGCAGCGGGTGCCTTTGCCGACGCTTACTGCGACTGGCACATGAAGGCTGTGTAGTACGGGGCCTGAACCGCCGAGTCGTATTTCCCTTTGGTCGGGTTCACCTGGGTCGTGCCGGTGAAATTGATATTTCCGGACGCGGCATAGTCATGCGCACAGCACCCCGATGCGCCGGCGATGTTATGCGAGTTGAAGCTCATCGTCCCGGCCATGTCATGCGTGTGGGTGCGTATCTCGGACGGCTGCAGGTTCGGGCCGCCGAAGGTCGCCGCTGGCTGACCGTTCGGGTTGAGCCCGACGATGTACCGCCCGGAGGCGGCGTTGTACGGGGTGAACGATCCAGAGCATTGCACCAGGCTGAAGGTCAGAATGCCAGACGGCAGCGATCCGCTGGGCGGATCTGATTTCAGGCAGGCATTGTATTGGATGTAGGGCAGGCCGCTTTCGTGCTTGGCGGCCGATCCGGACATGCTGTGCGTCCCGCTATGGCCCAGGCTGTCATTGCAGCACCCATCGATCAGGACGAACTCCTTGGCCGGCGAATCGATGCTGCCGCTGGCGGTGGCATGCGTGTGTTCGGGGGCCTGTTGACTGGTCAGCGCTTCGCCGATGAAGCCGCCGGCACCGCCGCCGCGCGGCGTCGGCAACAGCGTGCGGCCGACGGCGGACGCCAGCGCGGTGTTATCCCATCCGTCCGGACAGGGCCCGTCGAAATAGGCAATCGAGAACATCGGCAGCGCATCCTGCGCGAGTGCGTTGGCAGCCACCAGGCCGGAGCCGGCCACAAGCGCCGCAGCGGCAATTCTTTTGATCCATAACTTCGGCATTTCATTCTCCTCAATCAGCAACGCAGACTAGCAATTGGATGAACGGCAGATTCGTCGTCGCTGACCCCGAGGTGTAGCTGGCGCTGTGGTCGCCTTTGCTCGTAGCCTGACCGTTGCCACCACCCGACGCGCCCGCGATGTGATGCGATGGCAGGTTGACCGTCATCGTAGCGGCGTGGGTGTGGCTGTTGTCCTGCAGGTCCTTCATCGGCGTACCGTAGGTCTTGCCAACTTCAGACGTGCTGCTGGTCACGATCAGTATCCGTCCAGCGGCATCCTGTGCGGCCGCGCTGCCGTCCGGGCAGCTTTCTTGCGGGACGAAAAAGATCATCTTCGAAGGAAGGTCCGCAGCAGTGACCGAGCCGGTCGCAGCCCCGACTGCGAGTGCGCCGAGGGCGCACAATTCTTTGTATTTCATAACTAAATCCCTGATATTCGTTCATCCGCCATCTGTGCGTCGGCGAAAAACCAGGAGAATCGCAAACCTTCAAAACGGTCGCCGAATACGATGATTGAAGTACACCTAAGGGCGAATCGTCAACTGAAATTTCGCCGATGCCGACGCCGCCAACCCGGATCACCAGATTGCGTTGGCGGAACAAAAACGGTGATCCCAGTTCAGCTTCAGGCCAATTCCCAAGAGATCTGCTTTGGCCTGAGGGTGCGCGATTACCCAGGTTGAGTTGTATTCTCCGGCAAACACCGGGTGCGCGCATATCGGGTTTCATCGAAGGTATGGACCGCGGTCAGGTTGTGCCGCATCAGCATCGGCTGGGGGCTGCGTCGGCGTGGGCAACCCGATCCGCGTAATCGATTTCTTCGTGGATGCGTTCGAACTTGCAGTGCTGGGCGTCGGGCCCAAGGAACCCGAGCGGACCGGACGATCCGCTTTTTTCCCGTCCGTCCTGCTGTAGCTTTGGATCCACGGTCATCTGAACCGTATCCCATCCAGATGCGCGCTGGCCATTCGCGCAGGTAGCGGCGATGTCGGAGCTGCGAACGATCCGCTCCAGCTAAATCGAATATGGCCTCACGGATCGGGTGTCACGAGGGGCAATTCGACGGCAATTACCAGCCGTCTGCCATCCAAGGTCGCGCTCACATTTCCATTGTTGGAAATACAAATCTGCTTGACGATGGACAGACCCAACCCGCTTGGGTGCTCACGATCCACTCGCGTTCGGCTTTTCGACACGCGGTAGAAGCGATCGAAAAGGAAAGGCAGGCTCGAATCATCGACATCGGGCGCATCGTTGCCAAATGCCACCTCGACCGAGTTCGCTCGCTTTCCCCGAGATAGTCTTATCTCACAAGGTTCTTCGGCGGACGCATATCTCAGCATGTTGGACAACAGATTGTCGACAATCTGTTTCATTGCATTGGGCGATATGACCGATTGCTCATTCTTTACATTCTCGGAAATCGAAAGATCAAGCTGCAGTCCACGTTGCAGGAAACGCGTTTTCCAGCTGCTGATTGTGCTTTCAAAAAAGTCGGCGATGCCGGCATGTGACCCGTGTTGCTCGTCGCGGCTTCCCGCGTCCAGCTGCATGGATTCGATCGTGTTCGTCAGGGCTGTCAGGTGGCTCAATTCATCTTCCATGAGCCGGAAAAAGCGCTCGTCGGCCTGAAAGACCCCATCTTCAAGCCCCTCCGTGTACCCTCGAAGGCTTGTAATCGGTGTTCGAAGTTCATGGCTCAGGTCCGCCATGTATTGAGTGCGGCGGCGGTCTTCCTGTTCAAGTTCGGCGGCAAGCGCATTGAAAGTCTCGGCCAAGCGGCCGACCTCGCCGGTTCCGATGGTCGAGCGAACGCGATAGTCGCCGTGCCTCAGCCGTTCGGTCGCCTTGGCGAGAGATCGCAGGGGGCGAACGATAAGAAAGGCCAACCCGAAGGACGCCAACACGGCGATGAACAATCCCAGGAACGCGCTCGCCCAAAGCTGTCGCTCGACGTCCTCGACATACATCGCATGCAGCGTGCCCGGCTCGATGTCGAAAGTAGACATGAGCCGTTCCGAATAAGCACTGCTTTGCTGCATGAACGCCCAGGACCAGACCGCGGCCAGCGCCAGGATAATCACGACATTGGCTGCAATGATCTGAAGCGTGAGCCAAGGCCAGTGCTGAACTCGATTAAGCATTGTCATCCGATTTGGGTTTGTCAGGCGGAACGGTCAATTTGTACCCAAATCCCCGAACCGTTTGAATCATCTCCCCCGCTTCATCGCCCAGCTTGGCGCGGAGGTGGTGGATATGCACGTCGATCGCTTTCGGGCTGACCGCCGCGTCGTTGCCGTAAATGCCGGCGATCAGGGAGCTGCGTTCAAACACGCGGTTGGGGCGCCCCATGAGTTGCCGCAGGATGCGATATTCAATCGGGGTCAGTTCCACCGATGTCCCTTTGACCTGGCAAACGGGTTGAGCACCGTCGAGTTGAATTGGGCCGATTTCCAGCCTCGGTTCCTCGTCGGCCCTCTGCATCGTGCTTCGCCGAAGGATCGCGTCAATTCGCACCAAAAGTTCTCGTGGCGAGAATGGTTTCACTACGTAGTCGTCAGCGCCCACGCCAAACCCGTGGAGAATGTCGGTCTCGCCTCCAAGCGCCGTGAGAAACAGGATCGGGGTCAAGCAGCCGTTGTCGCGCAATGCCGACGCAATCTCGGTCCCCGCTTTGTGAGGCACCATCACATCCAGAACAAGAAGGTCGAACGCGCCGTTCAGGGCCATTTCCAAACCCACGCCGCCATCCTTGGCAGTGGCAACCGCATGCCCGGCTTTCTCCAGATAGGCGCTGAGAAGGTTGAGAATGTTCACGTCATCCTCAACGACAAGGATCGAAGTCGGCTTTTTGATGCCTCCAGGCTCCAAAGCAATCGGCTCCCGCGTTTGGCAGGAGCTTAGTTCGGCTCGGGTAAGGTTCCAAATCGGTCGAGCGTAGCGGCAATTCGGCGACCCGGCCGCCGAGGCATCGCGGCCACCAAACGCGCCGCCAATCGGATGACGGCGGCGCGTGGCCTTGTGGACCTTATTGCGCCAACAGGTCCTCTCTTGAAGTTGCGAATATCACTTTCCAGTTCGATTCACCTTTCCGGATAACGGCGTCCGTGCTGGCAAGAAACAGATCGTTGTGCGCCGCAGGGCTGCTGTTGAGATAAAGCTGGCCGTCGACGATGGCCCAAAGGTCAGGCTGGGTCGGAACCTTTTTGCCCTTGCTCGCACCGGCCGAGCACCATCCGCCATAGGCCGGAGCGTATTTCGCCGGTTCGGCGTCGAACATTGCCTTGTTCTCGGCCGATGAGAAATGCCAGGTCGCGCCTTGGTAGGTCGACGCGTGGTCCCCAGAGCCCATAGTTGGTGCCCCTGCGGTGTGATAGGCCACAACATCATAACCTCCCACAACCGCATCGTCGCTGATGTAGTGTTCGTCGACGGCCAGGGCGCTGGATGCCGGCAGCGCAATTGCGGTGAGAACTGACAGCGCGGCAATCTTGGTGAGTTTGTTCATCGATCAGGTCCTTTGAGAGGTTTCGGTTTTGTCCGCCTTCCGCCGGTCTTCGGTTGGACGTCGGCCGGATGCGGATTTCTTAACGGGCTGAGATTTCGACTGGGTTAGTTGATTGTTAAGTTTTGGTTAGGTCGCGGCACCAGCAATCAATCGTGGGGCCGGCGTGGCGGATGCGAAGCGGTGGCTCATCCCCACCGGCCGCAAGCGGCACGGTGGCGTTTTCGGACTAACGATGATCTTCTTGGAAGCGGCCCGATCGCAGGCGAATGGGTGCGGGCAGCAGCAAGGTGATTGCGGTCAGCATCCCGAGACCGACAGTGACCATTTCCGCAATACCAATGTCTCCCGACCTGGTAATCGCCATGGGGCCGAAAATGCCCGCTCGGTCGACCCACGACCTGGTGCTTTCTATGTCGACGGCCGAGAGCCCAAGGCAGCGGGTCTTTCCGCAGCAGGCCCAGGCAGCACGCATCAAGAGGGCAACGCCCAAGACAACAAGCGCTTTGAGAGTCACTCACAGAAGGGACTGGGGCGTACCAGCCAGTGCCTCGTCGATTGTGACGACGGGCAATCCTTCAGCGATCCAACCGCGCCCGACGGGCGATCCCAGCATGCCTTCGGACACGTCGACGAAGCCGGTATAACCCGCCTGTCGCAACGCCTGCATCACCGATCCCGTTCGGCCGCCCACCGCGCAAATCAGCGCCACCGGGCGGTCGCCCGCCAAATCGCGCGCCGCAAACAGCCGCTCGGCGAACCTCCTCTCATGCATGCTGACCAGCCATGCGCCACGGGCCACACCCGTGTCGCGCCATTCGTCTCGGGACCGGATATCGAGAAGCCTGACGCTGTCGTCCAACAACGCGCGATAAGTCTGCCGGACCGACCAGATATGGGCGGCCTGTGCCCATGCCGCTGACGACGCGGCCTGCAGCGGCAAGGACGCCAACACGGCACAGAGCCTGCGACGATCAATCTTCATTGAGCCTACTCCCATTGGCTATCCGCCGGGCTGTTCATTCGTTTGCCTGCAAGCCAACTGACCTCTACGGTCTTCGACTTTTGCGGACGCAGCCTAGACCACCGTGACGACGGTTCCGATCGGGACCCGTTCATAAAGGTCCTCGACGTGCTCGTTAAGCATCCGGATGCAGCCGTTTGATACCGATCTTCCGATCGAGGATGGGTCTGTGGTTCCGTGGATGCGGTAGTAGGTATCGCGCCCGTCTCGGTAGAGATAAAGCGCCCGGGCCCCCAAAGGATTATTCGGGCCTCCCGGGACGCCATTGGCATAACGTGCATATTTTCCGGGGTTGCGGCGGATCATGTTGTTTGTCGGACGCCACCACGGCCATTTTGCCTTCCGCTCTATGATGGCAGTGCCCTTGAAGGTCAGACCGGCCTGTCCGACACCGACCCCATATCGGAGCGCCTTGCCGGGTTCGAGGATCAGATAGAGAAGGTGTTGGCCAGGGACGACCCAGATTTGCCCGGGTGTCCATTGTTCGCGAACGCCGACGATTTGCGGCTTGAGCCGGTCGTCGAGCTTAAAAGGCTGCTTGCTATGTGCCTGGGCCAATGTCGGAGCGAACGCGACGAAGCTCGCCGTACCGGAGATAAAGTTGCGTCTTGATTGCATGTGACCTTCCCGAATTTAAAGCTTTGCCCATTTGCCAAATGGGGGGGTGCAGTTTCCGACGTCAGGTACGGGGCGGAGGCAGGTTCAACGTGGGATTGGTTGACACAATTCTGACAGCGGCGTCGAAGAACTCGACGCTGGGGGCATCGCGCATGTCCGCCTCGTTCGAGTCAGGCAGAATTGCCGATGCATGGCACTCGGGATGCACGGTGTCTGCCGCGCAATGGGCCGGAACCAAGTCACGACCCTCGGCGAGCAGGTTATTTGATGCATGGCCGTCAAATTCGGCCTGACCGTGGTAAAGCCCCGGCGAACCGATGCCGCCGGTCAGAAAGAGAATGAGCGCCGTCGCGATCGCTATTCGTGCAAGAACAAACATTAAGCCGATCATAGCCGCAAAACCGCTCAGCTTGGCTTCTCACAGAGTCGAGAGGTCCGTGGAAAATCTGGGGCTCGTGTCCGCATGGACACATCGCCGAGCGGCGATTGCGTCGTGCCCAGCCGTCGGCACATCGATGGTATTCCTTCTCAAGGACCAAGCTCACATTCATTTGAAAGAAATCGCGGTCGTCCTTCCAGCGCCGGAGGGCGGCAAAAAACGGATAAGGCCCCGTATGTGGATCGAATTTGAACTGGGTCGGCGACCACCATCGGGAACATCGTCTGGGACTTACGACCGGCTCGATGGCTCACTGAAGTCAGTGCACCGTTCGATAATCATGGGATGCCGCAGGTGAACCGGTAGCGTTGCCTCGCATCAAACAAGCGGCGGCGAAAAAAGTAGAAGCCAAATCTCTTGACCTTCCAGTTACTGGAGGCCTTATCTACGATGTCAACCAAGCTGTTGCGATGGATGGCGAGCATGGCGCATCAGGGAAACCTCACACTGCAAGTCGCGGGAATGTCCTGCGCGGGCTGCGTTGCACGTGCGGAAAGGGCGCTGGCGGCGGTTCCGGGTGTGGAACAGGCATCGGTCAATCTCGCTACGGAGTCCGCGACGATCCGCTTTGACAGCCCGGCGACGGTGAGTGCTCTGTCGGAAGCCTTGGCGCAAGCGGGCTACCCGGCCGTGACGGACGAGACGGAATTTGCCATCGAGGGCATGAGTTGCGCGTCCTGCGTCGGGCGTATCGAACAGGCGCTGACGGCAACCCCGGGGGTTCTGACGGCCTCCGTCAACCTCGCAACGGAGTCGGCACGGGTCGAATACGCCAAGGGCGTGGTGACACCTGCAGAGATCGCGCACGTTATCACCGGCTCCGGCTACCCCGCGACGACGAAAAGCCGTGAACAGACCGACGGGCGGGAAAGGAAAGATCGGGAAATCGCCCGGCTCGGGCAATTGACGCTGCTGGCGGCGATTCTCTCGCTCCCGGTTTTTGCTATCGAGATGGGCAGCCATTTCATTCCCGGCGTGCACCAGCTGGTGGCCGACACGATCGGTATGCAGACCAGCCGGTTGCTGCAGTTCGTTTTAACGACCATCGTGCTGTTCGGTCCGGGGCTGAGGTTCTACACGAAAGGGTTCCCAGCGCTGTTCCGCGGCGCGCCGGACATGAACTCGTTGGTGGCATTGGGCACGGGCGCAGCCTACGGTTTCTCGCTTGTGTCGACATTCGCGCCGGATTGGCTGCCCGCCGGAACGGCGAATGTCTATTACGAGGCCGCCTCGGTCATAGTCGTTCTCATCCTTTTGGGCCGCTGGCTGGAGGCCCGCGCCAGGGGCCGCACCGGTGAGGCGATCCGCAAGCTGATCGGGCTGCAGCCAAAGACAGCGCGCGTGGAACGAGACGGCACGACCGTGGAAATGCCCATCGACCAGATCGTGGTCGGCGATACCATCCGGGTGCGACCAGGAGAAAAGATCGCTGTCGACGGCGAAGTGCTGACGGGGTCGTCCTATGTCGATGAAAGCATGATCACGGGCGAACCGGTGCCGGTGGAGAAGACCAAGGTCGCCGAGGTCGTTGGCGGAACGGTCAACGGCACCGGCACGCTGAGTTTCCGCGCCACCAAGGTTGGTGCCGATACCATGCTGGCGCAGATCATCGCGATGGTCGAACAGGCTCAGGGCGCCAAGCTGCCGATCCAGGGTATGGTCGACAGGATCACACTGTGGTTTGTCCCCGCGGTCATGGCGGTTGCCGCGATCACGGTGCTCGTCTGGCTACTGACCGGTCCTGATCCCGCGCTTGGGTTTGCACTGGTCGCCGGGGTCGCGGTGCTGATCATCGCCTGTCCGTGCGCCATGGGCCTTGCTACGCCGACGTCGATCATGGTCGGGACGGGCCGCGCCGCCGAGATGGGGGTCCTGTTCCGCAAGGGCGATGCCTTGCAGATGCTGCAGGATGCCACGGTCGTGGCCCTCGATAAGACCGGCACGCTGACCGAGGGCCGCCCGGAACTGACCGACCTGGAGCTTGCGGACGGGTTCGATCGGTCGGACGTCTTGCGGCTCGTTGCGGCCGTCGAGGCGTCATCGGAGCATCCGATTGCCGAAGCCATCGTGCGGGCCGCCGAGAGAGAGGGCATTGACCTGCCCGAAGTCGAGCGCTTTGCGTCGATCACCGGCTACGGCGTTCAGGCTGATGTCGACGGCCGAACTGTGCTGATTGGCGCTGACCGGCTTATGGCGCGCGAGAACGTGGACTACGAAAGCCTGAAAGACCGTGGCGATGCGCTTGCACGCAAAGGCCGCACGCCGCTCTACGCCGCAATCGACAAAAAAATCGCGGCTGTCGTCGCCGTGACTGATCCAATTAAGAACACGACAGCCGAGGCGATATCGGCGCTGCATGGCCTCGGACTGAAAGTGGCGATGATCACCGGCGACAACCAGGCCGCTGCCAACGCCATCGCCGCCGAGTTGGGTATCGACCACGTCGTCGCCGAAGTCCTGCCAGAGGGCAAGGTGGCCACGTTACATTCGCTGCGCGACCGCGGTGCCAAACTGGCCTTTGTCGGTGACGGGATAAACGACGCCCCCGCGCTCGCCGAGGCGGATGTCGGCATCGCCATCGGGACTGGCACGGATATCGCCATCGAAGCGGCGGACGTCATCCTGATGACTGGCGATCTAAACGGCGTGGTGAACGCCTTCGATATCAGCCAACGCACCATGGCCAATATCCGCCAGAACCTGTTTTGGGCCTTTGGCTACAACACACTTCTGATCCCTGTCGCCGCCGGCGTTCTCTACCCGGTCAGCGGGATGATGTTGTCGCCCGTACTGGCTGCCGGCGCGATGGCACTGTCCAGCATCTTTGTTCTTTCCAATGCGTTGCGCCTGCGCTGGGTGGAGCCGGCTCGACGCGACCCTGCCCGGGCGCAACACACACCGGCAACCGGCTACCGGCCAGCCGCCGCTGAATAACAAAGGAGAGAGGCATGAATATCGGCGACGTCTCGGCCCGCTCGGGCCTTCCGGTCAAGACGATCCGTTACTACGAGGAAATCGGCTTGGTCAAACCCACGCGTGGCACGAATGGCTACCGCGCCTTCGGCGAAAAAGACTTGCACAAACTTGCCTTTCTGGGCCGTGCCCGGGCACTAGGGTTCACAATCGAGGATTGCCGGGCGCTTTTGGCGCTTTACGAGGATCAATCCCGCGCCAGTTCGGACGTCAAGCGCATTGCAAACGAACATCTCGCACAGATCGAATCCAAGATCTTCGATCTAAAGGCCATGCGCGATACGCTCTCGCACCTCATCGACGAGTGCGCCGGCGATCATCGCCCGGACTGTCCAATCCTGGAGAACTTGAGCACCCCGCCGCTTCGCCACTGACTGAGACCAGTTCTGCCTTTGCTCATTGTTCCGCATGGCGGCCAACTTCCGCTGTGCCCCGCGACCCGGTCATTGCCGATGAAAAATGTGTTGCGGAAATTACCAACGACGGGAATGCGTAAGCCGCAAGGCGGCGGCTGCGGTGCGGACATTCGGCCTGCGCTGGCGATTGTCTCCCGATGGCCGAAAGCGGCGGGGCGCACAAGGTCAGAACCGTCGCTGGCGCCGCGCTGCCACTCAACGCAATCATCATCTTCAAGACAATAAGATTTACATGGCATCCCGCGGCAGGCCCGCGTCCGATCAGGCCAGCGTAGCCTAACCTGGCTCGCTGGCTTGGTCCGTCATAACGATCCGATGTATCCCCATGAGGACCATGGACGCCAGCAGTTGCATCCGTCCCGTTGCTATTGTCACGCGCGCGCCACGGATCAGTGCGGCTTCGCTCTCAGGCGTGCGGATGTCTGTAAGTTCCCGTTCGAGCCCAAGAGCATGCGAGACCGCGCGCAGCCTTGCCTCGATCCCCATATCTTTCACCACCAGGCGACGCGCCGGCATCGCCGCCTCTGCACAGGATTCGCCGGTGCCGGTGTCGCCGTTCTCCAAGGTCAGTTCGAACAGGTCCGGGTACGCTTCCACCAGCCAATCGCGGGCCTTGTCGTCGGAAATGTTGTCACTGGCAAAGTCGTCCACCGATTGCGACACGCCTTTCAGCATCTCCGCATAGGCTTCCATCTGTTGGATGCTGGAATCCACGATCGCATTGAACACACCCTGGATAAGACTTCCAACGAAGCCGGGGAAGTCGACGCTGCCGACGAGTTCGCCAAATTGCACGGCGTCTGGATGGATGGCGACATCTTCGAAACCTTTGACGGAAGATCCCTGATCCGAGCCGGCACGTTCCAGAGTTGACCGCGCGTTCCAAGCCAAGGTGTGTGCGTATGGACGAGCCGGCGGGGCCTGCCTCGATGCCTCGCTCAGGACACCGCCTGGATTCGCCATGTAGCTGCCCACCCGCACCATTTGCTCGGCGATCAAGCGGCGTTTGTCCGCGGGAAGCACCCGGAATGACTCCGATCGCTGCAGGATGCCGCGCACTGCGGTGCGGGTCAGCTCAAGCGTTTCGCCGTCTGGCGAAAACCTTGCCCCGGTCCCCTCTGCCGGTGTGGGTTTCTTGCCCGTCGGATCGGCCATGTCGTCTCCCTTCAGAAGAACTCACTTAAAAAATAGGCTTCGGCTTCGGGTTTGTCAGGTGACTTGGAAGCAGCGTGTCGGCCCCTCAGTTCCAAAGCCATGTCAGATGTCTTCCCGGAGCGCTGTACGCGGCCCCAACTTCTCGTTTCGGCGATCAGCCTGTGCCATGTCCGTTTTGGGGCGCCTCTCGGGCGCCAACGTTACCTGCTCTCAGGTCCCCAGGCGGCTCCAGTGCATGACCTTGCTCCAGTCGCGAACGAAGCCATAGGGATAGTCCGGCAAACCGGGAGATGAGACCCGGGTCAGAACTGCCAGATCGTCTTTCGTGAGGTCCAGGTCGATGGAGTCGAGGTTGGCCTCCAACTGCTCGGCATTCCGTGCTCCAAGGAGAATGGAGGAAACACCCGGCCTGCTTGCCAGCCACGCGAGCGCGACGTGCGCCACCGGCCTGCCCCGCCGTTCGGCGACCTCTCTGGCCGCCCGAAGCACTGCATGGGTGTGTTCGGTGTTGCGCTTATCGTAGGCTTCGACACCACGGTCGGGGTTCTCTCCCAAACGCGTCGCACCCGAGGGCTGCACATCGGCCGAATACTTGCCCGTGAGCCAGCCACCGCCCAACGGGGACCATGGCGTGAGCCCAACGCGGTTCTCCAGCGCGCAGGGCAATACTTCGAGTTCGATTCCCCGGTCGAGAAGGGAGTATTGCGGTTGCAATGCGACCGGCATCGGCAGGTTATGGGCCCGGGCAGTGGCGCAAATGCGCTCCAACTGCCAGCCAGTAACGTTTGACCAGCCGATGTGATGGATTTTGCCTTCGGTCACGAGGTCTCCGAGCGCTTGAAGTGTTTCCATGACATCGGTGTCGTCGTCCCAACCATGAATGAAGAAGAGGTCGATCGCGTCCAACTGAAGGCGCTTCAGGCTGGCTTCGGCCCGGCGCAGGACGGCCCGCCGCGACGCGCCCGGGCTGCCGGGCGTGGGCAGAAAACGGCATTTGGTGGCGATGATCAGGTCGTCCGACCCGCCGCGTGCTGCGCCCCAACGGCCGATTATCTGTTCCGACAAGCCGTCCGAATAGACATCGGCGGTGTCGATCAGTGTGCCGCCGCGTTCGACAAACACGTCAAGCATCCGGTGCGCCTCTGCCTCGTCGGTCTCTGCGCCAAAGGTCATTGTTCCCAGGGCATGGGCCGAGACCGTGGGACCGGCGTCGCCAAGGCGGCGCAGCGGGATCGGGGAAGGTGATGTAGGCATGGATCGACTCGCTCAATTTGCGGTGTAACCAGGATAGCAACGATCGACGGTGCGTGGAACGACATGGGTTTGAGTGATCGCGTCATGGGTGAAATGACAGGGGTGAACGGTTATACGGGACGAATTGCGATCCTTCGACGGCCGCCCGTGACGCTGATTTCAAGCACGCGGTCGGGTTGGCTTCACACGAGATCGATTTGCGCTTCAAGGCCGGTGGTGGAAGTGAGGCTTTCGATTGCAAGAACGTCACCGCTGCCGAAGTCCAGCACAACCATTCCGGAAGCGGTGCTGCCATATGTTGCGACAATCTGATTCACAGTCATCCCACCGACACCAAGGGCACCGACATCGAGATGGACACGGTCTCCTTCCGATAGGTCCATGTCCTTGATTGTGTCGTTGCCGGCATCGAATACGAACGTGTCCGCATCCGCATTTCCTCGCATCGTGTCGTTTCCACCGCCACCACGCAGAGTGTCCGCACCGGACCCGCCAACCAAATTGTCGTCACCCATCCGTCCCAGCAGCACATCGTGACCGCCATTGCCGCGTAATACGTTATCCGCGCCGTCGCCGCGCAGATTGTCGTCGTGATCGGATCCGGCAAGGTTCTCCACACTGCCGAAAATGTCGCCCGCGGCCTCCCCGGTGTTCGTGCCGGGCGACGTCAGGTCGACCCACACCCCGCTCGCCGCCCCGGCATAGGACGCGGTGTCGGAACCACCGCCGCCCCAGTGCTCATCCGCCCCGGGCCCACCAAGCAAAGTGTCGTCACCCATCCATCCCAGCAACGCATCGTCGCCGCCATTGCCGCGTAATACGTTATCCGCGCCGTCGCCGCGCAGATTGTCGTCGTGAGCGGAACCGATCAGGTTCTCCACACTGCCGAAAATGTCGCCCGTGGCCTCCCCGGTGTTCGTCCCGGGCGACGTCAAGTCGACCCGCACCCCGCTCGCCGCCCCGGCATAGGACGCGGTGTCGGCACCACCGCCACCCCAGTGCTCATCCGCCCCGGGACCGCCGACCAGAAAGTCGTTTCCGTCTCGTCCAAGCAACGCGTCGTCACCGCCGTTGCCGCGCAGCACGTTATCCGCGCCGTCGCCGCGCAGATTGTCGTCGTGAGCGGAACCGATCACGTTCTCCACACTGCCGAAAATGTCGCCCTTGGCCTCTCCGGTGTTCGTGCCGGGCGACGTCAAGTCGACCCACACCCCGCTCGTTGCCGTCGCATAGGACGCGGTGTCGGCACCACCGCCACCCCAGTGCTCATCCGCCCCGGGACCGCCGACCAGAACATCGTCGCCCATCCGCCCCAGCAAGACATCGTTGCCGCCCTTGCCGCGCAGCAGGTTGTCGGCACTGTCACCGCGCAGGTTGTCGTCGTGGTCGGAACCGGCAAGATTCTCAATGCCGCCGAAAATGTCGCCCGTGGCCTCCCCGGTGTTCGTGCCAGGCGATGTCAGGTCGGCCCACACCCCGCTTGCCGCGCCGTCAAACGAGGCCGTATCGGTCCCGTCGCCGCCCCAGAGTTCATCCGCCCCGGGTCCGCCGATCAGAACATCGTCTCCATTTCCACCCCGTAGCGTGTCATCACCATCTTGGGCCTGCAACACATCGCCACCACTGTCTCCGTAGAGTTGGTTGTCCAAATGATCACCGAGCAGGTGATCGCCAAACCTGGAACCAATCACGTTTTCAATGGAATGTATGCTGTCCCCGGCAGCACCTCCGCTGTTCATCCCGGGCGCGGCCAGGTCGACCCTTACGCCACTGGTCGCCCTGCCGAAGGAGGTCGTGTCGATGCCTCCGCCGCCGATCAGTGTGTCCGCACCATTGGTTGCCTGAACAAAGTCGTTGCCGTCGCCGGCATCGACATATGAACCGTCGGCGCGAAATGTCTCTGGTTGAATATAATCATTGCCCTCTCCGCCAAATATCGTATCTGAACCGTCCCATCCTATGATCGTGTCATCGCCTTTCCCGCCGTGTACGACGTTGTCTCCCTTGTTGGCGGAAATGACATTGCTCAAATCGTTTCCACTCAGATCTATATCCTTATTTGAAATCTGGTGGACCAGCAGATCCTCGACATGATCCGGCAGTGAAAATGAAATATCCTTGATATAAACCTTGTCGGCGCCGCCACCTGCGGCCTCGATTATGGTGATACCGGGATCCCGGACAAAGTACGTGTCGTCGCCAGCGCCGCCCGTCAGCACATCCGCACCGGTCCAGGTGGCAAACATGTCGGAAGACGCCGTGCCGCTCAGCGTGTCGTCTCCCGCCGTTCCTTCGATGATCGAGTAGTTTGCCAGCACGACATCATGCAGATGCTGGCGGATGGCTTCGTAGGCCGGATCGTCGGCGAGATTGTCGTTCTGGTCCGGGTCCGCCGCAATATCGTGCAGTTCTTCGGTTCCATCTTCGTAGCGCGTATAGCGGAAATCCCCTTCGCGCACCGAATAGCTGCCGAACATCCAGGTCATCACCGGTGCGTCCGGCATGGAACCGCCGTCCAGCAACGGTTTCAGGCTTCGCCCATCCAGCGACAGGTTGGTCGATTCGATCCCCGACATCTCCAGCAGCGTCGGGAACATGTCGACAAGGGCGACCGGATCGTCAATGACGGTGCCGCCGGTGATCTCGCCGGGATTGACCACGATCAACGGCACCCGGGCCGCCTCTTCCCACAGCGTGAACTTGAACCAGCGGTCCTTGTCGCCAAGATGGTAGCCGTGATCGCTCCACAGCGCGACGATCGTGTCGTCGGTCAGCCCGTTTGCGTCGAGCGCGTCGAGCATCTTCCCGACCATTGCGTCCATGAAGGAAATCGACGCCAGATACCCCTGGACGATCTTTTCCCAGTAGCCGTCCGCGACAACCTGGTCGTGGAAATATTGCGTTTGATGAATGAAGTCTTTGAACTGCGGCAACGGATCATGCGGACCCGCTATCGGAAGCTGAATGTCCTCAAGTGGATAGAGATCGAAATACTCCTGCGGCACGATATAGGGCGTGTGCGGGCGGTACACACCGGCGGCGGCGAAGAACGGCTGCGCCCCCGACGCGTCGTACCCGTCGAGAAAATCCTCGATGAATTGCGCAGTCAGAAAATCCGGGTGGTTTGACAGATCGTTGATCGCCTCCAATCTGAATGGAGCGTCGGATTGGTCGGCGACGAATTGCTGGTAGTGATCGGCGATGGGCAGGACGAGAGACCGCGTGTCGGCAGACGGGTGAAAGACCTTGCCGGCGATCGCGGTCTCGAAACCGTTCTGGTGATACACAGCGGGGATCGTCTTGTTGGGATCGATTGCGCTGCCCCAGGGCGTCTTGTTCTCAAATATCTGGGTGTTCGATGGGTCCAGACCGCTGAGAAAGCTCGCCCGCGATGCATTGCAGACCGCCGCCTGTGCAAAGGCGTTTGCAAACAGCGCGCCGTCGCCGACAAGGCGGTCGAGGTTGGGCGTGTGCACGACGCCCGCGTAGCCGCCGAGACCGTCCATCCAGTCGTTGAAATCGTCCAGCGATATCAACAGCACGTTTTTTGGCTTTTCCACGGTTGCACTTGCAACCGCGTTCGAAAGGTGGGCTTCACCCTCGGAAGCTTCCGACTGCGCTGCGTTCAGGGCCGGCTCGTGTACTCCGGGCGTGGAATTGAATTCAGAATGGAACATTCATTCCTCAAAATATTACCGATCAATTTCTTTGACTTTGATAGTATCGCCAAGGCGGGCGTTCCGTCTTGATGTATGTCAATCGAGCAAAGTTCGACTTGAGCAAGGAGTTCCACGAGCCAAGGAATTGAACTATGGCACATGGAACTGATGAAACTGTTAGGAAAAATCGGCTTGGACCGGGCGGCGGGCTTTCCTGGCGTTCGAAGATGGCCGGGCATTGGGTATCGACTTCGTGGATTTCTCGGAACCATCAATGCATGTGCAGCCGACCACGGCACACCGATACCTGCACTTTGAGTGTCCTTATTTGCCGATCGTTCGAGTGAGCCTAAAGACGTCCCCGTCAAACCGACGGTGGTTCCATTTTTCCTGGCTCTCCGCGCTCGCCCCCTTCAAACCTGCCTATGCCTTCTCGGCGTTTCACCCCCAAACATTGGTTTTTTGCGAATTTGAAGGGTAGAGAGCGTGAACAACAGCCCTTCCAATATGCGACGGATTTTCGCCAAATCCGGTGGTTTCGGGCCTTCGCGCGCGCGGTCAACGAACCAGATCGTGCCCAGGGACATAATTTGCGCATTTGCAGACAATCTAGCGCTTGTCAAAATGGTGCGAATCGCCCTGCATCCCGGCGGCTGGTGTCTGCTCAGCTCGGTGGACGCTTACCGGCCACGCCGATCTCAATTTCCATGTCCGCACAGGTGACAGGTTCTGCGATCGTCGACAGATCTCGGATCGACGTCTCGTGAACCTCGCGCGAGAATGCGGCGCAGCCGTCTGTCAGGAGGTATAGCGAGAAGTCCCGGACATGAGCGTCGCGCAGAGTCGACGCCACACCACCATTGGTCACGATCCCGCACAGGATCAATGTGTCGATACCGGCCTTCCGCAGCACCCACTCCATACGGGTCATGTAGAAGGCCGAGTAGGCCACTTTCTCGACAGTGATGTCGGCGGGTTGCAGCGGATCGACCAGGGCATGCCCCCATGCGCCCGGTGCGAAGTCGCCCTGGCCGAGAAACGGGCGCAATCGCTTCAGGTGCGGCGAGATGAACGGCTGTCCGCCCTTGCCGGGCACCAGGGTGAACTGGGTCGAGACGATCCAGCCTCCGGCCCGGCGCAGCGCCTCTGCCACAGGAAGCACCCGGTCTGGCAGCGCGGCGATATCGGCATTGGCCTGGCCGCCACGGGCGTAAGCTCCTTCGGGATGAAGAAAGTCGTTCTGCAGGTCGACGATCAGCAGAGCGGTGCGGCTTGGGTCAAATGGCGCGCCTGTCATGATGTGGCTTTCTCGGCCGAAAGGAATAGGTTGCCAAATTCGTCGACCGAAGCGGTGAGGTCCGGGTCGACGAATATCGTTGTGTCTGGTTGTTCCAACAAAGCCGGACCATCGATCCGGCTGCCGGCGGCCAGAGAGAGGCGCTGATACACCGGAGTGTCCCAAAATCGCCCATGTGCGTAGACCCGACGCATTTCGGACCGGTACGCCTCGGGCGTCTTCCCGTCGCGCGGCGCGAAGAGTGTCATGTCCAAATCGGGCCGCCGCCCCGATACCGACACGCGGTAGTTCACCACACGCACCGGAATACCGTCGAGCAGGCGTCCATACGCGGCGCGATAGGTGCGGTCGAAGGCATCCTGGATCGCCTCTGCCGTCAGCCCGCCTGCCGGGATGTCGACCGGAACCGCCACGGTGTGGGTCTGGCCCAGATAAAGCATGTCGACCTCATAGAACCGGTCGATTCCGCGGAACGTCACGCCCGACGATGCGACTTCGGCTTCGGTCTCTTCGGCCACGGCCTGCATTTCCGCGCCCAAGCCGCCCGCATCCAGATCGTCCAGCAGGCGGTTCACCGTCTGCACCCTGTCATAGCGCATATCCGCCACCACGCATCCGAGCGCCGAGGTGACGCCGGGATAGCGCGGCACCAGCGCGGCGCCGAGGCCGACCTCTTTGATCAGCGCACCGGTATGCAGCGCACCGCCGCCGCCGAAGGGCATCGCGACGAACTTTGCGGGGTCGTGGCCCTTTTCGATGCTGACCAAGCGGATCGCACCGGCCATCTTTGCGTTGGCCAGCCGCAGGACCGCCTCGGCGGCGTCTTCGGCAGCCAGGCCCAGCTTGTCGCCGATCTCGGCTTGGATCGCGGCCCGCGCAGTATCGATATCCAGCCGGTCGAGCTTGCCGCCGATGGGTCGCTCGGCATTGATCCGGCCAAGCACCAGATTGGCATCGGTCACCGTTGGCCGCGTGTTCCCCTGACCATAGCAAACCGGGCCGGGGTGTGACCCGGCGCTCTCCGGCCCGACCTGCAACAACCCGCTGCGGTCCACCCAGGCGATCGAGCCGCCGCCCGCGCCAATCGTTGTTATCTCGATCATCGGCGTCCGCACGACCATGCCGAAATCTATCGAAGTCTGCGGCGCCAGCTCGACCCGACCGTCGGCGACCAGCGAAACATCGAACGACGTGCCGCCCATGTCACAGGTGATGATGTTGTCGAACCCTGCCGCGCTGGCGACGGCGCGTGCCGCGATCACCCCCGCCGCCGGGCCGGAAAGCGCTGTGCGCACCGGATACCGTTTGGCTGCGTCGATCGACATCACCCCGCCATTCGACTGCACGATGAGGACGTCGCCGGCAAAGGCGCTTTGGTCCAAAGCAACCTCAAGCCGGTCGAGATACGCCGAGACCACGGGCTGCAGATAGGCGTTCAAGGCGGCCGAACTCAGCCGCTCGAATTCGCGGATTTCCGGCAGGATCTCGGTCGCCGCCGTGACATAGCCGTTTGGCCAAACCGCGCGCACCGCCTCCACCGCGCGGCGCTCGTTTTCGGCGTTGGCGTATCCGTTGATAAAGAACACGCAGACCGCCTGGCAGCCTGCCTCCAGCAACTCCCGCGCCGCCTCTCGCACCTGCGCTGCGTCTACCGGCTCCAGGACCGTCCCGTCAGCCAAAACCCGCTCATCGACCTCCAGCCGTAGCTGCCGCGACACCACCGGCTCGAACGACCCGCGCAATCCCCAGGTCGTCGGCCGGTCCCGGCGTCGCATCTCAAGGACGTCCTTGAACCCACGCGTGGTGATGATGCCGGTCCTGGCGCCCTTGCGTTCAAGCAGCGCATTGGTGCCCACTGTGGTCCCATGGACGACCGTGCTGATCGTCGCGAAGTCCTCGACCTCGCGCCCGATCCCTTCGATGAGTCCCCTGGACTGGTCGCCGAAGGTCGAAGGCACCTTGGTGATCGCGATCTCTCCGCTGGCTTCATCCAGCACGAACACGTCCGTGAACGTGCCGCCCACATCGACGCCGACGATATGTGCCGGGCCGATCATCCACCGGCCTTTTCGGTGACGTATCCCAGTTCGATATCTCGCACCCGCGCCGCGTTGCTGCGCGCATCCTTGGCGCCATAACCGCCGCCGCCCGGGGTCTCCAGTCGTACGCGCTGGCCTTTCTTCAGATGGATGCCAACCATCTTCGACACCATCGGCGGCTCATGCTCGCCATCGTCCTGCTGAAAGAAGAACCGGTTCGCCGCCCCTGCGCCGCCGCCAACCACACCAGCCGGTGCATATTTGCCCCGTTCGCCGAAGAGAAACGCGGTCGCCTCGTCCTCCAGCAGCTCGATTTCATAGACCGCGCCCAGCCCGCCGTGGAATTTGCCTTCGCCACCGGAATCCGGCCGCAGCGCCCATTGCCGGAAGCAGACCGGATAAGCGGCCTCCAAGATCTCCAGGGGCGGGATCGTTGCGGTCGAGATCGGCGCGTTGCCGTGGTTCAGCCCATCGCCGGCACCATGCGCCCCGTGCCCGCCGCCGAAGAAGGAAAACATCACCCAGCGCTGGCCGTTCTTGCGGTGCCCGGCCAGCGACAGCGCGTTGATCGTCCCGTAGGCGCATGCCATCGCGTCATCCGGCGCAATCTGGGCCACCGCCTGGAAAACCACGTCGATCAAACGCAGAATGGTTTCGGTATAACCGGCCGTGGGTTTCGGCGCCGTGACCGACAGGATCGACTCCGGGTCGATCCGGAATTCCACCGGCTCCAGCACGCCGGCATTCGCCGGCACGTCGCCGAAGATGTGCTTCAGCGCGACGTAGCAGGCAGCGATGGTCGTCGCGCGCGAGATGTTCACCGGCCCCCGGCAGGCCTTGGCCGAGCGGGTGAAATCCAGCACCATGCGGTCGCCCTCGATGATGAGATCCAGTGCGATCTTCAACGGATCGTCCGTCACCCCGTCATTGTCGAGCCAGTCATCCGCCGACACCTTGCCTCGCGGCAGGTCCGAGATATACGCCCGCATCATCTCGGCGGCGCGGTCCTTCAGCGCAGCCAGACATGCGGCGGCGGTTGCGTCGCCGTATTCATCCAGCAGCGCGTGCACCCGCCGCTCGCCGAGTTCCAGCGCGTTGATCTGGCCGTTGAGATCGCCGTAAAGCGACATCGGCAGCCGTGAATTGGCTGACAGGATGTCGACGATATCCTGTTGAAAGGCGCCCTGATCGTAAAGCTTTACCGGCGGGATCAACATGCCCTCCTGGAACACCTCGGTCGCCGCCGGGTTGTAATTGCCCGGCACATTGCCGCCGACATCGTGCCAATGCCCGACCGAGGCGAGGTAGCAGAACACATTGCCATCCCGGAACACCGGTTTCACCAGCCGGAAATCGCTCAGATGCGTGCCGCCGTCATACGGGTCGTTGAAGATCCAGACATCGCCCTCGTTCGCGCCGCCTTGTGCCGCGGCTTTGTCGATCACTGCCTTCACCGCAAAGGCCATTACGCCGACAAAGATCGGCAAGCCCGATTTGCCCTGCACCAGCGTCTCGCCACTCTGTGCGTCGTAAAGTCCGTGCGACGCGTCGTGCGCCTCGGCGATGATCGGATTGAATGCCGAGCGGAACAATGTCGCGTCCATCTCGTCTGCGATCTGTTCGAAGCGACCCTTGAGGATCGCCAGGGTGACCGGGTCAATCGCTGTCATCGCGCCCCTCGAACCTTCGCCCCAATTCAAGCATCTCCGGCGTTCCGATCACGTCGTTCAGCGCGCTGAAATCGAACATCCGGTCGCGGAACCCGGCATTGGACCCGGTGGCGATCAGGTTGCCGTAATACTCCCGCGCCCTGGCTGCCAGCGTCCGTACGATCCCGCCGGGAAAGATCACCAGCGAGAACCCCAGTTCCTGAAGTTCCTGCGCCGTTAAGGCCGGGGTCTTGCCGCCCTCGACCATGTTCGCCATCAACGGCAACCGATCGGCAAAGCTGTCCGAGATCTGCCTGAGTTGGGCCATCGACTGGGGCGCCTCGACAAAGAGCATGTCCGCCCCGGCCTCGGAATACCGCTCGGCGCGATCAAGCGCTGCGTCGAACCCCTCGACCGAAATCGCGTCCGTACGAGCGATGATCAGCGTTTCTTCGCTGGAGCGCGCGTCGCAGGCTGCTGCGATCTTGCCCACCATCTCGGCTGCGGAAACCAGCGTCTTACCGTCGAGATGCCCACAGCGTTTCGGCAACGTTTGGTCTTCGAATTGCAGGGCATTGGCGCCCATCCGCTCGAACGCCCGCGTCGTACGCTGCACGTTCAGCGCATTGCCGAACCCGTTGTCGGCATCGACCACGATCGGCAGTGCGATCCGGTCGCGTAGCACGGCGATGGTGTCGGCCACCTCGCTCATCGCGACCAGCCCAATATCGGGCCTTCCAAAACGGGTATAGGCGATGGCAGCACCCGACAGGTACACCGCCTGTGCGCCGGCCTGTTCGGCGATCAAACCGGTCAGCGCATCGAACACGCCGGGCGCAAGCAATATGTCGGGCTGGGAAAGGCGGGCGCGAAGGCTCATCGCGCAGCCTCACGCTGCGCAGCAAAGCGTCTTTTCAGATGAGGTACCAGACCGCCGTCGGAAAGGAGCGCGCGCAGGTTGTCGGGCAGCGGCTCCAGCGGGACGGCGCGGACTTTGTCAGTCAGGTGCAGGGTCGAAGACGGCAGATCGAGCGTCGCCCGGTCGCCCTCTTCGATCCCGTCCAAATCGGGCAAGACCAGCACCGGCAGGCCCAGATTGACCGCGTTGCGATAGAAGATCCCGGCGAAGGACCGCGCCAGAACTGCGGCGATGCCCAGATGCTTCAAAGCCTCGGCGGCCTGTTCGCGCGACGAGCCAATCCCGAAATTGCGCCCTGCCACCAAGATATCGCCGGGACGCACAGATCCCGCGAAATCCGGGCGCAGCGCCTCCAGACAATGCGTCGCCAGCACCTCGATCCCGCCGCGCATGTACCGCCCCGAAGCAAGCTGATCGGTATCGACATTGTCGCCGACCAAAAAGATGCGCCCCCCGCTCATGCGGCCTCCTCAGGCAAAAACTCACGCGGGTCCGTGATCTCTCCGGTCACGGCAGAGGCGGCTACGGTCAGCGGCGAGGCCAGCCAGACCTCGGAACTGGCATCGCCCATTCGTCCGCGGAAATTCCGCGCGGTGGACGAGATGCAGATCACGCCTGCGCCCAAACGGTGTGCGCCGTAGCCGGCGCAGATGCCGCAGGCGTTCGGTAACAGCGTGGCGCCGGCCTCCTCCAGCGCCTTCAGCGTCCCATCTGCGGCGGCGCGGTCTTGGTCCTGACGCGAGGATGGCGCGACCAGCAAGCTGACACCATCCCTCGTCCTGCGGCCCCGCAACACAGAGGCCGCCGCACGCAGGTCGTCGTATTTCGCACCTGTGCAAGCACCGATATAGGCCACGTCAACGCCAGTTTTCGGCGCATCGGTCACCGGGCCGGCATTGGCAGGCGAATGCGGTGCGGCGACCTGCGGAACCAGCACCGATGCATCGAAGCGGTGATGCGCCAGCAGCTCTGCGCCGGGGTCGGTCGCCAGATCGCGCTCCGGGCCGACCGGAACGCCCCGCTTCGCCAGATATTCCGCCGTCACCGCATCCGGCGCGATCAGCCCGGTCTGTGCGCCCAACTCGGCGGCCATGTTCGACAGCGTCATGCGCTCTTGCATCGACAACGCAGCAATGGCCTCGCCAGTGTATTCCACCGCCTGATACTGCCCGCCATCCATGCCCAGCCGCCCGCAAAGCGCCAGCATGATATCCTTGGCGACGACGCCCCTGCCCAGCCGTCCGGTCCACTCCAGCAGGATCGTGCCGGGCACCTTGATCCAGATCTCGCCAGTGGCCAGCACACCAGCCATTTCCGTGGCGCCGACGCCAAACATATACGCTCCGAACGCCCCGCCGGTCGGCGAATGGCTATCACCGCCGACCACGAACATGCCCGGCCGCAGATGCCCGCGCTCGGGCAGCACCACATGGCATATGCCCTGTCCGTCATGGAACGCCACCTGCTTGTCCCGCGCCCAGTCGCGGGTCAGTTGCAGAATGCGCGCCCCTTCGCCGGTATCACCCGGCACGAAATGGTCCGAGATCAGAACCACCTTGTCGCGATCCCAAAGCCCGACACCCAGGTCCTGCAGGATCGGCTCCACCCGCCGCGGCCCGCCGCTGTCGTGGATCATCGCCAGGTCGACCTGCGCTGTCACCACATCGCCAGGCGTCACGCGCACGCGGCCCGCTGCCCGGGCGATGATCTTCTGCGCCAGGGTCGCCGCCATCCTCAGGCCTCCGCCCCGAAAGCGGGCGCGTCCGCGGTTTGCGCGATCATCCCGGCTGCGGGCGTCCAGGTCTTGCCGTCGTCACCCTCGACCCGCCGCATTGACATCGCAAAGCGGTAGACGTCCGGGCGATAGAGTGCCCGGATAAATTCCACCGGGCGCTCGTTCACATCCCGCACCGTGCGTTGCACTTCGATCAACGGGTTGCCCGGCGCAACCTCCAGCGCTGCCGCCACATCCGGATCGGCCAGCGTCGCGCTTATCGTTTGCGATGCCGAGGCCACGGTTACACCCGCCGCCTCGAGAAGCTTCAGCAGCGCCACATCGCCCAGATCATCCGCGGCATACTTTCGCCCGATCTCCTCGGGTACGTGCGTCACCAGATGCGACATCGGCACACCCTTGAGCCGCCGCATCCGCACCGCACGCTGCACCGGCGCGCCCGGCGGCAAGGCCAAGGCGGCGGCAACCGCCGCCGTCGCCGGAACGTAGCCGAACTCCAGAACGGACACGTCGGTGTCCCGCGCCATGGCCGAGACGTTTTCCAGCCAACCCTCGAGGGCCGCGTTCATCACCTGACCGCCAAGCGCCTCGGCGACGCGCGTACCACGGCCCCGTTCGCGCACGACAAGACCGGCATCTGCCAGATCATTAAGCGCACGCTTCACCGTTATGCGAGAGACGCCCAACTCGTCGCAAAGCTCGTGCTCGCTGGGCAGCAGGTCACCCGGCGCCAGCTCTCCCGAACCGATCCGCGCCTTCAGGATCAGAAATATCTGCCGGTAAAGCGGCATGCCAGGGCCACGGTCCAGTTTACCGATGGGAACAGTCTGTCGGGCTGAGGTGGCCAAAACTACACCGCGCGTATCTGTTGACGATATAATGATATATCTTTATGTCATTTAAAAGGTCAACGCGTAAATCCGGCGCACAAGCCCGGCGCGGACCGGAACCGACAAGGGGGTGTCGCGATGTTCAGTGGCTTGCATCCGATCCGTCTCCGGCGCTGCCGGATCGACGGGGTCCGATAGACTATGGCGGGCGAGGGCGGCATGCTGAAGCGCCTCGACGACCTGCTCGAAAAGGCGCTCTACTACGCCTCGGGCATCCTTTTGATCATCATCGCAACGGCCGTGTTCTACGCCGTCACCATGCGCTACGTCTTCAACGAACCGCCGCTTTGGGCCGACGAGGCGCCGCGTGCGTTCTTTCTTTGGATGACCTATCTCGGCATCGCGGTGGCCACCAAGCGCGGCCAGAACATCCGCGTGACGCATTTCATCGACAAGGTCGCCGCCAAGCCGCGCATGATCCTGGAAACGTTCATGCACATCCTGGTGCTGATCATGCTGGCGACATTGGTGTGGTTCAACATGCCGATCCTGAAGCTGCAGGCAGGCGGCAGCATGCTGTCCACGGGCTGGAGCTTCGTCTGGCTCTACGCGCCGGTCTCGGTCGGCAGCCTTCTGATGCTGTTTTATCAAAGCCGGCTGATGATCCGCACCGTGATGGACTACCGCGCGGCAACCGGCGGAGGCGCGTAGGATGCTGCTCGTCTCGATGATTGCCATCCTCTTCATCTTCTCGCTTCTGGGGATGGAGATCGCCTGGGCCATCGGTCTGGCCGCCTTCGGCTATCTGACGCTGGCGCAATTCACCGACAGCTTCACGCCGATGGTCCTCTTCGCCCAGCAAATGACCTCGGGCGTCAATTCCTTCGTGCTTCTGGCGATCCCGCTTTTCATCTTCGCAGGCGAGTTGATGAACGTCACCGGCGTCACCCGCCGGATCGTGGGCTTCGCCGCCTCGCTGGTGGGCCACCGCAACGGCGGGCTGGCCAATGTCGGCGTCACCGCGAATTTCATCATGTCGGGCTGCTCGGGCTCGGCGCTGGCCGACGCCGCGGCGACCGGGACTGTCCTGCTGCCCGAGATGAAGAAACGCGGTTTCAAGCCGGCGTTTTCCAGCGCGGTGATCGCCTCGGCCGCCACCGTCGGCCCGATCGTCCCGCCGTCGATCTCCTTCGTGCTGCTTGGTGCGATCGTGAACATCTCGGTGGGCCAGCTGTTTCTTGGCGGCGTCGTGCCTGGTGCGCTGATGTTCATCGCCATGTTCGCCATCACCTGGTGGATCTGCCGCAGCCGGCAATACCCGGTCGAGACACGTGCCACCGGCAGTGAACGCGTCAACGCCTTCATCGAGGGCATTCCGGCGCTGATCGCACCCGGCATCATCGTCGGTGCGATCATCATGGGTGTCGCGACGCCGACCGAATCCGCGGCCATCGCGGCGTTCTACGTGCTGTTCCTGGGTATCTTCATCTACCGCAATCTGTCGCTGGTGCAGATCCTGAACGCTGCCAGCCACGCGGCCGTTGCCACATCCGTCATCATGCTGACCGTGGCCACGTCGAAGATCTTCGCCTGGCTGGCGGTCAAGGAAAACCTCGGCGTGATCCTTACCGACGCCATGCTCTGGGTCACCGACGAGGTCTGGGCGCTCTTGCTGATGATCAACGCCATGCTGCTGATCCTTGGCATGATCATGGAAATCCTGCCGATCATGCTGATCCTCGCGCCGGTGCTCTTTCCGCTGCTGACCGGGCTCGGCATCGACGAGGTGCATTTCGGCGTCGTCATGGTGCTGAACCTGATGATCGGGATGATCACGCCGCCAATCGGCTTGAACCTGTTCATCATCTCGTCCATCGGCGGGGTCGGCGTGATTGACATCTTCAAAGAGGCGGTCCCCTATTTCTTCATCCTGGTCGGGGTCCTGCTGATCATCACCTATTTCCCGGCAATCACGTTGTTCCTGCCGGAATTGTTCTTCGACCGATAAGCGGGCGCGGGCGCCCCGAACGGCAAAACCAAGGGAGGCTATGCCATGACCATCTCACGACGTTCCTTCAACATCGGGCTCGGAACGGCCGGTCTCGCCGGCGCGTTCGCCGGCCTGCCGGCACAGGCCGCGCAGATGCTGATCTACGGCAACGCAGGCAATATCGACAGCGCGTCGAACAAATTCGCCAAGAAGTGGCTCGATCTGGTGACCGAGCGCACCGGTGGCGAGCTGACCTTCGACATCAAGGCCGGCACCATCGGCGGCGGCAAGGACGTGCTCGATGGCACCGCACTTGGCACGGTACAGATCTATAACGGCGCCTATACCGGCCTGCGTGAATTCGACGTGTTCTACGCGCCCTATTTCGCCCGCGATTCGAACCACGCCCAGGCGATCGCCAACGACCTGCTCTACGACGAATTGAATGCAGCGGTGCAGAACCGGTATCCCGGTCTGCGGTACCTCAGTGTCGCACGTGCCGGTCCCTGGAAGCTGTTCACCAATGAAAAGCTCGAAACCTTCGACGACCTGAAGGGCATGAAGATCCGCGCGCCCGAGATCGAGGGCGTGATCGCAGGGCTCGAACAGGTGGGCGCCAAGCCCACGGTCATTCCGTTCAACGAGCTATACGGAGCATTGCAGCAGGGTGTCGTCGACGGCATGGCGACGCTGGGCAACCTGATGATCACCCAGAAGTTCTATGAAGTGGTCAAGCACTGCTATCAGAACGACTGGGGCATCGGGCTCGACAAGCAGATGATCAATGTCGGTGCATGGAACAGCCTCAGCGAGGAGCAGCAGACGATCCTCGTGGACACGTTCAACGAGCTGGAGCCGCAGGATTTCTTCCGCGCCACCGAAGAGGCCGAGATCGAGAACTTCAGGCAGTGGCGCGAGTTCAACGGAGAGGACTCAACGCCGCTTCTGGATGCCACCGCGGCGCAGGCGACACTCGAACCGGCGATCAAGGCGCTGGCCGACGATATCTTCGGCGAAGGCACCTACGACCGCATCCAGGCGATCTGATCGCATCACTCCCCGCCGCCGAGGATCATCTCGGCGGCCTTTTCGGCGACCATGATCGTCGGCCCGGCGGTGTTGGTCGATGGTATCGACGGAAAGATCGAGGCATCGGCCACCCGCAACCCCTCGGCGCCCCGCACCCGCAATTCCGGATCCACCACCGAGCCTGCGTCTGCCCCCATCCGGCACGTTCCGCACAGGTGATGCACGGTGCTCGCGGTCTGCCGCACCCAGGCCGTCAGCGCCTTGCGCGAGGTGATCCCTGGCCCCGGCGATGTTTCGCGCCCGCGATAAACATCGAACGGCGCCTGCGCGAAGACCTCGCGCAACATCCCCACCGCGTCCACCAGCTGCCCGACATCGCGCGGGTCCGACAGGTAATTCACCCGGATGTCCAGCGCCGCGTCCGTCGCCGCACCGGTCAGCCGCAGCCGCCCCCGGCTGGCCGGCCGCATTACCGAGGCATTGGCCATGAACCCCGGTGCCTCATTTACCGGTTTCGCAAACGGATTGAACCGCACAGTGGCGCTTGAAAGCGCAGGCAGGAAATGGCTCTGGATGTTCGGTATTTCCGCACCCGGCCCGCGCAGATACGCCCCGGACTCCAACGGAAATACCGTCATCGGCCCGGTGCCGAAGGCCCAGGCCTTCAGGAACTCCCGCGCCGCCCGGTCGATCCGCGTCAGCCCGTGCAGCGTCGCCGCCTCTGGCGCCTCGTGACACACCCGGATCAGCACATGATCGTGCAGGTTTCCGCCCACCTCCGGCAGTTCCACCAACGGGTCAATGCCCAGGTCCGCCAGTTCATCCGCCGGTCCGATGCCGGAGCGCATCAGGATCGCCGGCGATCCGATCGCTCCGGCCGACAGTACGACTTCGGCCCCGGCATGGAGAACCTCACGCCGCCCGCGTTGGATCACCTCGACGCCCGCGGCGCGCGCGCCGTCGAAGACGACCCGCGAGACTTCGGCGCCGCTCAGAACAGTCAGGTTCGCCCGCCCCGCCGTCGCGCCCAGAAACGCCGTTGCGGTGCTTTCCCGGCGCCCGTTGCGAATAGTGAAATGATAGTACCCGAACCCTTCGGCATCCGGCGCGTTGAAGTCGGTGCATCGTGGATACCCGGCGGCGACGCCCGCCTCGACGAAGGCCTCGACCAGCGGGCTGACCGGGATCTGCCGCCGGGATACGGTCAGCGGCCCGTCACTTCCATGATGCCCGGCGCCTCCCGGCCCGGCGAACCGTTCGGATTTCAGGAAATAGGGACGCACGCCGGCCCAGGACCAGCCCGGCATCCCCGCCTGCGCCCAAGCGTCATAGTCCTGCGGCAGGCCCCGGACATAGACCATGCCGTTGATCGCAGTCGATCCGCCCAATACCTTGCCGCGTGGCAGATCGACCTGCCGGCCAACGATCCCCGGCTCGTCGCCCGTCCGGTACCGCCAGACATGCCGCCGCCCGCGCAGCAGCATCGCGGTCATCATCGGCACCTTCAGCGTCGGGTCGTGCCGCCCGCGCCCCCCGGCCTCGATCAACAGCACCCGCGTGTCCGGATTCTCTGACAGCCGCGCCGCGAGAACGCAGCCCGCCGCCCCGGCACCGACGACGATATGAGACCAGCCTCGCGCCTGCACCGTCACGATTTGCCCGAGGCTTCGTCGAACCCGCCTTGTCCGGTCATCCGCGCCCAGGCGGCATAGGGCGCACTGGCCTTCACCTTGCCCGCCACGATCAACTCGCGCCAAACATCGCAGGCATCGACGAAATTCGGTACCCCGCCGGGGAACATCGCCAGGCTCAGTCCTTCCGCAATGGCGCCTTCCTCAGCCCCCGCCTCGTAGGCTCCGACGATATGTTCACCGACCCAGACCCAGCGCCGATGGCACTGGTGTGCCGCCGCAAGACCGATCTCGGCCACCCACCGGTCAACGACGAACCGCTCCCGCAGTGCGTCCAGCCCGTTGCGATAGGCGTGCACACCGTCGAAACCGTCCAGATGTGGCGCCCAATGCGCTTCGACAAATCCGTGCCGGTCCGCCCCGTCCGCCCAGGCCGCCAGCGCCAATGCCGTCTCGACATCCGCCTCGCTGCCACCGCCTTTGCGCAGACGGTCGATATGATGGGTGGCGATTGCCTCGCCGGTGGAGACCAGGATGATCAGCCAGACGATTTCCTTCTGGTGCAAACTCATCGCCCTGTCGCTAAGTGTCAGCGCTGAATACGTGGCATCATAGGCGGCCAGAAGTTCGGGCGACGACACCGCCAGAAGCCCGTGATGCGGCAACAGATACCCGCGTTTGGCCCGTAGCGCAGCCAGGGCGGTTTCCACTTCGGCCACAGTTTGCGGCACTTGGCTGTCGTTCTGCATTGCTCCTCCCGCCTTACGCTCTGGGCCAACGATAGGTCGCACTCGGCCAAAACCCAACCGCTCACGTTGCAAGCCAACCGGGCCGAAGCTAGGCTTTTGTGGGGGGAGGCTCGAGAAACATATGGGCAGACTCGACGGAAAGACAGCGGTCGTCACCGGCGCCGGCAGAGGCATCGGACACGCCATCGCCGAGCGGTTCCATGGCGAAGGCGCGACCCTCGCGCTGCTTGATGCCGAGACCGAGGCCGCAGACAACCTCGCCCGCGAACTCGGCGGCGGGACACTGTCACATCCGGTCGACGTATCCGATGAAACTTCGGTCAATTCGGCAATCGGAGCCGTTCTGTCCGCGTTTGGGCGTATCGACATCCTGGTCAACAATGCCGCCGCGCCGAACACGCGCGCGCCGGTCGCCGACATGGCCCTGGCAGACTGGCGGCGCGCGCTCGACGTCAACCTGACCGGAGCGTTTCTGGTCGGCCGCGCAGTATTGAGCTCGATGCGCCGAACCGGCGGCGTCATCATCAACGTCGCCTCGCAACTGGGCAGTGTCGCGGTGCCGCACAGTGCCGCCTATTGTGCGTCCAAGGGCGGCCTCTTGCAACTGACCCGGGCGATGGCGCTGGACCATGCCGGCGACGGCGTGCGGGTCAACAGCCTGTCGCCGGGCGCGGTGATGACGCACCGGCTGACGGCGATCTATGGCTCAGAGGACGCGGCGCAGACCGCACTGGCACCGAAGCATCCGATCGGACGGATCGGCCGTCCGGACGATGTCGCAGGCGCGGCGGTCTTCCTGGCTTCGGACGAGTCTGGTTTTATGACCGGCGCCGACCTTGTGGTCGATGGTGGGTATTTGGCGCAATGACCGAGGCCGAAGCTCTGGTGATGCGGCTTCTCAAAGCGCTCGAAGCGCGTGACTTCGACACCGCCGCGGCTTGTTTTGCGCCAGGCGGCCAAATGGTCTTTCCCGGCGGCGCCATCTTCGCCACGCTCGATCAGCTCATCGACTGGGCCCGTCCGCGCTATCAGCGCGTGGCGAAGCGTATCGAGCGGATGGACACGGCCGAAGCCGCCGACGGCACTGTGGTGATCTGCCAGGGCACACTTCATGGGCTTTGGCCCGATGGCACCCCGTTCGAGGGCATCCGTTTCGCCGACTGGTTCCTGATCCGCGATGGGTTGATCGTCCGGCAACATGTCTGGAACGATCTTGCAGAAAATCGCGGCGCCTGAGCGCCCCGTCCCGACGGGTGATCTGACGCCGCAGGTTGGTGGTATTTTCGTCCTTGAAATCATAAGGTTAGAAAAATGCCTTGGCTAGGACATTTCGTCCCTTGCGGACAAAACCCGTTGCCGGAACCGCTCTCTCCAAGCTTCCCCCGTGATCCAGGGCCGCAGGTTCTGGGCTGACGGCGCCTCGCCCCTCAGGACCAGCAGCGCCCGCCACATCAGGCAAAGGTTTGGAGAGATCACCGGCACGCCCGCCCCTTTCGCCCGTAGCAGTGTCGGCAGCGTCGGCAACCCCGTGCCCAACATCGCGACGGCCTCCAGGTTTTTCGATCCGAGTGCCTCAAGCCCGGTCTCCGATGCGCTCGCCGAAAGCGAATAGATCGGATGAAACGCCTGATCGTCGCTGGTTATCCGATGCACCGCGGCGACCTTGAGCCCGCGCTTGGCCCAATAGTCCAGCGCCCGTCCATGCAACGGATCCCCATAGGGTGAAATGATCCCGACCCGCCGCGCACCCAGAACGCGAAGGGCATCCGCCACTGCATTGGCCGCCGTGATCAGCCGATAGCCCCGCCGGCTCTCAATCTTGGCCAAGGTCTCGTTCTCCCGGTCAGGGTCGACCAAGTAGGCTGCACCGGTACAGGCAAAGATTACCGCGGCCAACGGTGCATTCGCGAAGCGGTCCAGCGTCCACTCCAGGGACAGCACGTAATCCACCAGCCGATCATCCATCGACGCCTTTTCGCTCGTCAGGCGCGCGGTCAAGAGCCCGACACCGGCCGGGCAAAGGATCGTGAATTCGGGTTCTGCCGTCGTGTTGGCCTGCGGCGTGAGCACGCCAATCAACCCAAGCGGAGCATATTCGGTCATGGCACACAGTTCAGATTCATACGCTCGATGATTGGCGAAATCCTTGGCTGGTCAAGTCCATTGGCGGCCGAGACGGAATTCTCCGGATATGGAGCTACGCGATCCAGCTCCGATACGTCCTCGCGGCTTCGGGCAACCCGGAATGTCATCCGGCCTCAGCTCTGTGCGGGCCGCCACTTTCGGCCGAACGCCATCAACACGATCATCAGCACACCCGCGATGTTGATCCAGACGGCGCTCGTCGCCGCGTTGTATGGCAGGAGAATGGCCATTCCTCCTCCAGCAGAGATTAGACGCCGGAAGGGCGAAAGCGGTTGCGTAAGGAACCCGACAACACCGGCCGTTACAAAATAGACGCCGACCGCTGCAGTGATCAGCGTCACCGATACCTCGAACCCGGATCCTTCCATCAACAGGGCCGGCGAAGTCGCAAACAGAAATGGGATGAGGTAAGCAGGCCACGCGATGCGGACAGCCTCCCAGCCGGTTCGCATCGGCGGCGCCATCGCCATGTTCGCAGCCACAAACGCCGCGATGGCAACGGGCGGCGTGAGCATAGAGAGCATTCCAAAATAAAGCACGAAAAGATGCGCCGCCATTGGCTGCAGGCCAAGTTCCACCAAGGGTGGCGCGGCCAGAGAGGCCAAAAGAAGGTACACACCGACAGTGGGCAGCCCCATACCCATCACGATGCAGACAGCCGCCGTCACCAACAACAGCAACAAAAGGCTGGATTCACCAAGCTGCACGAGGAAAAAGCCCAGTCCGAACGAAAGGCCAGAACGCGCGACCAGCCCAATGATCATACCCGCGATCGCACAGATCAGAATGATCTCCACTGCGGCCTTGCCAGCTGCGATCAAGACCTCGAAGACGATCCGGGGCGAGATCCGCCGCCCGTCATAAGTTCGGATCAGAGAGAGGCCAAAAAGAACCAGTATCGCGATCAACGCCGATGTCTCTGGCCTCAAATTGAAGCTGAAAAGGCAGATGATGAGGACGGCGAACGGGGCAAAAACGAACCAACCGCGCTTCGCGACGCTGGCGAGTGCCGGAATGCGGCTTTCCTCTACGCGGCTGATGCCCAACCGGCCCGCCTCGAGATCTGCGAAGACGAACAGGCTGAAGTAATAAAGGATGGATGGCGCCAGCGCAGCCAGCATCACGGCCGTATAGGTCGCCTGCAGGTTCTCGGCGAGCAGAAAGGCGGCCGCGCCCATGATGGGCGGCATCAACTGGCCGCCGGTGGACGCGGACGCCTCGATGGCCGCCGCGGTTTTTGGACGGTAGCCGCCATCCTTCATCATCGGGATCGTGATCGCGCCCGTGGACGCGACATTGGAAACGGCGCTGCCGGAGACGGAGCCAAAAAACGCCGATCCGAGAATGGCGATCTTGCCCGCCCCGCCGCGCCTTCGCCCCGCGAGGGCGAGCGAGAAATCCGAGAAGAACGCAGAGCCACCGGTCGCCAGCAGAAGCTGCGACAGGATCAGAAACGGCAAGACAACCGCAACGGCAATGCTCAATGCCGCACCGGCGAGCGAGGCGCTGTCGAGCACCAGGAAGGTCAGCAACCGGTCCGGCGCGATGGAGCGGCTTTGCAGGGGACCGGAAAACTCACTGGAGAATAGGGCGTAGAGACAAACGCAGGCGAGGATGACGATCAGGCTCCAACCCATCGTCCTTCGCACGGCCTCGATAATCAGCGTGAATCCGATGATCGAGATGATCAGAGCTTCGGTCGGATGATAGAACACATTTTCCGACAGGGTCGGAAACCGCACGGCGAGCCACCCTCCAAAGCAGAGCGACGCAGCCGCCAGTATCCATGAGACCAAAGGCCTGCGCCCCGCCGTTGTCAGGTATGCGATCGCCATGGACATTGCGAGCGCAACGATCAGGATTTGTTCGGTATAGACGCGCCATCCGATCCAGAGCGGCGCACCCGACGACCAGAATATCGCGGTGAGGGTGGTGAGCGCGGCAAGCCCGGCGACAAGGCTATGGCCGCCGCGCATCATTGCAGGCATGGCGTCAGACGTCTTCGATCATTCGGTCCAAACGCCCTTTTCCCGGAAGAACTTGATGGCACCGGGGTGGTACTCGACACCCACGTCCATACCCATCTGCTCTTTGGTGAACCCGCGCCAGAACGGCCCACCGGCAAGCAGGTCGCTCTCTTTTTCCCAGAGCGCCGCGACGGCTTGATAGACCATGTCGTCCGAAACCTCTGCATTGGCCCACAGCGTGTAGTCGAAGACGTTCACGTTTGTGTCCGTCACGATGCCCGGGATGTTCGCATCCGCCCCCAGGGTCTGGGAATAGGTTTGCGGCAGAAACTGCCTCATCCGATCGATTGCGACTTCGCTGTCGTCGAGGGAGAGATAGCGAATGCCGAAGGTCGCATCGAACTCGCGGCTGTTGCCCGCACCCACGACGACGATGGTGACGTCGGTCGATCCTTCCTGGAAGCTCGCCCACATACGCGGAAAGTTCGGCACTGCGACGCCCTCGACGTCGTCCAGCGTCATCTCCGCGTTTGCGAGGTAACCCTTGGTGACGTAGTCGCCCAACGCCCTGTCGGCAAAGACGGGCACGCGTTTGCCCTTGAGGTCCGTTATCGACTGGATGTCACTGTCCCGGCGCACGATATAGGCATTTCGGAACGGCATGAGCCGTGCGACCATCTTGAGGTTGGGATTGGGCCGGCCTTCGGACATCCCGGTGCCATTCACAGCGTAGGTCAACTGAACGATGTTGGAGATGCCGAACTCGATCTCGCCGGCGTTGACCAGCGGAATGTAGTCCGCGGTATTCGCCAACTCTTGCGGACGCATCTGGAAAGGCGCCGCCTCGGAGATCGCCGCGGCGAGTGTGCGTCCGACCTGACTGGTCCCGCCTCGCGCCGTCGAGCCAAGCGCAGCCACCTGCGCCGCCGCGGAACCCGCAATGGCGACAAGCACCAAGGCGGCGCCGATGAACATACTCATTCGCATAGTCAGTCTCCCTGCTTTCAGTGTCTCTCGAAGAGGGGCCCATGCCCCGAGAACTGATCGTTGATCCCCATTGCCCTCAGCGCGTGCCAGTAGGTTGCCGCATTGATTGCGATGAAGGGCTTGCCATATTCCTTCTCCAACTCGACGCAGAGCGCGCACATGGAAAGATTCGTGCCGACCTGCACGAAGGCATCGACATCGTCGCCATCCATTTCCGAAACGTGAGCGCGCAGTTCTTCCGGCTGCACCTGGGCGATGGCGACAGGGCTCGGGCATTTCAGGCCCCGGAAACGCACGACGTCGAAGCCGCAGTCCTGAAAGAACATCGTGACGTTCTTGTCGGATACAGGAAAGTAGGGAGAGATCACAGCAATCCGCTTTGCCCCAGCAAGGTTCAGAGCCGCCTCACAAGCGAAAGATCCGGCAGACACGCGACGCCCGCAATGATCGGAAAGCTCCTGCATCCTTTTTTCCGACGCAGCACGACCGTCCCAGAACATCAAAGCCGACATCCCCATGATCAGGTAATCGGGCTCGCACGTCATACAGCGATCGACCGCTTCGTAAAGCGTGGCCCCTATCGCTTCGACAAGCGCAACAAACTCGTCATCGCTCCGAACCTTCATATTCGGAACGAAGATACGTCCGAAATGGTTGGTTACGCCCGTGACGCGAAAGTCATCCATGTCGGGCTGGACGATGGTGTTGGTGGAGGGCGCGACGATAGCGAACTTGCTTCGCCATCCGCGTGCGTCTTTCGCCATGAAAGCCCCTCCTGCACTGATCGTTAACAGTGTAGATATTCCGATTGTCCTTCCGTCAAGGAGTTGTCCGGACAAATTATTGCCCCATCATTATTGCGAACGAAGGGTCGGCGGGCGATACAGGGTGCCTTCCGAACCGCCGGAGGCTGCAGAAGAGGTATCCGACATGTCAGACCCGAAGCTAAGAGAAATGATCACCGGCGGTCGGTTCATAACGGCGCCCGGCGTGTTCGACATGATCTCGACCCTTGTTGCGGACAGGATGGGGTTTCCGGCGCTCTACGTGACGGGATACGGTGTATCCGCCTCGCATCTGGGTCTGCCGGATGCAGGTCTCATGACCTACACCGATATGGCGGACCGTGTGCGGCGGATTGCCGAAGCCGCCGAAACACCGGTGATCGCTGACGCCGACACCGGTTACGGCGGCCTTCTGAATGTCCGGCACGCCGTGCGGGGCTACGAAGCCGCCGGTGTTTCTGCGATCCAGATCGAAGATCAGGAGTTTCCCAAGAAGTGCGGCCATACCCTTGGGCGCCGGGTGATTCCGCTGAAGGACATGGTTTCAAAGATCAAAGTCGCGGTCGACAGTCGATCCAGCGCGGATTTCCTGGTGATTGCACGCACGGACAGCCGAACATCGCTGGGATTGGACGAAGCGCTGCGCCGCGCGGAGGCTTTCAGCGAAGCTGGGGCTGACGTTATCTTCGTCGAGAGCCCGGAAAGCGAGCAGGAGATGCGCGCGATCAATGCCGCGATAGACAAGCCGACGCTTGCGAACATGGTTTCGGGCGGACGCACACCGATCCTTCCGGCCGAGGAACTCCAGAAACTGGGCTTTGCGATCGGCATTCATCCGGCGCTGGGTTTCTTGGCGGTTGGCGCCGCACTGAAATCCGCCTACGGCGTTCTCGCTGAAACAGGCGACGTCAAAGGCGCCGCTCTTGAGGACTTTGGCGAGTTCAACAAACTGGTCGGCTTTGAAGACGTCTGGGAGTTCGACGCACGCTGGGCCGAAATCTAGCCCGCATCCAGGCTGAGGCTTGCGCGGTGAATGTATCTGTCACCGCCACGATGCCAGTTGAACGAGGCGATGAGAGTCCCCGAGGCGGCCGAGTAGCGGCGCATGATCCTGAGAACGGGAGCATCGGCGGTGAGCCCCAGCGCCGCTGCGACATGAACGGGGGCGGGTAGCGCCTGCATCTCTTGCTCGACGTTTTCTATCGGCTCGCGGGCCGCGGATGACAGCGCCGCGTAGATCGGACCGGAGATGCTTTCCACCTCGCGCGCCAGCTTGGCAAAGCGTCTTGGCACATAGCTTTCGACGACGGCGAGCACTTCGGCCGCCGAGACGTCCGCCCGGCGCAAGGCGCGGACATAGCACCAGGTCTCACCGGCGGCGCCGCCAATCTGCCGCGCCACACCTTCGCCGAGTTCGACGTCCGATATCGACTGAACTTCAAGATGAGTATCTTCGGCGTACTGGGTCAGGTCCGAGACCGACCGGTAGCGCTGCACGAACACGCTTGCAGGCGTGGTTCGGACGACGCGGCTGCCGGCGCCCTGCACTCGCATGACGATGCCGTCGGACTGCAACCGGCGAAGCGCCTCACGGATCGTGAAGCGGCTGACGGAAAACCTCTGGCAAAGTTCCGCTTCGCTCGGCAATGTGGCACCGACCGGAAACACGCCAGAGGCAACCTCTCCACGCAGGATCGCCAGGATTTCAGCGTAGCGCGGCGTTCGCGAGGCAGGTTCGCTACCCATCGAAAACCTCCGTCAAGCGACCTTTTCGAGATCTCGCAGCGACTGGATCATCGATGAACGCATGACGTAGGCGAAATGCCGGTCCCGGTCCGCCACGGTTGCCCGCAACTCATCGTGATAGGCGCGGCGCTTGTCGGGATCCGATTCCTTCAGGATCGCCCGATTGCGAAGGGCCTGCGCCTGTACGGTTTCAATCGCAACCTTGCGGCGCTGGCGTTCATATCGACCCATCAGGTCAATGTCCGCGCCCCGCCACACCTGCGCCAGCTTTTCGCTCAAGTTCACTGCGTCGTGGATCCCGCCGTTCATCCCCATGCCGCCAAGAGGGTTGTTCAGATGCGCCGCATCGCCGGCAAGGAATATCCTCCCGTGCACATATGCATCGGCGACGCGCTCGTGAACCCGGTAAGCCGTCTTGTGGGCGATCTCGTAGGGCGCGCCAGGCAACACCGCCTGCATGTGTGTTTCGATCCGTGCCGGATCCAGGATCTCTTCGTCCGACAACGTGGGGTCGGTCGGGAACAAGACCCGCCAAAGCGTCGGGGTTCTGAGAAGAACGAACCACTCCTCCGGATCGGAAATGTAGCAGATGTCGGCCAGACCCTCGATTGCCTCGTGATATGGAAACGGGGTCGACAGCGAGAGAAAGATTTCTGGAATCGTCAGCCCCGGGAAGTCGACGCCGGTGGATTTTCGCACCGCCGACCGCGCCCCGTCCGCGCCGATCAGGAAAGGCGCCGTGAAGACTTCCGTGCCGCCATCCTCGGAACGCGCTCTGACCGTGACGCCATCTGCATCCTGCGAGACGGTTTCGACAACGATCTCCGTGATCAACTCGGCGTCCGGGTGCGCGGCAAGCCGGGCGCGCGCGGTTTCCGTCAGCTTCCATTGTTCGCATTGCAGCCTGTAGGGGTGGTTCGTTTCCGCCGCCAGCAGGCCGAGGTCAAAGGTCGCGACTTCCCCCTCCGTGCGATCCCGAAACTGCCAGAGCGGGCACTTGATCCCGCGCTCGATCAAGCCATCGGCGATCCCCAGGCGATCCAGGAAATCGATTGTCGGCGGATGGAATGTCGAAGCGCGAAGATCGATCGCCAGATCAGCCGAAGCCTCGAGCACGGTGACGGGAATCCCCTCCTCAAGCAGAGAGACGGCTGCCACCAAGCCAACCGGGCCAGCACCGGCGATCAGAATTCTCTCGTTGGCCTTCGGCATCTTCAAACCTCCTGCGGCACCTCGTCAAAAGTATAGATTTAACTGGACAAATTGCGAGCGCGCGTGAGGATGACGGCATGACCGAACATGGCAGGCTCGTTATCCTAGGAGCATCCGGCGGGATCGGCCGTGTGCTGACGGCATGCGCAATCGGCAAAGGGTGGGAGGTGATCGCGCTGGATCTGCCAGCGACACTCGACGCCTGCCCGCCCCCCGCCGAAGTCGCAAGTGCGGCTGTGGATCTGCACGATCCGATATCGGTGGAGACCGCGTTTGCCGCGATTGGCAAGATCGACGGTTTCGTCAACTTGGCGGGCTACATGAGCCAGATCCAACCGCTGATCAACACGTCGCTCGACGCGTTCGACGACGTCGTCGCAGGAAACCTCCGCGGCGCGTTCATCGCCGCAAAGGCGGCGCTGCCGCACCTCGCCAAAAACCGCGGCTCGATCGTCAATGTCGCATCCGGACTGGGCGCCCACGCACGCCCCGGCTTCGGTCCGTATTCGGCCGCGAAGGCCGGAATGATCAGTCTGACCAAGACGCTCGCGTTGGAAGCCGCGCCCGAAATCCGTGTCAACGCAGTCGGCCCGAGTGCGATCGACACCGACTTCCTCAGCGGCGGAGCAGGCCGTGAGCGGCGCGCGAAGGCCCCGATCAACCTGGACGCCATCGCAGACGCGACACCCTTGAAGCGTATCGCAACCCCCGAGGATGTTGTTGGGCCGATCCTGTTCCTTCTGAGCGAAGAGGCGCGTTTCATGACCGGACAAACGCTTTGGGTGAACGGTGGGGCGTTCATGCCATGACGGCCCCATCGCTGACGGGGCGGGCCGTTTTCGTCACCGGCGGCTCTCGGGGGCTGGGAAGAGAGATGGCTCTCGCCCTGGCTGAAGCGGGTGCGAACGTCGCGATTACGGGCTCCCGGCCATCCCGCCCGCTTGATGAAACGCTTGCAGAGTTAAAGAGCCGGACGGCAGCCTTGGCGTTCGTCGCGGACGCCACCGATGCAGTGGCCATCGGTCACGCCGTCAAGGCCGTCGTCTCCGCCTTTGGCCGACTCGACGTGCTGATCAACAACGCCGGTCTCGGAATGAGGGCTATCTCGGAGACGTTCAACACAACGCCTGCCAATTTCTGGGAGGCCGATGTCGACGCCTGGCGGCGGATCGTCGAGACAAATGTCCATGGCCCGTTCCTCGCCGCGCGCGCGGTCGTTCCTCACATGCTGGCGCGGCGCTTCGGCAAGATCATCAATATCTCCACCTCCGACATCACGATGATACGGAATGGGTATTCGCCTTACGGACCGACGAAAGCGTTCCTTGAGGCGGCCAGCCGTGCCTGGGCGGTGGAGCTCGCGGGCACCGGCGTGGATGTCAATGTCCTTCTGCCTGGCGGAGCGACAGATACCGATCTGTTGCCGCCATCGCCGAACAAACGGGGTGCGGACGGACACCTGTTGTCGCCGGAAATCATGCGCGCACCGATCTGCTGGCTCGCCTCGGACGCGTCAAACGGTGTTACCGGCGGCCGCTTCATCGCACGACTCTGGCCGGACGATCACGATGTTCCAGGGGCAGCACGGGTCGACACCGGCGAAACGCCTTCGATCATGTAGCCCCGACGCTTTCCATGTAGGCGATCGCATCATCCGTCGAGATAAGGTCCGCATATTTCGCGCTCATGTCGTAGAGGTTGGCCTCGTGGGGGCCGGTCGCGCGATCGCCGCACGCCTCTTCCGCGATGAGCGTGATGAAGCCGGTGGATATGCTGTCCACGCAGGTCGCACGCACGCATCCAGAGGTCGTCAAACCTCCGATGATCAATGTGTCGATCTTCATGAAGTGCAGCGTTGCGGCAAGCGACGTGCCGAAAAACGCACTTGGGTATTGCTTCGAGACCAATAGATCCCCCTGTTCGACGGTCAGCCCATCGGCAAGCCGTTGCGTATCCTTGCCTGCGTCGAAGCACGAGAGGGCCGGCACCTTGGCATAGAAAGCACCGCCGTCGCCGCCGCCCGGCTGGTACTTCACCTCGGTGAAGATGACGGGAACCTTCGACTTCCGAGCCGAGGCTGCCAACCTGATCGCGTGGTCGCGAGCGACTGCGCATCCTTCTCCACCAAAAAGCGGAGCGTCTTCGTCGAAGTAGGCATGAGCAAAATCGACCAACAGCAGGGCGGGACGGTTTCCTCTCGTCTGAGCCGAATGATAACCGGCTCTCGCATAGTTTTTGTCAATCGTTTCCGTCATTTGCATCCCGCCCGTACTTCCACGTCACCGGTTCTGGGCCAGTATCCTCCAATTCTCTTGAATCAAACAAGCGTTCAATTCGGCTTTCGAAAGGGGAAAGCGCAAAGGAAAACTCATCCGACGGTTCGGCCCGGCACCTCAACCGTTTGCGGAGCGAGACGGTCAAGGCAATCTACACCGTGCGCATGAAGAGCCAGTCCTGAACCGACGCGGGCCAACCTTCGGTGCGATCCTCCGCATCAATGCCTAGCTCGCCAACGCGTGAGATGTTGCGCAGGAACAGACGTACGTCGGCCACCGGGTTGCCAACGGTATCGACCTGGACCGACACCGTTCCTTTGGCCGGCACCGTCGCGCACCGCTGGTTGCCCGCGTCCGAGATCCCTCCGGTTCCGATGAAGGAAAGAGGCGTTCAAGGACACTCACCGAAACCGTGCCAATGGACAGGTGTACCGGGGATACCCGCGTTGCTAGGATCGGATCGTGCCATGCAAAGTCCGGAGCATTACATGCTGGAACACCTATCACCCCTGGAACGCACTATGGCTGCCGCGGTCGACGACGCCGCCACCGTCACCGAAGACGGCACCCCGCTGGCGTCGGTTCCGTTTGGTATGCGCAGCCACAAAAGCCGGACGCATGTCGACAATCGCGGCTCGGTTACAGAGATTTTCGATGCCCGATGGGGCTGGCATGACGACCCGATCGTATTTGCCTACACCTATACGATCCGCCCCAACTGCGCCAAGGGATGGGGTCTGCACAAAATGCACGAGGATCGCTATTTCCTGCTGCAGGGGCGGATGGAGATTGTGTGCTACGATGTCCGGCCCGACAGCCCGACCTGCGGCGCGATCAGCAACGTCGTCCTGAGCGAGGAGAACCCGCAGATCGTCAACATCCCGGCCTATGTCTGGCATGCGAACTTGAACATCGGCACCGGTGACGTCAGGGTCGTCAACTTTCCGACGATGCCCTATGACCACGCCAAGCCCGACAAGTGCCGCCTGCCGCTGGACACGGATCTGATCCCATACGACATACCCAGGCAATACCACGGGTGGTAGCCGTGGCAGACATAGATGTCTCGGTCCTGGTGCCCACGCACAACCGGCTGGAGACGCTTGAGCTGTCCCTGAAATCGATCCTCGCGCAAAAGGGCGTTGCATTCGAGGTCCTGGTCGCAGGCGACGGCTGCCCGCGAGAGGTTGCCGGCATTGTCGACGCGCTTGGCGACGACCGCATCCGGTTCTTCGACCTGCCCAAGGCGCCCGGCGTGGGCTACGCCAATCGAAACGTCGCACTGAGAGAGGCGAAGGGATCCTTGATCGCCTACGCCTCGGATGACGATCTGATGACGGCGGACCACCTGGCCAATCTTGCGGCGCATTTCCGGCGCGACCGGGTTCAGTGGGCGTATTCGCGACCGCTCTACGTGCGGCCCGACGGTTTGATCCTTCCGGTATTCACCAATCTCGAGAACCCTGTGATGCTGCGCCAGTATCTGCGCGAATTCACCTTGATCTACATGTCGGCGATCATGCACCGCCGAAGCGTGTTCGACGATGTCGGGTTTTGGCCCGAAGACGTTCTCCGGCACGGCGATGTTGTCTTTTGGCGGCGCATCCTGACGAAATTCGGTCCCGGCGGTGTCGCCTGCGAACGCCGGGCGAGTTCGTTTCACTTCTCGGCCGACTGGCGCGATGACGACGACCGCTGGCCGGTCCGGCTGGCGATGCTCAGGGCCTTGGCCATGACCACGGCGCGCTGGCCGGAATGCCTTCGCTTACATGACTCCGGAGACGCCTCGCAGCAGGCCGAGCTCTGGGCGCGGCTGAGCGAGCGGCCGGAGCGGTCGGTCCGTCAATTGCGGCACGGTATCGATCTGTTGCAGGACCGGCTCGCCTGGAATCTGTCGACCATGCCGGCATTTCGATGATGCACGGTGTCGCCGGATTTTTCAGGCATTGGTGCAACCCGCCTTGGACGACCGCCCATGCCACCGTTACAGGATGAAATCCCCCGCATCCACGGTATCGATATTGCGCAGGTAAAGCCGGAAATCGGCCACCGTGTCGCCGTCGGTATCGACCTGCACCGACATCGTGCCGTTGGCCAGCACCACCGCGCGCAGCTCGTCCCCCACGCCCGTGAAGGCGCCCGTGCCGATGAAACTCAGATCCCCCGCCGCCAGCCCGTCGAGGTCGATCACGTCCACCCCACGCTCGAAGCCGATGATCACGTCGGTATTGCCCGCCGTCGTCAGGCTGTCCGCCACGCTCTGGAACACGAACGCGTCCTGCCCGCCATTGCCGCGCATGATGTCCCGGCCCGTGCCGCCGATGATCTCGTCATCGCCCGATCCGCCCAGGATGAAATCCACGCCCGTCCCGCCATTGATGAAATCGTCGCCCGCACCGCCGCGCAGCGTGTCGTCATTGCCCGCGCCGAACAAGTCGTCGGCGCCGCTATTGCCGTTCAGGTTGTCGTTGCCCGACTCGCCGAACAGCTTGTCACGGGCGTCCGATCCGATCAGCGTGTCCTCGCCGTTGCCGCCAAACACCCCCTCCGACACGGTGCCCTGCCCGACCCCGCGATAGGTGTCGTTGTTGTCGTCGAGCGTGACCTTCCCGTTGATGACGCCGGAATTCGTCAGCGTGTCGGTTCCTGCTTCCATGGTGACGTTGCCGGTGATCTCCCCGGAATTGGTCAGAGTATCGGCATACACGCTGGTCAGCACGGCGAATTCGGACGGCGTGGTGATGATCCCGCTGTTCAGGATATCCACGCTGCTTCGCGAGCCGACCAGCGCAAAGTCTAGACTGGCGCCATGTGTGCCGCTGATCGTGCCGGTGTTCACGATAGATCCGTAATCTGAGGCCGAACTCGACACCCAGTTCATCGCAATCGCGACATGTTCGGTGGTCCCGGGCGTTGTGGTCAGAAGCCCGTGGTTTTCGACCCGGTTGTTTTCGCCATTTCTAAAATAGAACGCGTAATCCCCAGAGACGACCTCGCCGTAGTTCAGGATCGTGTTGTTGTTGCCGGTTCTGAAAGCTACCGCATCATTTGCGGCATTGATGACGCCCGTGCTTGAAATGGTGAAAAGGTTGTCGTGCGCGGTAGTCGTGGAAAAAAAGAAGTCATGCGACATGTCTTCGGTGATGATCGTGCCCATGACCGTGATCCGCGTATCATCGATCGAGTTGTCGCCGCCCGGGTCCGCCTCGAAGACCGGGTCGCCGGCCGCCGTGGTCATGACCACCCCCGGCAGCAGGGTGACGGTGTCGCCGTCCTGCACGGCGTAGGTTGCCACCTGGTTGGTCGAAATGAGTTCTATGGCCATGGAATTGTCCTTTCCGGGAACCGGTCAAACGAAATGCGGGGGCGGTGTGCCCCGGAACGCTTCGATCTGTTGACGTTCTTTTTGGTTCAGAGGCGGCGCGTGCTTATGCCGGACGCCGCCCCTTCCTCAACGACCCGTCAGAGGATGAAATCGTTTGCGTCCACCGTGTCGATGTTGCGCAGGAACAGACGGAAATCGGCCGTCATGTCGCCATCGGTGTCGACCTGAACCGACATTGTGCCGTTGGCCAGCTGCACCGCCCGCAATTCGTCGGCCGTGCCCGAGAAGCCGGCCGTGCCGATAAATGTCAGATCGCCCGCAGACAGACCATCGAGGTCGATCACGTCCACGCCGCGTTCGAAGCCGATGATCACGTCGGTGTTGCCCGCGGTCGTCAGGCTGTCGTTGACGCTTTGGAACACGAACACGTCCTGTCCGCCATTGCCGCGCATGATGTCGCGGTTGAGGCCGCCGATAATCTCGTCATCGCCCGAGCCGCCAAAGAGGATATCGACGCCGGCGCCGCCGTTCACCACGTCGTCGCCCTCGCCGCCGCGCAGGGTGTCGTTGTCGCCGCCGCCAAACAGGCTGTCCGCACCGCCGCCGCCGGTCAGCGTGTCGTTGTCGGCTTCGCCGAACAGCTTGTCGGACGCGTCCGAGCCGACCAGCAGGTCATTGCCGGTTTCGCCGAAGATTCCGTCATCGACCTCTCCCAGGCCAACGCCGCGATAGGTGTCTGCGCCGTCGCCAAGCTGGACATTGCCGAGCATCAGACCCTCGTTGATCACGGTTTCGTCGCCGCTGACGCCAAGAAACGATCTGCCCCCCGGATCGCCTGCGGCGATGGTCCCGCTATTGCGCAGCACCAGCGTATCGGCACTTAGAGTGTTGGACTGAATGCCGACAAGGCCCCCGGAAATGTGGCCGGTATTGAGGATTACAATGCCGTCGGCACCGGATTCGGTGAAAACCCCGGTGACCTGTCCGTTGATGATCCCGTGGTTGACAACCCTACCGCCATTGCTGAGGTCGTCGATACCGGCGTCCTCTAGTCCTAGGATCGTGCCGGAGTTGTAAATGTACACGTCCTCGCCACTGGCATAAATGCCGTCTTTTCCGCCTTCGAGGGTGCCAAGGTTTTCGACCGTCACTCTCTTGCCGAAAATGTCGACCGCGGTATCGTCACGGCCGATGACCGAGCCCTCGTTGACCAGAACGTTGTCGTCGGCGCCAGTGTCGAAGTCGACGCCATCATCCTCACCCCAAAGCGTTCCGGTCGCCCGCACATAGACGTTGTTGCGCGCTGTCTCGGAATGGACCGCATCGCCGTCCTCGAACGGATTGTCGATCTGCGGCACCGCATAGACCGAGCCCTCGACGGCATAGCTCACGTCGGTGAAGGTGACGAAGTCGAAGCCATAGCCGACATTGGTGACATATTCCTGGATTTTGGTGATCCAAAGATCGCCGTTCGCCGTCGCGTCGATGCCGAAGATCGTATTACCGGTGAAATTTATAGCCATGGTTTACCCCCCGTTAAGAATGATTCCTCTATAGCCAAAATTTGAGGCCTTGGCGACGCGTCAGTCTGGCTCGTGCGCCGAAAGATGCGCATGGTCTCACCCAATTCCGGCCCTGCCGGGCGATCGCCACCGCGTCTCTGAATGACCGGTACGCGTTCACCGACGGAAACCCCGACGATGCAGCGCGCGCATCCGATGGTCGGCAACTCAACGGCTTTAAGTGATTGAAAAATAGGATTTGGCCGGCGCAGCGAACCGCATCCTGGTCCATCCGCTGTCAGCATCCGAACAACCGCGCGACGACCTGGTTGACCCCCATCGCAGTAAAAGCTGTCAGGGGAGAACCGCGGCGCTCTGGCGGTCGTGTGGTGATGAGCATGGCGCGCTGCGTCGGTCCGGATAACCGGGCGCTTCAGCCTGCGGATGTCCCCCCTTACAATGCCTCGCCCGCCGGTCAGAGTTGGCGCCGGTCTCTGGAGGCCGAAATCCGCTGTCTTCAATTCGGCCGCGGCCTTCGTGACCGCCCGCGCTGCCTGGGACCAAATGACAAAGATCATGTCCTGCGCGTTGCTTGCGCATACTGTTTCGGCACCCCGGTCGGTCGCAGGCTCGCCTGGCCTGCAACTCGGGATTTGGTCGCAACCGGTGGCGGGGCACGGAATCCTGGGTTATGACCCGGTCCTGATTGGCGTCACGGATCGGGTCGGCTGGCAGTGCCTCGCGCCGATCGGAACTCTGGCAATCGTTCGATGAAGGCTATGTCTCTGTCTGCGCTGGTCCTTCGATACAGCTTCTTTGCCATACTGGCGACGCTGGCCAATCTCGGCGCGCAACGGCTTGTCCTGTCGACCGGGGCGGATACGACGCGCTATATCCTGGCGGTCGGGGCCGGAACACTGGTGGGGCTGGTCGTCAAATACCTGCTCGACAAGCGCTGGATCTTCTTCGACGCCGAGACAGGGCTGCGCGCACATAGTGAGAAATTCACGCTCTACACCGTGATGGGGATCGTGACGACTGCGATCTTCTGGGGGTCGGAAACGGCCTTTTGGCTGATTTGGAGGACCGATGGAATGCGCGAACTGGGCGCCGTTCTGGGTCTGACGGTAGGGTATGTTGTGAAATACCGGCTCGACCGCCGCTTCGTCTTTACCAACCATTGAGAACGGCTCGGCAAAGTTCCGCCAGTGGCGCGGGACACGGCTGGCCCGATCCCGGCTTTTGGGTTAGCCAGAACCTCGCGCGCTTAGGGATGAGGAACACCATGAAACAGGTGGCATTCGCCGCGTGCCTTCTTGCACTTTTCGGAACGAGCCCTTCCGGCCCGGCAAAAGCCGCCGGCGCTGTCCGCTCGCCAGAGGCTTGTGCGCCCGACCTGCTGGACCCGGTGCCGGAACGCCCGGCCCGCGCCCGTGCGGGCAGCGCATTCGTTGAAGAAATCCAGAGGCTCGCCGGCCCGGCCCGCGACGCTGAGGTGGTCAAGCAGGTTCTGGCCGGAAATTTTCCCGATTTCCTGCGCCGGCTGATCCCGGTCACCATGCGATGGACGCCGCCCGGCGGTGCGCCCATCGACGTGACGATCTGCGTCACGCCGGATTACCTGGCCGTGGGCGGTGACGGCGATTTCGTCCGCGTACCGCTGGGCCTTCCCGCCGCGGCGGCCGTCGCCACGAGGATGGGGTTTCTTCTGCCCACGACCAAGATGGTCGATGCGATCTATGACCAGGCGCAGATACGGTTGGCCCCGGCCCCGATGCCGCCGACGGCGGCGATGGAATCGACCGACTATTTCTGGCGCCACAACCGCACGGTCGAGGATCAGCGAATCCAGACCTCCGGCGCCCAGGCTGCGCTGACTGCCGGGCAGAAAAAGGACATCGTGCTATCGAACCGGCTGCGGTCGAAACCGGGGAGAGTGGCGATCTACGGCTGGCACCGCCCGAACGGCAAGCCGATCCAGCCGCTGAGCACGGTGCACGGCAAAAACTATGCCGACTACAGCCACGGGGTACGGCTGGTCAGCATGACCGCCTATGTGAACGGCGAGCCCCGCTGGCTGCCCGACATCCTGCAGGATCCAAGCCTCGCGCCCAGCGTGAACAGCGAGGGCGCAATTCCGCACCTCGACCGTTTGCTCGACACGATTCGCTAGGGCCCTAGTCCAGCGATTTGCAGCAGCGAAAGCCCAGGTGATAGTTGGAATGGCTGTTCGCGGCCATCACACGGCTGCCGTGCCAATAGGGCGCCCGCCAACGGCACCAGTCCTGATGCGCATAGTAGCGGTCGAAGATGAACCAGCTGCCCTTCATCTCGGTCACGCCCAGCGTGGTGCTGCCGGTGCTGGTCATCTGATCCGGGCTTAGCGGCAGGTTCATGTGTTCGGCGGCATTGCCGTGCTGGTCGTAGACACCAAGCGAACTGCGGCATTCCGGGAAGGCACCCGCTGGATAGGTGTTCGAGCCGCAACGGCTCCAGCCGCCGCCTTGGCAGCCGGGACTTTTCTGACTGGCCGCCGCGCAGATGCCCTTTTGGTAGGCCGGGCCGTAGGCCCAGCTTTTGCCGGCCGCATTCTCGCGGTTCATCGCCTTGGCCACGGCCGATACCGAGCCCGGACCAATTCCAAACCGGTAATTGGGCTCCTCCAGCGCCCCGGCACAGGCGCCCTCCCATTCATGGGCGTCGCACAGCCGCTTGCCCATGGCCACGCAGACCTGCGCCGCCTCGCGCGCCCTGATCCAGGTGACCGGATAGGTGCAGGGGATGTTCGGAAATTCGAACTGGTCGATACAGGCCCTGGCATCTTCGGGCTGCTCGGTCCGCGGATCGTAGAGCGGCGCCATGTATTTGCCGCCGCAGATGGTTTCGAACCGGGCGTTTGAATAACCCTCGCCGCCATCTGGCGCCCGGGCCTTGCACTCTTCGACGCTCATCGGGTGCCTGGCGACGGCCGGATTGCCCTGGCCGGCAAAGCCCGATGCCGAAAAGATGGCCTTCACTGCCTGAAGCCGCTCCGCGGTCTGGCCGTGCACATCCTGCAACTGCCGGAACATCAGCGTGTTCTGCTCTTCGAACGCCGATTGCCCGAGGACGGGTGCGGCCAGGGCCATTGCCAGCCAAAATAAGGTCAACCGGATCATTCCGCTGCCTCCAGCTGATAGATGAAGAATAGATCACGGCTGTCCGGATAGCCGAGGAATTTGGGGATCACGGTGCCGTCGTCGGACTGCTTGTCGAATTGCGCCATGATCTCGGTCAGATGTTCGACATGCACCTGCCCGTCCTGTCGCGGATAAAGCGCAAGATAGGTCAGTTCCGGCGCGTTCATATCCAGAAGCATTGCATAGCTGCATTGATAGGCCTGAAACGTCCGCGCCAAGGCGGATGGCGTTGCAGTCGAAAAATACCCGTAGATCAGATAGCGCCGGCCCTGATGTTCCTGCAGGCATCCGCCTGCACGCAACGTACGCAGTTCCGCCTTGGCGCTGCCCGACCAGTTCCCTGCCCCCCATTGGTTGACGCGGTCTCCGGGCACCGGCACGCCGGTTTCGGGATCGGTCTGAACCAGCGGCACACCATTCTGCCGCGCAAAATGGATCCGCGGCAGCAGCCCGTCGTCAGCGTCTTTCCATGTCTTCATTCCCGTGGTGCCGTCATCCAGCACGTAAAGCGTCGAAAGCTCTGTCTTCAGTTTGCTGTAGATCACGCCCTTCTCGATGAAGCCGTAGTGCTTGCCGGTGTCGATCACCGCGTAGTCGCCGAACTTGAACGCCCCGTGATGACGTTTGAACCCTGCGGCGAAGGTCGCCACGGTGCGCCCGGCATAATCCGGGCTGACCATGCCGCTGCGTACCAGCGGACTGGCGTCGCCGATCCCGTCCGGGCCGGGCAACCCCTTGATCCGCGCAGGCGCCCGCGGACGCCCCGACCAGTCAAGCCGCGGATGATCGGTGCCCAGGGCAAAGCCGATGCCGTACTGGTCGAGGTCGAACGCGACCATGTAGGCCACCGCCTTGCCCTCGATGCTGTCCAGCCGGTTAGCGTTGCCGCCGCCTTTTTGGATTTCGGATGCGATCGTGCGGGGCTGGATCGCACTGACGAAGACGCCATCGAGGCCGGCGGCCGGATACCAGGCGCCCGGGGCCATGGTCTTTTGATCCGGGTCGGCCAGCGCAAGGCCGAAACCGATCGGGGTGATGGCGCTCTCGCTGTATTTCGGCTCGATCTTTGCTGGGCACGGTCCGTCCTGCGCGCAGGCATCGCCCTCTGCCGCGACCAGGTCCGAGGTCTCGGCGAACTTGTCCTTGTACAGCGTCGCTTTGACAGCGCGCACAATTTCTTCCCCGCCCCAGACGTGATCGCGGAGAAAATCGGTCACCGTCTCGAGGCTGCTGCGGGAACCGGCGATGGCGTTGCGCAAGTACAGCCGGCCACCGCAGAGCGGTGCATAGGGCAACCCGCTGTCCCGTGCGGTCCGGAACGCGCTGGGTTCGCCGGTCCATAGTTCGCACAGGGTGGTTTCGGCCGTGCTGGAGATCAGGACGTCCGCGAACGGTTCCTCGGCAAGCGCGACCTCTTGGCCAAGGGGATCGGGGTTTTCTATGTGAAATGCGCCGTCGCCGATGGTCAACAGGAAGGTGGCGTTGATGTTCGGGTTCAGGTTGACCAGCGCAACCGTTTCCCCGGATGCCAGGGCGGCGGTTTGCTGACGGCGATAGGGCTGCAACTCGACGATGGTCTTGACCGCCGCCGCCTCATACTCCGCCCATTGCTCCGGCGGGGCCGGAAAGGTCTGGGCCAGGGTGCCCGTTCCCAGTCCGGCCAGACCCACCAACACGCCTGCCCCAGCAAGCTTCCCGATGCGCGATTTCACGTTTTTCCTCCTCAGAACAGATGTTTGGCCAATTCCAGCGCGCCGCGTTTCCATGGCGCGCGATGCGTGACCCCCGGTGCAGATTTCAACGCATCGCGATGCGCCACATACCAGTCGTAGTTGCGGATCAGGGCTTCGCGGTTGGAATACCGGGGCGCAAAGCCCAGCCGGTCGCTGATCTTGTCGATGCTGACGAAACTGTCCTGCGCCATGGTGTCGTAGATCCACTGATAGACCGGCGACAGGTGCAGCGCCTCCAGCAGCTTCAGCGTCCAGATCGCCGGCGCCTTCGGCAGACCGACGATGCGTTTGCCGTGGCCGGCGTGATCCAGGACCGCCTGGAAATCCTCGCGGATCGAGCGGAAATCGGCCGCGCCCACATTGAACACGTCATCGACCCGGTCCGACGGCAATGTCGCGCAAAGATAGATCGCCGCGCATAGATCCTCGACATCGAGCAGCTGATACCGGTTTCCTCCGGACCCAAGCACCGGGAAATTCCGCCCCTGGCTGGCGAAATCGTACAGCAGCTCGAAAATGCCCAGCCGTTCGGGGCCGACAAAGGATTTCGGTCGCAGGACCGGCACGCACATGCCTGTGTTGCGGAACGCGGCGCAAACCTCTTCGGCTTCTATCTTGGCACGGCCATAGGGACCGACACCCGACACCGGATCGTCCTCGAAAATCGGGTGATGGTCGGGGACGCCGTACACCGCGGTCGAAGATATGTGGACAAAGCGTTCGACGCCCGCCTCCTGCGCCGCGGCCAGCATCTGGCGCGTACCCTCCACATCGATCGACCGGATCTCGTCCGGCGTATAGAGCGGCAGCGCAGCAGCGCAATGGACCACCAAGTCGATCCCATCCATCGCCGCACGCGCCGTATTTACATCGCGGATATCGCCTTGCACGACGTCGATCTTCGCCGCCTCGGGATAGGCGAATTGCGCGGTATCGAGGCTGCGCACGGACTTTTTCCGGTCAAGCAAGTAGCGTACGAGGTTGATCCCAAGAAAACCCGCACCGCCTGTGATCAGGTATTTCATCCTCAGCCTAACGTCCGGTCCACCCCAATTCCGCCATGCCGAATCGGCCGCTTTGGGTCTGTGGGAATCGGATTCGCGAAAAACATGCCCGCACCCCCGAGATTTGGAGGCTTCGTCCGACACGCTTTGTCCATCCCACCCTTCGCGACGGCCAAACAACCCACCGCGGGCGCAATCCAGCTTTCTGTCCTTGCCGGATCGGACAAGCGGCTGGCCATGATCTGCATCAATACCCCTTAAGGGAACGGTTGTGTGAACCGCATTGCGCCGCTCATAGGCATTGCCCGGAAACTCGAAGACAAAGACCGAATGCTACGAAGCCGCCAGGCTACTGCGCACCAGAGAACACAAGCCGCAGTTTGTAGCGGTTGTTTCTCTGGTCATCGTTGTCCGGATCATCGACGGACATCAGGAACAAGTCAGGCGCGCCGTCGTTCACGGATGGCGTCGCCGGATCGCCGTCGCCAAACTGATACGCGGCGATTCCGGCACCGTCCGAACTGTTGGAATGGGCGTGAAAGCGCTGGTCCAACCGGGTACCGTCCGAAATTCCCGACGTGTTGAGGTTGTAGAGCGTCACCGTCTTGAAGTGATCAGGGCCTGAGCTGTCGTCGAGGATGCCGAACATCAGCTCGGGGCGCCCGTTATTGTCGCTGTCGAACATCGTTGCTCCGAACCCGTCGGACCGATGGCTCAGCCCGTCTTCCTGAAACGGCCCGGCCCATGAGAAATATCCAAGGCTGGTCGGGTTGTGGCCGACGATGTATTTGATCTTGTTCTGGCCGTCCGGTGAATCGTAGACGCCGATGATGACGTCGTCGCGGCCCTGACCATCGAGATCGCCAATGGCAACGCCCAGCCCGTCGATCCGGCTGCCCAGGGATTGCCCGCCCATCGCCTCTCGAATTGACAGACAACGGCCCAAACGCTCGTCAGCGAAGTTGCGGCAGATCCTGTACTTGATCTTATTGCCCCCGTCATAGACGGCGATCAGCATATCGTCGCTGCCGAATCCATCGAGATCCCCAAAGGCGATCCCGGCTCCTTTTCCGCGATGCCCCATCCCGTCCATGGCGAGTTCCTCGCGGCAGTCCAGGTCATTCGAAACCTCCTCGAAGTCGCAAAGCTCGAACTTGAAACCGTTCTGTCCCCCCGCATCGTCGTAAGTCATCAGAACGAGTTCCATCCGGGCGTCGCCGTCGATATTCGTGATCGCGATACCGCCCCCGTCGCCGCGGCGGGACCGCGCGTCCTGTTGCAGCACATGCGGACACATCGCTCGCAGGGCTGCCAGATCGCCCTCGGAAAACTCGGCCCTCAGAGCGCCGATGGACTGACCTTGCGGCCTCGGGATGATTGTCGTGGCACGTACCCCGTTGGCACGCACAATCCCAAGCGCGTTTGCGGCGTAGTGCATGATCGAGTTGAAATCGTAGGGGCCGATTTCCAGTCCGTTCGTCGACCGTTTATCGAAATTGCCTTCGTTTCCCGCTCTGATGTTGTTCCAAACGATCTGGATGTAATCGTCCCGGTCTTTTCGCGTGTGTTCGTGCAAAAGACCCATCGCATGGCCCATTTCATGGACAAAGGTTCCCTGACCGATACGGAATTGCGCCTGCCGGCTCGGAAGAGTGAACTCGATATCCTGCCTTCCCCCCTTGCGCCCGTACCAAGACGCACCACAGCTCGACGGTTGATTGCGGTCACGGTCCGTATACCCGCACGCCGCCTCGACCCCATTGAACCGAACATAGTGCCCGTCGCCGGCTGTGCGTTCGACCCATCGGAAATCGGTGTTGTTGTTCACATAGTCTATGGCGTCCCTGATGGCGCGGCGTGTCTGGATTTTGGCAGCCGCAAGATCCGGCGTGTCCGGGTTGTCGAAGTCGATGTCGCTGTCGCCGGGCCTGACGACAAGCGGATCTTCGTTTATTTCATAGGGTACCCGGCAATCGGGCCAGAGGCTGTTGCCGTCCGAAACGGCCAGTGCGTAGCTTGCATTGGGCACACCGGGAACCCCCCGCTGCACTTCGCCGACGATGATGTCGCCCTCGACCGTCAGCACATTGCCTTTGATCCGCACATCGCGCTCTCGCGGTTCGGAGTCCCCAAGCAACGCGACGGGCATCCGCTCCGCCATCGGGATCGCCATCACACTTTCGAAATGCTGAAAGGTACTTTGGCCCGAAATCGACTTCGGGTCGCCGAAACCCATGCTGAAAGTGCCGATTGCGCGCCGCTGCCCTTTCGGAAGCGCGATCATCGGTCCGGTGGAAAAGCGCGGCGCGGCAGCGTTTCGCGTGCCGAAATAGATATAGGCCGCGCGCGGACGGCGCCCTTTTGCGAAGGATGACTCCACGTAGAAGACCACGTTGTCTCCGAAAGTCCTCACGTAGTAGCGCCGCCCGTTGTCATCTTGATAACTGCCGTCGAAATCCGCGCCGTGGCTACGAAATCCGCCCTCGGTCTGCAGCGGCAGCTGGTCGCGAAGACCGGCCAGATTGCAGGGCCGCATGGTCGAGAACGGCAGCCCGTCCGCATCGCCCTGACGCATCAGCGTTCCGCCGGCGGTGACCGCCATGGTTACACGGCCGGTGGCCGTAGCCGTGTACTTCGGAACCGAAATGAACCGGCCTGAAATCGTACCGCCGTTCCGCCTGCCGCGGAAGACATGCGAATAGCTGCGGCCGGGATGCTCCGCAAACCAGTAGACGATGTCACCTTCCTGTCTGAGATAGGCGATGCCGCCGTCGTCGGTAACAAAGCCCGGAGCGAGTTCGAGGCTATCGAGGTTGGCGGCGTCGGCCAACTGCGTGCCGCCATCGCCGCAAAACGTTTCTGCGGGCTGTGCATTTCCGTGCGTGGGAGTGACCAAAGAGCCCAATAACAGTGCTAAGATGAAAAATCGCATAAACAACCTCTAAGACTAAAATCAATCGAGTTGAGCGTAGCAGAAAAGGCGGTACCCCACAACGAACGCGCAGCAGTTTGAACAGTGTAACGAAGCGTTCCTCGGCCCTTTGCGTTGGCGCCGCGCCCCGGGCAGGGCTCAGAGCCGGTCTCGTCATGCTTCTCCGGCGGGCTACCGGGAGTGGACCTCGCAAACCTGTCTCAGGTGCATAGGAGACATCCAGACTCGTTCGCGGCCGGGCCATTGGAGCGGGAAGTCCGATTTTGCTAGGAACTACTTTAGGTCATGCAATGCCTTTGCTGCGGTCGTCCGGGTCAATGCCGCTTGGAGAGACGTGGCTGTCTGTGCAGTCCCGGATAGCACCCCGAATCCCTCCACCAAGACGGTGCGCGGCACGTCTTTTCCTGCAGCCGCTTTCTTTTCGGTCAAACGGGCGCATCGCGGATTTGTCGCACAGCGCGGGCGAATCGCGTTTTCACGTTGCGTCAACGTGAATTTAGGGGCGGAAATCCACCGGGGAATCGTTTATACGAAGCAAAAAAAGGGGGGACGGCGCGGCGATATTCCCCGTCAAGGAACGGCATGGGTTTGTTACGCAGCGCCGAAAGACGTGAAGGGTTTCCTATGATTATCCGACTGACGCTTTTGACCACGGCAGCCATCGCCGGTGCCATGCTGGTTTTTGGCACCGATGACGGCAGTGTCGCAGTCGAGGAGATCGCCGAGGCGGTGCTTGAAGAAACAGCCCCCATGCCGGCGGCAGCCCCGGTCGAGACGGCCGCGGTTGAGACGGCCAAGGCAGAGGATGTCACGCAGGGCGCCATTCAGGCGGCGGTGCAGGAAGAGGTGCCCGGTCTTGCCTCGGAGGTCGAGGTTGCCAAACAAGAGGCGCTGGACCTGACCGGAGTGCTGCCGACCTCGACGCAGGTCGATGTGGCGGTCGCGACGGCGATCGCGGAGACGCCGGTCGAGGCAGAGCCGCGGGCCGGGACCGTGACGTCCGCCGCGCCCGAACCGGAACCCGAGCCAAGGATAGTCTATGTCACCGGGTCGCGCGTGAACATGCGGGCGGGGCCGTCGACGTCGAATCCGGTGGTCGATCGGCTGGTCCGCGGAACCGCGGCCGAGGTGCTGGGCGAGGCTGGGGACGGCTGGCTGCAGATCCGCGACATCGCCACCGGGACCGAGGGCTTTATGTCAGGCGATTTCCTGTCGCCGGCGAACCCGGGGTAGCCACGCCGACAGTATTCCTTGGCCTTGACATGGCCACGCGTCACGGATCGGGCGCGGCGCCCGGCGGGGATTAGTTACCTTCACTCGTGCCGGATGCGACGGATTCCGCAGGGCCGTTTGGTTGTGCCCGTCAGCGCGCTGGCCTATTGGGGCCGACAGACATCTTTGGCGGCAAACCATGGCGCAGAAATCGATACTGATTACCGGCTGTTCCTCGGGCATCGGATATGATGCGGCGCACACGCTCAAACGGCGGGGCTGGCGGGTCTTTGCGTCCTGTCGCAAGGCGGCGGACTGCGAACGGATGCGCGCCGAGGGTCTGGAAAGCCCGCGGATCGACTATGAGGACCCCGCCAGTGTCTCAGCCGGAGCGGCGCAAGTGCTTGAGGCGACCGGCGGTACGCTGGAGGCGTTGTTCAACAACGGCGCCTACGGGATTCCCGCCGCGGTCGAGGACCTGCCGCGGGAGGCCTTTTCGGCGATATTGCAGGCCAATCTCGTGGGGCCGCATCACCTGACGGCCTGTGTGATCCCGGCGATGCGGGCGGCGAACCGCGGGCGGATCGTGAACTGCACCTCGGTGATGGGCTATACGGCCTATCCCTGGCGCGGCGCCTATGTGGCGACCAAATACGGGTTGGAAGGGTTGACGGACACGCTGAGGATCGAACTGCATGACACCAACATCCATGTGTCGCTGATCGAGCCGGGGCTGATCACGACGAAGTTCGGCGAGAATTCAGGCAAGAACTTCGAACGCTGGATCGACTGGGAAAACTCGCTGATCGCCGACAAATACCGGCGCGACCTGCTGAAGAAGTGGGAGGGCGGCAACCCGAATGCCTGGCTGGAGGTTCCCGCGTCCCATGTGACCCGCAAGCTGGTCCATGCGGTCGAAAATCCGCGGCCGCGCGCCCGATATCGGGTCACCGGGCTGGCAGAATTCGCCTATGTGGCCAAGCGGCTCTTGCCGACCCGCGCCGCCGATTGGCTGATCCGGCGCACGGCCTGAGGCTGCGGCGAATTTCGCCTTCGCTTTTTCTGCGCACCCCGCTACATCGCCGGGAACCGGAAAGGATAGGCCATGCTGCAGGACCCGCTTTTCATTCTCGTCGCCGTTGCGGTGTTGATCGTACTGGGCATTCTGATGGTCGGGATCGGCGGCTTTGCCAAGGGTGGCGATTTCAACCGAAAGCACGCCAACCGGATCATGCGCTACCGGATCGCGGCGCAGGCGGTGGCGGTGGTATTGATCCTTCTGTTCGTATTCTTCCGCCGCATGGGGGGCTGACAGATGGTGGTTCTATCCAAGATCTACACCAAGACCGGCGATGCCGGGGAAACCGCGCTTGGCAATGGCGCGCGCGTGGCGAAGCATTCGATGCGGGTGACGGCCTACGGGACCGTGGACGAGGTGAATGCGACCGTCGGACTGGCGCGGTTGCAAGCGGTTGGCGATATGGACGCGCATCTGGCGATGATCCAGAACGACCTGTTCGATATCGGGGCCGATCTGTGCCGGCCGGATATGGAGAAGGATGCCGAGGCGGAATATCCGCCCCTGCGGGTGACCGAGGACCAGGTGACGCGGCTGGAGGGCGAGATCGATGCGATGAACGGCGCGCTGGAACCGCTGCGCAGCTTTGTCCTGCCGGGCGGGTCGGCCCTGGCTGCGCATCTGCATCTTTGCCGGACCGTGGCGCGGCGGGCAGAGCGGCTGACGGTGGAACTGGCGACGATGGAACACGTCAATCCGGCGGCTGTGAAATATCTCAACCGGTTGTCGGACTGGTTCTTCGTCGCCTCGCGGATCGCCAATAACGACGGCAGGGATGACGTGCTTTGGGTGCCGGGCGCGAACCGATAGCGCGGCGATCACTGGGCCGGCCAATGGCCGGGCGAGTGCCCGGTAGAGCGAACCGCCAGGGCCAAGCGCCGCCGTCGGGCGTGGATGTCCTGCATCGGTTCTGTGCGCGATGGCGCGAATATCCCGGGGCAGCAGGTGCGTGTGCCACCGGCATTGCCATGTCAGACCTGTTCGATTGGAAACCACAGCTCGACCTTGCCGGTGGCCGTCTGCGGATCGAAATCCTCGGTATAGACCTCGTATTGCGGGCCCGGTGCCATAACCCAGCCGTCACCCAAATGCGCGCCATTCAGGACCCGGTCGAACATCGTCGCGATGCCCGAGACATGCCCTTGATGAACGAAAACCGCGTGCGGACCGGACGGCAGGCAAAGCTCGATCTGGCCCTCGGGGACCGGCGCATCGGCCGATACCTCCATGCCGCACAGGTACTGAAAGCTGCCTGGGGCGAACCCGTGCGAAACGCCGAAGACCAGTTCGCCCACCACACCGGTCAGCGCGGCATAGTCCCAGTTGCCCCATTGCCGCGGAATGCCGCCGCGCGTGTCCTTGGTATAGCGCCCGTTCGCCCCCACAAGCCGGCGCGCAGGCGCCTCTTCGATCCGATCCGGTGTGATCATCGCGGCCCCCATTCAACCCAACGCCACCATAGCCCGACGGATCGCTTTCGCAATGACGCGGCGTTCCGGGGCTTTGGCGCGTCGATTTTGCACTGTTTTCCCCAAGTTTGCTCCGCTAACACTCGCGCGTGGAATTGATCCGCCCCGCCTGCGGGGCGCCCAGCCAGTGGAGAGACGTGCATGAAGGTCCTTGTGCCGGTGAAACGCGTGATCGACTACAACGTGAAGGTCCGCGTCAAAGCGGATGGCAGCGGGGTCGATCTGGCGAATGTGAAGATGTCGATGAACCCCTTTGACGAAATCGCCGTCGAGGAAGCGATCCGCTTGAAAGAGGCCGGCAAGGCCGAGGAGATCATCGCGGTGTCGGTAGGGGTGAAGCAGAACCAGGAAACGCTGCGCACGGCGTTGGCGATGGGGGCCGACCGGGCGATTCTGGTGGTGGCCGCCGAGGATGTGCACACCGATATCGAGCCGCTGGCTGTGGCCAAGGTCCTGAAAGGCGTGGTCGACGAAGAGCAGCCCGGGCTTGTGCTGTGCGGCAAGCAGGCGATCGACAACGACATGAACGCCACCGGGCAGATGCTGGCCGCGCTCTGCGGCTGGTCGCAGGCGACCTTTGCCTCGGAGGTTTCGATCGAGGGCGACCGCGCGGTTGTCACGCGCGAGGTCGATGGCGGGCTGCAGACGGTGAAGGTTGCGATGCCGGCGGTGGTGACCGTGGATCTGCGGCTGAACGAGCCGCGCTATGCCTCGTTGCCGAACATCATGAAGGCCAAGCGCAAGCCGCTGGACGAAAAGACGCCCGCCGATTACGGCGTCGATGCGGCACCGCGGCTTGAGATCCTGAAGACCGTGGAGCCCGAGGCCCGCAAGGCCGGCGTGATGGTCGGGTCGGTCGAGGAACTGGTAACGAAGCTGAAAGACGAAGCGGGGGTGATCTGATGGCTGTTTTGCTTCTGGGAGAGGTGAACAACGGCGAATTGTCGATGGACGCCACCGCAAAGGCGGTGACGGCGGCGTTGAAGCTGGGGGATGTCACGGTTCTTTGTGCCGGGGCAAGTGCAGCGGCAGCAGCCGAGGCCGCGTCGAAGATCGAGGGGGTGTCCAAGGTGCTGTGCGCCGAGGATGCGGTGCTGGGCCACCGGCTGGCGGAATCGACCGCCGCGCTGATCGTGTCGCTGGCCGATGGGTATGATCACATCATCGCGCCCGCGACCACGGACGCCAAGAACGTGATGCCGCGGGTGGCGGCCCTGCTGGACGCCATGGTGATTTCGGACATCTCGGGCGTGGTCGATGGCGACACTTTCGAACGGCCGATCTATGCGGGCAACGCGGTCCAGACGGTGAAGTCGTCGGATGCCAAGAAAGTGGTGACGGTCCGTACCTCGACCTTCGATGCGGCCGGTGAAGGCGGCAGCGCGCCGGTCGAGACCATCGGCGCCGCGGGCGATCCGGGCCTGTCGGAATGGGTCGAGGACAAGGTGGCCGAGACCGACCGGCCGGAACTGACCAGTGCCGGCATCGTGGTGTCCGGCGGGCGCGGCGTGGGCTCGGAAGAGGATTTCGCGCTGATCGAAAAACTCGCCGACAAGCTGGGCGCCGCCGTGGGCGCCTCCCGGGCTGCGGTGGATTCGGGGTATGCGCCGAACGATTGGCAGGTCGGCCAGACCGGCAAGGTCGTGGCGCCCGATCTCTATCTGGCCGTCGGCATCTCTGGCGCGATCCAGCACTTGGCGGGGATGAAGGATTCCAAGGTCATCGTCGCGATCAACAAGGACGAGGAAGCGCCGATCTTTCAGGTCGCCGACTATGGGCTGGTCGCCGATCTGTTCGACGCTGTGCCGGAACTGACCGACAAGCTTTGACCTTTTCGCTGACCCGTTGTCAAAGGCCCCGCTGACAGGCGGGGCCTTTCGGCTGTCAGCCCAGCGACCGAAGCACGGGCGCCAACCGGTCCGCGACGCGGCGGTGCACCGCCGGACCCAGCATTTCCTCGGCCGCGGGCAGATCCATCGGGCCGTAGATCATTTCGTCCAGGCCGGACCGCCTCTCTTCCGGCTCGGCAACAACCTCGACTACGTCGGCAGCACCGTCAGCCACCGCATCGATCATCGTGCGGTCGATGAACAGCGGGTCTTTGTCCGGCATCGGGCCGGTTCCGTCCTCGCCCGGGCGGTGATCGGCCAGCCAGAGCAGAATGACCTTGCTGCCGATCTGGTCCATCAGCAGGCGCATGCGCGCAACCCAGGCATCCTTCAGTTCCCGCTTCACGATGGCGAACCTGTCCGGTGATTTCTTTGCCAGGCTGGTCAGCATGTGACGGGTAAAGTTGAACTCGGTAAAATCCACGTCATCGTAGATCTTGGTCAGTTGCCTCGACGCGCGCAGGAACCGGTCGTTGCGGCGCGGATGGACCGCGTAGAACCGGTTCGACATGTTCTGCGCGCCGATCAGCTGGATCACGGCCGCCTTGGAATGCGCACAGATTTCGAGCAGCGAACGGTCGTTCAGATAGGCGTCGACCCCGGCATTGACGCAGCCCAGATTGACCGATCGGACACCGGTTTCATGTTCCACCAGCACCGGGAACGGCGCCGGAATGAACCGGCCATAGGTTTCAATCCCGCCAAGGAAGGTAACGTAATCCCCGCGCAGCCGCCGTCTTGGTCCGCGGAACAGAAGTTTCGACCTGCCATACCGGCACGGGAAATAGTCCAGGGCCGGCTGGCCCAGCTTTGCAAAGGTCATTTCCACCCACACATGTTCAGTTCACCCAGGGAACAGATTCGCAGACCGCCCTTGCCAAGTTATGAACACCGGGATTTGAGCGAATTTGTCCCGGTCATTCGCCCTTGCACGGTGGCTTGACCGGCGCATATGGTCCGGCCAGCACTGCGGAAAGGGCGTTGGATGGAGATCGCGAAGGTAGGCGTGGTGGGCGCGGGGCAGATGGGCAACGGCATCGCCCATGTGCTTGCGCTGGCAGGCTACGAGGTCTTGCTGAACGACATTAGTCAAGAGGCCTTGGACGGCGCGCTGGCGCAGATCGTCAGAAACCTGGACCGGCAGGTGTCGCGCGGCAAGGTGGCATCCGACGACCGGGATGCGGCGCTGGCGCGTATCAGCACCACGCTATCTCTGGCCGAATTGGGTTCCACCGACCTGGTGATCGAAAGCGCGACCGAACGCGAAACCGTGAAACAGGCGATATTCGAAGACCTGGTGCCGCATCTGCAGCCGCACACGATCCTGACGTCGAACACCTCGTCGATCTCGATCACCCGGCTTGCCTCGCGCACCGACCGGCCGGAAAAGTTCATGGGCTTTCACTTCATGAACCCGGTGCCGGTCATGCAGCTGGTCGAACTGATCCGTGGCATCGCCACCGATGAGCAGACCTATCAGGCCTGTTTCGGCGTGGTCGAGCGGCTGGGCAAGACCGCCGCCTCGTCCGAGGATTTTCCGGCCTTCATCGTCAACCGCATCCTGATGCCGATGATCAACGAGGCGGTCTATACGCTCTATGAAGGCGTCGGCAACGTGGCCTCGATCGATTCGGCGATGAAGCTGGGCACCAACCATCCGATGGGCCCCCTGGAGCTGGCCGATTTCATCGGTCTGGATACCTGTCTCGCGATCATGAACGTGCTGCATGACGGGTTGGCCGATACCAAGTACCGCCCCTGCCCCTTGCTGACCAAATACGTCGAGGCCGGCTGGCTTGGCCGCAAGACCCAGCGCGGATTTTACGACTACCGGGGCGAGGTGCCGGTGCCGACGCGTTGAATTCAGGCGGGACCAGGTTCCATCGGTTTTTTGGCCTGAAGTTGCCATTCGCGACCCGTCTTCTGCCGCGGAATCAAGGCCGCAGGCCGGTCGTCCTTGGTAGCGCCGTTGGTCCGAGCGACCGATGAATGACCGACCGCCGGTTCGTAGCCTGAAAAGATCCAGTGGACCCTTTCATGGCGGCCACGACCCCCCGGCGGCGAGGCGATTTTCTGACGGCGCGTATCGGATTGAGGTCGTTGGGACTTTGCCGGGATAAGACGAGCCGGTCAGAGGTGCGGTTTGCCTCCCCGCCGGTCGGCGATGGCGCGGCTTCGCTCTCAATAGGCAAAGTCCGTTTCAGGGGGCTTAACGTCGCCCGGAATCTCCCCGCGCTAGGCCGTATCCTTCAGCGCCAGGGTGTGCTCGCGCAGCCAGGCCATAAAGCCGCGGGGGTTTCCGGCCCAAGCCTCGCACTCCTCGGGCGGGATCGGACGGCCGATCACCGGTCGCTGCGATTTGTTCAAAGCATGGATCACTTCATAGAGCAACAGCCCCTGCCGGATCGTCGGAGAGACCTGATTTGCGATCTGGTACCAACGCGAGTTCTGCCCCGGGAAGTAGACCGGCAGGACCGTGGCGCCGGATTTGCGCACCATCTTGGCGGTGAACGGGCCCCACTCTGCCTCGACCACGGGTCCGAACATCGTCTCGGACGAGGCGACGACACCGGAGGGAAAGAAGGCAACCACCCCGCCCGCGGCAAGCTGGTCCATCGCGCGCTTGCGCATCTGGACGTTCTTTTCGAAGGCATCGACCTCATGTGCGAAGGGGACCGGGATCATGAACTGGCTGATCTCTTTCACGCCAGTCAGCAGCGACCGGGTCAGGATCTTGTAGTCGCTGCGCACCCGGCCGATCATTTCCGCCAGAACCACCCCGTCGACCAGCCCGTGCGGGTGGTTCGCCACCACGATCACCGGACCGTCACGGGGGATTCGGCGAATTTGCTCGTCCGGGGTCAGGATATCGATACCCATGGCGCGCAGGGCCTTGCCCCAGAATTCCTGCCCCTCGGGCACACCGGACCGTTCGAACCGCCGGATCATGCGCAACAGGCGCAACTTGCCGGTCAGCCATTCAATCGTGCGGATCGTGTTCGCCTGCCAGGGATTCGGAAAGGTGTTTGCATACGACAGCTTGCGCTTGTCATAGGGCACATAGTCCGTCCGGCCGTGCAGTGTGGTTTCCTGATAGCTGTCTACCAAGGGCTCCGCTCACTCCCTGGGCGCATCCCCACGCCCGGTCAGAAATCCTCGCCGAACCGGTCGGCCACCAGCGCTTCAAGCGCGTCCGCCAGCTTCTCGGCCTCGGGACCGCTGGTTTCGACCTCAATAGAGGTTCCGCGAGAGGCTGCCAACATCAAAAGACCCATGATGCTGTCGCCTTCGGCCTCAAGACCGTCCTTGCGTACGGTGGCGCGGGCATCGTGATCTTCAACCACCTCGACCAGCTTGGCCGAGGCGCGGGCGTGCAGGCCTTTTTCGTTGACGATGTTCAGGGTTCGCGTGACGCTGCTAGCCATAGGCCTTTCCTAGCCTGCCGCCGCGTCGAAACTGTCGATGTACTTGCGCCCGGCGCGCAATGCGCATGTCACGGCATCGCCGACGTCCAGATGCCGGGACTTCGCCAGCTTGATCAGCATCGGCAGATTTGCGCCGTACATGATCTTGCGGTCGTCGGGCCGGCAGGCCTGCAGCGACAGGTTGCTGGGCGAGCCGCCGAACATATCGGTCACCACCACCACGCCGTCGCCCGAATCGACGCTGTCGGCGGCGGCGCAGATCTCACCCTGCTTCAGGGCGCGGTCGTGGTCGGGTTCGATCGAGATGGCACGGATTCCGTTCTGCTTGCCGACGACATGTTCGACGGCGGAAAGATACTCGCGGGCCAGCCCGCCATGTGCGACGATCACGATGCCGATCACAAGAGCCTCACCCCACAGAGATTGGCGGCACGGATCGGGCGTGCCGCTCGAATTCCCTGTGCCTTTTAGAAACCCGCCACCCGGCCTTTGCAAGCCGATTCGCCAGATCTTCGGTCACTGCGACCGACCTGTGTTGCCCGCCGGTGCAGCCGAAGCCGATCGAAAGATGGTGCTTCCCCTCGTCGCGGTAAGCTGGCAGCAGAAACCCGATCAGGTCCGAGACATGCCGCAGGAACTCTGCATGGCGCGGGTCGGCCTCGATATAATCGCTGACGCGGGAATCGCGTCCATCCAGGCCGCGCAGGCCCGGGTGCCAGTGCGGGTTGCGCAGGAAACGGCAGTCGAGAACCAGATCGAGCCCCCGCGGCACGCCGCGCTTGTAGGAAAACGACTGGACCGAAACCGCCATGCGGTCTGCCGGGTTCGGGTCGTACCAGCGCCCGATTTCGGCCCGCAGGTCGTGCGGCGTCAGTTCCGATGTGTCGATCAGCAGATCCGCGTGATTGCGCAGGGGGTCCAGCAGATCGATTTCGCGGGCGATTCCGGCCTCGGGCGCCTCTGCCGGGGCCAGCGGATGGCGGCGGCGGGTTTCGGAATAACGCCGCAGCAGGACGTCTTGACGGCAATCGAGGTACAGAACCTCGGCCTCGACCTCGGGCGTGTCGGCGAATAGCCGGATCAGGTCGAGCACGCTGTTTACGCTGAAATCACGATTCCGGACATCGAGTCCAAGCGCCAGCGGGCGCCCGCTCGGCGGGGCTTCGAGCAGCGGCTGCAGCAGCCGCATCGGTAGGTTGTCGATGGCTTCGAAGCCCAGATCCTCCAGCGCATTGATCGCGGTCGAGCGGCCGGCGCCCGAGGGGCCGGTCACCAGTATCAGCCGCAGGGTGTCTTGCGCCGCCGTTGCCGTATCCTGCCGCTTGTCTTCGTCTCCGTCCATCAGACCTCTGCCCGCCCGCCCTTGAGATACTGCAGGATTGCCGAAGCGAAATGTAGGCCCTCTATTTTGTGAAGCAATGGGATCGAGCATCCCAGGATATCGGTGACGCGTTCGGGCGGCAGCCGCTCGGTTTCGATCTTGTCGAGATCGACGGCCAGGACAATCGGTGCCGGCGGCGCGGGTGTGGCGGAAAGGATACCGATTCCGCGCACCTCGATCCGGCCGCGGATCGCGGCGGGGGCGGAGGCGACGGGCCATGCGTCGGGCACGGTGACCTCGGTCCGGTCATCGGCGACCAGCATGGCCCCGAACGCCATCAGTTGAAGCGCCAGCGCCGACTTGCCGCTTCCGGCGGCGCCGAGGATCAGAACGGCGTTGCCGCCGAGCGAGACACAGCTTGCGTGGAAGAGCACGGAAGGCCTCCTCCGGGGGGCGGGGACAGAAGTACGGACGGCCCGCGGCCGTCCCTGCGGCGTTCGTTAAACCGGCAGTCCCACCACAAAACGGGCGCCCAGCGGCTCCGAGGTTACATCGGCGTCGGTGGGACGGATGTTTTCCGCCCAGATCACGCCGGAATGCGCCTCGACGATCTGTTTCGAGATCGCCAGGCCCAGACCCGAATTGTTGCCGAACTGCTGCTCGGGCCGTTGCGAGTAGAACCGGTTGAAGATCTTGGTTAGGGCCTGTTCGGGGATGCCGGGGCCGGTATCCTCGACGACGACCAGCACACGGTCGTCCCGGCGCCTCGCCCAGACGCGGATTGCATCGCCGTCTTCGCAGAACGAGATCGCGTTCGAGATCAGGTTGACGAAGACCTGCGCCAGCCGCGCCTCGAGGCCGTGGATTTCGATCGGATCGGACGGCAGGTCAGAAATGAACTCGATGCCCTTTTCCTGCGCTTCGTTTCCAAGATAGTCGGTCAGGTTGCGCAGCATCGCCAGCAGATCGAACGCCTCTTCGTCCTCTTTCACCAGCTCGCTGTCCAGCCGCGAGGCGTTCGAGATATCGCTGACCAGCCGGTCGAGCCGCCGCACATCGTGTTCGATCACTTCGAGCAGCCGGTCACGCTGATCGTCGCGCTTGGCAATCCGCAGGGTGCCGATGGCGGACCGGAGAGACGCCAGCGGATTCTTGATCTCATGCGCCACGTCCGCGGCGAATTGTTCGTTGGCGTCGATCCGCTCGTAAAGTGCGCTGACCATGCCGCGCATCGCCCCCGACAGCCGGCCGATTTCATCGGGCCGGCCGGACAGGTCTGGGATACGCACCCGCGTGGGATTTTTCTTGCGGGAATTGCGGTCTCCGCCGATCTCGGCGGCCGCGGCGAGGTCCGACAGCGGATTGGCGATGGTTGAGGCCAAAACCAGGCTGAGGCCAATCGATACCAGGATCGCGATTACGAACATGCGCAAGACCTGCTCACGTTCGCTGCGCACCAGCGCGTCGATTTCACCCGCGGCGCTGGACAGGCCAACGACACCGACCGCGGTGTCGCCCTGCAGGATCGGCGTCGCCACCGAAAACACCGTCAGACCGTTCGCCAGAACGCCGCTGTTAACCAGGGTATTGCCGTCCATGGACCCCGCGAACATGCCCCGCAACAGATCCTCGACATTGACACCCGTCGTGCTGCGGTTCTTGGCGGAAAACAGCCCGGCCAGACCGTCCCACATCGAGTTCAAAAGATCGGTCAGAACCGTAGAGTGGCGGTCGTCGTCCATCTCCGGCATGCCGACGGCGGCGGGGCGCGGGCGCCCGAGGGTCGAATCGATCAGGGTGCCGCCAGCGTCGAAGACATAGACCTCGATCCCCGGTGACAGTTTCAGTCCGGTCAGCGTTTCCGAGACGTTCACGCCATCGCCCACGGCAAGGTTGACCGGCGCACCCTTTGGCAGCTGTGCCTCGAACACGTTGGTGACAAGACGCGCCTCTGCCACAAGCCCCGCCTCGCGCTGCAGGACCAGATTGTCGCGCACCGGGTTCAGCCACAGCACGCCTGCGACCAGCATCAGCAGACCCAGCAGGTTGAACGTGACGATCTTGCGCGCCAGCGGCGAGCGGTTGATGGCGATTACGCCGCGCGCACGGCGTTTTGCCCGCGCTTCCGCGTCGGGATCGGTTTGCGGCGTGACCCAGTCTTCGCCCAGGACAAGATCCTCATCCCGGACGGCCTTGGCACCCTTCATGTCGATTTCTGACGCGAGCGTCATTATTCCTCGTTATATCTGTACCCGATGCCGTACAGGGTCTCGATCGCCGAAAAATCGGAATCGACCGAGCGCATCTTTTTGCGCAGACGCTTGATGTGGCTGTCGATGGTGCGGTCGTCGACATAGACCTGATCGTCATAGGCCACATCCATCAACTGGTCGCGCGATTTGACGAATCCGGGACGCTGCGCCAGCGCCTGCAGCAGAAGGAACTCCGTCACCGTCAGCGACACGTCCATACCCTTCCACGTCACCGCGTGACGCAGCGGATCCATCGACAATTCACCGCGCACCATGATCTTGCTGGCCTCGGTCTCACCGACCTCGCCGCTGTCGATCGCTTCCTGCCGGCGCAGAAGCGCGCGAATGCGTTCGACCAGCAGACGCTGCGAGAACGGTTTCTTGACATAGTCGTCGGCGCCCATGCGCAAGCCGAGTACCTCGTCGATCTCGTCATCCTTGGACGTCAGGAAGATGACCGGCATCGAGGTTTTCTGGCGCACCCGCTGCAACAGGTCCATGCCGTCCATCCGCGGCATCTTGATGTCGAACACGGCCATGTCGGGAAGGCGTTTGTTGAACGCATCCAGAGCCGCCTGCCCGTCATTGTAGGTTTCAACCTCAAAACCCTCGGCCTCGAGAGTCATAGAAACGGACGTCAGGATATTCCTGTCGTCGTCGACCAATGCTATCCTCGACATGGGAGGCTTCCTTATACTGCTCTGTTTGTTGCCTGTTTTTCTTTGCCACATTGTTCCCATTCCGGCCTTTCGAATCAACAATTAAGTGCGAATCACCCAGGGTCTCGCGATCAATCAGACGCGAAAATTCGTAACCAATGGCTAAATTGCCTCACTTTTGGGCTGGTTTACGCGAAGGCAGCCGATGGTTGCGCTAACCTCGCGATGGTTGCGCTAACTGTGCGGCTGCGTCCTGTTCACACGAAAAATCATCATGTTATAGGCCGGATCGTCGGCAGATAAACCGCCGGCGCGGTGCGATGCACCGCCGAATCCGACAAGAGACGCCGAACGATCGGCGAGGGAGCACAGGATCATGGAAACCGGACGGGTCAACCCGCAGCACCGGCTTGAAGACCAAGGCATCAGCGGGCTTGGCCATGTTTACTACAATGATCTGGAACCTTCGCTGGTCGAACGTGCGCTGAAACGCGGCGAGGGATCGCTGGGTAAGGACGGGACGTTTCTGGTCACCACCGGCAAGCACACGGGCCGGTCGCCCAAGGACAAGTTCGTAGTCAAGACCGAGGGTCTGGAAAACACCGTCTGGTGGGAAAACAATGCGGCCATGGAGCCCGCATCATTCGACGTGCTGTACGCCGATATGCTGCAGCACATGAAAGGCGGCGAGTATTTCGTTCAGGACCTTTACGGCGGCGCCGATCCGGCGCACCGGCTGGATGTAAGGGTGGTGACCGAGCTTGCCTGGCACGGCCTCTTCATCCGCCACCTGCTGCGGCGCCCGAACCGGGCGGAACTGGACGACTACATCCCGCATTTCACGATCATCAACTGCCCGAGCTTCAAGGCCGACCCCGAACGCCATGGCTGCCGGTCGGACACCGTGATCGCGCTGAACTTCGAAAGAAAGCTGATCCTGATCGGCGGCACGGCCTATGCGGGCGAAAACAAAAAGTCGGTGTTCACCCTGCTGAACTACATCCTGCCCGAGAAGGGCATCATGCCGATGCACTGTTCGGCCAATCACGCGCCCGGCAATCCGGTGGACACTGCGATCTTCTTTGGCTTGTCGGGCACCGGCAAGACCACGCTGTCGGCCGATCCGTCGCGCGTGTTGATCGGAGATGACGAACACGGCTGGTCCGAACGCGGCACCTTCAACTTTGAAGGCGGCTGCTATGCCAAGACGATCCATCTGAGCCGCGAGGCCGAGCCCGAGATCTACGCCACGACCGAGAAATTCGGCACAGTGATCGAGAACATGATCTACGACCGGGAGACGCTGGAGCTGGATTTCGACGACGACAGCCTGACGGCGAACATGCGGTGCGCCTATCCGCTGGACTATATCTCGAACGCCTCTTCGACGGCCCTGGGCGGCCATCCGAAGAACATCATCATGCTGACCTGCGATGCCTTCGGCGTGCTTCCGCCGATCGCGCGGCTGTCGCCGGCGCAGGCGGAATATCACTTCCTGTCGGGCTTCACCTCGAAGGTCGCGGGCACCGAACGCGGCGTGACCGAACCGGAACCTACCTTTTCGACCTGCTTCGGGGCCCCCTTCATGCCGCGCCGGCCCGAGGTTTACGGCAATCTGCTGCGCGAGAAGATCGCCAAACACGGCGCGACCTGCTGGCTGGTGAACACCGGCTGGACCGGCGGCGCCTATGGCACCGGATCGCGCATGCCGATCAAGGCCACGCGCGCCCTGTTATCGGCCGCCCTCGATGGCTCGCTGGCCGAGGCCGAGTTCCGCAAGGATCCGAATTTCGGCTTCGAGGTGCCTGTTGCCGTGCCCGGTGTCGCGTCGATCCTGCTGGAGCCGCGGCGCACCTGGGACGACGCCGCCGCCTATGATGCGCAGGCCCAGAAACTGGTGGGCATGTTCGCCAGGAACTTCGAACAGTATTTGAGCCATATTGACGAAGACGTGAAGGCCGTGGCCATCGGGTAAACCCGACTTTCAGGCCTCACGCGCCGCTGCTAGGGTGCATCCCATGCGGCGGTGCGTTCAATACTTGCGGTTTCTTGCCTTGGCGATCCCGCTGCCATGGACGAGCCAGGCCGCCGTGACCGCGCCGGGGGCGGTGTCCTACTCTTATGGGTACTTCTGTGCCCTGGAGCCCGTCAGCGAGCTGGAGGCCGAAGGCACCATTTCCGGCACCGTTTCCCTGATCGATGGCCCGCCGCGGTTCATCCGCGAGGGTCCGCTTGTGCCGGCGCAGATCGGCGTCGGGTTCGGCATCGTCTTCGACCTTTTGCCGCGCTATGTCGGCCCGGTTCAGGTCGAGGTCACGCATCCGCCGATGGGGCCCGATGGCGTAACGACCGAAATTTGGGTGTCTGACATCACCGACGCCGTCGACAATTACGTCGGCTTCTCTTTCGACCTGCCTTACGAGTTACGCGAAGGCGACTGGGGCTTTCGCGGCACTGCGAACGGACGGCTGGTCTTTGATGTCTCCTTCAACGTGGTCGGCGCGACCCTTCTGCCGGCCGTGGAATGCGGACCGGCGCTAGCGTCCTGAGAGCCATGGACGCGGGTCCGGTTTTCGTTCAACCTTGCCCGCGGAAACCGCGCGAGGCCCAGCCATGATCGAAGAACCGCCCCTGCTGACCGTCAAACGCCCCGCGCGCCGCCCCGCGCCCGCGCAGATCGCGGCGTTCCAGGCGGTACCCACCAGTTTTGTCGTGGATGCCATGTACGGCGCCGGGGCGATGTCGCCGGTGATCCGCCCGCTGGGAGAGGGCCGGGACCTGATCTGTGCCGCCGCGGGGCCGGCGCTGACGGTGGATTGCGGCCCGGGCGACATCCTTGCGCTCTTGGCGGCGTTGGAGTCGATCCAAGAGGGCGACATGGTCGTTTCGGCCTTTCATGGGCACCAGGGTTGCGCCGCCGCGGGCGACCGGGTGACGGCGATGATGAAGAACTGCGGCGCGGCCGGATTCGTCACCGACGGACCGATGCGTGACTATGCCGGGATCGTCGAGGCCGGATTGCCGTGCTGGTGCACCGGGCTCAATCCAGGCTCGCCCTTCGGAAACGGTCCCGGGCGCGTCGGCTTTCCAATCCAGATCGGCGGTCAACAGATCGAGACCGGCGACATGATCGTCGCCGACCGCGACGGTGTCGTCGTGGTGCCGTTTGCCGAGATCGACGCGGTGATCGGGATGCTGGCCAAGGTGGCCGAGTTGGAGGGTGCTCTGGATGCGCAGTTGAGGGCCGGCCTCAACATCCCGCAAGAGATCCGCGACCTGATGGCGAGCGACAAGGTGAAATACGTCGATTAAACGAAGACGAGCTTTGCCGGACCCGCGTTCCGTCGATTCTTGGTCTTGAGCTGACATTGACAGGAATCTGATAAGCCGCGCCATCGCCGACCCGCGGGGAGGCGAAAGAAACCTTTGAACGACTCGATTTATCCCGGCAAAGTCCGAACGACCTCGATGCGATACGCGCCGCCAGCAAATCGCCTCCCCTTCGGGGCGGGTCGGCGATGGCGCGGCGGGGCTGCGCCCCTTGATTCCGCGCCTGAATGCAGATTGCGAACGTCCGCTCCATGCCACAATCCGCCTCCCGATCTTCCGAACCTGGCAAACAGCCTGTGCCCTGCCGGATCCTTGGAGCCAACGCCGGAAGGTCAAATGCTGCGAGTGCGAGGTCCGGTATTGGCCCAGTTCCTTGCCGGAACTCGCGATCATCGGCGTCGCACGGGCCGCGCCTGCCCCTCTCTTGGCCTCCGCAATGCACGGTGGCTCAGTTCAAAGGCCCAATTATTCCGATCCCGATATCCCTTAACTCGCGGTTGCTATCGCCTGATAAACTATCCGCGCCTGCCCCCCCGCAGCGCCGTCACAAAGGCAAGAAGGATTCTGGCGCGACATTTTTTAACATCAGGCTTCAAGTTTACGAATTATTATTGCGCTGCAGGTGCGAAATGACTATGCCCGTCCGAAGTGGATTGAAGGAGGCCCCAGATGGCGCATGATGGCCGGGAGATGACGATCGAAACCGCTCTACTGCCGGACCTTCTGGCCTTGACCAAGGCCGCAATCCCGCCCGCCGAGGCGCTTCTGGAAACCGCTAGGGACCGGGTTCGGGCCATGGTCACGCAGAACGGCAAGGTGTCGGGCGCGCTGCTTGAAGCGAACCAGACCGCGGCGCACGGGCTTGCCTGGCTGGCAACCTACGTCGAGAGCTTGCGCGAGATGCAGGGCTGGGCCGAGCGGCTGGACACGGATGGCAGGTTCGGCGAGCTTGAACGACTGATCCACCAGATCGCCTTCGGGGAATATCTCTGGCAGATCTACGGCGGCATTCCGATGAGCCAGGGCGAAATCGTCCGCCCGCAGGATATCGGCCTGTCCCAGGAGGATCAGCGGGCGTTGATGCAGCCCGCGGTGATGACGCTGACCCAGGCCGGCAACAGCCAGGCGGCGCGGATGCGGCTGGTCGCGTTGATGCAGGACGGCGCGGGCCACGCGACCGTCGGGTCCACCGGGCTTGACGACGAACTGGAAATGATCCGCGAACAATTCCGCAGGTTCGCCGATGAAAAGGTCGCGCCGCATGCCCATCACTGGCATCTGAACGACGAACTGATCCCGATGGAGGTCATCGAAGAACTGTCAGAGATGGGCGTCTTCGGGCTGACCATTCCCGAGGAATTTGGCGGGTTCGGACTGTCGAAGGCCTCGATGGTGGTGGTGAGCGAAGAGCTGTCGCGCGGCTATATCGGGGTGGGCTCGCTCGGGACACGGTCCGAGATCGCGGCCGAGCTGATCCTGTGCGGCGGGACGGCAGAGCAGAAGGCGAAATGGCTGCCTGCACTGGCGAGCGGCGAGACTCTGCCGACGGCAGTGTTTACCGAGCCGAATACCGGATCCGATCTGGGTGCGCTGCGAACCAGGGCCGTGAAGGACGGCGATGACTGGGTGATCACCGGCAACAAGACCTGGATTACCCACGCGGCGCGGACCCATGTGATGACGGTTCTGGCGCGATCGGTGCCGGAGACCTCGGATTATCGCGGCTTGTCCATGTTTCTTGCCGAAAAGACGCCGGGGACGGACGCACAGCCCTTCTCGGACCCGGGGCTTTCGGGCGGCGAGATCGAGGTGCTGGGGTATCGCGGCATGAAGGAATATACCGTCAATTTCGACGATTTCCGGATAAAGGGCGACAACCTGCTGGGCGGGGTTGAAGGCCAGGGCTTCAAGCAGTTGATGCAGACCTTTGAGTCCGCCCGCATCCAGACCGCGGCCCGGGCCGTCGGCGTTGCACAGTCGGCAATGGAGGCGGGCCTGCAATACGCGCTGGATCGTAGGCAGTTCGGCAAGCCGTTGATAGAATTCCCGCGGGTGGCGGGCAAGCTGGCGATGATGGCCGTGGAAATCATGGTAGCCCGCCAGTTGACCTATTTCTCGGCGCGGGAAAAGGACGCGGACCGGCGCTGCGACCTCGAGGCGGGGATGGCAAAGCTTCTGGCGGCCCGCGTGGCCTGGGCCTGTGCGGATAACGCCCTGCAGATCCATGGCGGCAACGGGTTCGCTCTGGAGTATCCGGTCAGCCGGATCCTGTGCGACGCGCGGATCTTGAACATTTTCGAGGGCGCCGCCGAGATTCAGGCGCAGGTGATCGCACGGCGGCTTTTGGGGTGAAGCGCGAGCCGTTTCCATGCGGACACCCATCAAGCTGAGCGCCCGTTGCCCGAACCACAGGTGGAAACGGCCATCCTTGCGGCGTGCCGCGGGCCGTTATCCCGGCTTCGGAAAAGACATCCCGCAGACGTCTTTCGATTAGGTCGATGGCAAACGGAGCAATGTCCATGCCGGTCGACTTTCACCCCATGAGTCCGCGCGGATCGCTTCAAGGTCAGTGGCCTGCCATCGCCGACATGTCGTCAAAGCAAGGCTCATCATACGCTAGCCGTTCTCGCGCAGGACCAGTCCGGCGAGGTAGAGCGATCCGCAGATCAGAATGCGGGCCGTCGGATCGGCGGCGGTGATCCGGCGGATCGCGTCCCGCGGCGAGGGCGACTGGGCGGACTGAAGGCCCACCGACAGGGCGGCGTCGGCGACCTCGGCGGGGCCGAGGGCGGCCTCTGTGCCGGGAATGTCAACGGCGTGCAGGGTTTCGGCAAGCCCGGCCAGCGGACGCAGGTAGCCGGTGATGTCCTTGGTGTTGAGCATCCCGCAAATCAGGTGCAGCGGGCGGTGCGGCAAGCCACCGAGGACCTCGACCAGCGCCGCGCCGGCTGCGGGATTGTGGCCGCCGTCAAGCCAAAGCTCTGCCGCACCGGCCGCGTCGACCAGCGGGCCGGTGCGCAGGCGCTGCATGCGCGCGGGCCAGTGGACCTGGGTGAGGGCCGGTTCATAGGCGGTATCGGGCGCGCCGATGGCACGCAGGGCGGCAAGGACGATCCCCGCATTCGAAACCTGGTGCGCACCGATAAGCGCGGGCATGGGCAGATCCAGCAGGCCGGTTTCGTCCTGAAACACCAGACGCCCGCGTTCTTCCCACACATGCCAGTGCTGGCCATGGACCAGAAGGGGTGCGCCGACCCGGGCAGCTTGGGCCTCGATGACCGCCAGCGCGGTGTCCTCTTGGGGGCCGACGACACAGGGCACGCCGCGTTTCAGGATGCCTGCCTTTTCGCCCGCGATCTCGGGGAGTGTCTCGCCCAGATATTGCTGGTGGTCGTAGGACACCGGCGTGATCACCGTCAGTGCGGGGCGGTCGACGACATTGGTGGCGTCGAGCCGGCCGCCGAGACCGACCTCGAGCAGCAGGTGATCGGCCGGGATCCGGGCGAAGGCGAGCAGCGCGGCGCAGGTGGTGATTTCGAAGAACGTGATCTCGGCCCCACCGTTGGCGGTTTCGCATTCATCCAGAAGCCGGGCGAAATCGGGTTCCGAAATCAGCCCTCCGGCCAGGCGGATGCGTTCGTGGAAGCGGACGAGATGCGGTGAGGTGTAGGCATGGACAAGGTGCCCTGCGCCTTCGAGCCCGGCGCGCAGCATCGCCTGGACCGAACCCTTGGCGTTGGTCCCCGCGATATGAATGACGGGCGGCAGCTTGTCCTGCGGATCGCCCAGTGTCCGAAGCAGGCGCCAGACACGGTCGAGCGTGAGGTCGATGATCTTGGGGTGCAGCGACATCATCCGGTTAAGGATGATGTCCGAGCCGTCCGTGCCGGTTCGCTCCAGCACGATGTCCGAGCTTTCCGTCGTCACGCCTTGGCTGCCTCGACAGGGGAGTCGGCGACGGGTTCAAGCGCGGGCGCTGGATCTGCCGGGGGGTCTTCCCCCGGTTCGGGCGGCGGCAGATCGCCCCGGACGGCCGGGCTCTGGCCCGTCAGCATCCGCACGATAGTGATCAGTTCATCGCGCAGGTCCTTGCGGTGAGTAACCCGGTCGAGCATTCCGTGGTCGAGCAGGTATTCGGCACGCTGGAATCCCTCGGGCAGCTTTTCGCGGATGGTCTGTTCGATGACACGGGGACCGGCAAAGCAGATCAGCGCGTTCGGTTCGGCGATCTGAATATCGCCCAGCATGGCATAGGATGCCGTTACGCCGCCGGTAGTGGGGTGGGTCAGGACGACGATGTAGGGCAATCCTGCTTCCTTCAGCATCTGCACGGCGACCGTGGTGCGCGGCATCTGCATCAGGCTGAGAATGCCCTCTTGCATGCGGGCGCCGCCCGCCGCGGAAAACAGGATCAGCGGCAGGTTCTGCTCGACCGCACGTTCGGCGGCGGCGATGATCGCGTTGCCGACGAACATGCCCATCGAACCGCCCATGAAGCTGAAATCCTGCGCCGCCGCAACGACCGGAGTGCGGCCGATCTCGCCCTGGGCGACCAGCATCGCCTCGGGTTCGCCGGTTGCCTTCTGGGCGGCGCGCATGCGGTCGGGGTATTTCTTTTGATCGCGGAACTGCAGCGGGTCGGCGACCGGCTCGGGCACCTCGATCCGGGCATAGACGCCGCCGTCGAACAGCGCGTTGAACCGCTCACGGGGCGTCAGGGCCATATGGTGGTCGCAGTTTGTGCAGACGTTGAGATTTTCGCTGAGCTCGCGGTGAAACAGCATGGTGCCGCATTCGGGACATTTCGACCACAGGTTCTCTGGCGTCTCGCGGCGCGAGAACAGCGAGTTGATCTTGGGCCGGACGTAGTTGGAGATCCAGTTCATCGAAAGCCTCGGCGGCTGCTTGGTTGCCGTCAGATAAGGCCGGTGCGGGCGAAATGCAATCAGCGTTGCAGGGCGCGGCGAAGGATGAACCAGGTAAGGATCAGGACGGCGACGTCGCCGAGAATCAGCATCGGCAGCAGGCCGTTGTCGTCGGCGGCATAGGGTGTCGTGTAAAGCGCGAGGCCGGGAAGCGTGCCGTCCACGGCGACGATCAGGATGGCGAAGACGTTGTTGGCAAAATGCAGGCCCCAAGCGGCGCCGAGGCTGCCGGTGGCGGCGGTCAGGTCGGCTGCGGCGAGCCCGAAGATGCCGGTGGCCCCGACGATCAGAAGGGCGTTGCCGCCCGTGGTGGCGGGGTCGTAGTGGACGGCGCCGAAGATCAGGCTGGGCAAAATCATCCAGACGACCGGAGAGCGGAAGCGTGCGGCGAGCTGCTGTTGCAGGTAGCCGCGAAAGACCAGTTCTTCCGCGCCGGTCTGCAGGGCGATGCCGGCGAGCGAGAGCGGCAGAAGAGCGAGCCACAGGATCGGGTCGAGTTGGGGTGTCGCGTCGAAGACGGCGAACCAGACGGCGACGGCGGCGGCATAGATCACGGTGGCGATCGCGGCCGCACCGGCGAAATCGCGGATCGCGCGCGCGGCGCGTCCGAACAGGCTGCCGACGGGGCGGCGGTGCAGCAGGCGGACGGCGAGCATCGGGCCCAAGGCCATGCCGAGAAAGGTCGCCAGCAGGATCAGCGTGCCGGCCGGGGTTGCCGCGTTCGCGACCTGGTTCATGCCGCCCGCGCCGGTCAGGGCGCCTGCCGCGGTGACGATCAGCATCAAAAGGCCGATATAGACCAGCACGCACAGCACGCAGCCAAGCAGAATGCGCCAGAGCTGCGGACGGGCCCGGGCGGGCCGGACAAAGGTTTCGAAGGCGGGTGAAAAGGCGCGGGCCATGCCAGCGGGGTTACTGCCTTGTACCGGCACATGCAACGCGGCGCATGCGCGGATATCGGCGCTCGGGGGCGGGCGGTTTGCTTGTGTCCACGCGCATGCTCGCCTATTGCAGCACAAGCCGAATTGAGGAGTTGACGATGCTGAAGGGAAAGACCGACAAGTCCCGCCTGCCAAGCCGCCATGTGACCGAGGGCCCGTCGCGGGCGCCGCACCGGTCGTATTACTATGCCATGGGGCTGGACGATGCCGAGATTGCGCAACCGTTCGTCGGCGTGGCGACCTGCTGGAACGAGGCGGCGCCGTGCAACATCTCGCTGAACCGGCAGGCGCAAGCGGTGAAGCTGGGCGTCAAGGCGGGGGGCGGGACGCCCCGCGAATTTACCACGATCACCGTGACCGACGGCATCGCGATGGGGCACGAGGGCATGCGGTCGTCGCTGGCCTCGCGCGAAGCGATCGCGGACACGGTCGAGCTGACGATGCGGGGGCATTGCTATGACGCCATCGTCGGCCTTGCAGGCTGCGACAAGAGCCTCCCGGGGATGATGATGGCGATGGTGCGGCTGAACACGCCGTCGGTATTCATCTATGGCGGCTCGATCCTTCCCGGTCGTCTGGACGGCAAGGACGTGACCGTTCAGGACGTGTTCGAGGCCGTGGGGCAGCACCAGGCGGGCAACTACACCGACGAGCAGTTGCGGGTGCTCGAACGGGTGGCCTGCCCCTCCGCCGGGGCATGCGGTGGACAGTTCACGGCAAATACCATGGCCTGCGTGTCCGAGGCGATCGGTCTGGCGCTGCCGAACTCCTCCGGCGCGCCTGCGCCCTACGAATCGCGCGACCACTATGCCGTCGCTTCGGGCGAAGCCGTCATGAACCTGCTGGAAAACAACATCCGGGCGCGGGACGTGGTGACGCGGAAATCGCTGGAAAACGCCGCACGGGTGGTGGCCTGCACCGGCGGGTCGACCAATGCCGGGCTGCACCTGCCTGCGATCGCGCATGAGGCGGGGATCGAGTTCTTCCTGGAAGATGTATGCGATATCTTCAAGGACACGCCGTATTTCGTCGACATGAAGCCGGGCGGAAAATACGTGGCCAAGGACCTTTACGAGGCGGGCGGCGTGCCGGTGGTGATGAAGGAACTGCGCAAGGCGGGGCTGATCCACGAAGACTGTGTGACGGCGACCGGCCGGACCATGGGCGAAGAACTGGACCTGGTAGAGCGCGAGGCCGATGGCAAGGTGATCTATCCCGTCGAGACGCCGATCACCGCGACGGGCGGTGTCGTCGGGCTGAAGGGCAACCTGGCCCCGGAAGGCGCGATCGCGAAGGTCGCGGGGATGCCGCCCGAGGACCAGGTCTTTACCGGCCCTGCGCGGGTGTTCGAGTGCGAGCAGGATGCGTTCGAAGCGGTGCAGAACCGCGCCTACGAGGAGGGCGATGTGATCGTCATTCGCAACGAGGGCCCGGCGGGCGGGCCGGGCATGCGCGAGATGCTGTCGACCACGGCGGCGCTGAGCGGTCAGGGCATGGGCAAGAAGGTGGCGCTGATCACCGATGGCCGGTTCTCGGGCGGCACGCGCGGGTTCTGCGTCGGCCATGTCGGGCCCGAGGCCTATCACGGCGGGCCCATCGCCTTGCTGAAGGATGGCGATTTGATCACGCTCGATGCGATCAACGGCGAGCTTTCGGTTGACCTGAGCGACGAGGAACTGGCCGCGCGCAAGGCCGATTGGGCCGGTCCGCGCGAGACGATCTATGCCTCGGGCGCATTGTGGAAATACGCGCAACTGGTGGGTGTAACCTACAAGGGTGCGGTCACCCATCCCGGCGGCAAAGCGGAGCGGCATGTCTATATGGACCTGTAATCGAAGCCTTCTGGCCGCGGCATCGGCCGTTTTCCTGTCCGGCTGCCTGCAGGCGCCGGACGTGTCACGCCGCGAGGGCGGCACGTTCCGGATGCCGCCCGAGACGGTGACGGTCGCAGGGCGTTCCGTGGTGATCGGCGGACCCGAGGGGTATTGCGTCGACCGGTCGGCGAGCCGGCTGCGCAGCAAGACGGCCTTTGTCCTGCTTGGCAGCTGCGCCTCGATTGCCGGCGATGCGCGGGCCGGAGCGCCGAGCGCGGCGGGAATCCTGACGGCCTCGGTCAGCCGCGACACCGGTAGCGGGCCGGCGATCGACGCTGTGATCGATCAGATGGCGGCGTATCTGACCACGCCCACGGGCCGCGCCGCGCTGGCGCGCGACGGCGATGCCGGTTCGGTCGAGGTCCTTGACAGCCGGCGCGAGGATGGCGCCCTGTTCATCCACCTGCGCGACACCAGCGCCGAGGTTTTCCCCGGCTTGGCCCAGGACTATTGGCGCGGGCTCTTCGACATCAACGGGCATCTGGTGACGGTGTCTGTGGTCGGCTTCGCCGACCAGCCGATGAGCACCGATACCGGCCTGCAGGTTCTGCGCGGTTTTCACGCCCGAATACGCAATGAGACGCAGCGGAGCGTGTCTGACGTGCGGCCGCCGCAACGGCGGCTGTTTGGAAACCTGCTTAACTGAAATTATTTGTTTCTAAACCAGAAACAAAGAAAGTATCTGTCGGATGGGTCGGATGCGATGGCAAGGTTGATGGGCAGTTTGATCGACGGATTGTTTCAGCAGCGCGTATTGCGCCGCTGGAGCCGTGCGGCGCGCGATGCCCAAAAGGTCGATCTGGAAACGCTGCGGGATTGGCGCGGACGCGCGCGTGAGATCAAGCGGCGGCTCGACCGGGTGATTTACGTCGCGGACGAGCGGTTGACGCTGCCTGCCATCGGCTCGAACGCGATGCAAAAACCGTTGAATACCGACTGGGCGTACCGGCCGGAGTTGTGGCGCGGGCCGGTCAGCCCGCTGGGCATGGTGGCGGTTGAGTCGAAGACCGAATATGGCCGCGAGGTGAAGGTGTTCCACGACTGCAGGACCACCGAGCTGACGCTGCGCCAGATCCGCAACACCCGTGAAACCGATTTGGCCCCGTTCGGCCTGCGGATGGAGGTGTTCCGATTCGACGGCTCGTTTCTGTCGCTGGTCGTGGAACTGCCCAAGCAGGGAGTCGAAGGGCTGCAGCGGCGGCACGTGATCCGGCTGAATACGGTGGTCGAGATCGAAAAGCCGCTGGAGATCTTCGCGCGGCTCAACATCAAGCACGGGCCGAACGTCGAGCAGGTCGTGCGCGAGCTGCCACTGGGGGCCGACGAAGTCTGGGTGGAGTTCGACCTGGCCTATACCAAGTTGAACGAAAAGCGGGTCGAGCGGATGTGGCTCGACCTGATCTTCGAAGGGGCCGAGATGAACCAGATCGTCCTGCGGGATGTGGCGCTGACCCGGCGCCCGCGTGCCGAGGTCTAGGAGGACCGACATGTCCGATTTGTCGCTGGTCAAGACGCGGATACAGGCGGGGATCTGGGAAGGTGTGTTGTCGGGCGGGCTTGGCACCGGGCAGGCGCCGGAGATCGAGGTCAGCCATCAGGGCGTACCGGTGCAGGGTGTCGCGGTGACCTCCGACGGGGAAAATCCGGGTAGTTGGAACGTCAAGATCGCGATTCCGCCCGATCTTTTGTCGGACGGGGTGCAGACCTTTCTGATCGTAGATCCGGACGCGGGCGAAGTTCTGAACAGTTTTACGATCGTCACCGGCGAGCCGTTGGAGGACGATATCCGCGGAGAACTGGATCTGCTGCGGGCCGAGCTGGATATGCTGAAACGCGCCTTCCGGCGGCATTGCGTCGAGACGATGTAAGCTTATTCGGGGTGATGGCGCTGGACGAGCGTGCGCGCGGTCCAGACCAGAACGGCGGCGACCACGACGCCGGCCAGCCCGGCGATGAAGTCGATGGCCGAGGCGCTGCGGCCGGGAACCAGGAGCTGGGCGTATTCAATAAGATTGGCGCTGGCGACAAGTGCGAGGACGACGCTGGCAACGCCCAAGAGGTCGATAAGCGCCACGGTCAGGACGGCAAAGACCAGACCGTAGACCAGCGGCATCGTGTCGGTGGGCATATGCATGTCGGTTGCAAGCGCGCCGAGCGCGATCAGGCCCCAGACCCCCAAAAGGACGACGGGATAGATCGCGACACTGATCAGAAGCGACTGCAGGATGCTGCGCAGCGTCTCAAGGTTCATGCGACTCTCCCCAGGGTCAGATACCTTGGTGCTTGACGGGTGATTCCGGCTTTTGTTTGACCGATTTGCGGCAGCGCACTTGACGCGGCGTTTCGCGTGACAAGCATCCCTGCTCACCTATTCTGCGCCGAACTGGAGGACGCCATGACCGACTACCCCCATCTGCTCGCCCCGCTGGATCTGGGTTTCACGACACTTGCGAACCGCGTGCTGATGGGGTCCATGCATACGGGGCTGGAAGAGACCAGGGATTGGGACCGTGTGGCGACGTTCTATGCCGAACGGGCCGCGGGCGGTGTCGCGTTGATGGTGACCGGGGGCATGGCGCCGAATAGCGAAGGCGGCGTGTTTCCCGGCGCGGCGGGGCTTTTTACGGATCAGGACATCGCCAACCACCGGGTGGTGACGGACCGGGTGCATGGCGCAGGCGGCAAGATCGCGATGCAGATCCTGCATGCGGGTCGGTACGCCTATGGGCCGGAATGCGTCGCGCCGTCGCCGGTGAAATCGCCGATATCGCCGTTTCCGCCGAAGGAGCTGGACGAAGAGGGGATCGAAAAACAGATCGCCGATATCGCGACGGCGGCGGCGCGGGCGCGCGAGGCCGGTTATGACGGGGTCGAGGTGATGGGGTCCGAGGGGTATTTCCTCAACCAGTTTCTGGTGACCCACACCAACAAGCGCACCGACCGCTGGGGCGGGTCCTACGAGAACCGCATGCGCCTGCCGGTCGAGGTCGTCAAGCGGGTGCGGGCCGCGGTTGGCGAGGATTTCATCGTGATCTACCGGCTGTCGATGATCGATCTGGTGCCCGACGGATCGACCTGGGACGAGGTCGTGAGGCTGGCCAAGGCGATCGAACGGGCGGGGGCCACGATCCTCAACACCGGGATCGGCTGGCACGAGGCGCGGATCCCGACGATCGCCACGTCGGTGCCGCGGCGGGCGTTTTCCTGGGTGACGAAGAAGCTGATGGGAGAGGTTGCCATCCCTCTGATCACCTCGAACCGGATCAATACACCCGATGTCGCCGAGCAGGTGCTGTCCGAGGGATGCGCCGATATGGTGTCGATGGCGCGGCCGTTTCTGGCGGATTCGCAGTTCGTGGCGAAGGCGGCGCGCGGAGAGGCGGCGCTGATCGCACCCTGCATCGCCTGCAACCAGGCCTGTCTCGACCATACCTTCGGCGGCAAGATCTCGTCCTGCCTCGTGAATCCCCGCGCCTGCCACGAGACCGAGCTGCAGTACCGTCCCGCAGCCATATCGAAGCGGATCGCCATCGTCGGTGCAGGTCCTGCCGGAATGTCGACGGCCCTGGTGGCGGCAGAGCGCGGGCATCGGGTGACGATCTTCGAAAAGGACAATCGGATCGGCGGACAGCTGAACATGGCGCGGGAGGTTCCAGGCAAGGAAGAGTTCCACGGGCTGGTCGACTGGTATGCGGCGTCGCTGAATGCAGCCGGCATCGAGCTTCGGTTAGGCAAGACGGCGGATGTCGGGGCGCTGAAAGAGTTCGACGAGGTGGTGATCGCCACCGGCGTCCTGCCCCGGGATCCCGATATCCCGGGGCAGGACGGACCGAATGTGCTCAGCTACATCGACGTACTGCGCGGGCAGGCCGACGTTGGCGAGCGCGTGGCGATCGTCGGTGCGGGCGGCATCGGGTTCGACGTGGCCGAGTTTCTGGTCCATGGCGACGAAAGCCCGACGGAAGATCTCGCGCTTTGGAAGACGGAATGGGGTGTGGGCGACCCGTCAGAGACGCCGGGCGGGCTGGCGCTCGCGGGACCCCAGCCCGATCCGCCCACTCGGAAGGTAACGCTGTTGCAGCGCAAGGCGGAAAAACTGGGCAAACGGCTGGGCAAGACGACCGGCTGGATCCACCGCAGCGCGCTGAAGATGAAGGGGGTCGAGATGATCGGCGGCGTGAACTACGAACGCATCGATCGCAACGGACTGCATGTGTCTTTCGGCGAGGCGCGCGAGTCCCCGAAACTGATCGAGGCCGACACGGTCGTGCTGTGTGCAGGTCAGGTGCCCGAACGGTCGCTGGCCGATGCGCTGGCCGACGCCGGGATCGGGTGCCATGTCATCGGCGGGGCCGACGTCGCGGCGGAGCTGGATGCCAAACGCGCCATCGACCAGGGATCCCGGCTGGCGGCGGGCCTTTGATTCCCTCGGACTACTGCAACTGCCGTCCGGCCCAGTTGCCGGCCGTAAGATCCCGTTGCGCCGCGAGGAAACCTTTGGAGGCGTCCGGGTGCCATGGAAAGACGCCGCTGGTGGTCGGTATGACCAATTGCAGACATTCGAAGTCGTCGCCGCGGTAAAACCAGCGGCTCCATCCCAGGTAGTCTGCATACTTGGCCCTGTCGACGGGCAGGAAATACACGCTGACACTTTCCAGGACATCCGCTACCGCCACGCCAATTGATACAGGTCGGCCCTTTGGTAAGTCGTTCCATGTGTGCCAAAACACATCGTGCGCAAGTTCGCGCTTTAGGCCGAACACGATCAATTCCGGGTGACCATGGTTCACCCAAAACCCCGTGGTATAGGAAAACGCAGGCACATCTTCGTCACCGAAGACATGCGTGCCGAACCAACCGAATTGCCTGACCTGGGTAACGAAGTTTCGGTCGTGCTGGTCAAGTTCTGCCGGATCAAGGTCAAGTGCAGTGAACAAAATGCCGGTTCCCGTTGGGTCCGCCCGAGAATGCGGAGCGCTCCGACATTTTGTGGAAGGTCGTCACCCGGTCAAGTCGATCGTGCGGGTGGCACAACCAAAAAACGACCCGCGAACACATCGTTTCCGCGTTTCCCTGCCCAAAACGATCCCATATAAAACCTTTCTATTGTCCGGACGCTATCGCATTCTTGACAGATTTCGCCGCGAAAACCTTCGCTGCGGGGCCCACGGAAAACGAGTACGTTATGGACAGATTGACGGAAATGGAGGCCTTTGCGACGGTCGTCGACCAGGGCGGGTTCACCGACGCGGCCAAGAAGATGGGGATTTCCAAATCCGCCGTCTCGAAACATGTCTCGTCGCTGGAGGCGCGTTTGGGCGCCCGGCTTTTGAACCGCACGACGCGCCGTGTCAGCCCGACCGAGATCGGGCTTGCCTATTACGACCGCGCTCGCCGCGTGTTGAACGACGCCGGAGAGGCGGATGCGCTGGTCACCTCGATGCAGTCCGCGCCGTCTGGGCTTTTGCGGATCAGCGTCGCCACGGATTTCGGAGTCAATCACCTGTCGCCGGTGTTGGGGGAGTTCCTGTCCGACTTCCCTGAGGTCACCGTCAACATGGTCCTGAACAACCGTTACGTCGAGCTGATATCCGAAGGCTTCGACATGGCGGTGCGGATCGGCGAGTTGGAGGATTCGACGCTGCGCGCCCGCAAGCTGACCGAGACAACCAAGCGGATGATCGGCGCACCGTCCTATTTCGACAAATACGGCCGCCCGCAGAAGATCGACGACCTGAACGAGCACAAGCTCTTGCACTATTCCAGCCAGTCCTCGGGAAATGTGTGGAGACTGACCGCGCCGTCCGGTGAAAAGCGCCAGGTGCGCACGGCCGGCTGGCTTTCGGTGAATGACGGCCAGTCGCTGCTGAACGCGGCAATCTCGGGCCTGGGGATCGCCTATCTGCCGAGCTTCCTTTACGCCGAGGCATTGGAGCAAGGTTTGGTTCAGGAGGCGATCCCGGAACTGCCGGTCGAGACCCAGGGCATCTATGCGGTCTATCCGCCGGGCCGGTTTACCCAACCGAAGGTGCGCGCCTTCATCGACTTTCTTGTCCACCACTTTGCCGACAAAGGGCCTGATATCTGGTAGTCGGGAGTTTTTCTAAGGTGCACTACTGGGTCGAGGTGAGGATCACCTCGACCCGTCTGTTTTGGGCCCGGCCTTCGTCGGTAAGGTTGCTGGCACGCGGCGCCAGATAGCCGACGCCTTTGGCATCCACCTGATCCAGGGGAACGTCATATTGCTGGATCAGCCGCTCCCGGACCGCACGCGCGCGGCGTTCGGACAAAGCGACGTTGCGGTCGAGCGCGCCTTGCGAATCGGTGTGGCCCACCAGAACGACCCGCCGTTCGGGGCGGGCGGCGAGATAGCCGGCAAGGCTTTGCAGCGAGGCAAAGTCCTGAGCGCCAAGCTCGGACGATCCGGTCTGGAAATAGAGGTCGTCGAGCGTGGCATGGCCATGCGATTCAAGCAGATCGCCGATCGGACCGGCGGGCGCCAGCGTGGCCTGGGGGGCGGGGGTCTTGGTCGAGGTCGTCATCGCCGGGTCCGGCCGGGACCTGCCGATACGGGTCAACTGCACAAAGCCGGCATTGGCGCTGCGGCTGACGACCAAAACGGCATATTCCGGACCCTCGTCACTCTCGCGCCGGGCGGCGAGATAACGGAAATCGCCGAGGTTCACATGCATATCTGGCTCGGGCAGGATGTCGATCTGGTAGCGGAAGTCAAAGCCGCCGCAGATCCTGGCCTCGCATTCATAGATCGTTTGGTAGCCGGCGGATTGCAGCTGTTCGCGCAGCGGGGCGAGGATCTGCAGCGTCGTCAGGCTGCCGCCGCCGACCTTCCACGATTGCTGTACAACGGCGCCCTCGGCGGTCAGTCCGGAAATAGGGCCTTCGGTAAATGGACCGGTGGGAACGAAATAGCTGTCCTTGCGGGCAGAGTGCTCGGCCACGGTCGACGATATTGCCGGAAATTCCAGCGACAGCGCCTGCGCCTGCATCGGCGCCAGGGCGGCAAGCGCCAATGTCGCGGCCCGCAAGCTCATCTGTGGGCGGCGTGGTAGTCTTCGTTCGGGCGCATATCCACGGCCGAGGCCACGCGGTTGGTCATGTTGAAGAACGCGGCGACGCTGGCGATGTCGAAAATATCGCGGTCGGCGAAGCCGACATCGCGCAGGGCCTGCCGGTCCGGTTCCTCGACCGTCGCGCTGGCCGTGGTCAGTCTGGCCGCGAAATCGAGCATCGCGCGCTGCCGCGGGTCGAGATCCGCGGTGCGGTAGTTCATCACCATCCGCTCTCCCAGCACCGGATCGCCGCTCAGCTCGCGTACCGCGGCGCCGTGGGCGACTTGGCAGTACCAGCAGCGGTTGATGGAACTGACGACCACCGCGATCATCTCGCGCTCGAGCTTGGTCAGCCCGCTGTCGCCCAGCATGATGTCATTGTACATTGCGGTGAAGGCGTTCAGCTTGTCGATGTCGAAGGCGTAGGCCCGCAGGACATTCGGGATCATCCCGAGCTTGTCCTGGCAGATATCGAAGTATTTCTGTGTGGACTCCGGCAGTGGATCGACCATGGGCAGGTCGAGCGCGGTTGGCTGGTCTTTTGGGTCGGACATGTCTGCTCCGGGCGAGTGGCGCCCTTATTTTATTCTGTAGTGATAGTGTCCCACAACCTGCATCCCGAGGGAAGCATAGAGCGCATTGGCGGCAGCGTTCGCGCGGGTGACCGCCAAGGTGAGATATCGGGCACCCTGATCTTGGGCCCAGTGTGCCGCAGATCGCAAGATGTTGGCTCCTACGCCCTGACGGCGGTGTTGGGGCGTCACCTCGATGGCGTGGATCATGGCGACGGTCCCGTCGCAGGCGGCAAAGGCCACACCCGCCGGCTGGTCGTTCTGGCGCGCCAGGATCGCCGTTTTCGGGCTGCCCGCGCGGCCCATCACGGCCAGCCGGGACGGGCCGATGCCGCCCGCCGCCCAGAGATCGGCCATGATGGCAAGCGGCGGCCAGATGTGGAAGGCAGAAACCGGGGGAACCGGGGAACCGGTCAACTCGGCGGTGTCGATGGCGTAAAGCACGACGGGGTCCTTAATTCTGTAGCCGAGCGAGTCGAGCAGGGCATCGAGGGTTTCGTCGCCGCGGCGGATCATGAAGAGGTTGGGCTGGCCGAGCGCGGCCATTGCATCTTCGGCCGAGGGCACATCATCCGTTTCGAACGCCGCTTCGGCAGTCGTCGCCGCCACCCGTTGACCGCCCCCTGCCCCGTCCCGGACGGTCCAGGGCCCCACGCGCCGGGTCGCCGCCGGGGGCCAGGTGGCCTCGACGACCGGATAGAGGTCGGGACCGCCGGGCAGTGTCATGCGGTCAGGCCGAGCCGATCCGCCAGTTCCTCGGCAGCCGCTTCGACGGCCGCGCCGTCCTGCCCGCGGATCACGATGTTGGCACCGTATTTTCCATCGCGCTGAAACGGATAGGAGCCGAACGACAAGTCGGGATTGGATTGCGCCAGCACGCCGAGCGGTCCGGCGATGTCGCCTTCGGCGAGTTCGACGCGGACCGAACGCGACACGACCGGCGCGCCGCCCCGAAGTGTCGGCAAAAGGCCTGCGGCCATGGCGGCGAAGATCGTCGGCACGCCTGCCATCACATGCACATTTCCAAGGGTGAAACCGGGCGCGGCGGAAACCGGGTTGTCGATCAGCGCGGCGCCCTCGGGAATGCGGGCCATGCGCAGGCGCGCCTCGTTCAGCTCGATGCCTTCGCGGTCGTAATGTGCCTGTAGGATCGCACGGGCGTCATCACGAACACCGATCGGCAGGCCGAAGGCCGCGGCAATACAATCGGCGGTGATGTCGTCATGGGTCGGGCCGATCCCGCCAGAGGTGAAGAGGTGGTCAAACGCGCGTCGAAGCGCGTTCACCGCTCCGACAATGACGTCCGGGTCGTCGCCGACGAACCGGACCTCTTTCAGATCGATGCCGGCCTTGGCAAGCTCCCCCGCCAGATGGTGCATGTTGGCGTCACGGGTGCGGCCCGAGAGGATTTCGTCGCCGATCACAAGCATCGCGGCGGTGGGATTGGGCATTTCGGTCTCCTCTTGCGCCCAAGAATTTTCGAAAATTCTCGGCAAAACCCTTCGACGGATTTTGTGGGCGGTATAGGTGTTTGCCCATGCGCTTTCAAACCCCCCTGATTCCCGCCCGCCTGGTGCGGCGATACAAACGTTTCCTGTCCGACATGGTGCTGGAGGACGGCCAAGAGGTTGTCGCGCATTGCCCCAATCCAGGCTCGATGATGGGACTGCAGGACCCCGGAATGCGCTGCTGGCTGGAGCCCAACGACGACCCGAAAAAGAAGCTGAAATACGGCTGGCGGCTTGTCGAACTTTCGGGCGGGCAGTGGTCTGGGATCGACACCGCCGTGCCGAACCGGGTGGTGAAGGAGGCGTTGCAGACCCGGCAGGTGCCGGAACTGGCGGCCTATTCAGGTGTCCGGCCCGAAGTGAAATATGGGCACAAGAGCCGGGTCGACTTTCTGCTGACCGAGCCGGGGCTGCCGAATGCCTATGTCGAGGTAAAGAACGTCCATCTGCGCCGCGACGGCGATTGGGCCGAGTTTCCCGACAGCGTGACGGCGCGCGGGGCGCGGCACCTGGACGACCTGGCGGCGATGGTGGCCGAAGGGCACCGCGCAGTGATGTTCTATTTCGTGCAACGCACCGATTGTGCGCGGTTCCGGCTGGCCGATGACATCGACCCCGGCTATGCCGGCGCCTTCGCGCGGGCGCGCGCCGCCGGTGTCGAGGCGGTGTGTTACGACAGCACGATCTCACCCGAGGGTGTCGCCCTGCGCGCACCGCTGCCCGTCGAGATCTGATCGGAACGCCTTGCGTTTCAGTCCGGCGCGTCGACCTTGATGGTAGGGTCGAATTCCACCGCGATCACATGGCGTTCAGGGGAAACGCCCTCGGTCCAGGGGTTGATGAATTCGGCCAGTTCGAATTTCACGATCTGGCCCGTGTCCGGATCAATCCAGATCTGGTCGAGGCTGCCGAAAAAGCTGCCGGTGGCATCCGGGGTGGTCTGGGTGCGGTAGGTGTAGTGCAGCAAGCCATCCTCGGTCTGCCCATGGCAGACCGTGTCGGTGAGATTATCGCGCTGTTCGGCGTATTGGCGGCGCAGGGTGGCCTCGCGGCCATCGGGCATCTGTGCGGGGTTCTTCGTCCACGGGCCGGTCTCGGAGGGGCCGTTCCAGAGGTCGCGGTCGATGGCCATGGTGAAGAAATTGGCGGCCGGTTCCCCGGCAATGGTTTTCAGCGGGCTTTCAATCGTGTTGCGGTATAGCCGGGTCGCGGTGCCGTCGGCATCGTAGATCTGCACGATCTGCCGGTGCGGCGGGCGCTGGAACGGATCGAGCGGACCGCTGAAGAGCGCGGCAATCTCGGTGCGGCAGGTGTCCGCAGCCGCGGGGACGGTGAGGATCACCGCAAGACCGGCGGCGAGCGAAAAGAGGTGGCGGGCGATCATGGGCGGCTCTTCAAATCGTGGTTTTCGGTCCGTTCGGCCGGATTGAACGCAGATTGCAAAGGTTCGCAGGCAGACGCAAGCATCTGGTCCTTTCACATCGCCTCGCCTATGTAAGGCGGAAGTTGAACGATGGAGTTTCGCGTGGACGAGCGCAACCGGGGACGGCTGACCAGGGACGGCATCCGCATCTATGAAGCGGCGGATTTCGCCGGCATGCACAAGGCTGGACGGCTGGCGGCCGAAATCCTCGATGCCGTCGCGCCGTTGGTTCAGGTCGGCCAGACCACGGGTGCTCTGGATGCGGAAATCGAGAGGATGGTCGCCGAGGCCGGGGCGACCTCTGCCACCATCGGCTACAAGGGGTATCAGCACGCGTCCTGCATTTCGGTGAACCACGTGGTCTGTCACGGGATCCCGGGCCCGAAGGTCCTGAAGGACGGTGACGTCCTGAACATCGACGTCACCGTGGTCGTCGACGGCTGGTTCGGCGACACCAGCCGGATGTATGTGGCCGGCAAGTTGAGCCGCCGGGCCGAAAGGCTGATCCAGGTTACCCATGACGCGCTGTTCAAGGGGATCGCGGCGGTGAAGCCCGGAAACACGTTCGGCGATATCGGGCATGCGATCCAGACCTTCGTCGAGGCCAACCGGATGTCGGTGGTACGCGATTTCTGCGGTCATGGGCTGGGGCGGGTATTTCACGCGCCGCCGAATGTGCTGCACTACGGGCGACCCGGAACGGGACCGGTGCTGGAGGAAGGCATGTTCTTCACCATCGAGCCGATGGTGAACCTCGGGCGGCCCGAAACCAAGGTTCTGGCCGACGACTGGACAGCGGTAACCCGGGATAAGTCGTTGTCGGCGCAGTTTGAACATTCGGTGGGGGTGACGGCGACCGGCTGCGAGCTGTTCACATTGTCACCGGCGGGAAAGTTCCATCCGACCTGGGGGTAGTCGTCTGAATTCGTGCAGAAGTCTGTTCTGACCGGGGACCGGCTCACCGGTTGTCCAGTGCCCGTTCCAACATGTCGAGAGCCCCGTCCAGACGGGCACGGGGACAGGCAATGTTCAGGCGGGCGAAGCCCGCGCCCTGCGCACCGAATGAAATACCACGCGTAACGGCCCAATTGGCCCTGCCCCGGAGGAACGCGTGCAGCGCGCCGGGATCGAACCCAAGCGCGCGGAAATCGAGCCAGAGGAGAAAGGTGCCCTCGGGCTCGATCAGCGTGACGTCCGGCACTTCGTCAAGGCGGGTACGAACGAGGGATAGGTTTTCCCGTAGATAATCGATAACCGCGTCGAGCCAGGCACCGCCATCCCGGTAGGCGGCCATCATCGCCACATTGGCGAAAGCATTGTTCTTGTTGACCGTCAGGCGGCTGTTCTCGGCCTGAAAGTGAGCGCGGCGATCCGTGTCCGGCACGATTGTGAACGCGGAACAGCAGCCCGCAATGTTGAAGCTTTTGGCCGGAGACAGGATCGTCACGCTGTTTGCAGCGTGCCGGGACCCAAGCGAGGCAAAGGGCGTGAAGCGGTGGCCCGGAAAGATGATATCGCCGTGGAGTTCGTCCGTCACGACAAGGACCCCGTTGCGCAAACAGATCTCGCCGAGGCGCATGAGTTCCATGCGGGTCCAGACACGGCCCACCGGATTGTGCGGATTGCAGAGAAACAGCAGACGGTTTTTCGGATTTGCGGCAAGAGCGTCCAGCCCGGCAAAGTCGATCTCGTAGCGTCCGTCGCGCAGGATCAGCGGGTTCTCGGCGACGGTCCGGTGATTTTCGCGGATGATGTCGAAGAAGTCGAAGAACACCGGAGGCTGGACAATGATCCCCTCGCCGGGGTCTGTGAACGCTGAGGCGGCGATGGCGAGGCTGTTGAGCGCGTTCGGCGCACGCAGGATATGATTCGGGTCGACGGTCCAGCCGTGGCGGATGCGCAACCACTGGGTCAGAGCGGGGATCAGGCCATCCGGGACGGCCTCGTAGCCGAAGATCCCGTGCTGCAGGCGTGCGTGCAGGGCGTCAAGGATCGGCGGCGCAACCTCGAAATCCATATCGGCGACACCTGCGGCGAATAGGCGGTCGCTATCCTCTCCCAGAACGATGCGATGGGTCTTGAGCGCCGGGACGGCGCGGCGATCGGGCGGATGGTCGAAATTGAACGGCATCAGACGTCCCTGGCATCGCGGGCGATCTGGTACACGGCGTCGCCGATCTCCACGCGGGCGGGCGGGCGCTTGGCCAGTACGATGCCCGAATACGGCGAAGGGACGGGAGTTGGCATTCGGCAGGGCTTCAAAGGATCGTGGATCGCGCCCATGGACTCGCCCACGTCCACGGGTTCGCCGATGTCCTTGAAGGGCTCGAAAATACCCGCGTCTCGGGCGTAGACCGACCCCTGCGCATGAAGCTCGCGCGTGCCGTGGGCCGCGTCGGGTGAGTAGCCGGGCAGCATGCCCAGCCCGTGCAGGATGCGTTTGAGGCCGCGTTCGGTCCTGGAGAGGATGTCTTGCGACACCGCACCGGCGCCACCGAGTTCGGCCATCACCGAGATAACGCCGTTACGGTTGGCCGCGCCCATCGCGGTCCGGGCGGTCGAGGCACGGCCGCCGCCGCTGGTGAAAACCCATGCGTAGGGCAGATCAAAGGCGGTTTGCAGGGAAAGAAGCTGCGCCGTTTCTTCGGGGGTGTGGCCTTTGCCGCGCAAAAGCGTCGGCGGGTAGAAGAGCGAACTGCCCCCGGAATGGAGATCGACCATGACATGGGCGCGCGGGATCAGCACGGTCTCCAGAAAATGCGCGATGACCTGGGTCGGCGTGCCATGCGGGTCGCCGGGGAAGGTGCGATTGAGGTTGCCACCGTCGATGGGCGAGGTGCGCGTTGCGGCGCGCGCGGCGGGGGCATTGGTCATGGGAAGAATGATGAGCTGACCGGTTATGTCATCAAGCGCCAGGTCCCGGGCCAGGCTGCTCAGCGCGATCTGGCCCTCATATTCGTCGCCGTGAACGCCCGCGAGCATCAGCACGACCGGGCCATCCCCATTCCTGATCGAGACGACGGGGATCGGGATCCAGCCATAGGCGCTTTGGTGGGTGGAATGTGGAAGGCGGAGGAAACCGGTTTGTTTTCCCGACGCGTCGAGATCGACTTCGGATGTGATCGGATTGTCTGGCACCTTCCACTCCCCTTGATGGGGATCAGGAATAGACTTTGTGAAACGGCAGGGGAATGCGTGAAACCGGCGCGCCGTCAGTCGGCGTCGCGATCACTGTCTTCGCGCCACCGGCGCAGAAGTTCCGGCTCGCCGCCGCGTGTGGTCAGGATATCGCCGATCAGGACCGGCTGCGGCCGCGGTTTCGGCTGTGGAGCCGAGGTCGTTTCGACCGTGTCGGGCCAAGTCCAGAATTCTGCGAAAGCGGTCAGCATGGGATGAGACTACCGCAGTTTTAAATGGCGGCGAAGCCCCCGGAGGATCAAATCTGCAAAAGCGCGGGAAGATCTGCCATACGGTGGAATACCGTCGCACCTGTGGCGGCCAACCGCGTGCCATCATCATGGGCGGCAAAGCCGAAACAGCGCATCCCGGCGCGGCTTGCCGCGGTACAGCCCGAAACGCTGTCGTCCACCACGGCGCAGCGGCTGGGCGGCACGCCGAATTCACCGGCGGCAATCAGAAACAGGCCAGGGTCGGGCTTGGCGGTGCCGTGGACATGGGCAGAATAAAGCCGGTCCGTGAGGCGGGCATGCAGGGCCGGGTGCTGGCCCAGCGTGATCGCCATCTTGCGCAACGAACCGTTGGACCCGACGCAATACGGGATACCGGCGGTGTCGAGACGGTCGAGCACCTGTTCGACGCCCGGGATCAACGGGGTGCCTTCGGCAAGGCGGACGTACATCGTTTCATAGAAAGCCTCGACCCAACCGTCGCGAATATCGGCGCCCATCGCGGCGGCTTGCTGTCCCACCGCACGCATGGTGCCGCCGGTGAACATACGGTCGATCTCTTGTTGCGAGAGGGTCAGGCCGCGTTGTGCGAAGTCCTGTTGCAGCAATTCGTTGGTGATCGGCTCGCTGTCCACGAGCACGCCGTCGCAGTCAAAGATCACAAGGTCCGGGCGGGTCATGGCGTGTACTCGAGGATGGTGATGTGGGTGTCGCCGTAACGGCGCGTGTCGAGGAAGGCAAAGCCGTCCGGGGCGGTTTGCGGGGCGTGTTCCTCCCAGACGATGATGGCGCCGGGGGCCAGCCACTGACCGGCCCTGGCCGAGGCCAGCGCCCGTTCGCCGAGCTGTTGGCGGTAAGGGGGGTCGAGGAAGACCAAGGTGAACGGGGCGGCATGGTTCTGGCCGAGGCGGGTGGCGTCGCGCCGGAAGAGCTTGACCTGGCCGCCGGCCTGCATAAGCGCGGTGTTCTCGCGGATCAGGGCGCGGGCCCGGGCGCCGTCGTCGACAAAGGTCACATGTGCCGCCCCGCGCGACAGCGCCTCGAACCCCAGCGCGCCGGTGCCTGCAAACAGGTCGAGGACGCGCGCGCCGGCGACGGGGTCGCCATACCGGCCGGAGGCGAGAATGTTGAACAGGCTCTCGCGGACGCGGTCGGGGGTGGGGCGCAGGTGCGCGGAGGCATCGCCCTTGCCGATGGCGGCAAGGCGCAGGCCGCGTTTTGCCCCGGCGACGATGCGCATCAGGCGCGCAAGAGCGGTTTCAGGTCGGCCTCTGTGTCGCCGACCACTGCCGGATCCGGCGATTTGCCCATTTCGATCAGACGTTTGCCGATCATGTAGGCGCGGGCATCGTTCATCGCGTCGACCGCAAGCAACCGGTCGCCTGCGTAGTACCAGTAGGACACCGCCGCGCCGCTGCCGCGAGTGACAAGGCGGTCGTAGCCCGTGTTGAGCCCCGCGATCTGCAGTTTGCAGTCGTATTGATCCGACCAGAACCAGGGGACGGGGGCATACTCCTTGTCCGCGCCAAGCATGTTTTCGGCAACGCACTCGGCCTGGTCGATGGCATTCTGCACGCTTTCGAGGCGGATGCGGCGGCCCTGGTAGGGGAAGGACGCGCAGTCGCCTGCAGCCCAGATCGACGGGTCGGCTGTGCGGCCCTGCGCATCGGTTTTTATGCCGTTGTCGATGTCTAGCCCCGCAGCCTCGGCGAGTTCGGTCGCCGGCGTTATCCCAATGCCCGTGACGACGACGTCCAGGGCAAGTTCCGTGCCGTCGGACAGGATCGCCCCGGTCACATGATCGTCGCCGGTCAGATGCTTGAGCCCGGTGCCTTCGCGGATCTCGACGCCGTGGCTTTGATGCAGCGCGCGGAAATAGGCGGAGGTTTCCGGAGAGGCAACGCGCTGCAGAATGCGATCGGCCATTTCGATCAGCGTCACGCGCATGCCCCTGGCAGCCGCGACCGCAGCCGCCTCGAGCCCGATATAGCCGCCGCCGACGATCAGCACACCGGCGCCCCGCACAAAGGCCGGGGCCATTTCGTCGACGTCCCGCAGGGTCCGTACGACATGGACACCTGCAAGCTCGCCGCCGATGGCGCCCGGCAGGCGCCGCGGGACCGCGCCGGTGCAGAGCGCAAGCTGGTCATAGGCGATCTGATGGCCGCCCGCGATCACCACCTTGTCGGCGCGGTCGATGGCGACGGCGGTCGCATTGGTCAAAAGCCCGATACCGTTTTCGGCGTAGAAGCTTGGCGGTCTCAGATAGAGACGTTCGAGATCCATCTCGCCCAGAAGGTATTTTTTCGACAGCGGCGGGCGCTGGTAGGGCGGGGCGTTTTCCTCGCCGATCAGCGTGATCGGGCCGGTATGGCCAAGCGCCCGCAGCTTTGCCGTCAGCGAGGCTCCCGCCTGGCCCGCGCCGATCACGACGATTTTGTCCATGTCTGCCCCCTGCAGGTCTGGTCTGCGCGTTTGGCCCAGCTATATCCTGTGCACTGTGAAACGCAATTGACGAAGGGACAGGATCATGGCGATTGGCGAAGGCGACACTCTACCGGCCGCGAGCCTGCTGCAGCTCGGAGAAAACGGACCGGAAGCGGTGGATCTTGGCGGCAAACTGTCGGGTCGCAAGGTGATCCTCTTTGCAGTGCCCGGGGCCTATACCCCGACCTGCAGCTCGGCGCATGTGCCGAGCTTTGTCCGGACCCGGGATCAGTTCCTGGAAAAAGGTGTGGACGAGATCATCTGTGTTTCGGTCAACGACCCCTTCGTGATGAAGGCGTGGGGCGAGGCAACCGGTGCGGCCGAGGCGGGCATAACCATGCTGGGCGATGCGGATGCGGCGTTCACCAAGGCGATCGGCATGGCGTTCACCGCGCCGCCTGCGGGGCTGATGGACCGGTCCAAGCGCTTTGCGATGTATGTCGAAGACGGTGTGGTGAAGGTACTGCACGAAGAAGAAGGCCCGGGCGTCTGCGAGGTTTCCGGCGGCGAGGCGATGCTGGCCGCGATCGGATGATCGAAATGTGCGCTTCCGCGCGCGGTTTTCTGCCAGGATGACGTAAGCCGGGCTATCCGGCTAGCGCGTCCATCTTCGTAGCGAGTTTGATGTCGAGATCCGAAAGCCCGCCGGCATCGTGGGTGGTGAGCGTCACCTCGACGGTCTTGTAGACATTGAACCACTCCGGATGGTGATTCCATTTCTCGGCCCAGAGCGCACAGCGGGTCATCCAGGCGAAGGCCGCGGTGAAATCGGCGAACTGATAGGTCTTGACGATCGCATCGCGGCTGTCGTGCATCTGCCATCCGGTTTCCAGCAACGGCTTTAGCAGGGCCTCGCGGTCGGCGTCGGTCAGGGATTGGGTCATTCGTCCTCCGATCTGGTTTTGCGGAACGGGCCATAAGCGGTCATGACTTCGATATCTTCGGTCACCGCAAAGCGTTCGGACTGCAAGTATTGCTCGATGGCCCGGCGAAAGGAATCGTCGGCAATCCAATGCAATGAATGGCAGTGGACCGGCAGATAACCGCGGGCCAGCTTATGCGGGCCCTGCGCGCCGGCCTCCACGCGTTGCAGCCCGTTGCGGATGGCGTAGTCGATGGCGCGGTAGTAGCAAAGCTCGAAATGCAGACAGGGGTGGTCCTCGGTACAGCCCCAGTACCGACCGAAGAGCGTTTCGCAGCCGATGAAGTTGAGAGCCCCGGCGATATAGCGGCCGTCCCGCTCTGCCAGAACCAGCAGGATGTCGTCGCGCAGGGTGGCATGAGCCTCGTCGAAGAAGGCGCGGGTCAGGTAGGGCGTGCCCCATTTGCGGGCGCCGGTGTCCTGGTAAAAAGTCCAGACGGCGTCCCAGTGGTGCGGTTCGATCTGGCTGCCGGTGAGTTCGACGATGCGGCCGCCGAAAGCGTTGGCCTGTGCGCGTTCCTTGCGGATGTTCTTGCGCTTGCGCGACGAGAGGTCGGCGAGGAAGGCATCGAAATCCGCGTAGCCGCGGTTCACCCAGTGGAACTGGTCGGTGACCCTTTGCAGAAGGCCCATCTGTCCGCCCGCCTGCGCCTCGGCCTCGGTGCAAAAGGTGACGTGCACCGAGGACAGGTGGTTTTCGGCAGCCAGTTGCACGGCGCCCTGAACCAGCGCGGACTGCCCCATTTCCTCGAGCCCCGGTTTCACCAGAAACCGGCGCCCGGTGACCGGGGTGAAGGGAACCGCGATCTGCAGTTTCGGGTAATAACTGCCGCCCGCGCGCTCGAAGGCAAAGCCCCAATCATGGTCGAAGATATATTCGCCCTGGCTGTGCCCTTTGGCATAGAGGGGTGCGGTGGCGATGACCTGGCCGTCCATCTTCGCGATGATGTGGCGCGGCGCCCACCCTGTGCCGGCGCCGACGGAATTGCTGGTCTCCAGCGCCTGCAGGAACCGGTGAGTGGTGAAGGGGTCATGCGGGCGACCGCCATCCACCGCCTCGGGGCAGGCGCATGCGTCCCAGGCTTCGGGTGCGATCTCGTCCAGGCCGGCGAGCACGTCGATTTCTATCCGGGTTTCGCGCATGCACCTGTTGTCCGCTGGGTTGAATGTAAGTGTGGCGCGTGCGCGCAGGCCGTCAAGGTTGCGGCACTACGGCGGGGTAGCCTTCGAACGTGATGTTGTCGGCGATCTTTCGAGCCACGGCCTCTTCTTGCGGCGACCGGACCGTCCAGCAAAGGACATGGGCGCCTTTTGCCTTCAGGTCCGCGATTCGCGGGCGGGCGAGATCGGTGGCGCGATGGCTGACGAAGGTGACGCCGAGGCGGTCGAAATCGGGCACTTCACGCAGGTGGATGAACACCTCTTCGGGTAAGTGCGGCCAGTCGTGAGGCTGGTAGGCGCAAGTGGTCAGACCGCGCGGGACGCCCGGCGCGGCGGCGGCAAAAATATCGACCGCGTTTGGGTTGAAGGACATCACCGCAACAGGGCCCTGATAGCCCGCAAGGTCCGCCGCCACGGCGCGTTCGAGCGGCCCGACGTCGCGCTTCATCTCGCCGTCCTGATCCTTGATTTCGATCAGCAGAGGCGTGCGGCCGCCCACGAGCGTCAGGATTTCGGCGAGCGTCGGGATCGTTTCCGCCCCGCCGGACAGCGGTATCTGGGAAAGCTCGGCGGTGGTGCGTCCGCGAACCGGGCCGACCGCGGGCGTGAGACGGTCGAGGTGATAGTCGTGAAACACCAACGCGCGGTGATCGGCCGTCAGTTGCACGTCCAGTTCGATGCCATAGCCCGCCCTTATGGCCGCGCCGAAGGCGGCGCGGGAGTTTTCCGGGATGCCGATGCCGATATCGTGATAGCCGCGATGCGCCAGCGGCAGTGCCAGGAAGGCCGGGTCCAGCGGCGTCATCCGACCTGGAAGATGCCTTCGATTTCGACGGCAACGCCAAGCGGCAGCGCGGCCGCCGAGACCGCGGACCGGGCATGGCGGCCGGCGTCGCCAAGCGCCTCGACCAGAAAATCCGACGCGCCGTTGATCACCTGCGGCTGCTGGGTGAAATCGGCGGTGGAGTTGACGAAGCCGGTCAGCTTGACGACGCGCACCAACCGGTCGAGGTCGCCGTCGCAGGCGGCCTTGACCTGAGCCAGAAGGCTGATGGCGCAGGTCCGTGCGGCGGCGGCGCCGTCTTCGACGGATATGCCGGCGCCCAGCTTGCCGACGATAAGCCCGTTTTCGTTCTGGCTGATCTGCCCGGAGACATAGACGATGTCGCCGACCTTGACGGTGGGGACATAATTCGCGGCGGGAGCAGGCGCGTCGGGAAGCGTGACGCCGAGCTCTGCAAGGCGGGATTCGATGGTACCTGGCATGGGCGATTCTCCGTGCGTTGGATGTGCGGCGACGCTATCGCGCGCAGGGCCCGGGTCAATGGCGAAATCGCCCGGCGTCAGCGCTTGCGGAACAAGGCGGCGAACCCGACGTCATCCTTATGCGCGCCGCTGGCCCGCGGACCGTAGTACCGGATCTTGGTCAGCGACAGGTCGGTGATTTCGCTGCTCAACCTGTCGAAGGCGGCACCGAAGCCTTCGGTCTCGTAATGCGTCGGATTGATCGCCAGGCCGACCAGACCACCGGGCTGCATAATCCGCAGAAGCGGCGGGATGCCTTCCGGGCCGACATGACCCAGGGTAAAGGTCCCCGCACTGACCGCACCGGCATAACTGTCTGGCGGCAGGTCCAGCCCGTCGAGGATGTTGCCTGCGATCAGGTCGCGATAGACGCCCTTGCGTCCCGCCGCCGCCAGCATTTCGGGCGAGAGATCCAGCGCATCCACCGGGCCGATGCCGAGGCGCGCAAGTTCCACGCCCATCGCGCCGGTTCCTGCGCCGAAATCGAGCACCGGACCGCTGCCGCCCGCCTCGGCAAAACAGGCGGCCAGATTGCGTGGCTGGATATAGTCGTTGCCCGCGACGAATTCCGTGTCGTAGCTGTCTGCCCAGTCGGCATAGAAACGGCGGGTCTCGTCCGCGGATTTCAGCGAGTAGGCGCTTTCCAGGTCGGGCTTTGGCACGGCGGACCTCCCATGCCAAAGCCTAGCGTATTGCTGTAGGGATTACATCTGCAGGATTTCGGCCACCTCGACCGAGCCCGATCCGTCCTTGACCATCGGACATCCCTTGGCCATCTCGACCGCCGCGGCCTTGTCCGCGGCCTCGACGATGGTCAGGCCGGACACCGGGTTCGCGCCGCCGTCCTCGACCGCGCCCGATGCGCTGACGGTGGTCGACTTGCCTGCCGGGCCGCCGCCATCGACGACGGCGGCGCCCATGTCACCGTACCACGCGCCCCATTCGCCCATGACCCGTTCCTGCTCGGCCGGGTCTTCGGGCGCCTTGCCGCCGTGATAGACAAACGCAAATCTCGCCATGATATCCTCCTTGATGGCAATTCAGTCGGTCAGTTCCGCTTCGAGTTTCCGCAATGTCGAGGTCCACCCGTGCTTGTGGCTTTCCGCAGCACTGTCGTCGGGCAGGTCGACATGGCTGAGATGAAACTGCGTGCCGCCGCCCTGCGCGGGGACAAGCCGGATCGTGACGTGGCTTTCAACCCCGCGTTGGTCGTTTTCGTCATGCCAGGCCCAGGTGAATCCGATCGAATTCGGCGGATCCACATGGGTGACCTGGCCGGACACCTTGTAGCGCTGGCCGTCGGCGTTCTGCATCACCGACATCCAGGGACCCCGGCTTTCGAAAGACAGGTTGTGTTCGGGCACGAACATCCCTTCGGGGCCCCACCACTTTAGCAGGTGCTCGGTTTTCGAGATAAAGCCGAACACCCGTTCCGGTGAGGCGTCGAAGATGCGTTCGATTGTCAGGTCGGGCATTTGGTCAGTCCTCTTGCAAAGCGGCGGCCAAGCGGTCGAGCGAGGCGTTCCAGAAGTCCTGATGCCTCAGCATCCAGTCGCCGATCGTGCGCATCTGGTCCGGTGCAACGGCGTAGATCCGGCGCTGTTTGTCCACGGTTTGGGTGATCAGCCCGGCTTCGCGCAGCACCTTCAGATGACGGGAAATCGCCGGCGCCGAGATATCGGACACATCCTGAAGATCGCCGGCGCTTTGCGCACCGTCCGTCATCAGCCGTTCGACGATGGCAAACCGTGTCGGGTCCCCAAGCGCGGCAAAAGTCGTAACAAGATCAGGCATGGCATATATTCACATTTTTGTTAATTAACTACACACGTAAATACGTTCCGTCAAGAGCCTTGCACTTTGCCGTCGCCACGCCAATTAGTTTGCGGATGGAACGCATGCTTCTCTCCTTTGGGCACGGCTATTCCGCCCGCGCATTATCCAGGCTGCTGATCCCGCGGGGATGGCGCGTGGTCGGTACGACGCGAAGTACCCGCAAGGCGGCGTCCCTGCGCGCCGACGGCGTCGAGCCCTGGATTTGGCCGGATAACCCTGTGGACAGCGTCTTGGCGAAGGCAACCCATGTGCTTGTCTCCGCCGGCCCGACCGAAGACGGCGATCCGGTGTTGGCCGCGCTCAGAGACGAACTCGCCGAGGCGGCATCACAGCTGGCCTGGGTTGGCTACCTGTCGACGACCGGTGTTTATGGCGACCACGGTGGCGGCTGGGTGGACGAGGGCACGCGGCTAGCGCCGTCGACCAGGCGCGGACAGCTGAGGGTCGAGGCCGAAGCCGCCTGGCAGGCACTTGCCGCTCAGACCGGCCTGCCGCTGCATATCTTCCGTCTTGCGGGCATCTACGGCCCGGGCCGCGGGCCGTTCGAAAAGGTCCGGAACGGGACCGCCCGGCGGATCATCAAACATGGCCAGGTCTTCAGCCGCATCCATGTCGAGGATATCGCCCGGGTACTGGCCGCTTCGATCGCGCGGTCCAACCCCGGCGCGATCTACAACGTCTGTGACGACGATCCGGCACCGCCACAGGACGTCATCGCCTTTGCCGCCGAACTTCTGGACCTGCCGCTGCCGCCCGCCGTCGACTACGAAACCGCCGGCCTGTCGCCCATGGCGCGCAGTTTCTATGCCGAGTCGAAACGGGTGCGAAACGACCGCATCAAGGCCGAGCTTGAGGTCAACCTGAAATACCCCACCTACAAGGCAGGGCTTCGCGATCTTCTGAAACGGGAAGGCGGAGGTGCGGTTTAGCTGCCCACGCCGAGAAGGACGATCGTCAGGAACGCCATCATGACGCCAACCCACTCATCGCTCCCCGACGACGCGACCGTTTCTTCAATGATGATTTCCGGTTCCATAACCGGTTCGCCATAGCTGCCCGCGAAGACGCCGGTGGCCGCCAGGCTGAAAGCTGCTGCAAGAAGGACCTTTTTCATGGTACCGCCCCAAGTTTCTCTGCACCACATGTAGTACAGTTTCCGGGGCAACGCTACAGCTTTGACCGGCGCGCGGTGTCACATCCGCAAGTGTTGAAATCCTGCATCAGGCGCGGCGGCTGGCGATCTGCGCAACGCCCAGCACCTGCAGCACCTTGGACTCGATGTCTTCCGCATTCATCGCCGCCGCTGCGTACATGTCATGCGGGCTCGCCTGGTCGATGAACACGTCGGGCAGCACCATCGAGCGATAGGCAAGACCCTGATCGAACACGCCTTCTTCGGCCAAAAGCTGGGCCACATGGCTGCCGAAGCCACCGATGGCGCCTTCTTCGATGGTGATCAGTGCCTCATGCTCTGCGGCTAGACCCAGAATCAGGTCCCGATCGAGCGGTTTGGCAAACCGCGCATCGGCAACGGTCGGCTGGATGCCCTTTGCCGTCAGCGCGTCGGCGGCGTCGCAAACTTCCTTCAGACGGGCGCCGAAGGACAGGATCGCAACCCGTTTCCCCGCGCGGATCACACGGCCCTTGCCGATCTCGAGCACCTCGCCGGTTTCGGGCATTTCCACCCCGACGCCCTCGCCCCGCGGAAAGCGAAAGGCGATGGGACCATCGTCGTGGGCGGCCGCGGTGGCCACCATATGCTTCAGTTCCGCCTCGTCCGCCGCGGCCATGACCACAAATCCGGGAAGGTTCGCCAGATAGGAAATGTCGAACGCCCCCGCGTGGGTCGCCCCGTCGGCGCCGACCAGCCCCGCCCTGTCTATGGCGAACCGTACGGGCAGACGCTGAATCGCGACGTCGTGAACCACCTGGTCGTAACCGCGCTGCAGAAAGGTCGAATAGATCGCGCAGAACGGCTTCGTGCCGCCGGCTGCGAGTCCGGCGCAGAACGTCACGCCGTGCTGTTCGGCGATGCCGACGTCGAAGCAGCGCGCCGGGAACCGTTCGGCAAACAGGTTCAGGCCGGTGCCGTCCGGCATCGCGGCCGTGACGGCGACGATCTTGTCGTCCCGCGCCGCCTCGTCGATCAGCGCCTGCGCGAAGACCTTGGTGTAGCTCGGCGCGTTCGACGGCGCCTTTTTCTGCTCTCCGGTCACCAGGTCGAATTTCGACACGCCATGGCCCTTGTCGCGGGCCTCTTCCGCCGGGCCGTAGCCCTTGCCCTTCTTCGTGATCACATGAATCAGGATCGGCCCCGTCGCCCGCGCATGCACGGTGCGTAAAACCGGCAGCAACTGGTCCAGATCGTGGCCGTCGATCGGTCCGAGATAGGAAAACCCCAGCTCCTCGAACAGCGTACCGCCCACGGTCATGCTTTTCAGCATTTCCTTGGCGCGCCGCGCGCCCTCCTGGAACGGTTCCGGCAGCAGGCTGACCGCACCCTTCGCCGCCGCCTTGAGTTCCTGAAACGGGGCACCGGCATAGAGGCGGCTGAGGTAGGACGACATGGCGCCGACCGGTGGCGCGATGGACATTTCGTTGTCGTTCAGCACCACGATCAGCCGCTTGCCGAGGTGGCCTGCGTTGTTCATCGCCTCATAGGCCATGCCCGCGCTCATCGCGCCGTCGCCGATCACCGCGATCGCGTCGCCAATGCCGTGCCCGGGCACGCCACCCAGATCGCGCGCCACCGCAAAGCCCAAGGCCGCGCTGATCGAGGTCGACGAATGCGCCGCGCCGAACGGGTCGTAGGGGCTTTCACTGCGCTTGGTGAAGCCACTGAGGCCGTCCTTCTGCCGAAGCGTCCGGATCCGGTCGCGCCGCCCGGTCAGGATCTTGTGCGGATAGCATTGGTGGCTGACATCCCAGATCAACCGGTCGCGCGGCGTGTCGAACACCGCATGCAGGGCGACGGTCAGTTCCACCACGCCCAGCCCTGCCCCCAGATGCCCTCCGGTCTCGGACACCGCCGATATCGTCTCGGCCCGCAGTTCATCCGCCAGGCGACGCAACTCGGCGTCGGTCAGGCCCTTGAGGTCCGCGGGAACCTGCACCCGGTCCAACAGCGGCGTTTGCGGTCGTGTCGACATTTCGCCCTCCCTTCGGGCGGTTTCACATCCGGCGCGAGATAACGAAGCGCGCGGCCTCTCGCAAGGTCCCGGCGCGGTCGCCGTAGGGCTCCAACGAGGCTTCGGCCTCGGCCACCAATTCGGCGGCGCGTGCCTTCGCTCCTTCGAGGCCCAAGAGCGACACGAAGGTCGCCTTGCCAGCGTCCCCGTCCTTGCGCAGGCGCTTTCCGACCGCCTTGCTATCCCCTTCGACATCCAAGATATCGTCGGCGATCTGGAAGGCGAGGCCAAGCGCCCGTGCATATCGCCGCAGGTTGACCTGCACGGCGCCCACATAGATCGGCCCCACGGCGCACGACCACTCTATCAAAGCGCCGGTCTTGTTGCGTTGCAGAGCAGTGATTTCGCCCAGCGTCAGCGGCGTTTCGGCGGTTTCGGCGGCGATATCCTGTGCCTGTCCCAGCACCATGCCCTCGGCGCCGGAGGACCGCGCCAAATCCGATATCAGCCTGACCCGGACCTCGGCGTCTTCCCGCATGTTCGCAAGCAGGTCGAACGCAACCGTCTGCAGCGCATCGCCGGCAAGAACCGCCGTGGCCTCGTCCCATTTCACATGCACGGTAGGCCGGCCGCGCCGAAGGGTGTCGTCATCCATGCAAGGCAGATCGTCATGGACGAGGCTATAGGCGTGCATCGCCTCGATCGCCGCCGCCGGCCAGATCGCGCGTTCGGGATCGATCCCGAACATCGCCGTCGATTCCATCACGAGAAACCCGCGAAAGCCCTTGCCGCCCTGAACCGCATAGCGCATCGCCTGCGACACCGCCGTGTCCGCCTCGAAACTCATGTACGCGTCAAGCAGGCTTTGCACGCGCGACGCATGGGCCGCGAGTTTTTCCGTAAAGCTCACAAGCCTTCGACCGGTGTCGTCCCCGTCGGCGTGCCCTGCTCGTCCAGCGTGATCGCGGCGACCTTCTCTTCGGCCTCCTTCAGCTTTTCTTCGCAGCGCTTCTTCAGCGCCGCGCCGCGTTCGTAAAGCTTGATCGATGCCTCCAACTCCACGTCGCCCGATTCCAGCTGTCCGACCACGGCCTCAAGTTCGCGCATGGCCTCTTCGAAACTCATCTCTCCGACCGGTTTGTCGCTCATGACGCGGCCTCCATCAAAACGCCCACATGCGCCGCGGTGCTCGCGGCCAGCCCCCGCAGATCATACCCGCCCTCCAGTGTCGAGACCACGCGCCCCGCGCAATGGTCCGCCGCCACGTCGCAGATGCGCCGGGTCACCCAGGCGAAATCCTCGACCGTCCAGTTCAGTTGCGCCAGCGGATCGTCCTCATGGGCATCAAAGCCGGCGGAGATCAGGATCAACTGCGGTTCGAATTCCTCGACCATCGGCAGGATCACGTCGTCATAGGCCTGCATCATCTCTGCCCCGCCGGTCATCGGTTCAAGCGGCACGTTCAGCACGTTGCCATGCGCCCCGGTCTCGCGGGCATAGCCGCTGCCGGGATAAAGCGGCATCTGATGGGTCGAGCAGAACATCGCGCGCGGCTCGTCCCACAAAAGGTCCTGGGTACCGTTGCCGTGATGTACGTCGAAGTCGATGACGGCCACGCGGTCCAGCCCGTGAAAGTCCAGTGCCCGCTTGGCAGCGATCGCGATATTGCCGAAAAGGCAAAAGCCCATTGCCCGTGCCGTCTCGGCGTGGTGCCCCGGGGGACGCATGCAGACAAAAGCGTTGCCCGCCTGCCCGCTCAAAACCGCGTCCACCCCCGCGCAGCAGCCGCCGACCGCCCGTTGCGCCGCCTCCAGCGACCCTGGCGATACATGGGTATCCGCGTCGAGCGACAGGAATCCCTCGTCCGGGATGGCGCCTTCGATGGCAGCGACATAAGCCTCTGGATGGCACCGCAGAATATCCGCGCGGTCACACAAGGGCGCTTCCTGCCGGTCGAGCGCATCGAACCGTGCCACGCCCAGTGCGGTCATGATCGCCTCATAGCGCGCAACGCGCTCGGGGTGGCCGGGCGGGGTGACATGGGCCAGGCTGGCCGGATGCGTTATCAAATCCGTGGTCATGGCCCCAAGGAACCGGAATAGTATCCTCATGACAAGCCGCATTCTCGCAGTGCTGCTGGCGTTGACCGCGCCGCCCGCAGCCGCTCAGCCCGTCGGTTCAATGGTTGCCTCGGACCTCAGCCGGGATGGCCGTGTCGAACGCTTCGCCCTGATCGATGGCGGCGATGGCGCCGTCGATCTGCGGATTGAGAACACCGGCTTCGGCAACGGCGTGATCTATGCCGAAGACATTGCCTGGATCGGCGGCATCGGACAGCGTCCCGAGCTTGGCATCGCGCCCAACGGCTCGGTCCGCGTGACGTCGATGAACGACGCCATCGGGCGCAGCCGGTGGGAGTTGACACTGACGATCGCCTACCGCGACGGTTCCTACACCTTGGCGGGTGTCACCTATCGCTGGCGCGACACGATCGAACTCGCTGACAACGGGGTCTGCGACGTCAACCTATTGACCGGGAAAGGCGTGCTGCAACGCAATGGCGGGCCGATCCGATCCTTTCGCACCGCCATGTCTGCGCGCCCGGCCACCGGCTGGAATTTGGATACACCGCTGCCGCCCGAGTGCGGTATTCCGAACTGACAGCCGCCTTTCCATCTCGGGCACACAGTGCGGCACGCTCACCTTGGGGCTCCCCTTTCAGAAGATGTGACCTAGTATGGCGGCATGGCACGCCGGAACCCGTATCGCCCGTTCACCCCCGATCCTGCGCAGATGACGCTTCGGCCAAGGATTTCCGGAAACGAGATCAATGGGTTAGGCGAGACAACCTCAAGACCGCCGCGTATGGTCTACTGGGCGCCGGAGCCCGGCGATATTCCCCATGGGGACATGCAGCGCTGGTTTTTCACCGTCGATCCGGGCCTTCCGGACTTCGCCGAGGCACGGGTGCGGCGGCAGGAGATCTTTGACGCCCCGCTGCCGGATGTGGCCGAGCAACCGGTGATACGGACGCCCGAGGGCTGGACGGCGGCGCTGGACCGGTTCGTCGAAGCCGGGTCCTGCGAAAAGATCGGCGTGGCCGAAATGGACCCGAACTGGGTGTTCGAGGGCCATGATATCCCCCAGTCCCGTGTGATCATTGCCGGTGTGCAGCATGAATTTTCCGCTATTTCCCAAGCGCCTGAACCGAAGGCGGGGGCCGAGGTCATGCGGCAATACAACCGGGCCGCGCTGGTGGCGAAAGAGATCGCAGGGTGGCTTCGGATCCAGGGCTGGGACGCCGAACCGGTGACGGGACCGAGGACCGGCGCGCTGGCGCTGATCCCGCCTGCATTGGCCTCCGGGTTCGGGGAATTGGGCAAGCATGGCTCGATCATCGACCGCGACATGGGGGCGTCGTTCCGGCTGTCGGCGGTGCTGACCGACGCGCCGTTCGCCCCCACGCCACCGGCAGAGCACGGCATCGACGGATTCTGCCGCAGCTGCCGGATCTGCGAGGACGCCTGCCCGCCCGAGGCCTTGTTTTCGCAGAAGAAAACCGTGCGCGGGGTTGAGAAGTGGTATGTGGATTTCGACCGCTGTCTGCCGTTCTTCAACCAGACACAAGGCTGTGCAATCTGCATCGCCGTCTGCCCGTGGTCACGGCCCGGGGTGGGGCCGAACCTGGCGGCGAAACTCGCGCGCCGGGCCGCGCGGTTGGAGGCCGACGGGTCGGATGAGTAAACGAGACGTCAACGCGTCGGAACGCAATTGCCACGAATCAGGGATTAACTCCCTTGTTTTTCGGGGAAATGCGCAATCGGAGCTCCATTTGAATTGCGTCGGACCCCGATGGACCATGAGGCGTGGTTAACAGACTGAACGCCGGCGAGGTTTTGCCCACCGAACCGGCTTTCGGAGGCGTGCCTATCGCGGTCTATCGGGGCAGGCTGGATTTTCGATGCGGTTCGGCGTGGTTCCCGGCATGTGTTCGTGCCGCGCGCCTGGAGTGGAATGCGGTTTGTCGGATCCGTGTTTGCCGGTTCTGTCCTGGAGGGGACATTGCCTGCTAAGAACGAAGCCGCGTGATCGCCGACCCGCGGGGAGGCGACCCGAATCTGTGAACAGCTCGATTTATCCCGGCAAAGTCCGAACGACCTCAATCCGGTACGCACTACCAGCAAATCGCCTCCCCTCCGGGGCGGGTCGGCGATGGCGCGGCGGCCTGCGGCCTTGATTCCGCGCCAACGACCAGTCACGAACGCTCCCTCCTGGCCAAGACCCGGCCTTGCGATTCATTCACAATGCATCGCGGTCCAGGCGCGAAGCGCTCTGAGATGTTTGGTTGCACCCCGCGCAGCGGCAAGTGACCGGACCCGCGGATCAGGAAAAGAACCGCACGTTGCGGGGATGGGTGCGGGTGGACTGGGTCTGGATCAGCCCCGCGCGGAGGGTCGCTTGGGGCGCCTCTGCCGGGGTGGCAGGCGTGACGTCCTTCATCGGCGCGGTCCCCGGGGTCAATTTGTGCCGCAAAAGCGCCAGCGGATGCGCCCGCAGCGTCAGCCGCATCGCCACGTAGTCCTCGACCACCTGTTCGCCCAGCGTCATCTCGGGCAGGGTCACGGGCGGCTCTACGATGCCTTCACCGTCGAGATCGCCCGCAAAGAGCGGCAGTTCATCGCCCTGGACCAGCGCCTTGGCGGCCCAGAGCGCCTCGCGCCGGGTCAGGCCGATCCCGGCGAAGGCGTCGGCCTCGGCCAAAACCCGCAGAAGCTTGGCCGGGGTCCCCGCCCGCCGCCGGATATCCTCGACCGTGCGATAGCCGTTGCCGCGCGCGGCGGTGATCCAGCGCGCCTCTTCCTCGGCCATGGCCTTGATCTGGCGGAAGCCGAGGCGTAGCGCGAGGCCGCCATGGCCGTCGGGTTCCATCACGTTGTCCCAATAGCTTTCGTTGATGTCGACGGGCAGGACCGTCACCCCATGCTCGCGCGCATCGCGGACGATCTGGGCGGGAGCGTAAAAACCCATCGGCTGGGAATTCAGCAGCGCGCAGGCGAAGATGCCGGGGTGGTGGCATTTCAGCCAGGCCGAGGCATAGACCAGCAGCGCGAAGCTGGCGGCGTGGCTTTCGGGGAAGCCGTAGCTGCCGAAGCCCTCGATCTGGGAAAAACAGCGTTCGGCGAAATCGTCGTCATAGCCGTTGGCGCGCATGCCGTTCAGGAACCGGGCGCGGAAGTCGCTGACATTGCCGTGCTTCTTGAAGGTGGCGAGCGAGCGGCGCAGACGGTCGGCCTCTTCGGCGGTAAAGCCCGCGCCGATAATCGCGATCTGCATCGCCTGTTCCTGAAAGAGCGGCACGCCGAGCGTCTTGCCCAGCACCTCGCCCAGCGCGTCCGAGGGGAAGGTGACCTGTTCCTCGCCGTTGCGCCGCCGCAGATAGGGATGCACCATGTCGCCCTGGATCGGCCCCGGGCGGATGATCGCCACCTCGATGACCAGATCGTAAAAGCTGCGCGGGCGCATGCGCGGCAGAAAGTTCATCTGGGCGCGGCTTTCGACCTGGAAGACGCCGAGCGCGTCGGCCTTGCAGAGCATGTCGTAGACGGCCGGGTCCTCGGGCGGCAGGGTGGCAAGGGTATAGCCGGTCTGGTGGTGTTGCCGGATCAGGTCGAAGGCCTTGCGGATACAGGTCAGCATCCCCAGCGCCAGCACATCGACCTTGAGGATGCCGAGCGCGTCGATGTCGTCCTTGTCCCAGGGGATGACGGTGCGGTCCTCCATGGTGGCGTTCTCGACGGGGACCAGTTCATCAAGCCGCCCCTCGGTCATGATGAAACCGCCGACATGCTGGCTCAGGTGGCGGGGGAAGCCGATGATTTCGTAGATCAGCGCCATGGTCTGCTGCAGGCGGCGGTCGGAGGGGTCGAGGCCGATCTCGCGTATCCGGTGGTCCTCCAACCCCTGGGCGGAGAAGAACCCCCAGAGCTGCGACGAGAGCGCCGAGATCGTGTCGTCCGTCAGCCCCATGGCGCGGCCGACCTCGCGGATCGCGCGCTTGCCGCGATAGTGGATGACGGTGGCGCAGAGGCCTGCGCGGTGGCGGCCATAGCGTTCGTAGATGTGCTGGATCACCTCCTCGCGGCGCTCATGCTCGAAATCGACGTCGATATCGGGGGGTTCGTCGCGTGCCTCGCTGACGAAACGTTCGAAGACCATGGTGCCGATTTCGGGCGAGACGCTGGTGATGCCGAGGCAGAAACAGATCACCGAATTGGCCGCGCTGCCGCGACCCTGGCAGAGGATGCCGCGGCTGCGGGCGAAGGCGACGACGTCGCGGACGGTCAGAAAGTAGGGTTCGTATTTCAATCTGGCGACAAGCTGCAGCTCGTGCGCCAGCATCCGTTTGACGCTATCGGGCGCACCGGCGGGGTAGCGCCAGCGCAGACCTTCATGGGCGAGCCGCTGCAGCCGGTCCGCCGGGGATTCGCCCTCGGCGATTTCATGGGGATATTCGTATCGCAGCTCGCTCAGGTCGAACCGGCAGCGGGCGGCGATGTCCGCGGTACGGGTAACGGCGTCTTCGAACCCGGCGAAGATACGCCGCATCTCGGCCTCCGATCGCAGGCGCTGCTCGGCATTGGCGAGGGCTGCGCGACCCAGCCTGTCGACGCGGCATCCGGTGCGGATGGCGGTGAGGATGTCGGTGAGCTTGCGCCGGGCGGCGGTATGCATGATCGGGGCGGCGGATGCCACGGCGGGGAGGCCGAGCCGCTCCGCGAGCGCGGCGAAAGCGGCGAAGCGGGTCTGGTCCCGGCCGTCGTATTTCGGTGCCATCAGCAGGCTCACCTGCCCGGGAAAGCGGCGCGTCAGCCGTTGCGCCGCTTGCGACCACGCGCACGCGCCGGGCTTCCCCGCCTGTACCGTTTGCAGCGGGTGGACCAGCAGCTCCTGGCCGGCACCCCATGCGAGAAGATCGTCCAGGGTCAGATGGCAGTCGCCTTTCCCGGCCCGAAGCCGGCCCGCCGAGATCAGCCGGCAGAGCCGGCCCCAGGCGGCGCGGTCGCGGGGCAGGACGGTGACCGTGAAACCGTCCTGCAGCACGATCCGGGCGGCGGGGATCAGGCGGGGAACGGTATAGATCGGCGCCGAGGGCGGTTTCGGGATATGGGCCGGGCGGGGCGGACCGATGGGATCGGCGTCGGCCGCGCGGCGCAGCCGCACGGCGCGGGCGATTTCCCTCATCTCGGTATGCGCACGCACGATGCCTGCGACCGAGTTCTCGTCGGCGATGGCGATGCCTTCGATGCCCAGGGCCGCGGCACGGCGGATGTATTCCTCGGGGTGGGCGCCGCCCGTCAGGAAGGTAAAGTTCGAGGTGATGTCAAGTTCGGCAAAGGCCATGGCCAGATGAGTATATTCACGTTTTGTTCCTTTGTGGAGTCCTGCCGCCGCGGTGTGCCCGGTGTGGCGGCCCCGGCGCCCGGAGCAATGACGGGATATGCGTATTTCTTACGAGAAGAAGGAGGCGGGCAGCGCATCGTCCGCTGACGGCACCGAACGGCGCGAGAGTCCACCCTGCCATCCGGCGAGGCGTTCCGTCGAACGCCCGGAGGCGGGACGGCAGGGCTTCTCCTCGTGCGGTCATCGGCTCGCCAGCCTGTACCGCGGCGCCAATCAAACGGCATCAACCTTAACGCAAGATTACCGCGTGCGGTCTTCTTCTCGTTCAAAATACGCATATCCCACGGCGGAGACTGGTGCCGGCCTTCGAAGTCAAGCGCGACCGTGCTGCCGGCCCGCGGGGCCGAGCGCAGCGAGGCCCCGCCCCGGCGCGGTGCGCGCAAGCGCGCCGCAAAACCTCCGCTCTCATGGACGGCCTGCCTTCAGGTCCCGCCCTCGACACAGCGCCCCCGCACACAATCGCGCAGCCGGAGCCGTTCGGCGGGGGACGGGTACTCGATCATCGGATCGATGCAGGGCCAAGCGTCAGCTCCCAACGCCCGCCCGCCTCGGTCAAACGCGACATGACCGGCCTGCCGTAGGGAAGATCGGCGCAGGACGCATCGATGCAGGTCACATTGACCGTCACCTCCGTCTGCATCCGGTGGGTGAAGCCGGCCGCGTCAAGGCCCTGCCCGCAAACCGCGCCTGCCGCATGTCGAGCGCCACGACGCCGACCAGGTCCACCGGCCCGCGCGGCCGTGAGAGCCGGCCGTAAACCGGCAGCATGCGGTCGTCGCTTTCGGTGGCGAGGTAGCACAGCGAGTCCGGCGTTTCGACGACGCGTTCCAGCGCCTGCGGGCTATGCTATGGCCCGTATCGGCGCCGCGACCTGCGAAAGCGCCCTCACGCCAGCCGGTCCGCGAAGGTGTCCATCACCTGAGCATAGACCGCGCGCTTGAACGGAATGATGCGGTCGACGAGATCCCGCGGATCGAGCCAGGCCCAGCGCGAGAATTCCGGGTGTTCGGTCTCGATCACGATCTGGTCGTCGCGGCCCAGAAACCGCATCAGGTACCAGCGTTGTTTCTGTCCACGGAACCGGCCCTTCCAGACCTTTGGCACCAGATCGTGCGGCAGGTCGTAGAAAACCCAGTCCGGCGTCTCGGCCTCGACCGTCACAAGGTCGCCGGTCACGCCGGTTTCCTCCCAAAGCTCGCGCAGGGCGGCCTCTTGCGGGGTTTCGCCGGCATCGATCCCGCCCTGCGGCATCTGCCAGGCGTCCACCTGGGCGTCGATCCTCTGCCCGGCAAAGACCTTGCCGTCGGCATTCACCAGAACGACGCCGACGCAGGGTCGGTAGGGCAGTAAGGCTATCTCGGCGGGGGTCATCGGCTGGATATGAAGGGGGCGGCACGGCCGCCCCCCCTGGATCCTAGTTCTGGTCAGGCCCCAGCGCCGAGAGGCCCTTGAGGATGTCGATGGCATAGGCCAGCTGATAGTCATCCTCGCGCAGCTGCGCCGCCGCCTCGGCGGCTGCGCGGTCGGCTTCGATCTGACGGCGCTCGTCCTCGGTCAGCGAATCGTTGTCCAGCGATCCGCGCAGGTCCGCCTCGGACCGGGTGGGGCGGTTCGCCGCGTCCTCCTCGGTCTCAGTTTCCGGCGTGCGCGGCGGCTGTTCGACGATGATGTCGGGCGAGACGCCCAGCGCCTGGATCGAGCGGCCCGACGGCGTGTAGTACCGCGCCGTGGTCAGCCGCATGGCGCCATCACCCCGAAGCGGCATGACGGTCTGGACCGATCCCTTGCCGAAGCTCTTGGTACCGACGACGATGGCGCGGCGGTGGTCCTGCAGCGCGCCGGCGACGATTTCAGAGGCCGAGGCCGAGCCGCCGTTGATCAGCACCACCAGCGGCTTGCCTTCGGCCAGATCGCCGACCTGGGCGTTGTAGCGTTCGCCATCCTGCGGGTCGCGGCCACGGGTCGACACGATTTCGCCCGCGTCGAGGAACGCGTCCGAAACCTTGATCGCCTGTGTCAGCAGCCCGCCGGGATTGTTGCGCAGATCCAGAACGAAGCCGTTGACCTTTTCCATGCCGCCGACCTCGTCGACGGCCTCCTGCAGGCCGCTGGCCAGGTTGGGATAGGTCTGGTCGTTGAAGGTGGTCACACGCAGCACCACGGTTTCGCCCTGGGTGCGGGTGCGTACGGCGGTCAGCTTGATCGTGTCGCGGATGATCGACACATCAAAGGGTTCGTCCCGGCCCTCGCGGACGACGGTGATAATGATCTCGCTGCCCACCGGACCGCGCATCAGTTCGACCGCCTGGTCCAGCGTCAGGCCAAGTACCGATTCTCCGTCCACATGTGTGATGAAATCGCCCGCTTCGATACCGGCGGCGTCCGCAGGCGTATCGTCGATCGGCGAGACCACCTTGACGAAACCTTCTTCCTGGGTGACCTCAATCCCCAGCCCGCCGAATTCACCGCGTGTCTGCACCCGCATGTCGCTGGCGTCCTTCGGGCTGAGATAGCTGGAATGCGGGTCCAGCGAGGTCAGCATGCCGTTGATGGCGGCCTCGATCAGCTCGGCCTCGTCGACGTCTTCGACATATTGCGCGCGGATGCGTTCGAAGATGTCGCCGAACAGGTCCAGCTGTTCGTAGACCGAGGTCTTGCGCTCGCCCTCCTGTGCCAGAAGCGGCCCGGCGATTTGCGTCGTTGCGATCGCCCCCACCAGGGTTCCAGCCACCGCGGCCATCAAGAATTTCTTCATCGCGTCCTCTTTGTCATTCCAGGGCGAACCATAGGCCGGGATCCACGGCCATGTCACCTTGCCTTGCCTCTATATAGAGCGTTTCTGTGCGATCTGCGCCACCTCCGTCGGTGGCGCGCGCCAAAAACACGCCCGCATCCGGTGTATTCCCGCCCATCAGGCCGACCGGGGTTCCGGCGGACAGCACCTGCCCGACCTCACCATAGACCTGATCGAGCCCTGCCAGAACCAGAAGATAGCCTTCCCCGGGCTCAAGGATCATCACATTTCCGTAGTCCAGAAGCGGTCCGCGGTAGCGGATCGTGGCGGGCCACGGCGTCGTGACCAGCGCGCGCGGCTCGGTGGCGACGACGATGCCGGGGCGGGCGATGCCGGCGGCGTCCTGCTCGCCGGCCCGGCGCAGGACGGTTCCGGCGACAGGCAGGGGCAGCCCGCCGGCGCTTGCGTCGAAGCCGGGCAGTTCCGCGCCGCTGTCCTGCAGGGCACCGAGGCCATCGGCAAAGCTTTGCAGGGTGTCGGCGCTGTTGACCAGTTGCGTCAGCGCGCCGGGATCGTCCAGGAACCGCCGTGGCAGATCGGTGCGGTTCGAGATCGCCAGGCTCAGCGCCGTGCGCGCGCGCTGCACGCCCTGCAGGCCCTCTTGCAGCGACGCGGCGGCGCTTTCCTGCAAGGCCAGCATCAGCGCCATGTCTTCCAGTTCGGATTTCAGCGCATCCGCCTCACGCTGCAAGGCCGGCGTGACGTCCGACACCATCATCCCCGACCGGGCGGTGCCGATCGGTCCTGCCGGGTGCAGCAGCAAGAGCGGCCTTGGCGAGGCCTCGATAGACTGCAGCACCCCCAGAAGCCGCGCGACCCGGGCGCTTTCGGCCTCGAACTTGCGCCGCAGCGCGGCCTCGCGGATTGCCGCACGCCGCACGCCTTCGCGCAACGCGGTCAGGCCGTGCTCATAGGCGCGGATCGTCTGGGTCAGCGCGCGGACGCGGTCGGCGGCTTTCTCGGCCGCGGTCAGCGCGTTCTGCGCGGCGGCCAGCTGCCCGGCGGCACGCTGGGCGATGATCGTGGGATCCTCTTGCGCCAGGGCGGGCGCCGCCAGCGTCAGGGCGAGGAAGACCGCGCGCCGTATCATGCCTGCAACAGGCTCCGCCCGGTCATTTCGGGCGGTTGTTCCAGCCCCATCAGGTCCAGCAGGGTGGGTGCCAGATCGGCCAGCCGCCCGTCGCGCAGGACGGCACCCTCCGGGGCTCCGACGACGGCCACGGCAACGGGATTGGTCGTATGCGCCGTGTGCGGCCCGCCGGTTTCGGGGTCCACCATCGTTTCGCAGTTGCCGTGATCGGCGGTGACGATCATCGCGCCGCCGGCCTTTTCAAGCGCCGTCAGGACCGCGCCAAGCCCGGCATCGACCGTCTCGCAGGCAGTGATCGCCGCCTGCAGGTCGCCGGTGTGGCCGACCATGTCGGGGTTGGCGTAGTTCACCACGATCAGGTCATATCCCTTGTCGATGGCCTCGACGAATTTTTCCGTCACTTCCGGCGCGCTCATTTCCGGCTGCAGGTCGTAGGTCGCGACCTTGGGCGAGGGCGCCATATAGCGGTCTTCGCCCTCTTCCGGCGCTTCCTTGCCGCCGTTGAGGAAGAAGGTGACATGCGGATACTTTTCGGTCTCGGCCAGCCGGAATTGCCGCAACCCGTGCTTGGCCACCCAGGCGCCGATGGTGTTAACGATTTCCCGCTTGGGATAGGCGGCGGACATGAACCGGTCGTGGATCTTCGAGTAGTCGACCATGCCCAGCAGCGCCGAGAGCCTGGGGCGCTTGCCGGTGTCGAACTCGGTAAAATCCGGCTCACCGATGGCGCGCAGGATCTCGCGGGCGCGGTCGGCGCGGAAGTTGATGAAGAACACGCCGTCGCCATCGCGGATGCCGGTGTGGCCGGGCAGGACCGTCGGCAGGATGAATTCGTCGGTTTCGCCGCGGGCGTAGGCGGCAGCGACGGCGGCCTCGGTGCCGTCAGCGACCTTGCCCTCTGCGGTCACGATGGCCGCATAGGCCTTTGCAATCCGCTCCCACCGGTTGTCGCGGTCCATGGCGTAGTAGCGGCCCGAGACGCTGACGATCTGCGCGCCCTCGGGAAGCGATGCCTCGAAAGCGGGAAGTGTATCGGCCGCGCCCTTGGGCGGCACGTCGCGACCGTCGGTGATCGCATGCACAGCGGCGGCCACACCTGCCTCTGTCAGAATCTTCGCGGCGGCCGCGATATGCGCCTCATGACTGTGTACGCCGCCGGGGGATGTCAGGCCCATCAGATGCGCCGTCCCGCCTGCCGCCTTCACCTTTGCCGCGAAGTCGAGAATGGCGGTATTTCGGAAAAACGACCCGTCCTCGATGGCCAGGTCGATCTGTCCGAGGTCCATCGCCACGACCCGGCCTGCGCCGATATTGGTGTGCCCCACCTCGGAATTGCCCATCTGACCGCTCGGCAGGCCCACGTCCGGACCATGCGTTCTGAGGAACGCATGCGGGCAGGTGGCCATGATCCGGTCGAAAGCCGGGGTGTCCGCCAGCGCCGGCGCGTTGTCGGCGGTGTCCTCGCGGTAGCCCCAGCCGTCGAGGATACACAGACAGACGGGTTTCGGCGTAGCCATGACCATGCCCTTCGTTGTTCGTCCCCGTTTCTACCCGGCCTTGCCGGGAAGGTGAATCGGCTTTCTCACCGCTGGGCTGTACAAAATCCTTCGGAGGATTTTGCCAAGGCCTTTCGCAAAAGCCCTGGCGCCTCACGCCCGGTGATAAGGGCCGCCTGCCAGGATCGAGGCCGCGCGATACAGCTGTTCTGCCAGCATCACCCGCACCAGCATGTGCGGCCAGACCATCGGACCGAACGAGAGCTGCCGATCGGAGCTGTCTCTGACGCTTGTGTCCAGCCCGTCCGCCCCGCCGATCATCAGAGCCGCATCCTGCGCGCCGTCGTCCCGCCAGCGCGCCAGCAGATGTGCGAAGTCGACCGATGTCATCGTCTTTCCGCGTTCGTCCAGCGCGATGATCCTGGCGCCGCGCGGAGCAGATTTGCACAACAACGCGCCTTCCGCAGTGATGCCGCCGCCCTTTTTATCCTCCACTTCGTGGACGGTGACCGGGCCGAGCCCGAGAGCCCGGCCTGTCCTGTCGAACCGGCTTAGATAATCATCCACCAGCGCGCGTTCCGGTCCCGTCCGCAGGCGGCCCACCGCGCAAATGTGAAGACGCATCAGTTGCGGGCAGCCGCCACAGCCTCGCCCGGGCTCATCCACATCTTTTCTAGCTGGTAGAACTCGCGCACTTCCGGGCGGAACACGTGGACGATCACGTCGCCTGCGTCGATCAGCACCCAGTCGCCGGTTTCCTTGCCCTCGACCTTGCACGACATGCCGTAGGCCTGTTTCAGCCGGTCGGTCAGCTTTTCCGAAATCGCCGCCACCTGTCGGGTGGAACGCCCGGAACAAATCACCATGAAGTCCGCGATTTCCGATTTGCCCTTCAGGCTGATGGAAACCACATCCTCGGCTTTGTCGTCTTCAAGAGAGGAAAGGATTTGCTCAAGCAGAACTTCGCTTGACGGTTGCTGGGGAAGCCGCTTCACTCCGGCATCCATAACGGCCGCGTCGGGGGCCGTTGCTGCAAATTGAGACAGGACAGTGTCCTCCTATGCTGCGCGCCGATCCAGAGCCCCGGCGCCGGGCTGTCAAAAAGATAGCATCGCCTATGTTAAATCTCAATGACACGTACCGATTGCCGCCGAACTGCGGCTCGACAACCGCAAGGCCGGACCCATGAGGCTGCGGCTTTGCTGGCGGGTGCTGCACGGCGTGTGGCGGCTGATGGGCGAGCGCGACCTGGATCTGATTGCCGCCGGCGTCGCGTTCTACGCCATGCTGTCGGTGTTTCCGGCGGTGGCGGCGGTGATCGCGCTGTGGGGCTTCGTGGCCGATCCCGCGGTGATCGAAAGCCAACTCGATCTTCTGCGTCCGCTGATCCCTGCAGAGGTGTTCGCCATCATCGACGGGCAGACATCGGCGCTGATCGGTTCCAACAACAGCACGCTCGGGCTGGCCACGCTGATTTCGACCGCTGTCGCGATCTGGACCGCGCGGGCGGGGGTCGATGCGCTGAAGCGCGGCCTGAACGCCGCATATGGCACTCAGCCACGCTCCGGGATCTCCGGATTTCTGGTGTCGCTGCTGCTGACCTTTGCCCTGGTGGGTATCGCTCTGGTCGCATTGGCCAGTATCGTTGTCGCACCTTTGATTTTGGCGTTCTTTCCCGATTTCCTGTTGGGCGGCAATACCATGGTCGTCGTACGCTGGGCGGTGACCGTTGCGGTGGTGATGGGCGGTCTTGGCGTGATCTACCGCTACGGGCCGAACCATCGCGGGCCGCGTCCGGACTGGATCAGCCCGGGCGCGGTCATTGCCATCCTGCTTTGGGCGGCGGCGTCGACGGGTCTTTCGACCTACCTGGCGAACTTCGCAAATTACAACGAGGTCTACGGGTCGATCGGTGCTGTCATCGCTTTGCTGCTGTGGCTCTTTCTCAGCGCCCTGTCGGTGCTGCTGGGCGCGGCTGTGAACTCAGAGCTCGAGGATGCCGTCTGACCCTTGCATCGAGCCGATGACGCGGCGGCAGGACTTGGCAACGGCGGGCCAAGCGCTTGCGGATCATGGCCGAGGCCTTGATCGCAGGGCCGGGGCAGAGTACCCAAGGCATCATGACTCGGGTTTTCGATCTCGACGATCACGCGCGCCTGCCCTGGCGGTTTTTTGGCGCGACGCGGGCTATTCTCGCCCGCACATAGCGCGGCGTGCGTGCAAGCACGCAGCCTGCAGCGACGATTTCCGGCAAATACGGGAGAGGACCGATGTCCCCCAAGACACTCTATGACAAAATCTGGGATGCCCATCTGGTGAACGAGGCCGAGGATGGCACCTGCCTGCTTTATATCGACCGGCATCTGGTACATGAGGTGACCAGCCCGCAGGCCTTCGAGGGCCTTCGGATGGCAGGCCGCAAGGTGCGTGCGCCCGACAAGACCATTGCCGTGCCCGACCACAATGTGCCGACCACGGCGGGCCGCGAAAATCCCGAGAACATGACCGAGGACAGCCGCATCCAGGTTGCGGCATTGGACAAGAACGCCAAGGAATTCGGCATCCACTATTATCCCGTGTCCGATGTCCGGCAGGGCATCGTCCACATCATCGGGCCTGAGCAGGGCTGGACCCAGCCCGGCATGACCATCGTCTGCGGCGATTCGCACACAGCGACCCATGGCGCGTTCGGAGCACTTGCCCACGGCATCGGCACCAGCGAGGTCGAGCATGTGCTGGCCACCCAGACGCTGATCCAGAAGAAGTCGAAGAATATGAAGGTCGAGATCACCGGCAGGCTGCGTCCCGGTGTGACCGCCAAGGACATCACGCTGTCGGTGATCGGCGAAACCGGCACCGCGGGCGGCACCGGCTATGTCATCGAGTATTGCGGCGAAGCGATCCGCGATCTGTCGATGGAGGGCCGCATGACGGTCTGCAACATGGCCATCGAGGGCGGTGCGCGCGCCGGCCTGATCGCACCGGACGAAAAGACGTTCGACTACGTCAAGGGCCGCGCGCATGCGCCGAAAGGGGCTGCGTGGGAGGCCGCTTTGGCTTACTGGAAAACGCTCTACACCGACGAGGGCGCCGTGTTCGACAAGGTGGTGACGATCAGGGGCGAGGATATCGCCCCCGTCGTCACGTGGGGCACGTCGCCAGAGGACGTGCTGCCGATCACCGACGTGGTTCCCGCGCCGGAGGATTTCGACGGCGGCAAGGTCGAGGCGGCCCGGCGGTCGCTGGATTACATGGGCCTGACCCCCGGAATGCCGCTGAGCGAGATCGAAATCGATACCGTCTTTATCGGCTCCTGCACCAACGGACGCATCGAGGATCTGCGCGCGGCGGCGGAAATCCTCAAGGGCAAACACGTCAAGGACGGCCTGCGCGCCATGGTCGTGCCCGGATCCGGGCTGGTCCGCGCCCAGGCCGAAGAAGAGGGTCTGGCCGATATCTTCAGGGAAGCCGGGTTCGAATGGCGCATGGCGGGCTGTTCAATGTGCCTTGCGATGAATCCCGATCAACTGGCCGAAGGCGAACGCTGCGCCTCGACTTCGAACCGCAACTTCGAAGGCCGGCAGGGCTATAAGGGCCGGACCCATCTGGTATCGCCGGCCATGGCGGCGGCTGCGGCGATCACAGGACACCTCACAGACGTTCGAGAGATGATGTAATGGACAAATTCACCACCCTCACCGGCATCGCGGCGCCGATGCCCCTGGTCAATGTCGACACCGACATGATCATCCCCAAGCAGTTCCTGAAGACGATCAAGCGGTCTGGGCTTGGCGTGAATCTCTTCGACGAAATGCGCTATGACCGCGACGGCAACGAGAACCCGGAATTCGTGCTGAACCAGCCGCAATACCGCGATGCCGAAATCCTCGTCGGCGGTGAGAATTTCGGCTGCGGATCCTCGCGCGAACATGCACCCTGGGCGATCAAGGACTTCGGCATTGCCTGTGTCATCGCGCCCAGCTTTGCCGACATCTTCTTCAACAACTGCTTCAAGAACGGCATTCTGCCCATCGCGCTGCCGCAAGAGCAGGTCGATATCCTGATGAAGGATGCCAAAAAGGGCGCCAACGCGCGGATGACCGTGGACCTCGAGGCCCAGACGATCACCACCTCGGACGGGGAGGTCATCGGCTTCGAGGTGGATCCGTTCAAGAAGCATTGTCTTCTGAACGGACTCGACGACATCGGCCTGACCATGGAGCACGCTGCGAAAATCGATGCATTTGAGGCAAATTTGAGGTCTCAGCGCCCTTGGGCCTGAGACCTGACCAAACCACAACATCTTGGGCCGCACCATCACTGCGGCTCATTCCCGCTTTCAAATGGTTGCATTAGCGCACCAGTTCTTCCCCGAAAACGCCCGATTCTTTTTGTTATCTTTTCCAGACACTTGCTGGGAAAAGTGAAAGTAGGCAAAAGTTGGGCAAAGATGAGGCAGCCCGCCACAATCGGCGGGATCAAGTTGGGACAAGGGCGCGGCATCGAACTGCGTTCGGCCAGTTTGAGGGTGACGAGCGGTGATCAGGCGTATGGCAGGCGCCCTTGTGCGCGCGATGCTTGTGGTGTTGTTGGTGGCGACGCCGTCGCTGCTGTTGCCCGGCATTACGTCGGACGCATCGCAGATCGTCGCGCTGGTTGCGATCTTCGCCGCGGCGCTAACCATCTTCGAATACGCATCTGTCTATCCCGGCCTTGTCGAATTCCGCGACGCACCTCCCTTTAATCGCCTGCGCTTCGCGGCGCTGTTTCTGACCGTCTTTCTGATTGCGATGGTCATCCGCGGCGAAACCGACGAGTCGATGGTAACCCGCGCGATCACGACGTTCGGGACCAATATCGGTCTGGCTATTGATTTCCCCTACAGCCCGGTCCGGCAGATCGTTCTGCTCTTGCCGGAAGACATCATGTACGAGCACCTCGCCCGTGTCCGCACCGCGGCGGGGATCAGTTATTTCGTGTCGATGCTGGCGCTGGCGATCTTCTATTTCTTCGTCCGGGTGCGGAACTGGCCGCTGCATAACGGCCCGTTCAACGTCTGGATCAACCTGCCCACCTTCGATCCCACCACCGGCGGTGATGTGGTACAGCGGCTGGAGCGGGATGCGCGCTTTAACATAATCGTAGGATTTACCCTGCCATTCTTCATTCCGGCGGTCTTGAAGGTGTCGGAATCCATATTTGGCCAGGTGACGCTGGAAAATCCGCAGTCGATGATCTGGATCGTGGCGGCATGGGCATTCCTACCGGCAAGCCTGCTGATGCGCGGCCTCGCTATGGGCCGCATCGCAGAACTGATCGAGCGCAAGCGGCGCAGCAGTGCCGCGGCGCAAAAGGCCTTGCAGCCGGCCTGATCCTTTTTCTATGCGCGGCAGGCGTCTGGGCCGAGCCGTTGCGCATCGCCACCTGGCACGTGGAACTGACGCGCAAGGGACCCGGCCTGTTGCTGCGCGATATCCTCACGGGCGACCCGCAGGCAGAAAGCGTTGCCGACACGGTGGCGCATATCTCGCCGGATATCCTGCTGTTGACCGGGATCGACTATGACATGGGGCTTGCGGCGCTGAGTGCGCTCGCCGACGCGATCGAAGCGCGTGGCACAGCCTTTCCCCACCGTTTCGCCCTGCGTCCGAACAGCGGGCTTATGACCGCACTCGACCTGGATGGCGATGACCGCACCGGCGGCCCGCGCGATGCGCAAGGTTACGGGCGCTTCGCCGGGCAGGGCGGCATGGCTGTGCTGTCGCGGTATCCGGTGGTCACAGAGGAGGTGCGGGATTTCTCGGCCTTGCGTTGGGTTGAGCTTCCCGGAGCCAGGTTGCCCGAGATGGACGGAGCGCCGTTCCCGTCCGCCGCCGCACTGGAGGTCCAGCGGCTGTCGTCGACCGGCCATTGGGATGTGCCGGTGAACCTGCCTGACGGCGGGCGCGTGCATTTGCTGGCCTTCGCGGCGACTCCGCCGGTCTTCGACGGTCCGGAGGACCGAAATGGAAAGCGGAACCACGACGAGATCGCATTGTGGACCGCCTATCTGGACAACCGCCTAGACGACCCGCCGCCCAGGGGTCCGGTGGTGGTGATCGGCAACGCCAATCTCGATCCCCTGGATGGGGAGGGCCGGCATGAGGCGATGGCGGCCTTGCTGTCCCACGAACGCCTGCAAGACCCGCGCCCGGGCAGTTCTGGCGGCGCAACCGCCGCAAAAACGCAGGGCGGTGCCAACTCCACACATAAGGGCGACCCGGCGCTTGACACGGCGGACTGGCGCGACCTGGCCGGTCCGGGGAACCTGCGCGTCAGCTATGTGTTGCCGGATGCGGATCTCTTGGTGGTCGGCGCGGGGGTGGCCTGGCCATCAGAGACGGCACCAGCGCCCTCCGCAGCCGCACTTCGCCACCATTTGGTCTGGGTCGATGTCGCGCCGCCGGTTCGGCCCTGACCCGTTTTGCGCCCGGCGATGCGCCATGGCTGCCACGGCGTTCGTGAAGTAATTCACTGAAAACAAAAAACCACGAGGGGCCCTGGCTGGGATATGTCAATTTCCGCATACTTCCGCCAAGCTTTCTTGACCCTCGACCAGCAACGGGCTAGGCGATTTCACGCCCGCTTTAGTTGAAGGAATCCCGCACATGCCCAACCCTTCGATCCTAATCCTGCCTGGCGACGGAATCGGCCCCGAAGTCATGACCGAGGTCCGCAAGATCATCGACTGGTATGGCGTGAACCGGGGGCTAGCATTCGACGTCAGCGAAGATCTGGTCGGCGGCGCCGCATACGACGTCCACGGCACGCCGCTGACCGACGAGACCATGGCCAAGGCACAAGAGGCTGACGCCGTCCTGCTGGGCGCCGTCGGCGGGCCGAAATACGACACGCTCGATTTCAACGAAAAACCTGAGCGCGGCCTTTTGCGCCTGCGCAAGGAGATGGACCTTTATGCCAACCTGCGTCCCGCGCAATGTTTCGATGCACTGGCCGATTTCAGCTCTCTGAAACCCGAAATCGTTGGCGGCCTCGACATCATGATCGTGCGGGAACTGACCTCGGGTGTCTATTTCGGCGAGCCGCGCGGGGTCTTTGAGGAAGGCAACGAACGCGTCGGCGTGAATACCCAGCGCTATACGGAATCCGAGATCGCCCGCGTCGCCCGCTCCGCGTTTGAACTTGCCCGCAAGCGCGACAACAAGCTGTGCTCGATGGAGAAGGCCAATGTGATGGAATCCGGCGTGCTTTGGCGCGACGTCGTCACCGAGGTTCACGCCGCCGAATATCCCGATGTCGAGCTGAGCCATATGTATGCCGACGCCGGCGCGATGCAGTTGACCCGCTGGCCCAAGCAGTTCGACGTGATCGTCACCGACAACCTCTTCGGCGATCTGCTGTCGGACCTTGCCGCCATGCTAACCGGCTCGCTCGGCATGTTGCCTTCGGCATCGCTGGGCGCACCCATGGCCAATGGACGTCCCAAGGCGCTTTACGAACCCGTCCATGGCTCGGCCCCCGATATCGCCGGTCAGGGAAAAGCCAATCCCATCGCCTGCATCCTCAGCTTCGCCATGGCCCTGCGCTACAGCTTTGATGCCGGGGAAGACGCCGACCGGCTGGAGGCTGCAGTGGAAAAGGTGTTGGCCGACGGGCTGCGGACCGCCGATCTTATCGGCGAAGAGGGCCGCGCCCCGGTCTCGACGTCCGAAATGGGCGACGCAATCATTGCCGCGCTGGATGCGAGCGTCAACGCCGCCGCATAGCGGCTATGCGGGCCGCCCGGGTTGCGACGGGTACAAGATAGGTCTTCTGTCGGCGGCAAAGTCGTAAGGCCGCTGACATGCCGGACCCGTCCAAATCAAACCTGCTGGGCGTTCTCTTTGCCCTCACAGCCTTTGCGCTGTTTTCCAGCCACGATGTGATCGTCAAGACGCTGGGCGGCTCGTATGCGCCGTTCCAGATCGTGTTTTTCAGCGTCCTCTTCGGCTTCCCGCTGGCCACGCTGATGCTGATGCGCGACCCTGTGTCCGGGCATCTGCGGCCCGTGCACCCGTGGTGGACCGCGTTGCGAACGGCGGCGACGGTCGTCACCGCCTCTACCGGGTTCTATGCGTTCTCGACCCTGCCGCTCGCCCAGGTCTACGCGATCCTTTTCGCCGCGCCGCTTCTCATCACAATCCTGTCGATCCCGGTCCTCGGAGAGCGTGTGGGCCTCCACCGCTGGCTGGCGGTCGCAGTCGGGCTCGCCGGCGTGCTGGTCGTCCTGCGCCCGGGCTTGGAACCTCTGGAACCCGGTCACGTCGCCGCGCTGATCGCGTCGCTGGGCGCTGCCGTCTCTTCCGTCATCGTGCGAAAGATCGGCCGGGACGAACGCAGTGTGGTCATGCTGCTCTACCCGATGGTGGCAAATTTCGCCGCAATGGGCATGATCCTGCCCTTTGTCTACAAACCGCTGCCGGGCGAGGACCTGGGTGCTCTTGCGGTCATGTCGCTTCTGGCCTTTGCGGCCATGCTGTGCCTGATCGCCGCTTACCGCCGCGCCGACGCGGCCGTGATCGCGCCTATGCAATATTCCCAGATCATCTGGGCGGCTCTGTTCGGTGCTCTTATGTTCGGCGAAATCCCCGACCGGTTCACGGCGCTTGGCGCCGGGATCATCATCCTCAGCGGCGTCTACATCGTTCTCCGCGAAGGCCGTGCGAATGTTTCGGTCAATCGCCCGGTTCTCAACACCCGCAGCCGGGCCGCCACGCCGTCCACACCGAGAGTTACCGGCCTGATGAACCGAATGGAAAGATCGCAATCCGAGCTTGAAAACCGCGCCAAACACGGCTAAGCCGCAACCTCGGTCGGAGTGTAGCTCAGCCTGGTAGAGCACTGTCTTCGGGAGGCAGGGGTCGTGAGTTCGAATCTCGCCACTCCGACCAAAATTTCAAATAGTTAACACTTCGCCCATATTTACTGGCCCCCGTTTCGCCCCCAATTCACCCCTCCATAGCCTTCACGGCACCCGCCTGACTCTTTGGGGAATGGTGCCAGTATGTGTCCTCGATCGTCTTCATCGAAGTGGCGAAGAATTCCGCCAGCTCGGTCTTGTCGGCCCCGCCGCGTACCGCCCAGATGATGGCTGTGTGCTTCAGCGTATGGGGCGTCGGCCGCCTGCCCAGATCGGCGGCGCTGACCACGTTGCGCCAGGCCGTCTTGATCGATGCGACCCGGGCGCCGCGGAATTCCACCGCCCAAGTGTAACCCATACGATCCCACCGTATCGCATGCGCCAGAAGCTGGCGGGGCAGCTTGACGGGCGTGCGGCGTTTCTTCGTCACCCGCTCGCCTTCGCCGCACCTATACATGACGCCGGCGTCTAGGTCGAACCAACCGCCGACCATCGACGGGCCAGACAGGCGCAGCCCGAGCACGGCGTCGCGGCGCGTTCCGGTGTAGAGCGCACAGGATGAAATGAGCGATGTGGGCGAGCGCCTCGCCGCCCAGAGCAGCCTGGCCACTTCGCCGCGGGTCATTGCCCGCTGGCTCGTTTCGGGCTTTTCCGGCAGCGTCACGGGCGGTGCAGTCAGCAGGTAGCCTTCCTTAACGCAGTAGTTCAGCGCCGCGGACAGCGTGCCCAATTCGCGTCGGGTGGTCGATGCCTGAACGGGCCGCATGGCGGCGTAGCGGCGGCAGGTGGCGCCCTTGACGGCCGAGACGGCCTGGCCGCCCCAATACGGCAGCAGGGCCTGTATCGCGTAGGCAATGCGCTCACTGTCCACGACGTGGGGCGCGTGCTCTTCGCCATAGATTGCCAGCGCGTCGCCGCAGGTCATCCCCTCGGCGTGCACGGGACCACGCGCACGGTGCTTTCTCTCGATGCATTCCGCGAGGATCGCTTCAGCTTGTCCGCGATCCTCTGTGCCCGTGCTGTACTCTGGCTGGCCGGTGTCCTTGATGACCCATGTGGGCCGTCTGCCTTTTCGCTTTCTGAGATAGAGTCGCGGCCCTTTGGCCGGCATAGGCATTCGATCAGCCCCCATAGGTCGTAAATCTTGGTCTTGCGTCCAATCTGGAAAGCATGCCCGCAATCCCGCGCCGCTTGCAACAGCGGCGCTTCCTTGAAGCCCGTTTCCTCGGCGGCCTCGCGTGCTGTCCAAAGGCGTTTCGGGACAATACCAGTGCCGCCAATGTCGAACGCCTTCATTGGCTATTCTTTCGCTTGCAGATGGATACGGTAGGCGCGGCGCGGGTCGGCCATTGCGATCATCGCTGCGTCGAAGATATCGGCCAGATCGGCGAAGCGCGGGTCCAGATCGATCCGGCAGGTGGGGCGGAAAGTGGTGCAGTAGGACCGGGCCAGCATGTCGGCGACGGACGAAAAACCGGTCAGCTCGTCGACCAGTTGATCGGCGTTCGGCCAGGCGCGGTTGATATGGCCGGGGGCGGCCTTGCGTACGGCGTCCAGCACATAGGCGGTCATGCGCATTGCCGGGCCTCCTCTGCGGCCTGGACACGCTCTGCGCGGTTTTTGACCCAGTCCGATATCAGCTGGTCGGTGTAGCGGCGGGCGGCGTTGGCGGTGTCTACTGCCACCGGGTCACTGCGCCGGTTGCGGGTCATCCGGTAGGTCAGCATCGCGGGCGCTGCCATCATGCCCACCCGGCGCAGCTCCGCGTCGTCCTTCTGGCGGCAAGCAGCACTGCAGTATTTCTGCCAGTCGCGCGTCGGGTTGAAGGGACGCGAGCAATCGGGGTGAAAGCAAATGCCGGGGCGGTGCATCGGCAGGACACCGTCGCATGCGATGTGAAATGGCTCAATGTCGAGCTTGAAGCCCGTCTCGGTGCGGGCATTCGGGGACGTGCCGGGGACGCGCGCCGCCTGGTCCATGGAACAAGGTTCCACGGCCCAGTCAGGGAGTGATTGCGCGTCCCCGGCCACCGCCCCACCCCTATTCGCGCTTGCCGCAACAATGCGGCAGGTCGGAGAAGCTGTGACGGCTGACCATGACGTGATGCGGCTGTGCCAGGCGGTCCGGGTGAAACTCCAGACCGCGCGCATGCATCAGCGTGTGCCAGGCGATGTGAAACAGGTCGGGTTGCGCGGCGAATTCGCCCGGATGCAAGACGACGTAGCGGGCATTTTCGACCGATCTTTTCATGTCTATGATCGCAGGCATCTGCCGTTATAGCCTGGCAAGGTATGGCGCAAATGATATTGCGAAATAATGGAAGGAACTTCCATATACCAACATAATATAGAAGATATTTCCATTCTTTGTGCTGAACACACCTCCCAAGCCATTGGGTTCCGGTTTTTCCCACACGTGGTTAATGAAGCTTTAAAGCGGCGAGCATGGGGAGGGCAGTATGGATAATCTGGATCTGGCTCGACTAATCGCATTGTGCGAAGCAAAGCTGGGGGGAAACCGGCTATTCTGTTGAGCTTGAGCAAGACCCTGCCCGCGGGGAGGCCAGAGCAAGTGTGGTGCGGAATAGAGCTCGATCCGCACCGTTTTCCTCGCTGAGGCACGATATTTCTAGCCGAGAGGTGTTTTGGGTATTCCTTGTCGCAAAGGGTCAGGACGTTGGGTGCGTCGCCGCCAGATTGCATCAGCTGGCTCCAGGCGAGCTAGTTGACTATCTGCAACGTTCGTACGACCGGCTCTACGACGGAAAGAACTTTGTTCTCGATTTCTCATTTGAAAGCTGGATACGGAAGATTTCTGGGCGGGTCGCATATCTAGGTGAATTCTATATCGACGAAAATCACCGAGGCAGCCGAAACCGGCTTCGTCAGTTCACGCATGTCCTATTTTCATTGACCGTACTGAACTTTAGGGTTGATTGGATGTTCGCCTTTGTTCCTGACGCAGACGACGCACTAGGCTATTCTCGAACTTACGGGTTCAGCCAATTCGAAGAGCGGCGAATACACTGAACTGACATTCCCAGTGATCGAAATCAGGAGGTCATTTGCGGGCTTGAAGGATGGCAGATCGCGGATAAGGCCAAGCACTATGTAACCCATCCTGAGCGATTTATGGTTCCAGAAGTTCCCATTCGCTAGGAGCTTGAGGAATAAGAATAGGCAATTCTTCGTCGGGCTTGTATCGCAACGGTACGAGGTGTGCGACATTGACCACTACCTGTGTCCACCGGCCTGCCTAAAAGAGTTTTCCGGGAAGGTGAATTCTCACGAACCTTACGTCTTTTGGCGTGCGCTGTCCGTCAACTGGAACTTTACGTTCTTTGCAGGAAATAGTGCTGCGACCGTACCTTGTGACAGACGCAAGTGAGTTGTTGAACTCCTCGTGATCAGCATCTGGCAGTCCGCGAATATGTCGTAGATAGGGTTCAACTGCACCATCCTCCAATGTTGGCGCTGCCAGTCCCTTCGGTCCTACATGTAGGATGTTGACCTCTCCACCGGCCAAGTCAGGTAAGAAGCTGTCGATGTAGGGTAGGAGTTGCTCAAATCTGCCATCGATTTTTGTATCGGCCTCTAGCCATAGTTGAAAAACAGCCCTTGCGATGTCTCTGCTCATGAACTCAAAGGCCGGGCCGATCTTGGCATTCGAGATCTCAATGAGCCTTTTCGTCGAGCTTAATATTTCCGGCAGCGCTGACAGGTCGCCGTCAGTTTTAGGTACATCCAAAGAGCCATCAAAAAGACGATCAACGGTCGTACCGAGCCTTTGGGCAAGGCGATGCAGCGCAGTGCTGTTTGGTATAACAGTGTGATTGGGGTGCAGCCATTGACCTGCCCGTTTCGGTGATTGACCTGCGAGCGCCGATGCACGTTCCTTAGAAATTCCCAGGTCACGCATACGCCTCAACGTGTTTGTTTTCAGATTGCGAAGAAAGCGGAGGTCCTCATCGCTCTATCCCATTGCCTTACCGGTATAACATTATCCCCTGCGCACGTCATAGTTGACTGCGTTTTGGTTCGTCAATGATACTCCGCGCCATTAATCCGTCGGCAATTCTCGTGGTCCCAGTTCTGAAAGTGCTACAGCGATGGAGTGGAAGAGGTATGAAATTTATGAACGCGTGGTTCTGTGGGTCTCCTGGCACACAGGAATTACGCCGAATGTTCTGTTTAGGCTGGCATTCGTTTGCATGCGTCGGCGAAAGAGATCCGCTCAAAGACCATCGGACACAGCGGAAGAGATGCGCGACTTCACGTCAGCATCTAAGAAACAAGATAAATCTCCGGAATAGAGGAAGTTCATATCCGCCCCAAGCTTTTCCCAGATTTCATAGGCCATTTCTGGAGAGCCCCCATTGGGTGGTCCGGGTTGATTGTTAGTGCATGGTCGGTCTCGGGTCCAATGGAACGATGCTTTCC
>JASJDP010000046.1 GCA_030065095.1 Rhodobacter sp.
AAGCCGCGCCATCGCCGACCCGCGGGGAGGCGACCCGGACCTGTGAACGGCTCGATTTATCCCCGCAAAGTCCGAACGACCTCAACGCGATATGCACCGTCGGAAAATCGCCTCCCCTTCGGGGCGGGTCGGCGATGGCGCGGCGGGGCTGCGCCCCTTGATGCCGCGCCAAGGGGCGCATCAAACGGCAGCTCCACGCCAAAATCAGCCCTTCGCTTCACTCACAACGCATCGCGCTTAAGGCGGCCCAGGAGTTCCCGCGACGGCTCGCCCGTGGCGGGCAGTCCGACGCTACGCTGATAGGCGCGGATCGCATCCCGTGTCTTGGTCCCGATCACCCCGTCGGCATCCCCCGCGTCGAACCCCGCCGCCGTCAGCTGCCGCTGCAACAGCTTGCGGTCGGCAATAGACAGGCCCGCGGCGTCCGGCGGAAACCGCCCCCGGATCGGCGGCCCGCCCCGCAACCGGTCCGACAGGTGCCCCACGCCGATCACGTAGTTCACCGCATTGTTGTAGCGGGTGATCACCGTGAAGTTGCGAAAGATCAGAAAGGCCGGACCGGCCGCGCCAGCGGGGGTCAGGATGGACGACGGCCCATGGTCCGGCACTGCGCCGCCGCCGGCCAGCCGCACGCCCTGCGCACGCCAGTCGGCGACGGGCCGCGAGGTGCCGCGCCCGGTCAATGCGCTATTGAACCCCTCGGGCAATCGCACCTCGACGCCCCAGGGCTGCCCGCGCCGCCAGCCCGAGCGGTTGAGATAGGCCGCGGCCGAGGCCAGGGCGTCGGTGGGGTCGTCAGACCAGATGTCGCGCCGCCCGTCGCCACGGAAATCCACCGCGAAGGCCTCATAGCTGGTGGGAATGAACTGGGTATGCCCCATCGCCCCGGCCCAGCTGCCGAGCATACGCGCCGGCGTTACATCGCCGCGCTGCAGAATGCGCAGGGCCGCCACCAGCTGGCTTTCGAAAAACGCCCCGCGCCGGCCGTCATAGGCCAGAGTGGCGAGCGCCGAGATCACCGGCACGTCGCCGCGCCGTTCGCCGAATCGGCTTTCCACGCCCCAGATGGCGGCCACCACATGCGCTTCGACCCCGAACCGCGACTCGACCTCGGCCAAAAGTCCGCCGTACCGGCGCAGCTTCGCCCGTCCGGCCGCGACCCGGTCCTCATTGGCCACGATCGCCAGGTAGTCCTCCAACGAACGCTTGAATTCCGTCTGGTTCCGGTCCCGCTCGACCACATCCGGCAGGAATCCCACGCCCCGGAACGCTGCGTCGACCGTCCCGGGCGGGATTCCCCGCGCCAGCGCGCGCGCCCGGAACGCCGTCACCCAGGCGTCGAAGCCCGGGTTCGGCACCGGCCGGAATTCCGACCGGGCCACCCGCGGTGCGCTCGGTGCCGAAGTGCTACCGCCCACACAGCCCGACAGCAGGGCCGCGGCCAATCCAAAGCTTACGCTGCGCCGAATGTTGTTCATGCCGCCTGCCCGTCGCGGTTTCGTCACAGCCATACTAAGCCGCCCGCCGCGCCGCTGAAAGCGGCAATCGGTGTGGGCGCTTTTACCGCGACGCGAGCGCCGGGCGCGGCGTTTCAACGGGATGTCAGGTCGGCATGGCGCACATCGTCCATTGCCTGAACATCGAGACTCCGCGCCAGGGCCGTGCACGCCGTGTTCTGCTTACCACCAGGAACGCGACGCTGCCTGGCGCCGTGGGTCCGTGGCCGAAGAGGTCCGTACCAAATGAACGGTGACCGGCACTGGCCCATTTCTCACCGGCAAGACGGCAGATCGAAGCCTGGGGCGCGCCGGGCCGCCGTCAATTGCAGCACCTCACCCTATCGCCACCGCATCACAGTCGCTACCAACTCGGGCACCAGGATCAACGGAAGCGCCAGGGCCGCGATCATCAGCCAGGCCTCGCCGCCGAGCGGCACCGTGTGCAGCAGAACCTGCAAGGGCGGCATATAAACCGCCGCGACCTGCGCCAAGAGCGTCAGTACAAGCGCCGCCAGCAGCAGCGGGTTGGAAAACCAGCCGATGCGCCAGCAGGGCAGCGTCAGCGAGCGGAAGGCGAAAACGCTGGCCTTTTCGAATACCACCATCGCCGTAAAGGCGGCCGTGCGCGCCAGATCCTCGCCTTGCGGCAACAGGTAGTAGAACAGCCCCAGGCTGGCCGTGCTGGTATAGGCACCGAACATCAGGATCATCGACAGCCCCGGCAATCCCAGAACCGGCGCATCCTTGGCCCGCGGCGGCCGCTTCATCTGGTCGGCTTCGGCCTTCTCCACCCCCAGCGCGACCGCCGTCACCCCATCGGTCACGAGGTTCATCCAAAGGATCTGCGTGGCCAGGAACACCAGCGGTCCGCCGATCAGGATGTTGACGAGAATCGCGATCACCTCGCCCGCGTTCGACGACAACAGGTAGCGGACGAACTTGCGCACGTTGTCGAACTGGCGCCGCCCCTCGCGGATCGCCTTGACGATGGTGGCAAAATTGTCGTCGAGCAACACCAGGTCGCTGGCATCCTTGGCCACCTCGGTCCCGCGCACCCCCATGGCCACGCCGATATCGGCCTGTTTCAGGGCCGGCGCGTCATTCACCCCGTCGCCGGTCATCGCCACGATCTGCCGTGTCGCCTGCAAGGCCCTGACGATGCGCATCTTGTCGCCCGGATGTACGCGGGCGAACACCACAGGCCCCTGCAGCGCCGCGGTAAGGGCAGCATCATCCATACCGTCGAGATCCTCTCCCGACAGAACGCTTTCGGCGCCAATGCCGACCTGTTCCGCGATCGCAGCTGCCGTCACCGGGCCATCGCCGGTGATCATGATCACCCGGATCCCCGCCGCCTGCGCGCCGGCAACCGCCGCCCGCACCTCGGGCCGCGGCGGGTCGATCATGCCTGCGAGTCCCAGGAACACCAGCTCGTCCTCGACGATTTCCTGCCGCTCCACCGGTCGCACGGCCAGGGCGATCACCCGCAAGCCGCGCCCTGCCATGTCGCGATACGCGTCCCGCACCGCATCGCGATCCGCCTCTGTCATCGGCGCCACGCCGTCGGCCGACACGACCGAGGCCGACGCCGCCAGCACGACCTCCGGCGCGCCCTTGGTGAAGACCGAGCAATGATCGCCGGTGCGCGCCAGCACGCTCATCCGCTTGCGCGCGCTGCTGAACGGCAGCTCCTGCAACGTGTCTGCGGGATCGGGCGCAGCCACCCACCCCTTGTAGGCCAGCGTCACAAGCGCGCCCTCGGTCGGATCGCCCACCATCTCCCAGCCCTCGCGGCCCCGGTGCAGCCGGGCATGGTTGCAGGTCACCGCGCTTTCCAGAAGCAGGCCCAACCCCGGATCGTCCGCCGCGCGCACGCGCGCACCGTCGCGGCTGATATGCCCTTGCGGGTCATAACCGGTGCCGGTCACCTGATAGACGGCATCCGGCATCCAGATCTCGGTCACGGTCATCTTGTTTTCGGTCAGCGTTCCGGTCTTGTCGGTGCAGATCACCGTCGCCGCACCCAGCCCCTCGACCGCCTGCAGCCGCCGCGCCAACGCCTTCTGCCGTGCCATCGCCCGCGCCCCCAGGGCCAGCGTGATCGTAACCACCGCCGGCAGGCCTTCGGGGACCACGGCGACGGCCAGCGACAGCCCGGTCATGAACATCTCCAGCAGGTCGCGACCCGCCGCCAGACCGGCCATCAGGATGACCACCGCGATCACCAGCGCCGCCGCCCCGAGCTGGCGCGCCAAAAGCCCCAGTTTCCGCTGAATGTTGGTCTCTTTCTCGCCAACCGACCCCGTCAGTTCGGCGATCTGGCCGAATGCCGTGCTGCTGCCGATCGCTCGCACGCGCCCCTCGGCCCGGCCATCGACCACCGCCGTCCCGGTCATCAGCTTGGCGTCGTCGTCCGTGTGATGCCGCGCCACCGGCACCGATTCGCCGGTCAGCACGCTTTCGTCGAGCTTCAGCTGCACCCCGTAGACCAGCGTTAGATCCGCGGGCACCCGGTCGCCGGCCTCCAGCAGCACCAGATCGCCCGGCACCAGTTCGCGCGCCTCGACCACCTGTTCGCGCCCGTCGCGGATCACCACCGCCTGCGGCGACAGCATGGATTTCAGCGCCTCCAGCGCCGTCTCGGCCCGCCATTCCTGCACGAAGCCCAAGATGCCGTTGAGCAGAATCACCAATCCGATGGCCGCCGTATCGACGGTCTCGCCCAGAACGAAGGCCACCCCCGCCGCAAGGATCAGGATCAGGATTAGCAGGCCCTTGAACTGCCGGGCAAAGACCCGCAGGGGCGAGACCCGCCGCCCGCGGGGCAGCTCGTTCCAGCCATGCGTCTCGCGCAAGAGGGCGACCGCGTCTGCGGTCAGCCCGTTGCGGTCGGTGTCGATGCGGTCCTGCATGTCGATCCTGTTGCGTTGCCGGAATTTGATAGTCCGGTGTACAGCCTGTCCGCCTTGAGCGATGTCAACCTTCTGCCTGGCGGCATTCGTGACGGGCAAGAGGACGGCGGCGGGCGGCGAAGGTGGGCAATTGGGCTGGAGCGGACATTGCATTTCTCGCGTTGAGCCGCGCCGTCGCCGACCCGCGAGGAGGCGAACGGGAGCTGTGAACGGCTCGATTTATCCCAGCAAAGTCCGAACGACCTCAATGCGATATGCGACGCCAGAAAATCGCCTCCCCTTCGGGGCGGGTCGGCGATGGCGCGGCGGCCTTCGGCCGTGATTCCGCGCCTGAAGACAGATTGCCAACGTCCACTTCAGGCCAAAAAGACCATTGGGATCCCCGTCAGATCTCAAAAACACCAGCCTCCGCCAAGCCCTTGGCGCGCGCGCCTGCAGGTCTATAGTGCCGCCATGGCACATGGGATCGAACTCAAGACCATCGACCTTCCCGATTTCGGTCTTCCCGCCCGGCGCCCCGAACTGGGCGCGGATCTTTATCGCAACCGCCTTGCCACCCTTCGCACCGCCGCCCGGGACGCCGGCCTCGACGCTGTCGCGGTCTATGCCGACCGCGAGCATTCCGCCAATCTCGCCTATCTCACCGGCATCGATCCCCGCTTCGAGGAAGCGCTCCTCGTTCTCCCGTCCGGCAAAGACCCCGTCCTGATCACCGGGCCCGAAAACCAGGGCTACGCCGCTATCTCGCCGCTCGACCTGCAGCTTGAACTCTATCCACCGTTCGGCCTGCTCGGTCAGGACCGCAGCGGGACCCCGCCGCTTGCGGACCTTCTGCACGGGGCGGGCCTGCAGGATCACATGACCATCGGCATCGCGGGCTGGAAATATTTCGGCGCCCGGGAAAGCGGCGATCCCGCCCATACGCTCGAGGTACCGTCCTACATCGCCGACACCCTGCGTGCGCTGGCCAAGGACGTCGTCAATGCCGGCGCATTGCTGATGCATCCCACATCCGGCCTGCGCGCCATCAACGAAGTCGACCAGATCGCGCAGTTCGAATACGCCGCAACCCACGCATCCGAAGCCGTCAAACGCATGCTGACGAACCTGCGACCCGGCCTGACCGAATACGATCTGGCGGCCGGGATGCGCCTGAACGGCCTGCCGCTGTCCTGCCATCCGATGCTCTCGACCGGCGGCCGCACGCGGTTCGGCCTGGCCAGCCCCTCGGACAAGGTCATCGAAACGGGCGAACCGTTGATGGTCGCCATCGGGCTGATCGGCGGCCTGACCTGCCGCGCGGGGTGGGTCGCAGAGACAGCCGACGATCTGCCCGGCGGCGTGCAGGATTACGTCGAAAGGCTTGCCGCCCCCTATTTCGCCTGCGCCGCCGAGTGGTACGAAACCATCGGGATCGGCGTCTCGGGCGGCGAGATCGATGCGCTTGTCAACCGCCACCTGGGCGACGCGTTCTTCAACATCGCGCTGAATCCCGGCCACCTGATCCATCTCGACGAGTGGATGAACACGCCGATCTACCCCGGCAGCACCGAACGCCTTGCCTCGGGCATGGCGGTACAGCTCGACATCATCCCCGCCACCGGCACGGCTTACGGCACCGTCAATATCGAGGACGGCATCGCCCTGCTGGATGCCGGCGGCCGCGCCGCGCTGGCGGACAGGCACCCCGCCGTCTGGTCCCGTGTCGTTGCGCGCCGCGCCTTCATGACCGGCACGCTCGGCATCCGCCTCAAGCCCGAGACCCTGCCGCTGTCGAACCTCTGCGGCGTCCTCGCCCCGTTCCTGCTGCGCCCCGGGCAGGTCCTTGTGCGCGCATGACACCATCAAGCTGTCAGCGATAATTCCAACGAAACCATGACTCACCCATGGGTCCGCACTGGGACCCCAGCCCGGAAACGCCGATGAAACTCACCAGCATCGAAACCTTCACCACCGAAGACGTCGGTTTCACCCGCGTCACCGCCGAAGACGGCACGCAAGGCTGGGGCCAGGTCTCGACCTACAATTCCGACATCACCTGCACTGTCCTGCACCGTCAGGTCGCGCCCCACGTGCTGGGCGTCGACACCACCGATCTCGACGACCTGCTGGACCTCGTCACCGAGCGCGAGCACAAATTCCCGGGCTCCTACCTCCGCCGCGCGCTTGGCGGGCTGGATACGGCGATCTGGGACCTGCGCGGCAAGCGGGCCGGTCTGCCCGTCACCGCCCTGATCGGCGGCACTCCCGGCAGGATCCGCGCCTATGCCAGTTCGATGAAGCGCGATATCACGCCGGCCGACGAGGCTGCGCGCCTGGCCCGCCTTTCCGGCGAGAAGGGTTTTACCGCCTTCAAGGTCCGCGCAGGCGCCGAGGTCGGCCGCGGCAGGGACGAATGGCCCGGCCGCACTGAAGAGATCATTCCCGTCATGCGCCGCACGTTGCCCGATGCCGACCTGCTGATCGACGCCAATTCCTGCTACGCACCCCAGAAGGCCATCGAAATCGGCCATATGCTGCAGGATCACGGGTTTTGCCATTTCGAGGAACCCTGCCCCTACTGGGAACTCGACCAGACCAAGCGCGTTGCCGACGCGCTCGACATCGACGTCACCGGCGGCGAACAGGACTGCGACCTGACGATCTGGCGGCGGATGATCGAGATGCGCGCCGTCGACATCGTGCAGCCCGACATCCTCTATCTCGGCGGCATCGCCCGCACCCTGCGCGTCTGTCGCATGGCCGGGGCGGCGGGCCTGCCGGTCACTCCCCACTGCGCCAATCTCAGCCTCGTGACCCTTTTCACCATGCATCTGCTGCGCGCCCTTCCCAACGCGGGCAAGTATCTGGAGTTTTCCATTGAAGGCCCCGACTACTATCCCTGGCAGTACGGCCTCTTTACCACCAACCCCTTCGGAATCGAGGACGGACACGCGACCGTCCCCGACACCCCCGGCTGGGGCATCGAGATCGCGCCCGACTGGCTCGCCGGATCGGCCTACCGGATCAGCGCCGTGGACTAGCCCCGTCTCTTCTTCCGCTTGGCAAGGACCGGCGCTTGGCCGGTCTTCTCCGCAAAAAACCGGCGCTCCACCCGCCGTTCCGGGTGATCATCCGCAATGGGCCCGCTCCGCGAAGCCGGAGGCGGCAGCGGAGCATACCCGGCGCCGCCGAAGGCGGCACAATCCGGCTACCTGTCCCGCCGCACCGGCGCCTCGACCGCGGGCGTATCGCCCTCGCCCAGCTCCGACGCCTGCTTGCCATAGGTCTTGAACCGCGCCAGCACCACCTCCATCTCGGCGTCGTCCAGCACCGCCGGAGCGCCCGCCTGACAGGCGATGTGATACTGCTTGCACAGGGTCTCGACCTCCACCGCCAGCCACAGCGCCTTTGCCAGGGTCGGCCCGAATCCGATCATCCCGTGATTGCCCAGAAGGCAGGCCGTCCGGTCCCGCAGAGCCGTCAGCATCGCATCCGACAGGGCCTGGGTCCCAAAGGTCGCATAGTCCGAACATCGCAGCGACGCCCCGCCCGTCACCCCGATCATGTAATGAAACGCCGGCACGTCCTTCCGCAGGCAGCTGAGCGCCGTCGCATAGACCGAATGGGTATGCACCACCGCCCCCGCGTCAGAGCGGGCGCGGTACAGATCCAGATGCATCCGCCACTCGGACGACGGCAGCCAGTCCCCCGCATATCCGCCGTCCAGGTCCATCGCGACGATGATCTCGGGCGTCAACGCGTCATAGGCCACCCCCGAAGGCGTGATCAGCAGCCCGTCGCCATAACGGCAGCTCACGTTGCCGGACGTTCCCTGGTTGATCCCGAGGGCGTTCATCTGCAGGCAGGTATCGATCACCGCCTGCCGCGCCTGCCGCTCCGCCTTGTCCATACGGCCTCTCCTGTCCTGCCTGTGCTCTCGTGCCCGTTCGGCGCCAGCCTGACCCTGCAGCCTGGCGAAAGCAAGCCGGGCCGCCGTGGCGCCGGCCCGCCCTGCCGCACCGCCTGCCCCCGAAACCGGTGCGGTTCGGGGGCAATCCGGCGTTCGGGTATTCCCGAAGCCCCGCGCATCGCCCGGGCGGCCGCGTGCCGCGGCACGTCGCTTTCCCGTTGCGCTACGCCGGCATTTCTGCCGCTATGCCGCAACCGATCCATCCGCCGAGAGATCCCTGCCCATGAGCCTCTACCGCCAGCTTCAGGCCCGCGACGCCGCCGGCGATCCGATCCGCATCGGCGTGATCGGCGCGGGCAAGTTCGGAACCATGTTCCTTGCCCAGGCATTGCGCCTTCCCGGCTTGCATGTCCTCGGCATCGCCGATCTCGACGTGCCGCAAGCGCATGCCAACCTGACCCTTGCCGGCTGGCCGGACGACCGGCACGGGGCGGCCGGCCTCGACGCCGCGCTGCAATCCGGCGGCACCCATGTCACCGACGACACCCAGGCGCTGATCGCCCATCCGGCAGTCGACATCGTCATCGAATGCACCGGCGACCCGCTTGTCGCCCCCGGCCATCTGCTGGCCGCCTTCGCGGCCGGCAAGCATGTCATTTCCGCCACGGTCGAGGCGGACGCGGTCTGCGGCGCGGCCCTTGCAGCGCACGCGCGCCGGGCGGGTGTGGTCTATTCCATGGCCTATGGCGACCAGCCCGCGATGACGGTGGATCTGGTCGACTGGGCCCGCACCTGCGGCTTCGAGGTCACCGCCGCCGGCCGCGGCCACAAATGGAAGCCGGACTACCGCTTCTCAACCCCCGATACGGTCTGGGATCACTGGGGCCTGACGCCCGACCAGGCAGCCCGCGGGCGGCTGAACCCCAAGATGTTCAACTCTTTCCTCGACGGCACCAAACCCGCCATCGAAACCGCGGCCATTGCCAACGCCTGCGGCCTCGACGCGCCGTCCGGCGGTCTCACCTACCCTTCGGGCTCGATCGAAGATCTGCCGTTCCAGATGCGTCCGCGATCCGATGGCGGGGTGCTCGAGGCTTCAGGACAGGTCGAAGTCCAGAACTGCCTCGCCGCCAATGGCCAGCCGATTCCTTACGACATCCGCATGGGCGTCTGGGTGTGCCTGCGCGCGGTGACCGACTATCAGAAACACTGTTTCGAGGAATACAAGGTCACCACCGATGACACCGGCCGCTACTTTGCCGCCTACAAGCGCTGGCATCTGATCGGGCTGGAACTGGGCCTGTCGGTCGCCAATGTGGGCCTGCGCGGCGAGGCCACCGGCACCGCCGAAGAGTTTCGCGCCGACGTCGTCGCCGTGGCCAAACGCGATCTAGCGCCGGGAGAAGTCCTCGACGGCGAGGGCGGATATACCGTCGCCGGACAGCTCCGCCCGGCGCGCACCAGCACCGCTCAAAACGCCTTGCCACTGGGGCTGACCGGCGGCGCGAAGGTCGTCAACGTGATCAAGGCCGACCAAGTCCTGACTTTCGGCGATGTCAGCCTCGACGAAACGCTCACGACCCTCAAGCTGCGCCGCGAAACCGAGGCCATGCTTGCCTGAGCCCGACGAGGTCCGGCGCCAGAGACGAATGCCGGTTGGCGGCCCGCTGCCGACATCGGCAGGCTGCGATCCTGCCCGATCCCGCGCAGATCCGGAGCAGGATAAGTTGTGACGGAACCGCTTTTTTCGGTTCTGGCCTGGACCAGACGTTCGCAATCTTTATTCAGGCGCGGAATCAAGGCCGCAGGCCGCCGCGCCATCGCCGACCCGCCCCGGAGGGGAGGCGATTTGCGGGCGAAGCGTATCGCATTGAGGTCATTCGGACTTTGCATGGATAAATCGAGCCGTTCAAAGGTCTGGGGCGCCTCCCCGCGGGTCGGCGATGACCCTGCTCTTCGCTAGGTGGGCAAACGTCCGCTCCCGGCCACAAGCGGATACCCCGAAACGCAATTCCCGGCGATCAGTCCAGACAGACCGTCGCCATGCCGCCGCCCGAGGTGATGATGTCATTGCAACCCAGAAGTGGCGTGACCGGCGCGCAGGTGCCGGAGCGCGCCAGGCAGACACCTTCGCACTGGCTCGAAGCGGTACAGACCTTGTTGGCATCGCGGGTGCGCGTGACGCAAACCTTGGCGCCCGAGGCACCGGCGCTCGCGAACCGGCCGCCGCGGGATTCGCAGGCCTGTTGTGCGGTTTCGGCATCGGTCGGGGTACCGGTGCTGACCGTTCCGCCATCGTCCTGGCCCTGCTGGCAGGACATGAGCAGAACCAAGGCCGATGTGAGACACAAGATGCGGATCATGCCGCCACCGCCGCACGCTTGGTCAGGCCCAGTTTGAAGCGGACCTCGTCGGGTCCGATCACCCGTGCCCCGAGGTTCTCGATGATGCCCACGGCACGCTCGACAAGCTGAGCGTTGGTGGCCAGGACGCCGCGGTCCAGCATCAGGTTGTCTTCGAGCCCAACGCGTACATTCCCCCCGGCCAGCACCGCAGCCGCCACGAACGGCATCTGGTTGCGGCCCAGAGCAAAGGCGGAAAATGTCCAGTCCTGCGGCACGTTGTTCACCATCGCCATGAAGGTGTTGAGATCGTCGGGTGCCCCCCAAGGCACGCCCATACAGAGCTGAACCAGCGCGGGTGCGTCAAGAATTCCTTCAGAAACAAGCTGTTTCGCGTACCACAAGTGACCTGTGTCGAAGGCTTCGATTTCCGGCTTCACGCCGAGATGGGTCATCATCCGGCCCATGGCCTGCAACATGCCCGGCGTGTTGACCATGACATAATCGGCCTCGGCGAAATTCATCGTACCGCAGTCAAGCGTGCAGATCTCGGGCAGGCATTGCTTTATGTGCTCGACCCGGGGGGCGGCGCCGATCATGTCGGTGCCGTCGCCGGGGGGCAGCGGATGTTCGGTGGACCCGAACACCATGTCGCCGCCCATGCCTGCGGTGAGGTTCAGAACCACGTCGGTATCGGATGCACGGATCCGGTCGGTCACCTCGCGATACAGCTCCAGCCGGCGCGAGGGGGCGCCGCTGCCGGGTTCGCGCACATGGCAGTGGACGACGGCCGCGCCCGCCTTGGCGGCGTCGATGGCGCTTGCCGCGATCTCTTCGGGCGACCGCGGGACATGCGGGCTGCGATCCTGCGTGCCGCCCGAGCCGGTGACGGCACAGGTGATAAAGACCTCGCGGTTCATGGTCAGCGGCATGGCGTCCTCCCGATTTGCACCAGAATAGGCGCGGATTCCGCAGCGGCGCGCAAGTCCGAAAACGACGCTTGAAGGACGCACCGCCGCATGGGCCGGTGGTCAAACCCGCAATGACGCCTTGGCCGAATCCAAGACCGGCGCATCCGAAAGAACGAATTGCGGCGTGCATCCTCCAACGGTTGATATCACTACAATCAGGCAACTTTATGTGGTACCGTCATCAAGGCCCCGTGCGAACCGCTATTCATTGATTCCATGCAATAGTCGCCGACGGCCCGAAGAACCTTTGAACGAAAACGCATAATTATCGGAGTTCGAAATGACATATTCCCGTCTGCTCGCCCTGGCGCCCGGTTTCCTGGTCGCCGCGTTGGGCTTTGTGTCGGCGGCCGCAGGATCGGCATCGACCCATGACTTTTATGAGCATGAATGCGGCCAGTATGCATGTGCCGAGATCTATCAAGGCGAGGGGATCGATCACCCTCAGATCGTTGTCACATTGTACCGCAAGGGCTCTGGCACCGGGCGCACCTACATCACCTTCGTCTACGACTATCCGCCCTATCAGCAGCCCAGCTACAGCCTCTATATCGACAGCCACCTGGCGCAGCGGATCGGCGGCCCCTACGACGTGCCTTTGTCCCAAGGCGATTATCTAGAGTTGCTCGACAACGCGGTAACGCTGATCGACGGCGTCGAGGTGGCGTTCAATTCCGCGAGCACTGCGTCCCTGGGCGCCTGGCCTTCAAACGTGGAACTGGAGGCCATTATCCAGGAGGCCGCGTCCCGTGTGCCCAATTCGTTTCGTGAATGGGATAAGCAGAACGGCTATGAGTTCGAAGTGCCCGATGTTCCGGACGTCCCCGGTCAAAGCGTCGTTGCGGGGTTGGCTGGCACACAATTCGTGTCCAATCCCAAATGTCAGGATCCCGATAATATCGACCCGCGTTGCGGCGGCATCAATTTTCCGCAGGTGCGTCCGTCGATCCCGCCCCAACAGGCAATAATCTCGGAAAATCTCGCGGGTCCTTCAGACAACCTCGCGGGACCGAACGACCGGACTTTGCTGAGGCGACACAAGGCGCTGATCCGCCGCGCGATCACGCGCGATCTGGAACGGGCGGCCGCACGGCCCTCCGTCCTCACGTCTCCGCGGCAGACCACGCAGCAAGGCCAGATGTGCAGCAAGGACGCGCTTTATGCCGAACAGAGCGAGGACCTTTGCAAGGAGCGCTGCAATCTGTGCAAAGAGCAGATGGAGGCTGAATCCCTAGCCAACGCGAGTCTCGTCTGTACCGGTCTTGTCGGTGTCGGCGCGGCGATCATCTCGATTGAGACAGGGGGCGCGGCACTTGTGACAGTGCAAGCGATCATAGCCGAGGGCAGCGCAGTTGGCAGCTGCACGGCCCTCGCAACCTCGGTCGAAGCTTCGCGCATCATCTCGCTGCAGGCGCAATGCATCTCGTTCTGCGGGTATATCTGGGGCGAGGGCGGCACCGGGGGCGCTTCGCCCGACTGACCCTAGAACGGCATCGGGTGCGCCTTGTGCACCTCCGACAGGGCGGCCATGACCTCGTCCGACAGGACCAGATCGGCCGCCGCGAGCGCGGCATCGAGCTGCGCGTCATTGCTGGCGCCAAAGATCGAAGAGGCCACGAAGGGCCGCGTCAGCGTCCAGGCGAGCGCCATGGTGTTGACGTCGAGCCCGTGTGCGTCGGCCACGGCGCGGTAGGCATCGATGGCGGGCCAGACCTGGGGCGTGATGCGGTTGTTCAGCGTCGCCTCAGCCTCTCGCCGGGTGCCCTTGGGTGTGACGTCGGGAGCGTATTTTCCTGAAAACAGGCCCATGGCGAGGGGCGAGAAGGGCAGCAGTCCGACATCTTCGTTCACACACAGCTCGGCCAGGTCGAGATCGGCGTGACGGCACATCAGGGAATACTCGTTCTGTACCGATACCGGCCGCGGCAGGCCGTTGTCCTCGGCGGTCCGCAGCCACATGGCGGTGCCCCAGGCGGTTTCGTTCGACAGCCCGAACCAGCGGACCTTGCCGGCGTCGATGACCTTTTGCATCGCCTCGAGCACGTCGAGCATATGGGCCGCCGTCTCGACACGGTTCTGGCCCGAGGGATCGTAGGACCAGTTCTGCCGCATGTGATAGCTGCCGCGATTGGGCCAATGCAGCTGATAAAGGTCGATCACATCGGTCTGCAGGCGCCTCAGCGAGGCCTCTACCGCCTCGGGGATGATCGCGCCGTCATAGCCGCGGCCCTCGCGGATGAATCCGCCGTTCCGGCCCGATACCTTGGTGGCGAGGATCACTTCGTCCCGGCGGCCCGAGGCCGCGACCCACTTGCCGATGATCTCTTCGGTCCGGCCCACCGTTTCGGGCTTGACCGGGTAGGTCGGATACATCTCGGCGGTGTCGATGAAATTGATCCCGGCCTCCAGCGCGCGAGCGATCTGGTGGTGGCCCTCGGCAGCGGTGTTGCGGCTGCCCCAGCTCATCGACCCGAGGCAAAGCGCAGACACCTTCAGATCGCTGCGCCCGAGCGTAACGTATTCCATGTTTGGTCCCCGTCGGTTTCAGGCGACAGAGATACCTTCCCCCACTGCGAGGGCAAGGGCCGATTGCCGGCTTGGGGGTGGATCGATCCCGGGAAGTGCCGAGGTCGTGTTTGGCCTAGAAGCGGACGTTGCCCACCTAGCGAAGAGCCGCGCCATCGCCGACCCGCGGGGAGGCGGCCCAGACCTATGAACCGCTCGATTTATCCCAGCAAAGTCTGAACGACTTCAACGCGATATGTGACGCCAGCAAATCGCCTCCCCTTCGGGGCGGGTCGGCGATGGCGCGGCGGCCTTCGGCCTTGATTCCGCGCCTGAAGACTGGTTGCGAATGGCAACTCCAAGCCAATACAGCCCATTGCCATTCACCTTCAAGACATCGCGCTCTCGCTCACCTCGGCCCAAATCCGCTCTGCCATCCCCTTGAGCCACAAAGCCTCCTGCCACCGGTCCGACATCTCGCGTCCCGACGCGTCCGTCATGGCGTATTCCGGCGGCCCCAACTCACACAGGAATACCAGATCGCCCGTTTCGTTGCGCGATGCCCAATCCGCGAACCCGTCGCGCCAAAGACGCTCGAACAACGCCACCCATTTCGCATGCTGCGGAAACGCAAGGGGCAGCTGGATCTGCTGCCGGCTGGCCACGCGGCCCTGGAACGAATCGCACCGCGCGATGCAGCGGTCCAGCAGTCGGCGTTCCCAATCCGCCAGCGGCAGCTTGAACTCGCGATCGACGATATAGTGCGAAAAGTCCCCCGCCAGCCGCATCTCGGGCACCGCATCCAACAGCGACAGCGTGGAAAACAGATCGTTGGTGATGCAGTTCCGATGCGTCTCGAACTGCACCGGCATGTCCTCTTGCCACGACATCTCGATCCAGCGCCGGATCACCGGAATGGCGCCTTCGACCGTCAGCGGGAACACCTGCCCGATTACATTGACGTACGGGGACCCGAAATCCCTTGCCATCCGCAAGGTCTCGCGCAGACCCTCGACCGAGCGCGGGAACGCCACGATCAGCGGCACCAACCCCTCGCGCTCCAGATGCGGCCGCACTGCATGCGCCGTCGCGACGTCTGCCGCACCGAGGTCGATGGCCAGACCGTGAAACCCCGCCTCGGCCACCATGCCGCAGACCCGGTCGAGCGGCAGCACCTCGCCGCCGGCATCATGCGGTTGCATCGCCCAGAGCGACTGAAAAACCCTAAGCCGCCTCACGCCGCCTCGAGCCGGCGCGGTCCCCGCGCCGTCGGCACCACCCAGACTTCGTCATACGGGTACTGCGATTCGTCCTTTGCCCAGAGCTTGCGGATCACCTCGATCTGGAATTCGATCCAGCCCATCGCATAGGGCTCGGCCCCGTTGCCCCGCAGCTCGGCATCCAGGTCCTTCAGCCGCCAGAACGGCACCGACGGAAACGCATGATGCGCCGTGTGATAGGGCATCTGCCAGCACAGCCACCGCATCACCGCATTGGTGCGCGTCGACCTGGTGTTGCGGAAGATGTCGCTTTCGTGGCTCAGCCCCAGGTGTTCGATGGTGTTCTGCAACTGATGCACCGGCTTCATCGCCACCATCGGCGCCAACCACAGGATCAGCGCGGCCGGGCTCTGTGCTGCCAGCGAGACCACCGCGACCACGGCATAGCCCGCCAGATGCCACCGCGCCTCGGCAATCACCAGCCCGTGCTGATCGGGGCGAATATAGGGTTCCAGCACCACCCCCCGCGCCAGCCGCAGCATCCGTGCCGCGCGGGTCCACCAATAGGTCACGCCGGTCATCCACAACAGGTAGCTGCGCAACGTATAGGGCGCGCGCGCAAGTTCGCCGTCCTTTTCCCAGTTCTGGGTGTATTGATGGTGCGCCGAATGCTGGATCCAGTCGAAATCCCGCGCGAAGATCATCAGAAACCCGATCGACCGGCCAAAGACCATGTTCGGCCACTTGGTCTGAAAGACCGTGCCGTGGCTCAGCTCGTGCTGGGCGGCGTAGAGAAAGTTCAGCAATACGCCGTGGACCATGAAGACCGGAACCGCAGCCCAGGTGCCCCAGGTCAGCCACAGACCCGTTCCGCTGAGCGCGATCGCGCCCAGATGCGAGCCCAGCTGCAGCACCCCGGCCAGGTCCGACCGCTGCATCAGCGCGCGCAGGCGTTTGGGATCAATCAGGTCTCGGCGCGTGAAACTGGTCTGCATCGGCGGCCCCGGTCTGTCGGTGTGCGGAACCGTCCCACATATCGCGCCCGATTTCCATGGCCGGTCCTGCCCACCGCACGTTTATGGCTCATTTTGGCGTTGTGATTATGCGCAGTGGCGAAGAGACATTCTTGCAGATGTCGTCGAGTTTGTCTGCAATGTCGTTTCTGCATGCGATGGTGTGCGGGATTCGTTATGTGTCGTGAGGATGGGATTGGATGCGGATAAGGGTGTCTGGCGGTCTGGCGGGGGTCGCGGGCGGGGGACGCCGAAGGGGCGTCAGCTTGACGATGCTGCGGCGTCGGAGGTGCGTGGGCTGCTTGGGGACCGTCCGCGCCGGCGGGATTTGCTGATCGAGTTTTTGCATGTGCTTCAGGACGCCCATGGGCATCTGTCGGCGGCGCATTTGCGGGCTTTGGCCGAGGAGCTGCGGCTGTCGATGGCGGAGGTCTGGGAGGTTGCGAGTTTTTACGCGCATTTCGACCTGGTGAAGGAGGGCGGGGCTGCGCCGCCTGCCCTGACGATCCGGGTCTGCGATTCGCTCAGTTGCGAGCTCGCCGGGGCGGGGGCGTTGCAGGCGGCGCTGGCGGACGGGCTGGACCCGGCCGAGGTGCGGGTTCTGCGCGCGCCCTGCATGGGCCGCTGCGACGCGGCGCCGGTTCTGGAGCTGGGGCACAACCATATCGACCATGCCACGCCGGCGAAGGTGCGGGCGGCGATCGCGGCGGGCGACACGCGGGCGCATGTCCCGGACTACGAGGATCTGGCCGCCTACCGGGCGGGGGGCGGCTATGGGATGCTGGCGGATCTTCGCGCGGGCGGCGACTGGGAGGCGGTGCAGGCGCGTGTGGCGGCAAGCGGGCTGCGCGGTCTTGGCGGGGCGGGGTTTCCGAGCGGCAGGAAATGGGGCTTCGTGCGCGCCCATCCCGGCCCGCGCTATCTGGCGGTGAACGGCGACGAGGGCGAGCCGGGCACGTTCAAGGACCGCTATTATCTCGAACGCGCGCCGCACCTGATGCTGGAGGGCATGCTGATCGCGGCCTGGGCGGTCGAGGCGGCGCGCTGTTACATCTACATGCGCGACGAGTACCCGGCCGTGCTGGAGATCCTCGCGACCGAGATCGCCGCGCTGGAGGCGGCGGGGATCGCCGGGCGGGGGGATATCGAGCTGCGCCGCGGCGCGGGCGCCTATATCTGCGGCGAGGAATCGGCGATGCTAGAATCGATCGAGGGCAAGCGCGGGCTGCCCCGGCACCGGCCGCCCTATGTCGCCGAGACCGGGCTCTTCGGCCGCCCGACGCTGGTGCACAATGTCGAGACGCTGCACTGGATCGCGCGGGTCTGCCGCGAGGGGCCGGACTGCCTCAACGCCACGGAAAAGAACGGGCGGGTCGGCCTGCGCAGCTATTCGGTCTCGGGCCGGGTGGCGGAACCGGGGGTCTACCTGCTGCCGGCGGGCTCCACCATCCTCGACATCATCGCCGCCGCGGGCGGCATGGCCGACGGTCACGTGTTCAAGGCCTATCAGCCGGGCGGGCCGTCCTCGGGGCTGCTGCCGGCCACGATCTGCGACGTGGCCCTGGACTTCGACACGCTGCAGCCCTTGGGCAGCTTCATCGGCTCGGCCGCCGTCGTCGTGCTGTCGGACCGGGACTCGGCGAAGGCCGCGGCGCTGAACATGCTGCGGTTCTTCGAGGACGAAAGCTGCGGGCAGTGCACGCCCTGCCGGGTGGGCTGCGAGAAGGCGGTCAAGCTGATGCAGGCGGATCATTGGGACGCACCGCTTCTGGAAGAGCTGTGCCAGGCGATGGCGGATGCCTCGATCTGCGGGCTGGGCCAGGCCGCGCCGAACCCGATCCGGCTGACGATGCGGCATTTTGCGGCCGAGGTCGGCCTGCCCGAACCGGCCCGCGGCTACGGCACCCAGCAAAGCCTGGAACGGTCCGGGGCATGAGCGGTCCGATCCCCTTCACCCTCGACGGCGAGGAGGTCACCGCGCGGCCCGGCGAGACGATCTGGGAGGTGGCGCATGGCCGCGGCCTGGTGATCCCGCATCTGTGCCACACCCCCGCCCCCGGCTACCGCCCGGACGGCAACTGCCGCGCCTGCATGGTCGAGATCGCGGGCGAGCGCACGCTGGCGGCCTCCTGCATCCGCACGCCCACCGAGGGCATGGTGGTCACCACCGACAGCGCCCGCGCCGCATCGGCCCGCAGGATGGTGGTCGAGATGCTGCTGGCCGACCAGCCCGCGCGCGAGGTCGCGCATGACCGGTCGAGCCATTTCTGGGACATCGCCGGGGCCAGCGGCGTCGGGACAAGCCGCCTGCCGCCGCTGGACCCCGGCCGCATCCCGCTTTTGGACGACAGCCATGTGGCGATGTCGGTCAATCTCGACGCCTGCATCCAGTGCGGGCTCTGCGTGCGCGCCTGCCGCGAGGTGCAGGTCAACGACGTGATCGGCATGGCCGGGCGCGGCCATGACGCCTATCCGGTCTTCGACTTCGCCGACCCGATGGGCGCCTCGACCTGCGTGGCCTGCGGCGAATGCGTGCAGGCCTGCCCCACCGGCGCGCTGATGCCCGCCACGGTGGCGCAGGGTGCCGCGCCCGGCGACAGCCGGGACCACGACGACGCGGTGCAGTCGGTCTGCCCGTTCTGCGGCGTCGGCTGCCAGGTGAGCCTGAAGATCAAGGACGGCCGGATCAGATATGCCGAGGGCATCAACGGCCCGGCGAACGAGGGACGGCTCTGCGTCAAGGGGCGGTTCGGCTTCGACTATATCCACCATCCGCACCGGATCACCCGGCCGATGATCCGCCGCGACGACGCGCCGGAAAAGGGGCTGAACGTCGACCCCGCCGACCCCTGGACCCATTTCCGCGCGGCGACATGGGAGGAGGCGCTGGACCGGGCGGCGCATGGGCTGGCGGATCTGCGCAGCTTTTACGGCGGCACGGCGGTGGCGGGCTTCGGCTCGGCCAAATGCACCAACGAAGAGGCCTATCTCTTTCAGAAGCTGATCCGCCAGGGCTTCGGCCACAACAACGTCGATCACTGCACCCGGCTCTGCCACGCCTCGTCCGTGGCCGCGCTGATGGAAAATGTCGGCTCGGGCGCGGTCACCGCCACCTTCAACGAGATCGAGAACGCCGATCTGGCCATCGTCATCGGCGCCAACCCGACCGAGAACCACCCCGTCGCCGCCACCTTCTTCAAGCAGTTCAGCAAACGCGGCGGCGATCTGATCGTGATGGACCCGCGCGGCCAGGCGCTGAAACGCCACGCCCGCCACATGCTGCAGTTCCGCCCCGGCACCGACGTGGCGCTCTTGAACGCGATCATGAACGTGATCGTCGAGGAGAAGCTCTACGACCGGAATTACATCGAGGGCTTCACCGAGGGCTTCTTCGAGTTCCGCGACCATATCCGCGCGTTCACGCCCGAGCGGATGGCCGATCTCTGCGGCATCGAGGCCGGCACGATCCGCACCGTCGCCCGCGCCTTCGCCGCGGCGTCGCGCGCGATGATCTTCTGGGGCATGGGGGTTTCCCAGCACATCCACGGCACCGACAATGCCCGCTGCCTGATCTCGCTCGCGCTCTTGTGCGGCCAGATCGGCCGGCCCGGCACCGGGCTGCACCCGCTCCGGGGCCAGAACAACGTCCAGGGCGCCTCGGACGCCGGGCTGATCCCGCAGGTCCTGCCCGACTACCAGTCGGTCACCGACGGCGAGGTGCGCGAGCTTTTCCGGCACATCTGGGGCGGCACCGAGATCGACCCGGCCCCGGGCCTGACCGTGGTCGAGATCATGGACCGGGTCTACCGCGGCGAGATCAAGGGCATGTACATCCTGGGCGAGAACCCCGCCATGTCCGATCCGGATGTCGGCCACGCCCGCAAGGCGCTGGCGCATCTCGACCATCTGGTGGTGCAGGACATCTTCGTCACCGAGACCGCGAACTACGCCGACGTGATCCTGCCCGCCAGCGCGTTCCCGGAAAAATCCGGCACGGTGACCAACACCAACCGCCAGGTGCAGGTCGCCCGCCAGGCCGTCGCCCCGCCCGGCGAGGCGCGCGAGGACTGGCGCATCATCGTCGATCTCGCCAACCGCATCGGGCTCGACTGGGATTACGACGACCCGCGCGAGGTGTTCGACGAGATGAAGATGTCGATGCGCAGCCTGCATCACATCACCTGGAAGCGGCTGGAGCGGGAAAGCGCGGTCACCTATCCCAGCCTCGCGATGGACGACCCCGGCCAGCCGGTGGTCTTCGGCGACGGCTTTCCGCGCCGGGCGGGCCGCGCGCGGTTCACCCCGGCGCGGGTCACGCCGCCCGCCGAGGTTCCCGACGACCGCTTTCCGATGATCCTGACCACGGGGCGGCAGCTGGAACACTGGCACACCGGCTCGATGACCCGCCGCGCCACCGTGCTCGACGCCGTCGAACCGGACGCCAACTGCTCGCTGCACCCGAAAACCCTGCGCCGCCTCGGCGTCGCCCCCGGCGAAAAGGTCCGCCTGACCACAAGGCGCGGCGCGATCGAGATCATGGCCCGGGCCGACCGCGCCGTGGCCGAGGACATGGTCTTCGTCCCCTTCGCCTATGTCGAGGCGGCGGCGAATATCCTGACCAACCCCGCGCTCGACCCCTACGGCAAGATCCCCGAGTTCAAATACGCCGCCGTCCGCGTCGAGCCGGCAACGGCCGCCGCCGGGCAGGCCGCGGAATAACCCCCCTGAACCCCGATCCGAAGGACCGCCGCCCATGGCCCATCTTTCCGACATCGAAATCGCGCGCGCCGCGTCCAAGAAACCGATCCAGGAGATCGGCGCCCGGCTCGGCATTCCGCCCGAACACCTGCTGCCCTATGGCCACGACAAGGCCAAGGTCGGCCAGGGCTTCATCGACGGCCTGCAGGGCAACGCGACCGGCAAGCTGATCCTGGTGACCGCGATCAACCCCACGCCCGCGGGCGAGGGCAAGACCACCACCACCGTGGGCCTGGGCGACGGGCTGAACCGGATCGGCAGACGGGCGGCGATCTGCATCCGCGAGGCCTCGCTCGGGCCGAACTTCGGCATGAAGGGGGGCGCGGCCGGCGGCGGTTACGCCCAGGTGGTGCCGATGGAGGACATGAACCTGCACTTCACCGGCGACTTCCACGCGATCACCAGCGCGCATTCCCTGCTGGCGGCGATGATCGACAACCATATCTACTGGGGCAACGCGCTGGAGATCGACACCCGCCGGGTGGTCTGGCGCCGCGTCGTCGACATGAACGACCGCGCGCTCAGGCAGATCACCTGCTCGCTCGGCGGCGTCGCCAACGGCTTCCCGCGCGAAAGCGGCTTCGACATCACCGTCGCCTCCGAGGTGATGGCGATCCTGTGCCTGGCCCGCGACCTCGCCGACCTGGAAAAACGCCTCGGCGACATGATCGTGGCCTACCGCCGCGACCGCTCGCCGGTCCATGCCCGCGACATTGGGGCCGACGGCGCGATGACCGTGCTTCTGAAGGACGCGATGCAGCCCAACCTGGTGCAGACGCTGGAAAACAACCCCGCCTTCGTCCATGGCGGGCCGTTCGCCAATATCGCCCATGGCTGCAACTCGGTCACCGCCACCGCCACCGCGCTGAAACTGGCCGATTACGTGGTGACCGAGGCCGGCTTCGGCGCCGATCTCGGCGCCGAGAAATTCCTCAACATCAAATGCCGCAAGGCAGGCCTCGCGCCGTCCTGCGTCGTCGTCGTCGCAACGGTCCGGGCGATGAAGATGAACGGCGGCGTCGCCAAGGCCGACCTCGGCCCCGAAAACGTCGCGGCGGTCAGGAAGGGCTGTCCCAACCTCGGCCGCCACATCGAGAACATCAAGAGCTTCGGCGTGCCGGTGGTCGTGGCGATCAACCACTTCGTCACCGATACAGAGGCCGAGGTGCAGGCGGTCAGGGACTACGTCGCCGAGCAGGGCGCCGAGGCGATCGTCTCGCGGCACTGGGAACTGGGATCGGCCGGCGCCGAGGATCTCGCCCGCAAGGTGGCCGAGATCGCCGATGCCGACATGGCCAACTTCGCCCCGATCTACCCCGACGACATGGGCCTCTTCGACAAGATCGACACCATCGCCAAGCGCATCTACCGCGCCGACGAGGTGCTGGCCGACAAGAAGATCCGCGACCAGCTGCGCCAGTGGGAGGAGCAGGGCTACGGCCACCTGCCGGTCTGCATGGCCAAGACGCAGTACAGCTTCTCCACCGACCCCTCCCTGCGCGGCGCGCCCACCGGCCATTCGGTGCCGGTGCGCGAGGTGCGGCTCTCGGCCGGCGCCGGCTTCGTCGTGGCGATCTGCGGCGAGATCATGACCATGCCCGGCCTGCCCTCGCGCCCCGCCGCCGAAGCCATCCGCCTCAACGAGGCCGGAGACATCGAGGGGTTGTTCTAGGGCGGGTTTGCACCGCAGACCTGCGGGGTCCCCCACCCGGTAAAGTCAAGGCCCCGGAGTCCCTGAACCCGGTCCGCCACAAACGGAGACGCGACATGACCGCAACGATCATCGACGGCAAGGCCTTTGCCGCAAACCTGCGCGCAGAGGTGGCCGCAGAGGTCGCACGGCTGAAATCCGGCCACGGCATCACCCCCGGACTGGCCGTGGTCCTGGTCGGCGAGGACCCCGCAAGCCAGGTCTACGTGCGCTCCAAGGGCCGGCAGACGGTCGAGGCCGGAATGGCCTCGTTCGAACATAAGCTCGCAGCCGACACCTCCGAGGCCGACCTCCTGGCGCTCATCGACCGGCTCAATGCCGATCCGGAAGTTCACGGCATTCTCGTGCAGTTGCCGCTGCCGGCTCACCTGAACGCCGAACCGGTGATCAACCGGATCGACCCCGCCAAGGACGTCGACGGCTTTCACATCTCCAACGTCGGACGCCTCGCGACCGGCCAGGCGGCCATGGTGCCCTGCACCCCGCTGGGATGCCTGATGCTGCTGCGCGGCCACCTCGGCGAGCTGGCCGGGCTGAACGCCGTCGTCATCGGACGCTCCAACATCGTCGGAAAGCCGATGTTCCACCTGCTCCTCGGCGACAGCTGTACCGTCACCGTCGCACATTCGCGCACGAAAAACCTCGCCGAGGTGGTGCGCCGGGCCGATATCGTCGTCGCCGCCGTCGGACGCCCCGAAATGGTCAGGGGCAGCTGGATCAAACCCGGCGCAACCGTCATCGACGTCGGCATCAACCGCGTCGACGCCCCCGAAAAAGGCCCCGGACAAACCAAACTCACAGGCGACGTCCACTTCGAAACCGCCGCCGCCGTGGCAGGCGCCATAACCCCCGTCCCAGGCGGCGTCGGACCCATGACAATCGCATGCCTGCTCAAAAATACCCTCACCGCCGCAAAAAAAGCCAACACACCGCCCGAAAC
>JASJDP010000007.1 GCA_030065095.1 Rhodobacter sp.
GCTCGCCTCAAGGACTGGAGACGCATCGCGACGCGCTACGACCGATGCCCGAAGGTATTCCTCTCAGCCTGCGCGCTTGCCGCCGTCGTCATATTCTGGCTATGAGTCCTGACCCTAGGCGAAGGCGGCCTCCAGCGCGATCGACACCATGTCGCCAAAGGATTTTTCCCGGTCTTCGGATGGCAGCTCCTCGCCAGTGATCAGGTGATCCGAGACGGTCAGTACCGAGAGCGCACGGGCGCCGTGGCGGGCTGCAAGGGAATATAGCTCGGCGGTCTCCATCTCGACGGCAAGGATCCCGTGGCGGGTCATTTGTTCATTCAAGTCAGGGCGTTCGTCGTAGAAGGTGTCGGACGAGTAGATGCTGCCGACATGGGGCGATACCCCCCTGTTTTCGGCGGCCTGCACGGCGGCGCGCAAAAGCGGCCAGTCGGCGCAGGGGGCATAGCGGAACTCGCGGAAGATGGTGCTGGACGGGGTGGATACTGCCGAGGCGGCCATGGCGATCACCACATCCCGTATCTTCACCGTCTTTTGCATGGCGCCTGTCGAGCCGATGCGAATCAACGTTTTCACGCCGTAGTCGCGGATCAGTTCGTTGACGTAGATCGACAGACTGGGCATACCCATGCCAGAGCCGTGGATCGTGACCGGATGGCCGTTCCAGGTGCCGGTGTACCCCAACATCCCCCTGACTTCATTGACCAATCTGGGCGCATCCAGAAATGCCTCGGCTGCCCATTTCGCCCGGTAGGGATCGCCCGGCAGCAGGACGGTTTCGGCGATCTCGCCAGGCTTTGCGCCGATATGGATGCTCATCTTTGCGTCCCTTTCATCGGTGCCAGCCTACCGGAGTACGAATGCCAGAGTGTCGGGATTGCGTCCCGCGGCGCGACTTGGGGTTACCAGGCTGATCGTCCGGCTATTGGCGTATCCGAATTCTGGTGGAATTGCATATGAATTCCATGTGTCTCGGGTATGTGCAAATGGCCGGGCTAATGGACCGCGCGGTCGGGTCGGGGGAATGCGAAAATTGCCGAGTCCGGGCGGGAGGCGTACCGGGCGTGGCGTTTGGACGGCTTTTGCAGTCCGAATAGGCGAAGAAACGGAGCGCTGCGACCTCTGGCCCGGCTACTGAGCCGCCACCGCCTGGGGGTCGGCCAGTTCCACGATGTCGAACATGATCCGGGTAAGCTCGAAATCCTTCGGCGTATAGACCCGGGCGACGCCAAGCTCGCGCAGGCGTTTCGCATCCCCATCCGGGATGATACCGCCCGCCACCACCGGGATATGGCCGAGACCGGCGGTGTAGAGGCGAGCCATGAGATCCTCGATCAGCGGCATGTGAGAGCCCGAGAGTATGGATAGGCCGAGGACATGGGGCTCTTCCGCCTCGCAGGCGGCGACGATTTCGGCGGGCGTCAGGCGGATGCCGTCATAGGCGATGTCGATGCCGCAGTCACGGGCACGGGCGGCGATCTGCTCGGCACCGTTGGAGTGCCCGTCCAGACCAGGTTTGCCGACGAGGAATTTCAGGCGGCGCCCGAGACGGCCCGAGACCGCGTCGACGGCGGCGCGGATCTGGTCGAGATCCTCGGTGCGGTTCGACGGGCTGCGCGAAACGCCGGTAGGCGCGCGGTACTGGCCAAACACCTGGCGGATGGTCTCGCCCCATTCGCCGGTGGTGGCGCCGGCCTTTGCGGCGGCGATCGAGGGCGGCATGATGTTGCTGCCATCGGCGGCGGCGTTGCGCAGGGCCTGCAACGCGGTCTGGACGGCCTGGTCGTCGCGGTTCGCGCGCCAGGCGCGCAAGCGGGCAATCTGGTCGGCCTCGGCCTTGGGATCGGCCACCATAATGGGCTCGGGGCCCGCGGTCAGCGGGCTGGGCTCTCCGCTGGTGTAGGAATTGACGCCGACGACCGTGGTTTCCTTGCTTTCGATGCGCGCGATGCGGGCGGCGTTGGCCTCGACAAGCTGGCGCTTCATATAGTCGATGGCTTCGACGGCGCCGCCCATCGCGTCGATCTGGCCGAGTTCGTGGCGGGCGCCTTCTTTTAGCGCTTCGACCTTGGCGGTGACGGCGGGGTTGCCGTCGAAGAGGTCGCCGTATTCCAGCAGATCGGTCTCGAACGCCAGGATCTGCTGCATCCTGAGCGACCATTGCTGGTCCCACGGGCGGGGCAGACCGAGCGCCTCGTTCCAGGCGGGCAACTGGACAGCGCGGGCGCGGGCATTCTTGGAAAGCGTCACCGCGAGCATTTCCAGAAGGATGCGGTAGACGTTGTTTTCCGGCTGCTGCTCGGTCAGGCCCAGCGAGTTTACCTGCACGCCGTAGCGGAAGCGGCGGAACTTCTCGTTCTCGACGCCATAGCGTTGCCGGGTGATCTCGTCCCAAAGCTCGACGAAGGCGCGCATCTTGCACATTTCGGTGACGAAACGGATGCCGGCATTCACGAAGAAACTGATGCGGCCGACCATGGCGGGGAAATCGGCCGGGTCGACCTTGGCCTGCAGATCGTCGAGCACGGCGGTGGCGGTGGCCAGCGCAAAGGCAAGCTCCTGTTCGGGCGTGGCACCGGCTTCCTGCAGGTGATAGCTGCAGACGTTCATCGGGTTCCACTTCGGCAGGTGCTCGCGCGTGTAAGCGGCGACGTCGGTGATCATCCGAAGGGAAGGTCTTGGCGGGCAGATATAGGTGCCGCGGCTGAGGTATTCCTTGATGATATCGTTTTGCACGGTGCCCTGCAGCGCCGAGATATCGGCGCCCTGATCCTCGGCCACGGCGATGTAGAGCGCGAGCAGCCAGGGTGCGGTCGCGTTGATCGTCATCGACGTGTTCATTTGCGTCAGGGGGATCTGGTCGAAGAGCGCATGCATGTCGCCCAGATGCGCGATCGGGACGCCGACCTTGCCGACCTCGCCACGGGCCAGTTCATGGTCGCTGTCATAGCCGGTCTGGGTGGGCAGGTCGAAAGCGACCGACAGCCCGGTCTGTCCCTTGCCGAGATTGCCGCGATAAAGCGCGTTGGACGCCTTGGCGGTGGAATGGCCCGCGTAGGTGCGGAAGAGCCAGGGTCTGTCGCGGGTGGTCTCGGTCATGGCAACCTCAAGAGAGCAACAAAATTACGTTCAGCCAGACTTAGGTGCAAGATTATACCGATGTCAATATGCTGCGGCGCAGCAGCATCCTTTTTTAATGATGGATTTACCGGACCTTTCGCAGAACCGCGCGATTGCGCCACATCGCGGAGGTGACCGCTCGGCCTCTGCGACGGTTTCCCTCGCTTCACCGGTCGGGGCGAGCGGACTTTGCGGGCCAAGAGAGGCGCCGGGCCATCGCCGACCCGACGGGATTCGTCATCTCCTGAAGACGATCCGCTGGATTTCGATCGGGCTGCGCACCGGCGAAGGCAGGTCACAGGTCCGCCTCACCGCCGGAATCGCAATTCAGTTCACCTGAAGATCGCAGTGTCGCAGGGCCGTCCGGCGCCGCGACATCCCTATGGTTCCACCATGAAAGGGGTCTCGAACCAGAACTCCTCCAGATTTGGCGTGTCCCCGATCCTGTCGATCACGGCAAAGCGCCCGCTTCCGGACAATGGCGTCAGCACCCCGTGCCAAATGCGCCGGTGATAGTTCACCCCCTGGCCGGGCAGGGTCAGAAAGGCGATCGGTGTGCCGGGGCTGCCGCCCCGATCCGGCGCCACGATAACCAGGAACGGGTCTTGCGACATCGGCAGAAAGGCCTGACTGCCGTCGGGATGCCGTTCGACCATGTCTAGCCGGTACGGCAAGCGGCGCAGTTCCGCCTGGAACAGGCTGATCCCGGCCCTGCCCCCCGGTCCGAAATCCAGCCGCGCCAGGTCGTGAAAGCGCCCGCAAAGCCCCTGGTTGATGATCTTGTCGGGTGTGCCGGTACAATCGAGCACGTCGCCGAATGGGCCAAAAGCCTGTGCCGTCAAAGGCTGGACCTTGATGGCGGGCGCCATCCGGTCAGCGCCCGCCCCACGCGCGCGGCAGCCTGGGATGCCGGTTCACGTCCTTGTAGAGCAAGTAGCGGAACCGCCCCGGCCCGCCGGCATAGCAGGCTTGCGGGCAAAACGCGCGCAACCACATGAAATCGCCAGCCTCCACCTCGACCCAGTCGCGGTTCAGCCGGTAGACCCCTTTGCCCTCCAGCACATACAGCCCGTGCTCCATGACATGCGTTTCCAGAAAGGGGATCACGGCACCCGGTTCCAGGTTGACGATGGTGACATGCATGTCCAGCCGCATGTCGTCATGGTCGAAGAACCGGGTGGTCGACCAGCGGCCCTCTGTCTCGGGCATCGGATGCGGGGCGACGTCCCGCTCGTTGACGAAAACCGGATCGGGCGGGCCCAGCCCGTCGACGGGTTCATAGGCCTTGCGCAGCCAGTGAAACCGCAAGGGCACGCTGCCGTCATTGACCAGCGCCCAGCTCCGTCCTGGCGGAATATAGGCGAAATCGTCGGGCGTCAGCGGGTGGTCTGCACCGTCGAGCGTGACCCGCCCCGTCCCCTCGACCACGAACAGCGCCGCCTCTGCGCCGGGGTCGGGCTCGGGCCGCTCGCTGCCGCCGCCCGGCGCGACCTCGACGATGTACTGCGAGAAGGTTTCGGCAAAGCCCGACATGGGCCGCGCAATGATCCAGGCGCGGGTTTTGTCCCAGAACGGCAAGGCGCTGGTGACGATATCGGTCATCACCCCCTGCGGAATCACGGCATAGGCCTCGGTAAAGACCGCGCGGCCCGACAATAGCGCGTCCTGCCCCGGCAGGCCGCCCGCGGGCGCGTAGTACCCCTGCCCCCTGCCCTCGCGGCCGGTCATGGCAGCAGATCCTTCAACCGGTGCCACGCGATGCGCTCCACCTGCGCGCAGGCCTCGGCGAATTCGGCCTCGCGCTCGTTGCCGATGCGTCGGCCGAAGGCGGCCAGTATGCCGGCCTTGTCGTGGTCCCGCACGGCAATGATAAAGGGAAACCCGTGCTTCGTGGTGTAGGCGGTGTTGAGTTCGGTGAACTCGGTGCGTTCCTGATCGGTCAATGCATCCAGCCCGGCGCTCGCCTGTTCGGCGCTGCTTTCGGGCGTCAGACGCCGAGCCGCGGCAAGCTTTCCGGCAAGGTCGGGATGGGCGATCAGTACCTGCAGGCGTTCATCCTCACCGGCGCCGCGGAAGACGCGGGCCAGCGCGTTGTGCAATCCGGCGGCGGTGTCGTGGGCGGGGCCGAGTTCCAGTGCATGGGCCCGCTCGGCGATCCAGGGCGAGTATTCGAAGATCCCGCCATAGGCGGCGACAAAGCCGTCGCGGCTCATTTCGCTGGGGCGCAGACGCGGCGCGGGCGGATGATGCGCCGCCCAGTGGCGGGCGATATCGATGCGCCGCGCAAACCAGACCCTGTTCTTCTTGCGGACATATTTGATGAACCGCTCCAGCGCTCCGATGCGGCCGGGCCGCCCGATCAGCCGGCAATGCAGCCCGATCGACAGCATCTTCGGGCTTCCGTCCTTGCCCTCTTGGTAGAGCGCGTCAAAACTGTCCCGCAGGTAGTTTTCGAACTGATCGCCGGCGTTGAACCCCTGCGGCGTGGCGAAACGCATATCGTTGCAGTCCAGCGTGTAGGGCACGATCAACTGGTCGCGATCGCCAATGCGCACCCAATAGGGCAGGTCGTCGGCATAGCTATCGGCGAGATACGCAAATTCCTGTTCCGCAGCCAACCCGACCGTGTTGAGGCTGCAGCGTCCCGTATACCACCCCAGGGGCTTGGCGCCCGTCACTTCGGCATGCAGACGGATCGCTTCTGCCATATGGGCGCGTTCGTCTGCCTCGGAAAAATCCTTGTAGTCGATCCACTTCAGCCCGTGACTGGCGATCTCCCAATCGGCGTCCTGCATCGCCGCAACCTGTTCGGGGCTGCGCGCCAGCGCGTCGGCGACGCCGTAGACGGTGACCGGAATGCCGTTTCGGGTAAACAGCTTGTGCAACCGCCAGAACCCGGCGCGGGCGCCGTATTCATAGATCGATTCCATGTTCCAGTGGCGCTGGCCGGGCCACGCGGCGGCGCCGACGATCTCGCTTAGAAACGCTTCTGACGCGGGATCGCCGTGCAGGATGTTGTTCTCGCCGCCTTCCTCGTAATTCACGACGAACTGCACGGCGACCCGGGCACCACCGGGCCAATTCGGATCCGGGGGATGGGCGCCGTAACCGATCATGTCTCTGGGATATCGAGTCATTCTGGGGTTCCGCCTTTTTTTTAACCATACCGCAGATCATCGGGGGGATTGTCTGGTTTTCCCGCAAAGTCTTTATGGGTGTCCTTTGAATGGTTCTAGGGCATTCTATGACGGACGGCGGTTTTGGAGTGGAAAAGAGACAATGGGTTGGTTGACGACGCATGTGCTGGACACCGCGCGGGGGGTACCGGCAGAAGGGATCAGGATCGCGCTTTATCGGGTCTCGGGAAACTCGCACCGCAAGATCGCCGAGGCGGTGACCAATGACGACGGCCGCACGAATGCGCCGATCCTGCCCGAACAGGCTTTCAAAACCGGGACCTACGAGTTGGTGTTTTTCGCAGGCGACTACCTGCGAGCAACGGGACAGGCCGGGGCAGAGCCGCTTTTTCTGGATAACGTGCCGATCCGTTTCGGGATCAGCGACACGGACGCGCATTACCATGTGCCGTTGCTTCTGTCGCCTTTCGGATATTCGACCTACCGGGGAAGCTGACCTGCGATGGGCCAGGCGCCGGAGGATCGGCAGATATCCTCTGAAATGCCGTAAAGGGATCATGTGCCGGCGAATGGCCGGGGTTTTCACTCTCGATACGCCGGCTGCTCGCCTTGCCCGGTGCGGAATCGAGTGGCGCGACCCAAACCGCACCAAGGTCAAGGCGCAGAAGTCCGTTTCAGGACAAGTCCATCACTGAATCCGCCATCCCTTGTGGGGCCTTTGTGATTGCAGCCGCGTCCAGGCAGCATCGGCCTGACGCATCATTGCACAACACTTGCGCATCAATGCAGGTTTTGTGCACGAACGCACGCTCCTAACTTTCCACCAATCCGTTTTCCAATCGCACAAAGGACCCGAGCCATGACCCTCGCCGATCCCCGTACCCGCATCGGCCACGTGCACCTGAAGGTTTCCGATCTCGACCGGGCGATCGGCTTTTATCGCGACGTCATCGGTCTTGAGGTGACCCAGGTCTACGGAAATCAGGCGGCCTTTCTTTCGGCGGGCGGTTATCACCATCACCTCGGGCTCAACACATGGGAAAGCCGGGGCGGCACGCCGCCGCCAACAGGTCATACCGGGCTTTACCACACCGCGTTCCTGTTTCCGGACCGTGCGGCCCTTGGTGCGGCCGTCCGGCGTGTTCTCGATGCGGGCGTGCAGCTCACGGGTGCCGCCGATCATGGGGTGTCCGAGGCGATCTATCTCGACGATCCCGACGGGAATGGCGTCGAGCTTTATCATGACCGGAACCCGGAGGCCTGGCCCAGAACCGCCGACGGCCGGCTTGACATGGTGAACGCCCCGCTGGACCTGCAAGCCCTGCTTGCCGAGGCGGCCGTGTCGCAAAACTGATACCTTGGTGACATACCGCCGAGTCATTCACCGTATATTCTGCGTCTGCCGTGGGGCGGTGCGCGTTCTATCTTTGATCACCTAATCCTCTCGCCCCGTCCCGTGCCCACGGCGCCCCGGGGTCCGCATGCAAGCGGCTTCCTTCTCGTCCCGACCGGCTGCCTTCTGGCGGTCAGTGACCCTGACCGCCCGCGCCGGACCCCAAGCGACCCGTCCTCCCCAGACGGGCCGCCCTGCACCCCCGGATCGCTGCAAACCGGGGGTGCGGGATTCCCTTCTACCTTTCAACTGAATCGGGCAATGAGTGCAGTTATCTGTATTTATTACAGTGCCTTACGCATATGCCCCCATGGGGACATCCGGGCGACCAACCTTGCGGCAGCAGATACGCACCGCTCTGGACCTCGCAAAGCCGCCCGTCTAGTCTGCCGCAAATCGAATGGAGGGGCCCGATGGCCACCGGCAGCAACATCAAGACCTATTTTCAGGGAACGTGGCACGATGGCGACGTTCCGGTCATAAAGGCCGCCGACCACGCGTCCTGGCTTGGAACCACCGTCTTCGACGGCGCCCGGTATTTCCAGGGCGTCGCCCCCGATCTCCACGCCCATTGCGCCCGGGTCAACCGCTCTGCCGAGGCGATGATGATCGCACCCACGGTGACCGCCGAGGACATGGTGCAGATCGTCTGGGAGGGCCTGGAACTCTGCGCCAAGGACGCGCCGGTCTACATCCGCCCGATGTATTGGGCGCTGGATGGCGGCCCGCACGGCGTGGTGCCGGAAATCGGACCCACCGGGTTTGCCATTTGCCTTGAAGAGATCCCCATGGCCCCGCCTGAGGCGTCCGCGACACTGACGACCACCCGATTCCGCCGCCCGGTTCTGGAAGATGCCGTCGTCAACGCCAAGGCGGGGTGTCTTTACCCCAACAACGCCCGCATGATCGCCGAGGCCCGTGCAAAGGGTTACAACAACGCTTTGGTTGCCGACGCCCTGGGCAATGTCGCCGAGACCGCCACCGCCAACATCTTCATGGTCAAGGATGGCGAGGTCTTTACTCCGATCCCGAACGGCACCTTCCTGGCGGGCATAACCCGCGCGCGGCATATTCTGAACCTTGGACTCGACGGTACTCAGGTGCACGAAACCGTATTGAGCTTCGAGGATTTTCGCGCCGCCGACGAGGTGTTCATGTCCGGTAACATGATGAAGGTGACACCGGTGACCGAGTTCGACGGTGCGCATTTTCAGGTCGGTCCGGTAACCCGGCGCGTCCGGGAGATGTACTGGGACTGGGCTTTGTCAACTAGCTGATTCCAAAGCGCTTCTTCACAAGCCAGATGCGAACGCCCGTTTGGGCGGACGTGACTTTTCACGTCGTTTCGAATCACCCAAGGTGCAACTGTCCGAAATTTAACAGTTTTATGACAAGTTTTATGTTACCGTCTCCGACAGGCAAAAAAAGTATATGGAGATCGGGCATGATATTGTTTTTCAGAAGTTTTCTCTTCTCGATCGGCGTAGTGGTGCTGATTGCCGTCCAATCGGTTGCTGCGCCGCTGACGCCGGCAGAGTTCTTACGTTTCGATGCGACCTGCCGTCACTTCGAAAACAGGGCGCATTTCATGCCCAGGACCGAAGACTCCGAGCTTGTCGTGAGGCTGGCCGACAGTTGCCGGCATGCCTTGTCCTCCCTGGTCGGCGACCATCCCAATTCTGCCCTCGACACGCAAAAGCTGTCCCATGCCTATCTTGATCGCCTCACAGCATACAAATCGCTTTATATACGCATGATCGTCCTGAATGGTACCGTGCCGGGCGAGATGTTCGCGAATAGATCGCGGCAAATCAGACGGATCGGTTTGACACGGACCGGCGAATACCTAATTGCCCGGCGCATGGGCTTGCTGGGAGCCTACGACAGCTGGGCGTCTGCCTCTGGGTTCCAGATCACCCGGCAGAACTGATCGCAGCCTATCCGGCGCGACCGACCTGTGCTGTTGCCAGCGATCTTTTGCTGCGCCATGATCCAATCCGGACTAGGGAGCCCCGCGATGCGCAAGTTTCTCGTCGTGCTGGATGACAGCCGCGAATGCCTCAATGCCATGCGGTATGCCGCGATGCGGGCGGCGCATACCGGCGGCGGTGTACAGATACTTTCGATCATTCCGCCCGACGAATTCCAGCATTGGATCGGCGTCGGAAATATCATGCGCGAAGAGGCGCGGGAACGGATCCATGCGCATTTCGAGGTTTTTGCCAAGTGGATGCGGGACAAACAGCGGGTCGACCCTGAACTGGTTATCAGGGAAGGCGAGGCTGTGCCGGAAATTCTGGCGCAGATCAAGGACGACGCCGCGATCGGCGTGCTGGTGCTTGGCGCTGGCATCGACAAGTCCGGGCCGGGCCCTTTGGTGACCCAGTTGTCGCGAAGCTCGGGCACGCTGCCGGTGCCGATCACGATTGTGCCGGGCGAGTTGTCGAAGGAACGGCTGGAAGCGGTGACCTGACGCGTCGAGGCTGCCCTGGATGCATGTTCAATTGTGGGGCCGTTTACGCGCGAAAGCCGGACGCCGGGACGCTGGTTAGAATCATTCTAAAACCTTGACAGTCCGTTGGGTGGCGCGCATATCGAGATCTTGAAAGAGGGAGCGCGCATGTTCATCCAGACTGAATCCACTCCGAACCCGGCGACGCTGAAGTTTCTGCCCGGCCAGAACGTGCTGGATGCCGGAACCGCCGATTTCCCCACTGTCGAGGCCGCGGCAAGCTCTCCGCTCGCTCGGCGGATCTTTGCGGTCGATGGTGTTGCGGGGGTGTTCTTCGGCACTGATTTCGTGACCGTGACCAAGACCGACGTCGTCGCATGGGACCATATCAAGCCCGCCATCCTGGGCGCGATCATGGAACACTACCAGTCCGGAGCGCCTGCTATCGAAGGCGAGGCAGCCGCGACGGGGCATGCGGACCATGACGGGCCCGATGGCGAAATCGTCGGTCAGATCAAGGAATTGCTCGACACCCGCGTGCGCCCGGCCGTGGCGCAGGATGGCGGCGACATCACCTTCCACGGTTTCGAGCGCGGCGTCGTCTATCTGCACATGCAGGGTGCGTGCGCCGGCTGTCCGTCGTCGACCCTGACGCTGAAGATGGGCATCGAGAACCTTTTGCGGCACTACATTCCGGAGGTTACCGAGGTGCGTCCGGTTGCCTGACCCGACAGTATTGGCGTTTGACACATCGGCCGCGCATTGCGCGGCCGCTTTGCTTAAGGCCGGCCGCGTGGCCGCAGCGCTGGTCGAACCTATGCAGAAGGGGCAGGCAGAGCGTCTGCTTCCGATGCTGGAAGAGTTGCTGGCCGAAGGCAATGCTTCCTGGAGCGATTTGACCAGTATCGGCGTGGGGATCGGTCCGGGCAACTTCACGGGTACCCGGATCGCCGTCTCGGCCGCACGCGGATTGGCGCTTGGGCTTGGCATCCCGGCCGTTGGAGTGTCCGCGTTCGAGGCCACCGCCTTTGGCCGCGCGCGGCCGATTTCCGTGGCCGTCCCGGCACCGCGCGACCATATCTACGTGCAGAGCTTTGATGCATCGGGCGAAACCGAACCCAGATTATGCCCGCGGGCAGATGTCGGCATCGCGGATGCCATGTCGCTATGTCTCGAACCCCGCGACCTTGTGATTGCGATTGCCCAGGTCGCGGCACGCAATCACAAAAGCGCCGCGGAACGCCCCGCGCCGCTTTATGTCCGCCCCGCCGACGCCGCGCCGCCGCGCGAAGCGCCGCCGGCCATTCTGCCGTGACGCCTGAAGCGCTTGCGGCACTACACGCGCGGTGCTTCACGGTTCCGCGCCCGTTCAATGCCGCAGAGTTTCGGGGATTTCTTGTCTCGGCGCATACTGTGCTCGTGTCTCGGCCAAGCGGTTTCGCCCTCGGACGCGTATTTACCGACGAAGCCGAGTTGCTGACGCTTGCGGTTGCCCCCGAGGCGCGCCGAAACGGGCATGGGCGCGCCTTGGTGGCCGAACTCGAGGCGGAGGCAATGGCCAAGGGTGCCCATCGCGTGTTTCTTGAAGTGGCAGAAGCGAATGTCGCCGCGCGACGTCTGTATGCGGCGGCCGGCTATCGCGAATCCGGGATACGCAAGGGTTACTACCGCCACGCGGGGCGGCCGGCCGAGGACGCCGTCGTGATGGATAAGCTCCTGAAACGGACCTGAGTTTGCATCATTTGCCGAATTGACCGCCAATCGGGCGGTGTTCCCGACCGTTTGGTCAAAAAGCTATTGACCGCATTTCAAGCTAAGGGCCTAAATTGCGCCATCCTGAGTGATCTGCTCGCTTACCGGGGTCCGCCGGAGCCAACCGGCCCCCATCCAACTGGGAGACAATCATGACAATCACGACGAAACTTATCGGCGCAGGTGCGGCTTTCGCGCTATCGGCCGTCGCTGCGCTGGCCGAGCCCGGCCTGATCATCGACCTGGGCGGCAAGTTCGACAAGTCGTTCAATGAAGCGGCCTATAACGGCGCGCAGCGCTGGGTCCAGGAATCCGGCGGCAGCTATATCGAAACCGAACTGCAGTCCGAGGCGCAGCGCGAGCAGAACATGCGCAAGATGGCCGAGCGCGGCGCGAACCCGATCGTGGTTCTGGGTTTTGCAAACGCCTCGACCCTGGAAAAGGTCGCCCCGGACTATCCCGACACGAAGTTCGCGATCGTCGACATGGTGGTCGATGCGCCGAACGTGAAATCCATCGTCTACCGCGAGGACGAAGGCAGCTATCTGGTCGGCATGTTGGCCGCGATGGCATCTCAGACGGGTACGGTGGGCTTTGTTGGCGGCATGGACATCCCGCTGATCCGCAAGTTCGCCTGTGGCTACGTGCAGGGCGTTAAGGCGGTGAATCCCGACGCCACCGTGATCCAGAACATGACCGGAACGACGCCTGCAGCATGGAACGACCCGGTGAAGGGCGGCGAACTGACCCGCACCCAGATCAGTCAGGGCGCAGACGTGATTTATGCCGCCGCCGGCGGCACGGGTGTGGGCGTGCTGCAGGCCGCAGCCGATGCGGGCGTGTTCTCGATCGGTGTGGATTCGAACCAGAATTATCTGCACCCGGGTTCGGTGCTGACTTCGATGATGAAGCGGGTCGACAACGCGACCTACGAGGTGTTCTCGGCCGGGGTGGACGGCTTCGAACCCGGCATCAGCGTGATGAACCTGGCGGCCGAAGGCGTCGGCTATGCGCTTGACGAACACAACGATGCGCTGATCACCGACGAGATGAAGGCGGCCGTCGAAGAGGCCATGGGCAAGATCATCTCGGGAGAGATCGAAGTCCATGACTACATGTCGTCGGACAGCTGCCCGGTGATGTAATCCTGTCACGCCGCGAAGGAGGCAAGACATGAGCGATGCGCTGAACAGCTTCTTCGCGGCTTGGACGATGACCGAAGACGAAGGCCGGGACGACCAGATCGCCTCGGCCTTCGGCAACACCGTTTACTACGTCGATCCGCGCACAGAGGCACCGCTGTCCGACATGGCGGCGCTGTGTGGCTATGTCGGGCAATTCCTGCCGATGTGTCCGCCCGGTGCGCGCGTCGAGGTCGCCGACCCGGTGGACGTCAATTCGGGGCATGCAAGGGCAACGGTGAATTTCATCATGAGCGACGAAATGCGCCAGCAAGGCCAGTATTTCGCCGATCTGGATGCGAACGGAAAGATCACCCGCCTTGTCGGGTTCGTCGGCAAGGGGGCCGAATGACCGCGCCTGCCATCGAATTGAAGGGCATTTCCAAGGCCTTTGGGCCGGTACAGGCCAACAAGGACATCGATATCCGGGTGATGCCGGGTACGATCCACGGCATCATCGGCGAGAACGGCGCCGGGAAATCGACGCTGATGTCGATCCTGTACGGATTCTATCAGGCCGATAGCGGCGAGATCTGGATCAACGGCCGGAAGACCGAGATTCAAGAGCCGTTGCAGGCGATCGGCGCGGGCATCGGGATGGTGTTCCAGCATTTCAAGCTGGTGCAGAACTTCACGGTGCTGGAGAACGTGATCCTCGGGGCGGAGAGCGGCGCGTTGCTGCGCCCGTCGCTGGCCAGGGCGCGGGGGGAACTGAAGCGTCTGGCCGAGGAATATGAACTGAACGTCGATCCCGATGCGCTGATCGAAGAGATCGGCGTGGGGATGCAGCAGAGGGTCGAGATCCTCAAGGCGCTCTACCGGCAGGCCGATATTCTGATACTCGATGAGCCGACGGGGGTCTTGACGCCGGCCGAGGCCGACCATTTGTTCCGCATCCTCGAAGGGCTGCGGGAGCAGGGCAAGACAATCATCCTGATCACACACAAGCTGCGTGAGATCATGGAGATCACCGATACCGTGAGCGTCATGCGGCGCGGCGAGATGGTGGCGACGGTCCGGACCACCGAGACCGATCCCGAACAGCTGGCCGAACTGATGGTGGGCCGCAAGGTCCTTCTGCGGGTCGACAAGAAACCCGCCACCCCGGGCGAGACAGTGTTGGAGGTCGAAAACCTGCACGTCTTCGACGACGACGGTGTCGAGAGGCTGAAGGGCATTACGTTCGAGGTGCGCGCCGGGGAGATTTTGGGCATCGCGGGCGTATCCGGCAACGGGCAATCCGAACTGCTGGAAGTCCTGGGCGGGATTTCGGCCGGAACCGGCCGGATTCGGATCAACGGCGAAGAGATCGACCTGACGGGTCGGCATTCCGACGGGCAGTCGCGTCGGGCACGCGGGATCGCGCACGTCCCCGAGGACCGCCAGCACCTGGGTCTGATCATGGACTATTTCGCGTGGGAGGACATGGTGTTCGGCTACCACCATGCGCCGGAATACCAGCGTAGCCGCGTCTTCATGGACAACCGGGCGATCCGGGACGAGACCGACAAGAAGATGCACGACTTCGACGTGCGCCCGCCGAACCCGCAGCTGCAGGCCAAGAGTTTCTCCGGCGGCAACCAGCAAAAGCTCGTGTTGGCGCGCGAGATGACACGGGAGCCGCAATTGCTGCTTGTCGGCCAGCCGACCCGCGGGGTGGATATCGGCGCCATCGAGTTCATCCACCAGAACATCGTGAATCTGCGCGACCGGGGCTGCGCCATTTTGCTGGTGTCGGTGGAGCTGGACGAGATCCTGTCGCTCAGCGACCGGATCGCGGTGATGTTCGACGGGCGGATCATGGGCGAGCGGATGCCGGATGCCACGGACGAGCGCGAACTGGGCCTGTTGATGGCCGGTGTCAGCGGGGAGGCGGCGTGATGCGAATTGGCGGGCGACCACGGTCGAGTTGCGGACAAGGCCTTTCGAAAGGCATCGGTCACGGGATTTCGAAATCGCGTGCCAAGCGGCGCCGAAGCCGCTTGGTCGACTCCGCGTCAAAGCGGATCGCTCCCGCCAAGCAGCCGGAGAGCGCCTGATGGAAAAGATGCCGAAATGGGTCGACATCGCGCTGATCCCGCTGATCAACCTCTTTCTGGCGCTCGTCGTCTCGGGCCTTGTGGTGCTCTATATCGGCGAGGACCCGTTCGAGGCGATCTCGATCATGGTGAACGGCGCAATCGGGTCCACCTATGGCTGGGGCTATACGCTCTATTACGCCACGAACTTCATCTTCACCGGACTTGCCGTCGCAGTGTCGTTCCAGGCCAAGCTCTTCAATATCGGCGGCGAGGGACAGGCGGCGATCGGCGGGCTCGGCGTGGCGCTGGTGTGCCTGGCGATCCCGTGGCCGCACTGGACCATGGCGCTGCCCTTTGCGGTCATCGGCGGGGCGGTGTTCGGTGCGGCATGGGCGGCGATCCCGGCGTTTCTGCAGGCCACCCGCGGCAGCCATATCGTGATCACGACGATCATGTTCAACTTCATCGCCAGCGCCGTGATGGTCTATCTGCTGGTCAATGTGCTGAAAAAACCCGGGTCGATGGCGCCGGAAACCGCGCGCTTCCCCGAAGGCGCGTTCCTGCCGAAAGCCTATGACATGGCCAGCGCGGTAGGCCTGCCGTTTTCGCGCTCGGCCCCGTTGAACGTCACCTTCTTCGTGGCGCTTCTCTGCTGCGTGCTGGTCTATCTGCTGCTGTGGCACACGCGGCTTGGCTACCAGATCCGCGCCTTCGGTCATTCCGAGCCCGCGGCGCGCTATGCCGGCATCTCGCCGGTGAAGATCACCATGATCACCATGCTGATTTCTGGCGGGCTGGCCGGGCTGATGGGCATCAACGCGGTGATGGGCGAGGCGCAGCGGCTGGTGACCGACCCGGTTCAGGGCGCGGGCTTTGTCGGCATCGCGGTGGCGCTGATGGGCCGGTCGCACCCGTTGGGTGTGTTCCTTGCAGGCCTTTTGTTTGGAATGCTTTATCAGGGCGGCGGCGAACTGGAATTCGAGATTCCGGCGATCAGCCGCGAGATGATCCTGGTCATCCAGGCGTTGGTCATCCTGTTCACCGGCGCGCTGGACAACATGATCCGCATGCCGGTGGAGCGCCTGTTCCTGCGGATGCGAAAGGGGTCGGCATGATGGACACGATCCTGTCGCATCTGCCGCAATTGCTGCTGGCCTGGTCGATCCAGATCGTCGCCGTCACCTCGCCCGGCCCGGCGGTGGCCCTGATCCTTGGCGTTGCGTTGGCGCGGGGTCGGAAACCGGCGCTGGACACCGTAACCGGTATCGCCTGCGGTGCGACATTGGCGGCGACGGCCACGATGCTGGGCATGGCTGCGGTTCTGACCCAGTTCGCCGAGCTGATGACGGTGATCCGCTGGTTGGGCGCGGGATATCTGGCCTACCTGGCGTATCGGGCGTTTCGCACCGCCGTCCTGCTGCCGCCCGTCGGCATAGGCACCGATGCGACTTCTGGGCGCCGCCATTTCCTGCGCGGGTTCATCCTGCAACTGTCGAACCCCAAGGCGTTGTTCTTCTGGCTGGCCATCGCCGCCGCGGCGGGTATGGGTACGGTGCCGCTGCCCGTGCTCGCGGCCTTTCTGAGCGGCGCGTTCTGCATCTCGTTCGCCGGCCACGCGCTTTGGGCGCTGGCATTGTCGTCCTCACCGGTGCGGCGGGGCTATCTGGCGGCAAGGCGCCGGGTCGAGGGCGCGCTGGGATTGTTCTTTGCCTATTTCGCCCTGCGGCTGGCGACGGAACGGAGTTGACGACATGGACCTGATGACCATCGTCCAGATCCTCGACTCGGCCTTGCGGCTTGCGACGCCGCTGCTGTTTGCTTGCCTTGCGGGGCTGTTTTCCGAACGCTCCGGGATCTTTGACATCGGGCTCGAGGGCAAGATCCTGGCCTCGGCCTTTCTGTCGGCCTCGGTCGCGGCATTTTCCGGCAGCGTCTGGATCGGGCTCTTGGGCGGGATCGCGGGCTCGGTGTTTCTTGCTTTGCTGCATGGCGTGGCGTCCATCACCTTCCGCGGCAATCAATTGATCTCGGGTGTTGCGATCAACTTCCTCGCCTCGGGTTTCACGGTCGTCATCGGGGAAAACTGGTTCGGGCTGGGCGGCCGGACTCCGCAGTTGGAGGGTGCGGCCAGGTTTCAGGAGATCACCCTGCCATTTGCCGATGCCTTGCGCGGCGTGCCGGTCCTTGGCCCGATCTACAGCGATCTGATCTCGGGACATTCGATCCTGGTCTATGTCGGCCTGCTCGCCGTCCTGGGAACATGGTGGCTGCTGTTCCGCACCCGGTTCGGGCTGCGCCTGCGCGCTGTGGGTGAAAATCCCGAATCCGTCGATACGGCAGGCGTTTCCGTGATCCGGCTGCGCTATTCCGCGGTGCTGATCTGCGGTTGCCTGTGCGGCCTTGCCGGGACCTATCTGGCGACCGGCCTGGCAGCGGGCTTCGTGAAGGAAATGAGCGCGGGCCGCGGGTTCATCGCCCTGGCGGCACTGATCTTTGCGAAATGGCGGCCGGGGTATGCATTGATGGCCTGCCTGTTGTTCGGCCTGCTGGAGGCGATCGGCAACCGCTATCAGAACATCGACATCGGCGGATTCCAGGTGCCGGTGCAGTTCATGCAGGCGCTTCCCTACATCCTGACCGTGGTCATTCTTGCGGGCTTCGTGGGCAAGGCGATCCCGCCGCGGGCGGGTGGAGAGCCCTATGTCAAGGAACGCTGAAGATCTGGCGCGCCAGATCCGCGACCGTGCCGGCGCCGCGCCGGTCCGGTTCGGCTTGGTGCTGGGGTCGGGATTGGGCCATCTGGCCGAGGCGGTCGACGGCGTCGCCATCGACTATGCCGAATTGCCCGGCTTCCCGCATGCGGGCGTCAGCGGACACAATCCCAAGCTGGTGATCGGCGATCTGGAGGGCGTGCGCGTTGCCGTCTTCGGCGGTCGTTCGCATTATTATGAAAGCGGTCGCGGCGATGCCATGCGGCTGCCGTTGGAGGTTCTGGCCGCCCTTGGGGCAGAGGCGCTGATCCTGACCAACGCGGCCGGGTCGATGCGCGCGGACATTCCACCGGGCGAGTTGATGCTGCTGAACGATCACATCAACTTTTCGGGGCTGAACCCGCTGATCGGAGAGCCGACGGACCGGCGCTTTGTGCCGATGGCCGATGCCTACGATCCGGGACTGCGCAAAGCACTGCAATCTGCGGCCGCGCACGAGGGCCTCAATCTGGAACAGGGCGTCTATGCCTGGTATTCCGGCCCGTCTTTCGAGACGCCCGCGGAAATCCGGGCGATCCGGACGCTTGGGGCGGATGCGGTCGGGATGTCGACGGTGCCCGAGGTGATCCTGGCGCGGTTCCTGGGGCTGAGGGTCGCGGCGATCTCGACCATCACCAACATGGCGGCGGGGATGAGCGACGAGAAGATCAGCCATGAGCACACCAAGGCGATGGCGCCGCTCGGGGCGGGGAAACTGGAAAGGATCCTGCGGCGGTTTCTGAAAAACCTCTGATCGCTCCGATTTGCCGCACAGGCGGACAGTTTTCCCGTTAAGATTTCTTTTGTACCACACCTTGCACATCCAACCCGTTGGGCCTTCATGCAAATCTACCTTCCCATCGCCGAGGTATCGGTCAACGCCTTCCTTCTTTTGGGGTTGGGCGGAATCGTCGGCATCCTGAGCGGCATGTTCGGCGTGGGCGGCGGGTTTCTGATGACGCCCTTGTTGTTCTTCATCGGCATCCCGCCCGCCGTGGCCGTCGCGACCGAGGCGAACCAGATCGTGGCCTCGTCCTTTTCCGGCGTCCTGGCGCATCTCAGACGCAAGACCGTGGACCTCAGAATGGGGGTCGTCCTGCTGATCGGGGGCCTGGTGGGGGCGGCGCTGGGGGTTCAGGTTTTCGCCATGCTCCGCGCCATCGGCCAAGTCGATCTGCTGGTACGGCTTTCCTATGTGGTCTTTCTGGGCATCATCGGCTCGCTGATGTTCGTCGAAAGCCTCAGCGCGATCCGCAAGTCGCGCAAGTCGTCCGGCGCCCCGCCGGGCCGCAAACGGCACAACTGGATTCACGCGCTGCCGCTGAAGATGAAGTTCCGAACCTCGGGTCTTTACATCTCGGTGATCCCACCGGTTCTGGTCGGCGTTTTCGTCGGCATCCTGGCGGCGATCATGGGTGTCGGCGGCGGGTTCATCATGGTGCCTGCGATGATCTATCTTCTTGGCATGCCGACCAAGGTCGTGGTCGGCACGTCGCTGTTTCAGATCATCTTCGTCACCGGCTTCACAACGCTTTTGCACGCAACCACGAATTTCACCGTCGACATGATGCTGGCGGTGCTCTTGTTGATCGGCGGTGTCGTGGGCGCCCAGATCGGCGCGCAGATCGGGGTGCGGCTGAAGGCCGAGCAACTGCGCATCCTGCTGGCGCTGATGGTGCTGGCCGTTTGCGGCAAGCTGGCGCTCGACCTGCTGCTTCAGCCGGGCGAATTGTATTCGCTGGGCGCCGCCGGGGGGCACGGATGATCCGCCTCGCCGTCCTTTTGCTCTTGCTGGCGTTGCCGGTTCGCGCCGAGGAGGTCATTGCGGGGCTCAGCCAGAACCGCGTGTCGATCACCGCTAATTTCGACGGCTCGGAAATCCTGATCTTCGGAGCGGTAAAGCGAGAGGCGCCGATCCCCGAAGAGACCGGACCGCTCGAGGTCGTGATCACCGTTGCCGGCCCGTCGGTGCCGGTCATGGTCCGGCGCAAGGCCAAACGCTATGGGATCTGGGTCAACACCGACGCGGTCGAAGTGGATCGGGCGCCGAGCTTCTATGCCGTCGCGACATCCGGGCCTTTCAACCTGATCCTGAAGGACATCGAGGATTTACGTCACAAGATCTCTATCGAGCGTGCGATCCGCTCGGTCGGGGCGCCGATGACAATTGCCGATGCCGGGAATTTCACCGAAGCGCTGATCCGGATCCGCCGCGATGAAGATCTGTACCAGATCCGCCCGAACACCGTTCTCGTCACCGAAGAGACGCTATTCCAAACCTCGGTCGCCTTGCCCGCGAATTTGACCGAAGGCGATTATCTGGCACGGTTCTTTCTGACCCGCGGCGGCAACGTCATCGATGCCTTCGAGACCAAGATCTTCGTCAAGAAGGTGGGACTTGAGCGCTTTCTGTACACGTTGGCCCATGAAAGGCCGCTGATATACGGCATCCTGTCCCTGGCGATTGCAATCGCCGCCGGATGGGGCGCGTCGGCGGTATTCCGGTATCTTCGCAGCTGACCGTCGCCCGGCCGGTCGGTTCGGACCGCGGCCGAAGATGACGCTGCATCAACCGCCCCGGATTACGCCGCAGACGTCGTAGCCTGCGCTGTCAAAGCTGCAGACGTCGCGCACGTTCGGCCTTGCGCGGAAAGCCATGTCGGATCCGGTACCTGCGGCGGCGTCGTGGCCGGGAAAATGCGCAGCCCTATCGCGCGTGCAAGGTGCAGGGCACGGCCTGCGGCAACCCGGGCAGGGCGGGCGCCAGCGGGTGATGCGCGGTGCACCACGGACCGTCGCCAGCCCTGGTCCGCCGCGTTGGTCCTTGGTGCCGGTGTCGTGTGTCATGCGGGGGTCCATGGGCGGTCATTGGCCAATGATCCAAACGCCCGCAACACCGTGCGCCGGGATGTCGCTTTTCCTGCGTCATGGGTCGGCTGCCCCTGCCAAGCTGAGCGGAAATTCTGCAACCTAGGCGCCGGGAAGCTGTCAGCGGAGAGTCGTCGGATGAAAACCCATGTCAAAGCCCTGGTCGTCGGTGGCGGCGCCGTCGGGACCGGCATCGCCTATCACCTCGCGCGTGCGGGTTGGGACGACGTGATGCTGATGGAGCGCGATGAGTTGACATCGGGATCCACCTGGCACGCGGCCGGTCTTCTGCCGTTGTTCAACATGGGGTATGCCACCAGCCACATCCACGATTACTCGGTCAAGTTCTACAAGACGCTCGAGGAAGAGACCGGGCTGAACGCCGGTTTCTATGTGGTCGGCAACCTGCGCATGGCGCAAAGCCAGGACCGGATGGACGAATACATGCTCTATGCGTCCACCGCCGAGACCGTGGGCATCCCCTATGAATGGTTGAGCCCGGCGCAGATCAAGGAACGCTGGCCTCTGGTCCGGACCGAAGATCTGAAAGGCGCGATCTATCACCCGACGGATGGCTACATCAATCCGGCCGACGTGACGCAAGCCATGGCCAAGGGCGCCCGCCAGCGCGGCGTGACGATTGAGCGGAAATGGCAGGTCGACGGCTATGCCTGGACCGGTGACCATTGGGACGTGACGTGCACCCGGATGGTGGAAAAGGGCGGCAATCTGGTGCCGTCGGATGAACAGGTGGTGGTCCATGCCGAGCACGTGGTAACGGCAACGGGCAACCACGCGCAACGCACTGCGCGGCTGTTGGGCATCAAGATCCCGGCGATCCCGGTCGAGCACCAGTATATCGTGACCGAGCCCGACCCGGCGCTGGTCGATTGGCGCAAGTCGAACCCCGAACACCCGGTTCTGCGCGATGCCGACGCCAAATGGTACGTCCGCGAGGAACGCGGCGGCTGGATCCTTGGGCCTTATGAGCAAGGCGCCCCCGCGCGGTTCCATTATGACGTGCCCGAAAGCTTCCGCGCCGATCTGTTCCCCCTGGATCTGGAACGGATCGAGGAAGAGTACATGTCGATGATCCACCGGATTCCGTCGTCGGAAACCGTTGGCCTGAAGGACGACTACAACGGTCCGATCTGCTACACCCCCGACGGCAACCCGCTGGTGGGGCCGGCCCCGGGGCTGCGCAACATGTGGCTGGCCGAAGGTTTCAGCTTCGGCATCACTGCAGCAGGCGGTACCGGCTATTACATGGCGCAGATGATGGTCGAGGGCGAGGCCGAGATCGACATGGCCTCGCTCGATCCCAAGCGCTACGGGTCGTGGATGACGACCGAGTATGCGGCGCGGAAGAACGAGGAATGCTATTCCCACGTCTATATCCTGCACCATCCCGACGAAGAGCGTGAAGCCTGCCGGCCGCTGCGCACGGCGCCTGCCTATGATCGGCAGAAAGCCCTCGGCGCCCAGTTCGGTCAGGTGAACGGATGGGAGCGGCCGAATTACTTCGGGCCCGCCGATGCACCCGACACGTTCGACCATGACGCGCGGTCGTTCCGCCGCGGCGGCTGGTGGCAATACGCCCATGACGAGGCCAAGTCGATCCGCGATGGGGTCGGGCTGATCGACGCCACCGCCTTTACCAAACATGTGGTGAGCGGTCCGGGGGCAACGGCCTTCCTCGACTGGTTCACGTGCAACAAGCTGCCCAGGGTCGGGCGCATCAACCTGACCTATGCGCTGACCGCGCAGGGCACGACCCGCACCGAATACACCATCGTGCGCCTGTCGGAGCACGAGTACTACCTGATCTCCGCGGGCGCCTGGCAGGCCTATGACGGCGACTATCTGAAGAAGGCGATCGAAGACAGGATCCCGGAGTTCGGCTGGATCTCCTGCCACGATGTGACGTCACAATGGGGCGTCTTCGCCATTGCCGGCCCCAGGTCCCGCGACGTGCTGGGCGAGCTGATCCGCGATGTCGATCCGGCGACTGCCCTGTCGAACAAGCGCTTCCCCTGGCTCTCGGCCCGCGAGATCGAGCTGGGCATGTGTCCGGTCAACGCCGTTCGCGTCGCCTATACCGGCGAGTTGGGGTGGGAGCTGCATCACCCGATCGAGATGCAGGCCTATCTATGGGACCGGCTGATGGAGGCCGGAGAACCGCATGGGCTGAAGCTGGTCGGCGCGCGGGCGCAGAACTGGTTGCGGCAGGAGAAATCCTATCGGGCCTTCGGGACGGAACTGGGGCGCGACGCGACGCCGCTGGAGGCGGGGCTGAACCGGTTCGTGGACCTCGACAAGGACTTTCACGGCAAGGCGGCGATGGTCGAGACCGGCATACGATGGAAATGCGTAACCGTGCTGATCGACGGGCCGGACGATGCCGATCCCTGGGGACGCGAGGCGCTCTATGACGGGGACAGCAAGGTCGGACGGCTGACCTCGGGCGGCTATTCGGTGCATTTCGGCAAGCAGATCGGCATGGGCTATGTATCGCCCGATCTCGCCGCCCCGGGCCAAAGGCTCGGCGTCAAGATGCAGAACCGGCTGTGGCCCGCCGAGGTCGTCGAGGACTCGCCCTATGATCCCACCAACGCGGTGATCCGCGCCGACGGCTGAGCGCGCCTGCGCCGGAAAAGCAAGACCGGCCCGGCAATGCCGCCGGGCCGGTCTGTTTCGCTTGGTGTATCAGACGCGGCTTACGGGAACACTCGCAGCGACGACGCCCTGTTCCGCACCAACGGCGCCAGGTTCGTCTTCGTGGTCACGTTGATGCAGGGGCCAAGCCCGTAGGTCGGTGAATCGCACAGAACCGCGCGGGCGCCGCCAAACGGCCAGACCGACTCGATCCGGTTATTCGCGCCGGGCGGAAGCGGCGCGATCGGACCCCCGGGACGACGGCAGAAATACGCAAAGTTCGTATTCCAGTTCAGCCGGTCGAAAAAGCACACCTGCTTCACAAGCGGCAACAACCCGGTCACGACACGCATCGACGACACCTTGTTGTTCAGGAACGCACCCAGTTGCGGCACGTTCGAGGTGACGTTTCGGCAGAACGAACCGAGGTTCTGGTTTTCGCAAAGCTGCACCTTGCCGTTTCCATAGAGCTGGATCGAGGTGATCCGGTCATTCGCCGCCGCCGGCAGGCTGTTATAGGTGCCGGGCGCCCGGCAGAAGCTGGCGCCGGTGTAGTTCGGCCCGTCGTAGAAACACGCCCCATGCGTGGGTGGCGTCGGCCCGGTTCCCGGGAACGGCACCGTCACGTCCGCGTCGCCGCAGACAAGGGTAAACCGCGGCTTTCCGCCCGGTCCGATGGTCAGGCGAAAACCGCAGTCGGGTTCGGGTGTGCCCGCGCTTGGCGCGGCGGTCAGGTAGCTGCCGCTGACCCAGCCGTCGGGACCGGAATGGGTGATGTAGCACCAGCCGTTCGGCTGGCATTCCGTTGCGTCGACGATCTCGCCGGGCGTCAGTGTATCGACGATCGCATAACTCGTACCCGGTCCCGACCGCACGTTTAGGGCGGTCGTCGCTTGTGCTTCGGTGGCCGGTGCCGCAGGCGCCGACAGGATGAACGCGGCCACACCGGCCAGAACCAGCTTCAGAGACTTCGAATGTATCATGTGCCCTCCTCAAGCAGGCGGACGCATCGGGGAGCGGTCCCAACCCCACCTGCCACTATATAGACGGGGGAACATGCCACAGGGCGTGTGGCGCCGATATGCGCTGGATCAAGCCCCTGATCGGGCAGCCGGTTGATCCAGGTCAATTGCCGGCACGGGTCAGGGGACGAACCGTGCGGGGCTAAGCTGGGTCACGGTGTCCGCGGCTAATCCGGACGGACGGCCCGCAACGAGATCTGCGGCGAGCTGGCTGGCGGCAGGGGAGGTCTGCATGCCGTAGCCGCCTTGACCCGCAAGCCAGAAGAACTGTGGATCATCCGGGGCGAAGCCGATCACCAGCTGCCGGTCGGGGGCAAAGGTCCTGAGCCCGGCCCAAGAGGTCTCGACGCGGGTGACAGGCTCGGTGACATGGGCCTCGTACCGGGCGAGCCCCTCTGCCAGGATCATGTCGTCGGCCCAGGCGTCGTGCGGCTCCACCGGGTCCTCGTCGGCGGGCGAGACCAGCAGCTTGCCGGCGTCGGGCTTGGCGTACCAGGTCTCGCCGGGGCCGAAGAGCATCGGCCAGGTGGCGACGTCATGATCGCCCGGTGCAGGCAGGCGGGCCATCGAGCGGCGATAGGGCTGCAGGCGGACCGGAGCGACGCCGGCGAGGTGAGCGATGTGGTCGGCCCAGGCGCCTGCGGCATTGATCAGCAGTTTGGCGTCGTGGCGGCCGGCAGAGGTGTCGACGGTCCAGCCGGTGGCGGTGCGGTGGATATTCGTCACGCGGGCGTTGAGTTGTATGGTGCCGCCGTTGCCGCGGGCCTCTCGGGCGAAATTCTGGATCAGAAGGTCGGTATCGATGTCCCAGGCCTCGGCGTGATAGCCGGCCTGGGTGACGCGCGCGGGGTCCAGGATCGGAACCATGGCGCACGCCTCTGCCACGGGGATGGGATGCATCGCCATGGTAGCGAGGTCGTGGGCAAAGGCGTCCTCGTTGCCGTTGGTGCCTACGAGCATCAGACCGCGGTCGCGCAGCACGCCGCCATTGGCGTCGCGGTGATAGGCTTTGCTGGCGCGGTTCAGTGCGATGGTCGAGGGACGCCCATAGGTTTCCTCGAACATCGCCGCGGACCGGCCCGAAGCGTGGTAGCCCAGACCGTGCTCGGCCTCGAGCACGGTGACGCCGCCCAGATGCGACAGGCGCGCGGCGGCCGAGATGCCGGCGATGCCGCCGCCGATGATCAGGAAGTCGATCACGCCTCTTCCGACCGATCGGTCGCGGGCGGCGGTGTGGGGGTCAGCGCGGTCAGACGGTCGTAGAGCGCGTCGTCCATGGCAAAGCACAGGGCGTCGAGCGACGGCTGCAGCTGGTCAGCATTGCGCCCGCTGATGATCGGCGCGGCGATGGCGGGGTTCCGCGCAACCCACGCGACGGCCAGCGTGATGGGTGAGACGCCGCGTTCGGCAGCAATCTGCCCGAGTGCCGTGGCAGCCTCGTGCATCCAGTCCTGGCCATAGCGCGACTTGTACATCGCGTCGTCGACCAGCCGTCCGCCGTCGCCGCGGCCGTATTTCCCGGTCAGAAGCCCGCCGCCCAGCGGCGAGTACGGCACCACCGCGAAGCCTTCGCTTTGCGCCATGGGCAGGATTTCGACCTCGGCCTGACGCTTCACCAGGTTGTACATCGGCTGCAGCATGGCGATGGACAGGCTGAAATCGGCGGCGATGCGGGCCGCCTTCATCGTCTGCCAGGCCGAGAAATTCGACACGCCGATATGGCGCACGCGGCCCGATTCGACCATGGCCGCCAGTGCCTCGAAGGTTTCTTCCAATGGCACGTCGTCGTCCCAGCGGTGCAGGTACAGAAGATCGACGATTTCCATGCCCAGCCGCCTGCGGCTTTCGTCGAATTGCGCGGTGATATGCGCCCCGCCACTGCCGCCCGGAAAGGCGCATTTGGTGGCGATGAACAGCGTGTCGCGTTCCGGCGCGGCGAGCTGCCCGAGCAGCTCCTCCGACTGGCCTTCGGTATAGCCGTGGGCGGTGTCGAAGAAGTTGATGCCCGCAGCGCGGCAGGCGCCGTACATGGCGCGGGCGTCGGCAGCGTCGGCCTTGCCGCCGAATTGCATGGTGCCGAAACAGAAGCGGCTGATCGGGGTGCCGTCGGGGGCGGTCAGGGCGGCCGGCGGGGGCATGGGCGGATCTCCTCGATTGACAGAGACCTATCGGTGCGCCCGGCCCGTCGCAAGGCCCGCGCCGTGCTTGCCCGACGCGCAATTGGGCACTATGCGTGCATTGGGCCCCGGCGATGGCGTCGCCGGACACATGCGCCTTCTCGTCCTGAACGCCGGGACCTTTCCGGCGGTTCCGAGCTTTACGGCCGCCGATCACGGAGGTCGGATATGACGAACACACGTCGCCCCTGCTATCGTTTCGAAAACGGCGCCAAGGCGCCCTTGCCCTTTCATGCCGAGGAATACGAGGCGCGGCTCGCCGGTCTGCGCGACGCGATGTCCGCCGCGGGTCTGGAGGCCGCATTGCTGAGCTCGATGCAGGCGGTCGCCTATTACTCGGGGTTTCTGTATTGCAGCTTCGGGCGGCCCTATGCGCTGGTCGTCACCGAAAGCGACGCGGTGGTGATCGCTGCAGGCATCGATGCAGGTCAGCCCTGGCGGCGCAGTCACGGCGACGTGCTGACCTATTCCGACTGGGAGCGCGACAACTTCTGGCGCGCGGTCGAGCATGTGGCCGGGCGCCAGCGGAGGATGGGCTACGAAGCCGACCACCTGACGGCAGAGCGGTACGCAGCGCTTCGGTCACAGCTGGCTCCGGCCGAGCTGCACGACATTGGCCCCGCCATGATGCGCCAGCGTATGGTCAAGTCGCCCGCCGAGCAAACGCTGATCCGCACCGGTGCCGCGGTCGCCGATCTCGGCGGCGCGGCGATCCTCGATGCCATCGCCGTGGGGGTGCGCGAGATCGACGTCGCCATGGCCGGGCGCGACGCAATGGAGGCCGAGATCGCGCGCCGCTTTCCCGACGCCGAGTACCGCGATACCTGGGTCTGGTTCCAGTCGGGGCTAAACACCGACGGCGCGCATAACCCGGTGACCGGACGGCGGCTGGAGAACGGGGATATCCTGTCTTTGAACACGTTTCCGATGATCCACGGCTACTATACGGCGCTGGAACGCACGCTGTTTCTGGGCGAGCCCGACGCGGCCTCGCTGGAGATCTGGCAGGACAATGTCGCGGCTCATGAATTGGGTCTGTCTCTGATCCGCCCCGGCGCCACATGTGCCGGCATCGCCAACGCAATCAACGCGTTCTTCGAGGACCGCGAGCTTCTGGGCTACCGCAGTTTCGGCTATGGCCATTCATTCGGGGTGCTGAGCCACTATTACGGCCGCGAGGCGGGGCTGGAACTGCGTGAGGACATCGATACCGTGCTGGAGCCCGGCATGGTGGTGTCGATGGAGCCGATGCTGACCATCCCCGAGGGCCGACCGGGCGCCGGTGGCTATCGTGAGCATGACATCCTGATTGTCACCGAGGCGGGCGCCGAGAACATCACCGGCTTTCCTTTTGGACCCGCCCACAACATCCTGCCCGCACCCGCGGCCCGCGCTGCCTAGGGCAGGATGAGTTTTCAGGGAACGCTCCGATGGCTTTGGCCGGAGGCGGACGTTAACAATCGATCTTCAGGTGCGGAATCAAGGGGCGCAGCCCCGCCGCGCCATCGCCGACCCGCCCCGAAGGGGAGGCGAATTTCCGACGGTGCGGGTCGGATTGAGGTCGTTCGGACTTTGCCGGGATAAAACGAGCCGTTCAGAGGTTTGGCTCGCCTCCCCGCGGGTCGGCGATGGTGCAGCTGCGCGCTCAATCGGCAACTTCCACTTCAGGCCAAAACCGGCTTTGCGATATATCCGTAGCTCATCGCGCAATTATGTCGGGACCTCCAAGAAAAGGACCCGGGCCGCGGCCCGGGTCCCGTGTCCTGAGGTTTGCCGGGATCAGTTCGGGATCGTCGCGGTCAGCCCCTCGACGTAAAAGTTCATGCCGGCCAGCGTGCCGTCATCGGCCACCTCGCCCTCGGCAAGCCAGTCGCTGCCGTCCTGCTTTTTCAGCGGACCGGTGAAGGGGTGGTATCCGCCCGCAGCGATCGCGTCGCGCATCGCCTCGGCCTCGGCCTTCACATCCGCGGGAACCGCGTCGGAAATCTCGCCGATCTCCACCATGCCGGGCCCGATGCCGTCCCAGGTATCGACCGATGCCCAGGTGCCGTCGATCACGGCCTGGGTCCGGGCGATATAGTAGGGCGCCCAGTTGTCGATGATCGAGGATACCCGCGGCAGCGGCGCGTATTCCGACATGTCGGACGCCTGACCGAAGGTGATCACGCCATCGACCCCCTGCGCGGCGGCCTGCGGCGCGGTCGAGTCGGTGTGCTGCAGGATCACGTCGGCGCCCTGCTCGATCAGCGCGTTGGCGGCGTCGGCCTCTTTCGCCGGGTCGAACCAGGTGTAGGCCCAGATGATCGAGAACTCGATATCCGGGTTGACCTTCTTGGCATGGATATAGGCCGCGTTGATGCCGCGGATGACCTCGGGGATCGGGAAGGATGCGATATAGCCGACCTTGTTGGTCTTCGTCATCTTCCCGGCGATATGCCCCTGTACCGCACGGCCCTCGTAGAACCGGGCCGAATAGGTCGACACGTTGTCGGCCCGCTTGTAGCCGGTGGCGTGTTCGAATTTCACGTCCGGGAATTTCGCGGCGACGTTGATCGTCGGGTCCATGTAGCCGAAGGAGGTGGTAAAGATCAGGTCCGCCCCCTGCAGCGCCATCTGCGTCAGTGCGCGTTCCGCGTCGGCGCCTTCCGGCACGCTTTCCTGAAACACGGTTTCCACGGCGTCGCCGAAATGTTCCTCGACCGCCAGGCGGCCCTGGTTGTGTTCATAGGTCCAGCCGCCGTCGCCCACCGGACCGACATAGATGAAGCCGACCTTGACCGGCTCGTGACTGCCCGCAAGGGCCGCCCCGCCAAGGGACATGGCCAGCGCGGCCCCGGCCAGCACGTTTCTGCGTTTCATATGTGTACTCCCTGTTATGCACGGGCCCCCAACGCCCGTCTTTCGATAAGCTGCCCCTAGCTCGAGGCGTGAAAGCTGCGCCCCAACGCGGCCGGCGCCGTCAGCGCCGCGCGGCCCCGGTTGGAGGACATGATGACCAGCACGAGGATTGTGATGATATATGGGCTCATCGACAAGTACTCGACCGGCACGGCAAGCCCGGCGGCCTGCAGATTCAGCTGCAACACGGTCACGCCGCCGAACAAATAGGCGCCCAGCAGGACGCGCCACGGCTTCCAGCTGGCGAAGACCACGATGGCCAGCGCAATCCAGCCGGCGCCCGCCGTCATGCCCTCGGTCCATTGCGGCACGCGAATGAGGCTCAGATAGGCGCCGCCCAGCCCCGCGCAGGCGCCGCCGAAGGCGATGGCGGCCAGGCGGACGCGCACGACCTTGTAGCCCAGCGCATGTGCGGCTTCGTGGCTTTCGCCCACGGCGCGCAGGATCAGCCCGGCACGGCTGTATTTCAGGAACGCCCAGACGGCAGCGACCAGCGCCAGCGAGACATAAACCATCAGGTCGTGGCTGAAGAGCACGATGCCAAGGACGGGCAGGTCGGCAAGCGGGCCGAAATTCACGTCACCCGTGGCGGGCGGCTTGATCCCGATATAGCCCTGTCCCATCAGCGCCGACAGGCCGAGCCCGAACAGCGTCAGCGCCAGCCCGGTTGCGACCTGGTTCGACAGCAGGTACTGGGTCAGCACGCCGAAGAGCAGCGACAGCACCGCGCCGCCCAACGCCGCGCCGAGGAACCCCAAAGCCGGCGAACCCGATTCCACCGCCACCGCAAAGCCGCAGATGGCGCCGGTGATCATCATGCCCTCGACGCCCAGGTTCAGGACGCCGGACTTTTCCACCACCAGTTCACCGATGGCGGCCAGCAGGATCGGGGTCGAGGCCACCATCAGCGCGGCGATCAGCACAAGCGGGTTGATCGAAGACAGATCCATCACGCGGTCTCCAGCTTGGCCCAGCGAATGCGGTAGTTGGTCAGAACGTCCACCGCCAGAAGGAAGAACAGCAGCATCCCCTGGAACGCCTGGATCGCCGCCGCAGGCAGGCCCAGCGTCGCCTGCGCCGCCTCGCCGCCGATATAGGTCAGCGCCATCAGCAGTCCGGCCAGCAGGATGCCCGCCGGGTGCAGGCGCCCGAGGAACGCCACGATGATCGCGGTGAACCCGTATCCGACATTGAAATCGATGCTGATCTGGCCCGCGGGTCCTGCCACCTCAAAAAGCCCCGCCAACCCCGCAAGGGCGCCCGAAGTGCCCAGACAGAACACCACCAGCAGGTTCGGTTTGACCCCGCCGAACCGCGCCGCCCGCGGGCTTTCGCCGGTCAGGCGGATCTGAAAGCCCAGCATGTGCCGGTTCAAGAGGATATACGCCAGGATCACCGCGACGAAGGCCGCCGCCACACCCCAGTGCATGCCGGTTCCAGCGATCAGCTCGTTATTCGCCGCCGCCTCGTACTGCCGCAGGTTCCGGCTGCCCGGAAAGCCCGCCCCGTCGGGATTGCGCAACAGACCCAGCGACATCGAGGCCAGCAACTGCTCGGCGACATAGACCAGCAGCAGCGACACCAGGATCTCGTTGGTGTTGAACCGCGTCTTCAGGATCGCCGGGATCATCGCCCACAGGAACCCGCCCGCGGCGCCCGCCATTACCATCAGCGGGAAGATGAACCAGAAATCCGCCGGATAAAACGCAAGGCCCACGCCCGCCCCGCAAATCGCGCCGATGATGTACTGACCCTCGGCGCCGATGTTCCAGATGCCGGCCCGGAACCCCAACGACAGCCCGATCGCGATCAGGATCAGCGGCCCGCCCTTCACCAAAAGCTGGCCGCGGTAGTAGAACGCGAACTCTCCCAGGATCGGGTCGTAAAAGATCGTCTTGATCGCGACGAACGGGTTCTTGCCCAGAGCCGCAAACAGGATGCCGCCCGCGACCATCGTGAGCAGTACCGCCAGGACCGGCGTCATCATGCCGACGGCCCGCGACGGGTTGGGCCGCTTCTCGAGCCTGATCATCGCAAGGCTCCTTCATCTTGGCGCAAATACGCTGGGGAGGTCTGGAGGGGTGAAACCGCTCCAGTCGGCCGGCGCGCGGAACGCGCGTCGAAACCCTCAGGCCACATGCGCCACCTCCATGTCATGCGCCCCGCCCATCATCAGGCCGATCTCGTCCACAGTCAGCCCCTTGGCCGGGCGCGGGGCCGACAGCCGACCCTCGTTCAGCGCGGCGAACCGGTCCGAGATTTCCATCAACTCGTCCAGATCCTGGCTGATGACGATCACCGCCGCCCCCTCGGCAGCCAGATCCAGCAGCGCCTGACGGATCGCTGCGGCCGCGGACGCGTCCACCCCCCAGGTCGGCTGGTTCACCACCAGGCAGGCGGGTCGCTGCAGGATCTCGCGCCCGATCACGAATTTCTGCAGGTTACCGCCCGACAGCGACCGTGCGGCGTTGCCCGGCCCGGGCGTGCGCACGTCGAAGGCCGCAATGATCCGTTCGGCGAACCCCTGCGCCCGCGGCCATTTCAGAAACCCGCCCGACACCAGCTCTTCCCGGATCGCGCCGGTCAAAAGCGCATTTTCGGTCAGCGACATGTCCGGCGCCGCGGCATGGCCCAGCCGTTCCTCGGGTGCCGCCAGCAGCCCCAGCCGCCGCCGCGCATTCGGCCCCAGATGGCCGATCTCCTGCCCGCAGAACTTCACCGCCTCCGCCGGGGCTGGCGTTTCGCCTGACAGCGCCGCCAGCAATTCGTCCTGTCCGTTCCCGGCCACGCCGCCGATGCCCAGGATTTCGCCCGACCGCACCTCTAGGTGAATGCTGCGCAGCGAGGTCCCGAACGGGTTTGCCGAGGCGACCGACAGGGCGGCAAGATCCAGCACCACCTCGCCTGGTGCCTTTTCACCGCGCGTGGGTGTATGCAGGGCTGTGCCCACCATCATCTCGGCCATCGACCTCGCGCTTTCCTGCCGTGGGTTGCACTCTCCCACCACCTTGCCCAACCGCAGGATCGTGGCGTGGTCGCACAGGGTTTTGATCTCTTCCAGCTTGTGGCTGATATACAGGATCGAAGTCCCCTCCGCCTGCAACTTCCGAAGTGTTTCGAACAGGATATCGACCTCTTGCGGCGTCAGCACAGAAGTCGGTTCATCCATGATCAAAAGCTTTGGATCCTGCAGAAGACAGCGGATGATCTCGACCCGCTGTCGCTCTCCGGCCGACAGATCGCCGACCAGCCGCTCGGGGTCCAGCGGCAGACCATAGGTTTCCGACACTTCGCGGATACGCCGGGCAAGCTGCCGCTGCGGCGGCGGGTTTTCCATGCCCAGGGCGACATTCTCGGCCACGTTCAACGCCTCGAAGAGTGAAAAATGCTGGAACACCATCGCCACGCCCATCGCCCGCGCCGCGTGCGGCGTCGGCGGGTCATAGGGTGCGCCGCCGAACTGCATCCGCCCGGAATCGGGCCGTACCAGCCCATAGATCATCTTGACCAGCGTCGACTTGCCCGCGCCGTTCTCGCCCAGCAGCGCATGCACCTCGCCCGGCGCGATCCGGAACGAGACATCGTCATTCGCAACCACACCCGGATAGGCCTTAGTCAGCCCCTCGATGTTCAGCAAGGCCTCGGTCACGCCACATCCTCCCTGATCGCGGGCCGTGCGCGCCGCCGCGCCAGCAACCCTGCCGCCACCCCGATGGCGATCTCGTATGGCCGTTTGCCGAGCGCCGGGTCGCCGATGGGGCACTCTATCTGGCCGATCTCGGCCTGCGTGTGGCCCATGGCCGCCAGCCGTTTGCGGAAGCGCGCCCATTTTGTGGCCGAACCGATCAGTCCGGCATAGGCGAAGGGCCGCTGCAGCACCTGATGGCACAGCGCGAGATCGTACTCGTGCTCGGGCGTCATGATGAAATGTGCGGCCTCTGGCGGGGCCTTGGCCATGACCTCGATCGGCAGGATATCGGATGACCGCAGCACGGTACCGGGCAGGTCTTCGAGCATGGGCGGGCGGACATCTGCGACATGGACCTCGAATTGCGGCAGCGGCGCCAGCACCCGGGCCAGCGCGTTGCCCACATGGCCCGCGCCGTAGATGAAGACCGGCTGCCGGTCGCGCCAGACCTGTTCGATCAGCCAGCCGTCGATGAGCTGCGTCGGGATCGGGTCGTCCCCTGACGCCTGCAGACGCCGCCGCGCCTTGTCCGGAAGCGGTCTGTCGCCCTCAACCCGGCGGACGAACACGCCCTGGAACTCGAAGGGCTTGGTGTCGATCTCGGCGCGGTAGCAGTCCACATTCCAAACCTCGGTCACCAGCGTCACCGAGCCGCCGCAACACTGTGCCAGCGCCGGGCCAAGCGCCTGCCGCCGCACCTCGGTCCCGGGGCCGTGATCCAGCATCTCCCGGGCCCGCTTGACGGCCTCGAACTCCAGCCGCCCGCCGCCGATTGTGCCGCTCTGCCCGCCGTCCCAGACACACATCGCCGCCCCGGTCTCGCGCGGGGTCGAGCCGTTATGGCCTGCGATCACGATCCGGGCAACGCGGCCGTAGGCTTCCAGCTGGCCGGTTAGTTGCGGCAGGTCGATCATGCCGCCCGAACCCGCATCACGGTCTTCAGGATCCGCTCGGGCGTCGCCGGTGCGTCGAGCGCGGGATAGCCGTCGCCGCAGGCCGCAATGGCGTTGCTGAGCGCCAGGAACGCCGAAATACCCAGCATGAACGGCGGTTCTCCCACGGCCTTCGAGCGATAGATCGTGTCCTCCCGATTCCGGCCCTTGTCCCAAAGCGCGACGTTGAAGATGTCTGGTCGGTCGGAACAGGCCGGGATCTTGTAGGTCGATGGCGCATGGGTCATCAGCCGTCCCTCGCCGTTCCACACAAGCTCTTCCATGGTCAGCCAGCCCGCGCCCTGGACATAGCCGCCCTCGACCTGTCCGATATCCAGCGCCGGGTTCAGCGAGGCGCCGGTATCGTGCAGGATGTCCGCGCGCAGGATGCGGTTTTCGCCGGTCAGCGTATCGATCACCACCTCGGTCACCGCGGCGCCATAGGCGAAGTAGAAAAACGGCCGCCCCTCGCCCCTGATCCGGTCCCAGACAATCTTGGGTGTCTTGTAGAACCCCGTCGCCGACAGGCTGACGCGGGACATGTAGGCCTGTTGCGCCGCCTCCTCGAAAGGGTAGGAGGCGCCGCCCACATGCACCTGCCCGTCCTCGAACCGGACCGTGGCCGGGTCCGCCTGGTGCTGGGCGGCGATCACCCCGGCCATCCGGTTGCGGATCGTGTCGCAGGCGGCCTTGACCGCCATGCCGTTCAGATCCGACCCGGACGAGGCCGCCGTGGCAGAGGTGTTGGGCACCTTGCCGGTATCCGTTGCGGTGATCTTGACCTTCGAGACATCCACCCCGAACCGACTCGCCGCCACCTGGGCCACCTTCTGGAACAGGCCCTGGCCCATCTCGGTGCCGCCATGGTTCATGTGGATCGAGCCGTCCTGATAGACATGCACCAGCGCGCCCGCCTGGTTGAGATGCGTCAGCGTGAACGAGATGCCGAATTTTACCGGCGTCAGCGCGATGCCCTTCCTCAGAATCGGATTGGCTGCGTTCCACTCGACCACAGCGGCCCGGCGGGCATAGTAGTCAGAGCTGTGTACAAGTTCGTCGACAATGCTGTCTAATACGAAATCCTCGACCGGCATGTGGTAGGGTGTGGTCTGCACCCCGGCTCCATCCATCTTTGGTCCGGAAATATTCCCGCCGGAGGCATAAAAGTTCTTTCTGCGCACCGCCAGCGGATCCTCCCCCAGTTCATGCGCGATGTGGTCCAGCACTCGCTCGATGCCCACCATGCCCTGCGGCCCGCCGAAGCCGCGAAAGGCGGTGGCGGACTGGGTATGGGTTTTCAGCCGGTGCGAGGCGATGCGCGCAGCAGGCAGGAAATAGGCGTTGTCGGCATGCAGCATCGCCCGGTCGGCCACCGGCAGCGACAGATCCTGCGCCCAGCCGCAGCGGCAGTATTGCGTGAATTCAATCCCCGCGATGCGCCCCTCGGCCTCCACCGCGGCGCGATAGTCGATGCGGAAATCGTGCCGCTTGCCGGTGATCACCATGTCGTCGTCGCGGTCGTAGCGCATCTTGCATGGGCGTCCGGTTGCTTGCGCGGCGACGGCGCAGGCCACCGCCAGCGCGTTGCCCTGGCTTTCCTTGCCGCCGAACCCGCCGCCCATGCGCCGGACCTCGACCCGGACCGCGTGCATCGGCGTGCCGATGGCCTCGGCCACCTTGTGCTGGATCTCGGTCGGGTGCTGCGAGGACGACATGACAGCCATGTCGCCGCCCTCCTGCGGCCAGGCCATCGCCACCTGGCCTTCCAGATAGAAATGCTCTTGCCCGCCGATTTCCAAACGCCCCTCGACGACCCGGTCGGCACCATCCAGTGCGGCGTCCACATCGCCCTTCGACCAGACGATGGGGCCGCCTTCGAACAGGCTGCCGGCGGCCAACGCGTCGTCGATGGTCAGGATCGCGGGCAGTTCCTCGTAGGTGATTTTCCCCAGGCGCGCCGCCTTGCGCGCGGCAAGATGGCTGGTGGCGACGACGAAGAACACCGGCTGGCCCAGATAGAATACTTCACCCGTGGCCAGCAGCGGCTCGTCATGGGCCGACGGCGAGACATCGTTGGCAAAGGGCAGGTCGCCGGCGGTCAGCACGGCGACGACGCCCTCGGCGGCACGCACGGCGTCGAGGTCCATCGTCATGATCCGGCCGCGGGCGACGTCGCTGAGGCCGAAGGCCAGCGACAGCGTGCCCGCCGGGGCGGGGATGTCGTCGACGTAGCGCGCCGCGCCGGTCACGTGCAGGACGGCAGCGTCGTGCGGCAGGGGCTTGGCGACCGTCACGGACCGACCTCCAGAACCCGGGTCCGACCGCCGATGTCTTCCAGAAAGTAGCGGGTCAGCAGGTTGCGCGCAGCGTCGAGCCGGTAGCCGCCGCTCGCGCGCATGTCGCTCAGCGGCGTGAAATCCTCCGCCCAGGCGTCCCAGGTCGCGGCGACCGTATCGGCCGTCCAGGTCTTTCCGGTCAGCGCGGCCTCGACACTTGTGGCGCGTTTGGGAATGCCCGCCATGCCGCCGAACGCGATGCGGGCCGCTTTGACCGTGCCCCCCTCGACCGAGATGTTGAAACAGCCGCACACTGCCGAGATATCCTGATCGAACCGCTTTGACAGCTTGTAGCATTTCAACCGATCGGCCTGGCGGGGAAAGCTGACGGCTTCGACGAATTCTCCGGGCTGCCGGTCCTGCTTGCCATAGTCGAGAAAGAACTTTTCCAGCGGAATCGCCCGGCGGTCGTCGCCACGGCGCAGATGCAGCCGGGCGCCCAGCGCGATCAGCGCAGGCGGGCCGTCGCCAATGGGCGAGCCGTTGGCGATATTGCCGCCGATTGTGGCGGCGTTGCGCACCTGGACCGAGCCATAGCGGCGGATCAGTTCGGCGAAGTCGGGATGCAGGGGCGCAATCGCCTCGCCGATATCGCTCAGTGTGGCGGCGGCTCCGATCCGCACCTCGTCGTCGCCGATGTCGATCTGTTTGAGGTCATCGATGCCCGATAGAAAGGCGACATCGCCCAAGGGCCGGAACTGTTTTGTCACCCAAAGGCCCACATCGGTTGCGCCGCCGACCAGCGTCGCGCTTGGGTGGTTGCGATACCATGCCGCCAGTTCGTCGGCCGTCCTGGCCACAAGAACCCGGTCACCGTTCGGGTCCGCGTCGTCGATCCGGGTCAGGTCATCGACCATCCAGTCCGGCGACGGCCGGTCCGCCGCGGCCTCGGCCGCGCGCACGATCGGGGCATAGCCGGTGCAGCGGCAGAGATTGCCTGCAAGCTGATCGTCGAAATCGCGCCGTCCGTTCAGATGCGCGGTCGCCATCGAGACGATGAAGCCCGGCGTGCAGAACCCGCATTGCGATCCGTGATGATCGACCATCGCCCGCTGGACCGGGTGCAACTGGCCGTTCGGTCCGGCGATCCCCTCGACGGTGCGCACCGCGCGCCGGTGCAGCTGCGGCAGAAACAGGATGCAGGCATTCACCGCGCGGGCGCCGCCAGCATCGGTCACCATGACCGTGCAGGCGCCGCAGTCGCCTTCGTTGCAGCCTTCCTTGGTGCCCGTCAGACCGCGCTCTTCGCGCAGCCAGTCCAAAAGCGTCGTGGTCGGGGTCACATCGCTCAGACGCACCAGGTCTCCGTTCAGGAGAAACGCAATCTGGCTCATCGCAGTTCCGATGCCGCTTTCTGTTTTGCGGATTTCCGCATGCATCCGGCCCGATGCGGCGTAAAGCCGGCCGCCCCCAGTCGATACCGCAGCAAAACCGTGAATTGCCGGTTTGGCAAGGGCTTCGACGCCGGACGGGCCCGAAGGACCTTCAAGAATTGCCCGAAAATTGCGCGGATTACCTTGAACGACACAAAAATAGGCGGGGCCGCCATGGCAATCTTCCGCCCGGATTGCTGCGGCGCGGCGGCACATTGCCGCCGATCCCGCAATTTGCAGGGTGCAACGCGGTTGCTTTTGCCGGTTGCCGGGGCGACGCAGGTATCAGCATCAACTGCCGGGCGAAAGGAGCGCCGATGACGATGGGGCTGAGCGTGCTGTTGCTGCTGGTCCTTGCGGTGGCGGTGGCCGCCGTGCTCGCTCACACACGGGTTTCCGGCTTCGAGCACGGGATCGAGGCGCGGCTTAACCGCGCGCCGGACCCGCGCGACGTGTCCGGCAATCTGCCCGAGAAGGTGCGCGAGTTTGCCCTGCGCGCCGATGCGACACCGAACGATCTTGCCGTCGGTTTCACCTTTACCCAAGCCGCCGAGATGCAGCTGACGCCTGGCCAGCCCTGGCAGAGTCTTCGGGCCCGGCAAATGATCGCAACGGGCGCGGCGGGGTTCCTTTGGCAGGCCTCGCAGTTCGTCGGCCCAGTGCCGAAGCTGCACGTGGTGGACGGGTTTGCCGACGGCGCAGGGGCGTTGCGCGTCTGGCTTCTGGGTCTGATCCCGGTGCTCAGAGCCGAAAGCGCCGATATCGACCGCGGCGAGGCGATGCGCTATCTGGCGGAGCTGCCCTGGGCCCCCGATGCCATTCTCGGCAACCCCGACCTGAGCTGGCAGATGGTTGGCGAGGACTGGGCCGAGGTGTCGATGGATCTGGCCGACGGGCCGGTCGCGGTGAGATTCCGGTTCGACGGCAGCGGCGACATCGTCGAGGTTTTCGCCGCCGGCCGGCCAACCAGCGACGCGGCGGGCAAGCGGGTTCTGCGCGACTGGCAGGGCTATTTCCGCGATTACCGGATGATCGGTCCGCGCCGGATTCCGGCCGAGGCAGAGATCGGTTATGTCGAACCGGGTGGCATGCGCCCCTATTTTCAGGGCCGCATCGTCGATTATTCCGTGACACATTGATTTGCCCTTCGGAAAATCGTGAAATCCGTTTCACGCCGGGCGAGGCCAATCCGACCGGGAACTGGCTGTATTTCCAGCTTGAAGAGATTGAGGATTACTACGCCTGGGTGCGCAGGCACGGCATCGATTACGAGGTGCACGACGCGTACCGGTTTGCCGAACCGGCGCCGGGCAGCGCTTAAGCGCCATCACGCGGCCGGGACGGGCGTTTTCCGGATTCCCCTCGGGGCGCAGCCGCGCTAGCCTGCCCCTATGAGCCGCTCAGCAAAGTTCGTCCACCTTCGCCTGCACACCGAATACTCTCTGCTGGAAGGCGCGGTGCCGGTGAAGAAACTGGCCGGTCTGTGCGCCGATGCCGCCATGCCGGCCGTGGCGGTGACGGACACGAACAATATGTTCTGCGCCCTGGAATTTTCGGTGCTGGCAAGCGCCGCCGGCGTGCAGCCGATCATCGGCTGCCAGCTCGATGTCGATTACGACCCCGCCGGACCGGGCGACAAACCACGCCCGCCCGCGCCGGTCGTCCTGCTGGCCCAGAACGAGGCGGGGTACCGCAACCTGATGAAGCTCAACTCGTGCCTTTACCTGCGCGGCGACGGCAGTTTGCCGCACGTCACGGTGGACGAGCTGTGCGGTCATTGCGACGGGCTGATCCTGCTGACCGGCGGGCCCGACGGGCCCCTGGGGCGGCTGGTGCAGGCGGGTCAGACGGACAAGGCGCTGTCGCTCGTCCGGCGGATGGCGGACGCCTTTCCAACGCGGGTCTATGTCGAATTGCAGCGCCATCCCCGCGATGACGCCAGCCCGCCCGAGGCCGAGCGGCTGACCGAGCGCTGGTTCGTCGAAACCGCCTACGCGCTGGACCTGCCGCTGGTGGCGACCAACGACGTCTATTTTCCCAAGGCCGAGATCTACGAGGCGCATGACGCGCTGATCTGCATTGCCGAGGGGACCTATGTCGACCAGCAGGAACCGCGCCGCCGGCTGACCCCGCAGCATTACTTCAAAAGCCCGCAGGAGATGGCGGCGCTGTTCGCCGATCTTCCGGAAGCGCTGGAAAACACGGTCGAAATCGCGCGCCGCTGTGCCTTCAAGGCGGTAAAGCGCGACCCGATCCTGCCGAAATTCGCCGACAACGAGGTCGAGGAACTGCGCCGCCAGGCCAAGGCCGGGCTGGCCGAGCGGCTGAAGGTGATCGAGCCCGCCGCCCCGCTGGAGGATTACGACAAACGGCTCGAGTTCGAGCTTGGCATTATCGAGGGCATGGGCTTTCCCGGCTATTTCCTGATCGTCGCCGACTTCATCAAATGGGCCAAGGATCACTCGATCCCCGTCGGCCCCGGCCGCGGCTCCGGCGCGGGCAGCCTGGTGGCCTATGCACTGACCATCACCGACCTCGATCCCCTGCGCTATTCGCTTCTCTTCGAGCGTTTCCTGAACCCCGAACGGGTCAGCATGCCCGATTTCGACATCGATTTCTGCATGGACCGCCGCGAAGAGGTGATCGAATACGTGCAGGAGAAATACGGCCGCGACAAGGTCGCCCAGATCATCACCTTCGGCGCGCTTCTGTCCAAGGCCGCGGTGCGCGACGTCGGCCGGGTGCTGCAGATGCCCTATGGCCAGGTGGACCGCCTGTCCAAGATGATCCCGGTCGAGGGGGTGAAACCCGTCAGCATCGAAAAGGCGCTGGCCGACGAACCCCGCCTACGCGAGGAAGCCAAGAACGAAGAGGTGGTCGACCGCCTTTTGACCTACGGCCAGCAGATCGAGGGACTTCTGCGCAACGCCTCCACCCACGCCGCCGGCGTGGTCATCGGTGACCGCCCCCTGGACGAGCTTGTGCCGCTCTACCAGGATCCCCGGTCCGAGATGCCCGCGACCCAGTTCAACATGAAATGGGTCGAGGCCGCCGGGCTGGTGAAATTCGACTTTCTCGGGCTGAAGACGCTGACCGTGATCCAGAACGCCGTCGACCTGCTGAAGCAGCGCGGCGTCGACCTTGATATCAATGCGATCCCGCTTGACGACGCAAAGACCTACGACCTCTACAGCTCGGCCAAGACGGTCGCCGTGTTCCAGGTGGAAAGCTCGGGCATGATGGACGCGCTCAGGCGCATGAAGCCCACCTGCATCGAGGACATCATCGCGCTCGTCGCGCTCTATCGCCCCGGCCCGATGGAGAACATCCCGAAATACTGCGAGGTCAAGAACGGGCTCAGCGAGCGTGAGCACCTGCACCCCTCGATCGACCATATCCTCGACGAAACCCAGGGCATCATCGTCTACCAGGAACAGGTGATGCAGATTGCCCAGGAAATGGCGGGCTATTCGCTGGGTGGCGCCGACCTGCTGCGCCGGGCTATGGGCAAAAAGATCCAAGAGGCGATGGATGCCGAAAAGCCCAAGTTCCTGAAGGGCGCGGCGGACCACGGCGTCGATGCCAAGAAGGCCACCGAGGTCTGGGACCTGCTGGACAAGTTCGCCAACTACGGCTTCAACAAATCCCACGCCGCGGCTTACGCCGTGGTCAGCTATCAGACCGCATGGCTGAAAGCGAACCACCCCGTCGAATTCATGGCGGGCGTCATGAACTGCGATCTGCACCTGACGGACAAGCTGGCCGTCTATGCCGAGGAAATCCGCCGGAACCTGGGCATCGAGATCGTCCCGCCCTGCGTCAACCGGTCCGAGGCCACGTTTAGCGTCACGGACGGCAAGGTGGTCTACGCCCTGGGCGCGCTGAAGAATGTCGGCGTCGAAGCGATGAAGCTGATCACCGAAGCGCGCGGCAACCAATCCTTCGTCAACCTCTTCGACGTTGCACGCCGCGTCGACCTCAAACGCATCGGCAAACGCCCGATGGAGATGCTGGCCCGCGCCGGCGCCTTCGATCAGCTCGACCCCAACCGCCGCAGGGTGTTCGATTCGCTCGACGCGCTGGTGGCCTATTCCGCCGCCGTGCATGACCAGAAGAACTCGGCCCAGGTGTCGCTCTTCGGCGAGGCGGGCGACGACCTGCCGGAACCGCGCCTGTCGCCGGTCGAGGACTGGCTGCCGAACGAGCGGCTGGCCGAGGAACATATCGCCATCGGCTTTTACCTCTCCGGCCATCCGCTCGACGACTACATGGGGCCGCTGAAACGCAAGGGCGTCAACACCCTGGCCGAGGTCACGGCCCAGGCCGAACGCGCGCCCCTGGTAGCCAAGATCGCCGGTGCGGTCGCCGGGCGGCAGGAACGCAAATCCGCCCGCGGCAACCGATTTGCCTTCGTACAGCTCAGCGATCCCACCGGGCTTTATGAGGTCACGATCTTCGCCGACACGCTGGAAACGGCCCGCGAGCACCTCGATCCCGGCCAGAACGTCGTTCTCTCGGTCGAGGCGACGATGGAGGCCGACCAGCTGAAACTGCTCGCCCGCTCGGTCAGCCCGATCGACACCGTCGCGGCCGATGCCGGATCGATGGGCCTGCGCGTCTTCGTCGACGAACCGGCCGCCGTACAATCCGTCGCTGCGCTGCTTGAGCGCGCCACCGCCGAGGCCAAGAGCCGGGCGCGCGGACCGGTGCAGCTATGCCTGATGGCGCCCGATCTGCCGGGCGAGGTCGAGATCGCGCTGGGGGACCGGTTCCATGTCAACCCGCAGATCAAGGGCGCGCTGAAGTCGCTCGGCGGCGTGGTGACGGTCGAGGACGTCTGAAACACAGCGTTTCCTCGCCCAACCGGATCGCCCTGGGGTCGGACTCTTGCGTTATCCACAGCGGCGGCTGTATTCCGGGACCGTGGGGGAGACGTGTTCATAACCGATCGCCGATGGCCATGGCCGGCGGACGCCCTGCGGCCCGCGCTGGTGGCCGGTTGTCTGCTCGCCTGTGCCTGTGTGAGAGGTCCTGACCCGGCGGTTTCATATGACCTGGCGCCCGTGCCCGTCGAGGACGTGGCAGAACCCCAAACCGCCGAACCTGTGTTGCTGGAACCGCCGGCGGATCCGCCGCGCCGGGGCCCGTTCGCCTTTCTGCGCCGCAACAGGGCACCCGCCCCTGCCGCGGACCCGGTAGAGGCGCTGCCGCCCGACGATCCGCCGCCGCCGGAGTTCCTGGTCGCGGATGTGCCGGCGCAGGCCGAGCCCGCCCCGGTGCCGCAGCCCTCGACCCGTCCGCGGCCCTTCGGCTTCCTGTTCAAGCGCGTGCCCGGCGAGGTCGCCGCCCCCGCGGCTGATCCGGAGGCAGAGCCAGGGGTGATCCTGGCCTCGGCGACGGGCGAGATCCCGGCCGAAGCGCTCGCGGACCCGGCAGTTCAGCCCGCCGTTTCCGACGCACCGCCCGTGGAAGCAGAGGAGTCGCCCCGCCGCCGCGGCGGGCTGTTCGGCCGCAACCGCCGCACCGCCGATACCGGTATGGCGGCACCGACAGCGCCGGCCGGTCCACTGCCCTTTGGCACGGTTGCAGAGGCCTGCGGCCTGTCCAAGCGCGAGATGGGCACCGAGGTCGCGCGCTCGCCGGGGGCCGGCAAGTACCGGCTTTACGACACCGAACCGTCCAGCATCGCGCCGCGTACGCAATATGTGACCGGCTTCCGCAACGGCTGCGCCCGGAAATTCACCGCCTCGCTGGCGCTCTTCGGGTCGGCGGAAGTGCACGAGGCGACCCGTTACAATCCGCTGAACGCCAACCCCTATTCCAATACCGACGAGGCCTATGAAAAGGTCAAGTCCCGGGTCTGCGGCGTGCGGCGCGGCGAATTCTGCCCGGTAAACCGCATTGCCCGGCTGGAGCGTGACGCCGCGTTTGTCAGCGTTTACCGCGATTTCGGCTCGACGGGCGAATGGATGGAACTGTTTCTGCACAAGGGCCAACTGGTCACCTATCAGACGTTGACCCGCTGACGCCCCCGCGCAAGCCTCACCAGTGGGGTGGTTTCTGATCGGCCAGCGGGATCGATCCGGCCGCATCCGCCTCGCGTTCGGCCTCGCGCCGCATCAGCATCTCGACCCGCCGCGAAAGCCGCGCGATCTCGGTCTCGTGACGCGCGACCACATCCGACAACTCGTCGGACATGCGTTGCAGATGCGCGACCTGTTCCTCAAGACCGTGAATGCGATCCGCCATAGCCTGCCTCCCGTCCCCAGCCCGAACCCTATACGAGTCATACAGAACTCATCTGGAATTCCGACCCCGAATCCGGCCGATCCTTGCCCCCCACGCAGCCTTCGGCTAGACCGCGCCGCGACCCCACGGCGGATGGACACGACCTGATGGCGAAGCAGAAAAAACAGCCGCGGCCGAAGGCCGAGGTGCCCAAGGGTTTCCGCGACTATTTCGGCGCGGAGGTGGCCGAGCGCGACGCGATGCTGGCCCGGATCGCCGAGGTCTATCACCGCTACGGTTTCGACGCTTTGGAGTCTTCGGCTGTCGAAACCCTGGACGCGCTTGGGAAATATCTACCGGATGTCGACCGTCCCCATGCCGGCGTTTTCGCCTGGCAGGAGGACGACGACGCCTGGGTGGCGCTGCGCTATGACCTGACCGCACCGCTGGCGCGGGTCTATGCCCAGCACCGCAACGACCTGCCCACGCCCTACAGGCGCTATTCCATGGGCCCGGTCTGGCGCAACGAAAAGCCCGGCCCGGGGCGGTTTCGCCAGTTTTATCAATGCGATGCGGATACGGTCGGTACGGCGACAGTTGCCGCCGACGCCGAGATTTGCGCGATGCTCGCCGACACACTCGAGGCGGTCGGCATCGCGCGCGGCGACTACATCGTGCGGATTAACAACCGAAAAGTTCTGAACGGCGTGATGGAGGTTGCCGGTATCCTCGACCCCGCCGACCCAGACAAATATGCCCACGAGCGCGGCATCGTCCTGCGTGCCATCGATAAACTAGACCGGCTCGGGCCGGAAGGTGTGCACGCGTTGCTCGGCAAGGGCCGCAAGGACGAAAGCGGCGACTTCACCGAGGGCGCGGGACTCTCCGATGATCAAGCGAAGACCGTAATGGCGTTTGTCGGTGCTAATTCCGAGATCGATTCTCGCTTGAAAGAGCAAGCAAAAATCGCGCGCGATGTGTCGCCCGACTATGCCGACCAATTGGATTATGCTTGGATGACCAACGACAGTTGGCTTCGCTACGTTTTGTCGCTTCAAGATACGCAGGGCGGCCAAATCCGAAACGCCAACACACTTGTCTACCTTGCAGATATTGTCCGGGAAACTGCAATTGGGCGGGAAGGCGTTTCCGAGTTGAGCCAGATTGCGGAACTGCTCGACGCTCAGGGCTACGGCCCCGACCGCATCGTCATCGACCCCTCGGTCGTGCGCGGCCTCGGCTACTATACCGGCCCGGTCTTCGAGGCCGAGCTGACCTTTGAAATCCTCGACGAAAAGGGCCGCCCGCGCCAGTTCGGTTCGGTTGCCGGGGGCGGGCGCTACGACGACCTTGTCAAACGCTTCACCGGGCAGGAGGTGCCGGCAACCGGCATCTCGATCGGAGTCGACCGGCTGTTGGCCGCGTTGCGGGAAAAGGGCCGGATCGGCAACACGGCGCAGGGGCCGGTGCTGGTGACGGTGATGGACCGGGACCGGATGGCGGACTATCAGGCGATGGCCACCGAACTGCGCAATGCCGGCATCCGGGCAGAGGTGTATCTGGGCAACCCGAAGAACTTCGGCAACCAGCTTAAATACGCCGACAAACGCAACTGTCCGCTGGCGATCATCGAAGGTTCCGACGAAAGGGACCGCGGCGTCGTTCTGGTCAAGGACCTTGTGCTGGGCAAACATCTGGCCGCCGAGATCACGTCGAACGAGGAATGGAAAGAGCAGCCGGCCCAGCAAGAGGTGCTGCGCGTCGATCTGGCCACCGTCATCTCGACATATATCGGTGAGACCGAAACGAACCTTGACGGACAGCCAGGATGACGGCCACGCCCGGCCGCGCGCTGGAGGCCGAACAGGCGCGGCTGGTCGTGCGGTTCCTGGCCGAGGGCGCAGAGCTGGTGGACCCGCCGGTGCTGCAACCGGCCGAAACGCTGCTGGATCTTTACGGCGAGGACATCCGGGCGCGGGCCTACGTCACGCGTGATCCGCTGGCAGGGGAGCTTATGCTGCGGCCCGACTTCACCGTCCCGGTGGTGCAGATGCACATCGCCGGCACGGCGGCGTCGGCTCGGTATGTCTATGCGGGCAAGGTATTCCGGGTACAGGAGCAAGGGGTCGAGCGCCCGTCGGAATACGATCAGGTGGGCTTCGAGATTTTCGACAGCGCGGACCCGGCTGCCTCGGATGCTGCGGTCTTCGCCCTGTTCTCCGAGGTGCTTGCGCCGCTTCGGCTGCGGGCGGCGACCGGCGATATCGGCGTGCTCATGGCGGCGGTTCAGGGGCTGTCCACATCCGAACGGCGCAAGGCGGCCCTGTCGCGGCACATCTGGCGGCCCCGGCGGTTCCGCGCTTTGCTTGACCGGTTCGGGGGGCGCAGCCCGGTGCCGCCGACGCGCGCAGCATTGTTGCAGCGCGTGGCGGCGGGCGAGGACGTTTTCGCAGAGGCCGGGCCGATAATCGGGCAACGCAGCCGGGGGGAGATCGAGGCGCGGGTCGAGGCCCTGGCGGCCGATGCGGCCGAACCGCCGGTCTCGGCGGGCGAGGTGGAACTGCTCGACGAGATCACCGGCCTGCGGGAAAAGGCCCCGAACGCGCTGGAACGGTTGCGGGACGTGGCGGTGGACCTGCCATCCATCTCTGGTGCGGTCGAGCGGCTGGCGGCACGGCTGGATGCGCTGACCGCGCGCGGGGTCGATGTGCACACGCTCGATTTCGAGGGCAGCTATGGCCGGACGCAGATGGAATACTATGACGGCTTCGTCTTTGGTTTCTATGCCGAGACGCGGCCCGACCTGCCGCCGGTGGCGACCGGCGGGCGCTATGACGCGCTGACCCGGGCCTTGGGCGAGGCGGGCGCGGTGCCCGCCGTGGGCGGCGTGATCCGCCCGGCCCTGACGCTGGAGCTGGCGCGATGACGCTAAAGCTCGGGGTTCCGTCCAAGGGCCGGTTGATGGACAAGACCTTCGACTGGTTCGGCGCGCGGGGGGTCGGCCTGTCGCTCAGCGGCGCCGACCGCGAATATGCCGGGGCGGTCGAGGGCGTGGCCGGGGTCGAGCTGGTACTCTTGTCCGCCGGAGAAATCCCGCGAGAGCTGGAGGCGGGGCGGATTCACCTCGGCGTGACCGGGTCGGACATGGTGCGCGAGAGGCTGGCGCATTGGGAAGACCGGGTGGCGGAACTGGCACAGCTGGGCTTCGGGCAGGCGGATCTGGTGATCGCGGTGCCGGCGGCCTGGGTGGATGTGGATACGCTCGACGATCTCGACGCCGCGGCGGCGGCGTTCCGGCGGCTCCACGGGCACCGCCTGCGGATCGCGACGAAATACCATCGGCTGGTGCGCGAGTTCCTGAAGCTGCACGGGGTGGCGGATTACGTGCTGGTCGACAGCCAGGGCGCGACCGAAGGGACGGTGAAGAACCTGACCGCCGAGGCGATCGCCGACATCACCTCGACCGGCGAGACGCTCAGGGCGAACCATCTGAAGGTGCTGGCGGACGGTGTGGTCCACCGCAGCCAGGCGACGCTGTTTCGGTCGCGCGGGGCGGTGTGGGGCGAGGCGGAGACGGCGGCGTTCAATGGACTGATGGAGACGCTGGAGGGGTGAGGGCCGTGGCGTTTCCATCGGGACGGGGCGTCAAGCTGCTGTAATCAGGTTAGATAACGCTAACAACTTGTGACCACCTCTGGGCTCGGCACTTGGTGGAACGAAACTGCGTTAAAGCGCAACAATGCTGGAACTTGCGAGAAACCCGCCATTCTCACCGCGAGTATTTGTTTTATCCTCACGAGGGGCTTACTTGGTCAGCGGCGTGCTGAAACACACCCTACACTTGCGGAGACAGAAAAGGTCAGCAGTGCCGGATATCCCTGTGCAATCTGCAAGAGAAGGTACCGTCGAAAGACCGAGAAATAGATTCGAGAAGAAATGAACTTCGAATTTTCCACCTTTTTTGTTATTATATGTTGTCGAGAGCGGATGCTCGCCACGATCATTTGAGCCGGATCGAACAACAGGTGCATTCCGCTGCTGGAATGCATTGGGGGAGAGATGGCGAGAAAACCTCAGTTGAAAGTTGCCAACTCATCGGGCCAGGAGAGCGATTTCTCTGTACGGCGTCTTGCCGAGGATATTCGAGGTGCCGATGCGAGTTTTGAACAGGCGATCGACATTTCCAGACAGCTGTTGGGCGATGCTCGGTCGGAAGAGCTTGAATTCATTACAACTGACGATATCAGACACTGGCTGCTTGAGCGCGATCCGCGCGTTTTATCGACACCGACGCGGCGGTCCCGATTTGAACTTGCGTCGTTATTGAGGCGGATTCCGCACGATGCAGATGTGGGTTGGATTGTCCCTTTGATCGAGGCCCTCAATGACGGCGTCCTAACCGCAGACGAAGCCGGTCAGATACCCTTCCCTCTGCAAAAGGACAGTGACGAGAAAGAAAGGGATATTGACGAAGAGAGGCGGGATTTCATCAAACGAATCGCTGACGGCATAACGGTACCCGGCGGCACACCCCACCCATGGCCAAGGTCCGGGGACCGATTCAAGAAGACGCCCGGCAATAAGAAATGGAAGTGGGACCATTTCGCAAAACCAAGGAAACCTGTGGCATTGGACGTTATTTGGCTTTCCGAACCTGAGAAAACCAGATGGTTCCCTCCGGAAGAGCAAGAGCACAGTACCCGAGTGACGAAGTGCGATCAACTTTTCTTAATTCATGCGTATATATCCGAGAAATATGACACGTGTAAACAAGTAAAATTCCAGGAGATGTTTGATAAGTCAAGAAAATCTGCGGCAGAGAATGCACTTGGCATTTGCAATGCCCTCAAGGGGCAATGTGTTCCTGTGCCCTCTACAGGATCTGTAAGATGGGGTTGCAGGAATGGATATGGCCATATTAACACACAAATTGAGTTTCGTTGTATTTGCGCCTGATTGGTACTGAGAGATTAAGATTTCGCACTCTGCCGCGAAACCAAGCGGTTCTGTTTATTGAGAAAGCTTAGGGTGGAGTTTCCGCCCCGCTCCCTCGACACGGCTATGATGAAATAAATTCCCTACTTCGGCACACTGCTCTATGCATCGTGCCGCAGGTCTGAGCCCGGCTTCGAGAGGTGGGTGCGCAGACGGCGCACCCAGGTTGTGGAACGGTCTACTCCGCCGCCCAGCCGCTGACGGCCTTGACCTCGCAGAACTCCTCGATGCCCCAGACGCCGCCCTCGCGGCCGTTGCCGCTGGCCTTGACGCCGCCGAAGGGGCTGCCCGCGCCGCGGGACTGGCCGTTCATCTCGATCATGCCCGCATTGAGCCTGCGCGCCAGGCGGACCCGGCGGGCGTCGTCGGTGGACTGCACGTAGTTCGTCAGCCCATAGGGCGTGTCGTTGGCGATGGCGATCGCCTCGTCCTCGGTCTCGAAGGGCAGGATCGACAGGACCGGGCCGAAGATTTCCTCGCGTGCGATGGTCATGTCGTTGGACACATCGGCAAAGACCGTGGGGCGGACGAAATAGCCGCGGTTGAATCCCTCTGGCCGACCGGTGCCGCCGGCGACCAGACGGGCGCCCTCGTCGATACCTGTCTGGATCAGGTCCTGGATCTTGGCGTACTGCGTCTCGCTGACCACCGGACCCATGTGGCGGCCTGCGTCGTGGGCATTGCCGACGGCCATCTTCTCGGCCACCTCGCGGGCGGTTTCGACGGCTGCGTCATAGCGGCCCCTTTGGACCAGCATCCGTGTGGGCGCGTTGCAGGACTGGCCGGTGTTGTTGAAGACATGCAGCGTGCCGCGCTTGACGGCCTTTTCGTCGGCGTCGTCGAAGATGATGTTGGCGCCCTTGCCGCCAAGCTCCAGGCTGACGCGCTTGAACGTGTCGGCGGCGTTTTTCGAGATCAGCGCGCCGGCGCGGGTGGAGCCGGTGAAGGAAATCATCTCGACATCGGGGTGGCGCGACAGCTGGGTGCCGACGCCGGGGCCGTCGCCGTTGACGAGGTTGAAGACGCCCTTTGGAAATCCGGCCTGATCCACGAACTCGGCGAAAAGCAGGGATGAGAGCGGCGCGATCTCAGACGGTTTCAGGACGCAGGTGCACCCCACGGCCAGGGCCGGGATCACCTTGAGCGTGACCTGGTTCATCGGCCAGTTCCACGGCGTGATCATGCCGACGACGCCGATCGGTTCATAGATGATGCGGTCGGTGGGGGCGTGCGGGCCAAGCGGGCGGACGTGATCGAACGTCTCGTAGGCGCGCAGAAAGTTCTTGATGTGCCAGAGGCCTGCGCCGACCTGCTGTTCGCGCGACATGTCGATGGGCGCGCCCATTTCTGCGGTGATCGCCTGGGCCATGTCCTCGGCCCGGGCCTTGTAGACATCGTAGAGTTTCTTAAGGAGCACCAGGCGCTCTTGTTTCGCCGCGAAGGACCAGCCGGGAAACGCGGCGCAGGCGGCGGCGACGGCGGCGTCGGTATCGGCCCGATCGCCCAGCGAGATCACGGCGCAGGGTTCCTCGGTCGAGGGATCGATCACGTCGAAATCGTTGGCCCGGGCCGGATCGACCCATCGGCCGTCGATGTAGAACTGGCGTTTTTCGATCATGGCGTCCTCCGTTGGCTGCGAGACACCTTGTCACTGGGCCGTTTCGTCCGCAAGTAGTGTAGAAGGCGCTATCGCGGACCCCGGGCGCCGGGCCGAAAAAGAGGAGTTGCCCCCATGTCACTGCGCATCAACGAGACCGTTCCGAATTTCATGGCCGAAACCAGCCAAGGCACGATCACATTCCATGACTGGATCGGCGACAGCTGGGCGATCCTGTTTTCCCATCCGAAGGATTTCACGCCCGTCTGCACCACCGAGTTCGGTGCCGTCGCGCAACTGGCGGATGAGTGGACAAAGCGGAACTGCAAGGTGATCGGCGTCTCAGTGGACGGGGTCGAGGACCACAAGGGATGGATCAAGGATATCGAGAAGGTCGGCGGGGCCGATGTGGGCTTTCCGATCATCGCCGATGAAGGGCTGTCGGTGTCGAAGGCGTTCAACATGCTGCCCGCCGAGGCCTATTTGCCCGACGGCCGCACGCCTGCCGATACGGCGACGGTGCGGGCGGTGTTCATCATCGGGCCGGACAAGCAGCTGAAGCTCAGCATGACCTATCCGATGACCGTGGGCCGTAACTTTGCCGAAGTGCTGCGCGCGTTGGACGCACTGCAGACCTCGGCCAGAGAGAACATCGCGACGCCGGCGAACTGGACCGTAGGCCAGGACGTGATCATCCCCGTGGCGGTCAGCGACGAGGACGCCAAGGCGAAGTACGGCGAGTTCGAAACCGTTCTGCCATATCTGCGCAAGGCGAAGCTGCCGGCGTAGGACCGGCCAACCGGTGCCGCGCCTGCCGCGCGGCGCCGATTTTTTTTGTCCTCACCTCAGGTTGCGGGTATTCGCCGCGGGCATGTTTCGCGGGGCCGAATGCTTAGCCGCAACGCCGTAGGTGCCGGATTTCGTTCAAGACCTGCGTTAACGGTTTGCTTGGAAGGACGGACGGCACCGTGCGAGGCCTGAAACCAGGGCCTGCCGCCGGAGTGCGCCTGAAGCGCAAGGCTGGTCTTGGCCTTGAATGGACGTCGTCGCAGTCCGCGCGGACTCATCAAGGGGCGAAGCCCCGCCCCGCTAGCCCGCCGATGCTTGTGCCTCGGCGGTTGCCTTCGGATAAAGATAAACCTCTGCGTTCAGCGGCACCAGGTCGTAGAGATGGGCGATATGGTCGTTCATCAGCCCGACGCAGCCGTTCGATACGGCGCGCGCGATGCTGCCGGGGTCGTTGGTGCCGTGAATCCGCAGGAACGTATCGCCGCGGCCGGGCTGGAAAAGATACAGCGCGCGCGCGCCCAGCGGGTTGTTCGGACCGCCCGGCATGCCGTCCTTTTCGTATTTCGCCCATTTCTGCGGCTCGCGCTCGACCATGCCGGGCGTCGGTTTCCACGCGGGCCATTCCTTTTTGGCGCCGATAAAATACTGGCCGGGTTCATAGAGATCGCCGCGCCCGACCCGGACCGCATAGCGGATCGCGTTGCCGTCCGGCAGCGTCCAGAACAGCGAGAACCGGTCCGGATAGACGAGGATCACGCCCGGCCGGTAGCGCGCAGGCATCGGAACGACCTGCGGCCGCCAGCTATCCGGTAATTCCAATGCGCCGGCGGCGGCGGGCATGGCGGCGGCAAGGGCACCGGTGAGAAGCGTGCGGCGATCGATTGTCATAAACAATACCCCGGGGAATGGGTCGGTCTGGAGACTCGACTATGACCGGATAGGCCGCACAGGTCCAGCATTTGCCGTGCGCCCGACGGTTCAAATGAAGGTGTTCACATGAAAGGGCCCCGGCAGTCTGCCGGGGCCCGATCGAGCCACGAGGCGGGGCGGGTCAACCCGCCGCCTCTTCCTCTTTGGTGATTTCCTGGCCGGTGTCCTGGTCGACCATCTTCATCGCCAGTTTTACCTTGCCGCGATCGTCGAAGCCCAGAAGCTTGACCCAGACCTCCTGGCCTTCCTTCAGCACGTCGGAGGGGTGGTTCAGCCGCTTGGGCAGGATCTGGCTGACATGCACCAGACCGTCGCGCTTGCCGAAGAAGTTCACGAAGGCGCCGAAATCGACGATCTTGACGACCTTGCCCCGGTAAATTTTGCCTTCCTCGGGTTCGGCAACGATCGCATGGATCATGTCATAGGCCTTCTTGATCGACTCGCCGTTCGGCGAGGCGATCTTGATCACGCCGTCGTCGTTGATGTCGACCTTGGCGCCCGAGACCTCGACGATCTCGCGGATCACCTTGCCGCCCGAGCCGATCACTTCGCGGATCTTGTCGGTGGGCACGGTCATGGTCTCGATCCGCGGTGCGTGGATGCTGAACTCGCTGGCTTCGGTCAGCGCCTTGGCCATTTCGCCGAGGATGTGCAGCCGGCCTTCCTTGGCCTGGGCCAGCGCCTTTTCCATGATCTCGGGCGTGATGCCCGCGACCTTGATGTCCATCTGCAGCGAGGTGATGCCGTTTTCGGTGCCCGCGACCTTGAAGTCCATGTCGCCGAGGTGATCCTCGTCGCCAAGGATGTCGGTCAGGATCGCGTAAGAGCCGTCCTCCTCGAGGATCAGACCCATGGCTACCCCGGCGACCGGCGCCTTCAAGGGCACGCCCGCATCCATCATCGACAGCGAGCCGCCGCAGACCGAGGCCATCGAGCTGGAACCGTTCGATTCGGTGATCTCGGACACCACGCGCACCGTGTAGGGGAAGTCGGTTGGCGCAGGCAGCACCGCCTGCAACGCCCGCCAGGCAAGCTTGCCGTGGCCGATCTCGCGCCGTCCCGGAGGGCCGACGCGGCCTGCCTCGCCCACCGAGTAGGGCGGGAAGTTGTAGTGCAGCAGGAAGTTCGAGCGGAAGTTTCCGTGCAGGGCGTCGATGATCTGTTCGTCCTCGCCGGTGCCGAGCGTGGTGACCACCAGACCCTGGGTTTCGCCGCGGGTGAACAGCGCCGAGCCATGGGTGCGGGGCAGGAAGCCGGTTTCGCAGACGATCGGGCGCACGGTGTCGAGCGCGCGACCGTCGATGCGGGTGCCGGTCTTGACCACGTCGCCGCGCAGGATCGAGCTTTCCAGTTTTTTGAAGGCAGAGCCCAGATTGGCGTCTTCCTGCTCGTTTTCGTCCAGCGTCTCGATGACGGCGGCGCGGGCGGCGGCGATCGCCTCGGTCCGCTCCTGCTTGTCGCGGATCGCGAAGGCGGCGCGCATCTGCTCGTCGCCGGCGGCCTTGACCTTGTCGTAAAGCGCCGAATAGTCCGGCGGCTGGAAATCGAACGGATCCTTGGCGGCCTCTTCGGCCAGCGCGATGATCAGGTCGATCACCGGCTGGATCTGTTCGTGCGCGAAGGTGACGGCGCCGAGCATCTCGGCCTCGGTCAGCTCGTATGCCTCGGACTCGACCATCATCACGGCATCCTTGGTGCCCGCGACGACCAGATCGAGCCGCTGATCGGGGTTCATGCGCAGCTGGTCCATATCCTCGACTTCGGGGTTGAGGATGTATTCGCCGTCTTCATAGCCCACGCGGCAGCCGGCGATCGGGCCCATGAACGGCGCACCCGAAAGCGTCAGCGCGGCAGAGGCCGCGATCATCGCGACGATGTCGGGGTCGTTGACCAGATCGTGGCTCAGCACGGTGCACATCACCAGCACTTCGTTCTTGAAGCCCGGCACGAACAGCGGGCGGATCGGCCGGTCGATCAGACGCGCGGTCAGGGTCTCCTTTTCGGTCGGCCGCGCCTCGCGCTTGAAAAAGCCTCCGGGCACCTTGCCCGCGGCATAGTATTTTTCCTGGTAGTGGACGGTGAGCGGGAAAAAGTCCTGCCCGGGCTTCGGTTCCTTCGCGAAGGTCACGTTGGCCATGACGGACGTCTCGCCCAAAGTGGCGACCACCGAACCGTCGGCCTGACGGGCCACCTTGCCCGTCTCGAGGGTCAGAGTCTCCTCGCCCCATTGCATGGATTTCGTCGTTACGTTGAACATGTATCGTATCCTCTTGGGAGCGCTCCCGGGCGTTCCCGGGTCTCCCGATTTTCATGGCGGCCCCATTGCCGCCGACCCCAATCCTTTTGCATCACGCCGGGGTCGAAGCGTCACGTCTCAGATGGCTGCCGCTTACAGGAGAACCGCGGGCGGGGAAAGCCTAATTTACCTTGGGGTCAAAGGAGCTCCGGCCGGCGCGGTCAACCAAGGGGGCCGGTCTGCCACAGCCGGATCTTGGTTCCGCCATGGTCCACAAACGGACCCGGATCCCGGAACGGCAGTCCGGTGGCCCGGGCCAGCCCGGCCTCGGACGTCACGATGCCGACGCGCCAGCCGCGAAACCGGGATGCCAGGACCTCGCCCATGCCGGCATAGAGCCCGTAGAGCGGCTTCTTGTTGCCGATCCGGCCGCCATAGGGCGGATTGACGATGACCAGCCCCGGTGGACCGTCCGGCGGGGCGGCGTCGGCGATCGGCTTGATCGCGAACCGGGTGAACTCGGCAACGCCCGCGCGATCCGCGTTGTCAAGGCTCATCCGGACCGCACCGGCATCGCGGTCGGATCCATGGAAGGTATGGCCCGGTGACATGGCGGTTGCCGTGGCCCGCAGACCGGCTGCCGTGTCCGCGTCGTAGGTTGCGAGGCTTTCGAAGGCGAAATGCCGGTTGCGGCCGGGTGCGAGCCGCGCGGCGATCTCGGCGGCTTCGATCACGAAAGTGCCGGAACCGCACATCGGGTCATAGACCGGTTCGGTTCCCTCGTAGCCGCAGGCGCGCAGAACGAGCGCGGCAAGGGTTTCGCGCATGGGCGCCTTGTTGACCGCCTGTTTGTGCCCGCGCCGGTGCAGCAAGGGTCCGGATGTGTCGACGCTGATGGTGCACAGGTCATCCTCGATCCGGACCTTCAGCACGATGGCGGCGTCCTTGGCGGGCCCCGCGCCAAGCGCCTCGGCGGCGGCGCGTTCAACCCGTTGCGCCGCGGCGCCCGCGTGGTAGATGCGCGATTTGCGGCAGGCGGCCTCGACACGAAAGGGGATGTCGGGACGCAGCCAGCCCGACCAGGGCAGTTTTCGGGCGCGCTTGTCGAGCTGGGCGAGGTGCAGGGCGCGGAATTCGGCCAGCCGGACGAGAACCCGCGTCGCGCCGCGGAGCATCAGGTTGGCGCGCCAGACATCCGGCCAGGCTCCCTGCAGCAGCACGCCTCCGGCGACGGTCGACTGCACATCGAACCCGGCCTCGCGCGCCTCGTCGGCCAGCAACGGTTCGAGGCCGGGCGGAGCGACCAGGAATATGCCAAGCGGCGCGGTCATGATGTCCGGTCTATCCGGGCCAACCGTCTAAGCCAGGCGCTTTCGGCAACCTCATGTTAACCAAGCCCGGCGCAGGTTTTGGGCATGGTAACCTTGAACCGGGACAGTCGGGACTGGATCGCGCAGGTATTTTCCGCCAAGGCGGTGGAACGCGGCGCCGTGGTGCGCCGTGCGGTGCCTTGGGTCGAAAGGGAAATCGGCCGGGAGGCGTTCGAGCGCGAGGTGCGCCGCCGTGGCTATACGCTGCTGGAGGCCGGGTCGCAGTTCATCGTGATCTGCAACCGCGGCCCGGTCCGGAGAATTGTGTAGAGAGACGAATTTTCGGCGAAAATTCGTGGCCATTCCGGTTCAGCGGCGAATGCCGAGACGTTTGATCAGGTCCTGATAGCGGCCTTCATCCTTGCCTTTGAGGTAGTCCAAAAGCTTCCGCCTCTGCGCCACCAGTTTCAGCAGGCCACGGCGGGAATGGTTGTCCTTGGCATGGGACTTGAAGTGCTCGGTCAGGGTGCTGATCCGGCTGGTGAGGATGGCCACCTGAACCTCGGGCGAACCGGTGTCGCCCGCTTTGGTGGCGTATTCCTTCATCAGGCGGGTCTTTTCTTCCGCGGTAATCGACATCGGGGTCTCCTTTCGGATCGGTTATGGCGCAAGCCGGGATGTCGTCCAGCAGGGCCCGTGGAGATGATACCGCCCGGACGAACGCCGGGCGGATGCGGGCGTATAGGGGATCGGCGCGGCGATGGAAAGGGGAAACCGAACGCAAAGCCTGCCGGCAGGAACCAATAACGCCTTTGCAGAGGCATTGTTTCGCCGAAGGAGAGAATTCCGCTGCGACTTATGATCTGGCGAGAAAACCGTTTTTACCGTTAACTGTAATTCGGTGTCATGGGGACCTGGTGAGGTGTGTCATGATCGGAGTTTTTGGTGTTTTTGCATTGCTGCTTGTCGGTCTGGCGCCGGATGCGACGTCCGGCGACGACGGCGACTCGGGTGGTGACGAATCCGCCGGGACAGGCGGACCCGACAGGATCGACGGAACCGCCGGGGACGACACCCTGGCGAGAACCGCGGATAATCAGATCATCGACGGGCGCGCGGGCGACGATTCGCTGCGCGGTCTGGGCGGCGACGATCTGATCTATGGCCAGAGTGGGGACGACACCGCACGCGGCGGCATTGGCGACGACCGGCTGCTTGGCGGCAAGGGTGCCGATCTGCTTTTCGGCGGCACCGGCGAGGACGTCGTCAGGGGCGAACAGGGCGGCGACACCGTGGACGGCGGCGGATGTGTTCCTGTTCGACGTGCTGGTGTTGCAGGTCAGCGGGATTTCGACGGCAGAGTTCGACTTTGATGCCGGCGATGTGGCGCTGGTGAACCTGGCGGTCGCCTAGGCTCCTCGGAAGAACGGCCGAAAACAGTCAATCGCCGCCTGCGGGTGCCCTATTTCGTGGGCATCCGCAGCAGCGTCGCGCGGCCTGCGTCCCGATCTTTGCTGGGCACGGCAGAACTGAGATGCGTTAACCACGAACCGTCTTTTCTATTCGGATTGTTCGCCTTCTGTTCCATACTGGTCCCATGCCGGGGGGCGTGTGTGTGGAGGGGTGCGATGCTAGCTGCGTTGCTGTTGCTCGGGCTTTTACCTTTGGCGGCCATGCCGATGATGCAGGTCGAGACCGGTTCTCTGGACACGGTGGATGACGATTCAGCCGATCAGAACGGTATCGCGAAAGCCGGCGGCGACCTGCTGGAAGCGCCCGGCACTGGCGCGCCGGATACGCCTGGGAAGATACATACGCTGGATGCAACGCCCGGCGAAACCGTGTTCGACGGCTTTGCGCCCGGCGCGGACGTGATACGGGTCGATCTGTCCGGCATGCGGGACGAGCTGGTGTTCGAGGAGACCAGCGATGCCGGCGGCGCAGCGGTTTCCTTTTCCGTCGGTCAGGAATCGGCCGTCACCCTGCGGTTCCCGGGGCTGGATGCGGTGCCGGGCGGGGATATCGGCCTGACGCTGGCCGAGGCCGGCAACGAGACGATTCAGATGACGTTCGAAGAAGTCCGATCGGCGGCGGAGGCCGAGGAAGGGCTTGATCCGGTCGATCCCGATCAGCCGGATCCGGATCCGCCGGGCGATGGCGGTCCCGGGCTTGACCCGGTCGATCCCGATCAGCCGGACCAGCCGGCAGGTGATGGCGGCGATGATCCGGGGCTCGATCCGAATGAAGAAGTGTTCGGTCCCGAAGGCGGGCTTTCGCTGCGAGGATTGATCGAGCGCGACAGCGGCGCGGTGCACGGTCTGGGCGCGGCGCTGGACGCGGCGTTTGCCGACGGCACCGAAGACGCGATGCTTGGCGGCGGGGACGACACGCTGTCACTGGCCGACGACGGCCAGCCGGGGACCGGTACGGGCAGCATTGGACTGGTCGAGGGGACACCAGTGATCGACCACGGTACGGGCATTGCCGTGGTCGATGGCGGCGCGGGTGACGACAGCCTGACCGCCGGTGACGGCGCGGCGTTCGTGTTCGGCGGAGAGGGCGCCGACACGCTGACGGCGGGCGACGGCGCAGCGGCGCTGTTCGGCGGCGAAGGCGCGGATCAGTTGGCAGGTGCGGCCGCCGGCGGCCTTCTGGATGGCGGGCTTGGCGACGACACGGTGACCGGCGGGCCGGGCGGCGACACGATCGAGGGGGGAGAACACGCCACGGATCTGGCGGGCGACGACAGCCTGACCGGCGGCGCGGGCGACGATCTGATCCGGGGTGGCTATGGCAGCGATACCTTGACTGGCGGCGACGGGAACGACCTGATCGACCATCTGGGCCGTGTCGAGGAGCGGGTGATCGAAGAACACCGCGAGTTCGCCTGGCACCTGGACGGCGATGCGGATTCGCTGTCGGGCGGTGCCGGCGACGACACACTGATCATGGACGATGACGATGTGGCAGAGGGCGGTGCAGGGCAGGATCTTTTCTGGGTGTATGGCGACGGCGCCGGGGCGGCGGAGATCCTGGACTTTCGGGTGGGTGACGATTTTCTGCGTCTGACACTGAATCCGCACATCTTGCCGACCGGGTCGCCCGAGGTCATGGTCGAGCCCTCGCCGGACGGCGCGGATGCGCTGGTGTCGGTCAACGGCGATCTGGTCGCGGTCTTGCGCGGGGCCCCCGGAGCGACAGCGTCCGATGTCTATGCCGAGGTCGTGGCGGATGTGTTTCCGGCGGGGTCGTAGCTGCTGTTTTGTGCTGACTGCCGGGCCGGCGGGCGCAGGAATGCTCCATATCCGGGCACGTGTTTAAGTTGCTGTGGCTGCGACACCCGGCGCAAGCTCTGCGAGAGCTTTCGTGGCCCGGTGTGCCATGTGGCGTCTGCACCGACACATCACTCCCACAGCTTCGGCGCGACGGCATATCCGATGTAGAGCGGGTGACGCGGTTGGCCGTGCTTGGTGAGGCCAAGGTGATATAGCGGCGCCGAGGCACCGCGCAGCAGCGCCTCGACCTGGCGTCCGCGGTCCAGATGGCCCCCATGCGCGCCCCAGCCGCAGATTATCCCGTCGGCCCAGGCACTGCCGTCGTGCAGGGCTGCATCATTGGCCGGTCCCACCGGTTCGGCGGCCGCCCGGAGGTGTTTTGGGTCGGTTTCCCGCCAGGCGAAGATATTGGTCACACGGAAAGCACCGAAACCGAGCGCCCGCGCCCGGCGTTCGCAGCGCTCGACCGTTGGGTCGTTCTGCAATTCGGTCGCCGTGGACGGATTCAGCATCACGAACATCACCCGCTTTCCGGCCGGGTCCCAGACCCGGGTCAGGGCATACCGATAGCGTTCGCAATCGGAATAGACGGCGACCGAGGCGGCATCGCCCTTTTGATGGGTGCGGGTGATCATCGCCGGGTTATGCCAAAACCACCGGAAACGGCAATAGAGCAGCCGTTTGAACGGGGACCATGGGTTTCCGTTCGACGCTTCAGCCAGTGTCTCGCGGCGCACTGTGCCAGGGTGGTTTGGCGCGACCGTGTTCCGTGGTTTTGGCGGTGACCTGGATCACGGCCCCATTCCGGTGACGGGTAGGAGTCGGCCTGGAGTTGCCGTTCGCATCCGGTCGCCGGCGCGGAATCAAGGGGCGTGGATGGCGAGGTCAATGGCCGGTCAGGAACACCCGGCTGGGATGCAATTCGCCTGCATGGTAGACGCCCACAGCAACCGCGTGACCCTGATACGAGGCCCAGGCTTCCTCGCCATACTCGGCCTCGGAGGTCAGGACCATGCCGGGGTTGCCATTGCGCAGCCGCGCGGCGCCTTCGGCGGTGCAGCGCAGTTCGGGCAGATCGGCGAGCCCGTCCTCGAGGGGCCGAAGATAGCCGTCCAGCTCAGGCGATCTGACGAGCCGGTCCAGCAGGTCCAGCGACACGCCGTCTTCGGCGTCGAACGGGCCGGACCAGGTACGGCGCAGCTCGGCGACGTGGCCGTAACATCCCAGCGCCGCACCGAGGTCGCGGGCGATGGCGCGGACATAGCCGCCCTTGCCGCAGACCATTTCGAGTATGACGTGATCGGCATCGGGGCGACGGATCATCGTCAGTTCATCGACATGGAGCGGGCGCGCGGCAAGCGCGAGACTGTCGCCGTCGCGGGCGCGCTTATAGGCGCGCTCGCCATCGATCTTGACGGCCGAGAATTGCGGCGGCACCTGCATGATGTCGCCGGCGAATTGCGGCAAGGCCGTTTCGATTTCGGCATCGGACGGCCGAAGGTCGGCCTCGGCGATCACCTCGCCCTCGGCGTCGTCGGTGTTCGTGGCCTGCCCGAGCCTGACGGTGAACCGGTAGGCTTTCAGTGCGTCGGTGACATAGGGCACGGTCTTGGTGGCCTCGCCCAGGGCAACGGCCAACACGCCAGTCGCATCCGGATCCAGCGTTCCGGCATGACCGGCCTTCTTTGCATCGAAGGCCCATCGGACCTTGTTCACGACGGCGGTCGAAGTAATCCCCGCAGGCTTGTCCACCACCAGCCAGCCGGAAATGTCGCGTCCCTTGCGGCGGCGCGCCATGTTAGCCCTCGCCGAGGTCGCGGCGGACGTCGTCCCGGTTCAGCAGCCGGTTCGTGTGGTCCATCTGATCGAAGGTCTCGTCGAGGGCGAACCTGAGCTCGGGCGAGAATTTCAGCGTCAGGCCCTTGTTCACAGCGCGCCGCAGCTCGTGCCGGTTGCGGCGCAAGGCATCGAGCGCCTCATCGCGCCCCTCGCCGCCCAGCGGCAGGACAAAGGCGGTTGCGACGCGCAGGTCGGGCGAGGTTCGGACCTCGCCGACCGTAATCGACATGCGGTTCAGCTCGGGGTCATGCACGTCCCCGCGGTTCAGCACGTCCGACAGCGTGCGGCGGATCAACTCGCCGACCCGCAACTGACGCTGCGAGGGACCTTTGCCCCTGTCATGGTGATGTTTGGCCATGGCCGGTGATCTATGCGCGAACATGGGCGCGCGCAAGCGGGGCTTTGCCATGGGCGCGCGGAGCGGCTAGGGAAGGGGCGGCAGTCGTGGAGCGAGATATGAGCGTAACACCGGGGATTGTGGTGACGGGCGCATCCGGGCGCATGGGGCGGATGCTGGCGCGGGTGATCATGGCCTCGGACAAGGCGCGGCTGGTGGGCGCCGTCGAGCGGGTGAAGCACGACTGGGTCGGCCAGGATCTGGGCGTCGCCATGGGCGGCGCGGCCTGCGGCGTAACGGTGACCGACGATCCGTTGGAGGCGTTCGCCAAGGCGCAGGCGATCGTGGATTTCAGCGCCCCGGCGGCAACGGTCCGGTTCGCCGGAATCGCGGCGCAGGCGCGGGCGGTGCACGTGATCGGTACGACCGGATTGTCCGCAGAGGACCTGAAGGCGATTTCGGTCGCGGCGCGGCATGCGGTGGTCGTGCGGGCGGGGAATATGAGCCTGGGGGTGAATCTGATGGTAAAGCTGACGCGGATGGTGGCAGAGGCTCTGGACGAGGATTTCGATATCGAGGTGATCGAAGCGCATCACAATCGGAAAGTCGACGCGCCGTCGGGCACCGCGCTGATGCTGGGGCAGGCGGCGGCAGAGGGGCGCGGCGTGGCGCTGGACAAAGTCTCGGACCGCGGGCGCGACGGGATCACCGGCGCACGCACGCGCGGGGCCGTCGGCTTCACGGCGATCCGGGGCGGCGACATCGTTGGCGAACACGATGTGCTGTTCGCCGGGCAGGGCGAGCGGATCGTGCTGCGACATGTGGCCAGCGACCGGACGCTGTTTGCCAAGGGAGCGCTGAAGGCCGCGCTTTGGGGGCAGGACAAGAAGCCCGGCGAGTATGACATGATGGACGTGCTGGGCCTGACCTGAGCCGGGGCAGGGTCTTTGGCGGAAACCCGGGAGCCGCGGATGGAACGGTGCGCAGGCAGGATCGGAAAGGTGGCGGGACTGGCCCTGCTGACGGCTGCGCTGGGGATGCCGCTGCGGGCCGACGGGTTTCGGACGGTGACCGAGCGCGGTGCGTTTCTGGACCTGGTGCAGGGCAGGCAGCTGACACGGCTGGGGATCCGGCTGGACGTACTGGCCTCGGGCGGCATCCGGGGCAAGGCGTTCGGCAAGCCGGTCATCGGGGTGTGGCACTGGCGGGACGGGCATTTTTGCCGGGACCTTTCTGTCGGGCGCGAAGGTCTGGACGCGAACTGCCAGGTGGTGAAGGTGCGCGGCGATACGGTGCGTTTCATCGCCGACAAGGGCGCGGGGGCTTCGGCGGATCTCGAGCTGCGGTAGCGCGGACGATTTTTCGGCGAAAAATCGTGCACACTTCCAGACGAATTCTGATTGCAGGCCGTCAACGCCGCATTCACCTGCGGATATCGCGGCAGCGCCCGCTTAGAAGTCGACCGCGATACCCTTTCTTTCCCAATCGCCGTAACGGACGGGTTCCGGCCCGTCGCGGCCGCCGAGTTCGGTGGGCAGATCCAGCCGTTTCGCCTTTTTCCGCCGCTCCTCCGCTTCGGCAAGCGCACGCTGCGCGGCGGGCGGAAGCTCTGATTTCGGGTCGTCTGACATTGCTGCGATCCTTGCCGGTGTGCCTGCCTTGATATACGGGCCCGGCGGAATTGGGCAACTCGCGGGGTAATTCCATATGACCAAGCCAGGGCTGGCGGCGCGCAGGGCGGCGGTCGATTTGCTGGATGCGATCACCGGCGAACGGCGGCTGCTGTCGGAGCTGTTGCCCGAGGCCGTCGAGGCGTTGCCGGCGGAAGAGCGGGCGCGGGCGCAACGGCTGGCAGCGAACTGCCTGAGGTGGATGGACCGGGCGGACCGCGTGCTGGGGCCGTACCTGCGGCGGCGGCCGCACCTGACGGGCCACAACATCCTGCGGCTGGCCGTGGTCGAATTGGCGGTCGATCGGTCGGCCGCGCATGGGGTGGTGGACGCGGCGGTGGAGTTGTGCCGGAACTCGCCGGACACCAAGCGGATGTCGGGGCTGGTGAATGCCGTATTGCGCAAGGTGGCCGTGGACTTGGACCGGTGGGACAGCCTGCCGATGCCGCGCTTGCCGAAATGGCTGCGCAAGCCGTTGCTGACCGCCTACGGCAAGACGGCGGTCGAGGCGATGGAGATGGCGCATGCGGCGGGGGCGCCGTTGGACATCACGTCGAAGCCCGGCACCGATTGGGCCGCGAAGCTCGGCGGCAGCGTCTTGCCGACCGGCAGCCTGCGGCTGCAAGAGGCGGGGCAGGTCAGCGCGTTGCCGGGATATGCCGAGGGCGGCTGGTGGGTGCAGGATGCGGCGGCGGCCCTGCCGGCGCGGATCCTGGCTGTCCAACCGGGCGAGCGGGTGCTGGACATGTGTGCTGCTCCGGGCGGCAAGGCCTTGCAGTTGGCGGCGGCGGGTGCGCGGGTCACGGCGCTCGATATCTCCGAGGCGCGGATGGAGCGGGTGCGCGAGAACCTGGCGCGGACCGGGCTGGCGGCCGATCTGGTGATTGCCGACGCTCTGGAGTGGCGGCCGCAGCAACCTTTCGACGCGATCCTGCTGGACGCGCCGTGTTCGGCGACGGGGACGATCCGGCGGCATCCGGATTTGCCCCATGCCAAGGACCTTGGCGGGTTGCCGGAGCTGACAGCGCTGCAGGCCGCGCTGCTGGATCGGGCTGCCGGGATGCTGCGGCCCGGCGGGCGGTTGGTTTACTGCACATGCTCGTTGCTTCCCGAAGAGGGCGAGGCGCAGGTGACAGCGGTGATCGAGCGCCGCCCAAAGCTGGCCCTGGACCGGGCGGCACTGACGCTGCCCGGGATCGAACCGCATTGGCAGGTGCCCGAAGGTCTGCGTCTGCGGCCGGACTACTGGCCGGAGCGGGGCGGGATGGACGGGTTCTTTATCGCCGCGATGCGGAAAGCTGCCTGAGGTCGATTTCCTTCATGACAGAGTCTTGCGGGCGGCGTATGCTGTTAAAAAAGAGCACCTTCGATCTCTACGCGAGGCAAGGCAGGCAGTGTCAGGAAACGAATCCCTATCTGCGCGCTGGACGCGCTGGATGAACCGTTTTCACGCGCATCGGGCGTCATACGCGGCCCCTGCCGCCGGGTTCGTCTCGCAGCCCGAGCCCCGGACCATCGGCCGGTTTGCGCGCGGCAGGCAGCTTTGCGCCGGGAACTTCCTGTTTGCGGGCAGCCTGGTGGAAGCGCCCGAGCATTCGATCTGGGATCTTGGCATCGCCGAGCCCGACGCGGTCGCCGAGATGCACGGGTTTACCTGGCTCGACGATCTGGCGGCGGCCGGCGATGCGCGCGCGCAGCAAAGGGCACAGGCCTGGACCGCGGATTGGATCGACCGTTTTGGCAACGGGCGCGGCGCCGGTTGGACACCGGATCTGACGGGGCGGCGGCTGATCCGCTGGATCAATCACGCGATCTTCCTTCTGAACGCGCAGGACCCCGACGCCTCGGACGGCTACTATCGGTCCCTGGGTCAGCAGACGGTTTTTCTGTCCCGCCGCTGGCGCACCGCCTCGCACGGCGTGCCACGGTTCGAGGCGTTGACCGGGCTGATCTATGCCGGGCTCTCGCTGATCGGGATGGAGCGGCACGTGACGCCTGCGGTAGAGGCGCTGGCGGAGGAGTGCAAGGGCCAGATCGACGACGAAGGCGGCATTCCGACACGAAACCCCGAGGAATTGCTGGAGGTCTTCACGCTGCTGACCTGGGCCGCACATGCACTGTCCGAGGCCGGCCGTCGCGCGCCGCAGGAACATATCGCCGCAATCGACCGGATTGCGCCCACGCTGCGGGCGCTGCGACATGCCGATGGCGGTTTGGCGCGATTTCATGGCGGCGGGCGCGGGCTGGAGGGGCGGCTTGACCACGCGCTGGCAAGCTCCGGCGTGCGGCCGGCATCCCGGCCCGGTCTGGCGATGGGGTTTGCGCGGCTGTCGGCGGGGCGCACGACGCTGATCGTCGATGCCAGCACCCCGCCGGGGGGCGGCGCGTCGCGGTGGGCGCATGCCTCGACTTTGGCGTTCGAGTTGACGTCGGGACGCCGGCCACTGATCGTCAACTGCGGGTCCGGTCGGCAATTCGGCGCCGAATGGACACGGGCGGGCCGGGCGACCGCGTCGCATTCGACCCTGGCGATGGAGGGGTTTTCGTCGTCGCGTTTCGGGACCGGATCCGCCAGCGATCTGCTGGTCGACCGGCCGCGGGACGTGCGGATGCGGTACAATGCGGATTTCGGCGGTTCGGGGATCGTGGCCGGGCATGAGGGATATGTCGAGACCCACGGTCTGACCCACGTGCGCGAACTGGACCTGTCCGAGGACGGCCGGGGCCTTGCCGGCGAGGACACGCTGGCCACCGTGGCGGACGGCGACAAGCCGGCGTTCGACAGGGCGATGGATGCGGTCAAGCTGCAGGGGCTGCCGTTTCACATCCGGTTCCATCTGCATCCCGATGTCGATGCCGAGATCGACATGGGCGGGGCGGCAGTGTCGCTGGCGCTGAAAAGCGGCGAGATCTGGGTGTTTCGCCATGACGGAACGGCGAAGCTGTCGCTGCAGCCGAGCGTTTTCCTGGAAAAGGGCCGCCTGAAGCCCCGCGCGACAAAACAGATCGTTCTATCCGCCGTCGCGTTGCAGTATTCGACGCGCATTCGCTGGACGCTCGCCAAGGCGCAGCACACGCCGAGCCATGTGCGCGACCTTGAACGGGACGACAGCGAGATGATGGCTGAGCAGTAAGGACCCCGCCGATGACCGATCCCGTTCCCGTGCGCCGCGCGCTTCTATCCGTGTCCGACAAGAGCGGCTTGCTGGATCTGGCGCAGGCGCTTGCGGCACGGGGGATCGAGCTGTTGTCGACCGGCGGGTCCGCGGCGATGCTGCGAGAGGCGGGGCTTTCGGTGACCGACGTGGCCGAGGTGACGGGATTTCCTGAAATGATGGACGGCCGGGTCAAGACGCTGCATCCGGCGGTGCACGGCGGGCTGTTGGCGCTGCGCGACGATCCGGGTCATCTGGCCGCGATGGAGGAACACGGGATCGGGGCGATCGACCTGCTGGTCGTGAACCTCTACCCGTTCGAGGCGACGGTGTCGGCGGGCGCGGATTTCGATACCTGCATCGAGAATATCGATATCGGCGGCCCGGCGATGATCCGCGCTGCGGCGAAAAACCACGCCTTCGTCAACGTCGTGGTGGATGTCGAGGACTATGGCGCGTTGCTGGCCGAACTGGATACGCATGACGGCGCGACCACGCTGGCGTTCCGGCAGAGGCAGGCGCTGACCGCCTATGCCCGCACGGCGGCCTACGATGCCGCGGTATCGGGCTGGATGGCCTCGGCTCTGACGGAGGCGGCCCCGCGGCGCCGGGCCTTTGCGGGGAGGTTGGCGCAGACATTGCGCTATGGCGAAAACCCGCATCAGACGGCGGCTTTCTATACCGACGGCAGCGACCGCCCCGGGGTTGCGACGGCGAGGCAGTGGCAAGGCAAGGAACTCAGCTACAACAATATCAACGACACCGATGCGGCCTTTGAGCTTGTCAGCGAGTTCCTGCCCGCCGACGGGCCTGCCTGCGCGATCATCAAGCACGCGAACCCCTGCGGCGTGGCGCATGGGAAGACGCTGACAGAGGCCTATCAGCGGGCGTTCGACTGCGACCGGACCTCGGCATTCGGGGGGATCGTCGCGCTGAACCAGCGGCTCGACCACACAACCGCGACAGAAATCGTAAAGATCCTGACAGAGGTGGTGATTGCGCCCGGGGTGGATGACGACGCGGTGCGGGTGTTCGCAGCAAAGAAGAACCTGCGGCTCTTGACGACGAAGGGGCTGGCGAACCCGGCGGAGCGGCTCTTGACGGTGCGGCAGGTGTCCGGCGGGTATCTGGTGCAGGACAAGGACAACGGGCAGATCTCGATGACCGATCTGCGGGTGGTCACCAAACGCGGCCCGACCGAGCGAGAGGTCAGCGACATGCGCTTTGCCTGGAAGGTGGCCAAGCACGTAAAATCGAACGCCATCGTCTACGTACGGGACGGGGCGACGGTGGGCGTCGGCGCGGGGCAGATGAGCCGGGTCGACAGTTCGACCATCGCGGCGCTGAAGGCCGGGCGGATGGCAGCCGATTGCGGATTGGCCGAGAGCCCGGCGAAGGGGTCGGTCGTGGCCTCGGACGCGTTCTTTCCGTTTCCCGACGGGCTGCTCGCCGCGGCAGAGGCGGGCGCGACGGCGGTGATCCAGCCCGGCGGATCGCTGCGCGACGACGAGGTGATCGCCGCGGCGGACGAGGCGGGGCTGGCGATGATCTTTACCGGCATGCGGCATTTCCGGCACTAGGGCGCCCATGAGAATTCCGTTCATCGTCGCGGGCGCGGTGTTTGTGCTCGACCAGCTGATCAAGGTGCTGGTCGTGCACGTCCTGAACCTGCGCGACGTGCTGGTGATCGACGTGTTGCCGCCGCTTCTGGTCCTGCAGATGGCGTGGAACCGCGGGGTGAACTTCGGTCTGTTTGCGGGCGACGGCGATCTTACGCGCTGGCTGCTGATCGCCATCGCGCTGATCATTTCTGGCTGGGTCCTCTGGTGGATGCGGCGCGAGACCCGGCCGCTTGCGCGGATCTCCGCCGGGCTGCTGGTCGGAGGCGCCGTCGGCAACGTGGTGGACCGGCTGATCTATGGCGCGGTGGCCGATTTCCTGAACATGTCCTGCTGCGGGATCGACAACCCCTATTCCTTCAATGTCGCCGATATCTCGATCTTCATCGGCGCCGTCGGGCTGATCCTGTTCACCGGCGAAGAGAAGACCCCGTGACGTCCCGGTTGGGATCGGCTAAACAGGCCCGAAAGACGGGTGTGAGGAACCTTCGATGCAGGTCACAGGCGGCAAACTGTTGTTGGTTCTTGCGGTGGGGCTGGCGCTGACGGCATGCGACCGCACCAGCGAGCCGCGTTTGCTCAACACGGTGTCCAGCACGCAAGGTCCGGACGAATTCGCCATCCTGCCGAACAAGCCCCTGGAACAACCCGAAAACTTTACCGATCTGCCACCGCCGCGGCCGGGCGGGCGCAACCGCGTCGACGCGACGCCGGTCGAAGACGCCGTGGCGGCCCTGGGCGGACGCCCGTCGGCGCTGAACGCCGGCGGAATACCGTCGAGCGACGCCGGGCTGGTCCGTGCCGCCAGCCGCTATGGCGTCGAGCGCGGTATCCGTCAGCAGCTTGCCGCCGAGGACCTGGCGTTTCGCCGCCGCAATGACGGGCGTATCCTGGAACGGCTGTTCAACGTGAACGTCTATTTCCGCGCCTATGAGCGGCAGTCGCTGGATAAATATGCCGAGCTTGAACGGTTCCGGCGCCTCGGCGTCAGAACACCTGCCGCACCGCCGGCGTCGCAAACCCTGGAATAGGACGCCGCTCACAACTGCGTTGCCGGGGTTGAAGCGGCGCGTCTTCGGCGTAACTACGTCGCAATCGTTCACGAAAAGGGAGTGCTCATGCGCCGTCTCGCTGTCTGCCTGTTCGCCTGTTTGGTCTCGCTGCCGGGGAACGCGGCTGAAGTCTCCACCTTCACGCTGGACAACGGTCTGGAAATCGTGGTGCTGGAAGATCGTCGCGCGCCGGTGGTCGTTCACATGGTCTGGTACAAGGCCGGCGCCGCGGATGAGCCGCCGGGCAAGTCCGGCATCGCGCATTACCTGGAACATCTTCTGTTCAAGGGCACCGACGACCTGGCGCCGGGCGAGTTTTCGGACACGGTGGCGCGCAACGGCGGGTCGGACAATGCCTTCACCTCGTGGGATTACACCGGCTATTTCCAGCGGGTCGCGGCCGACCGGCTGGAGCTGATGATGCAGATGGAAGCCGACCGGATGCGGGACCTGGAACTGACCGGGACCGACATTCTGACCGAGCGTGACGTGATCATCGAAGAGCGCAACCAGCGGGTCGAGAACGACCCCGGCGCGCTGTTCGCCGAGCAGCGGCGCGCGGCGCTGTATCTCAACCATCCCTACGGCATCCCGATCATCGGCTGGCGCCACGAGGCCGAGACGCTGGAGCTGGAGGATGCGCTGGACTTTTATCGAAAGTTCTATGCACCGAACAATGCGATCCTGATCGTGGCGGGCGATGTCGAGCCCGACGAGGTGTATGACCTGGCCAAGACGCACTACGGCCCGCTGGACCCGACGCCGGGTCTTGCAGAGCGCGTGCGCCCGTCAGAGCCGCCGCAGCTGTCAGAGCGGCGGCTGATCTTTGAAGATCCGCGCGTGGCGCAACCATATGTGATCCGCAGTTATCTGGCGCCCGAACGGGATTCCGGCGCGCAGGAAGACGCCGCCGCGCTGGTGATCCTGGCGGAACTTCTTGGCGGGAATGGCGCGACCTCGGTCCTGGGTCGCAAGCTGCAATTCGAACGGCAGGCCGCCATCTACACCTCGGCGTTCTACCAGAGCATCTCGTACGACGACACGAGCTTTGGCATCTATATCGTCCCGGTTCCGGGCCTGTCGCTGGAAGAGGCCGAAGCGGCGCTTGACCGGGCGGTGGCCGAGTTCCTGGCAGAGGGGATCGATCCGGACCAGTTCGAACGGATCAAGATGCAGCTGCGCGCGTCGCAGGTCTACGCCGAGGATTCGATCCAAGGCCTTGCCCGGAGGTACGGCGCGGCGCTGACATCCGGCCTGACGGTCGAGGATATCGCGGCGTGGCCCGATGTTCTGCAGGCGGTGACGGAAGAGGATGTGCTGGCGGCGGCCGAACGACTGTTCGACCGCAAGCGGTCGGTGACCGGCTGGCTGACGAAACCCGGCGCGCAGGAGGTGACGCAATGATGAGGATCTTCGCGGCGGCTGCCGTTCTGGTGCTTGCCGCCCTGCCCGTGCGGGCGGCGGTGGAGATTCAGGAAGTGATCTCGCCCGGCGGGATCAAGGCCTGGCTCGTCGAAGAACACTCGATTCCCTTCGTCGCGCTCGAGCTGCGGTTCAAGGGCGGCGCATCGCTGGATGCACCGGGCAAGCGCGGTGCGACCAACCTGATGACGGGGCTGATCGAGGAAGGCGCGGGCGATCTCGATGCGCGCGGCTTCGCCGAGGCGGTCGAGGCGCTGGCGGCACGGTTCGACTATGACGTCTACGACGACGGGCTGTCGATTTCGGCGCAGTTCCTGACCGAGACACAGGATGCGTCGGTTGCGTTGCTGAAATCGGCGCTGACCGAGCCGCGGTTCGATCAGGACGCCATCGACCGGGTGCGCGGGCAGGTCCTGTCGGCGATCCGGTCGGATGCGACCGACCCCGACGAGATTGCCAGTCAGACGTTCGACCGGCTGTTCTATGGCGAGCATCCCTATGGGTCGTCCTACAACGGCACCGTCGAATCGGTGACAGCGCTGACCCGTGACGACATCGTCGAGGCGCATGCCCGTGTCATCAGCCGCGACCATTTGTATGTCGGCGCGGTCGGAAACATCACGGCAGAGGAGTTGGGTGCTCTGCTGGACACTCTGCTCGGCGATCTGCCGGCCACGGGTGCCGCCGAACCGGAAGAGGCGGAATTGCTGGCGCCTGGCGGCGTCACCGTGGTGCCGTTCGAGACGCCGCAATCGGTGGCGGTGTTCGGGCATGCCGGGATTGCGCGGGACGATCCCGATTTCTTTGCCGCCTTCGTGATGAACCAGGTTCTTGGCGGCGGAAACTTCAGTTCCCGCCTGATGGAAGAGGTGCGCGAAAAGCGTGGCCTGACCTACGGCGTCTATTCCTATCTGGTCGACAAGGACTATGCCGATCTGGTCGTGGGCCGGATCGCGTCGGCCAATAACCGGATCGCCGAGGCGATTTCGGTGATCCGCGAGGAATGGGCACGGGTCGCCGCCGAAGGGATCAGCGAGCAAGAGCTGGAGGATGCCAAGACCTATCTTACTGGCGCCTACCCGTTGCGGTTCGACGGCAATGCGCGGATTGCGGGCATTCTGGTCGGGATGCAGACGGCGGATCTGCCGATCGATTATATCGCAACGCGCAACGACAGGGTGAACGCTGTGACGATGGACGACATCAAACGTGTCGCCGCCCGGCTGATGGACGCAGAAGCCCTGCATTTCGTCGTCGTCGGGCAGCCCGACGGGCTGGAGGCGACGAACTGAGAATTCGGCGGTGGTCGAATCGGATGCGGACATGCTATCTGTTGTGGCATGTCTGCGCCCAACCCCCAGATAAGCCAAGACCGCCCTGTCATCCGGCAGCTTGACGAGGCAGCGATCAACCGGATCGCAGCGGGCGAAGTGGTGGAACGCCCCGCTTCGGCGGTGAAGGAGCTTGTTGAGAACGCACTCGATGCCGAGGCGCGGCGGATCGAGGTGACGATTGCCGACGGCGGCAAGACGCTGATCCGGGTGACGGATGACGGTATCGGCATGGCGCCAGAGGACCTGCCGCTGGCGCTGGCGCGGCATGCGACGTCGAAGATCGACGGCAGCGATCTGCTGAACATCCACAGCTTCGGCTTCCGGGGCGAGGCGCTGCCGTCACTGGGCGCGGTAGGCCGGCTGACGATCACCTCACGAGCAGCCGGGTCCGACGGGGCGGAAATGACGGTGTCCGGCGGCAGGCACGGACCGGCCAGGCCCGCGGCGCTGACCGGCGGCACGGTGGTCGAACTGCGTGACCTGTTCTACGCGACGCCCGCGCGGCTGAAATTCCTGCGCAGCGACCGGTCGGAAGCGCAGGCGATCGCCGATGTGGTCAAGCGCCTGGCAATGGCCGAGCCTTTCGTGAGCTTCACGTTGCGCGATGTTTCGGGCGGTGGCGAGGGCCGGGTGGTGTTCCGGGCCGAGGCCGAGACCGGGGACCTGTTCGACGCCTTGCACGGACGGCTGGGGCGGGTCCTCGGGGCCGAGTTTGCCGAGAATGCCCTGCGGATCGACACCGGGCGCGACGGCCTGCGGCTGACGGGTTATGCCGCGCTGCCGACCTATTCGCGCGGGTCGTCCGTGGCGCAGTACCTATTCGTCAACGGCCGCCCGGTGCGCGACAAGATGCTCTACGGAGCGCTGCGCGCGGCCTATGCCGATCTTCTCGGCCGCGACCGGTATCCGGCGGCGGCGCTGTTCGTCGACTGCGACCCGCAGAGGGTGGATGTGAACGTGCATCCCGCCAAGGCCGAGGTGCGGTTCCGCGAGCCGGGCGTGGCGCGGGGGCTGATCGTCAGCGGCCTGCGTCACGCCTTGGCCGATGCCGGGCACCGGGCGTCGACGACGGTGGCGGGGGCCACGCTGGGGGCGATGCGGCCGGAACCGGTGGGACCCCGGCACTATCAGATGGACCGTCCGTCGCCCGGGGCGATGCGGGCGGCCTACGCGGCGCAGGCGCCGGGTCTGGCCGAGCCGCCGCTTGGCTGGGATGCGGCGCCCGGCGCACAGCCGGCAGCGGCGGCCGTATCAGGCCGGGTCGAGGTGCCGAAGGACACCGAGGACACCGGCCATCCGCTCGGCGCGGCGCGGGCGCAGGTGCATGAAAACTACATCATCGCCCAGACATCCGACGGCATCGTCATCGTCGACCAGCATGCGGCGCACGAGCGGCTGGTCTATGAAAAGCTGAAGCGTCAGATGGCCGAGACCGGCGTGGCGGCGCAGGCGCTGCTGATCCCGGAGATCGTTGAATTGTCCGAGACGGATGCGACCCGGCTGCTGGAGATGGCCGAGGACCTCAGGCGCCTCGGCCTGTGCCTGGAGCCGTTCGGGGGCGGTGCCGTCGCGGTGCGCGAGACGCCGGCGGTCCTCGGCCCCGTGGACGCAGGGGCGATGCTGCGGGACATTCTCGACGAACTTGCCGATCTGGGCGACAGCCAGACGGTGCAGGCGCGGATCGAGGCGGTGTTGAGCCGCGTGGCCTGCCACGGCTCGGTCCGGTCCGGGCGCAGGCTGCAGGCGGACGAGATGAACGCGTTGCTCCGGGACATGGAGGCGACGCCGCATTCCGGCCAGTGCAACCACGGGCGGCCGACTTACGTCGAATTGAAGCTGTCCGATATCGAAAGGCTTTTCGGGCGATCATGATCCGGATCGGCGATCAGGTCTATGCGTTGGACGATCCCGCCGTCCTGGCGGGCATTGCGGGCCTGGTGCTGGCGGTGGTGATCCTGGGCCTGCTGGTCGCCGCGATGCGGGCATCGCTGCGGTCGGCGCGGCTGACCGAGCCTCTGTCGCAGCAACTGGCGCATCTGGGGCACCGGGTGCAGCATCTGTCGGACGGGCAGCAGCAGTTGTCGGGCGGGTTGACGCATGTCTCGGAGGCGCAGGCCGCGAGCCAGGCCAACATGCTGAAGCTGATGGAACAGCGGCTGACAGAGGTCAGCGCACGGATGAACGAGAACCTGCAGGGCTCGGCCACACGGACGGCGCGGTCCCTGGGAGATCTGCAGCAACGGCTGGAGACGATCGACCGGGCGCAGCAGAATATCGAGAAACTGTCTGGCGATGTGCTGAGCCTGCAGGATATTCTGTCGAACAAACAGACGCGGGGCGCGTTCGGCGAGATCCAGTTGAACGACATCGTGCTGAAGGCGCTGCCGCGGGACAGCTATACGCTTCAGGCGACGCTGTCGAACGGCAAGCGGGCCGATTGCCTGATCCACCTGCCGAATCCGCCGGGCCCTATCGTGATCGACGCGAAATTTCCGCTGGAAGCCTATGAGCGGCTGCGCGCGGCCGGGACGGATCGGGATCTGAACGAGGCGGCGAAACAGCTGCGCGTCTCGGTCAAGGCGCATATCAAGGCCATTTCGGACAAGTACATCCTGGACGGCGAGACGGCGGACGGGGCGCTGATGTTCCTGCCGTCGGAAGCGGTCTATGCCGAATTGCACGCCAACTTTCCCGAACTGGTGCGCGACGGGTTCGCGGCGCGGGTCTGGATCGTCTCGCCGACGACCTGCATGGCGACGCTGAACACCATGCGGGCAATTTTGAAGGATGCGCGGATGCGCGAGCAGGCGGGCGCGATCCGCAAGACGCTGAAGCAGCTTCACCGGGATGTGGAGCTTGTGGTGGAGCGGGTGGACAAGCTGAACACGCATTTCAACCAGGCGCGGGGCGATCTGGAAGGAATCGGCACCGCGGCCGAACGCGCCGGCAAGCGCGCGGCGCGGCTGGACAATTTCGACTTCGAAGAGCTGGAGCCCGGCGAAGCGGCGCAGGTGGTGGCGTTGCGGTCGTCTTCAAACGAGACGTGATCCGAATGTGCGCTTCCGCGCGCCGGCTTTGCCGGTTGCGAGGCGACGCACCGAGGTGACACCAGCGGCGGTTGTTCGGTGAGAACATTGCGTATTTGAGACGAGAAGAAGCCCGGGCGTGTTGCAAATCGCGATCCGGGCGCCCAGGGTCCGGCACAGGAGGGTTTGCGATGAACGATGCGTTCTTTCAGCCGGTTTCGGGGATGGATTTGCCGCGCTTCGCGGGGGTGCCGACATTCATGCGGCTGCCCTTTGTGCCGCCGGATCATGAACGTTTTCAAGAGGTTGAGATTGGGCTGGTCGGAGTTCCGTGGGATAGCGGCACGACGAACAGGCCCGGGCCGAGGCACGGGCCGCGGCAGTTGCGGGACCTGTCGACGATGATCCGGGCCGAGAATGGCGCGACGGGGGTCCGGCCGTTCGAGGCGGCGCGATGTGCCGATCTGGGGGACGTTGGGCCCAATCCGGCGGACATCCAGGACTCGATGGAACGGATCACGGCCTTTTATCAACTTGTTATCGGGGCGGGAATCCGGCCGCTGACGGCGGGGGGCGATCATCTGTCGTCGCTGCCGATCCTGCGGGCTGTGGCGGCCGATGGGCCCGTGGGGATGATCCATTTCGACAGCCACACCGATCTGTTCCACAGTTATTTCGACGGCACGATGTACACCCACGGCACTCCGTTCCGCCGGGCGGTGGAGGAGGGATTGCTGGATCCCAAGCGCGTGGTGCAGATCGGCATCCGGGGAACGGCCTATGATACCGAGGACCGGGATTTCGCCAGGGCCGAGGGCATCAAGGTCATTGCGATCGAAGAGTTTTTCGCGCGCGGTGTCGCAGACGTGATGGCCGAGGCGCGGGAGATTGCAGGCGATGGCGCGACCTATGTCAGCTATGACATCGACTTTGTCGATCCTGCGTTCGCGCCGGGAACCGGAACGCCGGAAGTGGGCGGCCCGAATTCGTTCCAGGCCTTGCAGGTTGCGCGCGAACTGACGGGTGTGAACATCGTCGGCGCCGACCTTGTCGAAGTGTCGCCACCCTTCGACCAGAGCGGCGGGACGGCGTTTCTGGGCGTGTCGATCATGTTCGAGATGCTTTGCGCGATGGTGTCGGGGGTGCGCGGTTAACAAGCTGAAACCCGGTGGGCTGACGCAGCTTTCGTGTTCCTTTCCGTTCGACGGGCAACCGGCCTGGTTGTGGGCAATGCGGATGCTGAAAGCGCCGATTGAATTGATGTGTCGCAAAGAAGCGTAGCGCAGGGGCGCCTAGACTGCCGCGCGTCGCTGCAGGGAGGCAAGCCATGGCGCGGTTCTTGATCATCGTATTCGTTGGGCTCTTCGCGATGCCCGTGTTCGCGGAGGACGAATCGTCGTACTTCGGCTTTGGCGGCGACTCATTCCTTGCCGGACGCTCGCTGAGCCATCAGGCGGACGGAGCCGACGATCTTTTCATGGCGGGCGAGACCGTTGCGGGCCGGGCCGATATCACCGGGTCCGCGCATCTGGCGGGTCGGGACGTCACTATGCAGGGGGCCGTCGGCGGGGATGTCTATGCAATGGGTGAAGAGGTTGCGCTGACGGGCGATGTGGGTGGGGATGCGACGGTGATTGGCCGCGCCGTTTCCGCCGCGGGCGTCGGAGGCGATTTGCGGATCGCCGGGTCCGAGGTGCGGCTGGGCGGCGATGTCGGCGGCTATGCCATGGTGGCCGGAGAGGATGTCGCATTCGGTGCGGCGGTGGCCGGCGATGTCAGCCTGGCGGCACAGGAGGTCATGTGGGGCGAGGTGGCGGCAATCGCGGGCCGCCTGATCGTGTACGAAGAGGAACCCGGCACATTGCAGGTGCCGGAGCGGGTGGTGCCCGAGGACCGGATCGAGCGGCGCAAGATCGAGGACTGGGACGGGCCGCGGCCGCCGGACTGGCGGCGGGTGATCGCAGGGTTCCTTCTGGGGGTGATCGTGGTGGCCGGTCTGGCCGCACTGATTGCGACCCTGGTGCCGCAGCATCTGGCCGGGATGCGGCGGCAGATCCTGGCGCGCCCGTTCCATACGCTGTGGCTGGGGTTTCTGACCCAGTCGGCGGTGATCGGATCGGCGGTGCTGTTTGCGATGACGATCATCGGATTGCTGCTGACGCCGGCCATGATCCTGCTGGCATTCGTCGGAGGATTCGCCGGCTATGTCGTCGCGGCCTATGCCTTTGGCGTGGGGCTGCTCTTGGCCTTTGGTCGGGGCGAGCCCGACAGCATCGGCGAACGGGCCATGTCGGCGGGGGTCGGCGCGCTTGCGGCGGGGCTTGTCGGCCTGATCCCGTTTTTGGGCTGGCTGTTCGTTCTGGCGCTGGTGCTGACCGGGATCGGCGCGATCACTTTGAAGGTGATCCGGCCGGTGTTCTTCGCCGATCCGCCGTATTAGGTCAGTCGCCCGGCACAACCGCCTGGCACTCGATCTCGACCTTCATGCGCGGGTCGACGAGGGCGGAGACCTCGACGAGGGTCGAAGCCGGCCGGTGGTCGCCGAAATAGGCGATGCGGCGCGGGTTGATCGCGGCGCGGTCGGCGATGTCGGTGAGGAACAGCTGGACCTTGACGATTTGCTCCGGCAGGCCACCGGCGGCGCGCAGGCAGGCGTCCATCGCGTCCATCGCAATGTCGAATTGGGCGGCGGTATCCTCGGGGATGAAGCCGTCTGCACGTTGGCCGACGATGCCGGAGACCCAGATCAGGTTGCCCGCGCGGACCGCGTGGCAATAGTGGCTGACGGGTTCCATCTGGCCTGGCACCAGGAATCGTTCGATGGTCACTTGGGGTCCTCCTTTGTCATCCGGCGGGTGGCGAGGCGTTCTCGCTGAAGGGTGTAGAGCCCGGTGGCGACGATGATCAGCGCACCGCTCAAGGTCCAGGCATCCGGCAGCTCGGCGAAGATCAGCCAGCCGTAGAAGGTGCCGAAGATCAGCAGGGTATATTGCACCGGCGCGACCACGACGGCCTGCGCGACCTCGAGCGCCTTGATCACCATGGTCTCGGCGATGCCGGCCAGAACGGCGATGCTGGCAAGCAGTGCGTATTCCAGGCCGGTGGCGGGCCATTTCCAGACGAACGGCAAGGGGATGGTCAGGATCGCGCTGCCGACCAGCGACGTGTAGGCGACGGTGGTGACGGTGCGGTCGGAGCCGCTGAGCCAGCGGCTGATGATCTGGCGGACGGCAAAGAGCGTGGCGGCGACGATGACGAGGAAAATCGCCGGGTGCAGGACGCCAAGCCCCGGGCGGATGACGATCAGCGTCGCGAGAAAGCCGATGGTGACGGCTGTCCAGCGGCGGACACCCACATGTTCGCGCAGGATCAGGGCGCCGAGGACGGTAACGATGAAGGGCGCGACGAAGCTGACGGCCACGGCGTCGGCCAGCGGCACGAAGCCGACCGCGACGATGAAGGTGGTGGCGGACCCGGCGGCCACGGCGCCGCGGGCAATCTGCAGCTTGGGGTTGGCGGTTTTCAGGATCTGGGTGCCGCGGACCGCAAGGAGGATCGCGACGGCGAAGAGAAGGCCAAGCTGGCGGCACCAGACGATCTGGATCGGGTGCAGCGTGGCGGTCAGCAGCTTGCCCTGGGCATCGACGGCGGAAAACAGGAACATGCCCAACGCCATATAGGCGAGCCCCAGCGTATTGTTGGTCCGGCTCGGGGCGCCGGGCGCCAGGAGCGGAGAGGCAGGTGTGGTCGAGATGGCGGCGGCTCCGTTCCCTTTCCGGCGCGGCCGGTCACGAAATAGTGGTACGCCAGCGGGAACGCGCGGTCTACTGTGATGCGTGTCGGCGCAATGCACGCGCCGCAATGCAACGGGGAGCTTTCGTGCGGCTGTTTTTACTAACGGCGTTGGTGATGGTGGCCTTCGCCGCCAATTCGGTGCTGAACCGGATGGCGCTGGCGGGGGGTGAGATCGACGCGTTGCTCTTTGCGGTCTACCGGGTGGGGTCGGGTGCCCTGGCGCTTGCCGTGTTGGTGCTGATCCGTGACCGGCGGGTGCCCCTGGCCGGACCTTGGCGGCTCATCGGAGTGCTGTCGCTTTCGGTCTACATGCTGGGGTTTTCGCTGGCCTATGTGGTGCTGGATGCCGGCGTTGGGGCGCTGATCCTTTTCGGCGGCGTGCAGGTGACGATGTTCGCGGGCGCTGTCGCGGCGGGCGAGCGGGTGCCCTTTCTGCGCTGGGTGGGCGCCGGCGTTGCGTTCGCCGGGCTGGCCTGGCTCGTCTGGCCGGGCAGCGGCGCGGCGGCGTCGCTCTTGCATTGCGGCCTGATGCTGGCGGCGGCGCTGGGTTGGGGCATCTATTCGCTTGTGGGCGCGCGCGCGGGCGACCCGCTGCAGGCGACGGCGGCGAATTTCATTCTGTCGGTGCCGCTGTTCCTGTTGCTGATCCTGAGCGTGCCGGTGTCGCCCGAGGCGGTGCCGGCGACGGGGCGGGGCATCGTGCTGGCGCTGATGTCAGGCATCGTGACCTCGGCGATGGGGTATGCGCTGTGGTACAGCGTTCTCCCGCGCCTGCAGGCCAGCCTGGCCGCGGTCGGGCAGTTGACGGTGCCGGTGATCGCCCTGGCGGGCGGGGTCGTCTTTCTGGGTGAGGCGGTGACCTGGCAACTTGTGGCAGCCTCTGTTCTGGTGCTGGGCGGGATCGCGCTGTCGGTGCTGGCACCGCGGTGGACAGGCGGTTCCGGCGGCTGACCGGATGCCGCTGGTGTCGCCGCATCCCCGGCGGCAGTGATTGCGTTCGCAGGCAAATGATCCAATGATTACGGTCCGGGCGACAGGATGTCTCTGACAGGGCTGCAATGGCGGAAACAACTGCAAATCGGCGCCAAGGGCCAATCGTGTTCGCGGTCGGCTTTTCTTTGTGCGGCGGGGACCATCTGATCCGGCTGTTTCGGCGCAACGGCCATGCCGCGATCGGCGGGCTTGGCAGCAGAATCGCCGAAAACATCCTTTACGCCAAACACAGCGGATCAACACCGTTGCGGCCGTGGAAACGGATGACGGCGTTCGCCGATCTGGAAACCGCCGGCCGCTTTGGAAAACCGAAGTTCGAAGCGTTCAGGGAATTCCGTTACCTTCACCTATGCTTCCCAGAGGCGGTCTTCATCCTCAATACCCGGGACCCGGCACTTTGGCTGGCGAGCCGGGCGGCGCATTTGGACGGCGGCTATGCTGCGGCACAGGCCGACCATCAGGGTGTCCATCCGCGGGACTTGCCGGATATCTGGCTGGACGACTGGCACCGGCATCTTGGTGAGGTGACGGCCTATTTCGCGGGGTACGACCGGTTTTTCTCTTTCGATTTAGATCGCGACGACCTGGACCGGCTGCGTCGGGCCCTGCAACCGTGGTACGCTCTGCCGCGGACGCCACCCGATCGCGGCGCGGAGAACGCCGAAAAGGCCGCCCGGAACCGGTCCGCGTTGGAAGAACTGCGCAGGCGACGCCCGGCGCGACGGAATTCCACAAGGCGGGATTCGGCGTTCGAGGCGGCGGTCACGGCGCATTGCGTGGGGCGGGGCACATCCGCCGCCGGGCAGGACGCACCAGCTGTATCGAGCTTGGTTTATGCCCATTGGAACGGGCGTGACCGGGTGAGCGATGCCAAGGGCAGACCGCTGCCGATGGTCAACGCAACCGTTGGCGGACGGGAGATGTTTCTGACCCGCGGCGACCGGTTCAAGTTGGACCGGGTGCAGGGCGTCCTGAATGAAATCCTCGGACTGTGCCGCCGGCTGCCGGTGCATGTCGACATGGAGGATGCACGGAAATACGGCACGTCCGGCACTCCGAATCCGCCGGTGCCGCTTCTGGCCTATAACCGCAGACCCGAGGCACGGAATGTCGTGCTGTGGCCGCTGCCGGTTTATCATTCCATCGGTAATCCGCTCTTCGCGCTGCCGCAGCCGGTCGACCGGCTGAGTTTCGAGCAGAAGGCGGATGCGGTGGGATGGCGTGGCAAACTTGCAGGCCGCGCCGGGTTTCACGACGGCTGCGGCGCGAGGGCCGGCCGCTCGGCGGCGCAGATCCTGGGCGAGCTTGCTACCTCGCCGCCCCGGGACCGCGAAGCCGAGATCGAGGCCGAGCTGCAGGGGCTGGTACGGTACCGGGTGTTGAAGCGTTTTGCGGATCGTCCGGATTTCGATATGCAGCTGACGCTGATGGGCGAGCATGCAAAGCTTGCCGGGCACCGCTTTCTGGCCGGTCTCTGCGGCGAAAGGCGGCCGCCGGAGTGGTTCTTCCGGTATCGTTATATCCCGTGCCTGTCGGGCTATGACACCGGATCGAACTTCTTCCTCGCGGCCAATTCGAACTCGGTGGTGCTGAAGGAGGAGGACGGCTGGGCGCTGTTCTATACGGACGCGTTCAAGCCCTGGGAGCATTATGTGCCTTTGGCGCGCGGAGCGTCCGATCTGGACGAAAAGCTCGAATGGGCGCGGGCCAATCCGGCGCTGTGCCGAGAGATGGTCCGGGCCTCGCAGCAGGTGTGCCGGCGATTTGCCGATCCGGACGCGAGACGGCGGATTCTGAATGCGGTTCTGGACCGGTATGCTGCGATGTAGAGCAGGATGATACTGGCCGGAAACACTCCTGCGTGGTCTTGCCGTTTCCACGCTGTCCACCGCGCCGGACCACGGTCGAAGGCCGCCGCAGATCAGACGATCCGATTATCCACCAGAAAGGCGCCCGTTGCGCGCACGCTGTCGGCGATGTCGGTGAACGTCATCCCCAATGCCTCCCGTGCCCGCGCGTTCGACACCTCGTCGCGGTGCCCCAGCACCGGCAGGATCGTGCGGATCGCCTTGTCGAACAGCGCCAGGAAACGCACCACGAAATTCGGCGCGCGGCGCGTGACCACCTTGCGGTCGGGATGCGCCGCCTTCAGGATTTCGGCCATCTCGTGGAACCAGATGAACCGGTCCACCGCGATGAACCGCTTGCCTGCCGTGCCCGCATGCGTCAGCGCCCGCAAATGCATTTCTGCCACGTCACGCACATCCACGCTGGGAAAGCCGAATTGCGGCAGCATCGGGTCCTTGGCGCGCAACAGCCGTTCGATTACCTTGACCGACGTCCCATAATTCCCGTCCAGCGGCGCGCCCAGAACGAAGGTCGGATTTATCACCGTCAGCTCGATCTCCGGCGCCTCCTGCGCGACAAAGTCCCACGCCGCCTTCTCGGCCAGCGTTTTCGATTTCGCATAGGGCGTCGCCGCTGGATGGGCGAGGTCGGTCCAGTCGTCCTCGTCGAACGCCGCTTTGCCCTCCGGCAACTCGGTATGCATCACCGCCACCGACGACGAGGTCATCACCACCCGCCGGATTCCCGCGGTTCTCGCCGCCCGCAAGGCCCTGAGCGCCCCGTCCACGGCGGGGCGGATCACCTCGTCTTCGTTGTCCGGCTGTTCCAGGGGAAACGGCGATGCCGTGTGCATCAGGATGTCCGCCCCGCTCATGGCCTCGGACCAGCCGTCGTCCGATCCAAGGTCCAGCGCCGCGAACCGTAGCCGGTCCTCGATCCCCGTGGCGTCGGTCAGGTGCGGCACGACGGCGTCTCGCACCTCGGCGGCGCGGCTCAGCGACCGGACCGAACCCACCACCTCGTACCCTGCGTTCAACAGTTTCACGACGATATGCTTGGCGATAAACCCCGACGCTCCGGTAACAAAGACGGTTTGCGGGTCGGTCATGGCAGTGGCTCCCTTAATGTTAGAACCTCTAACTTAGGCGCCTTTCCCGGCTGGAAAAGACCCGGCGCGAAAAAATCCCGTTCACCGGTCCCTCGACTATGTCGAGGGCGCGGCCGTCGCCTCGTCAAGACCCATGCACCGCGTTCTCAGGCCCTTGAGTTCCCGTCCGGTATTCGCGACAACCCGGAAGATCTGCAGAAAAGGGGAAAGCTGTGCTTCGCACCGTCGATAGCTTTGACAGAATAGGCGAGGAAAACGCCTTTGCCGTTCTCGCGCGGGCCGGCGCCCTTGCCGCCGAGGGTATGGACGTCATCAATCTCGGCATCGGCCAGCCCGATTTCCCAACCCCGGACAACATCGTCGAAGCCGCGGTCAAGGCGCTCCGTGACGGCCAGCACGGCTATACCCCCGCCACCGGACTGCCCGTCCTGCGCGAGGCCGTCGCCGCGGACCTTCACCGCCGTTTCGCCGTCGAGACCGACCCCGATCACGTTCTGATCGTCCCCGGCGGCAAGGTCACCATGTTCACCGCCATCCTGATGTTCGGTGAACCCGGTGCCGATATCCTCTATCCCGATCCAGGTTTTCCGATCTACCGCTCGATGATCGAATTCACCGGAGCCCGTCCCGTGCCCGTTCCGATCCGCGAAGAAAACGCCTTTGCCTTCTCGGCCGACGAAACCCTGTCGCTGATCACGCCCGCCACCCGGCTGATCATCCTCAACTCGCCCGCCAACCCCTGCGGCGGCGTTACCCCGCGCACCGAGATCGACAAGCTCGTGGCCGGCCTCGCCGACCGACCCGACATCGCCCTTCTGTCCGACGAAATCTATGACCAGATGCTTTATGACGGCGAGGAACATGTCTCGCTGCTGACCTACCCCGAGATCCGCGACCGTCTGATCCTGCTGAACGGCTGGTCCAAGACCTATGCCATGACCGGCTGGCGACTGGGCTATTCGGTCTGGCCCGGGGCGATCTACGACAAGGCGCGTAAGCTTGCCGTCAATGCCTGGTCCTGCGTCAACGCGCCTGCACAATGGGCCGCGCTCGAGGCGCTGACCGGCCCGCAGGACGCCGTCGCCGCGATGGTCGCCGAGTTCGACACTCGCCGGAAGCTGACCGTCGAGCTTCTCAACACCCTCCCGGGCATCAGTTGCATTCCGCCCAAAGGCGCGTTCTATGCCTTTCCCAACATCACGCAAACGGGATGGAAGGCCAAGGCACTCGCCTCCGCGCTTCTCGAGGAAACCGGCGTCGCCACCATCGGCGGTCCCGACTTCGGTGTGCTGGGCGAGGGTTATATCCGCCTCAGCTACGCCAACAGCCAGGACAACATCCGCTGTGCGGTCGAACGGATGCGAGAGTTTCTTTCGCGCTAGGGAATAATGGTTTGGCGTCGAACCGCCTCGATCGGGATTGGGACTATACCGTCAGGCCAAAACCCACCATTCCACCCGCCAAAGCTTACCCCGCTGCAAATCCGTGCGGTCCCGGAGAAACCTCCGCGACGCGGTTCATGTGAAAGGGATCGCCGGCGCTGAACTTCCGAATATTCCGGATGTTGTCACGGCGTCCCCACGGGGCGCCGGTTTTCGGGAAGCCGCGCGAACTCACTCGTCCGGCAGGTAAAATCCTTGCAACCCATACTCTGCCAGCACTTCGTGTACCGCCCCGTCCCGATGCAGTGTCGACTGATAGAGCGTCACCCTGTCGACCTCGAACGGGTTCACGCGAAACCCGCCGTTCCGCTCCAGAAACGCTCCGATCCTTGCCACCTCGTCGCCGTGCAGCCGCTGCCCGAACCGGGCAATCGTCACATGCGGCCGAAACCGCTCGCGGGCCAACTCGATGCCCGCGCGCCGCGCCGCCCGGCGGGTCTGTTCACGCAGCCCCGTCAGTTCCGGCCCCGCGTCGGCCCCCACCCACAAGGCCCGCGGCTGCCGTCCCCCGAACACTCCCACACCGTTCAGGTTCAGGTCGAACGCAGCGCCCTTCAACTGACGCAATTCGTCATCAATCGATTCCAGGGCCGCCGTATGCTGATCGCCCAGGAAGGCCAGCGTCAGATGCAGCGTTCCCCGCGCCATCGCCCGTCCCACCGGAAGTTCGTCCTGTAATGCCTCCAGCGCGTCCAGAGCCGGATCGGGCAGGGCCAACGCCACGAACGCGCGCACCTGCTAGCGGCCCCAACCGGCGCTTTGCATCTCCCTGAGCCGGCTCGCCGTCCGCTCGAATTCGAACGTCCCTTCCCCCTCGATGTACAGCCGCTCGGGAATATCTGCCGCACTGGCAATCAACCGCACCCTGGCCTCGTAAAGTGCATCGACCAGCGTCACGAACCGCTTCGCTTCGTTGAAATTCGACCGGCTCAGCCGCGGGATGTCCTCTAGAATCAACACCCGTACCGCCCCGGCCACCGCCAGATAATCCGCCGGGCCCAGCGGCCGGCCGCACAGCTCCCAGAACGGCACCCGTGCCACCCCGTTCCGGAACCCCGGCAGGATCACCTCGCGCCCCTTCACGGTCAGATGCAGCGGCTCCCAGCTGCCGCCGGTCAGGTCGACCCACAGCGCATCGATCACCGCCCGCGCCTCGGGCGTCACGGGCGCGAAATACACCTCGCAATCCGCCAGCCTGTGCTGGCGGTAATCTGTGGGCGACTCCAGATGATGCACGACCATCCGGTCCTTGATCAGGTCGATGAACGGCAAGAACAGGGTCCGGTTCAGCCCGTCCTTGTACAGGTCATCCGGCACGCGGTTCGATGTCGTCACCACGATCACGCCGGCCGAAAACAAGGCCTGAAACAGCCGGCCGACGATCATCGCATCGGTGATGTCGGTGATCTGCATCTCGTCGAAGCACAAAAGCCGCACCTCGGCCGCCACCGCCTCGGCCACCGGTTTCAGCGCATCGTCCACCCCCCGCTGGCGCGCGGCATGCATACCGGCGTGGATTTCCTGCATGAAGGCATGGAAATGCACCCGCCGCTTCGCCGCGGTCGGGGCGGCCTCGGCAAAGAGGTCCATCAGAAACGATTTCCCGCGCCCGACGCCGCCCCAAAGATAAACCCCCTTCGGAACATCCGCGGGCTTGCCGAACAGCCCGCCCAGAAATCCTTTCTTCGGCGGCTCGGTTTCGAAATAGGCCCGGATCGCCTCCAGGACCGGCAGGACCGCATGCTGCGCCGGATCGGCATTGATTTCCCCTTCGGCCGCCAGCCGGTCATAAATGTCCTGTATCCGCTCGCCCATGCGCCCGCCTTAAACCGGACCGGCAAATATGAAAAGCTGATCCGCTCCAATCAGAAAAGCTGATGCGACATCGCAAAATATACGATTTGACTTGGGTACCGAATTCTCCGACCGTTTCCCTGCATTTTCCCAGGCCTTGACACGTTTCAGGAGATGAGCATGCGAGCGGCCCCTGCGCCTCTTATCACGTCTGTTTTGATCGGCGGCTGTATTATTATCCTGATCAGCTTTGGGATCCGGGCGAGTTTCGGCATGTTCCAGATCCCGGTCGCCAATGATTTCGGCTGGCTGCGCAGCGAATTTTCGATGGCCATCGCCATTCAGAACCTGGCCTGGGGCATCGGACAGCCGATTTTTGGCGCCATCGCCGAAAAGTTCGGCGACCGCCGTGCGCTGGTGCTCGGCGCTTTGGTTTTTGCCACGGGTTTGAGTTTGTCGAGCATTGCCTTCACGCCGGAACAGCACTGGGCGCTCGAGGTGCTGGTCGGCTTCGGCATCGCCGGCACCGGGTTCGGCGTGGTGCTTGCGGTGGTTGGCCGGGCGTCCAGCGACGAAAACCGCTCGATGTCGCTTGCCATCGTCACGGCGGCCGCGTCGGGGGGCCAGATCGTTGGCCCGCTGCTGGCCGAGTGGCTTATGACCATGATGACCTGGCAATCCGTGTTCCTGGTTTTCACCGCATTGATCCTGTCCACCCTGCTATGCCTGCCGATGATCCGCTCGCCCGCCCCGGCCCCGAAGGCCGAGCTGGAGCAATCCATGGGCGAAACCCTGGTTAAAGCCTTTCGCGACCCCTCTTATACGTTGATCTTCTTTGGGTTCTTTTCCTGCGGCTATCAGCTCGGCTTCGTCACCGCACATTTCCCCGCCTTCATCACCGAGATGTGCAGCGCCATCAACGCGACGGGGGCACTGGCCTCGATGGGCGTTTCAACCACTTCGGCCCTGGGCGCCCTGGCGATGGCCGTCATCGGCCTGATCAACATCTTCGGGACGCTGACCGCCGGCTGGCTCGGCAAACGCATGCCGAAGAAGAACCTGCTCGCGATGATCTACGCCATCCGCACCATCGCCGCGGCGGTGTTCATCATGTTTCCGATCACACCGGCCAGCGTTCTGATATTTTCGGTTATCCTCGGCGCGACGTGGCTGGCCACGGTACCGCTGACCTCGGGCCTCGTCGCCCATATCTACGGCCTGCGCTATATGGGCACGCTTTACGGCGTCGTGTTCTTCAGCCACCAGCTTGGTTCGGCACTCGGCGTCTGGCTCGGCGGGCGGTTGTACGACATCTACGGCGATTACAACGTTGTCTGGTGGGTCGGCGTCGCGTTTGGCGCCATCAGTATCCTGGTGCACCTACCGGTCCGGGAACAGCCGCTCGAAGAACGCATGCCCGTTGCCCAGGCCGCGTAATCTCTCAGCTACGTGTCGCGCCGCCGGTTCAGGGCTCCTGCCAGCGCCGCAGGATGTACCGGCTCGTCATCAGATCCAGATGCGCGCCGCCGCCGTTCTTGAACAGCGTGATTTCGTCGGCGCCGGTCCGGACAAAGCCGCCTGTCTGAAGATCGTAGTAGTCCGCCAGAACGTCGCCTTCCTCGATCGCCCCGGTCTCCAACGGCGTCTTCAACTCGCCGATATGCCCCAGCACCGTTTCGCGGCTGTCGACGAAGATGCGCGCGCGCTGCAAGGCCGTGTCGTCCACCTCGCGCATATCCGCGCGATAGGCGCCTATCAGGTCCAGATGCTGCCCCGGCTGCAGCCATTCACCGCGGATCACCGGCTCTGTCGACATCGTCGCGCAGGCGATGATATCGGCGCCGCCCACGGCCGCCTCCAGATCGTCGGCCGCCACCGTGCCGGGATGGGCATCCGCCAGACGCGCCGCGCCGTCGGGAGAGCGGTTCCAGACGAAAAACTCGGCGCCGGGGAACCCCGCGCCGTAGGCCTCGCGCAGCGCCTGTCCAACCGTGCCTGCGCCGACGATCAGAATGCGCCGGCTGTCCGGCCGCGCCAGCCGCCGGGCGGCCAGCAGGCTGTCGCCGGCCGTCTTCCACTTGGTTACCAGGTGGAAGTCGATCAGCGCCTCCAGCGTGCCGTTCGCATCGGAATAAAGCGCCACACCGCCGTTGATCGCAGGCTGGCCGGCGGCGGGGTTGCCGGGAAAGACCGTCGCCGTCTTCACCGCGATGCCCATACCGTCGATCCACGCCGCCCGGCTCAGCACAGTATCCCGGTCCCGGTGCAGGAACGTGTCGCCGACCTCGGCGCGCGGCAGCCGGTGGCCCGCCTCCAATGCCCTGGTCAACGCGATCCAGTCCAGCCGTGCCTCGCCCTCGGCAAAGGGGATCACCGGTACGCTCATGCGACGGCCTCGTCCTCGGTCAGCAGCCCCTCTTCGACCAGCCGCTCCGCCAGACCGGCCTCGCCGGTAAACAGATGCACCTGCCAGCCCCGCGCAGCGGCAGCGTCGATATTGTCCTGCCGGTCGTCGATGAAGAACAGGCGTTCAGGCGCGATCCCGGTCTCGGTCTCCACCCGGGCGTAAATCGCCGGATCGGGTTTCATCAGCCCAAGCTGCCCGGAAATGAAGCGGCGGTCGAACTCGGTCAGGATCGGATAGACCTCTTCCGACATGACAAAGGTCCGGTGACCGAAGTTCGAGAGCGCAAAAACCGCCTGCCCCCGCGCCCGCAAAGCGCGCAGCATCCTGGCCGAGTGCGGCAGTTCCGGCGCCAGCATCTCCATGTAGCGATCCAGCCAGATCATCACCTGATCCCGCTTGTCCGGATGGGCACGGGCCAAAGCCTCGATCTCGTCAACGATATCCGCACCCAGATCGCAGCGCTCGTTGGCCCCCATGAAATCGACCTCGGCAAACAGGGCCTTTCTCTGCGCCTCACCCAGAATTCGGTCGAACGGCCGGAACGGATGCCATTCCACCAGCACGTTGCCGATATCGAAAACCACCGCATCAATCGCGCCCATGCCCGGTCTCTTTCAGATCTGTCTTTCGTGGCTTCTACCCGGCCAGGCGGACTTTGCAAACGGATCAGCGCCGATACCGTGCGCCAGCCTCGCGGCCCTGAACCGCCTCGCGCCATAAAAGGAACAGCCCTGCACCGACGATCAGCAAGATTCCGGTCCACGCCACCGCATCCGGCCACTCGCCAAAGATCATCACCCCCCACAGAACCGCCAGGGGCATAGCGGCATATTCAAACGGCGCGGCGAAAGCGGCCTCGCTGATCCGGTAAGCCTGGCTGATCAGGTACCCGCCGGTCGCGGTCATCAGCCCGATCAGCGCCAAAAGCCACCAATCCTGCGGTTCCGGCCAGACCCAGGCGCGCAGCAGGAACGACAGCACCCCCGCGCCGGTATCAAACCGCCCGTCGCCCACCGCCAGCCCGATCCCGCCGCTGACCATTATGAACATGATCTGGATGTAGACCGACATCGTTGCCGCGCTTTCCGTGGTGCCGATCCGGCGGGTCATCATATGCAAGCCCGCATAGGACACCGCCGCCCCCAGCGGCAGCAGCGCCGCCCACTGAAAGCTGCCCGCCCCAGGCCGCAGCATCACCACCACACCGGCCATACCCACGGCAACCGCCAGCCAGCGCCGCGGACCGACGGTCTCTTTCAGAAAGATCACCGAAAAAACGGTGATGACCAAAGGCGCCACGAAGAACACCGCCACTGCATCCGCCAGCGGCATCACCGCAAGACCAAGGAAAAAGCTCATATTGGCCACCACGATAAAACAGCCGCGCAACATGTGCATACCCAGCCGTTTGGTACGCAACAGCCGCCATCCGCCGCTGAGCGGAATGATCACCAAGAGCGTGAACCATATTCCGATGGCCGCACGCGTCAGCACGATCTGGTGCAAGGCATAGTCACCGCTGAGAAACTTGATCGCCACGTCGTTGACCGAAAAACACAACGTCGCGCCCAGGGCGCATAGCGCACCCAACAGGTTCGCGCGGCGTGTGGCCGCTCCGGCAGGCGTCTCAAGGCTCGACATGGGCGCAGATCACGCCACACAGGCACCGCCGTCTACCCCCTTTGCGACGCCGCTTTCCGCACAAGACGTTCCAGCGCCGACAGAAAACGCGACCGGTCCGCGCGGGAAAACGCGCGCCCTCCACCCTGCCGGAACGGATCGGCGGCCCGCAAATCCGTCATCAGGTCGCGCATTGCCAGAGCGTTGCCGATATTAGCCCCGGTCAGCGCCTCGCCATTTGGCTTCACCACCAACGCGCCCGCCTCCACGCAGCGCGCCGCCAGCGGAATGTCCCCGGTCACCACCACGTCGCCGGCCCCGCAATGGTCCGCGATCCAGATATCCGCCGCATCCGGGCCTTCGGCGACATAGACCATCTCGATCAGTGGATTGGAAGACGGCCGCAGACCGCCGTTCGACACCATCGCGACTTGTACGGCATGGCGCGACGCCACACGCTCGATCTCGGCCTTCACGGGGCAAGCATCGGCATCGACATAGATCATCAGTTCGGTCCGTGCCGCACAATCAGCCCCGGCAGCATGAACGCCCCGAACCCCCGGTCGGCCGCCTTCAGCGCAAAGCCTTCGGTTTCGATATGCAACTGATACGGCTCCTCGGGAAAATCCGTCCCCGCTTCGATCACATCCCGCCGGATCAGCAGGAACGTGCCGCCGACCGAATGCAGCGGCTCGATCTCATGCGGGCTGTCGGGTGGCGGATAGTGGCGAAAGAACCCGGTCGGCGGCTGATAGATGCCATCCCGGACGAACCGCTTGGCAGACCGGTCCGACACCGGGCGCGTGTAGAAGAACAGATTGCGGTCGAAAATCTTCCCACCGTCATGGGTCAGGCAATTCGCCGCCAGGATCGGCGCATCCCATTCCAGGGCACGCCGCAGCGCATTCGGCGGGATCCGCGCCATATCGACGTCGAGGAACAGAAAGAACCGCGCCGGTGTTTCCATCCCAGCGTGCAGCAGGCGGTTCCGGCACGCCGCGATCCCCGACCGCCGCCGCCGCTGGAGGTTCTTTGCCGTGCGCCCGTCCCGCCGCAGGTCCATGTTCAGATCCAGCTTCAGCAGCCCCGTGCTGCCATAGGTCCCGTCCCGGGCCGCCAGCATCCTTTTGGCACGGTCGAACGTGTCGTCGACAGAGTCCCCCTCCAGAAGCCGCAGATGCAGCCGATGCTTTGGATAGTCCAGCGCATCGACCAGCCCGAAATAGGTCGACAGATCGCGGGCTGCGTCCCGGCACGGCGTCAGGATCGCGACGTCGGGCAGAGCATCCGGCAACGGCCGCCGCTCAGGGAGGGGAAAGCGCGGCAGGCGGTGGGTAAACATCGTATGCTGCGGGTTGCGTTCGCGCGCGTCCCGGAACCGCGCCCAGGCGGTGTGGATGTCCTTCAGAATGCCCATTGGCGCTCAGGCGCCAAGCGCCTCGGCGTGAAACGCCACGTGATCGGCCATGAAGGTTGAAACGAAGAAATAGCTGTGGTCATAGCCCGGCTGCATCCGGAACACGGCCTGCTGCCGCCGCGCCGCGATCGCCTGGGCCAGCGTTTCTGGGCGCAGATACTCCATGAACTGATCCTCGGTCCCGGTGTCGACCAGCATCGGCCCGTCGAATCCCGTCTCGGCCATCAAGAGGCTCGCATCATGTGCCGCCCACTGGCCGCTGTCGGCGCCCAGATACGCGGTCAACTGCTTTTTGCCCCAGTCGCTTTTGATCGGATTGCAGATCGGCGAAAAGGCACTGACGCTGCGAAACCGCCCCGGCACCCGCATCGCCATGGTCAGCGCGCCGTGGCCGCCCATCGAATGCCCGGTGATCGCCTGCCGGTCCGGATCGAGCGGGAATTCGCGAAACAGCAGGGCCGGCAATTCATCGGTGACATAGTCCCACATCCGGTAATGCGCGGCCCAGGGCGTTTCGATGGCGTTGACATAAAACCCCGCCCCCTGGCCGAGGTCATAGGCCTCGTCATCCGCCACACCCTCGCCGCGCGGCGAGGTGTCGGGAAACACCAGCGCAATCCCCGCCTCGGCGGCCCAGGCCTGTGCGCCCGCCTTGGTCATCGCGTTCTCGTGCGTGCAGGTCAGGCCGGACAAGTACCACAGAACCGGTACCTCGGCCGTCTCGGCCTGCGGCGGCAGGTAAAGGCCAAAGGTCATCTTGCAGTTGGTCGTGCCCGCGGCATGCGCATAAACCCCCTGCACGCCACCGAAACAGGCATTTTCCGATACGGTTTCCATCGGCACCTCCTGAACAATCCTGCCAACGGCTACTGGAACGCAACCCGCTCGGCAAGCCAGGCCAGCACCAGCGACACCGTTACGATCGATGCCGCCGTCGACAACAGGATCGTCGCCGACACCCGCTGCGGCGCCACGCCATAGTGCTGGGCCACCATATAAATGTTGCCCGCCGTCGGCAGGGCCGCGCTGGCGATCATCACCGCCGCGGCGTAGGGCTCGACGGGCCAGATCACCAGGGCGGCCAAGGCGATAGCTGCGGGATGCAGAACGAGCTTGGCAAATGAAAGCCAAGCCGCCACGCTCACCCGCTCTGCCGACTTGCTGGCCAGCGACGCACCGATCGCGAACAGCGCGCCGGGGGTCGCGGCGGCGCCCAGGATCGCAACAAACTCGTTGACCGGGCCTGGTATCGGCACCTCAAGGGCCGAGACCGAAAACCCCAGGAAGATCGACACCAGCATGGGATTCGTCGCAATCCCGCGCGCCACGGTCCGCAGGACGGACAGCGCCGACCCATCGCCCCGGCTGCCGGTGATCAAGACCACGATCAGCGTGCCAAAGACCAGCAGGTCAACCGCAAGCATCATCATGATATAGCCCACCGCCGCCTCGCCCATGATGAGCGCCAGCATCGGGATGCCCAGAAACCCGATATTGCCGATCACCGCGCATTGCGCCTCGACCGCACCCTCGGCAATTGCGATGCCGCGCCAAAGCGCAACCGCATTGGCGATTAGATAGACAAAGGCCGTCGCCCAGAAATAGACCCCCAGGAACCCCAGGTCGAACACCTCGCCGAAGCTCAGGTTCGCCGAGAACCGGAAAAGCATCGCGGACAAGGCGAAATAGAACACGAACTTTGTCAGCGCCGCCGTCGCCGCCTCCGAGAAAAAACGGCTCGCCGCCGCCGCATAGCCGAGCCCGATCAACAGAAAGAACGGCAGCGTTTTCAGGAAGATCTCGACCATGGCCGGGGCCTTACCATTACCGCGCCGGCTGAGGAATGGCTCGGACTGGCATTTTCCGATTGCAATGGCGCACCCGACCGGCACTGGTTCAGGCCGTAAACCGCTGCCCGTAAAGAAAAAAGGACTGGAACCTGGCCCAGCCCGTAAAGGTGACTGTTCGCCTTGCGCTCGTTTGCCTCAGGCCTCGCGGCGGCCATCGGCAAGTCTTCTAGTAGGACGAAACGCCCTTGTCCGACATCGTCGATGCAACCGTGTCGCTGTAGTCGTCCGTCGCACCGCCGAGCGTAATCATCACCGCCAGCGCAATCCCGACAGTCGCCGCCGTAATCACGACCCAGTCTACCGAGATCGCGCCCTCCTCGTCCCGCAGGAACGCTCTGGTCAAAGTGGTCAATTTCATGGGTTCACCCGATGTTTGAAAAGGTCACCGTTAACCCATGGGAAGCAAAGAAGGTATTTTTAAGGCTTTGTTGCAAAAACCGGGGGCATTTTTGAGTGAAACCCAAGAATGCAATTTATGCGGTATCATTGCCACAAAACTTCCCGCCATTATCCACCCCCGATCAAGGCTCCCGCGGCAAAGACAAGCGCACCGCCCAGGACAACCTGAAAAGTCGCTCGAAAAAACGGCGTCTCCATGAACTTGTTCTGGATCCAAACGATCGCCCACAACTCGATAAAGACCACGATGATCGCGATGACGGTTGCCGTCCAGAAATCCGGGATCAGATAGGGCAGCGCATGCCCCAGACCGCCCAGAGTTGTCATGATTCCGCTGGCGAACCCCCGCTTCACCGGCGACCCGCGCCCCGACAGCTCGCCGTCATCCGACGCCGCCTCGGTAAAGCCCATCGAAATCCCGGCACCGACCGAGGCCGCCAGACCCACCAGAAACGTCGTATGCGTATCCTGAGTGGCAAACGCCGTCGCAAAGATCGGCGCAAGGGTCGAGACCGACCCATCCATCAACCCTGCCAGCCCGGGCTGTACCCATGTCAGCAGGAACTGGCGCTTTGCCGTCCGGTCTTCTTGTCCGCGGGTATCCTCATCGAGATGCGCCTCGGCCAGCCGATCGGCCTTGTCCGTATGTCCCGCCTCCGCTGCCGCAAGATCGCCCAACAGCTTCCGCGTATCCGCATCCTGCGTCCGCGCCGCCGCCTTGCGGTAGAATGCCTCGGCATCCCGCTCCATCGCCTCGGCTTCGTCCCGCATCCGGTCGAGCCCCAGGTTCTCGATCAGCCACACCGGCCGCCGCGCGTAAAAGCCCGACACATGCTCGCGCCGAAGCAGGGGGATCACGTCGCCGAACCGCTTCTTGTGCAACTCGATCAGCCGGTGTCGATGCCCGTCCTCTTCCACCGCCATCCCGTCGAACACGGCCGCGCTTCCGGGAAATTCCTCGCGCAGCCGCTCGGCATACATCCGGTAAATCCGCGCGTCGTCCTCTTCGGATGAAATTGCCAGCGCCAATATCTCCTGCTCGCTCAGGTCGCTGAATCGTCGCCTGCTGGACACCCCTGGAATCATCGCCCACCCCTTCTTTGGAACGATTCTAAACTAACGGCTGATCCGCTCGCTTCAAGCTTAGAAACGCCGCGTGCTTGCCGAAACTGAACCGCTTGGTTTATATTTCGGGTCTGGGGCTGATGAGGGCGGCATGAACCTTCAATCCACGCGCGTCAAGAAGGGGCGTAAGTTCGACCAGGTGCTCGAAGGCGCCCGCGAGGTGTTTCTCGCCGACGGGTTCGAAGGTGCCTCGGTCGATGACATCGCCCGCGCCGCCCGCGTGTCCAAAGCCACGCTATATTCCTATGTCCCGGACAAGCGGCTTCTGTTCATGGAAGTCGCCAAGATGGAATGCCAGCGCCAGGCCGACGCCGCGATCGCGCGCATGCAGATGTCGGGCCCCGCAGACGAGGTGCTGTTCGAGGCGGCCAGCCAGATGGTCCGCTTTTTTCTGTCCGATTTCGGACGCCAGACCTTTCGCATCGCCGTCGCCGAATCCGAACGGTTCCCCGAGATCGGCCGCGAGTTCTACAATGCCGGTCCCACCATCGCCCGCACCGCCCTGACCGCCTATCTGGTCGAACGCATCGCCGCCGGAGAGCTGGTGATCGACGATCTCGACCTCGCCGCCGACCAGTTCATCGAGCTTTGCAAGGCCGGCGTGCACACCAAGACGATGATGGGCGTCAAGACCGACTTTACCGATGCCGAGATCGACCGGGTGATCCGAGGCGCGGTGGAGACGTTCCTCGCCCGCTACGGCGCGTAGGGCGGGGTTCACCCCGCCACCCGTCCGCAAGCTGCTGCCCCAACTCGCCCCCGAAACCTCAATCCACCCGCCGGACATGCAGCTGGTTGCCCACCTTCCGGGTCTCGAACCGCTTCAACCCCTGCACCAGATCCGAAAGCTTCCGCTTGCCGTATGTCCGCGTGTCGAAATCGGGATGTTCGGCAGTGACATACTGGCCGATCTGGCCCAGGGCATACCACTCGTCATCCTGCGCGATCCGGTCCATGGCCTGCAGGATCAGCGGAATCGCATTTGCCGGCGGCTGCTTGCCCACAGGCTTCCCGCGCCCGCCGTCTGTGGGTGCGGATTCCTCGACGATGTTCTCGATTAGGATGAACCGGTTGCAGACGTTGCGCAGGCTTTCGGGCGCCTTGCCCTCGCCGATGCCGATCACGTCCATCCCCTGCTCGCGGATACGGTTGGCGAGCGCGGTGAAGTCGCTGTCGGAACTGACCAGCACGAATCCGTCGAACCGCCCGGTATGCAGGATATCCATCGCGTCGATCACCAGGCCGATGTCGCTGGCGTTCTTGCCCTTCGTATTCGCCGTTTCCTGATGCGCCACCAGCCCATGCTCGCGCACCGTGTCCGACCAGCCGCGCAGTTGACCGCTGGACCAGTCGCCATAGACCCTGCGCAACGCGGGTTCGCCAAATCCGGTGATTTCCTTCAGGATCGCGCCGGCGAATTTCGCCGGAATGTTGTCTGCGTCGATCAGCACAGCATAAAGCGGACGCTCGCGCGTGGCCATGTCGTTCTCCCATAGTCGCAAGGCGCCGGCGCGTTGCTTTCGGACGTGCTTGCCCTACAGCAATCCACGATCCGCGGCAAATCCATCCCGGCGGGATGGGTTCGTTTCCGGGAAGTCAGCGGCAGTGCCCATCCCCGATTTCGCTTGCTTTCCCGCCGCGCGTGCCCCATATGCCCCTCGCGACGTTACTCTCTATCGACCACTGTCTCCCTCACCGGCTGTCAGTCTTTCGATCCAGACGACCTAGCCGGGCTGCCGCATTCCGCGGGCAGCAATTGATCAAGGAGACATCACGATGGCCAACGGCACCGTGAAATGGTTCAACGCCACCAAAGGCTTCGGCTTCATCGAGCCCGCAGACGGCGGCAAGGACGTGTTCGTCCACATCTCGGCGGTCGAGCGCGCCGGTCTGACCGGGCTCGCCGACAACCAAAAGGTGACCTTCGACGTCGAAGCCGGCCGTGACGGCCGTTCCTCGGCGACGAACATCCAGCTCGCCTGATTACGGCAGTACCCAAAGACGGCGGGCCGCTCCGGCCCGCCACGCCGTGCCTGCCCTAGCGCCTGCCGGTGTACTCTGCGTGATACCAGGGACTTACCGGCACGGTCCGTCTGGACCCCCGCTGAAACCCTCTTTAGGGTCGGAAGAAAACCCGAGGGACACGCGATGCTCGACCGCCGACTATTTCTGGCTTGCCTCTTTTTTCTTGCCGCCTGTGCATCGCCAGGCCAGGTCGCCGTCCCGCCCGCCACCACCCTGATCGTTCTGCGCCATGCCGACCGCACCGGCGACGATCTGAACGCCACGGGCATTGCCCGGGCCGAGGCGCTGGTGACGGCCCTCGACGGGATCCCGATCGACGCGATCTATGCCCCCGGCATCCAAAGAAACCTCGACACCGCCGCGCCGCTGGCGCAGGCCCGCGGCCTCGATATCCAACGCATTCCGGCGGAGAATCCCGCCGCGCGGCTGATGGCGGCCGGTGCCGGCAAGACCATCGTCTGGGTCGGCAACAAGGGCAATCTGCAATCGATCTGGGATGCCATCGCCGCGCCGGAACCCGCTCCGCTGCAATATGGCGACCTCTATTTCGTCACCCGCGCCCGCGTCGGCTCGCCGCTGGTCGAGCGCCGCCGCTTCGGTCCCTAACCGGCCAGCGCCGCGGCAATCTCGTCGGCCAGCGCCGCCACTTCCTCGGCAGCAGGACCGGAGCGGGCGAGTTCCGCCGCCGAGAGCCCCACACCCAGCGCTTCGGCAAATCCCACGCGATTGCCCAGCGAGGCCGCCGCGCGCGGTGTCTCCATCGAATCGATCTCGGCGCTGATCGTGCCGGTCAGCCGTGCCCTTGGGGACGCGCGGTTCAACACGATCATCGTGGGCGTCGATTCGCGCGCGGCCAATTCCAGAACGCTTTCCGTCGCCCACAGATCCACCTGGCTGGTCGCCACTGGGATCAGAACAAGATCGGCAGAGCGCAGGGCGGGGCGAAGGTCGGCGTCGATCTTGGGCGGCGTGTCGACGATCACCAGATCGTGCTTGGCCTTCAACTTGTCGGATTCATAGGCCACGCCCCAGGCGCTTGCAGTGCCGAATTCCAGCCCCGCGGCCTCTCCCAGCCGCTCGTGCCGCGCCATGAACCAGCGGCCAAGACTGCCCTGCGGGTCGGTGTCCAGCAGCGCAACCGACTGCCCCCGCGCTGCGAAATACACGGCCAGATTCACCGCCAGCGTGGTCTTGCCCGAACCGCCCTTTTGCTGCGCAACTGTAACGACCTTGCCTGCCATGCCGCACCTCCGACACGATCCGCCGCGCTTTCAGCCGGAATTGCAAGCGATTCTTGCTGCACTGCAGCATAATGCCGCCCCGCCATGGACACAAAGCCCCTGGCTATGCCCAACTTTCCGGCAGTTCCGGCCGGGCCGATCCCTGGCCCATCGCGCGAAGATAGTCCTTCAGCTTGTGACTGCCCTCCGATTGCGGCTCGCCCGGGCTGATCCAGTGCACCCTGCCGATCTGGCGAAAGCCCAGAAGGGCCATGGGCAGATAGCAGACCGCATCGTCGAATCGGCAGATGTTCAGGATCCGGTGCTCGCCCCGGAACCGGGTTCGGCCGCGCAGGGGCCGTGGCGAGGCAAAGCAGATCGCCGGGATCTGCAGCGACGCGGCGACGATCTGGGCCGAGGCCGCGCCCAGCGAATGGCCCAGCACCCGTTTGGCGCCCGCACCCTTGGCGAAGGGATAGATCGTCTGGGCGTGGCGCAGGAATCCGGCGTGCCATTTGCGCCGGCTGTCGCCCGAGGCGACGTCGAAATTGAACCGGGCCCAGTCCTTGGCCTCGTTGGTGCCGGGGACGACCAGCGTGCCGTCGGTCAGCATCGACGCCTGCGCGCCGCGCATGTCGATCTCGCTGCGGACCCGACCGCCGAGCTTGCCGTCATAGGCCATTTGAATCAGATCGGCCGCTTCCGTCAGTTTCATGGCAAATCACCCCAATGAATCGCTTGAAAATCCACGGGATCCTACATGAACCCGCCAGATGTGCCCATGCTCTTGAATTGCAGTGGGTTATCGCGCCGCGGGCACCTGATACGTCAGCGACGCCCAAAGCGATTCCCAGACGGGGTCGTTTTCCGCCACGGGCTCTAGCGCGCGCATGACGACGGCGTCCACAAGGTATTCGATGCCGGGATCGGCCGGAATCGCCGCCAGCCCCGCATCGTCCGTCCGGGTCTTGGTTGCCTCGACCGTCCCGTCGGGCGCCTTGGCAAAGATCTCGACCTGCACGTCGGCCCGTGGCTGCCCCCGATAGAGCACCCGAACCGGCAATCCGCCATCCAGATCGTCCGTATAGGGATTGGCCAGCGCCACGATCTCGGTTTCCATGCCGACCTCCCGGTCCGCGCCCGCGCCGGTGCCTACGGCGACCAGGCTTTTTGCGTACCGGCTGTAGCGTTCGCGGAACCCGGTCTCCGGCAGGCCGCGCGCTTTGTGCTCGTCCAACACCCAGGTGAAATCCTTCTCGTTGCAGAAATTCACGAATTTCTCGGCGTCCCGGTAGCTTAGAAAGATGTCCGTCGTCTGATGCACGACGGTGACCAGGCCGTCACCCGGGGCGGCCATCGCCAGAGCCGGACGGTCGCCGATACGGCCTTCCACGGGGATCACGGACTCGCCACTTACCAGATCGAAGCGCGCGAACTTCTGCGGGATGAAAGAGTAAGCCGAACCTTCGAATTTTTGTCCCACTCGAATATGGGCAATGATTTGCGCTTCCGGCTCAACGCTATATGTCTGCGGTGAAATCCAGAACTCGTGCGCCAGCGCGGGCGGGCCGGAAACGGCCAGGGCGGCGATCAGACAGGCAGAAAGGAAACGCATGGCAGGGATCCGGTCAATTGCGACGAAACGCAAGCTGTCATTCCGTGGCGCGGTGTCAAGGCTGACGGGCCTGACGCTCGGCCTTGTGATCGCGCTGGCCACCGGGTTCGCGTCCACGGCGCATGAAATCCGACCAGCCATTGCCGACGTGACCATCGGGCCCGAGTCGGTGCAGGTCGACATCGTCCTTGCGCTCGAATCCCTGGTGGCGGGCATCGATCTGCAAGGGCTCGACGACACCGACAATGCGCCCGAGGCGGAACAGTACGACACCTTGCGCGCCCTGCCGCCCGCTGATCTGGAGGCCGCGTTCCGGGCAGGTTGGGGCGATATTGCCGAAGGTTTTGTCCTGCGCGCCGGTGAGACGGCCCTGACGCCAAGCATTGCGGGGCTTCAGATCCCAGAGGCCGGCAATGTGGACCTGGCCCGCGACAGCCTGCTGCAACTGACTGCCGTGCTGCCGCCCGATGGCACGCCGGTCATCTTCGGCTGGGCGGCCGCCTACGGCCCGCTTGTCGTCCGGCAGGGCGAGGGCGACGACGCTTACAGCGGCTATCTGACCGACGGTCAGCTTTCCGCCGAAATGCCCCGCGACGCCGTCGCGCAGGAAAGCGCGCTGACCGCGTTCGGCCGCTACATCGTCATCGGTTTCGAACATATCGTGCCCAAGGGGCTCGACCACATCCTGTTCGTCCTGGGCCTGTTCTTCTTCTCGCTGCATATGCGTCCGCTGCTCTATCAGGTGACCGCCTTCACCCTGGCGCACACCGTGACGCTGGCGCTGGCGATCCTTGGCTATGTCAGCGTCTCGCCCGATATCGTCGAACCGCTGATCGCCGCATCCATCGTCTATGTCGCGGTCGAGAACGTGTTTTCGAAAACGATCACCGCCTGGCGCACCGCCATCGTGTTCGGCTTCGGCCTGCTGCACGGTCTTGGCTTCGCGTCGGTTCTCGGCGATATCGGCCTCAGCCCCGCGCGCTTCGTCGCCGGCCTCATCGGCTTCAACATCGGGGTCGAGCTTGGCCAGTTGTTCGTGATCCTCGTGGCGTTCCTGGCTGTGGGCTATTGGTTCGGCCGGAAACCCTGGTACCGCAGCCGCATCACCACACCCGCCTCGCTGGCCATCGCCGCGGTCGGCGCCTACTGGTTCGTCGAGCGGACGGTGCTTTAAGGTCCGATCGCGCGTCACTGGAGCAGATGTTTTCGAAAACTCTTGCCAAATTTCTTCGAAGAAATTTGGCGCCGGAGCCCGGCGGGACAGACCGGTCCGCAGCGTCTCGCTTAGTGCGCCGATTCCTTTTCGAGATGCAGCTTCATGTCCAGCAGCACCCGTTGAAGTTCCAGCGTTTCGCGCAAAAGCCGCTTCGCTTCGTTGATCGTGATCACCCCGTCCTCGATCGATTGGTTGTATTCGCCCATCAGCATCGCAAATCTCTGGCTCAGCGCCACCACATCCGAATTCACCCCGCCGCGCTTGATGTTGCGCTTGTCCTCGTCATAGCTCAGCGTGATCCCCCGCAATTCCGACAGCGCCGCAGTGATGTGCGGATAGCCCGCAGCCTCTTCCAGCAGGGCCACCGAATCCACCGGCATGAACCGGTCGGCATGCTCGGGCGCGTCGGAATAGTACCGCCCAAGCGTTGCCTTGGATTTTCCGGTGATCGCGCAGGCGGCCTCCAGCCCGACATCCTTGACCAGCGTTTCGGTGTGCTTCTTCAGGTATCGCGCAACGACAGACATCGAGGCTCCAATCAACTTGCAGATCAGGCCGGGGAAATACCGGCAGGTTTTCCCATTAATCCCGGCAGCTTCCATTGTCATGTATTAACCCGTCCCGGGCAACCGGGATTTGCAGGTGCCCGGTGCCCCCAGCACCGGCATGGGTAACGGTCCGTCGCGTTTGCGCCAGGGGGCTGGCGCAAGCCGTGTCAGGCGGCAGCCACGCGGCGGGCCATTGTTCAGAACAGACTTGATCCTGGCTGCGCAGGCGCAGGCAGCCTGCCAGCGCGGTGATCAGGGCCTGGTTTCGGCCTTGTCCTCGACGATCACGCCCTCGGCGACAACTTCCGGCGCATCGTCCCGGTCCGCGGTGTCATCGCGATCAGCGACCTCGATCACCTCGGCCTCGTCCCCGGCGGGCGGCGCGGCCTGTCCGACGATCAGCGGCAGCATCTCGGTCGAGCCGGGCATCGCAACCTCGCCCTCGGCCGGCACCCGCCAGCTCAGCGTATCGAATCCGCCGCAATTGCTGCAAACCGGCGCCCAGGTGCCGTGGATGCTCTGGCAGTTGTCGCAGACCCACTGCGGCCCGCGCGACGCGGTCAAGGCCCGGGTCAGCCAGCCGCGCACGACGGCATCGTCGGCGCCCTCGCCGCGCTCGATGGCGGCCATCAGCGTCAAGGACCGCGCCGTCGGTTCCGCGGTGGCCAGATCGCCGATTTCCTTGCGCGCCGCCGGAAAGTCCTCGGCGGCGATGTGCAGTTCCGTCAGCAGCATCCTGGTCTCGGGGTCGTCTGGCTTTAACCGCGTCAGCGCCACGAACCGCTTGATCCGCGCCGCCGGCGTCTCGTCCGGTTCGATCGCCGCGAAGGCCGCCGCCAGATCGGGATGCGGCTGCGCCTCCCAGGCTTTCTTCAGCACCCGCGTGGCGTAGCGCGGCTTGCCCTGGTCGATATAGCCGCGCGCCGCCATGACCGCCGCCGGGATCAGATCGGGCGACAGACGGTTCGCCTCGATCGCCTCTTCGCGACCTTCGATGGTGTGCCCATCGGCAAGCACCGCTTCGGCCTCGCTCAGCGCCAGCACCGCGTCGCGCCGCCGGTGCACGTCGCGCGGCAGCGCCCCGTGCTTCAGCTTTGCGCCCAGCGTCTTCCGCGCCCCGGCCCAATCCGCATGCTCGGCCTGCAGGCGAAGCAGAATGTCCTGCGTCTCTTCATGCCGCGGCTTCAGCGCAAAGGCCTTCTCGGCCAGCTTCAGCGCTGTATCGGTGTCGCCCTCGCCCAGCTTCTGCTTCATGATCCCGCGCACGCCCACGAAACGCGTGCGATCGTCTTCCAGCAGCCGCTTGTAGACCTCTTCGGCCTTTTTCCGGTCGCCCGACATCTCGGCGGCCTGCGCGGTGATCAGATTGGTCAGTTCCGGCCGCCGGAGGAATTTCTCGGCGCGTGCCGCCTTTTGCATCGCCACGCGGCTTTCGCCCGACGCCAGCGCCATCAGCCCGTCGGCCAACGCCTGGAAGCCCTTGCGCTCCCGGTTCCGGTCGAACCAGCGGCTGATGGCCGTTTCGTCACCGTTGAGAAACCGCAGGAAGGCGACCATCAGGCTCAGCAGTTTCAGGAACACCCAAACCGCCACGACCAGAACGATCATCGCAATGACCGACTGCAACGGACCAAGATTGAATTCCCAGCCGAACAGCGATCCGCGAATGCCGCCGTCGGCCTCCATCAGATAGCCCGCCCCCAGCGTCAGCGCCGCGATGATGACGACGAACAGGATGACCTTGACAAGCGACCAGAGCATGTTGCCGTCCCTAGTTAGAGTTGATTTCGTTCGCGATGACCTGCGCAGCCTCCAGCGCGGCCTGCCGCGTTTCGGCTGCGGCAATCCAATCGGCGAATGCCGCCTGGCCCGCCTCGGGCAGGCTGCCGATCAGGTCCCTGGCGCCTGCGATATCGTTTTCGGCCAGCGCCGCCTCGGCGCGGCTCAGCACAGCATCCGGATCGTCGCCCGCGCGCGGTTCCAACGAGCGCACCCCAAGCTGCCGCCGGAAGAATGCACCCAGCCGCCCCGTTGCGCCGGCCTCGGGATCGGGCTGGATCGACACGGCCAACGCATCGCGCGCCGCCGGCGGAAAGCCGTCCTTCAGGTTCTGCAGCGTTGCGATGCCGGTCTCGGCGTGGTCGGCCAGATCCGCCGGGGCGTCGGTTCCGGTCACCTCGCTCAGGGCGGCCAATGCCGTGGCGAATTCGCCGCCCGTGTCCAGGGCGACCTCCAGTTCGGCCAGAGCCGCACGCGCCTCGGCGGCCTTGGCCGAGGCCGCAGCCGCCGCTTCCGCCTCCATGGCAGAGATCTGGGCGGCTTCGATCTCGGTCAACTTGCCGGTCAGCGTGGTCTCGATGCCCGCCAGCTTGTCGTCCTGTGCCGCCTCCATCTCGCCGAACCGGGCGTCGATCGCGCCCTGCATCTCGGCCAGCTGCCGTTCATAGGCCGCTACGACCTCGGCCGGCAATTCGGCCTCGGGGATTGGCTGGGTCTCGACATCCGCGAGCCGCGCGTCCGTATCGTCGAGCCGTGCGGTCAGCGCCGCGACCTGGTCCGAAACGCCGGCCACATCGCTCGCCACGCCGTCGAGCGCGCCGGTCACCGGGCTGAGATCGGGCTGCGCGCTCTTCAAGGCCTCGATTTCGCCGGACGCCGATTGCAGGGCCTCTTTGAGCGCAACAATCTCGGCGGCCTGCGTATCCAGCGCCGTGCGCAGTTCGTTGGTCTGCGCCCCGCTCAGATCGATCCACCCGCGTTCGGTGCTGTAATACAGCGCTCCGGCCCCAAGCCCGGCGGCGATGATGCCGCCCAAAACCAAAGAGAATGCGCTCCGCCGCTGAGGTTCCGGCGGCGGCGGCGCGGCAACCGCCATCGTAGGCGCAGATTCGACGGCCGGTTCCGCCGTCGCTGCATCTCCGGTCGCTTCGGGGGCAATTTCGGGCCCGACAATCGTCTCCTGCTCTGCGCCGTCTGCCGTCTCGCCATCGGCCACGGCCGCCGCAACGTCACTTTCACCGAAAGGCGTTTCGACCCGGTCCGCCGCGGCTGCCACGTCTTCGCCGTCTGCCTCGGCTCCGGCATCGGACCCGTCGCCGGCGGCGGCCGCCTCCGTGCCATCGCCGTCGTCCGGCCCGGTGGCCTCGGATGTCTCCTGCCCGTCCTGCGCCGCCGTTTCCGGAGGCTCGGTCGCATCTTCCGCGGCCCCGTCCTCCGCAATCGCGGGTGCCTCGGCCGCGGAGTCGACGATTTCGGCGTCTTCCACCACCTCCGCGGCGCCTTTCGATCCCGAGGATGATGGCCCCGTCGTTCTGGATTTGCTCGATTTCGCCACGGCCCGGAACTCCTCCGAATCTCTCATCCCCGCCGAATTGCCGGGCTCACCACGGGAACTTAGCCCGCAAGGCACCACGTCTCAAGGCGACTTGCGGGTGTAAATCGACGCAAGCGTCCGCATCAGTGCCGATGCATCCGGCCGCTGCGCCACCATCAGGATTTCCGGTTCGGGTCCGGTCCAGGCATCCGCCACCGCCGGGCTCAGCACCGCCAGCCGCAACGGCGCCGCCGCCCCGCGGGCCGCTTCGCCCAGCAATGCGGCCGACCGCGGAGAGAATAGCGGCGCCACCACCGGTGCGGTCCCGTCCAGCAATGCCCGCGCCTCGGCCGTCAGCGCGCAAGGCACCTGTTCATAAGCCACCGCCGACCGCAGCTCGACCCCGGCCCCGGCGAGCGCCCCGGCCAGATCCCCGCGCACCTCGGTCCCGCGCAGATACAACAGCGGCCCGCGTGGCGGCGCATCCCGGATCAGGCGTACCAGATCCGGCACCGCACCCCCCGCCGAAATCGCCGGAACCCCCGCCGCTTCTGCCGCCGCCGCCGTCCGGTCGCCGACGCAATAAGCGACCGATCCCTTGGGCAGGACAAGCCCCGCCAGGGCCCCAACCCCGTTCTCGGAGGTCAGCACAACCCCTGCCAGGCCCTCCAGATCGGCCTCGACAACGCGCGGCACGATCGACAAGACCGGAGAGACCACAATCCGCACCGCGTCCCCCAGAACGGCCCGGCAATCGGCGGCAAACCGTTCGGCCTGCGCTCGGGGGCGTGTCAACAGCAGGGCGGGGGGAGGCTGGCTCACGAAAGGCACCGGCATTGAACGGGGTCGTCTCAGGTGTTACCTGCGCCCCCGACCCCACGCAACCGGCGAGGCCATGACCGCCCCCCTGACCATCCTCGGGCTGGAAAGCAGCTGCGACGACACCGCCGCCGCCGTCGTGCGGCATGCCGAGGGTGCCGCACCCGGCATCCTGTCGAACGTCGTCTGGGGGCAAACAGACCTTCACGCAGCCTTCGGCGGCGTGGTGCCCGAGATCGCTGCCCGCGCCCACACCGAAAAGCTCGATTACTGCATCGAACAGGCCCTGGCGGAGGCCCACCTTTCGCTTCGGGACATCGATGCCATCGCCGTCACGGCCGGCCCCGGCCTGATCGGCGGCGTGCTGGCGGGCGTGATGTGCGCCAAGGGCCTTGCCGCCGCCACAGGCAAGCCGCTGATCGGCGTCAACCACCTGGCCGGCCACGCCCTGACCCCGCGGCTGACCGACGGGCTGTCCTTTCCCTATCTGATGCTGCTGGTTTCCGGCGGTCACTGCCAGTTCCTTACCGTCCACGCCCCGGACCGCTTCACGCGTCTCGGCGGTACCATCGACGATTCCCCCGGCGAAGCCTTCGACAAGATCGCGAAACTCCTCGGCCTGCCGCAACCCGGCGGTCCAGCCGTCGAGGTCCAGGCCAAATCCGGCGACTCCGGCCGCTTTGCGCTCCCCCGCCCGCTGCTCGACCGCCCCGGCTGCGACCTGTCGTTCTCGGGCCTCAAGACCGCCGTGCTGCGCACGCGCGATGACCTGGTGTCCGAGAAGGGCGGGATGACGAAACAGGATCGCGCCGATCTCTGCGCCTCGTTCCAGACCGCCGTGGCCGACGTTCTCGCCGAGAAATCGCGCCGCGCCCTGGCGAGCCTGTCGGCGGAGCCATTGACGGCCTTCGCAGTCGCAGGCGGCGTCGCCGCCAACCAGACGATCCGCTACGCGCTGCGGGACGTGGCGGACGAGGCGAACATCCGCTTCATCGCTCCACCGCTTGAGCTTTGCACCGACAACGCGGCGATGATCGCCTGGGCCGGGATCGAACGGTTCCGGCTTGGCCTGACCGACGACCTGACCCTCGCCGCCCGCCCGCGCTGGCCGCTCGACGAGGCCAGTGCACCGATGCTGGGCCATGGCAAGCGCGGAGCCAAGGCATGATCGCCATCCTCGGAGCGGGCGCCTTCGGGACAGCGCTGGCCGTGGCGCTGGCGAGGGCCGGGCATCCCGTCCAGCTCTGGACCCGAGATGCCGCCCACGCGAAAGATATCGAAACCGGACGCGAAAACACCCGTCGTCTGCCCGGCATCCGCTTGCCCGACGCCATCACCGCCACTGCCGATTTCCCTGCCGCCGAAACCTATCTGCTTGCCATACCGACCCAGTCACTTGCCGAACTGCTGGCGCTCCACCGGCCGGACCTGGGCAGCAGCAATCTTGTTGCGTGTTGCAAGGGTGTCGATCTGTCTACCGGCCTGGGCCCGTCAGGCGTGATCCGCGCCAATGTCCCGTCGGCAACACCCGCGCTTTTGTCCGGACCAAGCTTTGCCGTCGACATCGCCGCGGGCCTGCCCACCGCGCTGACGATTGCCGCGGCAGACGACAGAACCGCGGCCCGGCTGCAGACCCGGCTTTCCACCCCGACGCTGCGCCTCTACCGCAGCACCGACCTGACCGGCATCGAGCTTGGCGGAGCGCTGAAAAACGTCATCGCAATCGCCTGCGGTATTACGATCGGGGCAGGTCTGGGCGAAAGCGCCCGCGCCGCACTTATGACACGCGGTTATGCCGAGATGCTGCGCTTTGCCACCGCCCGGGGTGCGCGCGCCGAGACGCTCGCGGGCCTCTCGGGCCTTGGCGATCTGGCGCTGACCTGCACATCCGAGAAATCACGCAACTTCGCTTTCGGCCTGCGGCTCGGCGCCGAGGGAAGCGCGCAGACGACGGCCACGACCGAAGGCATCGCCACCGCCCGCGCCGTCGCCTCCATCGCCGAAAGCAAGGGCCTTGACATGCCGGTAACGCAAATGGTTGCCGCCGTGCTCGACGGCCGTGTCACTGTCGCTGAAGCCACGGACCACTTGCTTGCCCGCCCGCTCCGCCCGGAATAAGCAGGTATCGGAAAGGACCAACACCATGGCTTACTGGCTCTTCAAATCCGAACCCTCCACCTGGTCGTGGGACGACCAGGTGGCCAAAGGCGACGCGGGCGAGGAATGGGACGGCGTGCGCAACTATCAGGCGCGCAACAACATGCGGGCGATGAAGATCGGCGACCGCGGGTTCTTCTACCACTCGCAGAAGGAAAAGGCGATTGTCGGCATCGTCGAGGTCTGCGCCGAAAGCCATCCCGACAGCACCACCGACGACCCGCGCTGGGACTGCGTGGACATCAAGGCCGTCGCGCCCGTGGCGACCCCGGTCACGCTCGAGATGTGCAAGGCCGATCCGCGGCTGACGGATATGGTGCTGGTCAACAACACCCGCCTCAGCGTTCAGCCGGTGACCGAGCCGGAGTGGCGTGCCGTCTGCGATCTTGCCGGCGTCGATCCCTAGGACGGAAAGGCAATGGCCCGAGATGCATGTCCGTTTTTGAGCCTGGAGCGGAGGTTTCCGGTCAGGTAACGAACCGCGCCGGGTGATGGGTGAGAATGGCGGCTTGAGGCCGGAAACGGTCGAACGTCGGTTCCAATAGACTCAACCCCGCTTTGGCTGCGAACGCCTACTCCAATGTCGTGCGGTCGACGATCCTGACGCCGTCCTGGACCCGCTCGCTGGGATGAGTGACGACCCGGTCGCCCGCCGACAGGCCGGACAACACCTGCGCCACGCGGCCGTTGCGGCGCCCGATTTCGACGGCGACCCGTTCGGCAATGCCGTCGCCGGGAACCCGGAACGCGAACCAGTCGCCGCCGTGGCGGAACAAGGCGCTCAACGGGATCTGCAGCTGATCCGCCGCCTGCCATTCGACCACGCGCAGATAGACGGCAAACCCGTCCCCCAGGCCGGGACGGTCCTCGGGCGGGCTGACCAGGTCGAACACGACGTCGACGCGCTGCTCTTCGATGCCGAGCGCCGAGATCTTGGTGCGGGCCGAGGGCTCGATCTTGCGAAGGATCGCCTCCAGCGCCTGCGGCCCGCCCCAACGTTCGACGATGGCGCGGGATCCAGCGGCAACGCGCACCGCGTCCGACGACAGCAGGTCGGCGACGATCTCGAGGTTTTCGGGCCTGCCGATGGTCACCAGAGGCGTGCCCATGGCGACGGGGCGTTCGCTGATGCTGGCAATCTCCAGCACGACGCCGTCGGTGGGCGCATGCAGTTCGATGCAGCAGGCGTCGCCCGCCAACGGATCCTCGGGGTCAGGCTCGATCAGCACCGCTCTCGCCCGCGCCAGCGCGCCCTCGGCCATGGACTGCGACGACCGCGCGGCGTCTAGCGCGGCCTCCTTGATGGCGCGGAGCTGCGTGGCGTCTTCCAGCTGGGTGACCGACGAGACACCGCGGTCGACCAGCGTGGCGATCCGGGCGTACTGGCTTGCGGCATGGGTCAGGTCCTCTTCAGCCTGGCGTACCTGGCTCTTGGCGACGCGCAGCGCGGCCTCGGCCTCGGCAACCGCGGCCGCGGCCTGGACCCGCGCCCGCGCGTCAAGCAGCGGCGGCGGCACGGGCTGCACCACGGCGACCACTGTCTTGCCGGCAATGACCCGGTCGCCGACATCGACCGGCGACCGCAGCGCCCGTCCGGCGATAGGCGCCGCGACCTCGAAGAGATCGCGGATGCGGGTCTTGCCGTCGGCGTCCACGGTGATCTGCATCTGTCCACGCGTGACCTCGGCCAGATCGACCGGCACCGGGTCGGGGCGGAATCCCCAGGCGATGAGAGCGCCAAGGCCCACGACAGCCAGCCCGCCGACGATCAGGGTTCTTGCCTTCATCGCATCACTCCCTCGTCTTCATCACTTCAATCAAATTCAGCGTGTTCAACCGCCGCCCCACGATCAATGCGGCCCCGGCGGAGGCGGCCAGGACCACGCAGCTGGCCCAGGTAAATGTATCGCGGTTCAGAACCAGCGGGATCGTATAAAGATCGCTTTCGAAGCCCGCGACCATCGCCGCCGCCAGCATGGTGCCCAGAAACCAGCCCAGCGGCTGCGCGAACAAAACCAAAAGCGCGGTTTCGCCGATCAGGATATAACTGACCTCGCCCGTGGTGAACCCGAGGATCCGCAGGGACGCCAGATCGCGGGCGCGTTCGGAAAGCTGGATGCGCACGCTGTTATAGGTGACGCCCACGGTGATCAGTACGGCGATGGCGACGTAGATGATCGTCGAGATGGTGATGTTTTGCTCGATGGTGTCCTGGAACGCCTCAAGCGTATCGCCCAGCATGACGGTGCCGGCAAGGCCGGGGATGTCCTTGACGGCCATGTGAAAAGCGTCGCGTTCGGCCGGATCGAGGGTCAGGTTGGCCACCGTGATTCGCGGCGCCTGGCGCATCAGGCGATTCAGCGTGCCTGTCTCCATATAGGCGGCAAGGCCCAGGTATTGCGTGACGATCCCGGCGACCGGAACCTCGTGGGTTTCGCGGCGGCCGCCGAGGAATTCGATGGTGACCGGGTCGCCGGGCCCGACCTCCAACTGACCCGCGAGGCGTTTCGACAACAGCACGCCGTCGCGCGGGGCGCCGATGACACGCCCGTCGGCATCGACGATACGGACGAGGTCGGCCGCCTCGGGGCGGCCCTCGACCGAAACGCGCTTTTCCCGGTGTCCGCTGCGCAGAACCGCGCCGTAGTACTGCGCGCCCTCGACCTGCAGCGCGCCGGGCAGGCGGGCGACCTCGGCAAGCGCGGTGTCGCGGACCTCGTCCGTCAGGATCAGCATCGCATCCTGGCGGTTGGACTTGTAGAAAGCGGCGTCGATCATCTCGTCGAGCGCATCCTCGAAAAACGCCGAGGCGACGAGCACCGCAACGGCCAGCGCCAGACCCAGCGAGGTCAGCCCGGCGCGCAGCGGCCAGCGCACGATGTTGCGCAGGATCATGATCGTGGGCTGGCTGAGCCGGGCAAGCGCCAGCAGCCGGTCGAAGAGCGACTGCTTGTAGTTCGGCGGCGCGGGGGGTGCCATGGCGACGGCGGGCGGCAGGCGCGCGGCGGCCAGCGCGGCGCGGATCGCACCGATGGCGGCGGTCGCGGCCCCAAGGCCGCCAGCGATGACGTAGGCGTCGGCAGAGACCGAGAAGATCAGATAGGGAAAGTTGAAGAAATTGGCATAGAGCACCGCGAGCCAGTGAGCGAACCAGGAGCCGAGGGCAAAGCCTGCGCCGATGCCCACCGCGGCGATCAGTCCGGCGAGCGCCAGGTAATGCAGGCAGACCTCGACATCGGAATAGCCGATAGCCTTCATCAGGCCGATCTCGGCGCGTTCCAGGGCGACGATGCGGCCGATCACCATGTTCACCAGAAACACGGTGATGCCGAAGAACACCGGCGGCAGAACATAGGCCATGGACTGCAACTGGCGCAGCTCGCCATCGATGAAGGCGTTGGAGACCTGCTGATCGCGGCCATAGGCACCCTGCGCACCGTACGGATCGAGCAGCGCGTCCAGAGTATCGATGACCTCTTCGATATTGGCGTCGCGCGACAGTTTCAGGGTCACGTCGTTGAACGCGCCATCCATGTCGAAGGCCGCGGCAAGCGCCGGCTCGGACATCCACAGGATGCCGAAGCCTTCTGCATCCGGCATCATGTCGCCGGGGCCGATGGTATAGATGAACTCGGGGGACAGCGCGGTACCGGTGATGGTCAGCGGGCGCCTGGACCCATTGAGATTGGCATGGAAGATGTCACCCGGGACATAGCCGTTCGCCTCGGCGAAGGGTTCGTTGACCATGACCTCGTCGGGGGCCTGCGGATCGGGTGGACGGCCGGAGCGCAACAGCGGAACGTTCAGGGCGGGCGGGCCGGAGACCGGCAGCGAGATCAGCTGGCCCACTGCGGATTCGACCTTTCCGGGCAGGTCGAGAATGGCCGAGCCGCTGACGCGGGCCTCGACGGCATAGACGCCCTCGATGGCCTCGATTTCCGGGATCAGCGATTTCGGCGCGCGGCGCAGGCTGGCGAAGACATCGGCAAAGCGGTTGCGTTCGTAATAGGCGTCGCGGGTGTCGGTCAGCGCCAGGAACATGCCGAAGGACATCAGAAAGATCGACACGCCGCAGGCAAGCACAAGCGCGATGGCAAGGCCCTGCGCCCAGAGACGGAAGAAATCGCGAAACAGCTTTCGTTCCAGCGCACGCATGGCCCTACCACTCGATCTCGTGCGGGGCGACCCGCGTCTCGTTGACCTCGACGGCATTGATATGACCGTCCTGGAACCGGATCACCCGATGCGCCATCTTGCGGATCTCGGCGGCGTGGGTGATGACCGCGGTGGTGGTGCCGAACTCGCGGTTGATGCGGTCGAGCGCCTCGAGCACCTGCACGCCGGTCTTGCTGTCAAGTGCCCCGGTGGGTTCGTCGCACAAAAGAACCTCGGGCCGTTTTGCGATGGCGCGGGCGATGGCGACGCGCTGCTGTTCGCCGCCCGACAACTCGGCGGGGAAATGGTCGAGCCGGTGGCTGAGGCCGACGATGTCGAGCGCCTGTTCCGGCGTCATCGGGTTCGGCGCGATGTCGGTGACCAGCGCGACGTTCTCGCGAGCCGACAGAGATGCCACCAGATTGTAGAACTGAAAGATGAAACCGACATACTCGCGGCGGAAGCGGGTAAGTTGCCGGTCGCCCATCTTGGTCAGCTCGATATCCTTGAACCACACCCGGCCCTCGGTCGCATGGTCGAGCCCGCCAAGAATGTTCAGAAGCGTGGACTTGCCGCTGCCCGAGGGGCCGAGCAGTACGGTCAACTCGCCCGCGTAGAGCTGCAGATCCACACCCGCCAGCGCAAAAACCTTCACCTCGCCGGTGTCATAGACCTTGGTCACACCTTCGGTGCGGAACACGATCTGCGGGCTCTGCGTCTGGTTGGCCATGCCGGACCTTCTAGCCGAATCGGGGGTCGGCGGCTTTGATACTACGCAACCGGGCCAGAGCCCCAATCACAACTCGGCTTCACCGCGGTGCATAGCGGATTGGCCCGCGTCGTCCGGGCCGCGGCAACCGGCGGCAGGAAATATCCCGGACAGTGGCCGCTTTGGCCCCTGGCCTCTGGATCGTACGGCGAAAGCCGGTCAAAAGAGGGGCGTCGGCAAAAGAACGGGACAGGCGCATGTTTTTCGAAGAAGGTTGGGTGCCGCTAAGCGAAGCGACGTCGGCCGTGTTCCGGCAGCTTCAGGGACTGAACGCCGAGGGCGGGATCGGCGAGGGTCAGGGCAGTCTGAGGCTGATCCTGGCAATCACCGTCTGGGACATCTGCGACGCCGCCACCAAGGTCGGCGTGACGGCTGCGGACGGTACCGTGATCGCGTCCTCGAAGGATCTGGTCGCCTGGGCGGACCCGCGCGAATTGTCGAACGAACATCTTAACCTGATGGCAGGCAGCGTGGGGTCGTCGACCCTGCGGGACGCAGACGGAAACTTGCCAACCGAAGCCGAACTGAAGGCACGCTATGGCCCGTTCCTGCACCTGCCGGTGGTGATCCCGGTGAACAACTTCCAGTCCTCTCTGACCTTTCTGGCCGAAGAGGTAAAGGGCAACCCCACGAAGGACGAAGAGGTGGTGAACGGCGCACGGACCATCCTGAAGATGGTCGACAGCGGCGAGGTTGTCACGCGCGAGATCGCCCGGTCGAAGCTCGGCGCGACGATGTCGCGCCGTAAATTCAAGCTTTCCTGGGCATTGGCGGCGCAGCATCGCGAGGACCTTGCAAAGCCGAACCGGTGGGCCGGGCTTTGACGCCGTTTGCCCGTTGAGGCCGAATTGCGGCCGCTACGGGGGGCGGACTCCCCGGAAATGTCACGATACGGGCGGGTTCAAACCATCTTCCAGGGGCAGAATGGCGGTGTCGAAAGATGCATATGCCAGGAAGCTCAGCTCAGATGCCCCATACCAGCCAGCCCCCGTATCTCGGTCAGTCCCACGCCAGCGGCACAGTGATCGACGTGAAGGGCGGCCGGAAGCCGGTCGAAGATCTGCAGGTCGGCGATCTGGTACGCACCAAGGACAACGGGCACCAGCCGGTGCGCTGGATCGCTGCGCGAACGCTGACCCGCAGCACGCTGCAGGCCGACCCGTCCCTGCGCCCGATCCGCATCCGCGCCGGCGCACTGGGTGAGAGAAAGCCAGCGCGCGATCTGGTCGTCTCGCCGCAGCATTGCGTTCTGCTTGACGACTGGCGCTGCGAATTGCTGTTTGGCGAAGATGAAATGCTGGCCCCGGCGCAGACGCTGGTCAACGATGACTCGATCACGGTGGACCATGATGCCGACCGGGTCACTTACTATCACTTCATGTTCGACCGCCACGAGATCGTCTATTCCAACGGTGCCGAGACCGAAAGCTTCCATCCCGGCGCCGCCGGCATTGACGACGTCACGGATGCCAAGCGCGAGGAATTGTTCAGGCTGTACCCCGAGTTGGCCGTCGATACCGGCCGGTACGGTCCGCAGGCCCGCGCCGCGCTGAAGGACTTCGAAGTCGAGGTATTGATGGCCATCTAGGCCGGCATTCAGGGGAGCCGACGGCGCCACGGCACCCTGTCCTAGCGCCCCCTGCATTTTTGCACATCCGCTTTCGCGATTGCCACGGCGACGGGCTCCGCTACTGTCTGGCGGCGGAGGACGTGCAATGGCCACAATGATCAGCGTCGAGACCGTCAGCAAAACCTATGCCTCGGGACCGGCGGCGCTGACTGACGTGTCGCTGTCCATCGAACAAGGCGAGATCCTCGCGCTGCTGGGCCCCAACGGCGCAGGCAAAACCACGCTGATATCGATCATCTGCGGACTTACGACGATGTCCGGCGGTCGGGTGACCGTGGGTGGCCATGACGTCATAACCGATTATCGCGCGGCGCGGCGGCTGATCGGGCTGGTGCCACAGGAAATTGCGCTGGAGCCGTTCGAGCGCGTGCAGAATACAGTGCGGCTCAGCCGCGGACTGTTCGGGCTGCCGCGCGACGACGGCTATATAGAAGAGACATTGCGCAAGCTGTCGCTCTGGGACAAACGAGCGGCGCAATCCCTGGAGCTGTCGGGCGGGATGAAGCGCCGGGTGCTGATCGCCAAGGCGCTGAGCCACGAGCCCGAGGTGCTGTTTCTCGACGAGCCGACGGCGGGCGTGGATGTCGAGCTGCGCAAGGACATGTGGGACATCGTGCGCGACCTGAAGGCGCGCGGCGTGACGATCATCCTGACCACGCATTACATCGAAGAGGCCGAGGCGATCGCCGACCGGATCGGGGTGATCAACAAGGGTGAAATCCTGCTGGTCGAAGAGACCGCCGCATTGATGAAACGCATGGGGCAGAAGCAGATGGTGATCGAGTTGCAGGCGCCGGTTGACGCAATTCCCGCGAGCTTGGCGAAGTACGACCTGTCACTGGGCGACGACCCCTGTTCGCTGGTCTATTCCTACGTCACGCAGGCCGGACGGCGGCCGGGGATCACCGCGCTTTTGTCGGATATCTCAGACGCCGGGCTCCGCCTGCGCGACGTCCAGACGCGGCAGTCGAGCCTCGAGGATATTTTCGTTGATCTGGTGAAGGAGCCTCGGGCATGAACTGGTGGGCCATCGCTGCGATCTATCGTTTCGAAATGGCGCGGACCTGGCGCACGATCTGGCAGTCCGTCGTATCGCCGGTGATTTCGACCTCGCTCTACTTCGTGGTCTTCGGCGCCGCCATCGGCAGCCGGATCAGCGAGGTCGAGGGCGTCAGCTATGGCGCGTTCATCGTACCGGGCCTGATCATGCTGTCGGTGATCACGCAAAGCATCGCCAATGCAAGTTTCGGCATCTATTTCCCCAAGTTCATCGGCACGATCTACGAGCTTCTGAGCGCGCCGGTCAGCTTTCTGGAAATCGTCACCGGCTATGTCGGTGCGGCGGCGACGAAATCGCTGATGATCGGGCTTATCATCCTTGGCACCGCCCATCTGTTCGTGCCGATGCAGATCCAATATCCCCTGGCGATGCTGGCCTTTCTGACACTGACCTGCCTGTCCTTCAGCCTGTTTGGCTTCATCATCGGGATCTGGGCACGGAACTTCGAGCAGCTGCAGCTGATCCCGCTCTTGATCGTCACGCCGCTGGTGTTTCTGGGCGGCGCCTTCTACTCGATTTCGATGTTGCCGCCGGTCTGGCAGACGATCACGCTCTTCAACCCGGTGGTCTATCTGATCTCGGGCTTTCGCTGGTCGTTCTACGGGCTGGCGGACGTGGCCCTGGGCTGGAGCCTTCTGGCGATACTGGGATTCACCTGCCTGTGCCTGGGGGCGATCTGGTGGATCTTCAGAACCGGCTGGCGGATCAAGAATTGACCCACGGACCAAGGCGCTTCGGCGCGCCTTGAGGCAGGACCGGTCGAGCGGCCCCGCACATGCGGTTTCGAAACCGCGTCCTCCAAGCCGCGTCGAAGCGGCTTTTTTTCCGGGCACCTTGTTCCTTGCCTGCCGCACCTCTACATCGCCCCCATGAAACGCTGGATCCCCTTCGTCAAATCGGGCCCGACCGTTGCGGTCTTGCGGCTCAACGGCATGATTGCGTCCGGCTCCCGCTTCGGAGCCCTCAACGATGCCGGCACGGCGCCCTTGATCGAGCGCGCCTTTCGCCGCGGCAAGCCCGACGCGATGGCATTGATCGTGAACAGCCCCGGCGGATCACCGACGCAAAGCGCACTGATCGCCGCGCGCATTCGCCGGCTGGCGGACGAGAAGGGGCTTAAGGTCTATGCCTTCGTCGAGGACGTGGCGGCGTCCGGCGGCTACTGGCTGGCAACCGCGGCCGACGAGATCTGGGTGGACGCCAGCTCCATCGTGGGATCGATCGGCGTGATTTATGCCAGCTTCGGCTTCCACGACCTGATCGGACGTTACGGCGTCGAACGCCGGGTGCATACGGCAGGCAAATCGAAATCGATGCTGGACCCGTTCCGTCCGGAAAACCCTGAAGACGTCGAGAAGTTGAAAACCTGGCAGGGGCAAATCCACGAAACCTTCATCGACCATGTAAAGGCGCGCCGCGGCGACCGGATCGACGGCGATACCGAGCTGTTCACCGGCGAGGTCTGGGTTGGGCAGAAATCGGTCGATGTCGGTCTGGCGGATGGGATCGGGCATGTGGTGCCGAAGATGAAGGAGGTTTTCGGCGACAAGGTGCGTTTCATACCCTACGGCCAGCGCCGCAGCCTGTTTCAGCGTTTGGGCGCGCGGATCGCCGACGATGCCGTGGGCCTTGTCGAGGAACGTGGGCTCTTTGCCCGCTACGGCCTGTAGCATGATTGTCAAGATCGTCTTCCTCTTCCTGATCGCCATGGGCGTGTTGGCGATGTTCGGGCGGTTGCGTCTTCCGGGACGGGATCGGCTGGCCAGCCGCAAATGCCCCAAATGCGGCCGCTACCGTATCGGCAAGGGCCCCTGCGCCTGCGGAAAGGCGTAGCGCTTGCCGCAGGATTACCTCATTGCCGGGCTCGGGCTGGTAATCCTGCTGCTGGCGGGCGACGCGCTGGTCCGCGGCGCGGTGAACTTGTCGCTGCGCCTGGGCATTCCGGCGCTGATCGTCTCGCTGACCATCGTCGCCTTCGGCACCTCGGCGCCGGAGCTGGTGATTTCGATCGGAGCGGTGCTGGAGGGCGCGCCCGGCATCGCGCTTGGCAACGTGGTCGGCTCGAACACCGCGAATGTCCTGCTGGTACTGGGCCTGCCGGCGTTGCTGAAGGGGCTCGAGACCGGCGACCACGACACGCGGCGATCCTATTTCTTCATGCTGTCGGGCTCGATCTGGTTCATCGCGCTGGCGTTCTGGGGGCCGATCACCTGGGTGCATGGATTGCTGCTGTTGGCGGCGCTGACGGCGATCTTTGCCGACCAGGCCTATGAGGCGCACAAGCACCGCAAGGCAGGCTGCGCAGCCGAGGATGAGTTGGAGGATGTTGAAGGCGCGGATCCATCGCTGCCCTGGTGGCGGATCGCGGTGTATCTGGCCCTTGGGCTGATCGGCTTGCCGCTGGGCGCCGATCTGCTGGTCGACAGCGGGATCAGCATCGCCCGGGTGTGGGGCGTCAGCGAAACCGCCATCGGCCTGACGCTGATTGCGGTCGGGACCTCCCTGCCCGAGCTGGCCACGACGTTGATGGCCGCCTTCCGGCGGCAGGCCGACGTGGCGCTGGGCAATGTCATCGGGTCGAACATGTTCAACCTTCTGGCCATCATCGGCGTCGCCGCGTTCTTTGGCGACATTCCCGTCGATCCCGCCTTCCTGCGGTTCGACCTTTGGGTCATGCTGGGGTCGTCGCTGCTGCTGATGCCGTTCGTGATCTACCACATCGACATGAAGCGCACGCTCGGCGCGGCCTTGACGGGGCTTTATTTCGTCTATGTGTTTGTCGTCCTCACCTGACGCGGAGACGGGACATGCAGATCCGAAATGCCCTTGTGACCGGCGGCGCCAAACGGCTTGGCCGGGCGATGGCGCTGGCACTGGCCGGCGAGGGGTTCGACGTGGCGGTGCACTATGCAGGCTCGGCTGCCGCAGCCGACGCGACGGTCGCCGAGATCGCAGCCGCCGGGCGCAAGGCCGTGGCCCTGCAGGCCGACTTGCTGGACCAGGACGCCACAGAGGTGCTGGTTTCCCGCGCGGCGGCAGCGCTGGGCGGACCTGTGACGGTTCTGGTCAACAACGCCTCGATCTTCGAATACGACAGCATCGCCACCGCGACGCGCGACAGCTGGGAGCGGCACGTCGGCTCGAACCTGCGCGCGCCGTTTTTCCTCACCCAGGCGCTGGCGGCCCAGGCACCCCCGGCATCCACCGACGAGCACGGCGAACCGCTGGCCGAGGCGCTGGTGGTCAATCTGATCGATCAGCGGGTGCGCAAGCTGACGCCGGAGTTCGCGACCTACACCATCGCCAAGATGGGGCTTTGGGCGTTCACCAGGACGGCGGCACAGGGGCTGGCGCCGCGCGTACGGGTCAATGCGATCGGGCCGGGACCGACGCTGCAGGGCGCGCGGCAAAGCGCACAACACTTCGCAGACCAGCGTGCCGCGACGGTGCTGAAACGCGGCGCAAACGCATCGGATATCACCGCCGCGCTGCTCTATTTCCTGAATGCGCCGGCCGTGACCGGGCAGCTTTTATGCGTCGACGGGGGTCAGCATCTGGCCTGGGAAACGCCCGACGTGCTGGGTGTTGAATGAGCTCAACAAACCGGGCTTTTTTGTATATACACTTGACTTTTGCACCGGTCACAAGACCTTCACATTCCTGTTAGGATTCTAATAAGAAAATCAGACATTTATCCGTAGGGCAAAAAATATGTAATTATTTCAATACATTACGGCGCTGCCTATTTTTTAGGCAATAGGTGGAAACCAGCCGAAAACAACAAAAAATCCGTGGTGAACAAAGTTTACCACCAAGGTTATCCACAGGAATCGTGGATTTGTTTTCTCTTGTCTCTAGGGCCATATGATTGCAGGCAACAGGGGAATCACTACCCACAAAATGACCGAGCAGCCCCAGACCCAAACCCCGGCCAGCGGCATCACCGGCCACGCCTGCATTCAGACCTATCTGAAGACGCTGGACAGCAGCCCCGGCGTCTACCGGATGCTCGATGCCCAGGCCCGGGTGCTCTATGTCGGGAAGGCGCGCAACCTGAAGGCACGGGTGGCAAACTACGCTCGCCCATCAGGTCACTCGCCGCGCATTGCCCGGATGATCCGGGACACGGCATCGATGATGTTCCTGACGACGCGCACCGAGACAGAGGCGCTGCTGCTGGAACAGAATCTGATCAAGCAGCTCAAGCCCCGCTACAACGTGCTGTTGCGCGACGACAAGTCGTTTCCGAACATTCTGGTGGCCAAGGACCACGCCTTTCCGCAGATCAAGAAGCATCGCGGCGCGAAGAAGGAAAAGGGCGCCTATTACGGCCCGTTCGCCAGCGCCGGGGCGGTGAACCGCACGCTGAACCAGCTGCAGAAAGTGTTCCTGCTGCGCAATTGTTCGGACGCGACCTTCGAAAGCCGCACGCGACCCTGTCTGCTGTATCAGATCAAGCGCTGCAGCGCGCCCTGTGTCGGATATATCGGCGAGGCGGACTATGCCGCTCTTCTGGGCGATGCCGAACGCTTTCTGCAAGGCAAAACGACCAAGGTGCAGGCACAGCTGGCCCGTCAGATGGAAGAGGCCAGCGAGGTGCTGGAGTTCGAACGCGCCGCGGCGTTGCGCGACCGCATCCGCGCCCTGACCCAGGTGCAGAGCGCGCAGGGCATCAACCCGCGCGGCGTGGCCGAGGCGGACATCATCGCGCTGCACATGGAGAGCGGGCAGGCCTGCGTGCAGGTCTTTTTCATCCGCGCGCACCAGAATTGGGGCAACCGCGACTACTATCCCCGCCTCGGCGGCACCGAGAGCCCCGACGAGGTGCTGCAGGCCTTTGTCGGCCAGTTCTACGACACCAAGGATCCGCCGCGCCAATTGATCCTGAGCCACGGCATAGAGGACCCGGATCTAATGGCCGAAGCGCTGAGCGAGAAGGCGGGGCGCAAGGTCGACATCCTCGTCCCCCAGCGCGGCGAAAAGGCCGAGCTGGTGTCGGGCGCGCTGCGCAATGCGCGTGAAAGCCTGGCACACAAGATGTCGGAGACGGCCACGCAGGCGAAGCTGCTGAAGGGGATGGCCGACACCTTTGGCCTCGACGGCCCACCGCAGCGGATCGAGGTCTACGACAACAGCCACATCCAAGGCGCGCACGCCGTCGGCGCGATGATCGTGGCGGGGCCCGACGGGTTGATGAAGAACCATTATCGGAAATTCAACATCAGGGGCGACGATCTGACCCCCGGCGACGATTTCGGGATGATGAAAGAGGTGCTGACGCGGCGGTTCCAGCGCCTGCTGAAAGAGGACCCCGACCGCGAGAACGGCCAGTGGCCCGACCTGCTGCTGATCGACGGCGGCGCCGGTCAGGTCAGCGCCGTGCACGAGATCATGGCCGAACTTGGCGTCGAGGACATTGCCATGGTCGGGGTCGCCAAAGGCGTCGACCGGGATGCCGGCAAAGAGGAATTCCACCGCTTCGGCACCCGGCCGATGGCGCTGCGGCACAACGACCCGGTGCTTTACTTCGTCCAGCGCCTGCGTGACGAGGCGCATCGCTTTGCCATCGGGGCGCACCGGGCGAAGCGGTCCAAGGCCGTGGGCGCCACCCCGCTCGACGACGTGCCCGGTGTGGGCGCGACCCGCAAACGCGCGCTGCTGACCCATTTCGGCAGCGCCAAGGCGGTGAGCCGCGCCAACCTTGCCGACCTGAAGGCGGTGGAAGGGATCAGCGACAGCCTGGCCGAGACGATCTACGATTTCTTCCACGAACGCGGTTGAGCCGGGCCTCGCCCTGCCCCGAAAGATCGTCGTACTTCGCGCGGGCCTCGGCCCTTTTCCCGCTTTGGCCGACAGGCTACATAGCAGCCATGCAATGGAACATCCCCAATATCCTGACGCTGCTGCGCCTGATCGCAGCACCCGGCGTGGCGGTGATGTTTCTGTATTTCGCGCGGCCCTGGGCCGACTGGTTCGCGATGCTGCTGTTCGTGACCGCCTCGGCCACGGACTATCTCGACGGCTACCTTGCCCGCGCCTGGAAACAGGAAAGCGCGTTCGGGGCGATGATGGACCCGATCGCCGACAAGGCAATGGTGGTGATCGCGCTTCTGGTCATCACCGGCTTTTCGGGCATGAACCCCTGGATCCTGCTGCCCGCGACCATGATCATTTTCCGCGAGATCTTCGTCAGTGGTCTGCGCGAGTTTCTGGGCGCCCGTGCGGGGCGTCTCAAGGTGTCGAGGCTTGCAAAGTGGAAGACCTTCGCCCAGATGATCGCACTGACCGTGCTGTTTGCCCAAGGCGTCTTTGCGCACTATTTCGGCATGCAGACGATCGGAATGGACCCGCAGATCGTCGCCGATATCATGGAGGGGCGCGAAAACGATCACCTCGGCATCGTTTGGAAGTACTGGGGCATGATCTGGAGCCTTTACGGCGGCATCGCGCTGTTGTGGCTGTCGGCGATCCTGACGCTTTGGACCGGGCTCGACTATTACCTCAAGTCGCGGCCCTTCATCTATGGACAGGAGGCGAAATGATCGATGTGCTGTATTTTGCCTGGGTGCGCGAGCGTATCGGCCTGCCGAAGGAACGCGTCGAAACCCAGGCCGCGACGGTGGCGGATCTGGTCGAGGAGCTGAAGGCGCGCGAGGCGCGCTACGCCGCCGCCTTCGCCGACGTATCCGCCTTGCGGGTGGCGCTGGATCAAGAGCTTTCGGATTTCGGCGCATCGCTCAGCGGTGTGCGCGAGGTGGCGTTCTTCCCGCCGATGACCGGAGGCTAGAGTGACCGTTCGCGTGCAGGCCGATTCCTTCGATCCGGGCGCCGAGCTGGCCGGCTTCGCCTCCGGTCGCACGGATGTGGGCGCGCATGTCAGCTTTACCGGCATCGTGCGCGACGACAGCGGGCAGTTGCAGCATATGGAAATCGAGCACTATCCGGGCATGACTGAAAAGGCGATTGCCGGGATCGTTGCCGAGGCGGTGTCGCGCTGGGACCTGCGTGCAAGCCTGGTGATCCACCGCTATGGACGGCTGGCACCCGGCGAGCCGATCATGATGGTCGCCACCGCCGCTCCGCACCGCACCGATGCTTTCGCGGCGGCGGAATTCCTGATGGACTACCTCAAGTCCCGAGCCCCGTTCTGGAAACGCGAGGTGACGGCCGATCGCGCAGAGTGGGTGGCGGCAAGGGACGAAGACGAAGACGCGCTCGGCCGTTGGTAAGGGGTTTGGGCCGATTTGCGGAACAGAGCCGGCCTTGGACCAACTGCAGCTGAGCGTCATGACATCTCGCGATGGTAGGTGCCGACGAGCCGGACACGGCCAGTACCATACGGATCGACGCAGAGCGTGAAACGCCGCGCTGACGGTAGTCGCGGCGCAGTTCGAACTGCAGGGCGAATTCAGGCCGCGCGCTAGTAAAGGGCCCTGTACGGATCCGGGAACTGCCGCATTTGCCGCCTGTACCGAGACCACACATGAAGGTGGCCGCCGAGGTTGTTTATCTGATCGACGAAAGGCTCCCGGACGCCACCGGAATGGTCGGTCTCAAAGGCGAGTGGCTCGTCAGGCTGGTCGAGAGACCGCTGATAGGCATCGATGATCGCCCGGGGAAAGCGGGTTTTCTGTTCATGAGCCTGCCACGGCTTTGGCAGCCCGGACAGATGCAGCAGGAACGGCCGTGCCAGCTTGGTGAACACCGGATAGCGATGTGTCCACTGCCAATTCCAGACAGGCGAGAGCTGTGCGAAATTTCCCCGCAGAACAAGGTTCAAGATGCCCTGATCATGGAACTGGCTCTCAACGCCCTTCCGCTGGCGCGCAACGAACAGATCGAAGATCTTTTGTTCGTTATACCGGGCGACATCCAGCAGCAGTGCCCCCGAATTGAGGTAGCGGTGCACCGGTATCCCGTAGCGCTCGAATTCAAGCACCGGTTCATCCGGTGTAAGCCATTGCGCCTTGTCCAGAACGGCCGCCACCGCGTGCGATCCGATCTGAATGTCGAGCAGCCGGGAAATATCGCCGCCGGCACAGAAGATGTCGGCATCCAGGTACAGGATGCGCTCATACCGGTTTGCCAGGATGCCGGGCAGCCAAATACGCAAATACGCCGCGTGAGAGAGATGGGCGATCTTCAGATCCAGATCGCGCATCTCGTCGCCGACGTCGATGACCAAATTCCGAACCCCTGCCTCTTTGAGCGCCAGGGGGATATCGAGCGGTGTCAGACTTGCGATAAAGAGATCGAAATCGCGACGCCGAACCAGGCGCACTATCTGTGACGCCGCCAAGAGCGCGGGCCCTAGGAAGTTGCGGTCCACGGCAAATCCGACGGCTTTTCTGTGGTCCACGGGCAATGTGTTAAGGCTTTCCGTATTTCCTTGGCAATCAAACCGGCAGGCGCAAACGGCGGCTTCGCCAACCAGTCCGCCGCCCCGGATCGTTGAATTCATGCACTCCAATTAGACGGAACCGGGCCTTTGGAGCCCGGTTCATAGTTCGTTTCCAAATGATACATAATACCTGGTGCCTTTCAGCAAGGGCTTTGCGGAAAATTGATGGCCAACTCCTTTTGGAGGTTTGCAGCACCGTGACGAAAAAGCCGGTTGGGCTCAAAGCAGCCGATCCCGGGAACCGGGCTCTCCAACCTATTCCTGACTTACCCGCTCGATATACGCGCGCAGTTCCTCGGCCTCTTGACGGGCATCGCGCAAACCGTCCATCGCGGCGCGCAACTCGGCCTCGGTCTGGGCCAGCTGGTTGGTCATCTCCGCCTCGCGCTGCTGGAAATAGGCCACCGCCTGGTCGCGCTGTTCCTCGGCCTCGTGCAGCGACTGCGCCAGCTTGTCCAACTCGCCCATCTCGGACTGCGATACACGGGCAAACCGGTGCACCAGCCAATGCGCGAACCAGCCCAGCACGAAGGCCACGAACAGAATGATCGCAGTGATCGCTATGAATTCAGTTCTGCTCACCCGTCGCCTCCGTATCGGTCTCTGCCGCAGCTTCGGCGGACTCGGCGGTTTCCTCGCCCGCAGCTTCGCCGTCTTCCGTCGCCGCCGCTTCCGTGTCTTGCGCGCCGGTTTCCGGATTTCGCAGACGCAAGGTGAACTCGATCCTCCGGTTCGCCTCGCGCCCGTCTTCGGTGCCGTTGTCGGCGATCGGCGCCGCCTCGCCATAGCCCTTGGCGGTCAGGTTCCCGGTCAGAACCCGCCGTGCCTGCAATGCCACCAGCACCGCTTGCGCGCGTTCTTGCGACAGCGACAGGTTCATCGACTCGCGCCCCTGGCTGTCGGTATGCCCGGCGATCTCCATCGGCACGGCGGTACAGTCCCTCATCACCTCGGCGATGCGGTCGATGGTGCCGCGCGCGCCGCTGGCGATCTCGGCCGAGCCGGGCGCAAAGGCGATCTTGCGCGCCGTCAGGATGGCGTTGATCGCCTCGACGCATTCCTCGGGGGTCGGCAGGCTCGCCACCGGATCGAGGGCCTCCTTGTAGGTCACTTCAATTGCAAAGTTTTCCGCCCCGCCCAGTTGACCGGACAGGATGCGCGAAATTTCCGCCTTTGCATCCGGATTCCCCGTCGTCCCCCGGATCTCCAGGAAATCGGGCTGCACCACGACGCTGCCGTTGCTCAACAGCGACAGCGACTCGACGGCGGCGAAAACCCGTGTCGCCCAACCGCCCGGCAGGTCCTCGTCCAGGCGCATCGCGCCGTTCACCTCGGCCGCGCCGAACCGGGCGCGGGCAAAGCCCTCGACGGCGCCGCGCAGCCGGTCGTCGGTGATCCGTCCACGCAACTGCAACAGCCCCTCGGGCGACAGGGTGGCAAGGAATTCCGGCGGCCCGTCGTTGTCTTCGCCGGTGCCGTCGATCTTCACCGGCTCGGGCAGCACCGAATGCAGTGAAAAGACGTCCGGCAACGCCGCCTCCAACTCGCCCACCACCTTGTCGAACAGGGCCTGCTCGGTGGTGTCCAGGGCGACAAGCGCGACGTCGGCATCCGAGTAGGTGATAGAGCCGCCACCCAGTTCCGCCAGCGCATCGATCCCCGCAGAGACTGCATCGGGCCAGCGCGGACTCGGCACGCCCAGGCCCAGGGTGCAATCCGCCGCGCCTTGCAGCCCGGCCTCGGCCGCGGCCGCCAGAATGCGCGCCCGGCCGTCTTCGGTATGGGCCGAACAGGCGTCGAACCGCCCGCCCGTCTCGTCGATCAGAAACCGCAGGGTAAACGGCGTGATCACCGGGCGCGGCGCCGATATGTCCAGCGACAGCTCAAAGCTCTGCGGCGCCGCCGCCGTCAGCGTGCGCTCCAACTCGCGCTTTTGCGCGCCGCTGTCGGAAATCGCGGTGATTTCGACCCGGTCGGCAGCGACCGAGATCTTCGAACGCGGCAATCTGCCGAGCGCGTCCAGCGCAAAGCGCATCGCATCCGACCATCCCTGCGGCACGGGATAGTCCGCGGCCTCCAGCAGATCGGTGACCTCGGTTCCGCCGGCCAGGGCGGTGATGGTCGAGGCCACCGCCGCCCGGTCCATCGCCCCCGGCACCAGCCCGATCAGCGAGATGCCGGCATCGTTGCGCAGTATTTCGATGGAAAACCGGGGCGGCGCCACCTCTTCGCCCGGATCGACCTGCATCTCGTCGATCACCCGCGTGCCGTCGACCACCTCGCCGGCAAGGCTGATCGCCCGGAACCGCGTGGCTTCGTCCGGTGCGGTGCCGCGCAGCGTCACCTGCAAGCCGTTGACCGAAACCTGCGTCCATTCCTGCCCATCGGTCTGCAGAATGCGTTGCAGCTGCCGCAGCGACGTTTGCTCGATCGTGCCGACGGTCAGCAACGCGGCGGCGATCGACGCCAACGCCGCAGCCACGAAGGCCAGAAAGGCGGGAAGATAGGCTGATAGGCGCATGCGGTGCTGCGGATCGTCCGTTCTTTCTGCGGTCTGATACCGTCTTTAGGCGGTCCCGCAAACGGCTGCAATCACACCAGCAGCGCCACGGCAAGAAACAGCACGGGGATGAGCCCGGTCTCGCGATTGGAACGGAATATCCGCAGGCAGATATCCGCGTCGTCGATGTCGAGCCTGCGCATCTGCCACACCAGGTGCCAGCCGAACGCCCACGGCCCGCCAAGCGCCAGCGTCAGCACCAGCAGGTTGGCCTCGGGCACCAGCGCCGCGATCACCGCAGAGGTCATCAACACCACCGAAACGGCCATGAACACCCGCAGATAGTGCGGGGTGTTCCCGGCAAAGAGCCGCGCCGTGGACTTCACTCCGATCAATGCGTCGTCCTCTTTGTCCTGATGCGCATAGATCGTGTCGTAGAACAGCGTCCAGGCGATGCCGGCGAGATAGAGCAGAACGGGCGCCAGGCTCAACGATCCGGCAACTGCGGCCCAGGCCAGCAGAGCGCCCCAGTTGAAGGCGAGGCCCAGAAACACCTGCGGCCACCAGGTGAAGCGCTTGGCGAACGGATAGACGCACACCAGCGCCAGAGAGGCGATGCCCAGAACGATCGCGGTCCCGTTGAAGGTCAACAGGATGGCGAAGGCGATCAGGGCCTGAATGCACATCCAGACGACGGCATTCCGCACCGAAACCTGCCCCGACGGGATCGGCCGCGACGCGGTGCGCGCGACCTGCCCGTCGAACTCCCGGTCGGTGATGTCGTTCCAGGTACAGCCCGCGCCGCGCATCAGCCAGGCGCCGATGGCACAGCCCAGCGCGATCCAGGCCTCATGGCTTCCGAACCGGCCCTCGGCCAGAGCGGCCAGCAGCAGGCCCCACCAGCAGGGCAGCAACAAAAGCCAGGTGCCGATGGGCCGGTCGGCGCGGGACAGCCGCAGATAGGGCCGCGACCAGCCCGGGGCGATGCGGTCGACCCAGTTGCCGCGCACGGCGTCGCGGACCTGTCCGTCTGTCTCTGGCGCTTGGCTCATCGCCTGCCTATGTTCCCCGCCATGGCATCCTCGAAAGTCAGGCTCTATGTAGATCACCCGCTTGGGCCGGGGCAATCGGTTCCGCTGTCCCGCGACCAGGCGCACTATCTTTTTGGCGTCATGCGGCTTGGAACGGGCGATGCGCTGACGGTGTTCAACGGCAGGGACGGAGAATTCGGCGCCACCGTGGCGCATGTGGGCAAGCGCGCCGGGGAACTGACCGTCGGAGGCCAAACCCGCCCGCTGCAGATACCCCCCGATCTTTGGCTGCTGTTCGCGCCGATCAAAAAGGCACGCACCGATTTCATCGTTGAAAAGGCCGCCGAACTGGGGGCGGCGCGTATCCTGCCGGTACAGACCGATCACACGAATTCAGAGCGCATCCGCCGCGACCGCCTGCAGGCGCATGCCATCGAGGCTGCCGAGCAATGTGGCGGCACGTTCGTGCCCGAAGTGACGGACCTGCAGCCGCTGGGCACCCTTCTGGCCGGTTGGCCGGAGGACCGTCAGCTTTTGTTTTGCGACGAGACACTGGTGGGCGCCCGCGAAACGCTCGCCGGCGCGCAATCGGGTAAATGGGCGATCCTGATCGGCCCCGAGGGCGGGTTCAGCGACGCCGAACGCGACCGGCTCCGGGCGCTGCCCTTCGTGCGCAGGATCAGCCTGGGACCCAGAGTTTTACGCGCCGACACCGCCGCCGTCGCGGCCTTGACCCTCTGGCAGTCTACGCTGGGCGACTGGCCATGAGTCACTCGATTTCACCTGCCGCAAGGACAATGCGGCGCGGCATTTCAATCTGTTTCCAGACTCACGGATTATGGCAAAAAAGCGGCCATTTCCGGCCACACATCGGCCAAGTTTGCTGGATAGCGATGAACCTGTGCCGGCGCCGTCCGTCCGTCTATTCGTCATAAGTGGGTCTCCTGCGATGAGCTTTATCCGCCCTGAACTCAAGCAAGCCATCTGGCGCTGGCGCGAAACCCTTTTGGGCCTGTTTCTTGCGTCCTGCGGTATGCTGTGGGCCGTCACCCAGCAGGGCATCCTGGCCGCCATCGGTACCTCGCTGGCCATCGTCGGCGCGCTTTTGATCTTTGCAGGCATTCAGCGCACCCGGTTCCGCGTCGGCGCCGGTGGCCCGGGCGTGGTGCAGGTCGACGAACGGATGGTGATCTACTACGGCCCGTTCGAGGGGGGGTCGGTCTCGATCGACGCGCTGGAGAAGGTCGAGCTTGAGCCACGCACCAAGCCTGCCGCCGAATGGGTGCTGACCGAAACCGGCGGCCAGGCGCTGCACATCCCAACCAATGCCATGAATGCCGAAATCCTCTTTGACGTCTTCGCCGCGCTCGACGGCATCAAGACCGAGAACATGCTGACCCAGTTGCGGTCCAATCCCGGCGAACGGGTGAAGATCTGGGATACCGGCCAGCGCCGGCTGCATTGACTTCACCCTGAATTGCGCTCAGTTCTGCGCCTCGACGCAGTTCGCATCTGATTGCGAATTGCGGTCCGAGGCGACAGATCAGCGAGGCGCGCGCGCATGTCCATCCCCCAATCCGGCGGCGGCCCGATCGAGCGGCACGAACAACTGGCCGAGTATCTCGAGGCCGGCTGCAAACCGCGCGAAGACTGGCGGATCGGCACCGAGCACGAAAAGTTCGGCTATTGCAAGGACACCCTGAAACCCCTGCCCTATGACGGCCCGCGCTCGATCCGCGCGATGCTGGAGGGATTGCGCCACCGTTTCGGCTGGGATCCGCTCTATGAAGGCGAGCACATCGTCGGCCTCGTCAAGGACGGCGCCAATATCAGCCTGGAACCCGGCGGCCAGTTGGAACTATCCGGCGCACCGCTGGAGACCATCCACCAGACCTGCGACGAGGTGAACGAGCACCTGCGCGAGGTCAAGGAGATCGCCGACGATATCGGCGCGGGGTTCATCGGCCTGGGCTCGGCGCCCGAATGGCGGCACGAGGACATGCCGCTGATGCCCAAGGGCCGCTACACGCTGATGGACGGCTATATGCAGACGGTGGGCACGCTCGGCACCTCGATGATGCGGCGCACCTGTACCGTGCAGGTGAACCTCGATTTCGGGTCCGAGGCCGACATGGTGCAGAAGCTGCGCGTCGCGCTCAGCCTGCAGCCGGTGGCCACGGCACTCTTTGCCAATTCGCCGTTCACCGAAGGAAAGCCCAACGGGCACAAAAGCTGGCGCAGCCGCATCTGGCGCGACCTCGATCCCGATAGAACCGGCATGCTGCCCTTCGTCTTCGAAGACGGTTTCGGGTTCGAGGCCTGGGTGCAGTACGCGCTGGATGTGCCGATGTATTTCGTCTATCGCGACGGGGTCTATATCGACGCGCTGGGTCAGTCGTTCCGCGACTTCCTGGCGGGCAAACTGCCGGCCCTGCCGGGCGAAACCCCGACGCTGTCGGACTGGGCCGATCACCTGACAACTCTGTTCCCCGAGGCGCGGATCAAGAAATTCATCGAGATGCGCGGCGCCGATGGCGGCCCCTGGCGCCGGCTCTGCGCCCTGCCCGCGCTTTGGGTCGGGCTGCTCTACGACCAGACCGCGCTCGACGCCGCCTGGGATCTGGTGAAGGGATGGGACGCCGAAACCCGCGATGCGCTGCGTGTCGCGGCGTCGGTGGACGGGCTGGCAGCCGAGGCCGCAGGCATCAAGATGCACGATCTGGCTGCCGAAGTGGTCACCATCGCCAAGACGGGTCTTCGATCCCGCGCCCGCCCCGGCCTGGGCGGCATGGTTCCCGACGAGCGGCATTTCCTGCATGCACTTCAGGAAAGCATCGAAAGCGGCAAATCGCCGGCCGATGAACTTTTGGAGCATTACCACAGCGACTGGAACGGCGATCTGAGCCGGGTTTACGCGGAGTATTCCTACTGACCGGACCTATTTGCGCCGCCGGGGTACCTCCAATTCGGTCGAATTCGCTTGAGAGGGCGATGCGTGGTGAGTGAATCGTCGGGCTGGTTCCGGTCTTGAGCGGATGTTCGCAATCTGTTTCAGGCGCGGAATCAAGGCCGCCGCGCCATCGCCGACCCGCGCCGAAGGGGAGGCGATGGCGCAGTTTCGTTTAAAATCGGCAACGATTGCTCCGGGCCGGAACCGGCAGAATGTGGTTTCCCCGAAATCAACCCCTCTTCAGAACGCCCGGGCGTTGGCCGGGATCGGCGCGGTCTGGCCGGTCAGGACGGATTGGCAGAGTGTCCCGATCTCGCGCACCCGGATGCTGAAGCCGTCATAGGCAAAGGCCAGCGGCTGGTCGAAGCTGGCGTTCAGCGTTTCGTTTTTCGAACTGGCGAAGGATTCGGTCGCCGCGTCGCTCGGCCGCGTCGCACCGGTGGTGCCCGCCGACGCAGAGGCCGAGGCAAATGCCGAGGCCGCCGCGCTTTCCGCCCCGGTCGCGGCCGAACCGGTTCCGGCGCTCTCCGGTGCGCTGGGGGCGCTTTCCCCCGCCGCCTCGCCTGCGGCAAGCTTGCTGTCGTCGGTGACCTCATAGTCGATACCCGTCGCCGAGTAGACCGTGGTGATCAGCGTCAGAAAGGCGGGCCTGCCCGCCTGATACGCTCCGATCCCGCGGGCCGTGGCATCGAAACTGGATTGCCGCATCTGCAGAAAGCCACCCGGCTGGCAGGCAGCCGCGAGCGCCGACCAGGCCGCAGCATCGCCGATCTGTTGCGACGTCGCACCGGTCAGATCGAGGGTCAGCGAGTCGTTCTTGCCGCCCGACAGACCCAGCGACGCCAGAAGCGCGCCAAGCCCCAATGTGGCTGCGTCTTCGGCTTTCAAGGTGACGCCCGGCAGCGCCACCTCACGGGGGGTGCCGGCATGCACCGGAAGCGTGGCGAACGGCCGGGTAGGTTGATCCGACAACGCGGCAGGCCCGCGCGTAACCCAGACATCGCCCACGGAAATACCCGATTGCATCGGATAGATTGGCAATACGCCAAGGTCCTCGATCGACCGGCTCCAATCCTTGCGGACATCGGTCCGGGGCAGCCCGCAGGCGGCCAGGAGAAAGAGCAGTCCGGCAAGGGGTAATAGGCGGGTCATCATCATGCTCCAGATCCGTCGCGCAGCCGTCGGGCCGCAAAATACGCATCCTGCCTGCCCGTGGGGCCGGCGGCGGCACTCGATACGCAAGCTGCTGAAATATGGGGTTTTCAGCCGATTTTCCACAATCGCGATCATAGGCGGCGCACACGGATTCGATCAAGGGGCGGCGACGGTCTGCAACCCAAGCACGAAATCGACGACTTTCCGCTCGGGCATCTCGCAAGGCCGCAGGTGCGCCTGACGGCCGGTGCGGTAGAGGTTCAGGCTGATGTAATCCGTCCCGCCAAGTTCGTGCGCCACAAGTTTCTGGCTGCGGCCGCCCGCGAAACCCGTCTTGCTGACCACGTATTGCCGACCCGCCGCGATACCACGAAAGGTGCCTTCGGGCAGCGCGTCGAAGGCCGCGAGAAAAGCGTCCGGATCCGTCAGTCCTTTTGTCCGATCCGCGGTTCGGTCCCGTCCCGCAACCGCCGGATATTGCCGCGGTGTTTGACGATGACCAGGGCGCTCATCACCGCAACCAGCACCGCACCGTGCCAGTGGTAGAAGACGGCCGTGTAGACCGGCGCCAGCACAGCCGCCGCCAGCGCCGACAGCGAACTGATGCGGGCCACCAGCGCCACGGCCAGCCATGTCGCACAGGCGGCCGCGCCGACGGGGACGCTCAGCGCCAGAAGCGTGCCGAGGAACGTCGCCACCCCCTTGCCGCCCCGAAAACCCAGAAGCACAGGATAAAGATGCCCCAGCAGGGCAAAGAGCCCCGCGATGCCCGCCGCGCTTTCGCCCACCAACCAGCGCGCCAGCAGAACCGCAACGGCGCCCTTCCCGGCGTCGCCGATCAGCGTCAGCGCCGCGGCCAGCTTGTTGCCGGTTCGCAGGACGTTCGTCGCGCCGATATTGCCCGAGCCGATCTGGCGGATATCGCCCAGCCCGAACGCGCGCGCCGAGATCAGCCCGAACGGCACCGAGCCCAGCAGATACGCCAGAACCGCGGTCAGAAGACTGGGAATCAGGTCCATCGCCGATCAGCCCCTTGCATAAACCTCTTCGCCCGCGACCCAGGTCCTCAGCACCCTGCCCTGCATCTTCGCACCGTCGAACGGCGTGTTCTTCGACTTCGACTGCAGCGCATAGCGGTCGAGAACGAACGGCGCGTGCGCGTCGAACAGCACCAGATCGGCGGGCGCGCCGGGGGCCAGCCGGCCCGACGGCAGCCCCAACCGCCGGGCGGGGTTGCGGGACAGCGCCCGGAACAGTTGCGGCAGGGATAGCTGGCCGGCGTGGTAGAGCCGGAGCGCCGCAGGCAGCAATGTCTCCAGCGCCACCGCGCCCGATGCGGCCTCTTCGAATGGCCGACGCTTCGATTCCTCGTCCTGGGGGGTGTGCATCGAGCTGATGATGTCGATCACGCTGCTCGCGACCGCCTCGACCATCGCCTGCCGGTCGTCCTCGGACCTCAGCGGCGGCTTGATCTTGAAAAAAGTGCGGTAGTCGCCGACGTCGAGTTCGTTCAGCGTCAGGTGGTGGATGTTCGCGCCGGCGGTCACATCCAGCCCGGCCGCCTTTGCGCGTTCCAGTGCTGGCAGCGACCGGGCCGTCGACAGATTGTCGGCGTGGTATTTCGCGCCCGTCATCTCGGCCAGGGCCAGGTCCCGCTCCAGCCCCAGCCGCTCGGCCATCGGTGATACGGCGGGCAGGCCGCGGAGCGAAGCGAACTTGCCCGAGGTCGCGGCCGCCCCGGCGGTCAGCCCCGGCTCTTGCGGATGTGCGACCACCAAAGCACCCAGCGACCGGGCGTAGGTCAGCGCGCGGGCAAAGACGCGGGCATCGGCCACCACGCTGTCGCAATCGGAAAATGCCACGGCGCCCGCGTCCCGCAGGAACCCGATCTCGACCATCTCGCGCCCCTGCCGGGCTTTCGTCAGCGCCGCCATCGGGTGGATGTTGACCGGCGCATCCTGAGCCGCCCGCCGCGCAACGAATTCCAGCTGTTCCGGCGTATCGATCACCGGTGTCGTGTCGGGCCGGGTGATCATCGTCGTCACGCCGCCCGCCGCCGCGGCCCGCCCCGCCGAACGGAAGCTTTCCTTGTGGCGTTCGCCCGGCTCGCAGACCTTCACCCCCAGATCGACGATCCCCGGCGCCAGCACCTTCCCGCCGCAGCGCAGAATGTTTCGCATGCGAAACATTTCCGCTTCGATTTCAGCAGGTTGCGTTAAGACACGGTCAATCTTCCCTTCGGAAATCTTAACCGCGCCCTCGGTTTCGGTTCCGGCCTCGGGATCGATCAGCAGCGCCTCGGCGATCAGCAGGCTCATCCCGCCTTCCTCTGGAGGTCGCGGAACATCCTGTAGACATCTTCGCCGTCCGTCAGGCGCTCGAACCCGATCGGAACCCGGGTCGAGCCGTTCTTGGTTCGGCGGTAGGTGTGGGCGAAGTAGATCGAGGCCTTGTCGCCCGCCTCATATTCCAGCTGTGTCCGGTCGTCGATGGGGTAGGATTTCAGCTTGCGGCCCTGCAGCGGCAAGTCGGAGGCGATGAACGCGCGGCGGTCGGTCAGCGTGTACCATGTGTGCCGCCGCTTCCATGCGCTCCAGTAGGGTGGGCCGACGGCGAGGCCGAGACCCACGAAGAAATGGATCAGTCCGAACATCCAGAACCCGCCGCCCGCCTGCGACGCCATGATCATCCAAAACAGCGCGAAGCCTGCAAAAACCAGCCCGAACACCATGGTGAAGCCGTGCGACAGCTTCCAGACCACGCGTGTCCCCGGACGGCCCTGCCACAGGATCGTCTCGCCCTCGTCGAGGATGCCTTCCCACCCGGCTGGCGTGGTCGTCATGCGGCCTCCTTCCTGACTATCCGGCCACCCAGACCATAACGCCGACCAGCGCGAACGACACCAATAGGGCGATCATCGCGACGCGGCCGGACATCTTGGGGTCTTTTGGCTCTTGCATCTTGTCTCAATAGGGCCGCGAACGGAAGAAAAACACCAAGGCCAACACGGCGACTGCGGCAAAGAGAATGCCCAGCAACACCGCAAGGCTGGTCCCGCGTGACGGCGGCCCGGGGGGCGGTGCGGCCGGGGTGACCATGGCAGGCGGGTCATCGCCCGGCGCCGGTGCGGTGGCGCGCGGCGCCTCGGCCTCTGCCAGCCGATACGTGCCGATGTGGCGAAGCGGCGGCTTCGGTGTCAGTGTCTGGGCGCTGCCCCCGAAGGCCGCGCTGAGGACGATGACGATATGTCCCTCTTCGGCCTCCAGAGCGGCGCGATCGGGCGCAATGACGGCGTCGTCAATGCCCTGACCCTCGATCAGATAGGCGGGCAGCCCGACGCCCTTAAGATCACCCGCCGGAAATACCTCGACATAGTCCGGATCCAGCACCGATACCCCCAGCGCCTCCGGCAAGGGCCAGGCTGCTCCGTTGCCTTCCGGCGGGGTCTTGAAGCCGCGCGCCGTGGGGGGATCGAGGTCGAGCGCAAAGACCCGAACCACCTCGCGCTCGCCCTGAGCCACCTCAAGCGCGGTGGTCATGCCTGCTCCAGCATGCCGGCGGCCAATTGCAGCTTGCGCTGCGTCGCCGCGGCATCGGACTGGTACTTGATCAGGTGCTTGTCACCGGTTCGCGTCACCACCTGGACCACGCTGAAGAATCGGTTGACCCGTTCGATATCGCGCAACTGCGCCACCCGGCCAAACGGCCCCAAGAGCCGCCGGTCGGTCAGATCCCAGCGCACCGCCAGCTCCTCGGATGCCATGTACCAGCCGCGGATGGCGATGGCGGCCAGACCGCCGATCGCACCGGCCCAGACATGCGGGTTCCCGGTCGCCCAGAGGATCGCCATGCCCGCCGCCATGGCAATCGCGGCCAGCCAGGCGTTGTCGCGCAGATAGGCGGCCCGGTCGGCGCGGAAGCTGTCCACGATCGCTTCACCGTCCTTGAGCGGCTCGGCCGGTGTCAGTCGCGCGCCGTCAGGCATAGACCCCCTCCGGCTTTGCCTTGAGGTTCCGCGCCAGCAGGTCCATCGCCGCCATGCGCACCGCGACGCCCATCTCCACCTGATCCTGGATCACCGACCGGTTGATGTCATCGGCAATGGTCCCGTCGATTTCGACGCCGCGGTTCATCGGGCCAGGATGCATGACGATGGCGTCCGGCTTTGCATGGCCCAGCTTTTCGGCATCGAGCCCGAAGCGGTGGTAATACTCCCGCTCCGACGGAATGAACCCGCCGTCCATACGCTCTTTCTGCAGACGCAGCATCATCACGACATCGGCGTCCCGCAGCCCGGCGGCCATGTCGTCATCAACCTCGACGCCCCAGTCGGCCGCACCAGCAGGGATCAGTGTGGGCGGGCCGATCAGGCGGATGCGGCTTTCCATCTTGCCCAGAAGCAGGATGTTCGACCGCGCCACGCGGGAATGGGCGATGTCGCCGCAGATGGCAATGGTCAGCCGATGCAGACGCCCCTTGGCCCGCCGGATCGTCAACGCGTCAAGCAGCGCCTGGGTCGGGTGCTCGTGCCGACCGTCGCCGGCGTTCAGCACGGCGCAGTTCACCTTTTCGGCCAGCAGGTTGACGGCCCCGGACATCGGGTGCCGGACGACCAGCAGGTCGGGATGCATCGCATTCAGCGTCAGCGCGGTGTCGATCAGCGTTTCGCCCTTCTTCACGCTGGAATGCTGCATCGCCATGTTCATCACATCGGCGCCCAGCCGTTTGCCCGCGATCTCGAAAGAGGCCTGAGTGCGGGTCGAGGCCTCGAAGAACATGTTGATCTGCGTGAGCCCGGCCAGCGTGTCGGCATGCTTCACCTGGGCGCGGTTCAGATCGACATATTGGTCGGCCAGGTCGAGAATCGTGGTGATGTCCCGGGGGGCCAGGTCCTCGATCCCCAGAAGATGCCGTTGGCGGAAACTCATGGTCCCTCGATGCCTGTTGCGGGCGTTATAGGCGGCAGTCCGGGGCGCGGCAAGGCGGCTGATCGGTGCACACCCGTGACACGGCCGCGCAACCCGGTAAACTGTGCCAATGGAGCAAAACATCGGATACCGTCAGGCGCAGGCCCTGCTGGCGTGGCAGATCGAACTGGGCGTGGACGAGGCGATCGGCGAGACGCCGGTCAACCGCTACGATCTCGCGGCTGCGCCGCCAAAGCCCAGGCGCCCGGCGACGCCCGCGTCGTCGCCGGTGGCTGCAGCCGACACCGACGATCCGGTCGACATCGCAAGGGCGGTTGCGGCCGGTGCCGGCTCGCTGGAGGCGTTGCGCGAGGCACTCGCCGCCTACGACCACTGCGATCTCAAGCGCGGCGCGCGCACTCTGGTCTTCGCCGACGGCAACCCGGCGGCGCGTATCATGGTGATCGGCGAGGCGCCGGGCCGCGACGAGGATATCCAGGGCAAACCCTTCGTCGGCCGGGCCGGTCAGTTGCTGGACCGGATGCTGGACTGCATCGGCCTTGCCCGCACATCTATAGACAGGGAACAGGCCGTCTACATCACCAACATCCTGCCCTGGCGCCCGCCGCAGAACCGCGATCCCAAGCCGGAGGAGATTGCCATGATGCTGCCTTTCGTGCAGCGGCATGTCGAGCTTGCCGCGCCGGACATCCTTGTTCTGATGGGCAATATTTCCTGCCTTGCCCTGCTGGGACGCAAGGGGATCACCCGGCTGCGGGGAAACTGGCAGGACGTGCTGGGCCGTCCTGCCCTGCCGATGTTCCACCCCGCCTATCTGCTGCGCAATCCGCACGCCAAGCGCGAGGCGTGGCACGACCTTCTGACGCTGCAGGCGCGGTTGCGGGACTTATGAGCCGGGCGGTTTGCCTTTGGCGCAGAAGGCGTTCTAAAACGCCTTGCGACGCGGTTTTGAAACCGCGTCAAGCCACCTTGAAGCGGCTTCTTTGCGTCCGACCTGCCATAGGTGATTGACCGATGCGCATCCTTGCCTTCTCCGACCTGCACCACGCCCGCGGACCCGCCGAAGCGCTGGTCGCGGCGAGCGCCGAAGCCGACATCGTCATCGGGGCGGGCGATTTCTGCAACATGCGCCAGGATCTGACCGGAGCGATGAACCTGCTGGGCGGCATCTCCAAGCCCTTCGTGACGGTCCCCGGCAATGCAGAGAGCTTTGATGAACTGCAGGACGCGGCCCACCAGGGTACCCATGTTCTGCACGGAACCGGCACCGACATCGACGGCCTGGCGTTTTTCGGCCTCGGCTACGGCGTCCCTGTCACCCCGTTCGGCGCCTGGTCCTGTGATCTCAGCGAGCTGGACGCCGCAGCCCTGCTGTCGCAATGCCGGCGCGCCGATGTCCTGATCACCCATTCCCCGCCCAAAGGCGTGGCGGATGTTACATCCGGTGGCCTGTCGGTCGGCTCGACGGCCGTGCGGGATGCGATCGAACGCCTTCAGCCGCAACTCGCCGTCTGCGGCCATATCCACGACAGCTGGGGGCGCGAGGGCCGGATCGGGCGCACCCGGGTGGTCAACCTCGGCCCCGGCGGGACCTGGTTCGACGTCTCGCCATGATCGCGGTCGATCCCCTGATCCTGCTGGCGTTCATCCCGGCCTCGCTGGCGCTCAATCCTACCCCCGGCGCCGGCATGATGTCCTGTCTGGGCCAGGGGCTGCGGGCAGGCCCGCGCGCGGCCCGGTTCTGGTACAATTTCTGGTCTACGGCACGGTGCTTGCGTTGGGCAGCTTCCTCATCAACGGCGCGGTGGGCGTCTTCGCGGGCGGGCTGGGGCGGCAAATCGCCCGCTCGCCTCGGTTTGCACGCGCGATTAGCTATGGTCAGTGCCGGGGTCTTCGCCGCCCTGGCGTTGCGGCTGGCGGTGATGGAGCGCACATGAGCAAGATCGACGAAAGCAAGGAGTTCATCCCTGTCCGCATCGCGGTGCTGACGGTGTCGGATACGCGCGGTCCGGAAGAGGACAGATCGGGCCAGACCCTTGTTGACCGGATCGAAGCTGCCGGCCACAGCGTCGCAGATCGAAGGATCCTGCCCGACGAGCGCGACCAGATCGCCGCGCAGCTGCGCGCCTGGGCCGCGGATCCTGACATCGACGTGGCGATCTCGACCGGCGGCACCGGGCTGACGGGCCGCGACGTGACGGTCGAGGCGCATCGCGACGTCTACGAGAAGGAAATCGAGGCCTTCGGTACGGTCTTCACGGTTGTCAGCATGCAAAAGATCGGCACCTCGGCCGTGCAAAGCCGCGCCACCGGCGGTGTGGCGAACGGCACCTACCTGTTCGCCCTTCCCGGCAGCCCCGGCGCCTGCAGGGATGCCTGGGACGAGATCCTGCAGTGGCAGTTCGACTACCGTCACCGGCCCTGCAACTTTGTCGAGATTTTTCCGCGATTGGACGAACATCAGCGACGGAAATAGCCGGCCCGCGCGTATCACCCGCACGTGACGTTGGCCCGGCTTGGACGTTCCGGCCGGGCACGCTATCTTAACGGTGTTGGATCGCACCGGGGAAGGGCCCAGAAAACATGCGCTTTTTGCGCCGCAGTTTAGTTGGCTTGTTTCTGCTGTCGCTGACGGTGGGCATTCTGGCCTATGCCGGGCAGACCGTCTATGGCGCGCTGCAGGAACGCTGGGCCGAGGAGAACCGCCCGAGGCCGACGCGCGAACGGGTGTTCGCGGTCAACGTCGTCCCCTTCGAGCCCGGCGCGGTAACGCCGGTGATGACCAGCTTCGGCGAGGTGCGCAGCCGCAGGATACTGGAGGTGCGGGCCCGGACTTCGGGGACCGTGGTCGACCTGGCCGAGGGGTTCGAGGACGGCGGTCGGGTTCAGGCGGGCGATCTGCTGGTGCGCGTCGATCCGTCGGACGCGCAGGCCGCACTTGACGTTGCGGCGACAGACCTCACCGAAGCCGAACGCGAGCTGGCCGAGGCGCGCCGCGCGCTGGACCTGGCCCGGGACGACGTCGCCTCGGCGCAGGAGCAACTGGTGTTGCGAACGAGGGCTCTGGTCCGCCAGCAAAGCCTGCAGGATCGCGGCGTCGGATCCGCGGCCGCCGTCGAAACCGCCGAACTGGCCGAGGCCAGCGCCGCGCAGGCAGAGCTGAACCGGCGGCAGGCGCTGGCCCAGGCCGAGGCCGCCGTCGATCAGGCGCTGACGGCGCTCGACCGCCGCCGGATCGCGCTGGCGGAGGCAGAGCGCGATCTGGCCGAGACCGAGGTGTTTGCCGAATTCTCCGGCACGCTCAGCGATGTCGCCGTGGTCAAAGGTGGCCTGGTTCAGAACAACGAGCGTCTGGCCCGGATCGTCGACCCGGACAGGCTGGAGGTCGCGTTCCGCGTCTCGACGACCGAATATGCAAGGCTTCTCGACGAAAGCGGTGCACTGCCGGCCGCGGCGGTGGATGTGACGCTGGATGTGCTGGGCGTCGATCTGGCGGCCCGGGGCGTGATCAGCCGCGAGAGCGCCAGCGTCGGCGAGGGGCAGACCGGCCGGCAGATCTTTGCAAGGATCGACGGCGCCAAGGGCTTTCGCCCCGGCGATTTCGTGACCGTGCGTATTGCCGAGCCCGAGTTGCGTTTTGTCATGGAACTGCCCGCCACGGCGGTCGACTCGGCGAACACCGTGCTGGTGGTCGGAGAGGACGAGCGGCTTGAACTTGCCCCGGTCGAAGTGCTGCGCCGCCAGAGGGACGATGTCATCGTGCGCGCCCGGGACCTGCGCGACCGGCTGGTCGTCGCCGAACGGTCGCCGCTGCTGGGTGAAGGCATCAAGGTGCGCCCGATCCTTCCCGGCACGGCCGGAGTTCCGGCCGCGCCTGCGGAGCCGGCGATGGTCGAGCTGAGCGAGGAACGCCGCGCCAGGCTGGTGGCCTTCGTCGAGGGCAACCGGTTCATGCCGAAGGAAGCCAAGGAACGTGTCCTGTCGCAGCTTGGCCAGAAGCAGGTGCCCGCCAAGATGATCGAACGCATCGAATCGCGGATGGGAGGCTAGAGAGGTGCGACGCACGAATTTTCGCCGAAAATTCGTCGCCCTTCTGGTCGGCAGATCACATCATGGCTGAACGCTTCCCCCGCGTCGGCGGCATCCTGAGCTACTTCACCCGCCACCGCACCGCCGCGAACTTGCTGCTCGTCATCCTGATTGCCGCCGGCATCGCTGCCTTCCCGCGCATGCGGGCACAGTTCTTCCCCGATGTGGTCATCGACAACGTCACCGTTCGCGTCGCCTGGGATGGTGCCGGGGCCGGGGATGTGGACAACGCCATCGTCCAGGTGATGGAGCCCGTGCTGCTGGCCGTCGAGGGCGTCGAAAGCTCGGAGGCGACCTCGCGCGAGGGAAATGCCCGCATCACGCTCGATTTCGAACCCGGCTGGGATATGGGCCGCGCCGCCGACGACGTGCAGGCGGCGGTCGATACGATCACCGACCTGCCCGAGGATGCCGAGGATCCGACGGTGCGCCGCGGCGCCTGGCGCGACCGGGTGACCGATGTCGTCATCACCGGTCCCGTGGGCGTCGACCAACTGGGCCGCTTTGCCGATGAATTCGTCACCCGGCTGTTCGCCGCAGGGGTCACCCGCACCACGATCCGCGGCGTCGCCGCGCCGGAGACCATCGTCGAGGTGCCGACCCTGTCGCTCATCCGCTACGACATCTCGATGCGCGAAATCGCCGACGTCATCGCGGGCGAGGCAGAGGCGGATCCGGCCGGCGACGTCACCGGCGCCAACGCCCGCGTCCGGACCGGCACGGCCAAGACCCAGGCCGATCAGATCGCCGGCATCATCCTGCGGTCGAATCCCGACGGGTCGAAGCTGACGATCGCCGACGTCGGCCGTGTGATCGTGGGCGGGGTGGACCGGGAACGCGCCTATTTCGCCGGCGAAGACCCGGCGATTTCGATCCGGGTCGACCGGTCGGACCGTGGCGACGCCATCAAGATCCAACGCCAGGTCGAGGAGGTCGCCGAGACGCTGGAGGCGACCCTGCCCGAAGGCGCGAAAATCGACCTGATCCGCACCCGGGCCGAGGCGATCACCGGGCGTCTCAATATCCTTCTGGACAACGGCCTCGTCGGTCTGGGGCTGGTCGTCGCGCTGTTGTTCCTTTTTCTGAACGCCCGCACGGCGTTCTGGGTCGCGGCCGGCATCCCTGTGGCGATGACCGCGGCCATTGCGATGATGTACGCCTTCGGTCTGACGCTGAACATGATCTCGCTGTTTGCGCTGATCATCACGCTCGGCATCGTGGTCGACGACGCCATCGTGGTGGGCGAACATGCAGACCACCGCGCCCGGCGCAGGAACGAAGACCCGTTCAAGGCCGCCGAGACCGCGGCGCGGCGTATGTTTCCGCCGGTCTTTTCGGCGACGATGACCACGATCATCGCGTTTTTCGGCCTTGTCGCCATCGGCGGCCGGTTCGGCGACCTGATCGCCGACATCCCGTTCACCGTGATCGTCGTACTGATGGCCTCGCTGATCGAGTGCTTCCTGATCCTGCCGCACCATATGGCACATTCCATCGCGCATTCGGCCAAGGAGCACTGGTACGACGTCCCCAGCCGCGTCGTGAACCGCGGTTTCCGATGGTTCCGCGAAACCGTGTTCCGCCGGATGATACGGCTGGTCATCTGGGCGCGTTATCCGGTCTTTGCCTGCGCCATTCTTCTGCTGGCGGGTCAGATGGCGCTATTCATCAAGGGCGACCTGCAGTGGCGGTTCTTCAACGCGCCCGAGCGCGGGTCCGTGTCGGGCAACTTCGCGATGGCGCCCTCGGCTACGCGCGCCGACACGATGGAGATGATGCGCGAGATGCAGCGCGCCGCCGAGGCGGTGGCGCAGCGGTACGAGGATGAACACGGGGTGCAGATCCTCGACTATGTCCTCGCCGAGGTCGGCGGCAATACCGGCCGCGGCCTGTCGGGGGTCGAGACCAAGGAGACCTTCCAGCTGGGCTCGATCGCCGTCGAGCTGATCGATGCCGACCTGCGTCCGGGCTACTCCTCGCGCCGGTTCGTCAGCGACCTGCAGGACGAGGTGAACCGGCATCCGCTTGCCGAGACCCTCAGCTTTCGCCGCTGGGGCTCGGGGCCCGGCGGCGATGCGCTCGACGTCCAGCTTTACGGCGCCGACAGCGCCACGCTGAAGGCCGCCGCCGAGGACCTCAAGACCGCAATGGCACAATTTCCCGAGGTGTCTGCGCTGGAGGATAGCCTGGCCTATGACAAGGAAGAACTGATCCTCGACCTGACGCCGCAGGGCGCCTCGCTTGGCTTTACCATCGACCAGCTGGGTCGGATCCTGCGCAACCGGCTGAACGGGATCGAGGCCGCAACCTATCCCGAGGGCCCGCGCACCGCGACGATTCGGGTGGAACTGCCGCCCGGCGAACTGACCGCCGATTTCCTCGACCGCACCCGGGTGCGGACGCAGGCCGGGCAGTACGTGGCGCTTGCCGATATCGTAACCGTCGAGACCCGCAACAGCTTTTCCACCGTCCGGCGCGAGAACGGTCTGCGGCTGGTGTCGGTCAACGGCGACATCAGCGAAGACGACCCCGAACGCGCCAATCTGATCATGGAAGAACTGGAAACCCGGATCCTGCCGGAACTGGAGGAGACATACGGGATCGCTTCGCAGCTTTCGGGGCTTGCCGAACAGGAAAACGACTTCCTCAACGACGCCCGGACCGGGTTCATCCTGTGCCTTCTGGGCATCTACCTGTGCCTGGCCTGGATTTTCAGCAGCTGGAGCCGCCCGGTGGTGGTGATGGCGGTCATCCCCTTCGGTCTGGTTGGGGCGTTCTATGGCCATTACAGCTGGGACGTGCCGCTGTCGATGTTCTCGGTCGTGGGCCTGATCGGTATGACCGGGATCATCATCAACGATTCGATCGTGCTGGTGACGACGGTGGACGAATATGCCGAGGACCGCGGGCTGGTCCCCGCGATCATCGACGGGGCGTGCGACCGGTTCCGGGCGGTTCTGCTGACGACGCTGACGACCGTGCTTGGCCTGACACCCCTGCTCTACGAGCAATCGCAGCAGGCGCAGTTCCTGAAACCAACGGTCATCACGCTGGTCTACGGGCTGGGCTTTGGCATGGTGCTGGTGCTGGTCGTGGTGCCCGCCCTGCTGGCGATGCAGCAGGACGCCAGCCGGCAGTGGACGGCCTTGCGCCGGTCTCTGCGCCTGCCACCGCAGGGGAAAGGCCTCGGCGCGGTGACCGGCCTCGCGGGCCTTGCCATCGCCGCGCTCTTCGCCGCGACCCTGGTCCCGGTGATCGCCACCGGCGCGCTGCCTGGATTTGTGCTTGGCCTTCTGCCGCAAAGCCTGGCAGACATTCCGGCTCTGACATTGGCGCTGGCCCTGTTCGTTGCAGGCGCTGCCGTGGTGACGCTGGGCGCCTATGTCCTGGCTGCGGTCGCGTCGGTTCTGATTGCACGGCGGCGCCCCGCCTGAGGTACAATGCGTTTTCGGATCGCTTGGCTGCGCCGGTGATCGGACCTTGCGGAATGCCGCTTCGAAATTGCCTTCCGACGGATTTCAGCCGGAACAGCCCCTGATCTCGACCGCCCGGCCTGCACCGATCACCGTGATGCGCACCTGACTGCGGTCCAGAAGGAACGGCGCGTTCGACGGCGGCACCATCTCGGTCACCGCGTGCAGCATGCCGCCCTGCCGTTTCGCACTGGCCTCGGACACCCAGATCGACTGATCGGGGTGTTCGAAAACCGCGACTTCGCGCGGGCCGATCCGGGGCATGGCGACCTCTGCGGTTACCCGCAGACCGTCGCGAATCGGTTCCACCCGGCAGGTCGCCGATGTCATCCCGGCCTCGTTCCCGGTCGCAGGCCGCGCAGCCATCGCGCCGCGAATCCGGGCATCCGGCCGGCCGACGGGGTCAAGCTCGGCCGACACCCGCACCGATATCGGAATGCAAATGTCCTCGCAGACGCCGATCTCGATCTCGGCCTGTACCGAGATATCGCCGCCGGCCCGTTTCGGGGTCAGTTCCATCGGCAGCACCAGTTCGCGCTCGTACCCCACGGTGCGCATGCCGTTCTGGTAAAAGACGTCCGGCACCGGCCAGTGGAACGCGACGGAGGCCAGATTGTCAGACCCGGTCCAGTCGAAGCGCGGCGGAATACCGGCCTCGCCCGGCGCGCGCCAATAGGTCTTCCACCCCGGCGCCAGCTGCACCCTCAGCGCGCTCAGATGCGTGCCCGACGCCGTGCGCCATCCGGGCAGAACACTGAATTGCGCCACATCGTCCGGCGAAAATCCGCCGGCAAGCGCGGTGCTGCCGAGGCAGAGCGCCACGGCGGCGGATGAGGCGAGTTTTTTAAGCATGCAGGTCAATTTAGGCGCGCCGGCCGATTCCTGAAATCACAATCCGGCGATGGCCGCGTGGGTGTGGCTTTTGCCCCACTTGCCCGACCGGGGGGGCTTGAGGGTATGGTAATCGTATGACTGGCGCCCCCGATTCCACCGATCTCAGCGGCAAGCTTCTGATCGCGATGCCCGGGATGGGCGATCCGCGGTTCGAAAAAAGCGTGATCTTCATGTGCGCCCATTCCGCCGACGGCTCGATGGGGCTGATCGTCAACAAGCCGGCGCCCGGGCTGAAGATGGACGATCTGCTGGAGCAGCTCGATATCCCAAAGGGCGACGGCAGCCACGGGGTCTCGGTGCATTTCGGCGGTCCGGTGGAACATGGCCGCGGCTTCGTGCTGCATTCGGGGGATTACGCGGCGACCGACTCGACGCTGAAGGTGGATGCCCAGTTCGGGATGACCGCGACGCTCGACATCCTGCAGGATATGGCCAAGGGGGCGGGACCCCAGCGGCGCATCCTTGCGCTTGGGTATGCCGGCTGGGGGCCGGGGCAGCTGGAGGACGAGATCCACCGCAACGGCTGGCTGACCTGCGATGCCTCGCCCGAGATCGTCTTTGACGCCGACAATGACGGAAAATGGGTCGCGGCCTTGAAGTCGCTGGGCATCGACCCGCTGCTGCTGTCGGCCGAGGCGGGCCGGGCGTGAGCACGCTTTACAAATGAGATGACGCGTAAGGTGCGTTTGGCCTGTAGCGATCATTGCTTATCAAGCACGAAGCCGTGCCATCACCGACCCGCGGGGAGGCGACCCAGACGTGTGAACGGCTCGATTTATCCCGGCAAACTCCGAACGACCTCTTTGTGATACGCAACGTTGGAAAATCGCCTCCCCTCCGGCGCGGGTCGGCGATGGCGCGGCGGGGCTACGCCCCTTGATTCCGCGCTGGAAGACTGGTCGCGACTGGCAACTTCAGGCCTGAGCAGCTAGAAAGCGGTTCGGTCAAGACTCATCCCGCCCTGGGCGCAGCAGCACGGCGCAGGCGGTCGTTGATCGCCCGGCCCAGGCCGCGATCGGGGACCGGCGAGACGGCGATCGCGCCCGGGTGCCGGGCATCGAGCGTATGCAGGTGGTGAAACAGGTTGGCCGCGGCTTCGACCAGATCGCCGGTGGGCGAGAGGTTCAGATCGGCCTCGACCGGGCCGAACCCCAGCAGGGCCTCGCCGGGATTTGCGGCGTTGGCATCGAGGCGCAGACGCGCGTTCGGCGCATAGTGAGAGGCAAGCTGACCCGGCGCGGTAATCTCGGAACCCGCGACACCCAGGCGCGCACCAAGGCAGGCCTCGACGGCCTCGGCCGGCAGGCCCCCCGGGCGCAGCAGCGTCGGGCGCGGCTGCGTGGCAACGATGGTCGATTCCAGCCCGACCGGGCAGGTGCCGCCGTCGAGAACCGCATCGATCTTTCCGTTCAACCCGGAAAGAACATGATGCGCGCTGGTCGGGCTGATCCGGCCGCTGGGGTTGGCCGAAGGTGCGGCGACGGGTCTGGCCACCCGCCGAAGCAGGTCCCGGGCCAGCGGATGATCGGGCAGGCGCAGCGCAATGCTGGGCAGATCGGCCGTTGTCAGGGGCGCGATCCCGGCGCTGGGTTTCAGCGGTAGGACGAGCGTCAGCGCGCCGGGCCAGAACGCGTCGGCCAGCCGTTCGGCGGTGCTGTCGAAATGCGCGATGCGGCGCGCGCTGGCGACGTCGGGGACATGCACGATCAGCGGGTTGAAACGCGGCCGGCCCTTGGCCTCGAAGATCCGCGCCACCGCTGTGCCGTCGGTCGCGTCGGCGCCCAGGCCATAGACCGTCTCGGTCGGAAAGGCCACAAGGCGGCCGGAGCGCAACAGCTCTGCCGCGCGGGCCAGCCCGGTTTCGTTGGCCGGCAGGATTTCGGTCTCGGGCATCGGTTCGTGACGCTGCGTTCGAGTCGCGGGCAGCCCCGCACCCATGTTAAAGAAGGTTTGCTGATACCGGTCCCGCGCTTCGCTGCCAAGACGATTGAAGGAAGTTCTGATGCCATACCGCGCCCCAGTCCCCGAATTCCGGTTTCTCTTCGATCATGTTGTCGGCATGGACCAGGTGACCGCGACCGAACGCTTCGCTGAGGCGGATACCGACATGGTCGACGCGATCCTGACCGAGGCGGGCCGGTTGTGCGAAGACATTCTGGCACCGCTTCAGAGGAACGGCGACCTGCACCCGGCACGGTTGGAAAACGGTGTGGTGCGGACCTCTCCGGGCTTTGCCGACGGCTACAAGGCGATTGCCGACGGCGGCTGGGTGTCGACCGGCGCCGATCCCGAATTCGGCGGTATGGGGCTGCCGACGACGGTGACGACCGCGGTGAACGAGATGATGTCGGGGTCCTGTCTGGCGCTGCAGCTCAATCCGCTGATGACCCAGGGTCAGATCGAGGCGCTGGAACACCACGCCAGCGACGAGATCAAGGCGATCTATCTGCCCAAACTGATTTCCGGCGAATGGTCGGGCACGATGAACCTGACCGAGCCGCAGGCCGGGTCGGATGTCGGCGCACTGCGCAGCAAGGCCGAGCCCAACGGCGACGGCACCTACAGCATCACCGGGCAAAAGATCTATATCTCGTGGGGCGACAACGATTTCACCGAAAACGTCTGTCATCTGGTCCTGGCGCGGCTGCCGGACGGGGTGCCGGGCACCAAGGGTATCAGCCTGTTCCTGGTGCCCAAGAAGATCCCGGATGAAAACGGCAATCCCGGCGTCGCCAATTCGCTTAAGGTCGTCAGCCTGGAACACAAGGTCGGCCTGCACGGTTCTCCGACCGCGGTGATGCAGTACGACGGCGCCACCGGCTGGATGATCGGGCCAGAACATGGCGGGATGGCGGCGATGTTCACCATGATGAACAACGCGCGTCTGGGCGTGGGCGTGCAGGGCATCGGCAGCGCCGAAGGCGCCTATCAGCACGCCCTGGCCTATGCGCAGGACCGCAGGCAGGGCCGGTCGATGATCGCCGGCGGAACCGGCACGATCCTTGATCATGCCGACGTACGCCGCATGCTGACCACGATGAAGGCCGAAACCCAGGCGGCGCGCGCCATCGCGCTGGCCAATGCGGTCGCCATCGACATGTCGAACGCCACCGGCGATGCCGACTGGACCGCGCGCGCGGCGCTTTTGACCCCGATCACCAAGGCCTTCGGAACCGAGACGGGGATCGCCGTGGCGGAACTGGGCGTGCAGGTTCACGGCGGCATGGGCTATATCGAGGAAACCGGCGCCGCGCAGTATTTCCGCGACGCGCGCGTCACCTCGATCTACGAAGGCACGAACGGCATCCAGGCGATGGATCTGGTGGGCCGCAAGATGATGGACGGGGGCGAGGCCACCTATCGTCTGCTCGACGAGGTCGAGGCCAATGCCGAGGCCGCGCGTACCACGTTGCCCGAGCTGGCGCAGGACGTCTGGAATGCAGCCGAAACCCTGCGCGAAACCACCGAATGGCTGGTGACGCAGGACCTTAACGACCGGTTCGCCGGGGCGGTGCCCTATCTGCGCGCCTTCGCGCGGGTCCTTGGCGGGCACTTCCACCTCAAGGCCGCGCGCGTCGGCGGGCCGGGCAACCGCGCGGCGCTGGCGACCTTCTTTATCAAGCGCCTGCTGCCCGAACACGCCAGCCTCTGCGCCCACGCCCGCGAGGGGGCGGAAGGTCTCTATACGCTGAGCCCCGGCGACCTCGCCGCCTAAGGCATGGCCGCCTTGATGGACGTCATCGGATCGGACGCGGGCTAGATGGACGCCGCCCATGCGCCCCTGACCTATCCCTGGTCCGAGCCGCCCGGCGAAGGCGAGGTCATCGAGGTCGCCGACGGTATCCTCTGGCTGCGCCTGCCGTTGCCGATGGCGCTGGATCACGTCAACGTCTACGCGCTGAGGGACGGTGACGGCTGGACCCTGGTCGACACCGGCTTTGACAGCAAGCGCACCCGCGCGATCTGGCAATCCGTGCTGGACGGGCCCTTGCGCGGCGCGCCCGTCGCGCGCGTGCTGGTCACACACCACCACCCCGACCATATCGGCCTTGCCGGATGGTTCCAGACCCGGCACGGGGCTGAACTGATCACCACCCGGACTGCCTGGCTGATGGCGCGCATGCTGGTGCTGGACGTACAGGCCAAACCGACCTCGGAAACGCTCGCCTATTGGCGCAGCGCGGGCATGCATGCCGATATCCTTGAAAAGCGCCAGAGCGAGCGTCCGTTCAACTTTTCCGACGTCGTAGCCCCCCTGCCGCTGGGCTTTCGCCGGATCAAGGAGGGGGATGCGATCCACCTCGCAGGCCGCGTCTGGGACGTACGCATCGGTAACGGCCACGCACCCGAGCATGCCACGCTTTGGAGCCGCGACGAGCAACTGGTGATCGGCGGCGATCAGCTGCTGGCCTCGATCTCGCCGAATCTCGGCGTCTACGCCACCGAGCCCGGAGCCGATCCGGTGGCCGAGTGGCTCGAGTCCTGCGAACACCTGCAGGACTTTGCCCGCGACAGCCAGCTGGTGTTGCCCGGCCACAAGCTGCCCTTCACCGGGCTGCCGACCCGCATGCGCCAGCTGATCGACAACCACCACGGGGCGCTGGAACGGCTTCTGGATCTGCTGGCAGAGCCCCACGTCGCCGCCGACTGTTTTCCGGCGCTCTTCAAGCGCCGGATCGGCGGGGGCGAGTATGGCCTTGCGCTGGTCGAGGCGGTCGCGCATCTGAACCATCTTTTGCATCTGGGACAGGTGACACGAACCCGGCGCGCGGACGGGGCGTGGGTGTGGAAGGCGGTGGGGTGAGCATTCCCGGAACCGCTCGTCCTTCTGGACGTCACGCCTGATCCGGCCACACGGTCTCGGCCTCACCGGCCCCGGCTGTCCATCCTCTGGCAAAGCCCGCGTACGATCCGGCTCGCCGTCGTCTCGCACAGCGCCGGCACCAGCGCATGCACCAGGGCCGCCAGCCCGGCGACGAGGAGCCAGAACGCAAACCCCGCGGCAAAGCGCATGTGTTCGACATAGCTTTCCTCGACACTGGCCGGGTGATCGAGAAACAGGTTTTTCAGAGCGGTGCGGGTCATATCGACGTCCTCTTGAATGGTGTCCAAGAGGGTTCTATCGCTGCATGCGTGTCACCGGGTCTCAATTCGAACTGGTTTTTGGCATAAAATTGGGACATGGTCCTCAAAACATGTCAAATCTCGATACATTCGACACACGCATCCTCGCTGAACTGCAACGTGATGCCCTCTGCCCGATGGACACTCTCGCGGATCGCGTACACCTGTCGCGCAACGCCTGCTGGCGCCGGATCAAGCGGATGGAGGCCGAGGGCGTCATCCAGGGACGCGTCGCGGTTCTCAATCCCGAAAAACTCGGCTGTCCCCTGACCGCCATCGTCCTGATCCGCGCCAGCGCGCACGATCCCGGCTGGCGGGACACATTCGAACGCGCCGTCCGCGCCATGCCCGAGATCACGGGCGCCCACCGGATGACCGGCGATCTGGATTATGTGTTGAAGGTACGCATCGGCGACGTCGCCGCCTACGACCGGTTTTACAAGGACCTGACCGCCCGGGTGCCCGTTCTGGATATCTCGGCCAGTTTCGTTATGCAGGACCTCAAGGACACCACCGCCCTGCCGCTGCCCGATCCGGGCTGACCCAAAGGCCAACCGATGACCGACCACATCAAGACCACCGCCGAAGCCCTGGAAGACCAGGCGATGCCGCGTGCCCATTCCGTGCACACCGATCCGCAGATCAGACCGGCTGACGAGACCGTTGCTTTGCCGCGCTCAGCCGCCAGAAAGCCGGTGCAACAGAAAAGCCCGGCTGAATGGGCCTACGAGCGTCTGATCCTCTACATCAAGAATTTCGAAGACCAGCTCGACAACGAACACGAGGTCGCCATGGGCTTTACCGGGGCGCAGGCGGGCGTGATCCGGATCGAGGGGATCGGTTATTTCGACCCCGATATCGTCACCTTCTACGGCTCTGATCCCGCGGGGACCAAGACGCAGCTGATCCAGCATGTCACCCAGTTGAACGTACTGCTGCGGGCGTTGCCCAAGGCGCGGGCGGACCGCGCTCCGCAACGCATCGGATTCCGTCTTGCCGCCGATCTCGAGGCCGAGTGACCTGCGCTGATACGCGCGGGTCCGGCCCCGTGACAGCCCGATTGGAATCGTCTAAACCCGGACGAAACAGATCTTACGGGAACCGCTCGACATGGCCGACCACACGCATGGCGAAATGGACATCACCGAACAGGAAAAGACCTTTGCGGGTTTTGTGAAGTGGGTCACCAACTCGGTGATCATCATCCTGGTCGCGCTGGTCCTGCTGGCGATCATTAACGGATAGTCCGGGCGGCGTCGGGCCGGGCGCGGATTGCGCCGCCACACCCAAGGCCTGGACCCGGCGTGCACGCCGCCGGTCCTGTTGCGCATCCGCGATCTGCAGACAGGTGTTACGCCGTCGCCCAAGTTAAGTCGATGGGCCTGACCGGCTCTCACGGCACCACCGCCGACATCGTTGCACCGCCGCCTTCGTGAAAGCTGACATTGCCGGGACGTTCGGGTCGTTGCTGGCCGGTCGTTCCGTTCAGTCACATGGTAAAGTGCGACCGTGACAGCGCTGCGGACAACATGAGCGCCGGCGCGATCGGGCCTGGTCGCACAATCAGGTGAAGGTGCCGGTCACACGGCCAAGCAGCATGAAAGCCCGGGCAGTGCGGGTATCGGTCAGCGCAACGATGTCGGCATCGTTGGCCACCGTCTCGAAACTGGTGAAGGTCTCGTCGAACCGGCGCAGGAAATGATGCACCGTGTCGCGGAACACCGGGTCCTGCCGCATCCGACCGGCCGCCAGCGCCAGGCAGGACCGGTCGCGCACCCCGCCCAGCCCCGCTACCGTCGGCCCACGCGCACCTTGCGCAAACCGCCGCCAGACCTCGGGCTTGGCGCGGTCCGGCCGCAGATCGTCCATATAGATGCCATCCTCGCTGAGCAGCGTCAGCACGTCCTGGCTGGCCTGCACCAGACGTGCGGTCTGCCGGTCGCGCAAGGCGCGCCGCAACGCGCGAAAGCCTTCCTTGTCCTCGGCATTCTCGGGAAAGTTCAGCGCACGGATGAAATCGGGGATGTTGACCGGCGCCGCAAGCGCCTCGGCGGGCGTGCCCAGCGCCAGGCTTGGCTGTTCCTCGCCCACCGGCTCGGGCTTGGGCACCGCGGGCTTTTCATCCGCTTCGGCCTCCGGCCGGATCGAGGTGAAGGTGGCGATGGCGGTCTCGGTCTTGCGCTGCGCCGCCGCGATCTCTTCCAGCTTGCGTTCGACCGAGGGTTTCACCGTGGCCGTGCCCGCCGCCTGTTGCTGGACATAGGTCTGCCGCATCACGTCGATGGCCGCCTGCAACCGCGCCGATTCCTCGCGCATCACCCGGGACGTCCGCGCCGCCGTCGCCGCCACCCAGATCAGCGCCACCGGCATGAAGATCGCCAGAAGCGTCATCACGAAGCCGAGCGTATCGACCCGCGGGCCGTCGCCGGAACCGGTCACGAGAAAGAAGATCGCCACGCCGCCGATCCAGATCAGCGACAGCACGGTGGCGATGACCTCGGTCACGGTTACCCGCGGCGGGCGCACCTTGCGGCCGTAGATTCCAAGATCGATCGGTGTTTCCGGTTTCGGGTCTGCCATCTGGCGTCCAGGCCCCTTGGCGCGGCGCAGAGCGCCTAGATGAAATCGACGCTCAGGACTTCATAGCCCTTTTCGCCGCCCGGGGTGCGCACCTCGACGCTGTCGCCCTCTTCCTTGCCGATCAGCGCACGCGCCAACGGCGACGCCACATTCAGCTTGCCGTTCGAGATGTCCGCCTCGGGCTCGCCGACGATCTGATAGGTCTTTTCCTCATCGGTGTCCTCGTCGACGATCCGGACCGTCGCCCCGAACTTGATCGTACCGGTCAGCTTTTCGGGGTCGATCACATCGGCGCGGCCCAGGATCGCCTCCAGTTCTTTCACCCGCGCCTCGATAAAGCCCTGCTTTTCGCGCGCGGCATGGTATTCGGCGTTCTCACTCAGATCGCCGTGCTCGCGTGCCTCGGCGATGGCGCGGATCACCGCAGGACGCTCGACAGACTTGAGCGTCTTCAATTCTTCACTGAGCGCGCCGTGTCCTGCGCGGGTCAACGGTATCTTGTCCATGGCACTCTTCCGGGCAGCCGGGGTCGTAGCGCGAACCTCGCGCCGCATTGATCCGCTAACTGCACCGAGCGGCAGCCGGAATGCAAGGTATATCGCGCCCGGGTGGGCGGAAGACCGCAACATCGGACCTTCCGCACCCGCCCGGGGTCACGGCGCGTAGCTGACGACCTCGTATTCGATGCCGTCGCGGTCGTGGAAATAGAACCGCCGTCCGGGTTCATAATCGGCATGGCTGGTGGGCACGAAACCCGCGGCCTTCACGCGGGCCTCCATCGCATCCAGATCGTCGACCGTCACGGCGATATGGTTGAGGCCCCCGGTGGTCGCATAGTTGTCCTCCCGGCTCGGGCGTGGCGTGCCATGGGTGTAAAGCGCAACATACTGATCGTCGGTCCCGACATGGATCGAAATCCCACCATTCAGCGACGGCCCCTGCCAGCGGATATGCCATCCGAACAGGTCGCACAGCCAGCCGGCCGTCTTCTCGGCATCGCTGACGGTATAATTCACGTGTTCAAGCTGGGCAGTCATGGCTTTGATCTCCTGGGTTTCGGTGTTGACCCGCCATGGATAATTCCTCAAGTTAACTTTAGGTCAAGAAGTTTTTTCGGCAGGATTCAGGATGCTTACCATCGGCCAGCTTGCAGACCGGACAGGGCTCGCCGTCTCGGCGATCCGCTACTACGAAGAGCTTGGCCTGGTACGGCCGGGGCGCAATGCGGGCGGGCAACGGCGGTTTCTGCGGTCCGACATCCGGCGGCTGAGCTTTGTTATGATCGCCCAGAAATTCGGGTTTTCCCTGCCGCAAATCGCCGAAGTGATGGCGGGGTTGCCCAAGGGACGCACGCCGACCAAGGCAGACTGGGCACGGATCGGCAAACAGTTCCGGGCAGAACTCGATGCCCGGATCGAAACGCTTCGGCGGCTGCGCGACAATCTCGACGGGTGCATCGGCTGCGGGTGCCTGAGCCTGCCGAATTGCAAGCTTTACAACCCGGAGGACCGGGCGCAAGCGAAGGGGCCGGGACCGCGGTACCTGATGGGTGACCGGCCAGAGAGTTAGGGCAGGGCCATGGTTTCGGCCGCGCCGCGCCCTGAGAACGAAAATCTTGGATGACCCGGGCCAGAGCGCGCAGTTTCACCAAGAAGAAGCATATCGATACGCAGCGTAGCGATTGACGCGTTGGGCAGGCGTCTTTACCTCTGCTGCGGATGCAAAACGCCGCCAGAGGATGAGGACACCGGCATGAGCGAGATCGAACGCGAGTCGATGGAATACGACGTGGTGATCGTAGGGGCCGGGCCCGCCGGCCTGTCCGCGGCGATCCGCCTGAAACAGCTCGACGCCGATTTGAACGTGGTGGTGCTGGAAAAGGGCTCCGAGGTCGGCGCACATATCCTGTCGGGCGCGGTGCTCGACCCCTCGGGCCTGGACGCCCTGATCCCGGACTGGAAGGACAAGGGCGCGCCGATCTCGGTGCCGGTGAGACAGGACAATTTCTACATGCTGGGCCAGGGCGGCCAGCTGCGCCTGTGGAACTTCGCCATGCCGCCCCTGATGTCGAACCACGGCAACTACATCGTCTCGATGGGCAATGTCTGCCGGTGGATGGCCGAGCAGGCCGAAGAGATGGGCGTCGAAATCTTCCCCGGCATGGCTTGTTCCGAACTGGTCTATGGCGAAAACGGCGAGGTCAAGGGCGTCATCGCGGGCGAGTTCGGCAAGAATCCCGACGGCACGCCCGGCCCGCAATACGAACCGGGCATGGAATTGCACGGCAGATACGTCATGCTGGGCGAAGGCGTGCGCGGGTCGCTGTCGAAGCAGGTGATCGAGAAATTCGATCTGGCCAGGGATGCCGACGCCCCGAAATTCGGCATCGGCATGAAGGAAATCTGGGAGATCGATCCCGACAAGCATGCCGAGGGTACGGTCACCCACACGATGGGCTGGCCGCTGGGCTCGAACGCGGGTGGCGGCAGCTTCATCTACCACCTCGATAACAATCAGGTTTACGTGGGCTTCGTCGTCCACCTGAACTACGCCAACCCCTACCTGTCGCCCTATCAGGAATTCCAGCGGTTCAAGCATCATCCGATGGTTGCCGAGCTTTTGAAGGGCGGCAAGCGCATCGCCTACGGCGCTCGCGCAATCTCGGAAGGCGGCTGGCAGTCGATGCCCAGGGCGGCCTTTCCGGGCGGTGTGCTGCTGGGCTGTTCGGTGGGTCTGGTGAATGTCCCCCGCATCAAGGGCAACCACAACGCCATGCTGTCGGGCAAAGCCGCGGCCGAGGCTGCATTCGACGCGATCCGGGCAGATCGCGCCGGCGACACGCTCGACGCGTATAACGCCGAACTTCGCGAGGGTCCGGTCGGCAAGGATCTGCGCCGCGTCCGCAACGTCAAACCGCTCTGGTCGAACCGCGGTCTCTTGGCCTCGCTGACCCTCGGCGGGTTCGACATGTGGACCAACAACCTGTTCGGCGCCTCGATCCTCGGCACGCTGAAACATGGCAAGACCGACGCCGCCGCCACCGGCAAGGCCAGCAAGCACACTGAATTCGACTATCCCAAGCCCGACGGCGTCTTGAGCTTTGACAGGCTCACCAATGTCAGCTTCTCGATGACCAATCACGAGGAAAGCCAGCCGCCGCATCTGCAGCTGAAGGACCCGGGCGTTCCGATCCAGGTCAACCTGCCCCAGTTTGCCGAACCGGCCCAGCGTTATTGCCCCGCCGGCGTCTACGAGGTGGTGGAAAAGGACGGGCAGCCGGAATTCGTCATCAACTTCCAGAACTGCGTGCACTGCAAGACCTGCGACATCAAGGACCCCAGCCAGAACATCAACTGGACGGTCCCGCAGGGCGGCGATGGGCCGAACTATCCCAATATGTGACCCCGCTCAGAGCATCTTCTTCTTGGCGCAAATACGCCAGGGGGAGCGCGAGGGGGATAGCGTCCCCCTCGCCCCGGTCGGATCGGCGCAGCCGATCCGAAACCGTTCTGCTCAGCTCGACGCCTCGAACGTGAGATCCGCAGGCGAAATCAGCACCCCGAACTGCCGGCACCAGATCACCACGCTGGGATAGTCGGCCAGGTCCACCCCCGCCGGGATCGGGTACTTCTGACTGCCTTCAAAGGCGCGCAGCCTGCCCAGATCGATGAACATCGTGTCCATCACGTCCCCCGACGCCCGGATTTCCGCCTTCGGCACCAGATAGACGTGGAATGCCGGCCCCGGCCCGACCTCGAAATCCTCGGCCAGAAACACCACGTCCTCGAACACCTCCACCCGTCCCGCGCCATAGTGGATCGGGTCCGACGGATTGGCGTGGATGAAGGTGCCCGTGGCCACCAGCCGCTCGGCCTCTTCCGCCGTCAACCTGTCCATCGCCGCGGGCGGCGGAAACACGAAGGGATAAACAAAGAATCCCGCCGCGACGCCGAACCCGGTGCCCAGAACGCCGCCCAGCAGAAAAACCGCAATCAGCCGCCACATAATGCCTCTCCTTTGCGCAACCTGCCGCGAGTTTAGTGCCGCTTCACGGCAAATCCATCCATCGCTGCCCGCGAGGTCACAATCCCGCGGGATTCCCGCACGCGACCGCCACGCACATTGCGTCGCAACCCTTGGCGGGCTAGCTTCGCCGGTAACGAGTCAACCAAGGCGTATTCCCCCGTGCATCTTCGCATTCCCACCCTCGTCGCGGCAGCCGTGTTCAGCCTCGCCACCGCAGTCCCGGCCCTGGCCCAGGGCGTCTCTGGCGCCTATCTCGCCGCCCGCCACGCCAGCCTCTTCAGCGACTTCCGCGCGGCCGCCGATTATTACGCCCGCGCCCTGGTTCAGGATCCCGGCAATCCCCAGCTCATGGAGAACGCGGTGATGGCCTATACCGGGCTCGGCCAGGTGGACCGCGCTGCCGCCGTGGCCCGGCGGCTGATTTCCACAGGCGCCACCAGCCAGACCGCCAACATGGTGCTGCTGTCCGATCAGATCAAACGCGAGAATTTCGGCCAGGCGCTCGACGATCTGGCCGCGGGCCAAACCGTCGGCCCGCTTGTCGACGGGCTGCTGAAGGCCTGGGCCCAGCTTGGCATGGGCCGCATGTCCGAGGCGCTGGAAACCTTCGACGAGGTCGCGACCACCGGCGGGGTCGAGGTGTTCGGCCTGTATCACAAGGCGCTGGCGCTGGCGATGGTCGGCGATTTCGAATCCGCCGACGAAATCCTGTCGGGACGGTCCGAAGGCGCATTGCAGCTGACCCGCCGCGGTGTCGTTGCCTTTGCCGAGGTGCTCAGCCAGCTGGAACGCAACGACGACGCGCTGGACCTGATCGCGCAAAGCTTCGGCGCCGATCTTGACCCCGCACTGGAGCGCATGCGCAGCGACCTGGCTGCGGGAAAGGTCCTGCCCTACACGGCGGTGCGCAACGCCAAGGACGGCGCGGCCGAGGTGTTTCTGGTGGTCGCGGGCGCGCTGAACGGCGAAGCCGCCGACAGCTACACGCTGCTTTACAGCCGTCTGGCCGAATACCTGCGCCCGGACAATGTGGACGCCGTCCTGCTCAGCGCCGCGCTTCTGGAAAAGCTGGAACGCTATGGGCTGGCGACCGAGGCCTATAACCGCATTCCGCGCGATCACCCCGCATTCGATGCCGCCGAACTGGGCCGCGCCGAGGCGCTGCGCAAATCGGGCAAGACCGAGGCGGCGATCGAAGTGCTGGAACAGCTCGCCCGTGCGCGTCCCGACAATCCGGCGGTGCATATCACATTGGGCGACACGCTGCGCGGGCTGGAACGTTATGACGAGGCATCCAAAGCCTATGATGCCGCCATCGCGCTTTATGACGATCCACAGCGTCCGCAATGGCTGGTGTTCTTCGCCCGCGGCATCACGCATGAGCGCGAGGACCGGTGGGATCTGGCCGAAGCCGATTTTCGCAAGTCGCTGGAGTTGAACCCGGGCCAGCCGCAGGTGCTGAACTATCTCGGCTATTCCTTCGTCGAGATGCAGATCAACATGGAAGAGGCGCTTGCCCTGATCGAAGAGGCCGTCGCGGGCCAGCCCAACAGCGGCTACATCGTCGATTCGCTGGGCTGGGTGCAGTTCCGGATGGGCGACTATGCCGATGCGGTGGTCAATCTGGAACGCGCGACCGAACTGATGCCGGTCGATCCGATCGTCAACGACCACCTGGGCGATGCGTATTGGGCGGTGGGCCGCAAGATCGAGGCCGAATTCCAATGGCGGCGTGCGCTGTCCTTCGACCCCGAAGAGGACGAAGCCGAACGCATCCGCCGCAAGCTCGAGGTCGGGCTGGACGTCGTGCTGGAAGAGGAAGGCGCACCACCGCTGCAGGTCACCGCGCAGGACGGCTAGGCAGCGCCTGGCCATGATCGTGGAGAGCGCCGAGGGCAGTGCGACCGCCTTCGCCCCCGCAAAGATCAATCTGACGCTTCACGTTACCGGTCAGCGGGCCGACGGCTATCACCTTCTGGATTCGCTGGTGGTGTTCGCCGACACCGGCGACGTCGTCCACGTTGCGCCCGCGCGGCAAACCAGTCTGACCGTGACCGGACCGTTCTCGCGGCAGGTGCCATCGGATACGTCGAACCTTGTTCTGAAAGCCGCGGACTGGTTGAAGGCTCCGCCTGCCGCGATCACGCTGGAAAAACACCTGCCCGCGGCGTCGGGCATCGGCGGCGGCTCTTCCGATGCCGCTGCCACCGTGCGGGCGCTGTCGGGCTGTTTCGGCCTTACGCTACCGCTGCCCGCCGCCACGGCACCGCTCGGGGCCGATGTGCCCGTCTGCCTTCGCGCCCGGGCCTGCCGGATGTCCGGCATCGGCGACATCCTGACCGAGATACCCGATCTTCCACCACTGCATTTCGTCCTCGCCAATCCCGGCGTCCCGGTGTCCACATCCGCGGTTTTCGCAAATCTTGCCAGCAAGAAGAACCGCCCGATGCCCGCCCGCCTGCCCGACTGGAAGGGCGTAGACGATTTCACCGCGTGGCTCGCCTGCCAGACCAACGATCTCGAGCTTCCGGCGCGCCTGATCGCGCCGGCCGTCGGCGTCGCGCTGGCCCGGCTGGGCCAGACCGAAGGCTGCCTGCTGGCCCGCATGACCGGTTCCGGCGCCACTTGCTTTGGCCTCTACGCGACACGGACCGAGGCCGACGATGCCGCCCGTGCGCTGCAAACGGTTCATCCGGATTGGTGGATCACTGCGGCATCGGATTGGCGCCGCACCGATTGACTGGCCGGTTAAGCCGAACCTTCGGCGCTGCGAGTTGCTTGTGCCATCTACGGCGATTTGAGCGGCTTGCCCTCATAGCCCCACGGGGACATTCTCAATTCACCCGCGCCACGACATAGTCCGCCAGATCGTACAGCATCGCCCGGAACTCGCCGTCCGGCAGTGTCAGGATCGCCGCCTTGGCCCGCTCCGCCCAGGCCAGCGCGTCGGCCCGCGTCGCTGCCATCGCCCCATGCCGGGCCAGCAACTCCTGCGCCCGGTCGAGGTCGCCGTCGCGCTGGTCGCCCTTTTCGATCACCCGCGCCCAAAACGCCTGCTCTGCGTCATCCGCGAGCGCGAGCGCCTTGATCACCGGCAGCGTCAGCTTCCGCTCGCGGAAATCGTCGCCCACATTCTTGCCCGTCGCCGTCACGTCGCCGCCGTAGTCGAGCAAATCGTCCACGATCTGAAAGCTGACGCCCAGGGCATCGCCATACTCGAACAGGGCCCGCACCTGATCTTCCGGCGCCCCCGCGATCACCCCGCCGACCTCGGTCGCCGCCGAGAACAAGGCGGCCGTCTTGCCGCGGATCACCTTCAGATAGATCTCTTCGTCGGTGCGCAGGTCCTGGCTGGCGGTCAACTGCAGCACCTCGCCCTCCGCAATCGTTGCCGCCGCATTCGACAGAATGTCCAGCACCCGCAGGCTGCCGGTCTCGACCATCAACTGGAACGACCGCGCGAACAGATAGTCGCCGACCAGCACACTCGACTTGTTGTCCCACAAAAGGTTCGCCGTCGGCCGCCCGCGCCGCTGGCCGCTCTCGTCCACCACATCGTCATGCAGCAAGGTCGCGGTGTGGATGAACTCCACCGTCGCCGCCAGATGCACATGGAACGCGCCGCCATACCCGCACATCCGCGCGGTCGCCAGCGTCAGCATCGGCCGCAGCCGCTTGCCGCCCGCTTCGACCAGATGCGCCGTCACCTGCGGAATGCGCGGCGCGTGCTCGGACGCCATCCGTTCCCGGATCAGCGTATTCACCGCCTCCATATCGCCGGCCAACGCCGATGCCAGCCGTTCATGCGGTTTCGTCCGTGCCGCGTCCAATCCCATCACCGCACCATCGGCCCCCTCGACAAACCAAGGGCGGGCACCCTACATCATATGCCATGAAAGAGCTGTTGCGCACCAACGATCCGACGGTGATCGCCTACGCCCAGGCCCTGCTTGAGGGCGAGGATATAGACTGCTTTCAGATGGACGTCCACATGAGCGTCCTCGAAGGGTCCATCGGCGTGCTGCCGCGCCGCCTGATGGTCGCCGACCGTGACCACTTCCGCGCTTCGGCCGTCCTGCGCGACAACGATATCGACCTCGGGATTTAGGTGGCGGCGCTGACCCGCGACGCCTTTCTCGGCGGCAAACTGCAGGTCTGGCAGCCGGAAAACGGCTATCGCGCCGGGATCGATCCGGTATTTTTGGCCGCGGCTGTCCCGGCCAAACCCGGCCAGACGGTGCTTGAGCTTGGCTGTGGTGTCGGCACCGCCCTGCTCTGTCTGCACGCGCGCGTTTCGGACCTCGCCCTCACCGGGCTGGAACTGCAGCCCGATTATTCCGACCTCGCCCGCCGCAATGCGGCCGAAAACGGCGCCGACGCCCGCATTGTGACCGGCGATCTGACGGATATGCCGCACACCCTGCGCGACCGGCAATTCGATCACGTCATCGCCAACCCACCCTTTTTCCGTCCGGGCGGCACCGCGGCCGTCAATCGCGGCCGTCAGATCGCACTGGCCGGGGCCGCGCCGCTGGCCGCCTGGATCGACGCCGGCATCCGCCGCCTGTCGCCCAAAGGCACGCTAACCGTCATCCAACGCGCCGACCGGCTGGCGGATGTTCTGGCGGCCTGTGATAGCCGGATCGGATCCTTGCGGGTTCTGCCGCTCGCCCCGCGGGCGGGCCGCGCCGCCGAGCGTGTGATCCTGCGCGGCCGCAAGGGCGGCAAGGGCGCCTTCCGGCTGCTGGCGCCTCTGGTCATGCACAAGGGCGACCGGCATCTGGGCGACGGCGAGGACTATCTTCCCCAGACGCAGGCGATCCTGCGCGAAGGCGCGCCGCTGTCGGTCGACTGGCGCTAACGTGGTACATGGTTGCCGTCCAATTCACCGCGATTCCCAGCTGCAAGGTGACAAAAGCCGTTTTTTGTGCTGCACTGGAGGTACATGTTTAGGTTAGGAGGACGCCAATGACGTTGAGTTCACATTTGGATGAACTGAAGAAAAAGCACGAAACGCTGTCGGCCATGGTAGAGGACGCGCAACGCTCGCCCGGGACCGACGACCTCCACATCACTGAACTCAAGAAGCAAAAGCTTCGCCTGAAAGAAGAAATCTATCGGCTGACGGCTCACTAACCGCTCAGCCCTGGCCGGCGCTGGCCCGCGCGGCCAGCACCGCGCCGCCGGTGATCAGCAGGGCCGCGGCCAACAACGTCCAGCCCGGTTCCGCAACGCCGGCCAGAATCAGCACCAATGTCGACAGCAGCGGTGCAGCGTACGACGCTGTGCCGAGCATTTGGATATCGCCTTTCTTGACGCCGATATCCCAAACATAGAACGCAAGCCCCACCGGCCCCAGCCCCAGCGCCGCGGTAGACGCCCATCCGAGCGCGCCGACGGGCCAGGCGGTCGCTTCCAGCGCCAGATGCGCGGCAAGCGACAAACCCGCCGACAGAACACAGAACACCGCGACCGAAGCCGTCGGCACCGCACCCAAGCGGCGGGACAGCACCGAGTAGCTGCTCCAGGTCAGCGCGCACAGGAATGCAAGCCCCAGCCCGGGAAGGGCGGTGGCATCGACACCGCTCGCGTTGCCGAGCACAATCAGCGCCGCCCCGGCAAATCCGGTGACAGCGCCCAGCACATGACCGCGCCGCAGCCGCTCACCCGGCAGCAGGCCGGAAAACAGGACGATCAGAAGCGGCCAGAGATAGGCGATCAGTCCGGCCTCGGCGGCGGGCGCCATGCGAAGCGCCGAGAAATAGAAGAAGTGATAGCCGAACAGGCCCGCCGTGCCGAAGGCAAAGACCTTCCAGCTCACCCGGAACAATGGGCCGAAGCCGCCGCTCGCGCGGGTCCAGATCAGCCCGATCGTACCGCCGATTGCGAAACAGATCGCATTCAGTTGGAACGGCGGCACCGGGGCCGATCCCACGGTGAAGAGCGCCAGAAGCGACCACAGCAGGACCGCCGTGAAGCCGATCAGAGTCGCGCCTTGCCGGGTCACTGTGCAACGTCTGCAGCGTCGATGACCGGGCGGTCGGGGTCATAGTCGGCCATCTCTGCGGTCTGCTCCAGGATCCAGTCAAGAAACGCGGCGACCTGAGGCCGGCTCTCGGCCCCCTCGGGACAGACGAACCGGTAATGCGCATCCGTCGTCAATGCCAGCGGAAAGGGCGCCACCAGTGCACCGTCCTGCAGCGCGCCATAGGTCAGCGACAGCCGCCCCAGAACAACACCGCCCCCCGCCAGCGCGGCGTCGACCGCGTGGTCCGCCTGGCTGAACCGCGGCCCGCCCTTCGGCGCCTCGCCCAATCCCGCCGCGCGGAACCACGCCCCCCAGTCGGCGGGCGGTGTCAGCCAGGCGGTGTCGTCCTGGTGCAGCAGGACGGCGGATTTAAGATCTTCGGGGGTCCGCATTTTCCTGGCCAGCTCCGGCGTCATCATCGGCGTCATCCATTCATCGATGATGGTGCGCGAAAACAGCCCCTCGTCATCGCCCTTGCCAAACCGGATCGCCACGTCGATCTCGTCGCGGTCAAAGTCCAGCAGGCGCAGCGTCGCCGAAAACCGCAGCTCGATCCCGGGATGCGCCTGTGCGAATCCAAAGAGCCGCGGCGCAAGCCATTTCGCGGTAAAGGCGGGCCCCGCCGTCACCGTCAGCGTCTTGGTATCCGCCACCCGGCGGGCCGCGCGCCAGGCCTGCGCCAATGCTCCAAAGCCTTCGGTCGCGCCGGGCAACAGGGCGCGCCCGGCTTCGGTCAGCTCGACGGCGCGGTTCAGGCGGCGGAACAGCGGATGGCCCAGATGCTCTTCCAGCGACTTGATCTGAAACGACAGTGCGGCGGGCGTCACGTTCAGTTCCCCTGCCGCACCTGCAAAGCTCATATGCCGGGCTGCCGCCTCAAAGGCACGCAGCGCGGTCAACGGAGGCAGGCGATCGCTCATTTCACTTAAGTAGAACTTATCTGAATGTTTGGAAAGTCTCGTTTGCAGGTTGAATTCAAAGGAACCATATTGGCGTCAGTTCAGGAACACTAACGGAAAGGATCAGACAGATGATCGAGACCAACTCCTACCGCCGCATCCACAATGCCTATCGGGCCGCCCATGAAGAGCGCAGCAAGGCACTGTCCGAAATGATCCGCTGGGTCTTCAACCGCGACCGCGATTGATGACCGGCGAAGGCAGACCGAAAAGGGCCGGTTCCACGGAACCGGCCCTTTTCGTCACTATGCCAGCCGAAGTCAGACGAAGAACTGCGCGCCGTTTGCGCTGATGGTCGAGCCATTGACGAACCCGGCCTCGTCCGAGGCAAGGAACACCACGCAGCGCGCGATCTCGTCCGGCTCGCCCAAACGGCCCGCCGGGATCTGTGCGATGATCGATTCGCGGACCTTTTCCGGAACGGCCATGACCATCTCGGTGGCGATATAGCCCGGGCAGACCGCGTTCGCGGTGATCCCGGCGCGGGCGCCCTCCTGGGCCAGGGATTTCACGATGCCCAGATCGCCTGCCTTGGTGGCGGCATAGTTCACTTGCGCGAACTGGCCCTTCTGGCCGTTGATCGAGCTGATCACGATGACGCGGCCGAACTTGCGCTCGCGCATGCCTGGCCAGACCGGGTGCACCGTGTTGAAAACACCGGTCAGGTTGGTGTCGATCACATCCTTCCACTGATCCGGTGTCATCCGGTGAAACGGCGCGTCGCGGGTGATGCCGGCGTTGGCGACCACCACTTCGACGGGGCCGAGATCGGCCTCGACCTGGGCGATGCCCGCGGCGCTGGCCTCGTAGTCGGCCACATTCCACTTATAGGTCTTGATTCCGGTCTCGGCGGTGAACGCCGCGGCCTTTTCGTCGTTTCCGGCATAGGTCGCAGCGACTTCGTAGCCTTCGGCCTTCAGCGCTTTGGAAATCGCCTCGCCGATGCCGCGCGAGCCGCCGGTCACGAGTGCTACACGTCCCATCGTTTTCTCCTTTTATCGGTCAGCAAAGCTGACTTGGCTTTTGGCTTACGTATCGTAGGCCGAGGTTCCGAGATAGCCCGGATCGGGCAAGTCCGCCATGAATCCGCGGAATGGTTTAACGTTAAACTATCTGGATGTGACAGGGTGGCAGGCGGGGCCCTGCGCCCCGCGCTGCGTCATGCGGGTCAGTCGCGCTCCACGCACATGGCGACGCCCATGCCGCCGCCGATGCACAACGTGGCAAGGCCCTTCTTCGCGTCGCGCCGCTTCATCTCGAACAAGAGCGTGTTCAAAACCCGTGCGCCGCTGGCGCCGATCGGATGGCCGATGGCGATGGCGCCGCCGTTGACATTGACGATCTCGGAGTTCCACCCCATGTCCTTGTTCACCGCGCAGGCCTGGGCAGCAAAGGCCTCGTTGGCCTCGACCAGGTCCAGGTCGTCGACCTTCCATCCGGCCTTTTCCAGGGCCTTGCGGCTGGCATAGATCGGACCGACCCCCATGATCGACGGGTCGAGCCCGGCGGTTGCGTAGCTGGCGATGCGCGCCAGCGGCTCGACCCCGCGCTTTTCGGCTTCCGCGGCGCTCATCAGCAGGACACCCGCCGCGCCGTCGTTGAGGCCGCTGGCGTTTGCCGCGGTGACCGAGCCGTCCTTGGCAAAGGCCGGGCGCAGTTTCTGCATCGCTTCGAGGGTGGCGCCGTGGCGAATGTATTCGTCCTTGTCGACGACGATGTCGCCCTTGCGGGTCTTGACGACGAAGGGCACCACCTCGTCATCGAACCGGCCGGCCTTTTGCGCGGCCTCGGCCTTGTTCTGGCTGGCGACGGCGAATTCGTCCTGCGCCTCGCGGCCGATCTGCCAGCGCTCCGCGACATTTTCGGCGGTCTGTCCCATGTGGTAGCCGTTGAAGGCGTCCCAAAGGCCATCCTTGATCATCGAGTCGATGTATTTGACGTCACCCATCTTATGACCCGCGCGCAGGTGAGCGACATGGGGGCTGAGCGACATGTTCTCTTGCCCGCCTGCGGCGACGATTTCGGCATCGCCCAATTGAATATGCTGGGCGCCCAAAGCCACCGCGCGCAGGCCCGAACCGCACACCTGGTTGATGCCCCAGGCCGCGCTTTCGATCGGAAGTCCGGCATTGATATGCGCCTGGCGGGCGGGGTTCTGGCCCTGGCCGGCGTTCAGGACCTGGCCAAGAATGGTTTCCGACACTTCGCCGCTTTCGACGCCGGCGCGCTTGACCACTTCACTCAGCACCGCAGCGCCAAGGTCATGGGCGGGGGTGTTCGCGAAGGCACCGTTAAAGCTGCCAACGGCAGTCCGGGCGGCGGAGGCAATTACAACATTGGTCATGGCGTTCCTTCCATCAGATCCTGTCAGGCCCAGTCTTGCAGGCGGCGCCTGCCGGTCAGGCCGGTTGCCGGCGTATTGCGCACGTGGGTATACGCTGCAATGCAGCAAGGTAAAGAGACACGGTGTCTCATTGGACCATTGTCGGGCATTGAAGGGAAGAGGCGCGCTTGCCTATCCGGCCATCCGGCCGTTGCCTGCGGCGCGCCAGGTCGGCTGTGTCGCCGGCGCGCCAAAGAAATATCCCTGCATGCAATCGATTCCGGAGCCGGCCAGAAAGGTGGCATCTTCGGCCGTTTCAACGAACTCGGCCACCGTAAACATCTCAAAATGCTGGGCGATCGAGATCAGCGCCTGAGTCAACACCTGGTTGTCGGGATTGCGGTGGATGCCGCGGATGAATTGCCCGTCGATCTTGAGTATGTCGAAATAGAACTCTTTGAGGTATCTGAACGACGTGAAGCCCGCGCCAAAGTCGTCGAGGGCGAAACTGATGCCGCGATGCTGCAGATCGTCCATGAAGACCTGCACGATGTCGGGCATCACCATGGCCGATGATTCGGTGATTTCCAGAATCAGACGCTCCGCGATCGTCGGATTGGCGCTCAACCCCCGGTTCAGCATGGCAAGCCAGGGAGGATAGCCGATCGATCTGGCGGACATGTTGATGGCCAGCCGCAGGCCGGGATGCTCGGCGAGCGTGCGCAAACCATGCTCCAGCGCCAGACAGTCGACCTGACGGCCGATTTCGGCGGTCTCGATCACATCGATGAATTCGCGGGCCGGGATCACCCGCCCGGTCTGATCGAGCACCCGGATCAGACCCTCGTAAAATGCCACCCGGCGGGTATGTTTTGCCTGAACGACCGGTTGGAATGCCAGCATCACGTGTTTGGCGGCGATGGCCTCGCATACCATATCCATGACATCGCGGTCGCGCTCGCTGACCGCGAACGATAGCGGGCTGCCGGTGCCTGTCGCATCTGCGGTCACATCGGTCGGCAGCTCGGGCATAGTGGTCTCCGTGAAGGCTGGGGCGACACTGGCCGCGAAGATCTGAACATCGGGTTAATATTCGCTTTTTGTTCTAATTCTCGGAAAATCGGGTAGAACGGGGCAAAGATCTGGAGAAAAAGACAAAATGAGTGACCGATGTGGCTGGTGCGGGGCCGATCCGCTTTATGTGGATTACCATGACACCGAATGGGGCGTTCCCGAGTTCGACAGCCGGGCGCTGTGGGAAAAACTGATTCTGGACGGGTTTCAGGCCGGGCTTTCCTGGATCACCATCCTGCGCAAGCGCGAGAATTTCCGGGCGGCCTTTCAGGGATTCGATCCGGGGCGGATCGCCGGATGGGGCGAGCCCGAGGTGGCACGGCTTCTGGCCGACCCCGGCATCGTGCGGCACCGCGGCAAGATCGAGGCCACGATCGGCAACGCCCGCGCCTATCTGGATATCGACGCGCGCGAGGGCTTTTCGGCCTTCCTGTGGGACCGCGTCGGCGGTGCGCCGATTCAGAACCGGTTCGCAATCCTGGCCGAGGTGCCGGCCGAAACCGATCTGTCAAAGGCGATCTCGAAAGACCTGAAGTCCGCCGGATTCCGGTTCTGCGGGCCCACCATCGTCTATGCCTGGATGCAGGCCTGCGGCATGGTCAACGACCATCTGATCGCGTGCCCGCGGCATGCTGCAGTCGCGAAACCGGTGTGAGGCGGCAAACGCCAATCCGTCAGAAACCCGGCGAACCGCTTTCCTCGGGGTGGCGGGCGAGGTGCCTTGCCTTGATCGTCCGCGAGGTGTCGCGGCTGCCGTCATGGCTCCAGCCCGGCGGCGCGACCGCGTACATCAGCCGGTCGCGAAATTTCAGCCCGGGGCGGACCATGTCGCGGAACAGCGCAATCCATTCGTGGAACGCCACGCGCAGCGGGTTGAACGTGCCGAGGTTCTGGACAAGGCCGTAATCCGGTTTCTCGTCGTCGAGTTCCGGCACGAAGGTGCCGAACATCCTGTCCCAGACGATGAAGACCCCGGCGTAGTTCGCATCCAGATAGCGCGGGTTTCGGCCATGATGCACGCGGTGGTGGCTGGGGGTGTTCATCACCGCCTCGACCCAGCGCGGCAGCCTGCCGATCGCCTCGGTATGGATCCAGAACTGGTAGATCAGGTTCAGGCCGCCGACGAACAGCACCATCGCGGGGTGAAAGCCCAAGAGGATCAGCGGCGCACGCACCACCATCATGAAGGTGAAGGTGCCGGTCCAGGTCTGCCGCAGGGCGGTCGTCAGATTGTAGTGCTGGCTGGAGTGATGGTTCACATGGCTGGCCCAGACCCAGCGGATGCGGTGGCCGAACCGGTGCACCCAGTAATAGCGCAGGTCGTCGAGGACGAAGCATACCACGACCACCCACCACGAGGTCCCGAGGTCGAGCGGGGTCATCTGCCAGAGCACCATGAAGAAGCCCCAGGCGACAAAGCCCAGAACGATGCCGCTGGCGACGTTGCCGGCGCCCATGATCAGCGAGGTCATGGCGTCCCACGTCTCGTAGCGCCCGCCGCGGTGCTTGACGGTGATCCAGACAAGCTCGATGACAATCGCGGCGACGAAGACCGGAACGGCGAGCTGCACGACGTCGGGGTAGGTCAGCGGGTCGGTCATGCGGCCTCTTTCGCGATGCGGGCGACCCAGTATTGCGCCTCGTTCTCACCCATCCGGACATCGACCCGCGGGGCGGAAAAATCGGGAAGTCGAATGGTCACACCGGTATCTGTGATCCGGGCTTCGGCGCTGTGCAGCCGACGGGCGACGGTGTCGGTGCCGAAGGACCAAAGCAGGCCGGGGCCGTGATCCGTTTCGACCAGAGCGGTGCTGCCGCTGGCGCAAATGGTGACGTCGGTCACGGCGTCGTCGGGGAAGTGCCGCGCCCAGTGACGGCGGGCCGCGCTTTCGCTGCGCAGCGTCAGCGGCTTGGAATAGCCGAGCAGGTGGATCAGCAGGACGAGCCCGGCGATGCCGCCGACCACCAGACCCAGCAATATAGGCAACGGCATTTGCGACCTCCCGCAGTCGATTTAGCCGGGAAGCCTCGTGGCTTGTCAAATGCAGCGTTGCGTCAAGGAAAAGGCGGGGCCATGCCCCACGGACGGCGCCTCTGATTTTGGGGCGCCCCGTTGGACACCCCGAACGCGTTCAGCCTTGCTGAATCGGCTTTCTACCACGACAGGGTCTTGACGTCGGGGTTGAAGAGCCAGCTTTCGACGAGGGGCCAGTTTCCCATCTCGACCCCGTCAATGTAGTCTGCCGCGGTCAAGCCGGCGGCTTTGGAGCAGGCTTGGCACATGATGACGGTGCCGCCATCCGCCATGAACGCAGTCAGCATGTCCTGGATCGAGGTGCCTTGCTGCGCCATGAGCCCGTGTACGTGGCTTGGCCTTTTCTTGTCGGCCAGGTACACGGCACGAACGTTCAGCCAGATGGCCGTGTCATGCCCGTTCTTCAGAGCCTTTTGATGGGCGAACATGATCGCCTTGGCGGCGGCCCAGGTATCGTCGGTCGTCAGGTTGACGAACAAACCGCCCTTTGCGTCCTCGGCGCTGGCGCCCACGGGCGAGATCAGCACCGCAACGGCGAGGAAGATTTGCAGGGTAAATGATCGCATCAGAACCTCCTTTGTGGGTCCTGCGCTGATACTTATATATTCATAGGTCCGAATATGATCTGTGTTAAAAGCTCTCGGATCGCGTCGATTTCCGGGGCGCTCGCAATGAACGATGCCGCGTGCGGATCGGGCGGCCCGGCGGACAGGGCGTTGGTTCAGCTGGATCCGCCCAGCAAGGCCGAGACGATGGCGCGGGCGCTGTCGGAATGCCAGTCGGCGTCGCCGCGCAGGCGGGCGATCTCATCGCCATCGGGGTTCAGGACCACGGTGATCGGCAGGCCCAGCACCGCCATCTGCCGGGCAAGCTGTTGCTTGGGATCGCGGTGCAGCGGCAGCGCATCGACACCGGTTTCCTCGAAGAACCGGCGCATCCCGGCCTCGGAATTGCGGCCCGTGGCGATGGTGACCACCTCGAACGCATCGCCGCCGAACTCCTTCTGCAAGGCGTTGAGCGCGGGCATCTCCTTGCGGCAGGGCGCACACCAGGTGGCCCAGAAGTTCAGGACGATGTATTTGCCCTGCAGATCGGCCAACGTCATCTCGCTGCCATCCTCGGCGGTAAAGGCGACGTCGCTGACCGGCTGCGGTTCGGCGTGGAAGACCAGCTTTTTCATGCTGCCCTCGCGCAGATCGGCCAGCGCGGCGGTATCCCCCAGGGCGGCGTTTGCGCCAAGCGCGAGCGCGGTGTAGACGACGGCGAAGCGGATCAGACGCATGAATTCCCTCCGACGGGTGCAAGAGATATGACCAACAGCCAGAACGCCATGTGGGGCGGCCGCTTTGCCGAGGGTCCGGACGCGATCATGGAGGCGATCAACGCCTCGATCGGGTTCGACCGGCGGCTGGCGGCCCAGGACATCCGGGGCTCTCGGGCCCATGCGGCGATGCTGGCCGCACAAGGCATCATTACGGATAGCGATGCGGCGGCGATCCGGGAAGGGCTGCTCACGGTCTTGTCAGAGATCGAGGCGGGGACGTTTCGGTTTTCCACGGCGCTGGAGGACATTCACATGAATGTCGAAGCGCGGCTGAAGGACCTGATCGGGGAACCGGCAGGCCGCCTGCACACCGCACGGTCGCGCAACGATCAGGTCGCCACCGATTTCCGGCTGTGGGTGAGGGACCAATGCGATGCGGCCGTCGAGGGGTTGCAGGCGCTGCAACGGGCACTGGTGACGCAGGCCGAGGCGGGGGCGGACTGGGTGATGCCCGGCTTCACCCATCTGCAGACCGCGCAGCCGGTGACATGGGGACACCACATGCTCGCCTATGTCGAAATGCTGGGGCGGGACGTGGGCCGGTTCGCCGATGCGCGCGCCCGGATGAACGAGTGCCCCCTGGGCGCGGCGGCGCTGGCGGGAACGTCCTTCCCCATCGACCGTGGCGCGACGGCGGCGGCGTTGGGATTCGACCGGCCCTGCGCCAATTCCCTGGACGCGGTGAGCGACAGGGACTTTGCGCTGGAGTTCCTCTCGGCGGCATCGATCTGCGCGGTGCATCTGTCGCGTTTCGCGGAAGAGTTGGTGATTTGGTCCTCGGCGCAGTTCCGTTTCGTGGTGCTGTCGGATCGGTTCTCGACCGGATCCTCAATCATGCCACAAAAGAAAAATCCCGATGCCGCCGAGCTGATCCGGGCAAAGATCGGGCGCGTTCTCGGCGCGCAGGTCGCGCTGTTCACGGTGATGAAGGGGCTGCCGCTGACCTATTCCAAGGACATGCAGGAGGACAAAGAGCAGCTGTTCGATGCTGCCGATACGCTGATGCTGTCGCTTGCGGCGATGGAAGGTATGGTGTGCGACATGAGCGCGAACCGCGAAGCCCTGGAGTCCGCCGCGGCGTCGGGATTCTCGACCGCGACGGATCTGGCCGACTGGCTGGTGCGGGAACTCGGCCTGCCCTTCCGCGAGGCGCATCATGTGACCGGGTCTCTGGTGGCTTTGGCCGAGGGCAAGGGCTGCGATCTGCCGGATTTGACTCTGGACGAGATGCGGGGTGTGCATGCAGGCATCCGCGAGGCGGTGTTCGAGGTTCTGGGTGTACGGAATTCGGTGGCGTCGCGCGCAAGTTACGGCGGGACGGCGCCAGAGCAGGTACGGGCGCAAGCTGCGCGGTGGAAGGAGGTGTTGGGATGAGGATTTGGCTGAGTATCTTGGCGCTGGCCTGGCTGGCCGCTTGCGGGGTCGACGGGCCGCCGGTGCCGCCGGGGCAGGAAAACCCCGACACGATCTCGGACCCCAGCGAGTTCGACCCCGACCGGTTCTTCTAGCCGATGCGCATCTCGGGGTTGCGGCTGATCTATCTGGCGCTGGCGGTCTGGGGCGCGGTGCATCCATACTACTACTTTCTGCGCCACATGCGGGAAGAGGGCACCGGACTGGGCGGGCTGATCGACGCCTGGTACGTGAACGCCTCGACCACCGGGCTGACCTGGGACCTGACGATTGCGGCCATCGCACTGGCAGTCTGGATCCTGGCAGAGACCTGGGTGCGGAAGAACTGGCTGGCGCTTGTGGCGCTCCCGGCGACGTTCTGCATCGGTCTAAGCTGTGGCCTGCCGCTGTATCTGTTCTTGCGGACGCGGCCGGTTTAGGTTTCGGCGCGCCTTTGGCGCACCGATCGGGGCGTTCCCCCCCTCGGACCCCCGGGAGTATTTTTACCGGGGTGAAAGAGCCGGTTGCGCCATTGTGCTGAATGCAGGCTCTGGTATGACGCCATTGATGCGCGAACCGGGTTGGACGGATGGACCATTTTCTCTATCGCGACGGCGTCCTGCACGCCGAGGATGTGGCGGTGCCCGAGATCGCGGCGGCGGTGGGCACGCCGTTCTACCTTTATTCCGCGGCGACGCTGACCCGACACTACCGGCTGTTTGACGAGGGCCTTGACGGATTGCCGCATCTGGTCTGCTTCGCGATGAAGTCGAACTCGAACCAGGCGGTGATCAAGCTCTTGGCCGATCTGGGCGCCGGGATGGACGTGGTCTCGGGCGGCGAGTATTCCCGGGCGCGCGCGGCAGGGGTCCCGGGGGAACGGATCGTCTTTTCCGGTGTCGGCAAGACGCGGGACGAGATGCGGATGGCGCTTGAAGGCGGAGTCCGGCAGGTAAACCTCGAATCCGAACCCGAAATGGCGGCGCTATCGGAGGTCGCGGTGTCGATGGGCGTCACGGTTCCGGTGACGGTGCGGGTCAACCCGGACGTTGACGCCAAGACGCACGAGAAGATCTCGACCGGCAAGTCGGAGAACAAGTTCGGCATCCCGATCTCGCGCGCCCGCGATGTCTATGCCCAGGCCGCCGCCCTGCCCGGGCTGACGGTAATCGGCGTCGACGTGCATATCGGCAGCCAGCTGACCGACCTGGCGCCGTTCGAAGAGGCCTACCGGCTGGTGGCGTCGCTGACTGAGCAGCTTCGTGCCGACGGCCATGACATTCGCCGCATCGATCTGGGCGGGGGGCTTGGCATTCCCTACGCACGCTCGAACGAGGCGCCACCTCTGCCCACCGAGTATTGCGATCTGATCAGGCGCACGGTGGGACATCTGAATGCCGAGATCGAGATCGAGCCCGGGCGGCTGATTTCCGGCAATGCCGGGATCATGGTGTCGAAGGTTATTTATGTAAAATCCGGCGAGGGGCGGAATTTTCTTATTCTCGACAGTGCGATGAACGATCTGATCCGGCCGTCGATGTATTCGTCCTATCACGAGATCGTCGCGGTCAGGGAACCTGCGCCGGGGGTGGAAATGGCACCCTACGACATCGTCGGCCCGGTCTGCGAATCCGGGGACACGTTTGCCCGGGAGCGCGCCATGCCGCCCGCCGCGGCGGGCGACCTGGTGGCCTTCCGGTCGGCCGGTGCGTATGGCGCCGTGATGTCGTCGGAGTACAACACGCGGCCCCTGATACCCGAGGTTCTGGTGCAGGGGGATCAATTTGCCGTCATTCGCCCGCGCCCGACCTTTGACGAAATCATCAATCGGGATATCATTCCCGAATGGCTCTGACGTGCGATCCCGCGCGACGAGCGTGCGGCATGGGTGAATGAGCGTTAATCTACCCCCCTCCGAGAATGCCTTGAACCGGCTCCGCTGGCCGCTGCGCCTGACGTTCTGGGGCCTGTGGGCCGAGCGGGTGACACGCGCCTTCTGGCCGGTCTGGTCGGTGCTGTTGCTGGTCGCCGCCGCGCTGATGCTGGGGCTTCACGATCTGCTGCCGCTCGAGGCTGTCTGGGGCGGCGCGGTGCTGAGCATTCTGGCGCTGCTGGCGGCGCTGGTCCGGGGCGTGCGGCACTTCCGGGCTCCCACACGGGCCGAGGCGCTGGACCGGGTCGACCGGACGCTGCCGGGGCGGCCAATCACGGCGCTGGCCGATACCCAGGCGATCGGCGCGGGCGACGGTGCGTCTCAGATGGTCTGGAAGGCCCATGTGGCCCGCATGGCCGAGCGTGTGGCGGCCGCGCGCGCCGTGGAACCCGATCTGCGGGTCAGCGCACGCGATCCGTTTGCCTTGCGCTACGTCGCCGTTCTGGCCTTTGCGATGGCGCTGCTCTTCGGCTCGGTCCTGCGGGTTGCCTCGGTCGCCGAGATGGCGCCCGGGACAACGGGCGAGGCGCTGGCCACCGGTCCCAGCTGGGAGGGCTGGATCGAGCCGCCGGCCTATACCGGAAAGCCGTCGCTCTATCTCAACGACATTCGTCAGGCGGCCTTCGCGGTGCCCGAGGCCAGCCGCCTGACCGTGCGACTATACGGCGAGGTGGGCGCGCTGACGGTGGCCGAAACGGTCTCGGGCCGTATCGGCGAGGTGCCGAGCGCGGCGGACGTCACGCAAAGCTTCGAGATCCTGCAGAGCGGAACGCTGTCGATCGAGGGACCCGGCGGAGCAAGCTGGGAGATCGAGGTGATCCCGGACGAGCCGCCGGCAATCGAGGCGTTGGACGACGCGGAACGCGGGTTGGCCGGCGAAATGCGCCAGCCGTTCCGTGCCACGGACGACTATGGCGTGGTTGCGGGGCGGGCCGAGCTGCAGCTGGACCTGGCCTCGGTCGACCGCCGGCACGGCCTGACGCTGGAGCCCGAGCCGCGCGAGACCATCGTTCTGGACCTGCCGATCACGTTTTCGGGCGACCGGACCGCGTTCGACGAGACGCTGATCGAAAACCTCAGCCAGCACCCCTGGGCCACGCTACCGGTGAGGCTGGCGCTTTTTGCCGAGGATGCGCTGGGGCAGGAGGGCGCCGGAGACCCGGTGCAGATCACCCTGCCTGGGCGGCGGTTCTTCGACCCGCTGGCGGGTGCGATCGTCGAACAGCGGCGCGACCTGCTTTGGAACCGCGAAAACGGTGCGCGGGCGGCGCAGGTCCTGCGCGCCATCAGTCACCGGCCCGACGACGTCTTTCGCTCCGAGACGGCTTATCTGAAGCTGCGCGTGGCGCTCCGGCGGCTGGAGCTGTTCGCCGAATACGGCATCACCGACGCCCAGCAGGAAGAGATTGCCCAGGTTCTGTGGGACATTGCGGTGCTGATCGAAGACGGCAATCTGGCCGACGCCCGCGAGCGCCTGCGCCAGGCCCGCGAGCGGCTGCAGGAGGCGATGCGCAACGGCGCCACCGACGAGGAAATCGCCGAACTGATGCAGGAACTGCGCGAGGCGATGCAGGACTATATGCGCCAGCTGGCCGAGCAACAGCAGCAGGACGGGCAGCAACAGGCGCAGAACCAGCAGAACATGCAGGAGATCACCGGCGACCAGCTGCAGCAGCTGATGGACCGGCTGCAGGAGCTGATGGAGCAGGGACGCATGGACGAGGCGCAGGAACTGCTCGACCGGCTGGCCGAGATGATGGAGAACATGCAGGTCACGCAAGGCCAGCAGGGCCAGTCGCCGGGTCAGCAGGCGATGGAGGGTCTGGCGGATACGCTGCGCCAGCAGCAGGGGCTGTCGGACGAGACCTTTGGCGATCTGCAGGAGCAGTTCAACCAGGACGGCCAGCAACCCGGTCAGCAGGGACAACAGCCGGGGCAGCAGCAAGGTCAGCAACAGGGTCAACAGCCGGGGCAGTTGCCCGGCCAGGGTCAGCAGGGCGAGCAGGGACAGGGCCAAGAGTTCGGGCAAGGTCAGGGCCAGAACGGCATGCAGCAGCCGGGCCAGGGCAATCAGCCGGGTCTGAGCGAGGAAAGCCTCGCCAACCGGCAGAGGGCGCTGCGCAACGAGTTGAACCGCCAGACCCAGAACCTGCCCGGCGCCGGAACGCCCGAAGGAGACGCCGCGCGCGACGCGCTTGGCCGCGCCGGCGAGGCGATGGACGACGCCGAGGACGCGCTTCGCGAGAACGATCTGGCCGGCGCGCTCGATAACCAGGCCGAGGCGATCGAGGCCCTGCGCGATGGCATGCGCAACCTCGGCGAGGCGATGGCGCAACAACAGCAGCAGCAGGGTCAGCAGGGTGACGCCCAGGGCCAGGCCCGCGCCAACCGCCCGCGCGACCCGCTGGGCCGCGAGGCCGGGAACGACGGCCAGATCGGCACCGACGAGCAACTGCTTCAGGGCGACGACGTCTATCGCCGCGCCCGCGAGCTGCTGGACGAGATCCGCCGCAGATCGAGCGAACAGTCGCGGCCCGAGGAAGAACTGGACTATCTCAAGCGGCTGCTGGACCGGTTCTGACGGATGGGAAAGCCGCGTTTAGGCGGCTATATCGCTTGGTTTCGAAGCCGGGCGGCAACTGCGGGAATAATCGATTTGGTTTTGGTCTGCATCTGGCGTTGCGGGCCAAGCGGGATGCGGCGCAAGACGGTTTCTGCTGGATCACGATGACCTTTGACGTGATCTCGTTCTTTCGGTTTTGGCCTGGAGTGTATGGTGCGATCCAGGTGAATAGCCGCGCGAGCGCCGGACCGTGGGCTGGCGCAGCGACGTTTCCTCTGTTCGATTTGTGGCTGCAAAGTCCGAAAAAGCTCGGAGCGATGCGTCCCTGACCGACTAAGCGCCAGACCGCCGGGACGGTCCGGCGCTCGCGCGGCGGGGCTTCGCCCCTTGACTCCGCGCGGGGTGGCTCAACATCCGCTCCAGGGCCATAAGCCGGTTTTGCGTTTCACCCACGACACGTCGCGCCTGAAGCGAAGGAATGATCTGGATGTCGGCCGGTGACGGCCAAGGCAATTTGGTCCGGGTACCGGCGACTTCGCCATTCGCTGGCAAAAACGACGGTCAGCCCTCGCCGTTGCCTCCGGTGAAACTGCCGATCAACTCGTTGAACTTCGCCACGGAGGTTTCGAGCCCCGCATCGATCTGCCCGCGCAGCCCGTTTGCCCATTCGACATAGGCGGCCATGTACGGCTCTGCCTGCGGCACGGCTGCGACGATCTGCGGGGCGAACGCATAGACCGCGACGCCAATCACCGCCAAAAGCACGATCAGCAGGAACCCCAGCCGGAACCCGCCGCGGCGGCGCTTGGTTTCGGCGACTTCCGCCACGGCTCCGTCCACGCCTTCGCCGCCTTCCCGGTCCTCCGACGCACGCAGGGTCGAGTTGATCTCGTCGATATCCGGCAGAAGCTCGCGGCGCGGTCCGCCCGGGGCGACCGCGGCCGCCGGCTCGGCATCCGCCGCGTCATCCAGCCCGCGCAGCCGGGCCATCCGGGCCCGTGCGGCAGAGCGCTGCGCGGCCGCCTCGTCGGCATCTTCAAGCCCCAGATCCGGCTGGGTCTCCAGCCCCTCCGCCTCGGCCTGCCGCGCCTTGGTTTCGCGCTCGGCCTCCTCGCGCAGCACATTGGCGATCTCGGGATCGAGCGCGCGCGGCTGCGGCTCTGCCGCAGGCCGGGCCTCCTCTGCCGGCTCTTGCGGTCCCGGCTCTTCCAAGCCGGCATCCTCAAGAGGAGCTTCCTCCAGATCGTCGGCAAGGTCGGCATCAAGATGCGGCGGGCGCTGAAACCAGGTATGGCCGCAGTTCGAGCATTGGACGTCACGCCCGCCCTCGGGGATGACGTTGTCATCGACCTCGTACTGCGCATCGCAGTTCGGGCATATCAACCGCATGCCGCCCCCTGTCCGATTGCACAATTTCTTGCGCGCATGTCCTGCCCCTTTTCTATAACTTGTACCAGTCCGCAAGCGCTTTTCAAACCTTTTGCGATTGCCGCAATTGAAGTGCCCGGATGAATTGGGCAAAACGGTCACCATGCAGAGCGGCATGAGGGGGCACATGTGATCGAGCTGAACGACGTGTCCTACAGCTACGGCGGCGGCGAACTCTTGTCCGGAATAGACCTGACTCTGGCGCCGGGATCGTTCCATTTTCTCACCGGGCCATCCGGGGCCGGCAAGACGACATTTCTCAAGCTTTGCTACGCCGACCTGCTGGCGACGGCGGGCCGCGTATCGGCCTTCGGCCAGGATGCTCGGGCAATGGGGCGGGACGATATCGCGCGGCTGCGGCGCCGGATCGGAGTGGTGCATCAGGATTGCCAGTTCCTCGATCACCTGTCGGTTACCGAAAACGTCGCCCTACCGCTGACCGTTTCGGGACGCGACGTCGTGGCCGAGGCGGAGAACCTGACAAGCCTTCTGAGCTGGGTCGGGCTGGGCGATCAGGGCGACAGCCTGCCGCCGCAACTGTCCGGTGGAGAACGTCAAAGGGCCGCCCTTGCGCGGGCGGTGATCATGGCACCCGAGATCGTTATCGCAGACGAACCCACCGGGAATATCGACTGGGAGATGTCGCTCAGGTTGCTGACGCTCTTGGTGGAACTCAACAAGATGGGCAAGACGATCCTGATCGCGACGCACGATCTTAACCTGATCCGGACTGCGAAACAGCAGGTATCCGCGCGGGTCCTGCGTATTCACAACCGGGGCATTCAATTGGCGGGGGCCGATCTGTGAGCCTGAGCGCCGATCTTGCGGCCGCCTTGCGCGGCGACGCCCAGGCCGACCGGGTGGTGCCGCCGACGGGCTTTACCGTCAGCCTGACGGTGTTCACCGCCGGTGCAATGGCCTTTCTCGCCGTCTTCGCCATGGCACTGTCGCTGGCGACGGGGCGGCTGGCCGACCGCTGGGGCTCGGAACTGGCGCGCAGCGCCACGGTGCGCATTTCGGCGCCCGCCGGGCAGACCGAGGCCCAGGTGCAGGCGGCGGTACGTGTGTTGCAGACGACGCCGGGGGTCGCCTCGGTCCGCGTTTTGGACGAGGCAGAGCAACGTGCCCTGCTGGAACCCTGGTTCGGGCCCGACCTGCCGATCGAGGCCCTGCCGGTTCCGCGGATGATCGATGTGGTGGAAGAGGGGCGCGGATATGACGCCGAGGGGCTGCGGCTGCGGCTGGCGGCCGAGGCGCCCGGCGCCGTGCTGGACGATCACACCCGGTGGCGCCGTCCGCTGATCCAAGCTGCCGGCCGGCTGCGGGCGTTGGGGGTGGTGTCGGCCGTGCTGATCGCCTGCGCCACGGCGGCGATGATCACGCTGGCGGCCAATGCGGCGCTGGCGGCCAATGCCCAGGTGATCGGGGTTCTGCGGCTGGTCGGCGCACGCGACAACTACATCGCCCGCGCCTTCGTGCGTCGGTTCACTCTGCGCGCCCTGACCGGCGCGGCTGCGGGCACCGTGCTGGGCATGGCGGCCGTCGCGCTGTTGCCGCGCGCCAGCGCCGAGGGCGGTTTCCTGACCGGTCTTGGTTTTCAGGGCTGGCACTGGCTCTGGCCGCTGATCATCCCGCCGATCGCGGCGGTGGTGGCGTTCTGGGCCACGCGGATTGCCGCCTTCCGCTCGCTGCGGGAGCTGATGTGATGGGCTACGCGGTGCAATGGCTGCGTTCGCTCGTCTTCGTCGGGCAGATGTACGGTATGATGGCGCTGATGGCGGTTTTCTTCACGCCGCCCGCCATAGTCTGGCGTCCTTGGGCGTTTCACGGTGTGCATACCTATTGCCGCTGGGTGCGCTGGACGGCACGCTGGATGGTGGGCCTGCGGACCGAGGTGCGCGGCGAGGTTCCGACCGACGAGGTCCTGATCACCTCGAAACACCAGTCGTTTCTGGACATCATCCTGCTGTGCAGCGTGCTGCCTCGGCCGAAGTTCATTATGAAACAAGAGCTGAAATGGGCGCCGATCCTGGGCTGGTACGCCCTGCGCATCGGCTGCATTCCGGTCGACCGCGGCAAGCGCGGCGCGGCGGTGCACCAGATGGTCGAAGGGGTCGAGAACAGCCGCGCGACGCCCGGACAGCTGATCATCTACCCGCAGGGCACCCGCGTGGCGCCGGGGGTGCACAAGCCGTACAAGATCGGCTCTGGCGTGCTTTATGACCAGCTCGGTCAGGATTGTGTGCCCGCTGCCACCAATGTGGGCGTGTTCTGGGCGCGGACCGGGATCTACCGCAAGCCGGGGCTTGCCGTGGTCGAGTTCCTGCCGCGGATTCCGGCCGGGATGGAGCAGACGGCGTTCATGGCGCGCCTGGAAGAACTGGTCGAGGACGCGTCAAACCGGCTGATGGCCGAGGCGGGATTTGAGGTCGGCCCATGAAGCCGATCGAGACCATCGCAGACCTGGAGGCCGTCTATGACGCACCGCCGGTGCAGGCCTCACTCGACAAGGTCGCCGACCGGCTGACGCCGCTCTACCGGCAGTGGATCATGGCCTCGCGGTTCTGCGTGCTGAGCACCGTCGGGCCGGAGGGCACCGACGCCAGCCCGCGCGGCGACGACGGGCCGGTGGTGGCGGAGATCGACGAGACGACGCTCGCCATGCCCGACTGGCGCGGCAACAACCGCATCGATTCGCTGCGCAACATCGTGCGCGACGGACGGGTCAGCCTGATGTTTCTGGTGCCGGGCGCGAACAATGTGGTGCGGATCAACGGACGCGCGCAGGTAACGGCCGATCCGGCGATGACCGACCGGTTCGAGCAACGGGGCAGGCACCCACGTTCGGTCATTCTGATCGAGATCGGCGAGGTCTATTTCCAATGCGCCAAGGCGATCATGCGGGCAGGGCTCTGGTCCGGCGAGGATGACAGCGGCAAGGTCCCGACCGCCGGGCAGATGGTGCGCGAGGCAGACGCGGCGTTCGACGCCGACGGTTATGACTCGGGCTATGCAGAATACGCGAAATCGAGGATGTGGTGAGCCGGGCAACGACCGCCCGGCCGCCCCCGTCGCCGGATTTCACGCCCAGGGTCCGGCATATGGGCATCCTCGCCGGTCTGGCGGTGGTCGCGCTTGAACTGGTTTATCTGATCGTTCTGACGATCGGCCTAACCCGTCTGCCCACCCCCGGCGATCCGATTTCCGATCCCTGGTTCACGATCATGGAGGTATTGATCCTGGCCATGGTCCCGGCCTTCATAGTGCTGATGACCGCGGTCCATGCCCATGCCGGCCGGGCCGACAAGGGCTATTCGCTCGCCGCCCTGGTTTTCATGAGCATGATGGGGCTGGTGACGGCCTGTGTGCATTTCTCGATCCTGACGCTCGGCCGGCACGCGGCGTTTGACGGGTACGATCTGGTCTTTGCCTTCACCTGGCCCTCGGTCGTCTACGCGCTGGACATCCTTGCCTGGGACGTCTTCTTTGCCCTGTCCGTGTTGTTCGCCGCGCCGACCTTTCGCGGCAGCGGGGTGACTCTGGCGGTCCGGTGGGCGCTGGTGGCAAGCGGCCTGTTCGCCCTGGCCGGATTGATCGGAGTTCCGACGGGCGACATGAGCTTAAGAAATATCGGCATCCTCGGATATGCCGGGCTGATGCCGATTGCCGCCGGCCTGACCGTCATCCTGTGGATCAGGACGCCGGCAGCCGGCTGAACGGGCCAAACGGTACCGGAGTCAGGCCGCCAGACCCTTGCTGCCCATCGCCAGGAATTTCTTTCGCCGGTCCTTGATCAGCGTGCCGCGGTCCTTCGCCGACAGGTCGTCAAGCAGGGCGGCGATGGTCTTGCCGACATTGGCGATGGTCTCGGACCGGCCGCGCTGCGCGCCGCCCATCGGTTCGGGGATGATCCTGTCGACCACGCCAAGGCGCGACAGGTCCTGCGCGGTCAGCCGCAATGCCTCGGCCGCCTCTCGCATCTTCTCGGCATCCTTCCACAGGATCGAGGCGCAGCCCTCGGGCGAGATGACCGAGTAGATCGAATGCTCCAGCATCGCCACGCGGTTCGCCGTCGCCAGGGCAACTGCGCCACCGGAGCCGCCCTCGCCGATGATCACGCTGATCAGCGGCACGCCGATCGACAGGCATTTCTCGGTCGACCGCGCGATGGCCTCGGACTGGCCGCGTTCCTCGGCCCCCTTGCCGGGATACGCGCCGGGCGTGTCCACAAGCGTGATCACGGGGATGTTGAACCGGTCGGCGATGTCCATCAGCCGGATCGCCTTGCGGTAGCCCTCGGGCCGGGCCATGCCGAAATTCCGCTCGATCCGCGTCTTGGTGTCGTTGCCCTTCTCGTGCCCGATCACCATCGCGGCACGGTCGTTCAGCCGGGCAAGCCCGCCCACCACCGCGTGGTCGTCGGCAAAGTTCCGGTCGCCGGCAAGCGGCGTGTATTCGGTGAACAGCGCCTCGATATAGTCGATGCAATGCGGCCTCTCGGGGTGGCGGGCGACCTGGCATTTCCGCCAGGGGCTGAGGGTCTTGTAAAGATCCTTCAGCATGTCGGCGGCCTTCTGGTCCAGCGCCGCGGCCTCCTGTTCGACATCCATCTCTTCGTTCGCCCGCGCCAGGGCGCGCAGCTCTTCGGCCTTGCCCTCGATCTCGGCAAGCGGCTTTTCGAACTCGAGGTAGTGGGTCATGGACGGATCCTGCATCAGACAAGGGCGCGCGCGGTATATGACCCCGGCGCCGGTCTAATGCAACGGGCGTGCCTTAGACCGAACGCGTCAGACCACCGTCGATGCGGATGTTCTGGCCGGTGACATAGGCGGCATCCTCGCTGGCGAGATAGGCGATCAGCGACGACACCTCGCCGGCATGGCCGTAGCGGCCCATCGGGATCCGGGCGCGGCGGTCTTCGGTTTCCGGAAGGCTGTCGATGAAGCCGGGAAGGACGTTGTTCATCCGCACGTTCTGTGCCGCGTGCTTGTCGGCAAAGAGCTTGGTAAAGGCGGCTAGGCCCGCGCGGAAGATGCCCGAGGTGGGAAACAGCGGGTCGGGCTCGAACACGGCGAAGGTCGAAATGTTGATGATCGCCCCGCCGCCCTGAGCCGCCATGATCGGCGCCACGATCCGCGTGGGCCGGATGACGTTCATCAAGTAGACGTCCAGGCCCTTGTGGTAGTCCTCATCGGTCATCTCCAGGATACCGCCCTTCGGCCCGTGCCCGGCCGAGTTCACCAGCACGTCGATCCGGCCCCATTTCGCCATCGCCTTGTCGGCCAGCGCCTGGTGATCGGCCGTCTCGAGATTCGAGCCGGTATGCCCCACCCCGCCAAGCTCGTCCGCCAGCGCCTCGCCCCGTCCCGAAGAGCTGAGGATCGCGATCTCCCATCCATCCGCGTGCAGGCGCCGCGCCGCGTCCGCCCCCATGCCGGACCCGCCGGCGGTGATCAGTGCTACCCTGGTGCTCATTCTATCGGTCCTCTCACATCCTGCCGTTCCTGCAGCGCCGGCTTGCTGCCATTGAACCTCATCCGGATTGAACGCAATCCCTTCATACGACGGCCGCCTCCGGCTGCGCCGCGGGCATCAGCGCTGTGGGCATCCCTCTGCCGGTGCCGTGGCCGGCAAGGCGCAGCATGTGCCAGGCCAGTACCAGATTGCTCGACAAGACCGGAATGCCCAGTCTTTGCTGCAGCGGGTGAAGAATGCCGAAGGTCCGCAGATTGGTGCAGGACAGAAACAGCGCGTCGATCTCCGCCCCCTCGACCAATTGGACCGCCGCATCGAAGACCGACCGCTCCGAAATCCGCGCCACCTTGGCCTCTTGGGGTTCGGCGAATGTCCCGAAGACAGGCGAGGCGATGCCTGCCCGGACCAGAACGTTGCGCAAGTGGTCCGAGACCGATTCGACATAGGGTGACAGAAACGCCAGCCGGCTGACCCGCAATGCCCCGCAGGCCGCGATCAGGGCCGATACCGGCTCGGTCACGGCCGTCGCCACCGCGCCCTCGGACACCATCCGGGCAATCTTGGCCGGGCCGATCTGCGCGGTTCCCGACGTGCACCCATAGCCGACGGCATCGAAAACACGGCCCCGGGGCAATAGACCGGCCGCCGCCGCAATATGGTGTTCCATCGCCTGCAGCGTCTCGGCCGAAACCTCGGCACCCGACGGCACGCGCGAGACAAGCAATCGGACCGACAGCGGCATCACCTGCCGGAATTCGGTCTCCAGCGTCTCGTCGGACTGCAGAACGATCAGGCCAAGGGTGGCGGGCTCGTCACGGTCCGGTTCGTAGGAAAAGACGTTCATGCCGCGATCTCCAGCTTTGGCAACGCCTGCGGCGCCGGCTGGGTCAGATACTCCGCACCGCCCGCGGTGATGACAATATCCTCCTCGTGGACCAGCATTCGCTGTCCGGGCAGGGAAACCGATGGCTCCAGCGTCAGCACCATTCCAGGCTCCAGCACGGTCCGGTCCGCAGGCAGCAGCGACAGACCCTCGGTCAGCTGCATCCCCAGTCCGTGACCCAGCCGACCCGGCGTTTCACCCGCCGTTCCTCCCGTCAGGACCCGGTTCATGGCATGAAACACATCCGCCGCCTCGGCACCCGTCCTTGCCGCATCGAATCCGACCTGTGTCGCCTCGATCAGCCGTTTGTGGGCGTCGTCGACGGCAGCTGCCACCGGCGGAACGGCGAAATTGCGATCGAAATCGCAATAGTACCCATCCCAGACCACGCCGGTGTCCAGCATCAAAACGTCACCACCGTCCAGGCCGGCCCCGGTCGGAGGAGAGATCACGTCGCGATAGCCCCCTTGCCCCGCGCCCACGGCAAGATAGGCGACCCAGTCGGCGCCTTCGTCCAGGCACAGCGCCTGAAACCGGCGGCACATCTGGTCCAGCGTCTCACCACGTGCGGCCATCTCCGGGACCCGGGCAAAGGCGCGACCGGCGATATCGCAGGCTGTCCGGATCTTGTCGATTTCGCGGCTGGATTTCACCATCCGCAAACGGCGCAGAATGCCCGCATCGCCAACGAATTTGCGCCGCCCTGTGGCCGTTTGCAGCCCCAGCCAACTGTCGTGCGGCATGCGGATATGCGTCTCTAACCCGCCGGGAACACCGATGCTTGCGGTCGCGGGCACAAGCTCGCACAGCGTGTCGGCCAAAAGCGACACGCCGTCATCGTCGTAATCCGGAGCGTGCCATGTCCTGATATCGCCGATCCAGGTCTGCCCCATCAGGTGCGCGCCGATGGATGGAATCACCGCAACCGGGTCGTCATCGGCAGGCACGACAAGAAACCACGGTCGGGTTGGACTTTCCCAGAACCGGGTCAGAAATCCGGTGAAATACCGGATCTCCGGCTCGGTCGTCAGCAACAGCGCCGCCAGGCCAGCGTCCCGCATCAGGCTCTGTGCCCGCGCCAGACGGTCGCGGAATTCGCCGTCGGGAAAGCCCCGGGGCGGCCGGCTCACGGCTCCGGGCCTTCGCTCAGGATCGCGAGGACCCGCGAAGCGCTGTCGAGGCGCAGATTGTTTGGGTCATCCGCCGCCGCGGCAAGCGCGGCGACACCTGCCGCGCCCGAGGGCGTTGTCGCAAACCCGTGTTCTGCGCACAGCTCGGCCCCGGCCAGGCTTTCGGCCTCGGAGACGGTCGCGAACAGATCGGCGTCCCGCGACAGGCCCTTGAGCGCGATCAGCGACGGTTCCTTGCAGTCCAAACGTCCCATGACCGAGACAGGCCCCGGCGCCACAACCGGCCGCCCCGCCTCGATCGAGGCGGTCAGGGCCGGGGCCGCCTCGGGTTCGACGACGACAATCATCGGCCCGTCCCCCCAATGCGCCCGGGCCGCGGCCGCCGCCGCCCCGGCCAAGCCGCCGACCCCGGCCTGCAGCAGGATGTGGCTGGGCGGCGCGTCCATCTGTGCAAAGACCTCGTCCATCAGGACGAGGTAGCCTTCCATCAGCGTCAGCGGGCGGGCGGTGTAGCCCGGCCAAGAGCTGTCGGACAACAGCACCGCCCCGGCCGTCTCTGCCACCCTGGCCGCCGCCTGCATGCTGTCCTCATAGGTGGCGCCCTCGCGCACCACCTCGGCCCCCTCCGCCTGCAGGCGGGCCGCGAAGCTTTGCGGCACCTGCTCGGAAATAACGACAACGGCCCGCGCCCCGAAAGCCTGCGCGCCGGCGGCGACCGACAGCCCGTGATTGCCCGCGCTGGCCGTGACATAGGTGGTCCCCCGCGCGCGTCCCCGCGCCGCGTCCTGCGCGATCACATAGGCCGCGCCCAGCGCCTTGAAGCTGCCCAGCCCCATGCGCCCGCGCTCGTCCTTGAGGAAAACTGCGCCGACACCGCAACGCCGCGCCAGGCTGTCCGCGGACACAAGCGGTGTCTCGCCCCTTTTGGGACAAGAGCGGAGCAGACCGATCGGTCGATCGGACGCGACGCTTGGATAGGGCACATCCTGCAACGCATCACAGGACAAGCCCTTGCGGCGGAACGGGTTCGGCACGGCTTTCATCCTTGCACCGTGCAACTCTGGGGCAGCGGGGTCAATCGAGCTTGGCGTGCCTATGCCCGGGGCCGGGCCACCAGACCGGCAAGGTTCGACAGCGCAAACAGCCCCGCCGCCGTGCAAACGATGGTTGGCCCGGTCGGTGTGTCGAACCGGTAGGACAGCCACAGACCGGCGCAGGCCGACACCCCGCCGAGCAGCGCCGCGATCATCGCCATCCGCTCGGGCGTCGTGGCAAAGGGCCGGGCCGCGGCCGCCGGAATCAGCAAGAGCGCCGCGATCAGCAGGGCGCCCACCACCTTGATCGCCGCTGCGACGACCAGCGCCAGGGCGACGGTCAGCACCATCTGCTCGCGCCGCGGATCGATGCCACCGGCGTAGGCGAGGTCGGGGTTCAGCGTTGCCGTCAACAGCGCCGACCACCGCCACCGGATTAACGCCAGCACCAGGATCGCCCCCACCCAGATCAACGCCAGGTCGGTCCGGTCCACCGCCAGGATGTCGCCGAAGAGATAGGCCATCAGATCGATGCGGACGCCCTGCAGGAACGACACCGCCACCAGGCCGAAGGCCAGCGACGAATGCGCCAGAACGCCCAGAAGCGTATCGACCGCATAGCCCCGGCCCGACAGCGCCGACACCGTCGTCGCCATCGCCAGCGCCACGGCAAGCGCACCGGCAAAGACCGAGATCGACATCGCCAGCGCCAGCGCCACCCCCAGAATCGAGGCATGCGCCGTCGCGTCGCCGAAATACGCCATCCGGCGCCAGACCACGAAACAACCCAGGGGCGCCGCCGCCAGGGCGACGCCCAGTCCGGCAAGAACCGCCCGCACCAGAAAGCTGTCGAGAAGGCTCATTCCGCGGCTCCACGTCCGTGATCGTGATCGTGCCCGGGGCTGCTGTCGTGCGAATGGCTGTGTTCGTGCCGGTAAAGCGCCAGCGCGCCCTGGGTTCCGGTGCCGAACAGCGCCCGGTATTCCGGAGCCGAGGCGACCTGTTCCGGCGCTCCCTGACAGCAGACATGACCGTTCAGGCAGATCACCCGGTCAGAGGCGGCCATCACCACGTGAAGTTCGTGACTGACCATCAGAACGGCGCAGCCAAGATGGGCGCGCACCCGTTCGATCTGCCGGTAAAACGACGCCGAGCCCGGCTGATCCAGACCCTGCGTCGCCTCGTCCAGGATCAACAGGTCCGGCTTGCTCAACAGCGCCCGCGCCAGCATCACGCGCTGAAACTGCCCGCCCGACAGCCCCGCCATCTGCCGGGACGCCAGATCGCCGGCGCCGGCCTCGGCCAGGGCCGCGGTCATCTCGGCCTCTGCGACACCGGACGGCAGCGCAAGAAATCGACGTACCGTCAGCGGCAGGGTGCGATCGATATGCAGCCGCTGCGGAACATAGCCGATCCGCAGCCCCCGCTGTCGCCGGACCTGTCCGGCAACCGGCTGCACCGCACCGATGATCGCCCGGAGAAGCGTCGACTTGCCCGACCCATTCGGCCCGACGACGGTGACGATCTCGCCCGGCTCGATACTGAAATCCACGTCCTGCAGAACCGTCTGTCCGCCCAGCCGCACCGTCAGCCCGCTTATGTCGACGAGGCTCATTCGATCGTCTTCGTCTGGCAGCGCGGGCACAGCCCTTCGACCTCGACAACCGTACGCTCGATAACGAAACCGGTTTCGCGTGCCGCACTGCCCAGAAAGGTCTCGGACGGTTCTGCCTGCGCCTCGGCCACGGCACCGCAGGCACGGCAGATCAGAAAGGCAGGCGTATGAACTGCACCCGAATGCGCGCAGGCGATGAAGGCATTGAGGTGTTCGATCCGGTGGGCAAATCCATGACCGACCAGAAAATCAAGCGCCCGGTAGGCGACCGGCGGCTGCGATCCCAGTCCTTCGGCGCGCAGGATGTCCAGAATCTCGTAGGCGCCCAGCGCCCGGTGCTGTGCCAGCAGGATCTCGAGCACGCGGCGCCGCACCGGCGTGAACTGCAGACCCGCATTGCGGCAATAGGCATCCGCCGCCGCAACGCCGCTCGCGATGCAGGCGCTGTGGTCATGCCGCGCGAACCCGATCGTCTCCATCACATTGCCCTTTTTTTCTCACTGCACGTCATTCCGCCTTGATATGTTATAGTATAACTCCTATCAACCTGCGCCGATCTTTCATCCCGCCGGAGCAACCCGATGTTAAGACCTCTTGTTGCCCTGCTTGCCATTGGCGCAGGGTCTGCTGTTGCTGAAACGCCCCGAGTCGTCACCGATATCGCGCCGGTCCAATCGCTTGTCGCGCAGGTCATGCAAGGCACCGGCACACCCGAAACGGTAATCCGGCACGGTGCCTCGCCGCATGCCTACCGCCTGCGCCCATCAGACGCCGCAGCGCTGTCCGAGGCTGACCTGATCTTTTGGGTCGGCGGTAATTTGACGCCATGGATGCCCGCGGTGCTTGGAAGTCTGGCGCCAGACGCCGCCACGGTCGAATTGATCGAAACCGAGGGAACAATCGAACTGCCGTTCCGCGAAAACGCGGTCTTCGACGGCCACTCCGGCGACGACGGCCACGACCATGATCACCATGGCTCCGATCCCCACGCGTGGCTGGACCCGGAGAACGCCAAGATCTGGTTGAACGTGATCGCCGCGGAACTCGGTCGCGCCGATCCGGACAACGCAAAGACCTATCTGACGAATGCAGCGCAGGCGTCGGCGGCGATGGAAGCTGTGGCCGCCGACATCAGGGATGCGCTTGCCCCCGTCCGCAACCGGACCTTCATCGTCTTCCACGATGCCTATCAGTATTTCGAGACCAGATTCGGCCTGTCCGCCGCCGGTGCGATTTCGCTGAGCGACGCCTCCGACCCCAGCGCCGCCAGGATTGCAGAGATCCGGGACTATATCGCCCGGAACGAGGTGGCCTGCGTCTTTGCCGAGCCGCAATTCAATCCCGGCCTGATTGCCTCGGTCCTGGAAGGATCCACGGCGAAGACAGCGATCCTCGACCCCCTTGGAACTGATATCGCGCCAGGTCCCGGGTTCCATGCAGCGCTTTTGCAACAGATCGCAGACCGCATCGCCGGCTGCCTTTAGTCGGCAAAGTCACGCCCCCGCAAAGTCGATCTGTGCCTTCATCGCCCGGCTGCGGTCGCTGGCGACGGCGAAGGCCTCCTCTGCCCGGCCAAGCGGCAGGGTGTGGGTGATCAAGGGCGTCACGTCGATCAGGCGCTTCTGCATCAGCGACACGCCCACCGCGAATTCCTCGTGGAACCGGAAAGACCCGCGCAGCTGTAACTCCTTCGCGGTGACCGCCTGCATCGGCACGGCCATGTCGCCGCCCAGTCCCAGTTGCACGATCACCCCGCCCGGACGCATCACCGGCACCGCCGCCGCAAGTGCCGCCTGACTGCCGGAACATTCGTACATCACCTCGAACCGACCCTTGTCTGCGCCGTAGCGCCCCAGCGCGTCTGGATCGCGGGCCACATTGATCCCCTCGTCGGCCCCCGCCGCCAGAGCCTGTTCCAGCGTGAAATCGCTCAGGTCCGTCGCCACGATCAGATCCGCCCCCGCCCGGCGCGCGCAGTGTATCGCCAGCACGCCGATCGGCCCGCAGCCCGTCACCAGCACCGCCTTGCCCAGCATCGGCCCGGCCCGGTTCGTCGCATGCAGACACACCGCCAGCGGTTCCGCCATCGCCGCCTCGCCCTCGGTCAGCCCCCCGGCGGGCACGCATTGCGCCGCGTCGGCCACCAGCACCTGCTGAAAGGCGCCCTGAATATGGGGAAACGGCATCGCCGATCCATAAAACCGCATGTTCAGGCAGTGATTTTGCTGCCGCCGCTGGCAATAGACACAGGCGCCGCAGGGCCGCGACGGCGAAACCGCGACAAGCTGGCCCTCCGCCAGCCCCTCGACACCGTCGCCCAAGGCCGCGATCCGCCCCGACACCTCGTGCCCCAGCACCATCGGCTCGCGCAGCCGCACCGGCCCGAACCCGCCGTCGTGGTAGTAATGCAGATCCGACCCGCAAATCCCGCCGCGTGCGATGTCGATCTGAACCTCGCCCGGTCCCGGTCCGGCCACGACACGGTCCTCGATCCGCAGATCCTTCGCCCCGTGAATTACGACAGCCTTCATGCCATCCCCTTCAAATCACCGGCGTCGGCAACGGCTTGCCCGCGAAATGCGCCGCCAGGTTGTCGCGCATCAGCTGCCCCATCGCCTTGCGCGTTTCGACCGTGCCCGAGGCATGGTGCGGCTGCAGCAGCACATTGTCGAGGCCCAGAAACCGCGGGTCGATCCGGGGTTCGCCGTCGAATACATCCAGCGCGGCCCCGCCGATGGATTGTGTCTCTAACGCGTCCAAAAGTGCGGCTTCGTCCACGTTCGAGGCGCGGGAGATGTTGATCAGCACCCCCTCGGGCCCCAGCGCCGTCAAGACGTCGGGCCCGACGATGTGCCGGGTCGCTTGGGTCGCCGCCAACGTCACGAACAGGAAATCCGCGTGCCGCGCCAACGCCACCGGATCGGCCATGTATCGCCAGTCCACTCCGTCGCGCGGCGCGACATCGCAATAGGCGATATCCATATCGAATCCCGCCAGCCGCCGCCCGACCTGAAACCCGATCCGTCCCAGTCCCAGAATGCCCGCCCTCGCCCCGCTCGCCCGCCGGGTCAGCGCAAACCCGCCCGTCGCCGCCCAGTCGCCCGAGCGCACCCACGCCTCGGCCGCACATATCCGCCGCGACAGGCCCAGCATCATCGCCACACCCAGATCGGCCACATCCGCGGTCAGCACGTCCGGCGTGTTCGTCACCCGCACGCGATGATCCCGGCAGGCCTCCAGATCGACCCCGTCATAACCCACGCCGTAAACCGCAACGATCTCCAGCGCCGGACAGGCCTCGATCAGCGTCCGGTCCACCACATGCGTCCCCCGCGCCGCGATCCCGCGGATGCCAGGCCCGATTTTTCGCAGGAAAATCGTCCGGTCCGCCGCAAGGTCCAGCCGGTGCATGGTAAAGGCCGCCTCCAGCGGTCCCTGATCCCAGTCCGGATAGGGCCCCAGCTGCAATACATCCGGTTTCGCCATGATCGTCGTTCCGTTGCCCCCGCGGCGGTGATATCCCCACCCTGTGGCAAGCCCGCCCCGCTGTCGAGAGCCGAAAGGACCCCCCATGCCCACCGGACCCGCCCTGTTCGATCTTTCCGGGACCCGCGCCCTGATCACCGGCTCGTCGCAGGGGATCGGCCTGGCGCTGGCCAGGGGCCTCGCCGCAGCAGCGGCAGAGATCGTGCTGAACGGCCGCGACACCGCCAAGCTGTCTGCCGCGGCCGACGAACTGCGCACCGGCGGGGCCACAGTGCATGAGTTGCCCTTCGATGCCACCGACCACGGCGCCGTGCGCACCGCCATCGACACCTTCGAATCGACCACCGGCCCGATCGATATCCTCGTCAACAACGCCGGTATGCAGTTCCGTACCGAACTGCAGGATTTTCCGCCCGACAAGTTCGCCGACCTTCTGCAGACCAACATCACCACCGTCTTCAATGTCGGCCAGGCCTGCGCGCGGCACATGATCGCGCGCGGCGCGGGCAAGATCATCAACATCGCCAGCGTACAGACCGCGCTCGCCCGGCCGTCCATCGCCCCCTACACCGCCACCAAGGGCGCGGTCGGCAATCTGACCAAGGGCATGGCCACCGACTGGGCGAAATACGGGCTGAACTGCAACGCCATCGCCCCGGGCTATTTCGATACGCCGCTCAACGCCGCGCTGGTCGCCGACCCGGTCTTTTCCGACTGGCTGGAAAAGCGCACGCCCGCAGGCCGCTGGGGCCGGGTCGAGGAACTGATCGGTGCCTGCGTCTTCCTGGCCGGGCCGGCGTCGAGCTTCGTCAACGGGCATGTGCTCTATGTGGACGGCGGCATCACCGCGTCGCTCTGACATGCGCCGTTTCGTTGTCATGGGAGTTGCGGGCTGCGGCAAGACCAGCGTCGGGCTGGCCGTCGCCGACGCGCTCGGCGCGGCCTTCATCGACGGCGACGACCTGCACCCCGCCAGCAACATCGCCAAGATGTCCGCAGGCCAGCCGTTGACCGACGCCGACCGCGCGCCGTGGCTTGCCAAGGTCGGCGACGCCCTGCGCCGACAGAAGGGCACGTCCCTGATCGGCTGTTCCGCGTTGAAACGCCCCTATCGCGATATCATACGGCAGGCCGCGGGGGCCGCCGTGGGGTTTCTGCACCTGGCCGGATCGCGCGATGTCATCGCGGCCCGCATGGGCGACCGCGAAGGGCATTTCATGCCGCTGTCGCTGCTCGACAGCCAGTTCGCCGCGCTGGAGCCGTTGCAGCCGGACGAAGCCGGCCTGACGGTGGACATCGACCAACCCTTCGACGCCGTCGTCGGCGACCTGATATCGGGCATCGCCCGCATCGCGGCGGGATGACCGACACGGTTTACAGACTTGCCGCAAGCCTCTATGCGCAATCGCCAAACCAGAACGGACGCATCGCGTGACCAATCATCTCTACTCCAACGACCTGCCCGACGGGCTGGACCTCGGCCCCGTCGTCGCAATCGACTGCGAAACCATGGGGCTCAACCCGCATCGCGACCGGCTCTGCGTGGTGCAGATGTCGTCCGGCGACGGCGACGCGCATCTGGTCCAGATCGCCAAGGGCCAGGCGCAGGCCCCGAACCTGGCGGCCATGCTGGCCGATCCGCAGGTGCTGAAGCTCTTTCATTTCGGCCGCTTCGACATCGCCGCGCTGCTCAACGCGTTCGGCGTGCTCACCGCCCCGGTCTACTGCACCAAGATCGCCTCGAAACTCGTACGCACCTTCACCGACAGGCACGGGCTGAAGTACCTGCTGCAGGACCTCCTGGGCATCGACATCTCGAAACAGCAGCAGATGAGCGACTGGGGCGCCGCGACCCTGACCGAGGCGCAGCTTGGCTATGCGGCCTCGGACGTGCTGTACCTGCATGCGCTGAAGGAAAAGCTTGACGAGATGCTTGCGCGCGAAGGCCGGACGGACATGGCCCGGGCCTGTTTCGACTTTCTGCCGGCCCGCGCTCGGCTGGATCTCGCCGGGTGGCCTGAAATTGACATATTCGCCCATTAAATAGGGGCAATGCTGAACCGTATGGACAAGACCGTCTTCCTGACCACCGGGCGGCGCGTGATCGCACGCGAGGCACAGGCGCTGGGGCTGTTGTCCGACCGGATCGACGACAGCTTTGCCGATGCGGTCGAACTGATTCTCGGCGCCCACGGCCGGGTGATCGTTTCCGGCATGGGCAAGTCCGGCCATATCGCCCGCAAGATCGCGGCGACTCTCGCCTCGACCGGCACGCCCGCGCATTTCGTCCATCCCGCCGAGGCCAGCCATGGCGATCTTGGCATGATGGCGCAGGGCGACGTGGCGCTGGTTCTGTCGAATTCGGGCGAAACGCCCGAGCTTGCCGATCTGATCGCCTATACCAGACGCTTCGGCATCCCGCTGATCGGCGTGGCGGGCAATGCCGGCAGCACGCTGCTCAGGCAATGCGACGTGCGTCTGGTGCTGCCCAAGGCCGAGGAAGCCTGCGACAAGGGCATCGTGCCCACGACGTCGACCGCGATGTCGCTCGCGCTGGGTGACGCGCTGGCCATCGCGCTGATGGAGCATCGCCAGTTCACGCCCGAGCATTTCCGCGAATTCCATCCCGGCGGCAAGCTGGGCGCGCGGCTGGCCAAGGTGCGCGACCTGATGCACACCGATATGCCGCTGGTCGCGCAGGCTACGCCGATGTCCGACACGCTTCTGACGATGACGCAAAAGGGCTTTGGCGTCGTCGGCGTACAGGACGCGAACCGCGACCTTGTCGGCGTCGTCACCGACGGCGACCTGCGCCGCCACATGACAGGGCTTCTCGACATGACGGCCGCGCAGGTGATGACCGCGCACCCCCGCACCATCGGCCCCGATGCGCTGGCCGAAGAGGCGGTTGCGGTCATGAACGACCGCCGCATCACCTGCCTGTTCGTGGTGGACCCTGCCGAAAGCCAAAATGCCGTCGGCATTCTGCATGTGCACGACTGCCTGCGTGCCGGTATCGGATGACCATGGTCGTCCAGGACGACACCTATTCCCGCGTCATCGCCTGGCTGAAAATCCTGCTGCCGCTGGTCGCGCTTGGCATCCTGTCGATCCTGTTTCTGGTCGCCCGCACCATCGATCCCGCCCAGAACCTGCCCTTCGCAGATGTCGATATCGCCGAGATCACCCGGGACCAGCGCGTCAGCCGCCCGAATTTTTCTGCCGTCACCGCCGACGGCGCCGCGATCACCCTGTCGGCCTCGACCGCGCGCCCGGTTCAGGGCTCGCCCGAGATAATCACCGGCGCCGACATTGCCGCCGCCATCGACCTGGCCAGCGGGGCGCGGATCGACATCCGCTCGGATTCCGCCATGATCGACAGTGCAACACAGATCGCCGAACTGCAGGGCGGCGTGGTCCTGACGTCGTCAGAGAACATCACGCTGAAGACCGATGCGCTCAGCGTCTCGCTGCAGGCCTCGCGGCTTGCCTCGGACAGCCGGATCGAGTTGACCACGGCCAACAGCCGCCTGACGGCAGGCAGTTTCTTCACCACCGGCGACGGCAGCGACGCCGATCCGTACGTCGTGGTTTTCAAGGACCGGGTGAAGCTGATATACGAGCTTGAAAGATAGGGATTGGGAATGGTTTTGCGCAGGTCCATGTTTGCAGGCGCGGCGGGTGTCTTCCTGTCGGCGCTGATTGCCCTGACGGCCGATGCCCAGGGTACCTCGGTGTCGCTGGGCGTTCAGGATCACGACAGCTCGCAGCCGGTCGAAATCACCAGCCAGGAGCTTGCCGTCGATCAGGAAAACGGCACCGCCACCTTTACCGGCGACGTCATCGTGGGCCAGGGCGGCATCACCATGACCTGCCAACGCATGATCGTCGAATACGCCCCCGACGAGAGTGGCCAGAACCAGATCGAGGTGATCCGAATGTCGGGCGACGTCACCTTCGTCGGCGACAACGAAGCTGCGGAGTCCGATGCGGCAATCTACCGGCTCGACGCCGAGATCATCGTGATGACCGGCAACGTGCTTGTCACCCAGGGATCAACCGCGCTGTCGTCGGACAAGCTGACCTATAACCTGCAGACCGGCAGCGGCGTCATGGAAGGCCGGGTCAAGACCATCCTGCAGCCGGGCGGCAACAACTGATGGCCCGCGGTCCGGTCCTCAGCGTCACCGACGGTCTTGCCGGCCTGCGCGTCACCAACCTGCGCAAGAGCTACCGCAAGAAGACGGTCATCCGCGACGTGAGCCTGGAACTCGGCCGCGGCGAGGTCGTGGCTCTGCTGGGCCCCAACGGATCCGGCAAGACCACCTGCTTTTACGCCATCGCCGGGTTGATCAGCCCCGAGGGCGGCACGGTGCTGATCGACGGCCGCGACGTGACCTATCTTCCGATGTACCGCCGCGCCAAGCTGGGGATCGGCTATCTGCCGCAGGAAGTGTCGATCTTTCGCGGACTCAGTGTCGAGGATAACATCCTCGCCATCCTCGAGATCAGCGTCCCGGATAAGACGCGCCGCTATGAACGGCTGGAAGAGCTGCTCAGCGAATTTTCGATCACCCATCTGCGCCGCGCCTCGGCCCTGTCGCTTTCGGGCGGCGAACGCCGCCGGGCCGAGATTGCGCGCTGCCTGGCCGCCGACCCCAAGTACCTGCTCCTCGACGAGCCGTTTGCCGGCGTCGACCCGATCGCTGTCGGCGAAATCCGCGGCCTCGTGGCCGATCTGAAAACCCGTGGAATCGGCGTGCTGATCACGGACCACAACGTGCGCGAAACCTTGGAGATCGTCGACCGCGCCTATATCCTGCATGACGGCAAGGTCCTGATGAGCGGCACCACCGAAGAGGTCGTTCAGGACGAAAACGTCCGCCGCGTCTACCTTGGCCAAAGCTTTAAAATCACTTGAAGTTTGGACAGATTGAAACAGCCGGTGCCAGGAAAATCCGCGTCAAATGCGTGCCTTTCGGTTGACAGGCGCCGTGCGCTTGCCGCCAAATGAAGTCGATGCATGACCAAGCGAATCCCGTTCGTGCGTCAGGGTGGCCGCATCCTGAACCGGACGTGCCCGACGGCATCGGGGCGATCTCACACGGCAACCACCGAAGACGGCGCTGCGCGACAGAAGACTCTGACGCCCGCAGGCCTTTGTCAGATTGAGGAGGTGACATGCGATACCAGATCAGTGGCAAACAGATCGACATCGGCGACGCGCTGCAGACCCATGTCCAGACGGAACTTGCCGAGGTGATGGGTAAATACGCCGGCCGGCCCACCGATGCGCATGTCACCTTTTCGCGCAATGCGCATGAGTACGCCTGCGAGGCAATCGTGCACCTGTCGACCGGCCTGACCACGCAGGCGCGCGCCCATGATCACGAAATCTATGCCGCCTTTGACAAGTGCAGCGAGAAACTGGAAACCCAGCTGCGCCGCTACAAACGCCGGTTGAAGGATCACCATCGCGAGCGATCACAACCGGTTGAACTCTCCGAAGCATCCTCCTATATCCTCGCCGCATCAGAGGACGCGCACGAATCCGAGCCCGAAACGCTGCAGCCGATCATCGTCGCCGAAATGCAGACCAAGATACCGTCTTTGTCCGTTGGCGAGGCCGTGATGCAGATGGAACTTGCCGGGGCACCGGTTTTGGTCTTCCGCAACGAAGGGCATTCGGGGGTGAATGTGGTGTATCGGCGCGAAGACGGAAACATAGGCTGGATCGACCCCAGCGCCTTGGAAGAAACGCCTTCGGCCTAGGGCCGGGACTATCAGCAGGGGCCCATGGACCTTTCAAACATTCTCAGACCGGACGCCGTCCGGACCGTCAGCACCCTTACCAGCAAAAAGCGCCTGTTCATGGAACTGGGCGACATTGCGGGCGCCGTCTATGACCTGCCGGCCGGCGATACGGTCCAGGCACTGCTGGAACGCGAATCGCTGGGACCTACGGGGGTCGGCAAGGGCATCGCCCTGCCCCACGCCCGGCTGAACGGGCTCGATGAAGTTGCGGGCATCTTTCTGCGCATCGAGAAGCCGCTGGAATTCGACGCGATCGACCGGCAGCCGGTCGATCTGGTCTTTGCACTGTTCGCGCCGGCCGACTCCGGCGTCGATCACCTGAAGGCGCTTGCACTGGTGTCCCGTACATTGCGCGACGCCTCGGTCTGCGCCAAGCTTCGCGCCAATGGCGACCCCGCCACCCTGCACGCCGTCCTGACCGAGGCACCCGCCTCGGAAGCGGCCTGAACCGACAGCCGGACAGGCACGCCAACCTTTTCGCGGTTTATTTGCGATGCCGCGCCGGATGTCCCCATGGGGACATCCGGC
>JASJDP010000021.1 GCA_030065095.1 Rhodobacter sp.
CCTCGCAGCTACCGCCCAAAACCTTCGCAAACTCGCCAAACTGGCTCCAAATCCAGCCTGAAAGAGGCCACGAGCGAAGCTCGCGCTTAGCCCAATCCAAAGTGTTCGAACGACTTTTTCAACGAAATCAGCCCCCCGCGGACGGACGTTTGAATTCGCCACATGCGCATCATTGTCTAGTATCCGCGCATAACGTCCAGACCGCGGTTCAGCTACCAAAGCCCTGCGCCGCCGAATGATCGCACGGTCGACTGCCGCTTGCCTTTCGCCTCTAGGTTTCTGCGCGGGGGCCGGTGAGGTCACCAATCTTCGGCTTGCTTGGCAGTGGGTGCCAGTCAAGCGTCACGGTCGCCCGAGACGGGAATGTCATCGTCGCATTCGTGATCGTCTTGACCTGCATGCCTTGAAAGACTTTGCAATTGGTCTCTCTCAGTGCGTCGATCGCCGTGTAAGTCGCCGAATCGCATCCCAGAACCAGGACCGCCTCGAAGTCGCGCGCGCGTTTCATGATCCGGGCGCGTTGCCGCTCGGTCCAGAGGCACATCATCGGCACCGGGAAACGCATGGTGAAGGCGTCGGTGCGGACACCGTGTTTCGCGAGCGCATCCTCGATCGAGGAGATATAGTCTTCAAACGCCTTGGTCTTCACGCCGTGTTTCAAGGGTTGCAGAAAGGGCTTTCCTTGCTGGATGGACACGCACATCGGCGGACAGATCGGGCAGGAAACGATCAAGACGGATTGAAAGCCCTTCAGGTCGTCGATCACATCCAGCGGCTCTAGGAATATGGGCATGACTTTGGTTCCGCATTGCATGCATGTAGGCTCGATGAGGCTACACACCGACCAGGCCGTGGCATTGACGTGCGTCAATTCGGATCGAGCCTCTGTGCGCTAATCTTATTCTAGCTTCGGGAGTTTTTCTGCGGGGAGATTTCGAAGGATGTCAGATAAGCAAAATTCCAACAGCGGCGAATTCGACTGGATGCGTGTGGACCGGATTGACGGCATCTGGTGGGGTGCAGCCTTTATCTGGGGGGCGATGGTGCTTCTCTTTGCGAACACCGGATGGCCGGGGTCCGCAAATTGGTGGGATAGCTGGGGTGTCTTTTTCGTGGGGATCGGAGTCGTCGCGCTTGTTTGCACCGTGGTCCGGCTTCAGACGCCGGAGTATCGGTCCAAGTGGCTGTTCTCTCTGATCTTCGGTGTTCTCTTTTTGGTCATTGGCCTCGGCGCATGGGACGCCGCGTGGTGGTTCTGGGTCGTGGTGTTGTTGATCGTCGGCGCCGTTACGCTCCGCTCGGCATTGAACCGAGACACTTGAATGGTGCGTACGTCCGGCCTGTGTGATCCCTGACCGGGATCTGGGCGAGGCCTCTTGCTAGAGCACATCAAGCCGATCCGGCTCATCCCCGCGTCTGATTGATTTGTGTCAACATCTCGCCTCGCCTGCCGGGGTAGTGTTTCGGCACCCCAAGTGCCCGCGAAGTAACAGACATCGAAGGAGACGATCATGACAGCTTACAATGTCGTTCGGATGCGTGTGAAAGAGGGACGTGAGCAGGATTTCATTGACCTGAACTGGAAGGTCGACCCCGAGGCGATGAACCGTCTCAAGAAAATATCGATCGTCAGTACCGGTGACCGCAATTATTGCCTCATCGGCGAATGGCAAGACGCCGAGGCGATTGCCGAAGCTGGCCCGGTCATGATCGGCGCGCTCGACACATTCCGTGAAACACTGGAGGATCTCGGCACCGGCACGGGAGTGACCGAAGCCATGTCGGGTGAGGCTGTCATCGTCGGGTATGGCAAGGGCGAGGCGCCCTGAGTTTCGGATGCCAATCCTTCAGCGCCGTGAGACATGTCCCGCAGAGCAGGAGTTGGGCGCATACAGCTGCAATCGTGCGGTTGGTTTCCGTCAAGGACCCTGCGAGGCGGCAGCATAGAATTGCGTGATCGGAATTGCTCTGGAGGGTTGCATGATAGCTCTGCGCATTGCTCTCATTCTGCCGGCATTGGCCGACTTCATTCTCGCCGGATTGACGCTCGTGCGGATGGCAGGCGTTGAAGACGGCAGCATTGTACCGCGGCTGCAATTTGCCGGTGTTGCCTTTGCGTGGGGCGTGATGCTGCTTTTCGCACTGGCGCGGCCCGTTGAGCGCGCCTGGGCCCTGTTGCCGACGGTATTGGCGGTGGCTTGCGTGTCTGGCGCGATCGTCGTCGGCTATTTCGTAGGCGCAGCGAGTGCGGGTTCGGCCCTTATCGCCGTTGTCACGGCCTTGGCTTGTTTTGTCTTTGGGTACGTCGGATTGCGTTTCGCTTACGGCGAGGCTTCGCAGCCCAATCCCGGGGCGTGACCTTGAGCCCGCGATTTCTCATCACCGTGTTCGCAGCCGCCCAGTTCGTTGGCGGAATAGCTTGTATCGCCGTACCTTCGATGATGCTTGGATCGTTTGGGGTTGCGATGCCGCCAATGGGATTGGTCATATACCAGTTCTGGGGCGCGTCGATGGCGGCGGTCGGCGTCTTATGTTGGCTTCTTCGCGACACTTCGGGCACCAAGGAATCGAAGGCCCTTTGGGGCGCCCTGGCTGTCTTGAACGCGACAAACGCGGTGTTGGCGGTGAGGGGTCAGGCCGCAGGGGCCAATGTCTCGGGTTGGGCAATGGTCCTTCTGTACTCTTTCTTCGCGCTGACCTTCTTATTCGTCACCATCCGGTCAATTCGGCAATAAACGCATGGGCAGTGGCGGATTTTGCTTCGAAGCGGGCCGCTACAGGGCGTGTCCGAGAAGCCGGCCAAAGGGGCCAGCCATTCGTCTTCCGGAACCGGACACATGCCGAGCGCCTCATCGGGGACGGCAGGGAGCTCAATCTGTGCAAGGCGCCGCCGCGCGTGAATGGCTGCATTCACAGAACGCGCTCACGTCTGTTGCCTGAAAACGCGGCTCCTTGCCAAGAAGACCGACCGGGCATCGTAAAGACCGGACCATCCATGAGGGTGCGCCACGACGACTCGCCACGTCTCTGGGCCGGCGGCGCTGATCGTACCGTCGGTCCTGAAGAACGTCACGTTCTCGCCGTGGGCGTCTTCTCCCTGGTGTCTCGGTGCCCAACGCGTCGACACCTCAGGCCTGCGCCACGTTTTCCCCACGCCATGGCCGATCCAGCGCAAGACCGATTGCCGTTGCCAGCAGCGCGAATGCGTTGCCGTACCAGGGTGGGCTGGCCGGTGTTTGTACGAGGACCGAGAGAGTGGCGAGAAGGTTCGGCACGTAGAACAGGACGAGCAAGAAAGGCACCAGGAGCCGCGCCCACATTTCCCCGCGACGCATGGGAATGATGGCAAGAACGATCACCGCGGCACCGAGGGCAATCCACCCCGCTCCGGCAACATCGAGCAGCGCGCCGAACAGGACCTGTTCGCTGTCTCGCAGGTCTTGCCACGACCGCCCGACCGCGTCAGCGTGGTAGGGCATGAACTCAGGTGAAAACAGATAGATCGCGCCCATGGTGATACTGACGATGCCGGTAATGGCGTAGAATGATATGGCCGCAATGCGCATCATGGGTTTCCTGCTGGAGTCGCGCGCGCTGCCTCGCGCCGCCCGAAGGCCCATTTCGCTCTTCGGTGGATGATTGAATGGTCCAATGCCCGCCCCTGACTTCCGGGGGCATTCGATACCACAGGCCACACGCATATGTCTCTGACGTTGATCCGGAAGTGCGAGAACGCGTCAGCCAATAAATAGTTCGTGGTGCGCGCATATTGGCTCTGCTACGTCGAACCGGTCACTGGTGCGATCTGAGCCAATGGAAAAAAGTCCGCAACTTTCGGGTTCTGGTGGCGCGCAGCGGACGTCCTTGCCAAGATGTGTTGTCTGACAACACACATCTCGCAGGCAGCCGCTCACGCACCTGTTGGTTTTGAGACCTGTTGCCTGCGGCACGGCCAACAATCACCCTCAACATTTACATATTGACATACGCGTTTAAGTTGTTTCAGGCTTATGGATAGTGAATCTAATAAATTGGATATGAATATGAGCCCGGAAGCTGTCGGTGTGCTTGATCTTTGTGAACGGCGGGGGATGTCCCTTCGAAAGGCGTGCGATGGAGCCGGCCAGAGATATGGCACCGTGCACAATCAGATTAAGAACAACAGACGGATGCCGTTCGCCACCGTACGCGATTTCGCCCGTTTCTTTGACGTGCCGCTCGAGTATTTCACCGATGACCGGGCCGAGATCTCATTAAGCTCGGACAAGGCCAACAGCACTCTGCATCGCCGGGTCGCCCGGGTTTACACGGACATCTTCCGCGAAGAACGCGACAGGCTCCTCGCCGAAGGATTCGCCATCGGCACCGATGAGGTTCTCGACTGGCTGAACCGGCACAACGGGCGTCTCGAGGATTTCGACACGCTACGCGAGAGCGTGGACCTGTTCTATCCGGTCGAGGCGGGTGACAGAATGTTCCATCCGGTTCGGGTCGGCGCCAGATCTTTGGCCACGCGAAGCTTTCATATCAAAAGCGAACAGGATTTCTTGGACAAGGTTGGCCGATTCGATCATCAGATCATCGAAGCCGTCATTTCCGCCCACATAAGGGCATCAGACGTGACCTACGACGTGTCCGACTGTGAGATCGACGTCACCCTTGGTGGCGAACGGGTGCAGAAAAGATATCGCCGCATCCTCGCGCCAGTGCGTGACAACAAGGGAAACAGGTTCACGCTATGCCACAGCAAACTGATTTAGGTCATGTATTCCACGCGGCATGATCTTGTGACGGCGCCCTCGTTTACTTGCGCCCTATGAGTGTTGCGTCCAGGAATGTGTGAACTGCCGGCGGTTCAGCGCCACAAGCCAGTGATCGTTCAGCCGACCCTCCGGCACGGGTTCGGACCAGGTGATCGCATGTTCGCATTTCCACCGGAAGCCGTAATGGTCGGTTAGCTTTATGTGCCGGTCGGGCACAAAGGCGTACATCCAGTCAAACGGCCACCACTTGATCGCGGCCAGCCCCATCAATATCCGGAAAAACGGCTGCAGCACGGACATCCGCCCCCTCTCCCCGCCGCTCAACTCCAATTCGCCGAGATAGATCAGCCGCCCGCCGATCTCCTCGGCGACCGGCGCCGCGATGTGGTGGATCGGGTCGCTGGTTCTGCGGTACTGGTTCTTCGATGTGCGCCGAATGAATGCTTCGAATGGTTCGTCGCCCAAATCGTAATAGCAGGCGGCACATCCCCCCACATATCGGTTATTCTTAGTCAAAAACTGATAGAATGCCGAGCCGACAGTAAAGTCGTTTCGAGTGACAGACAGCATTGGCGTCTGTACCTTCCGGCCGGTGGCCGAAACCAATCCAGGAACCTCAGAGAATTCTTTGGGAACATATATGTCGTAGCCATCGTGATTCAGCGCGGCGAGATACCCGGCGGCGCGACGGGTAATTTCCAGCTCGATCATTGCCCCACGGTCTTCTCGCCTTACAAGCGTTGTTCGACCTTTTAAGCCGCGTCGGCGACTCACTCAAGCGTCCGCGATTGCGGGACGGTACATTTGTTCACGAAACATACTTAGCGTTACTTTACTGCCATTGTTATCGCGTCCCAGCCGACCAGTTGAGACAACGCGGAATACGTAACGGTCACTTGCAGACTTACCATCGTCTCCACCGCCGTGCCCGAAACTTGGTACGGCTCACGGCCCTGGCCGGTTGGCAATAGACCGCACAAATTCCACATCTCGCCGAATGCTTTTGACGCCGGGTCAGTTTATGTTAGCGTTTCCTGGTTCTAGGTTCTGAGGCAACGCCCGTGACAAATTATGACATTGTTTCGTCTGGATTTTCGCAGTGGGTATTCAAGGGCGGCGCCCCGTTCGCCGTCGAGATCTTCCGGCTGCAAGGCGATGAATTATGGACATTACAGGTCGTCGAAGTGCTGGAAAAAGTGACGATCTGGGAAAACCAGCTGTCCGACGAGATGTTGGCATTCGTCGAAGCACAGCGCGTTATCGAGACATACACCTCGACAGGCCGCCTTGAAGACTTGCGGGACCAGTTTTCTGTCTACTGAGAACATTGCGGCAAGAGGCCGGGCTTTGGCCGATTGTCCAGGACAATTTTGAGGGATGAGTTTTGAAAGAACGCGGCAATCCGCAGCGGCGGCATCGGTAACTGACTGGAAAGACTGGCGCACCCGATAGGATTCGAACCTATGACCTCTGCCTTCGGAGGGCAGCGCTCTATCCAGCTGAGCTACGGGTGCTTGGGGCGGATATAGCGGGCTGGCCCCGCCCCCGCAATGCAAATATCCCCGCGGTGCCGTACCTAGCGTGGCGGCAGGCAGACGAAAAGCTGGTTGCGCTCCAGCTTCAACTTGCCGGAGGCGATCGCCGCGTCGGTCACGACGACGAGCGGCGCCTCCCAATCCCGATGGTTCGTCGCCGCAATCCGGTAGTCATAGTTGCGGATCAGATGCGAACACAGGTCGGCCATCGGCGTGCCGTCGCTGTTCGACGCGTTGGGTCCGTCCGCCTCGATCAGCAGTACAGGAGCGCTTTCGCGAAGGATCTTGCCGGCCCCGCGCAAGATCGACATTTGCGAGCCCTCGACATCGATCTTGATCACCTTCGGGAACAGATTCCGTTTTTCTGAAACATCGTCGAGGGTCAGCAAGTCGATATCGACGGCTTGGTACCCTTGCTGGCGAAGCCGCCGGGCTGTCGCCGGATCCGGCCGCACGGCCAACGCGAAGTCCTTGTAGAGACAGGGGACCGCGCGCGCGACTTCGTTTGAGACACCGGCGTGAAGAACGGTGATTTCCTGACCGGCGGTCGCGTTCAACGCGGCATTCGTCCCGGCAAGCCGGGCGGCCTGCGGGTTCATCTCAAAGCCGACAACCCGCCGGGTCTGCAAGATCCGCCCCGCAAGAAGGCCGACATAGCCGTGCAGGCTGCCAACATCGTAGAAGTCATGTCCCTCGAACGGTCCGTGCAATCGGCGAAGCGCAATCAAGGATTTGACAAGCCCGGGCTCGTGCACGCCCAGACCCGTCTTGGTGCGCGCGCGGACCCAAGCGGCCGACGCGGCATCGAATCTGATCGCGACCGGCCCAAGCCCCGGCGGTTGCAGGCGCAACCGCAATGGACCCGGCCAGAACCTTGGGCTGAGCCGGCTTTGGAACGGTTCGATCGACCGGAAGGCGGTCAGGAAATCGTCAAGCGCCCAGGGCATCGCTCAGGCAAAAAGCTCGTGGCAAAGTTCCAGCGCCTCGATCAGCACGTCGATCTCGTCCGTCGTGTTGTAAAGCCCCATCGATGCGCGGCAGGTGGAGTTGAGGCCCAAATGGTCCATCAGCGGCCCGGCGCAATGGTGGCCGGCGCGCACCGCCACGCCCTTTTTGTCGAGCACCGTCGAGATGTCATGGGCATGGGCCGCGCCCTCGAGCGTAAACGAGAAAATCGCCCCTTTGTCCGGCGTGGTTCCCTGGACATTCAGCCAGTTGAGCCCGGCGAATTTCTGCATCGCATACTCGCGCAGCGTCTCCTCGTGGGCGGCGATGGCCTCCATCCCGAGGTCCATCATGTAATCGAGCGCAGCGCCAAGGCCGATCATCTGCACGATGCCCGGCGTTCCCGCCTCGAACTTCATCGGCGGGTCGTTCCAGGTAACCTCCTCCTTATGCACCTCGCGGATCATGTCGCCGCCGCCGAGAAAGGGGCGCATCTCGGCAAAGCGGTCCTGCCGGACATAGATCGCGCCCGATCCGCTCGGACCATAGAGCTTGTGTCCGGTGATGGCATAGAAATCACAGCCGATATCCTGCACGTCGACCGGCATATGCACCGCCGCCTGGCTGCCGTCGACCAGCACCGGAACGCCGCGCGCATGGGCGCCCTCGGTGATTGCCTTCACATCAACTTTGGTTCCCAGGACATTGGAAAGGTGGGTGATCGCCACAAGTTTGGTCCGCGGGGTGATGGCATCGAGAACCTTCTGGGGATCGAGCCAGCCGGCCGCATCGACATCGACCCAGACCAGTTTCACCCCCTGCCGCTCGCGCAGGAAATGCCAGGGCACGATGTTGGCGTGGTGTTCCATCACGCTGAGGACAATCTCGTCGCCCGCCTGCATGCGTGGCATCGCCCAGCCGTAGGCCACCATGTTGATACCCTCGGTCGTGCCCGAGTTCATCACGATCTCATCTTCGCCGGCAGCGTTCAGAAAGCGCGCGATGGTTCCGCGCACGGCCTCGTATTTCTCGGTCGCGACGTTGGAAAGGTAATGCAGCCCCCTGTGAACGTTGGAATATTCATGGGAATAGGCATTTGTCACCGTGTCGATCACCACCTGCGGCTTCTGCGCCGACGCGCCGTTGTCGAGATAGACCAGCGGTCTGCCGTTGACCTCGCGCGCCAGGATCGGGAAATCCTGCCGGATCTTCGTCACATCGTACATGTCAGGGTGCTCCGGGGATCGCGATGCCGACGATCGATAGAAGCAACGACAAGGCAAAGGCCATGCCCAATATCGAGGCGATCACCATGACGAACACCTTCCCAAGCGAGTTGAACCCGTGCAGTTCGGCCACGAAATTGGTCAGCAGCCAGAAGAAAAGGACAAAGCCCGCCACCCCGATCAGGCTGGCCAAAGGCGGCAGAAGGATCATCGCGGCGAATTGTATCACTTGCAGGCAGATCAGAATGAACTGCATCCAGGCGATCAGCAGGATGGCATCGCCGAAACCGCCGCTGCCGCCCATGGCGCGGCCGATCCAGAACACCGCGAACACCATGATCACGGTCAGCGACATCTGCACGATGCCCGCCATTACCGGGTTGTTCACAAACGGAGCGAAGAACGAATCCACCTGCGCCGGCATCAGATACGTGCTGATCTGGCCCAGGATGACGCTGACCACGACGACCAGCAGCAGCGCCTCCCAGCGCGCGCCGCGGGGCATGTCGCTGCGCATCACCGCCCGCGCGCCGTCACGCGGGGCGCGCACGCTGCCCCAGGCCAGCCGCAGAAGAGAGGGAAGATCAAGCGTCATGCAAGCATCGTCGGGCGTTCGGTTTCCAAAAGCGCGAGGCCCCAGAACACCAGAAACACCCCGAGTGCAAGGGCGCTGACCCCCTGCAACGCGCCGCCGGGGCCAAGAAACCCTGCGGCAAGACCGCTCAAGAGCCACATTGGCGCGGCCGCAAGCAGGGACCAGAACAGCGCAAGGCGGGCGGTGTACCAAGTGCCGCGCCCGCCCAGCAACCGTGCGGCGAGCCGGGTGATCGCGGCGACGGCATAAAGCAAGAGCGGTGCGAGGAAGAACCAGGCAAGCAGGGCACCGCCGATCCGCGCGTCCAGCGGAACGGCGGCGTCCAGGTGCGCCTCGCGGGCAAGCCGGGGCCATTGCGCCACGAAGATCAGCGCGCAGGCGAGCATCAGATACAGCAATGCCCGATCCTCGCGCACGCCCATCGTCAGCAGCCGGCGGACCGTCTGGCGCGGCGCACGGTACATGGCCGCGATATCGGTCGCGACCGCCATCTAGCCCCTGTGGCGCGCCAGCCAGGCCTCGAGCCGGGACACGATGTCCTCGGCGATGGCGGGATCCTCGATTTCGTCGACCGCCTCGGCCAGGAAGGCAAGCACCAGCAAATCCTGCGCCTGACCGTCCGGCACGCCGCGCGAACGCAGATAGAACAGCGCGTCCTCGTCGATCGCGCCGCTGGTCGAGCCATGGCTGCATTGCACGTCGTCGGCGTAGATCTCCAGCTCGGGCTTGGCAAAGAACTGGGCGTCGTCATCCAGCAGCAGCGCCTGGCTGATCTGGTAGCCGTCGGTTTTCTGCGCACCCGGCTGGACAAGGATCTTGCCCTGGAAAACGCCGGTCGCCCCGTTCCGCAGCACCTTTTTGAAAACTTGCCGGCTTTCGCAGTTCACCGCGTCATGGGTGACAAACACGGTATCGTCGTGGTGGAAATCGCCATCGCCGACGCAGGCGCCGGCGACATGGGCCACCGCGTTGTCCCCGGTGAACTCGACCACGCATTCGTTGCGGGTCAGAACGCCGTTCTTGGTGAGCGTGAAGGATTTGAACGTGCTCTCGGCACCAAGCCGGGCGAACATATGCGTGGCCGCACGGCGTTCGTGATCGCGGCCCTGCACGCGGACGTGATGGAACGCGGCGCCGTCGGCGACCTCGACCTCCATCACCTTGTTGAACCGCGCCGCCGCCGGGCCGCTTTCGAGAACGGTCAGATCGGCACCCTGCTCCAACTTGATGCAATGATGCAGGATCGCATCGGAACGATCTGATTTGTGAAGGTAAATCAGATTGATCGGCTTATCGATCTTCTCCTTCACATGAATCATGATGCCATCGGTCGCAAAGGCCGTGTTCAGTGCGGCCAGCGGACGCTCGACCGGGTTCTGACCGCGGGCTTCCAATACGCCGTAGATGTCCTTGGACCAGTGCAGATCGAATCGTTCGGCGTCGGAGAGACGAACGATGGCTATGCCCTTCAGCTTGAGCGCAAGGATATCGTCGGACGCCTCGGCATCGAAGACGCCGTCGACGAAGACGATCTTGATCCGGTCGAGCGTGTCGAAGACCGGCGTCTCGCGCGGATCGAAGGTCGCGGCCGGCGGCGCGGCCGCGTCGGTCAGCGTATCGGGGCGGGTGTACTTCCAGTACTCGTCCCGCCGGGCGGGTAGACCCATCGCGCGCAGCCGCGCAAGCGCCTCGGTTCGCGCGGTCTGCGCCCAGGCTGCACCGTCGGGCATCGCCAGCGCGGCGACGCGCGCCTCGGTGGCGTCGGATTTCACTTGTGGCAAAGCCATTTACGCCACCTCGTTCAGAATATCGGCATAGCCGTTCCGCTCGACCTCCAACGCCAGATCGGCGCCGCCGGTCTTGACGATGCGGCCATTGGCCATGATATGCACGAAATCCGGTACGATATGGTCCAGCAGCCGCTGGTAATGCGTGATCACCAGGAACGCCCGGCCCGCGTCGCGCAGGGCATTGACCCCGCCCGCCACCAGCTTCATCGCGTCGACATCCAGACCGCTGTCGGTTTCATCCAGAATGCACATCTTCGGCTCCAAGAGCGCCATCTGCAATATCTCGTTACGCTTTTTCTCACCGCCGGAAAATCCGACATTGACCGGGCGCTTCAGCATATCGGCGTCGATCTTCAGCTCCTTGGCCTTGGCCCGGATCAGCTTGAGGAAATCGGCCGCGCTCACCTCGTCTTCGCCGCGCGCCTTGCGCTGCGCGTTGAGCGCGGTGCGCAGAAAGGTCATGTTGCCGACGCCGGGAATTTCGACCGGGTACTGAAACGCCAGAAACAGGCCGGCGGCGGCGCGTTCCTCCGGCTCCATCTCCAGCACGTCCTCGCCCTCCAGCGTCGCCGCGCCTTGCGTCACCTCATAGCCGTCGCGGCCCGAAAGCACATAGGACAGCGTCGACTTGCCGGACCCGTTCGGGCCCATGATCGCATGCACCTCGCCGGCCTTGACGTCAAGGTCGACGCCTTTCAGGATCTGCTTGTCCTCTTCTTCAAGCTTGACGTGGAGGTCTTTGATTTTCAGCATATTTTCCTCATCTCATTCGCGGACACAACTCACTGTGCCCGGGTGAATATCTCCATGATGCGGCCCATCTCGGCGGGCGGAAAGCGCCGGGGCTCCAGATCGAAGCGGACCATGCGGCCACGGGTCTCGACCGGCTCGGCGAAGGTCTCGACCGCCTTGTAGGGCTTTCGCCCGACATAGTCGTCGAACAGCACGGTGACAGGGCGTTCGATACGAAACAGCGCGGTCAGAAGACAGGCGGCGCGAAAGCGGCCGTCGATCAGCACGACATCCGGGTGCCGAAAATCGGGGCGGTCCCAGACGGATATCGGATATTTGTGGAACTGCCGCCAGTTCGCATTGCCGGCCGGATGGCCCCAGGCGCGCGTCCTGCCGATATCGACCGGGTGCAGCCGCACATCGGCCAGGGGCGGGTTTTCTTCGAACCACGCCCGCATATTCTCGACCCAGTCGCGGTCGCTTTCCACCGAAAACACCGTGGCGCCCAGCATCTCGCCCGCCAGCACCGTCGACCCGCCGCTGCCGTATTCCAGGATCACCCGCGCGCCGTCATAGACCTGCCGCACCCAGGCGGCCTCGGCCGCAGGGAACGTCAGCACCGGCCTTTCAATGGTGCCGGGTGGGATGGGCGCCGCGCCGACCATTCAGCGCTATCGCACCGTTACGGCAGTGCCGGAGGCCGACACCATCAGCATGTTGTTGATCACCTCGTAATCGAGATCGACCCCGACGACGGCATTCGCCCCCTTGGCGCGGGCGCGGTCTTCCATCTCTTCCAGCGCGACGGTGCGCGCCTTGCCGAGCTCTTCCTCATAGGCGCCCGACCGGCCGCCCAGGATGTCGGTGATTCCGGCGAAAAGATCGCGGATGACATTGGCGCCAAGGATCGCCTCGCCCACGACGATCCCGTGATATTCGGCGATCAGCTGGCCCTCGACCGACGGCGTGGTGGTGACGATCACAGCTCTTCTCCTTCCCAGTAGTCATGCGCGTCCTCGCGCTTGCCGACATGTCGCATATGCGCCTCGAAAAACGACGGGCCGGGTGCGATACCGAGGGCGGCGAACTTGCCGCTGTCGGGATATTCCGCGATATCCGGGTCGTTCGATGTCGAAATCCCGATATATCTCAATGGCTTCTGACCCGTATTTATCAGCTGGTGCGCGGTATCCGGACCGCCGCGCGGGGCGGCGCACACGTCACCGGGTTTGACCGGGACCTCATCGGCCCCAAAGCGGTAGGTGCCTTCGCCTTCGAGGATGATGAACATCTCGTCATTGCCGAGGTGATTGTGGAACGGAAAGGCACGGCGTCCGGGTTCGACGGTGACGAACATCGCCCCGAGCCCGGACATGCCAAGGCCATCGGACAGCGGCGCGATCATCGCGCCGAAACGGGTGCTGTCCGCCGGCTGGTTGGAAAAGCTTTGCGCATCGTAGACGTTGACGACAGGCAGGGACATCAGGCCGCTCCTTTCAAGGTGGTCCCCGCTTTCAGTTCGGCGGGGAAGCTGTTGAGAAGGCAGAGTTTCGAGGCTTCGATCCCGTCCATATAAGGGATGTCATCCGGCAATCCCCGGTCGATATGGGCGAGGATGTCGCGCCGGTCCAGCGGGTCGAAGAACCGCCTGCCGACCGAGCGTGCGTAGTCGCGGAATTTCAGTTGCGGCGCCGCATGGTTATGCGCCGGGTCGAGCCAGGTGTTCGGGATCCCGAAGGCATCGGCGGTGATCAGGCCGTGCAGGCTCGACGAGATCACATGGGCGCAGGACGCGATCTGGCGCACCGCCCCCAGCGGGTCGGGCTGGGTCACGTCGATCAGGCGCAGCCTCCGGTCTTCGGCAACGAGGTCGGTCCAGGCCGGATCGGCGATCTTGCTCAGATGCGGAACGATGCCGATGCGGCCGTCGCATTCGGGGCGCTTGGTCAAGACATCGGCGATCAGCAGCCCGGGATCGCCGAAGGCGCCGGCGTCCAGGCCAAGAATTTCCGCCGTGATCGGCCCCCGGAGCAGGGCGATGCGGACATTGTCCAGAAACGGCGGCACCCGGCGTGTCATGCAGCCGGTGCCCCAGACCCACGGTTTCGTTCCATCCTCGCGCGGGGTCCGGTGCCCTTGCGCCACCATTTCCATCAGGCTGCCAAGCCCGAAAAGCTCTGCCTCGCTGCGCGAGGCCCAGACCACAGGACGGCCCGAGACGAATTCGGCGATACGCTGCGAAATCGCATCGCCGAAGTTCCGCACCTTGCGGTACCAAAACAGCTTCAGCGGGGCGCGGGCCATCAGTCGCGCCTCCGCAGAACGAGGCTGGCGAAAAGGCTGCCGAGAAATCCCGATACCAGGCCGGCCACCGCCACCTGCCATATCGACAGGGCGTCGGTTGCGGCATCGACCATCACCGCAAAGATAGCGCAGAACGCGCCGGTCGTGACGGCGGCAAGCAGGATGGCACGGGTCATGTCGATACCGGCGCCATAAGGAAATTCTGGTTCATGCGCGTGCGGGGGAACGCCTCGGTCAATTCGTAGCCAAGACGTGACATCGCCTTGTCGAAGGCTGGCTTGTTGGTGTGATCCACCTCGACGAACAGAGCGGGGCGATGCCGCCTCAGCGTATTGCCCAGTCCGGAAAGCGCTGCGACTTCCATGCCTTCGACGTCGATCTTGATAAGATCGACGCGCTCTTCATGCGCCAAAAGACTGTCGCCGGTTCGAAGCGATAGATCGCCGCCCTCCTGTGCGATCCGGGTCCAGCCCAAGTTGCCTTTGGGGATCTTGACCGAATAGCCCTCGGCTTCGCGATCGCCGATGCCATAACCGAGCGCGCCGAGTTCCACCTTGTCCTCGATCTGGTTCAGACGCACGACCGCGGCCAGCAGCGAAATCGCCGCCGGGTTCGGCTCCATCGGAATGATGCGCGCGGCCTGCGAGTGCCGCGCCATATAGAGCGTGTGGTTGCCGATATTCGCCCCGATGTCGACGAAGACACCGCCGGCAGGCAGATGCCGGGCCAAGCGGTCGAGCACCTCCTGTTCATAAAAGCGCCCATTCAACTGCGCCTTATGAATACGGTCGTCGCGATTGTTGATGACGAAATAGACCGGTGTGCCCCGGGGCCGTGCCAGGACCACCCGCGCGCCCTTCGGCACCAAAAACCGCTCTGGCCGGCCCATGGCGCCCACCACAGCCGGATGCAGCGTCTCTGGATCTGCGGCGAAGTTCATTCGCCCTGCCCCGCCCTGGCGCGCAGCGCCGCCTCGGTTTCGGCGATCTGTGCGGCGCGGCGGCGTTCCAGTGCCGCGCTTTCGCGCGCTGTCTGCCGCCGGGCCAGCCAGTGGCCCAGATGCCAGGCCACGCCGATCGTGGTCAGCGCGGCCAGGCTGAACGCCCCGAAGAACGCCAGCCGCGGGATCAGCGCATCGGCCAGGTAACCGGCGCCGATCCCCGACAGCAGCGCAGCCGGTACGACGATCCGCCCCCGGTCCACATGGGACGGGTTGCCGATCTGCTGCATCAGGCCTTCTTCTGCGGCGTTGCCGACCATGGCGCTAGCCGACTGAGCCTTCCAGCGAGATCGCCACCAGCTGCTGCGCCTCCATGGCGAACTCCATCGGCAGGGCCTGCAACACCTCCTTGCAGAAACCGTTGACCACCAGCGCCACGGCCTCTTCCTCGTCCATGCCGCGCTGGCGGCAATAGAACAGCTGGTCGTCATCCACCTTCGATGTCGTCGCCTCGTGCTCGCAGCGGGACGAGTTGTTTCGCACCTCGATATAGGGCACCGTATGCGCCCCGCACTTGTCGCCGATCAAAAGCGAATCGCACTGGGTGTAGTTGCGGCTATGCTTCGCCTTGGGGTGCATCGCGACCTGGCCACGATAGGTGTTCTGGGCGCGCCCTGCGCTGATGCCCTTCGACACGATCCGCGATTTGGTGTTGCGGCCCAGATGGATCATCTTCGTGCCGGTGTCGGCCTGCTGCATGTTGTTGGTGATCGCAATGGAGTAGAACTCGCCCTGGCTGTCGTTGCCGCGCAGGATGCAGGAGGGATATTTCCACGTCACCGCCGATCCGGTTTCCACCTGCGTCCACATCACCTTGGACCGGTCGCCGCGGCAATCGGCGCGCTTGGTGACGAAGTTGTAGATGCCGCCCTTGCCCTCCTCGTCGCCGGGGAACCAGTTCTGCACCGTCGAATACTTGATCTCGGCATCCTCCAGCGCGACCAGTTCCACCACCGCCGCATGCAACTGGTGGGTGTCGCGCTGGGGCGCGGTGCAGCCTTCCAGATAGCTGACATAGGATCCCTTGTCGGCGATGATCAGCGTCCGCTCGAACTGGCCGGTGTTTTCGGCGTTGATGCGGAAATAGGTGCTGAGTTCCATCGGGCAGCGCACACCGGGCGGCACGTAGACGAAGGAGCCGTCGGAGAACACCGCCGAATTCAATGTCGCAAAATAGTTATCCGAAATCGGCACGACCGACCCGAGGTATTTCTTCACCAGATCGGGATGCTCGCGGATCGCCTCGGAAATCGAGCAAAAGATGACGCCCGCCTTGGCCAGCTCGGCCTGGAACGTGGTGCCCACCGAGACGCTGTCGAACACCGCGTCCACAGCCACCTTGCGGCCCTCGGCGGGCACGCTCTCGGCCCCCTCGACGCCGGCCAAAATCATCTGTTCCTTTAGCGGGATGCCCAGCTTCTTGTAGGTCTCCAGCAGCTTGGGATCGACCTCGTCCAGCGATTTCGGCTTTTCCGCCATGCTCTTGGGCGCGGCATAGTAATACTGGTCCTGATAGTCGATCTTGGGGTAGTCCACCATCGCCCAGCCGGGCTCGGTCATCTCGACCCAGCGGCGATAGGCGTCCAGGCGCCAGTCGGTCATCCACTCGGGCTCGCCGTTCTTATCCGAGATCAGCCTGACGATATCTTCGTCGATGCCCTTCGGGGCATAGTCCATCTCGATCTCGGTTTCCCAGCCGTATTTGTACTTGGCCGTCGACTGGACCGCATCGACCGTTTCCCGGTCGACGCCCTCTTTCACCTGCATGGCCTGCGCCGTGGTGTCCAAAGCTGCCATTTCCCTACCCCTTTTCATGCTGCGCGCGCCTGGAACTTGCCATGCGCCGCGGTCCAGGCGTCGACGTATCGCCCGATGTCGTCTTCCGTCGTCGTGGGCCCCAGCGATACCCGGATGGCCGAGCGTGCCGTGACCGCGTCATATCCCATGGCGCGCAGCACGCGGCTCTCCCTCACCTTGCCGCTGGAACAGGCCGACCCCGCCGATATGGCGAAACCGGCCAGGTCCATTGCCATCACCTGGGTTTCGCCCTTCCAGCCGGGCGTGGCGAAACACGAGGTGTTGGGCAGGCGCTGCGCCTCATTTCCGATAAAAATAGTCTGAGATGCCGTATCAGCAATAGCATTTTCTAGAAGAGTTCTAAGTTTTTTGACCGGTTCCCAGACGCCTGCTGCCAGATCCCGCACAGCCGCCTCGGCCGCGGCGCCGAACCCGGCGATGCCGGCCACGTTTTCGGTGCCCGACCGGCGCCCCATTTCCTGCCCGCCGCCAGGGACGAGCGGTTCGATATCAAGGCCTTGCCGGATGATCAGTGCGCCCACGCCCTTTGGCCCGCCCAGCTTGTGCGCCGACAGGATGGCGAAATCCGCCCCCGACCAGGAAAATGCAAAGGGGATGCGCCCGACCGCTTGCGTCACATCCAAAAACAGCCAGTCGGCCCGCAGCGCGCCATAGGGATACTGCCCGTGGGTCCGCTCTGGCGGCTCGGTGATGATGCCGGTCTCGGAATTCGCCAGCCCCATGGCCAGCGTGTGCCCCGGCCCGTGCGGGCGTTCCGTTGCATTGGTCAGATCGTGATGCACCCACAGCGCGTCATGCGCCGTGTCCTGCACGCAGACATCGCACCCCTTGCCAGGACGCTGCAGCACGCGCGCGGCCTCGGTTGCACCCGAGGTGAACACCACCTCTTGCGGCTGGCAGCCCACTGCCGCGGCCACCTGCGCACGCGCGCGCTCGACAATCGCCCGCGCCGCGCGCCCTTCGGCATGAACCGACGACGGATTGCCCGCAACATCCAGCGCCGCCACCACCGCCGCCCGCGCCTCGGGCCGAAGCGGCGCTGTCGCGTTCCAGTCCAGATAGACCCGCGCGCTCATCCGTCGTCCACGACGGAAAACAGCGTCGGCACCGCCGGGCACGGGGCCAGTTCGTTCTGCACCACATCCGACAGCCGGGTCTGGTGCAGGAAGACATAGACATGCGCGCTCAGGCTCTCCCAAAGACGATTGGTGACCGACTGCGCCCGGCTTCCCGACGACGCGCCATGGGCGCCCGCGCCGGTGTGCAGCGCGCTGACCGTCTCGTCCACCGCGCCCATCACGTCCGACACCCGGATTTCCGAGGCTGGCCGCGCCAGCCGGTAACCGCCCCCCGGTCCGCGCACCGACTCCACCAGCCCCGCCCGCCGCAGCTTGACGAAAAGCTGCTCGAGATAGGGCAGCGAGATGTCCTGCCGCTTGGAGATTTCGGCCAGCGACAACAGCGTCTCCGGCGGCTGGGTGGCCAGATCGGCCAACGCCACCATCGCATAGCGTCCCTTTGTGCTGAGCTTCATCCGCCGCCAGGCCCGTTATTCCATTGACGTCAAGGCGTTGGGTCATTAACTCCAACGCGACTTGTGGCGGCCGGCCGGCCGCTCTTTAGAACAGTTCTAAGGTGCCCGAGGAAATCTGTCAAGAATTCCGACGGGACCGGAACCCAGGTAACGAGGCGCGCCATGCCCGAAGTAATCTTTCCAGGTCCCGAGGGCCGTCTGGAAGGCCGCTATCACCCGCAAAAGGTCAAGGACGCCCCCATCGCCATCGTGCTGCATCCGCATCCGCAATTCGGCGGCACGATGAACAACCGGGTGGTCTACAACCTGCATTATGCCTTCTACAACATGGGCTTTACCGTTCTGCGGTTCAACTTCCGCGGCGTGGGACGCAGCCAGGGCGAATACGACCAGGGCATCGGCGAATTGAGCGACGCCGCCAGTGCGCTCGACTATCTGCAGTCGATGAACCAGAACTCCAAACATTGCTGGGTCGCGGGCTTTTCCTTCGGCGCCTGGATCGGCATGCAGCTTTTGATGCGGCGGCCCGAGATCACGGGGTTCATTTCCGTCTCGCCGCCCGCCAACATGTACGATTTCTCGTTCCTTGCGCCCTGCCCGTCCTCGGGCCTGATCATCAACGGCACCGCCGATCGCGTGGCGCCGCCCAAGGACACCCATGCGCTGGTGGAAAAGCTACACGAACAAAAGGGCATCACCATCACCCACGAAGAGGTCGAGGGCGCCGGTCATTTCTTCGAAGACCCGCATATGGAACAGATGATCGGCACGGTCGACGCCTATGTCCGCCGACGGCTGAACGAAACGACGCGGTAGCAAGCCGCCTCGGCGCAGAGGCCTCGGTATACAATCGCATACTAGGCGTGCATCGTACTTTGCGCTAAGACGTCGTCGCGGCCCGATTCCCGCCAGCGGAGGCTCCGATGACCAAGATCAAGGTGGACAATCCCATCGTCGAGATGGACGGCGACGAGATGACCCGCATCATGTGGGACTTCATCAAGCAAAAGCTGATCCTGCCCTATCTGGACATCGATCTTCTGTACTACGACCTCGGCATCGAGGAACGCGACCGCACCGACGACCGGATCACCGTCGACGCGGCCGAAAAGACCAAGGAGGTCGGCGTCGCGGTCAAATGCGCCACGATCACGCCCGACGAGGCGCGGGTCGAGGAGTTCGGGCTGAAACGCATGTACCGTTCGCCCAACGGCACGATCCGCAACATCCTGGGCGGCGTCATCTTCCGCGCCCCGATCATCTGCCGCAACGTGCCGCGGCTGGTGCCCGGCTGGACCCAGCCCATCGTCGTCGGCCGCCACGCCTTCGGCGACCAGTACCGCGCGACCGATTTCACCTTCCCCGGCCCCGGCAAGCTGACGATGAAATTCGTGGGGGAAGATGGCACCGAGATCGAGCGCGACGTGTTCGATGCCCCCGCCGCCGGCGTCGCCATGGGCATGTACAACCTCGACGCCTCGATCTACGACTTTGCCCGCGCGTCGCTGAACTATGGCCTGAATCTCGGCTGGCCGGTGTACCTGTCGACCAAGAACACGATCCTCAAGGCCTATGACGGCCGCTTCAAGGATATCTTCCAGGAGGTCTTCGAAACCGAATTCAAAGAACGGTTCGACGCCAAGAAGATCTGGTACGAACACCGCCTGATCGACGACATGGTCGCGTCGTCGCTGAAATGGTCCGGCGGTTATGTCTGGGCCTGCAAGAACTACGACGGCGACGTGCAGTCCGACACGGTGGCCCAGGGGTTCGGGTCGCTCGGGCTGATGACCTCGATCCTGATGACCCCCGACGGCAAGATCGTCGAGGCAGAGGCCGCCCACGGCACCGTCACCCGGCATTACCGCCAGCACCAGGCGGGCAAGGCGACGTCGACGAATTCCATCGCCTCGATCTACGCCTGGACCGGCGGGCTGAAGCATCGCGCCAAGCTCGACGGCAACGAGGCGCTGACGACATTCGCCGAAACGCTGGAGCGTGTCATCGTCGAAACCGTCGAATCGGGCTTCATGACCAAGGATCTCGCGCTGCTGGTCGGCCCCGACCAGAAATGGCTGACCACGATGGGCTTTCTGGAAAAGATCGACGAGAACCTGAACCTGGCGCTTGCAGGCTGAACTGTAGGTGTCCCCACATCTCATTCCAGCTGGCGCGCCGCTTACCCTCGACCCCCAACGCACCGGGCAAGAGCGACTCTGGGATTGCTACGACGCCTATGTCGACCGTGTGGGCGACCGGATCATCCATGACATCGTACATTCCGAGCCACTTTTGGGCCTGATGGCTGCCGTTGAAGCCGGACAGATCACCCGCGGTCAGTTCCTGTTGCACACCGCCCTGCTCGCCGAGGGTCAGATCGGCAATGGCGGGCTCGACCAGTTGATCTCGAACTTCCCGCAACTGGTCGAGGATTTTGCGATCCTGCTTGAGACCCTGGAACAAGACGCCTTTCTCAACGCCTACTGCCGCGTCGCCGACCCGATGATCGCATCGCTGCAGAAGGCACGCAAAGGCCCGCGCCTGGTGCCGGCCAAAGCGCGCTATCTGCGGCACTGCATTCGGGTCGAGGCGACCTTGACGGAGACTCCTCAAGAGCTTTTCGACTTGGTCGATGATCACTTCACGCTGATCTACGAGGACAAATCCGATCCCAGCCGCTGGGGTGTCCTTCCAAAGGAGAGCTGGGCCACCGGCCTTTGCGAGGCCGTTGCGGCCTATGTCGAGGCCAAGCCCGGCGAGTTCATTGCGGCTTGAGCCGTCTGGCCCCTGCACCGAGCCCAAGCGCCCGGCGACATCCTGCACAACTCCGCTTCGTGCCCGCACCTGTGCGGCCTCGCCCCGCGCCGTCTGCCGCAAGCGCCCTTCCCTTTTCCGTGCGAGCGTGTTTCTCCGAAGCCAACCGTGGAGGACGCCCAGCCATGCCCAAATCCTACTTCTTTCTCGTGGCCGCCATTCTGGCCGAGACCATCGGCACCACCGCGCTGCAGGCCAGCCAGCAATTCACACGCCTGACACCGTCGCTCATCGTCGTGGCAGGCTATGGCGTCAGCTTCTATCTGCTGGCGCTTGCGCTCAAGACCATTCCGGTCGGCATCGCCTATGCCATATGGTCCGGCCTCGGCATCGTCTTCATTGCGGTGATCGGCCTTGCGATCTTCGGCCAGCGCCTCGATCTTCCGGCCGTCCTGGGCATCGCCATGATCCTCGCCGGCATCCTGGTCATCCATCTGTTTTCGCAAAGCGCCTCGCACTGATGTGAAAACCGGTCCGGGCGGTCACCCGGCGGCAGGACGTGCGGACCTGGCGGGCGCAAGCCCATACTGGCCGTGCGATGAGGCGGCTGTGCTAAGTTTATTCTTTTCATGCGCTTAGCTGACCCTCCCCGCAGGAACACAGCCATGCCGGCACTTTCCGCTGGCCTTTTCGGCGCCCCCGCGCTACCTGCCCGGCAGCTCCCCGGAAAGGCCTAGGAATGGACCTGCGCAACATCGCGATCATCGCTCATGTCGACCATGGGAAAACGACGCTTGTCGACGAATTGCTGAAACAATCCGGCGCGTTCCGCGCCGGGCAGGCCGTGGCCGAACGCGCGCTGGATTCGAACGACCTGGAACGCGAACGCGGCATAACGATCCTCGCCAAATGCACCTCGGTCGAGTGGAAGGGCACCCGCATCAACATCGTCGACACGCCCGGCCACGCCGATTTCGGCGGCGAGGTCGAGCGCATTCTCAGCATGGTCGACGGGGTCGTGCTGCTGGTCGACGCCGCCGAGGGCCCGATGCCGCAGACAAAATTCGTCACGTCCAAGGCCCTGGCCCTTGGCCTGCGGCCGATCGTGGTGCTGAACAAGGTCGACAAGCCGGACGCGGAACCCGACCGTGCGCTCGACGAGTGTTTCGACCTCTTCGCCGCGCTGGACGCCAACGAAGACCAGCTCGATTTCCCGCATCTTTATGCCTCGGGACGCTCCGGCTGGGCCGATGCCGACCTCGACGGCCCGCGCGCCGACCTTTCGGCGCTATTCAACCTGATCGTCAACCACGTCCCCGCGCCGCGCCAGATCAAGCATCAGGACGAGGATTTCACGATGCTGGCCACCACGCTCGGCGCCGATCCCTTCGTGGGGCGGATGCTGACCGGGCGGGTGGAAACGGGCAGGCTGCGCGTTGGCGCCACGGTCCAGGCGCTGTCCCGCGTCGGCCAGAAGATCGAACAGTTCCGCGTCACCAAGATCCGCGCGTTCCGCGGGCTTGCAAGCCAGGACATCGACGAGGCCACCGCCGGCGACATCGTCAGCCTCGCCGGCATGTCGAAGGCGACCGTGTCCGATACCATCGCCGCGCTCGCCGTCGAGTCCCCGCTGGAAGCGCAGCCGATCGATCCGCCGACGATCAGCGTCACTTTCGGCATCAACGACTCGCCGCTTGCGGGGCGGGACGGCAAGAAGGTGCAGTCCCGCGTGATCCGCGACCGGCTGATGAAGGAAGCGGAATCGAACGTTGCGATCCGCGTCACCGACACCCCCGGCGGCGAGGCGTTCGAGGTGGCCGGCCGCGGCGAGTTGCAGATGGGCGTCCTGATCGAGAACATGCGCCGCGAAGGGTTCGAGCTGAGCATCAGCCGCCCCCAGGTCCTGTTCCGCGACGTCGACGGCCAGCGGATGGAACCCGTCGAAGAGGTCACCATCGACGTCGACGACGACTACGCGGGCACCGTGATCGAAAAGATCACCGGCCCCCGCAAGGGAGAACTGTCCGAGATGAAGCCGGCGGGCGCCGGCAAGACACGCATCGTCGCTCATGTCCCCAGCCGCGGGCTGATCGGCTATCATGGCGAGTTCCTGACCGACACCCGCGGCACCGGCGTGCTGAACCGCGTCTTCCATGCATGGGCGCCCTACAAGGGGCCCATCCCCGGCCGGCGTGCCGGCGTGTTGATCTCGATGGAAAACGGCACCTCGGTGGCTTACGCGCTCTGGAACCTGGAAGAGCGCGGCAAGATGTTCATCGGCGCGCAGGAACCGGTCTATACCGGCATGATCATCGGTGAGCATTCCCGCGACAACGATCTCGAGGTGAACCCGCTCAAGGGCAAGAAGCTGACCAATATCCGCGCCAGCGGCTCGGACGAGGCCGTGCGGCTGACGACGCCGGTGAAGATGTCGCTGGAACAGGCCATTGCCTATATCGACGACGACGAACTGGTCGAGGTCACTCCGAACGCGATCCGGATGCGCAAGCGTTTCCTGGACCCGCACGAACGCAAGCGTCAGGCGCGCGCGGCCGGCTGAGGCCAAGAAAAAAAGCGCGGGCAGCAGAACCCGCGCTTTTGGATGGAACTCACTATTCCAAAAAAACCGAACGCCGGCGGGGATGTCGCCGGCGATAGGCCATCAGGTCTTAGTCACAGGCCGGGCAGCCGCAGGACACTTCTTTCATGACCCAGTAGCCTTTCGAGGCCATGGTCTTGTGCTCGCGGTAGACCGGGGCGTAATGCACCAGCTCGATACGGCCGTTCTTGTGCTCGTAGCGCTCTTTGGCGGCCTTCACGAGAACCTTGTGCGTATCGTACTTGGCCGGGACCCAGTGCTTGTCGAAGCAAGCGACAGTGCGGCCTTCCCAGGCCATGGCAGAACCGGCAGTCAGAACAACAGCGGCAGCTGCTGCAGTCAGGATCGATTTCATAGTTGAACCTCCGTTACCCAAAAAGTGATTTAGATTTACCATGCTGGTTCTGCGAGCACCTATAGGCCGATTGTGACGGATTTGCCGTTTGACAGGCAAAACCGCGAAAAATCTCGGGAATCGACCCCAACTGTGGTCCGCGCGCATCACTCTGAGTTCGACAACTGAAAGGGCAAAATTTGCCATTGGTTAAGGCTCAGAAACAAAACGAGAAAGTCATGCCGATTGTCCTGAGAACAGGTGTTTATGCCACATTTCAAGCTGGGGAAAAGCCGAATCACTGGGGATAGTTTCCGCGCGGCGCGCGCAGATTGTGACATTCCGACCCCGTCCGAACAAGCCAACCAAAGGCCGCCTTCGGCATGTTTTTGCCGTCAACATGGCCTTTTTCTACGGCTTATCCGCCTATGGTCTGCGCGCGGACCACAGCGTCCCCGATGGCGACCCGGCCGGGGCGGAAAACCCGCGCGCACCAGCCGCCATGTCCGCGGACCGCGTTGTAACCGCCGACCCCGAATGCCTGTTGCATCCGCGAGCATGGCGCGCACGGGCCCGTGATCTCGACCTCTGCCGCGCCGAGCCACAGGCGCGCACCGCGCAGGGCGCTCAAGTTCAGCCCGCTCACATGGATATTACGGCGCAGGTCTTCCGGCAGAACCTCGCAGCCGCCCAGAAATCCCGAGATCGCCGCCAGATGTTCGTCCTGAAAGAGCGTCACCGCGCGCTTGCCCGGCCGGGCATGGTCACCCTCCAGCCCCGCCTCGGACAGGAAGGCCTGCAGCAGCGGTTGCACGTTCTGGTGCCGCGCCGGACGAATGCCGATCCAGACGATGCGCCCGGGCTGGGCGTCGGCAGACGTCAGTTCGGCAAGCGTGGCCAGCGCCTAGACCTCTTCCACGACCATCAAATCGCGTTCGCTGGCCGCCTTGGCGAATTGCAGCGCCTCTTGGTAGCGCGGCGAGTTGTAACAGGCGACGGCGTCCTCGACGCTTGGAAACCGGGCCACCACGTTGCGGGGCCGGTCCTTGCCTTCAAGCACCACATAGCGCCCGCCGCGGGCCAGGAAGGTGCCGCCATGGGCGGCAATCGCCTCGGTGGCGATCGCTGCGTACTTGGCATAGGCCGCGTCGTCGGTGACCGTCACATGTGCAATCCAAAGAGCCCCCATCGCCTATCCTCCTACCACAGACTCGGCCGCCTTGATCGCGGCCGCGGCGTTGGCGGGGTCCTTGCCGCCACCCTGCGCCATATCCGGACGCCCGCCGCCGCCCTTCCCGCCGAGTTCCGCAACGGCGGCCTTGACGATATCGACCGCGCTCAGCTCTCCGGCCAGATCGTCGGTGACCCCCGCGGCCACCGCCGCCTTACCGCCCGCATCGGCGATCAGCAGGATCGCGCCCGACCCCAGGCGCGCCTTGTGCTCGTCGATCAGCGCGGGCAGATCCTTGCCGCTGACACCCTGCAGCACCTGGGCCAGAAACTGGCGCCCGCCCACGTCGCGCGCCTCGGGGCCCGCGCCCTGCCCCGCACCGCCGGCCAGTGCTAGGTCGCGGCGAAGCTGCGCCACCTCGTTGGCCAGCGCCTTGCGTTCCTCGACCAGCGCCCGGACCCGGTCGGCGACATCGCCGGCGCCGGTCTTCAGGGTCTCGGCGATCTCGGCCACGCGCTGGTCCTGAACCGCCAGATGGGTCAACGCGGCCTGTCCGGTCAATGCCTCGATCCGGCGCACGCCGGCTGCGGACGCGCTGTCGCCAAGCACGACGCACAGCCCGATATCACCGGTCCGCTGCACATGCGTGCCGCCGCAGAGTTCGATCGAGTACGTGTTGCCGTCCGTCCCCTTGCCGGTCGCCGCCTTCCCCATCGAAACGACCCGCACCTCGTCGCCGTATTTCTCGCCGAACAGCGCCTGCGCCCCGATGTCGCGCGCATCGTCAGGCGACATGATCCGGGTTTCGACGGGCGTATTCTGCCGGATATAGGCATTCACGTCCTCCTCGACCCGCACAAGTTCCTGTGCCGTCACCGCCGTATTGTGACTGAAATCGAACCGCAGCCGGTCCGGCGCGTTCAGCGATCCGCGTTGCGCCACGTGATCGCCCAGGGTCTGGCGCAGCGCCTCGTGCAGCAGATGCGTGGCCGAATGGTTCGCGCGGATCGCGCTGCGCCGTGTATGGTCGACCTTCAGTTGAACGGCATCGCCCACCGCAAGCCGTCCTTCCGCGACAGTCACCCGGTGGCCGAAAACCCGACCCCCGGCAAACCGCTGCACATCGGAAATCGTTCCATGGTCGTTGTGATCCGCCAAAGACCGCACCGTTCCAAGATCCCCCACCTGGCCACCCGCCTCGCCGTAATACGGGGTCTGATTGACCACGGCCCAGCCGGTTTTGCCCTCTTCCAGCGCGTTGACCAGTGCACCGTCGGCCACGATGGCCGCGATCTGCCCTTCGGCCACCTCGGTTTCGTAGCCAAGGAATTCCGTCGCCCCGTGGGTCTCGGCGATATCGAACCAGACCTCGGCGTCCTTCGCCTCGCCCGAGCCCGTCCAGGCCGCACGCGCCTGCGCCCTCTGCGCCTCCATCGCCGCGTCGAAGCCCGCAACGTCCACCGAACGGCCCCGCTCGCGCAACGCATCCTGGGTCAGGTCGAGCGGGAAGCCGTAGGTGTCGTACAGCTTGAACGCCGCCTCGCCCGGCAGGTCGGCGCCGTCGGGCAGCTTGGCGAGCTCGTCATCAAGCAGCCGCAGACCGCGTTCAAGCGTCTGCAGGAAACGCCCTTCCTCCAGCTTCAGCGTCTCTTCGATCATCGGCTGGGCCCGTGCAAGCTCGGGATAGGCGCGTCCCATCTCGGCCACCAGTGTCGCCACGATCCGATGCATCACCGGATCCTTGGCGCCTGCCAAATGCGCGTGCCGCATCGCCCGCCGCATGATGCGGCGCAGCACATAGCCCCGGCCCTCGTTCGACGGCATCACGCCATCCGCGATCAGAAAGCTGCAAGACCGCACATGATCCGCCACCACGCGGTGATGCACGTTGTCCGGCCCGTCGGGGTCGGAACTCGTGGCATGGGCCGAGGCCTCGATCAGCGCCCTTATCGTGTCGGTATCGTAATTGTCGTGCTTGCCCTGCAGCAGCGCGCCGATGCGTTCCAGCCCCATGCCGGTGTCGATCGACTGCATCTCCAGCGCACGCATCGAGCCGTCTTCGAACTGTTCGTTCTGCATGAAAACGACGTTCCAGATCTCGATGAACCGGTCGCCATCCTCTTCGGCGCTGCCCGGCGGTCCGCCCCAGATGTGATCGCCATGGTCATAGAAGATCTCGGTGCAGGGCCCGCAGGGCCCGGTCGGACCCATCTGCCAAAAATTGTCATGCGTGGCGATGCGGATGATCCGGTCTTCGGGAACCCCCACTTTCTTCCAGATCTCGAACGCCTCGTCATCCGTGTGGTAGACGGTCGTCAGAAGCCGGGATTGGTCGATGCCGAAATCCTGCGTCAACAGGTTCCAGGCGTAGGGGATGGCCTCGTCCTTGAAATAATCGCCGAAGCTGAAATTTCCCAGCATTTCAAAGAAGGTATGATGCCGCGCGGTGTACCCGACATTGTCGAGATCGTTGTGCTTGCCGCCGGCGCGCACGCATTTCTGGCTGGTCGCGGCGCGTTTGTAGTCACGATGCTCGACCCCGGTGAAGAGGTTCTTGAACTGCACCATGCCCGAATTGACGAACATCAGCGTCGGATCGTTGCGCGGCACCAGCGGAGACGAGGCTACGACCTCATGCCCGTTCCGGCGGAAATACTCCAGGAAAGTCGATCGGATGTCGTTCAGGCTGGCCATGGGCAGGCGGTCCGAATTGTTCTTGGCTACCGCGTCGTTTACCGGTGTGACCGAACGGTGTCCACCTGCCCAACCGTATCATCAGCCCTCGAGCAAGGCGTCGTCCTCGCCATCCGCGACCGCATCGAAATCAAGCCCGTGGGCGGCGCGAATCTTATCCTCGATCTCCAACGCCATCGCGCCGTTCTCCCGCAGGAAGTTCTTGGCGTTTTCACGTCCCTGACCGATGCGTTCGTCACCATAGCTGAACCAGGCGCCGGACTTTTCGACCACGCCGGCCCTGACGCCAAGATCGAGAAGCTCGCCGGTCTTCGATATGCCCTCGCCGTACATGATGTCGAACTCGACCTGCTTGAAGGGCGGCGCCACCTTGTTCTTGACCACCTTCACACGGGTCTGATTGCCCACGACCTCGTCGCGGTCCTTGATCGATCCGATGCGGCGGATATCAAGCCGGACGGAGCTGTAGAACTTAAGCGCGTTGCCCCCCGTGGTGGTCTCGGGCGAGCCGAACATGACGCCGATCTTCATGCGGATCTGGTTGATGAAGATCACCATGCAGTTCGAACGGGCGATCGATCCGGTCAGCTTGCGCATCGCCTGGCTCATCAGCCGGGCATGCACGCCGACCGAGGAATCCCCCATATCGCCTTCGAGTTCGCTGCGCGGGGTCAGCGCGGCGACCGAATCCACCACGACCATGTTGACGGCCCCCGACCGCACCAGCGTATCGGTGATCTCAAGCGCCTGTTCCCCGGTGTCGGGCTGGCTGATCAGCAATTCGTCCAGATTGACGCCCAGCTTCTTGGCGTATTGCGGGTCCAGCGCATGTTCGGCATCGACAAAGGCGCAGACGCCGCCTTTTTTCTGTTCCTCGGCGACGCAATGCAGCGTGAGCGTCGTCTTGCCGGAACTCTCGGGCCCGAAAACCTCGACGATCCGGCCCTTCGGCAAGCCGCCGATCCCCAAGGCAATGTCAAGCCCAAGCGAACCGGTCGAGGTCGCCTCGATCTCCTGCAGCGCGCCCGCGCCGCCGAGTTTCATGATCGAGCCCTTGCCGAACTGCCGTTCGATCTGTGCCAGCGCTGAATCGAGCGCCTTCTGCTTGTCGCTGTCGCGCTTGTCCGTCATCGAGAGAAGTTCTGCCGTTGCCATGGATCGGGTTCCTTATTTCACAGCCTGTACGCAGCGGCAATCGCCACTGATGTTCGCCTCTTGTTCTGCGCGCCCTTATGCGAACAAAACGTGGACAAATCAACATAAATCTTCATGGGATCGAACTCTGGACGAGAAAGCTTAACGACAGGTTACGGAGAAAGTACCAGGCCGGAGAATTCTGCAACCTTCTGATTTTGAATTAAGTTTCCTGATCATGCGCAATTCGCGGAGTGGTGTGGACTCCGATGACCGGCCCAAACGGCCAACAACGCGATGCCAAAAGACCCGGCGCGCGGCCAAGACCGTTCCGCGGCACCCGGCCGGCGGAGTTCTTTGGCGGCGCCACTGCGCTATTGCATCTGGCGCTGCACCGTCTCGGTCAACTGCGAGAGCGAGAACGGTTTGGGCAGGAACACCGAGTTGGGAATTTTGGCCCGATTGTGAGAGAAGCTGTCTTCCGCATAGCCCGAGACAAACACGACCCGGACACCCGGGCGTTGCCGGAGCGCCCTGGACACCCAGCTTGGACCGTCCATACCCGGCATCACCACGTCGGTCACGAAGACATCCACCTGCAAGTCGACATCCTCGAGCGTACGGAGCGCATCCTCGGCACTGTCGGCCTCGATGACGGTAAAGCCGCGCAGCCGCAGGGCACGGCTTGCAAAGGCGCGGACCGGGGCCTCGTCCTCGACGAGCAGCACGACCCCACCGTCCGCATTGGCAACCGACTTGGCGCGGTCCTTCTTTTCGGGCGGCGGCAAGGCATAGGTCCCCCGATGTGCGGGAAAATACATCGTGAAGGAAGATCCCGATCCGATGACGCTGTCGGCAAAGATGAAGCCCCCGGACTGTTTCACAATGCCATAGGCCATCGAAAGGCCCAGTCCGGTCCCCTCTCCAAGCCGTTTGGTGGAGTAGAACGGCTCGAAGATCTTCGGCAGTTTGTCGGCGGGAATGCCGCACCCCTCGTCCTCGACCGTCACCACGACATATTCGCCGGGCGGGACAGCGGCCCGGTCGCGGGTCAGCGCGTCGGTCAGGCGCATCGATCTGGTGACGACCCGGATCGCGCCACCCTCGGGCATCGCGTCGCGCGCGTTCACGACGAGGTTCATCAGCACCTGTTCCAGCTGCCGCTTGTCGGCACGGACGCGGGGCAGGTCCGGATCGTGCGTCCAAGTGAGATCGATCTTTTCGCCAACCAGTCGGTTCAACAAATGCGTCAGATCGCCAAGCGTATCTCTGAGATCGATCAGTTCCGGCTGCATGTTCTGTTTCCGCGAAAAAGCCAAGAGTTGCCCGACCAGGCTTGCCGCTCGATTTGCGTTCTGGTTGATCTGCACCAAATCGCCGTAGTTCGGGTCGCCCTGCTCGTGGCGCAGCAGCAACAGATCGCAATGCCCGGAGATTGCGGTCAGCAGGTTGTTGAAGTCATGCGCCACACCGCCGGCGAGTTGGCCGATGGCCTGCATCTTTTGGCTTTGCACGAATTGCGCTTCGAGCGTCTTGAGTTCGGTCGCATCGATCAAGACCGCCAGAAGCGAGACATCGTTGCCCTCGATCATTCTGCCCAACGCGACTTGCAGGTAGACGTCCTTTTGCGCCCGGGTCGCGCGCACGACTTCGGTCCGGTTCGCGCCTCGACCCTCCGACACGTCGAGCAACCAGTCGTCGATGGGCCTGCCAAGCCCCTCGACAACGTCGGCGAAATCCAGCCCGCCATCTTCGGGCAGGCACAACAGCTGCCGCGCGCGCCCGTTCGCCATAAGGATCTTTCCCGAAATCGCGAGCTTCATCAGCGGGACGGGAATCGCATCGCTTTGGGTCCAATCGCGGTCCGGCGGGTCGCCCGGCCAGACGACGACCTGCCGGTTTCCGCCGGGTTCGTCGACCACCGCGAGATACGCAGCCAGAGGTCCCTTGGCAGTCGCAAGCTGGTGCAGACGCCCCGGCCGGAGCGGCAAGTCGTTGATCGCGCGATCCAAAGTCTTCGGACGTGCGCCCAACAGCGTTTCCATCGCCGGGCTCATATCAAGGATAGTGCCCGTTTTGCCAACGCGCATCGCAGCCAGAGCGAGATTGGCCATTTTGCCGGCCTGTGCCTGCGCGCCGCAATCCAGCCGCCACAGGTAGACACCGCCGGTCCGCGCCGCCGACAGGCGCATCCCGCCGTCTTCGCCCGGCAAATCCTCGACCGCGACCGCCCTGGCGTCTGCCCGGACCCTCATGCGGGCAAGAACGCCGGGCGGCGACGCGACGTAATCGCGGATCACGTCGAACAGTGACACCGCGCCGTCGGGCACCTGCCGCGCCGCCGCGGCATTGCGGAACAGGATCCGGCCGGTCTCATCGGTCAGAAAGCTGATCGCCGGATCAAGCTCGGCCAGGTTGCGGACGATCGCGAAAAGCCGCGCCCGGCGCAGGCTGTGCAGCTGATCGAGCCCCAGGACCAGCCCGGCCAGACATGCCAGTGTTACCCCCGTGACCAAAAACAGCGCCCCCGCGAACCCTCCGGCGAATGCAATGGCCAGACCAAAGCACAGGACCGCAGGTATCAGGATCTGCCCCGACCGCGGCGCTGCCGCAATCGCCAGGCGTGTCAGCGAATTTGGCGGTTGCGCCGTATCGGTCACAAGCGGCTCCGTTCGGTTCCCGCAGGCGTTGTGGCACGGCAAGGGTTAACGACCCGTTAAGCCATCCCAGCGGCTGGCCTAAGTTCGCCGGCTGGGGCTGGTCAGCAGCCCAAGATAAAACCCGTCGCCCCCGTCCAGCGGCGTCAGGCGCAACTCGCCGGACAGGCTCCATCCTCGACGCCCCGCACGAAAGGCCGAGATTACCCCGCCATTCTCTGATCCAAGCAAGGAACAGGTCACGTAGGCCAAGTGCCCGCCCGGCCGGACCAGTTCGGCGGCGGCAGTCAGAACCTGAAGCTGGGTTTCCTGCAGCTGGCGCAGCCCGCCCGCCGTCAGGCGCCATTTTGCGTCCGGCGTCCGGCGCCACGCACCGCTGCCCGAACAGGGAGCGTCGCACAGAACAAGGTCAAATCCCGGCTGCGCCGGCGGCCGTCCCTTGTCCCAGATCCCGATCGCCGCGCCCGCTCGCGCCGCGCGGAACGGAATATCCCGCATCCGTCCCGGATTGCTGTCATGAGCGACCACCCGCAGGTCCGCCCGCGCTGCCATTGCCAGCGCCTTGCCGCCCCCTCCGGCGCAATAGTCCAAAACCCGGTCGCCGTCGTCGAGCGGCAGCGCGTCGACCACGGCCTGCGACGCCGCGTCCTGCACTTCGACAAGTCCGTCGGCAAAGGCCTTCGAGCCCTGAACCTTGCGCGCATTGGCGGTCACCTCCAACGCCGTCGGAGACAGGGGATGTGGCCGGGTCTCGATGCCCTCGGCCCGCAACGCCGATGCCGCGCCCCCGCGCGTCGCCTTGCGAAGATTGCTGCGCAGAAACACCGGCGCGCGGTGTCGCAGCGCCCGGCAAACCGGTTCGAAGGCATCGCCGAGACTTTCGCGAAGCGCCGGCAGCAGCCAGTCGGGCATGTCCAACCGCACGCCCTCCGGCGCGTCCTCCAGACTGCGGGATCTGGTTTCGTCCGCCGTCAACGGCAACGGAGCATAGGCAGCGCCGGTGAACAGGTCCGCCGGGTCTTGACCGGCGGCGCGCACCGCCCCCAGCATGAGCGCCCGGCCGGTTTCGGCCCCGCCGAGCCACGCGAAGGACCGGCGGCAGCGCAGCGCGCCAAAGACATGATCGCGAACCGCGGCGCGGTCGCCGGACCCCGCATATCGGTTTCGCCGCGCCCAGGTGGTCAGTGTCTGCTCGGCCGGCGCACCATCGAGAATCGCATCGAGAATGCCGATCGATGCCTGGATCCGGGCGGCGGGTGTCACCTTAGCAGCTCACATCAAGAACGTCTTGCAAGTCCTTGATCTACAAGGCTCGGTAGTTCGGGCTTTCGCGCGTGATCTGGACGTCGTGCACATGGCTTTCCTTCAGGCCCGCACCGGTGATCTTGACGAAGCGGCAGTTGGCGCGCATTTCGTCGATCGTCGCACAGCCGGTATAGCCCATCGCCGCGCGCAGTCCGCCGACCATCTGGTGAATCACGGTACCCGCCGAGCCCTTGTAGGGCACCTGTCCCTCGATCCCCTCGGGGACGAGTTTGTCGCTGGCGGCATCCGCCTGAAAATACCGGTCCGCCGAGCCGATCGCCATCGCGCCCAGCGACCCCATGCCACGGTAGCTCTTGAAGCTGCGCCCCTGGTACAGGATCACCTCGCCCGGGCTTTCGTCGGTTCCGGCAATCATGCTGCCGACCATCGCACAGGACGCCCCGGCCGCGATCGCCTTGGCGAAATCGCCGGAATACTTGATGCCGCCATCGGCAATCACCGGCGTCTCGCCCGCCGCCTCGGCACAATCGAGGATCGCCGTCAGTTGCGGCACGCCGACGCCCGCGACCATCCGGGTCGTGCAGATGCTGCCCGGGCCGATCCCGACCTTCACCGCATCCGCCCCGGCCCCGATCAACGCGCGCGTGGCCTCGGCCGTCGCGACGTTGCCCGCGACCACCTGAACCTCGTTCGACAGACGCTTGGCCCGCTCCACCGCCTTGGCGACGCCTTCGCTGTGCCCGTGCGCGGTATCGATCACGATCAGGTCGACACCGGCATCGACCAGTTCCTCGGACCGTTCGAACCCTTTATCGCCCACGGTCGACGCCGCCGCGACGCGCAGCCGGCCAAGACGGTCCTTGCAGGCTTGCGGGTTCAATACCGCCATCTCGGTGTCCTTCAGCGTCAAGAGCCCGGTCAGATTGCCCTGCCCGTCGGTCACCAGCAACTTCTCGATCCGCCGCGCCCGCATCAGGCTTTTGGCTTCGTCCAGATCCGCCGGTTCGGTCAGCATCGCCAGGTTGTCGCTGGTCATCATCACCCGTACCGGGGTGGCGTCATCCTCGGCAAAGCGCATGTCGCGGTTGGTGACAATTCCGACGACCCGCCCGCCGTTCTCGACCACAGGGAAGCCGGTCACGTTATAGCGCGCCTGCAGCTTCTTGGCGTCGGCCAGCGTCTGATCCGGCGTCAGCGTGATCGGATTGTAGACGATGCCCGACTCGAACCGTTTCACCCGCCGCACCTCGCGCGACTGTTCCTTGATCGACAGGTTGCGATGGATCACGCCCATGCCGCCGGCCTGTGCCATGGCGATGGCCATGCGCGACTCGGTGACGGTATCCATCGCCGAGCTTAGCAGCGGAATGTTCAACTCGATCGCGTTCGTGACCCGCGTGCGGGTGTCCGCCGTGGAGGGCAGCACGCTGGACGCGGCCGGAACCAGAAGAACGTCGTCGAAGGTAAGCGCCTCGCGAATCTCCATTCGGATACCTCCTTGGAGCTTTCGTTTGACGCCTCCCTATTTCACGGGCCGGTTGGAAAGAAAAGAGGCATTACGCCACGGCGGCATTGGTCTTGACCGCCAGCGCGCCCTTGATCCACAGCTGCAGCACCTTTGCCGCAATCCAAGGGATCAACAGCGTGGCCGCGACCAGTGTCACCCCGCCGACGATCCGAAACGTCGCCCCTTGGCCGCCAAGGTCCAGCATCAACCCCGAAAAGGCCGCCAGCGGAAAGGTGAAGGCGCCCCAAAGGGCGCTGAACCCCGCGGCGGTCAGGTAGCGGGCCGAGAGCACCAGCGCAACGAATCCCGCGCTCGCCAATCCGGCAAATGCGACGGCAAGTCCCGTAAGATCCAACAGCATCGCCGTGGTTCCGAACAGGCAGACGGGCGCCAGGTGGATCGCCAGCAGCGGCCGAAGCGACGGCGGCGTACCGCGCCGCAGGACCTGTGCGGCGCTGGCGCCGTAAATCAACGCCGCAATCGCCATGGTTCCCGCCAGCAGCGCCTGCGCCAGCAGGTCGAATCCCAATGGCGCCGCCGACAGGGGCGCGACCACGAAGCCCACAAAGCTCAGGTGCCAGGCCGGCGTCACCTGCCGGGCTTCGGGCGGGCTGGTCATCAGGCTGTGGATCATCAGCGCAGCCAGTCCCAAATGTACAGCCAGCCCGGCAAACAGCAGCGCCTGCGCCGCGATGGGCATGATCGGCACCAGCCCGACCGCCAGCAAAAGCGCACAGAGCGACATCGCCGCCAGCCCTGTGCGCCCGGGCAGTATCCTAAGATCCTCGACCACGACGCCGGGCCGTTTGACCAGCTTCGCCCCGTAGGCCCCGAGCGCGAAAAGAAACACCAACGCCACGGCTCCCAACAAAAGGTCCGATATCGCCCGCGGCACCGAAAACGGCTCGACCGCCCGCCCCCAGGCCAGCGCCAGGCCAAAGAGCCCCATCAACGGCGGAAACACCGCCGGCGGCGTACGGCGCCAGAACGGAATATGCGTCTGCGCACGAAAGGCGGGTGGTTGTTGCGGTGTCATGCAGCGGCTCCCCAGGCGACCGCGCGCAACCTGCCCCGCACATCCCGGCCCCGCAACGCGCGCATCGCCGCATCCGCCCTTGCGCCGAGCGCAAAACGGCGCGAGCCTGAGGCCATGACAAAACAGGGCTACGACCACGGCCGGCTGAACCTGCCATTCACCGGCATCTGCACCTTCGGCAAGAACCCTTTCGTCGAAGACTGGAGCGAAATCGACGCCGATGCCGCGATCCTCGGCGCCCCGTTCGACGCCGGGACCCAGTGGCGCGCAGGCGCCCGTTTCGGCCCCCGCGCCGTGCGCGAGGCCTCGACGCTGTTCTCCTTCGGTCATGCCGGGGCCTACGACCACGAGGACGACGTCACCTATCTGGGTCCCGAGGTGCGGATCGCCGATATCGGCGACGCCGACATCATCCACACCGACACCGCCCAAAGCCATGCCAATATCAAGACCGGCGTGCAGGCCATCCTCGACGCCGGCGCGTTGCCGGTCGTCATCGGCGGCGACCACTCGGTCAACATCCCCTGCATCGACGCCTTCGACGGCGCCGGAGACATCCACATCCTGCAGATCGACGCCCATCTCGACTTCGTCGACGAACGCCACGGCGTGCGTTTCGGCCACGGCAATCCGATGCGCCGCGCCGCCGAGAAGCCCTATGTCACCGGCCTGACCCAGATCGGTATCCGCAACGTCTCGTCCACCGCCCGCGAAGGCTACGAGGCCGCCCGCGCCATGGGGTCGACGATCCTCAGCGTGCGGCAGGTCCGCAAGCTGGGAGTTGAGCGGGTGCTTGCCAGCATTCCCCCGGCCGCCCGGCTTTACGTCACCATCGATATCGACGCCTTCTGCCCGTCCATTGCGCCCGGAACCGGGACCCCCAGCCATGGCGGATTTCTCTACTACGAGGTGCTCGAACTCCTGCAGGCCGCCGCCAACCGGCATGATATCGTTGGCCTCGACCTTGTCGAAGTCGCGCCGGATTACGACCCGTCCGGGTCCACCGCGATCCTGGCTGCGCAGCTGCTGCTCAACATGCTCGGTTTCATCTTCCACGCCCGTCAGACCTGAGAAAGGAGGCCGCCCATGCCCCTTCGCGCGATCGTCACCGCCATTGTCCTTGCCTGTACCGCCCTGCCCGCCGCGGCGCAAAGCTGGTGCAGTTCCCCCAGTCTGAACGCCACCGAACTGGCGATCTGCACCGACCCGATCCTCGGCGGCCTCGATATCGAGATGGCCGCCCTTTACGAGCAGGTGAAGGCACCCGGACAGCGCGACTGGCTGCGGTCCCGCAACGCCTGCCGTGCGGATGTCTTCTGCATCGAAGCGGCCTACCGGTCCCGGATCGCCGAGTTGCGCGCGCTGCGCGACGCGCGTCCGATCGCCCGGCTGCGCCCCTGGTGTGGCGCGGCACGTCTGAACCTGACCGAACAGACGATCTGCGGGAACAGGACGCTGGCAAATCTCGATGCGGCGATGACCGCCGTCTATGGCGCGGCCCGCGCGCGGCCAAACGATCCCGAACAGGTCAACTGGCTGCGCGGCACCCGCGACGCCTGCGGCAGCGACGCACGCTGCATCCGCGGCGCCTATGTCCAGCGCATCGTCGAACTGGGCGAGCGGCTGCGGCTGGAAGGAAAGTGACCGGTTGGTGAGGGCCGGGGCCGGTCCGGACGATCCGGACGGCGGGCCGGATGGGCGGGTGTCCCGGCGTGGCGGCCCCGCCGCCCGCTTTAACGATTGCAGGGAGCGCAAACAGATTCGTGCAGATAGCTCTGCAGGAACCCATGCCCGGTCGTTAGCGCGGGCGCCGAGAGCGACGATCCAGCGCCGGGCCGGGACCGGGACACGGCGCGGCTTTGCGTAAATGCGGCCATTCGGAAGGCCATCTTGATCCAGAAGATGCACCCTCTTGCATGAGAAGGATGAGCTTTGACAGAGTCGCGTTTGACCGGTTCCGGCCTGGAGCGGACTTATGCAACCAGTCGTCGGCGCGGAATCAAGGCCGAAGGCCGCCGCGCCATCGCCGACCCGCCCCGGAGGGGAGGCGATTTGCTTGCGTCTCATATCGCATTGAGGTCGTTCGGACTTTGCTGGGATAAATCGAGCCGTTCAGACGTCTTGGCCGCCTCCCCGCGGGTCGGCGATGGCGCGGCTTCATGCTTGATACGCAATGACCGCACCAGGCCGATAACCGACCTTCGACTTCCTCATACCGAAACGTGCCCGAGACAGCGTTTTGCCGATCTCGATCGCCGTAGCGGCGGCGGCGCGCAATCGCCGGGTTGCGGCTGATGATGGCTCTGACAACCAACCTGGCGCGGCACTCGGCGCACCCGTCCCGGGGCTAGCTGCGCTGCCCCAGCCTCCGCAGCCTTGCCTCTCTGAGCCGGGCGAAGTCGTCGCCGGCGTGATAGCTCGAGCGCGTCAGGGGCGTGGCCGAGACCATCAGGAACCCCTTGCCATAGGCGGCTTTCTCGTAGCTCGCGAACTCGTCGGGCGTAACGAACCGGTCGACGGCGTGATGCTTTGGTGTCGGCTGCAGGTACTGACCGATCGTCAGGAAATCGACATCGGCCGCGCGCATGTCGTCCATCACCTGCAGCACCGCCTGCCGGTCCTCGCCCAAGCCTACCATGATCCCGGACTTGGTGAACATTGCCGGGTCGATTTCCTTGACCCGCTGCAACAGACGCAGCGAGTGGAAATAGCGCGCACCGGGCCGGACCTCGGGGTAGAGCCCCGGTACGGTTTCGAGGTTGTGGTTGAAGACGTCGGGCCCGGCCTTGACCACGACCTCCAGCGCCTCGGGCGCGCATTTCAGAAAGTCCGGGGTGAGGATTTCGATGGTCGTCCCCGGCGCCTGCCGCCGCACCGCCCGGATCGTCTGGGCGAAATGTTCGGCCCCGCCGTCGGCGACGTCGTCGCGGTCAACCGAGGTGACGACGACGTGGTTCAGCCCCAGCTTTTTCACCGCATCGGCCACGCGCCCCGGCTCGAACACATCCAGCGCGTCGGGTTTGCCGGTGGCCACGTTGCAGAAGGTGCAGCCGCGCGTGCAGATCTCGCCCATGATCATCATCGTGGCGTGGCCCTGGCTCCAGCATTCGCCGACATTGGGACAACCCGCCTCTTCGCAAACCGTCACCAGGTTATGTGCGCGCATGATGTCGCGGGTCTGCCTATAGCCGGCCGACACCGGCGCCTTGACCCGGATCCAGTCGGGTTTCTTCGGCTGGGAGCTATCGGCGCGATGCGCCTTCTCCGGATGCCGTTCGGTGGGGATTTTCAGATCGCGCGAGGTCAAGACACATCTCCCTGGTCGCCCGATGATGTAGCCGAACCGGCCGCCGTTGTCGAACCGGCTGGCGTCAAGCCCGGCCTGCGCCGCGCGCATAGCTGACCAGTTCCCGCCCCGCATCGCCCAAGAGCGCGGCCAGATCACCGGCCCAGCCGTCATCCTCGCTGGTGGACCGGCGGGCCAGCGCGACCATGCGCGCAGGTTCCGGCGCCGCGAACCGGCGCAGTTCCAACCCCTTGAACGCCCCGGCCTCGGTGCGCAGCGCGATCTCGGGCAGAAAGGTCAGCCCGAACCCTTCGGCCACCAGGCCGCACAGCGTGGAAAGCGACGAGGCACCCAGGTCGACCCGTTTCGACAGGGTGGCGAACCCGCAGGCCTCGAGCGCCTGATCGGCCAGGCAGTGCCCTTCGTCCAGCAACAACAGCTGGTCCGGCGGCACATGGGACGGGCCGAGCCGATGGGCGGTCTCCAGCGTCTCGAGCCGCGCGGACGAGCCGGCCAGCACGAACCGGTCCTCGAACAGCGGCTCGGCCACCAGCCCAGGTTGAGTCACGGGCAGCGAAATCACCGCCGCGTCCAGCTGACCGTCGAGCAATCCGTCGATCAGCTGCGCCGTCTGCGCCTCGCGGACGCGGATGTCCAGCGTGATGTCATGCGCCCGAAGCCGGGTGAGCGCCAGCGGCAGAAGATAGGGCGCGATCGAGGGAATCACCCCCAGCGTTAACCGCCCCGCCAGCCCCTGCTGCATCCGGACGGCATGTTCCAGATCGCGCATGTCCGACAGAAGTTTCTGCGCCCGGTCCAAAAGCGTTTGCCCCGCCCGCGTCAGGCGGATCTCGCGCGGCAGGCGTTCGGCCAGCGTGACGCCGAGACCGGTCTCCAACTCTTTGATCTGCAGCGACAACGCGGGCTGCGAGATATTCACCCGCGCCGCCGCAGCCCCAAAGGACCGGGTCTCGGCGAGGGCCACGAAATAGGTTAGCTGCTTCATCGTCACTGCCATAGGTTTTTCTTATGAATACGCAAAGAAAATGCAACTTTTAATTATTCCAAGAACTCGCCATAGTGGATGCAGATTTCACAACCTTTGGGAGAAAAGATATGGATGGAAACGACGCCCCTGCCGGCAAGTGCCCCGTGCTGCACACCAGCTTTGGAGTTCAGTCCAACCGCGACTGGTGGCCGAATCAGCTGAACCTGCGCATCCTGCACCAGAATTCCGCCCTGACGGACCCGTTGGGCCAGGCGTTCGATTACGCCGAGGAATTCAAAAAGCTCGATCTCAAGGCGTTGAAGGAAGATCTTTACGCCCTGATGACCGACAGCCAGGACTGGTGGCCGGCGGATTACGGCCATTACGGCGGGCTTTTCGTGCGCATGGCGTGGCACGCCGCGGGCACCTACCGCACCGGCGACGGACGCGGTGGCGCGGGCGAAGGCTCGCAGCGGTTCGCGCCGCTGAATTCGTGGCCCGACAACGGGAACCTCGACAAGGCGCGGCGCCTGCTTTGGCCGATCAAGCAGAAATACGGCAACCGGATTTCCTGGGCCGATCTTCTGGTTCTCGCCGGCAACGCGGCGATGGAATCGATGGGCTTCAAGACCTTCGGCTTCGGCGGCGGCCGCGCCGACATCTGGGAGCCCGAGGAAGACATCTACTGGGGCGCCGAAACCGAGTGGCTGGCCGTCAGCGACAACCCCGAAAGCCGCTATGGCGGCGCACGCGCGCTGGAAAGCGACGACGGCGGCTCGACCGCGCTCGAAAACCCGCTGGCGGCCGTGCAGATGGGCCTGATCTACGTCAACCCCGAAGGCCCCGACGGCAAGCCCGATCCCGTCGCATCGGGCCGCGACATTCGCGAAACCTTCGCGCGGATGGCGATGAACGACTATGAAACCGTGGCGCTGACCGCCGGCGGCCACACCTTCGGCAAGATGCACGGTGCGGGCGACCCGGCCCATGTCGGGCCGGAACCCGAGGCCGCCCCGCTTGAGGCGCAGGGCCTGGGCTGGCTGTCGAGCTACAAATCCGGCAAGGGCCGGGACGCGATCACCAGCGGGCTCGAAGGCGCCTGGACATCTAACCCGATCCAGTGGGATCACGGCTATTTCACGGTTCTGTTCAAATACGACTGGGATCTGGTCAAAAGCCCCGCGGGCGCCTGGGTCTGGACGCCCAAGGACATTCAGGAAGAGGACATGGCGCCCGATCCGGCGGACCCGTCGAAGAAGGTTCCGATCTTCATGTCCACCGCCGACATGGCCATGCGCGAAGACCCGGCTTACAAGAAGATCTCGCGCCACTTCCTTGAAAACCCGGATGAATTCGCCGACGCATATGCCCGCGCGTGGTTCAAGCTGACCCACCGCGACATGGGGCCGAAGGCGCGCTATCTCGGCGACGAGGTGCCGGAGGAAGACCTGATCTGGCAGGACCCGATCCCCGCGGTCGACCACGATCTGATCAACGCCGCCGACATCGACGCGCTCAAGGCGCAGATCCTCGGCTCGGGCCTGTCGGTCGCTGAACTGGTGCAGACCGCCTGGGCTTCTGCCTCGACCTTCCGCGGCTCGGACAAGCGCGGCGGCGCCAACGGCGCGCGCATCCGGCTGGAACCGCAGAAGGATTGGGAGGTCAACCAGCCCGCGCAGCTGGCCAGGGTGCTGGGCGTGCTGGAAGGCATCAAGGACGGCTTCGGCAAGCCGGTGTCGCTGGCCGACCTGATCGTCTTGGGTGGCGGCGCAGCCATCGAGAAGGCCGCAGCGGATGCCGGCCATTCGGTCGCGGTGCCGTTCACGCCGGGCCGGACGGACGCTGCCCAGGACCAGACCGACGCGGAAAGCTTCGCCGTGCTCGAACCCGTCGCCGACGGCTTCCGCAACTACCTCAAGCAGGACTATTCGGTCACGGCCGAGGAACTGCTGGTCGACAAGGCGCAGCTTCTGACGCTGACCGCGCCCGAGATGACGGTGCTGATCGGCGGCCTGCGGGTGCTGGGTGCGAACCATGGCGGATCGCAGCACGGCGTGCTGACCGACAAGCCGGGGCAGCTGAGCAACGACTTCTTCCTCAACCTCATGGATATGGGCGTCGAGTGGAAGCCGGTCTCGAGCGCCAAGGCGGAGTTCGAGGCACATGACCGCCAGACCGGCGATGTCAGATGGACCGGCACGCGGGTCGACCTGGTCTTCGGCTCGAACTCGCAGCTGCGCGCGCTGGCCGAGGTCTACGCCCAGGACGACGCCAAGGAAAAGTTCGTGGCGGATTTCGTCGCGGCCTGGACCAAGGTGATGGACGCCGACAGGTTCGACGTGGCCTGATCGAACCGCCCGGACTCACAGTTGGGGCGCCCCCGCCGGGGGCGCCCTTTTTCATTGTGAGAGTCGTCGTGGTAGGCTTGCCCCGATGAGCCGGCTTGCCGACATTCGCGCAACGAGCCGCTGGAGCGATATCGCCGAGGGCCAGCCGCAGCATGCCGGCATCGCGGTATTCCTGACGCTGGGGGCTCTGCACCTGCTCGGCGACCCAGCCGAGGCACCGCGATTTCTGGGGCTCGATGCGCACGGGTGGGCGCGCCTGTCGATGATTCTGGCACTGGCGCATCAGGGAATCGTGGCGCTGGTGTTCCGGCTGCAACTGCACCGCGCGGTCCTGACCCGTGTCTTCGGACGCCACGATATGACGGTCTGGGCCGCGCTGTTCCTGCCGCTTTTGCTGGCGCGGCCCGCGACGGTTTTCGTGGCGGGCTGGCTCGACACCACACCGCTCACCGGGTTTCGCTGGGCAGAGGTCGCGGCAGGCGCAGCTTTGATCGGCGTGGCCGCCTGGGTGGTCCGGGCGGTTCTGATGGACTTTACCCTGCCCCGCGCACTGGGCGGCGATCACTTCCGGGACGAGATCGCGGCGATGCCGCTTGTCCGGGACGGCCCCTTCGGGGTGGTGCCCAACGCGATGTACGGCCTGGCCTTTCTCGGGCTCTGGGGCATCGCCCTGATGTTCGGATCCTGGAATGCGTTGGTCGCGGCGGCGTTCCAGCATGCCTATATCTGGGTGCATATGCACTGTACCGAGGCGCCGGATATGCGGTGGATCTATGGCGGCCGCGCCGCGTGACGCAGGCTTGCGGCGGCGCGCGGGACGGGTCAAGTTGGGGTGACAGCAACCCCGACGAGCCAGGTCATGCGCACCGAGCCAGTCACGCCGCACGGCGCCCGCTATCGCCTCAGCCGGGCACAGGAATTTCTCAAACCCATCGTTTATGGCGGCAATGACGGGATCGTCACCACCTTCGCCATCGTCGCGGGGTTCGCGGGCGCGCGGGCGGAGGGCGCGGCGGAACTTGGCGTGCTGGCGATCCTGGTCTTCGGCTTTGCCAACCTGTTCGCCGACGCGGTGTCGATGGGGCTGGGCGAGTTCCTGTCCGGGCGGTCGCAGCGGGACCTCTACAACGCCCAGCGGACGCAGGCGCTGCACAGCATCGGCGACGGGGATGGAGAGGCCGACGGGGTGCGCGCGATCCTGCGCGAGCGCGGGCTCGGCGAAGCCGATGCCAAAGATGCCGCGGCGATCCTGAAGCGCAGCCCGGATCTAGTGGCCGACCTGCACATGACCTACCGGATGAACATGGCCGACCCGCGCAGCGCGCGGCCGGCGGCGAACGGGCTGTTCACGTTTCTGAGCTTCGTGATCCTCGGCATCGTCCCGCTGGTGCCCTATTTCATCCTGCCCCCGGTCGAGCTGACCTTCTGGCTGTCGGTGGCGGCGACCCTTGCCGCGCTGGCGGCACTGGGGCTGCTCCGGTGGTCGGCGACCGGGGACGGGATGATCCGCTCGGTCGCCGAGACGGTGCTGGTGGGCGGGATCTGCGCGCTGGTGGCCTATCTGGTGGGTGCGCTGGTGGCGGCGATTTGAGGCTTCACGGCAACGCATCAACATAAAAATGCACGGATAATATATTGAAATTACTCAATATAAGATCCAGCATCGTGACTTCAGACGATCAGCCAGACCCGCCGCTCTCGGCCTTCTTCGCCCAGGTCCCGCTTTCCTGGCTCCAGTATTGTGCCGCACAGCCGGCCGCCGTGAGGCTGCGCCATTGCCCGCGGGCGGCCTCGACCGCCGTCGGATCGTTGCCGTCAAAGAGGATGCAGACCCGGGCGAGCGCCTGAACCTCGTCCCCGGTCACCTCGGCCCCGTCAACCGCCATCAGGCAGTCCGGCGCATTCGCCGCCTCCCCCCCGGTGGTGAGCAAAACGGGCTGGTCGGCATCGAACGGCCCGCCGGCCCGGCCATGCGGCAGAAAGCCCTCCTCCGGGCCGAGCCAGAGCTTTTCGTCGAGCCAGTCCATGCGGTCCGGCGATGTGCCGCGCACCGCGATACGCCAGCCGGCCGCGCGCGCCTTTCCCAGAAGCGTGGGCAAGGTCGCCTCGAGCGGCGTCCGGGTCAGGTGGTAGAAATAGACCTCGCCCATCACGCGTGTCCGGTGCGCGGGTCGAAATCGCCGAAGGTCCAGAAATGGCCCTCGGGATCGGCGACGGTAAAGCTCGAGCCCCCATAGAACTGGTCCTGCAGCGGCAGGATGATCCGTGCGCCGCGGTCGACTGCATGCGCATAGCGCTCCGCGACATCGCGGATAACGGCATAGATCGTCGTCGTTTCGCGCCCGCCGATCTCGGCCGGGTCGGCCATGCAGGCGTCGAACGGGCCGTCGTTCGGCGGGCCGAACATCATGAAACCGTCGCCGACCCTCATCTCTACATGAGATATTTTTCCGTCTTCCGAACGGTATACAGCGTGTTCCTCAAGTAGCAGCACATCCTTGAGCCAGGCCAGCATGGACTCGCAGTCGAGATAGCGGGTGGCGGGGATCAGCATGGCGTGAGTTCCTTTCGCTGTGCCTAGCATAGCGCGAGTCTGTGCCGCGGTGCAGTGCGGAATGGTATTTACCGAAATCAGCCAGCTGCAATTCCCCTTGGCGCGGAATCAAGGCTGAAGGCAGCGAAAGCTACGCCCGGCAGAACAGTCCTGCCCTGAGTCGGCAAAGCCTATTTTAATCCAAGCCCGTCACGCCTTGTCCTCGTAGCGATCCGCGATCAGCCGGTTCAGCGCCAGGACGCCCCAGCCGGTGGCCCCCTTGGGCGCGAAATCCGTGCCGGTCTTGACGCTGGCGACGCCCGCGATGTCGAGATGGATCCAGGGACAGTCCTCGTTGACGAAGCGCTGGAGGAACTGCGCCGCGGTGATCGAGCCCGCGGTCCGGCCGCCGACGTTCATCATATCGGCGATGTTGGATTTCAACTGTTCGTCATAGGCCGGGTCGAGCGGCATGTGCCACGCCCCCTCGCCTTCGGCGTTCGCCGCCTTCAGAAAAGCGCCGCAGATGTCGTCGTCATTCGAAAAAACGCCGGCCTTGTGATGCCCGAGCCCGACGATGATCGCGCCCGTCAAAGTGGCGAGATCCACCATGCCCGACGGCTTGAACCGCTCTTGCGCGTACCACAGCACGTCGGCCAGAACGAGACGGCCCTCGGCGTCGGTATTGATCACCTCGACGGTGTCACCCTTCATCGACGTCACCACGTCGCCCGGGCGCTGCGCGTTGCCGTCGGGCATGTTTTCGACCAGGCCGACGAGCCCCACGACGTTCGCCTTGGCGTGGCGCGCTGCCAGCGTCTTCATCACGCCGGCCACGACACCGGCGCCGCCCATATCCATGGTCATGGCTTCCATGCCCGAGGCGGGCTTCAGACTGATGCCCCCGGTGTCGAACACGACACCCTTGCCGACCAGAGCGAACGGCGTCTCGGCCGACCCGCCGCGCCAGTGCATCAACACGACTTTCGAGGGGCTCGCGCTGCCCTGGCCGACGGCCAGCAGGGTGCGCATCCCAAGCCCCTCCAGCTGATCCTCTTCCAGCACCTCGACCTCGACGCCGAGATCCCTGAGCTTGACGAGCTGGTCGGCGAATTCGGTCGTGGTCAACACGTTCGAGGGTGCATTGACCAGATCGCGGCTGAAAAACACGCCCTGCGCCAGGGCCGGCACATCCGCCGCGGCCGCCTGAACCTCTTCCGGCTTTGTCACCATCACGGTGACCGGGCCTTCGGGATCGGAGTCTTTCGTCTTGTGGTCGGAGAAGGCGTAGACGCGCAAAGTCAGGCCCAACAGCACCTCATGGGCATGTTTAAGGTTGCCCGCCAACACCAGAAGATCCTTGCCGGATTTCGCCTTGCCGATCGCCGCCCCGGCCTTGCGCGCCGCCGCGGTGTCGAACTTGCGGTCGAGCCTGACAACCTGCACGGCGTCGGCGGCCATGCCGGTTGGAAAGCCGAGGTCGGCGGCGTCGCCCGACTTCATGTCGGCATAGGCCTTGGAGGCGACGAAGCGCTCCAGCGCGCCGCGGGTCAGGCGGTTCACCCGGCGGCCCGCCTGATCGAGCTTGCCCTTGTCGTCGCTGAAGACGACGACGCGGCCCTCGGCCCCGGCGATGGCGTCAATATCCAGCTCGAGTATCTGCGCGGGGACGGGATCGGTCATCGTTGCTCTCCAGGCACTGTTTCCGCTTACCTAGTCCCTTCCTCCGGCATTGGCCAGTTATCAGTTTCCAGATCGGATACGATGCGGTAATGTGAAAGAAAAAGAGGCAGATAGAGGCGGCTTTGGCGCGGTTCGACAGATATATCTTGTCGCAGCTGATGATGCTGTTCGGCTTCTTTTCGCTCGTTCTGGTGATGGTTTACTGGATCAACCGCGCGGTGGTGCTGTTCGACCAGCTGATCGCGAACGGCCAGTCGGCCGGCGTGTTCGTCGAGTTCACCGCGTTGACCCTGCCCAACGTGATCCGGCTGGTGCTGCCGATCGCCGCCTTTGCGGCGTCGATCTACGTGGCGAACCGGCTGAGCTCGGAAAGCGAGTTACTGGTGGTCCAGGCCTCGGGCTTTTCGCCCTATCGGATGGTGCGGCCGGTCCTGGTCTTCGGCGTGATCGTCTGCGTCTTCGTCTCGGTGCTGACGCATTTCCTGGTGCCGATGAGCGTGACCCGGCTGAACGAGCGTCAGGCGGAGATATCGGAGAACCTCACCGCACGCCTTTTGAACGAGGGGCGGTTTCTGCACCCCGCCGAGGGCGTGACGTTCTACATCCGCGAGATCCCGCCCACGGGCGAGCTGCGCGAGATCTTCCTCAGCGATGCGCGCGACCCCGGCAGGCAGGTGACGTACACGGCGCGGCAGGCATTGCTGCTGCGGCAGGATACCGGTCCGAAGCTGGTGATGTTCGACGGCTTGGCACAGGTGCTGGACAGCGACGGACGGCTCTCGACGACAAGCTTCGACGATTTCGCCTATGACATCGGCGGCCTGATCGAGGTTCTGGGGCCGGGGGACCGGTCGGTGAAGGAGCTGACCACGGCAGAGCTCATCTGGCCGACCGAGGCGGGCCTGCGCGAGACGGGGCAGCGGCGCGCGGTGCTGATGTACGAAGGCCACGGGCGGATCAGCCAGGCGCTGCTGAGCGTCGTGGCCGCACTGGTCGGGTTTTCGGCGATGCTGGTCGGCAATTTCAGCCGGTTCGGGCACTGGAAGCAGATCCTGGGCTCGCTGGTGGCGCTGATCGTGCTGAAGTCGGTGGACAACGCGCTGGCCGACGCGGCACGCAGCGATGCCGCGCTCTGGCCGCTCAGCTATGGTGCGACGCTGCTGGGCGCGGTGATGACGCTGGTGCTGCTTTGGGTATCGGACCGGCCGGGACTGTTCCGGCGCAGACCGGCGGAGGCGGCAGCGTGATCCTGTATACGTACTTCGCGCGCCGGTTCCTGTTGGCGTTTCTGGCCGTCTTCGGCGTGTTTCTGGGCATCTTCATCCTGATCGACATGGTCGAACAGATCCGCAAGTTCGACAGCGACGCGGTGGGGTTTCTGGAAATCGTCAAGCTGACGCTTTTGAACGTGCCCCAGGGGCTGTACCGCATCCTGCCGCTGATCATGATCCTGTCGACGCTGACGCTGTTTCTGACGCTGGCGCGCACGTCGGAACTGGTGGTGACGCGGGCAAGCGGGCGGTCGGCGGTGCGCAGCCTGGTCTCGCCGATCATCGTGGCGATGCTGCTGGGGGTGTTTTCGGTGGCGGTTTTCAACCCGATCGTCGCGGCGACGTCGAAACAGTACGAGATCCTGGCGAACCGGCATCTGGACGCGTCGTCGAGCGTGCTGTCGATCAGCCGCGAAGGCCTGTGGCTGCGCCAGGGCGGGCCCGAGGGCCAGACGGTGATCCGGGCGCTGCGCGCCAATCTCGACGGAACCGAGCTGTTCGATGTGACATTCATGGGCTTCAGCCCCGACGGCGCGCTTCGCTACCGGGTCGAGGCCGCGGCGGCGAAACTGGCCGTCGGGATGTGGCAGGTTCAGAACGCCAAGGAATGGCGCATCGAGGGATCGGACAACCCCGAACGCGACGCGGTCCGGCACGAGGCGATGACGATCCCCTCGGACCTGACGCTCGACCAGATCCGCGACAGTTTCGGGACGCCGGCCTCGATCCCGTTCTGGGAACTGCCGGGATTCATCGCCCAACTCGAACGCGCCGGGTTCTCGGCCCGCAGTCACAAGGTCTGGCTGCAGATGGAGCTTGCCCTGCCCTTGATGCTGGCGGCGATGGTCCTGGTCGGCGCGGGCTTTACCATGCGGCACACCCGCTTCGGCAAGACCGGCACCATGGTGATGGCCGCGCTGATGCTGGGCTTTGCGGTCTATTTCCTGCGCAATTTCGCGCAGATCCTTGGCGATAGCGGCCAGATCCCGGTTTGGCTGGCCGCCTGGAGCGTGCCGGTGGCCGCTGTGCTGCTGTCGTTGGGCATCCTTCTGAATCTGGAGGACGGCTGATGATCCGGCAGGTCCTTCTGGCCGTACTCGTGGCCGCCGTTCTGGTCTGGCCCGTCCAGCCGGTCGCACAGGTGGCGACACTGATTGCCGACAGCGTGGCCTTCGACGGCCAAAGCACGGTCGTCGCCGAAGGCAATGTCGAGGTGTTGTACGAAGGGCAGCGGCTTTTGGCCGACCGGATCGTCTATGACCAGTCCACCGACGAGCTGGAAATCGACGGCGACATCACCCTGATCGAGGAGGACGGCCAGGTCCTGATCGCGGATTCGGCCAAGATCACCGGCGATCTGCGGCAAGGGATCATGCAAGGCGCCCGCGTCGTCCTGAACGAGCAGATGCAGATCGCCGCGGCCGAGATCAACCGGGTCGATGGCCGGTACAACCAGCTTTACAAGGCCGTCGCGTCCAGCTGCCGTGTGTGCGAGGACGACCCGACCCCGCTGTGGCAGATCCGCGCCAAGCGCATCGTGCACGACCAGGAAGAGCGTCAGCTTTATTTCGACGACGCCCGGTTCGAAGTGATGGGAATGCCGGTGATGTATTTCCCCCGCCTGCGCCTGCCCGACCCGACGCTGAAGCGCGCGACCGGGTTCCTGATCCCGCGGATCAAGACGACCTCGGCCCTGGGAACCGGGCTGAAATTTCCCTATTTCATTACCCTTGGCGATCATGCGGACCTGCTGTTGACGCCCTACCTCTCGACCGATACCCGCACGCTCGAGAGCCGGTTCCGCCGGGCGTTCACCTGGGGCGATGTCGAGTTGAACGGCGCGATTTCGCAGGACGACCTGCGCCCCGGCGACACGCGCGCCTATCTGTTCGGCACCGGCCGCGTGAACCTGCCGAAGGATTTCAAGCTGAATATCGATCTAGAACTGGTGTCGGACGAATCCTATCTGCTGACCTACGACTATTCCGACAAGGACCGGCTGAGTTCCGGCGTCGAGCTGACCCGGACCCGGCGAAACGAATATATCTCGGCCAGCGTCGAGCAACTGCGCACGCTTCGCGCCGAGGAGATCCCGGTCGACGAGACCCTGGCGACACTGCACGGCGCGGCGACCTATGAACGGCGGTTCTTCCCGGCGGCCATCGGGGGCGAGCTGCGCCTGGTGGCCGATCTGCAGGGCTATGAGCGCAAGGCAGATGCGGTCAACGCCACCCTGCTGGCGGCCTGCGCCTCTGTCACGCCGCCGGTCCCGGCGGCGGATTGCATCGCGCGGGACGTGGCGCGGGCCGGGATCGGCCTGGGCTGGACGCGCGACTGGACCCTGCGGAACGGCATGGTCGCCAAGGTCGAGGGCGAAGCGGCGGCGGATTTCTATGTGATCGGCCAGGACTCGACGTTCAGCTCCACCCAGTCGCGCGTCACACCCGCCGCGGCGGTCGAGCTGCGCTGGCCGCTGGCGCGCGAGACGCCCGGCGGTGCGCGCCAGGTTCTGGAGCCGGTGGTTCAGGTCGCCTGGTCGGAAAGCTATGGCGACGCGGTTCCGAACGAGGACAGCCGGCTGGTGGAGTTCGACGAGGGCAACCTGTTGTCGCTCAGCCGGTTCTCCGGCGAGGACGCCCGCGAAGAGGGGCTCCGCGCCACGGTGGGCCTCAGCTGGTCGCATCTGGATCCCTCGGGGCGCGAATACGCGCTGACGGCGGGCCGGGTGTTCCGCGCCGACGATCAGGGCCAGTTCACCGGCGCCTCGGGGCTCGATGGTGCGACCTCGGACTGGCTGGTCTCGGGCCGGGTGCGCCTGAGCGACCGGCTGAGCCTGATGAACCGGTCGCTGTTTGACGATCAGTTCGACTTTGCCAAATCCGAAACCCGGCTGGTCTGGAGCAGCAAGCGCTTTGCCGCCTCGACCAGCTATATCTGGATCGACGCCGAACCCGCCGAGGGCCGGACCGAGGACGTGTCGGAATGGAACATGGACGCGTCCTACCGGATCAACCGGCATTGGACCGGCAAGTTCGACTGGCGCTACGACGTGACCGCCGGCAGCGCCGCCGAGGCCGGTGTCGGGCTGGAATACAACAACGAATGCCTCAGCGTCGATCTTTCGGTCTCGCGCCGGTTCACATCCTCGACTACAGTCGCGCCGACGACCGACGTGGGGTTGCGGGTGTCGCTGAACGGCTTCGGACAGGACGGACGCCCCTATGCCCGCAATTGCCGGCACGTCAAAGGCTGAATGAGCAGACGAAAGCACGACCCCATGCCCGACCTCCGCGTTTTGATCTTCCCTCTTCTGGCGGCCGTGATCGCCGTTTCCGCACCGCCGGCCGCGTTTGCCCAGGACAATCCGTTTGCGCCGGTGGTCCGGGTCAACGACCGGGTTGTGACGCAGTACGAGGTGAACCAGCGCATCCTGTTTCTGGAATTGCTGCGTGCGCCCGGCAATATCCAGGAAGAGGCGCTGGACCGGCTGATCGAAGAGCGGCTGCAGCTGCAGGCCGCCGATCAATTCGGTGTCACCGTCAGCGACGAACAGATCGAGGCCGGCATCGACGAGTTCGCCGGACGTGCCGACCTGACGGGCGAGCAGTTTCTGGAACTGTTGGGCCGGGGCGGGGTCGACCCCGAGACCATGCGTGATTTCGTGCGGGCAGGCGTGGCGTGGCGCAACATCGTGCAGGGCCGGTTCGGGCCGCGGGCGCAGGTGGGCGAGGCAGAGATCGACCGGGCGCTGGAACTGGCCTCGTCTACCGGGGGCGCGCGTGTCCTGATCAGCGAGATATTTCTGCCGGCCAACACCCCGGCCGCGCAGGCGGCGGCGCAGCGCCGTGCCGCCGAGATCAGCCAGATCACGACGATCCCCGCCTTTGCGGCCGCAGCGCGGCGCTATTCCGCCGCACCCTCACGCGGGCGCGGCGGGCGGCAGGACTGGATCCCCGTGGGCAATCTGCCGCCTGCGGTCCGCGCGCAGGTTCTGACCCTGGCACCGGGCGAGGTGACAGATCCGATCCCGGTCCCGAACGCCATCGCCCTGTTCCAGCTGCGCGCGATCGAAGAAACCGGCGCGGCCGGGGCCGAGGCGATTTCGATCGAGTTCGCCAGGTTCTTCATTCCCGGCGGCCGGACCGAAGGCACCCTGGCCGAGGCACGGAAGATCGCTGCCGAGGTCGATACCTGCGACGATCTTTACGGGGTGGCCAAGGGGTTGCCGGAAGAGCGCCTGTTGCGCGACGTGCTGCCGGTCGAAGAGATCTCGGGCGATATCGCGGTGGAACTGGCTAAGCTCGACGAGGGCGAGGTCTCGACGGCGCTGACCACGGGCGACGGCCAGGCGCTGGTGTTCTTGATGCTGTGCGGACGCACGCTGGCGATCAGCGAGGATGTCGACCGCGAGGTGGTGCGGCAGAACCTGATCAATCAGCGCCTGCAATCCTATGCCCAGGGCTATCTGTCCGAGCTGCGCGCCGACGCGATCATCCGTTACCAATGAGCCTGCCCCCCGTCGCGCTGAGCTGCGGCGAACCGGCCGGGATCGGACCCGAGATCGCCGTCAAGGCGTGGCGGGAACTCGGGGCCGAGGTTCCGTTCTTCTGGATCGGCGATCCGGGTCATTTGCCGAAAGCCACCGAATGGCGCGAAATCTCCGATCCGGCCGAGGCGCTGACGGCGGACGGCGCATTTCCGGTGTTGCGGCACGACTTTCCGGCGGCAAACACCCCAGGCACGCCGGACCCGGCGAATGCCCAAGGCGTGATCGACGTCATCGCGCGCGGGGTGGATCTGGTCCGGTCCGGTGCGGCCTCGGCGCTTTGCACCTGTCCGATCCACAAAAAGGCGCTGATCGACGGCGCCGGATTCGCCCATCCGGGGCATACCGAATACCTCGCGGCGCTGGCAGGGGTGGAGCGGGTCGTGATGATGCTGGCCTCGGACCGGTTGCGGGTGGTGCCGGCGACGATCCACATTGCCCTGGCCGCCGTGCCGGCGGCGCTGACGCCCGACCTGCTGGAAGCGACGCTGCGGATCACCCATGCCGGGCTGATCCGGGATTTCGGGACGCCGGACCCGCGAATTGCGGTGGCGGGACTCAATCCGCATGCAGGGGAAGGCGGCGCGATGGGCGGCGAGGACGCGGCGGTGATCGCGCCGGTGATCGACCGTCTGCGGGCCGAAGGGATGCGGGTCACCGGCCCCCACCCCGCCGACACGATGTTCCATGCCGCCGCACGCGAACGATATGACGCGGCGGTGGCGATGTACCATGACCAGGCCCTGATCCCGGTCAAGACGCTCGATTTCGACAAGGGCGTGAACGTGACGCTGGGACTGCCGTTCATCCGCACCTCGCCCGATCACGGCACAGCCTTCGACATTGCCGGCACGGGCGTCGCCAATCCCACAAGCCTGATCGAGGCATTGCGGCTGGCGCGGGGCATGGCGCGCGCCAGGGCGTCGGCGTGAGACGATTTTTCGACGAAAAATCGTGGCCCCGGCCGTGAGCGCGATCGACGATCTGCGGCCCCTGCGCGAGGTGATCGCGGCACACGGGCTGCGGGCGAAGAAGTCGCTCGGCCAGAATTTTCTGCTGGATTTGAACCTGACCGCAAAGATCGCCCGCCAGGCGGGGGATCTGACGGCATGCGACGTGCTCGAGATCGGGCCGGGCCCGGGCGGGCTGACCCGCGGGTTGCTGGCCGAGGGCGCGCGAAAGGTGCTGGCGGTGGAAAAGGATGTGCGCTGTCTTCCCGCGCTGGAGGAGATCGCGGCAGCCCATCCCGGCCGGCTGCAGGTCGTGCAGGGCGATGCCTTGCGGATCGATCCGCTGGCCCATCTGACCCCGCCGGTCCGTGTCGTCGCCAACCTGCCTTACAACGTGGGCACCGAATTGCTGGTGCGCTGGTTGACCCCGTCCGACTGGCCGCCGTTCTGGCAGAGCCTGACGCTGATGTTCCAGCGAGAGGTGGCACAGCGAATCGTGGCCGAACCCGGATCAAAGGCCTATGGGCGGCTGGCGGTGCTGGCCCGGTGGCGGGCCGACGCACAGATTGTCATGGACCTGCCGCCCGAGGCTTTCACGCCGCCGCCGAAGGTCAGCTCTGCCGTGATCCATCTGACGGCTCTGCCGGAACCGAGATACCCGGCCGATCCCGAGGTTCTGCAACGGGTCACGGCGGCGGCGTTCAACCAGCGGCGCAAGATGCTGCGGGCGGCACTGAGAGGGTTGGCCCCGAACATTGTTGCGGTGTTGCAGGAGGCAGGCATCGACCCAACGGCACGTGCCGAAACGGTCTCGCTGGAGGGGTTCTGCGCACTCGCGCGGGCGCTGGCGCGATAGCATGCGATGCGTTGCAGGTGAATCGAAAGGCCGGTTGTGGTTTGGAGCGCACGTTGCACGTCATCACAGGTCTTGGAGTTTTCTTCGATCACCCGTTCCCCCGGGCTGAAAGCCCGGATCGCGCCCGCCCCCTCCCCCAAGGGCGGGCGCGATCCTATCGATATATTGATAGGTCGCTTTTTCTGCTTTCTCAGTTATTCGCTCCAGGCCAAAACCGGTAGAACGCGGTTCAAAAAGAACTCACCCTGCCCCCGCGCTCATTGGCGTTTGCATCCGAGCGTCCATTGCAGCCTCCGGAGCGGCAAGGCACGCATCTCCAACGCCGGATGCGGAACGCTCCTCTCGCCATACCGATCCCGCGACGCGTCATGCGAACCGACACGCACCGAGGCCGGTAAGGCCATTGATGCGAGCGCGCGTCGCACTGCGACGGATGGGCGCTATTCGGCCGCTTCTGCAGCCCCCGGGCTATCGTTCGCTTTTGCAGCCTCATCCGTCTTCGCGCTGCCCGAGGCGGCCGTGTCCTCCGGATTGGCCTCGGCCTTGCGCGACCGCCGGGCGCGGGGTTTGCGCTCTGGCTTGGGCTTGGTTTCCGGCTTGCTCTCGGGGGTTTCCACCAGCCCGCTGTCGCCGCCGCCATCCATGTCGATCACATCGCCGCCCACCGGCGTCGGCGTCGGCGCGACATCGGGTTGCGGCGCAGCGCCCTGGTCGACCGGGGCCGCGCTGCGGTCCTGACGCTCGCTGCGCGCCTCGGCCTGCTGCTGCTGGCGGTCGCGGTATTGCTGTTCCTGTTGTTCGCGGCGCGCCTCGATCTCGCGCTGCGCCTCGGCGAGCATGCGGGTGTAGTGTTCGGCATGCTGCTGGAAATTCTCGGTGGCCACCCGGTCGCCGCTGAGCTGCGCGTCGCGCGCCAGCTGGTTGTACTTCTCGATGATCTGCTGCGGCGTGCCGCGCACCTTGCCCTCGGGGCCTGAACTGTCGAATACCCGGTTGACGATATTTCCGGACGGACGGTTGCGGTTCTGCTTTGACCGCGAACGTGACTTTGACGATCTCATTTCGGTTTTTTTACCCAGCCTTGCTGTTCGGCTTTGCCTGACCCTCTGGACGCGCGGTTCGCGTGCGATCGAAGAAACGGATCAGGCGATGTTCGGCATATTGGCGAGGGGGACAGTGGATAACGATCCCGCCGCCCGCGTACCCTTGAGTAAACATGCCCACCGCACGCTGACAACCCCAAATAGGCAAAGAACCTGAAAATCAGCGGCGATTTTGCACCAGTTCGGGCGACTCAGGCGGGACTCCGCGCGGAAACAACGCGGTCGCGGCAGTCGAGATCGGGGTGAACGGCGACGTCCGCAAGGCCCGCGGCGGCAAGAAGATCCGCAACGGCGGCGGCCTGTGTCGCGCCGATTTCGAGAAGAACGCGGCCGCGCGGGGTCAGGTGGTCGCAAAGCCGCGCGGCGATGGCGCGATAGGCGCCCAGGCCGTCTCCCTCATCGGTCAGCGCCGTCCGGGGCTCGAAGCGCCGGACCTCCGGTTGCAGGTCCGCCATCTCGGCTCTGGCGATATAAGGCGGGTTCGACACGATCAGATCGTACCGTCCGCCAACGTCCTGCCACCAGTCCGACAGCGGCAGCACGATGCGGTCGGCGACGCCCGCCCGCTCGGCATTGGCGCCGGCGATCAGCACCGCCCGTTCCGAGATGTCCGTACCCACGCCCTGCGTCCCGGGCCGTTCGGCCAGCAGCGAGATCAGGATACAGCCGGATCCCGTGCCGAGATCGAGCACCCTCTCAAAGGGCTCCTTGAGGCCGAGTTCGACCAAGAGCTCGGTCTCGGGCCGCGGATCGAGGACATCCGGGGTGACGATGAAGTCGTGCTTCCAGAACGCCCGCATGCCGGTGATGTGCGACACCGGCCGCCTGGCCGCGCGCATCGCGATCGCCGCCTCGAACCGCGCGGCATCGCCCTCGGCCCATCTGGCCAGCCGACGGACGTCGCCCGCCGGATCGGCCACACCGGCCGTGCGCAGGCTGTCCCTGGCCTCCGCCAACGCCTTGGACACGATCACGCCTCGATCTCGGCCAGCATCGAGGCCTGGTCGTCGGCGATCAGCGCGTCGATCACCTCGTCGATATCGCCCTGCATCACCTGGTCGAGCTTGTAGAGCGTCAGGTTGATGCGGTGATCGGTCATCCGGCCTTGCGGAAAGTTATAGGTGCGGATGCGCTCGCTGCGGTCGCCGGATCCAACCTGGGCCTTGCGGTCGGCGGACCGTTCGGCGTCGGCCCGTTGCCGCTCGATATCGTAGAGCCGGGCGCGCAGCACCTGCATTGCGATCTCACGGTTGCGGTGCTGCGATTTCTCGGAACTGGTCACCACGAGGCCGGTCGGCAGATGGGTGATCCGCACTGCCGAGTCGGTGACGTTGACGTGCTGGCCACCGGCGCCGCTGGCCCGCATCGTGTCGATCCGCAGATCGCCCGCATCGATCTGGATATCGACCTCCTGCGCCTCCGGCAGAACGGCGACGGTCGCGGCAGAGGTGTGAATCCGCCCGCCGGATTCGGTGGTCGGCACGCGTTGCACGCGGTGCACGCCGGATTCGTACTTGAGCCGGGCAAAGACCCCCTGCCCCTGCACATTGGCCACGACCTCCTTGACGCCGCCCAGTTCCGTCTGCGCCTCTTCGATGATCTCGAACCGCCAGCCACGGGTCTCTGCATAGCGCTGATACATCCTCAGCAGATCGCCCGCAAAGAGCGCCGCCTCTTCGCCGCCGGTGCCGGGGCGGATTTCCAGAATGGCAGAGCCCGCGTCGGCCGCGTCCTTCGGCAACAGCGCGATGCGCAGGGATTGCTCGACCTCCGGCAGACGGTCCTTCAGACCGGGCAGTTCGTCCTGGGCCAGCTCCGCCATCTCGGGATCGTCCAGCATCGCCTCGGCCTCGGCGATGTCGTCGAGCAGCCGGCGGTATTCGGCGATCTCTGCCACCACGGGGCGCAGGTCGCTGTATTCCTTGCCGAGCGCGGCGATATCGCCGCTGCCTGCGGCCATCGACGCCTCGAGGAACTCGAAACGCTCGGTGATCTGGGCGAGTTTCTCCAAGGGAACCATGCGGGACTCTGTGACGCAAAGCTGCCGTGTGGGTCAAGGGTAGCAGTTTTGTGACAATGTCCTATATTGGAAGGATGATGCGTCTGGTCTTGCTTGCGCTGCTGGTTCCGGTCTGGGCCTTCGCCCAGGAAGGGCAGGTCAAACCCAAATCCCTGGCAGAGCTTTATCCGCCGCTTCCCGGGGTCGAGTATTACTGTACCGATTCCTATGGCGAGCGGGTCGAGGTGGGCGATGTGATCTGCATCACCGCCAGTTGCCAGACCTGGATGGCGCGCTGCGAGATGACCTCGTCGAACCGGATGGCGATCTGGCGCAAGACGCAGGACGGCTGTCCGGGCGTGTCACTGCTGGACCGCGTCAAGCGCATCCAGCCAACCGTCTAGGCGGGCCCGGTTCACCCCAAGATCGGACAGTCCGAAGCGCAGCCGCGACAGGATAACGAGCGCGGCGGCGCCGTCCGTTTCGACCGCCCGGACCGTGACGTAGTCGGGAAAGCCGAGCCACTTGCTGCGCACGACATAGGTGATCTGCCCGTCCTCCGGCGTGCCGGCCAGAACCCGCGTCCGCGGCGTGCTGCGCACGATGCCGTCGAAACGCGCCAGCGCCGCGGACGGCGGCAGCGGCACGTCATGACGGACAAGAACACCGCGCTGCCCCGGATCGGCGGCCGTCCTTGGATCGATGTGCCAGCGGACCGGATCGCTGGGGGCCAGGCGGATATAGGCCAGCCCCGCGAGACCCAGAACTGCAAGGATCAAGACAAGTTTCATACCGGCACACCTAGCCTGAACGCCCGCGGAAGAAAGCCGCTTCGAAGCGGCCCGGGGCTCACCGCCGGGTCCAGCACCACAGACAGATCAGCTCGACGGCCACATGCGCGGCCGCCACCGCCGTCGCTCCGGTGGTGTCGAAGGGCGGCGACACCTCGACCACGTCGCCGCCGACCATGCCGATCCCGGCAAGATCCCGCAGGATCGCGGCGGCCTGCCAGCTTGCCAGCCCGCCCCAGACCGGTGTGCCGGTGCCGGGCGCGAAGGCGGGATCGAGTGCGTCGATGTCGAAGCTGAGATAGACCTTGGCGTCCCCCAGGATCGACCGGATCTTCGCAGCGGTGGCAGCCGGCCCCGCCTCGTGCACCTTGCGCGCGTCGATGATCGAAATCCCCAGCGTGTCGGGATTGTCGGTGCGGATGCCGACCTGGACCGACCGCTCGACGTCGATCAGCCCTTCTTTCACCGCCTTGTAGAACATCGTGCCGTGATCCACGCGGGCCGGATCGTCATCGGCCCAGGTGTCGGTATGGGCGTCGAACTGCAACAGCGCCAGGGGCCCGTGTCGCGCGGCATGCGCCCGCAGGATCGGCAGCGAGATCGAGTGGTCGCCGCCCAGGGCGAGGCAGGCCGCCCCCTGATCGAGGATGCCGCCGACATGCGCCTCGATCGCGGCGGGTGCATCGGCCATCACTGCGTAGTCAAACGCCATGTCGCCGTAATCCGCGATGGCGAAGTCGCTGATCGCATCGAAGCCCCAGCCATAAGGCGCATCGGGGGCCTGCAACGTGCTCGCCTCGCGGATCGCGCGCGGCCCCAGCCGGGTGCCGGGCCGGTTGGTCACCGCCTGGTCGAACGGTACCCCTGTCACCGCGATGTCGACCCCGGTCAGGTCCTTGGTGTAGCGGCGGCGCAGAAACGAGGTGATGCCGCCAAAGGTGTTCTCGTTCGACAGCCCCCTGAGGCTCTGCCGGGTGATCGCGGTGTCGACCTGTCTCTTCGCGTCTTCCAGAGCCATGCCAGCTCTCCCTAGCTCTCTGCGCAGGCAACGAATTTTCGGCGAAAATTCGTGATCCCTGCAAGCCTCACGGCGTCACTCCACCGGCTGCGCCCGCTCGACCAGCCGGGCGAAGAACGAGGCGCCGATAGGCGCGATCTCGTCGTTGAAATCGTAAGCGGGGTGGTGGCAGACCGCCGTGTCGCCCTGACCCAGGAACAGGTAGGCTCCGGGGCGGGCCTGGAGCATATAGCTGAAATCCTCTGCCCCCATTTCCTGTTCGTGATCCGCATCCACGGCGGCTTCACCGACGATCTCGGCCGCCACACCCGCCGCGAAGGCGGCGTTCTCCGGATTGTTCACGGTCGCCGGATAGCCCTCGTCGAAGTCCAGCCTGGCGGTCACGTTGAACGCCGGAGCATGACCCTCGACGATCTCGCCGATCCGGCGGAACACCATATCGCGCGTGTTCGCATCGAAGGTGCGGATCGTGCCCGAGAACACAGCCGTATCGGGGATCACGTTGTTTGCGGTGCCCGCACGAAACTGCGTGACCGAGACCACCAGTTCGTGCACCGGCTTGTGGTTGCGGCTGACGACGGTCTGGATGGCCTGCACCATTGCCACGGCGGCTGCGACCGGATCGATCGCTTCGTGCGGATAGGCGCCGTGGCCCCCCTGCCCCTGCACGGTCACCGTGAACTCGTCCACCGCCGCCATCAGCGCGCCCGCGTTGGTATAGAATTCACCCGCCGGATGCTGCGGCGCATTGTGGATGCCGTAGACCTGGGCGATGCCGAAGCGGTCCATGATGCCCTCCTGCACCATCAACTCGCCGCCGCCGCCGCTCTCTTCGGCGGGCTGGAAGATCAGCGCCGCCCGGCCTTTGAAATTGCGCGTCTCGGCAAGATATTTCGCCGCCCCCAAGAGCATCGTCGTGTGCCCGTCATGGCCGCAGGCATGCATCCTGCCGGGGATCTTGCTGGCGTGGTCGGCGCCGGTGGATTCCTGGATCGGCAGGGCATCCATATCGGCCCTGAGCCCGATGGCCGGCCCGTCCCCCTGGCCGTTGATGATCGCGACCAGCCCGGTCTTGGCGATGCCTTCATGCAGTTCGTCGACCCCGAACTCGCGCAGTTTCCCGGCAACGAAGGCCGCCGTTTCATGGCAGTCGAACCCCAGTTCCGGATTGCGGTGCATCCAGCGGCGCCACTCGGTCATATCGGACGCAAAATCGCCGATGCGATTGATAATGGGCATGTGGACTCTCCCCCGGCGATGCGCCGATAACCGAACGCGACGTTCACAGAAAAACGGAACCCCGGCAATGGCGAAAGACGGCGAGGCGCTGGTGCATGACCCGCATGGCGGGTTGCCGCGGCTGCTGGAGATCATGCGGCGTCTCAGGGATCCAGCGGCGGGCTGCCCCTGGGACATCGAACAGGATTTCGCCTCGATCGCGCCCTACACGATCGAAGAGGCCTATGAGGTCGCCGACGCCATCGAGCGCCGGGCCTGGGACGAACTCGAGGGCGAACTGGGCGATCTTTTACTGCAGACCGTCTATCATACCCAGATGGGCGAAGAGGCCGGGCTTTTCACCTTCGCCAGCGTCGCCGACAAGATTTCGGACAAGATGGTCGCCCGCCACCCCCATGTGTTCGGCGACGCACCCCGCGACAAGTCCGCCGAACAGCAGACCCGCGACTGGGAGACGGTGAAGGCCGCCGAACGCGCGGCCCGGGGCGCCCGCGGCGTGCTCGACGACGTGGCCGTCGGCCTGCCCGCCCTGCTGCGGGCCGTGAAACTGCAGAAACGCGCCGCCCGCGTCGGCTTTGACTGGCCCGAAGCGGGCCATGTCACCGACAAGATCGCCGAAGAGGCACGCGAACTGACCGAGGCCCGCGGCCGCCTGAGCCAGGCCGAGATCGAAGAGGAATTCGGCGATCTGCTTTTCGTCCTGGCCAATCTGGCCCGGCACCTGCAGGTCGATCCCGAAGCGGCGCTGCGCGGTGCGAACGCCAAATTCACCCGCCGGTTCCGCTATATCGAGGCCGAGCTTGCCGCGCGCGGCAAAGAGCCGGACGACAGCGATCTGGCCGAGATGGACGCGTTGTGGGATGCGGCGAAAGCCGCAGAAAAGGGCTAGGCGCCACCGCACCCGGATCCGACGGGTGTTCAATACGGTCGCGACCGCCCGATCGGCTTTACTTTCCTTGCCGGCAGCCACACTCTGCCAGCCCATGACACGCAAGATCATCATCGACACCGATCCCGGCCAGGACGATGCCGTGGCCATCCTTCTGGCGCTGGCCTCGCCGGAACTGGAGGTCCTGGGCATCACCGCGGTTGCGGGCAACGTACCTTTGCCGCTGACCGCGAAAAATGCGCGTGTTGTCTGTGAGTTGGCGGACAGAGTTGATATTCCCGTCTTCGCCGGCTGCGACGCGCCGTTGACCCGGCCACTGGTGACGGCCGAGCATGTCCATGGCAAGACCGGGCTTGACGGCATCGACCTGCCCGATCCCAAGATGCCGCTGCAGGACGCACACGCCGTCGACTTCATCGTCGACACCCTGCGGCAAGAACCGGCCGGCACCGTCACGCTCTGCCCGCTCGGACCCCTGACGAATATCGCAACGGCGTTCAGCCGCGCACCGGAGATCGTCGGAAAGGTGCAGGATATCGTGCTGATGGGCGGGGCCTATTTTCAAGTAGGCAACATCACGCCCGCAGCGGAGTTTAACATTTATGTCGATCCGGAAGCTGCTGAAATCGTTTTTAAATCCGGTGTATCGTTGACGGTGAAGCCGCTCGACGTCACGCATAAGGCTCTGACCACGCGGTCCCGGGTCGAGGCCTTCCGCGCCCTTGGCACGCCCGTCGGACACGCCGTCGCGGCCTGGACGGATTTCTTCGAACGGTTCGACATCGCGAAATACGGTTCGGCCGGCGCGCCCCTGCACGACCCCACGGTGATCGCCTACCTCTTGAAGCCAGAGCTTTTCTCGGGCCGGTACATCAACGTGGAGATCGAAACCCGGTCCGATCTGACCCGCGGCATGACCGTGGCCGACTGGTGGGGCGTCACCGACCGCAAACCCAACGCGCTCTTCATCGGCGACGTGGATGCCGATGGATTCTACCGGCTTCTGACAGACCGCCTCGCCCGCCTGTGACCGCCGCCCTGCACCTCGCCCGCGAAGACGATCTGGAGCGTCTTCTGCCGCTGATCGAAGCCTATCACAGCTTTGAAGGGATCGTTCAGGACGCCGGCACGCGCCGGGACGCGGTACTGCCCCTGCTGAGCGGGTCGCCCTATGGCGCGGTATGGCTGATCGGACCGCGCCAGGCCCCGGTGGGGTACATCGTAATCACGCTCGGCTGGTCCGTCGAGATGGGGGGAATGGATGCGTTCGTCGACGAATTCTTCATGCGCGCGAACGTACGCGGGCGCGGCATGGGCAGCGAAGTGCTGAACGCGATGCAAAAGCAGTTGGCGGAGTCGGGCGTCAAGGCACTGCACCTGGAAGTGGGCGCTGAAAATCCGCGGGCTCGGGCGCTTTACGAGCGCTGCGGCTTCCGGCTGCGCGACGGATATCACCTGATGACCTGGCACGCCGACCGCTGACTTTCTCGGGATTTTCTTGCAATGAATTGTTTTCAGGAGAATTTCAGACGCCTGTCCGATCGCGCTCAATCCTAAATCCTGTGGCAGTCCCGGCAAGGGCTGGCATTACCGGGCCGACAGGCCTACCTCTGGCTAAGAGGTGCGCGATGACGATCCAGATTCCATTCGACAACAGCTATGCGGAATTGCCCGAGCGGTTTTATGCCCGGCTCGATCCGACGCCGGTGGCCGAACCTGCCCTGATTGCGCTCAATGACGCGCTGGCGCGGGACCTGGGCCTTGATGCGGATGCGCTGAAATCCCCCGCAGGTGTGCAGGTGCTGGCCGGAAACATGGTGCCTCCCGGCGCCGACCCGCTGGCACAGGCCTATGCCGGACACCAGTTCGGAGGATGGTCGCCACAGCTCGGCGACGGGCGGGCGATTTTGCTGGGTGAGGTCATTTCCGCCAATGGGTTACGGCACGACATTCAACTGAAGGGTTCGGGCCGGACGCCATTCAGCCGGATGGGCGACGGGCGCGCCTGGCTGGGGCCGGTGATCCGCGAGTACATCGTCAGCGAGGCGATGCATGCGCTTGGCATCCCGACCACCCGGGCGCTGGCCGCGGTGGCCACGGGCGAAACCGTGCTGCGCGAGACGCCCCTGCCCGGTGCCGTGCTGACGCGGGTCGCATCCAGCCATATCCGCGTCGGGACATTTCAGTATTTCGCGGCGCGGCAGGACAAAGACGCGCTGAAAGAGCTGACCGATCACGTGATTGCGCGTCACTATCCCGATGCCGGAACCGCGCTGGAGATGCTGGAGCGGGTAATCGCGGCCCAGGCCCGGTTGGTGGCGCAATGGATGGGCGTTGGGTTCATCCACGGGGTGATGAACACGGACAACACCCATATCGCCGGCGAGACGATCGACTATGGCCCCTGCGCCTTCATGGACCGCTATCACCCCGAGACGGTCTATAGCTCGATCGATCAGTTCGGCCGCTATGCCTATGCCCGTCAACCCGAAATCGCGGTTTGGAACCTTGCACAGCTTGCGACCGCATTGCTGCCGCTGATCGACGAGGACCAGGACCGGGCCATCGAGATGGCGACGGAGGCCGTGCACCGGTTCCCCGGCTTGTATTCGGAGGCTTGGCTGGCCGTGTTCCGCCCCAAGCTTGGCCTGACCACGGCCGAGCCGGGGGACGCCCAGCTGATCGAGACGCTACTGTCGCGCATGTCCGCGCTTGGCGCGGACTTCACCAACACCTTCCGGGGGCTGGCGGACGGCAGCGCGCGCGGCCGGTTCGCCGATCCGGACGGCTTCGATGCCTGGGCTGCGGACTGGCGCGCGCGGATGGGTCGCGAGACGGCGGACGAGGCCGTGCGGATCGAGACCATGCGGCGCGCCAACCCGGCTGTCATCCCCCGCAACCACCGCGTGGAAGAGGCGATTTCCGCCGCGGTTGCAGGCGACTTCGGACCGTTTCGGGCGCTCATGGGCGCCCTGGTCAGACCATGGGACGACCCGTCCGGCGAAGGGGTTCGTTTCACGCGACCGCCGGAACCGGGCCAGGAGGTCCGGCAGACCTTCTGCGGCACCTAGGATCCGCAATCGGGGCCGCTCTGGGCCGGTTTTGGCCTGGAACGGGCGTTGACCGGAATCTGAGAAGCCGTGCCATCGCCGACCCGCGGGGAGGCGACCCGGACTTATGGACGGCTCGATTTATCCCGGCAAAGTCCGAACGACTTCA
>JASJDP010000022.1 GCA_030065095.1 Rhodobacter sp.
CAACCAGTCTTCAGGCGCGGAATCAAGGCCGAAGGCCGCCGCGCCATCGCCGACCCGCCCCGAAGGGGAGGCGATTTTCTGGCGTCACATATCGGTTTGAGGTCGTTCGGACTTTGCTGGGATAAAACGAGCTGTTCAGAGGTGCGGGTCGCCTCCCCGCGGGTCGGCGATGACGCGGCTATACGCTTAATCAGCGACGCCCGCTCCAAGTCAAAAGCGGTCGAAGCGGTCTTCACACCGGTGGCTTCCGCCCCATCACAATCTGAAGCGCATCATCGGCTTCTGCGGGGCCTTTCTCCGCACCTCTACAAACCCCAGCCGCCGGAAGGTCGAGGCACGGCCACGATAGAGCGCCATTGGAGAGGAAGGTTCGACAGTGTCGTTGGGATAGGCTTCAAGCGTCAGGGCGCCGTTGTCCCGGGCGTGCGCAATGGCGGCCCGGATCAAAACGCCGCTCAGCCCGCGTCCGCGCCAGTCCCGCCGGATCACGAAGCAGGACAGCGACCAGATCCCGGCAATGTCCTCGGCCGTGCCGTAAAGGCGCGACCGCCGAAGTCCAGGGTGATCCATCCGCGGCATCACCCGCACCCAAGCGACCGGTGTGGCGCCGTCATAGGCCAGAAGACCCGGAGCGCCGCCACGCACGATCTTTTGGAACGCCGCCTTGTTGGCCCCGGTCGAACCGCCCCTGCGGCCTTCTTCGAATTCCCTGCCGGTCGCAGTCAGCCAGTACATGCACCAGCATCCGCTGATACCGCCGCGGCCCAGCACCGTCTCGAAATCCGCCCACCGGTCCGGCGTCAGCGGCGCGATTTCATATCCCCCGATCTTCATGCGTCCCACGTCACGGGCACTTTCAAAGGCCCCCGGAACGCCCACCCGGCAAAGGGCACGTCGCCCGCCAGACGCAATCCCGACAGCCGCTGAAATAGCATCGGCAGCGCCACCTCGGCGATCAGCGCCCGGCTGGCCGCCGCGCCCGCGCAGAAATGCGGCCCCGCGCCGAAGGCCAGCGAGGCCGAACAATCCCGCGTCACGTCGAAGACGTCCGGGCGGTCGAACACGGCCTCGTCCCGGTTGCCCGAGCCGAACATGAAGAACACCCGCGACTCCGGCTCGAAATCGAAGCCGTTCACCCGGTCGGCACGCGCCACCCGTCTGGGCGACATGCCGATGGGCGAAATCCAGCGGGCGTATTCCTCGAAGGCATCGCGCCAGGTGGCGCGGCCCTCATGGATCTGCGCCCGTTGTCCGGGATGGGTCAACAGCGCCCAGGCAGTCCCCGCAATCGCATCGCGCGGTTCGTTCTGCCCGCCCGAGATCGCCAGTTTGATATTGGCCCGTACCGATGTCATCGGCAGCCCGGCCTTCATCTGCACCGACAGCAGCGATGTATCCGGGCGCCCGTTCAATTCGGCCAGCCGCGCATCGATATGCGCATCGACCGAGGCGGTGCAGTCGTGGCACACCGCCTCGATGCCCGGATCGCCCGCATAGTTGGCGATGCCGTCGATCATGCCCTGGCTGACCCGGTCCATCTCGCGCCAGTGCATGTTGGTCAGCCCGGTGATCGCCTTCAGCGCCTCGCCCGAGACCGGCATCGCGTAATCCGCCACCAGATCGCAACGGCCAAGCCGGGCAAGATCGTCCAGCACCTGGGCGGCCGCGGCCCGGAACGCGGCCGTCCAGACCTCGCGCACCGTACGCGGCGAAAACGCCGGGAAGGTGGCCTTGCGTTCCCGGGCATGCGCTTCGCCGTCCTTTCGCATCATGTTCTCGCCCATCAGCACTGTCATCAGGCCGCCGGGCTGGTGGCTGGAGAATGTCGCGACGCGCTTTTCCTGCGTGAAGATGTCGTTGCGCCGGGTGATGAGAATCGCACCAAGCTGCGGCACGAAGGCAATCGGCGTCTCTGCGCGCATTCGCTGCAGGTCGGGATACGGGTTGGCATGGAACCGGGTCGGGTCGATTTCGTAGACAGGCGGTGCGGCCATGGTGCGGGCTCCCTCGCCACCAGCATCGACCAGCAGGACGTGCCCTTGCAAGAGCCCGCATCCTGTCTTCGGGGTCCTCGTGAACCCAACCCGACGTGACCGCGGCAACGCGCCTGGCACGGGCGCGTTCGTCGCGGGCCGCGTGCAGGCGCCGCGACTGCGGGCTAGATCTTGGTCAGCGTGTTCGCCGTCACGTGCGGAAAGCTCACCGGCTGGCCGTTGATCATCAAGGTCATCAGCATCGTCTGGCTGTACTGCAGCTGGGTAAAATCGCCGGAGCTGTTCAGCGATTCCAGCCAGTAGGTCGCATAATACCGGGTGACGTTGGCGTGCTTTTCCTCGAACGGAATGTTCGTCACCTCATAGCCCGCATGCGCGCTGTCGACCTGCAGGGTCATGTAGCTCTGCACCGGAGCCGCCCCCAACGCGTCGGTCAGGGCCTGGTTTGGGTTGGCGGTCAGCGCCAGGTTGGGATTTCCCACCGACTGCGTCGTGTAGGGGCTCGTGTCGACGCCCGACGGCAGTATGTCGGCTGCGGGAATCGTGGGTGCGCCGCTGGCTGTTCCGGCGCTGCCGCCCGCCAGGATCGAGTTGCCGTGCGGCACCGAGATCTGCTTGACCAGATCGAAGGGCTGGGTCGGCGGGGTGCTGTTGGGTTCGTCGGTCGCGCCATAGGGGCCCACATGCTGCTTGCGGTCGCTCAGAAACAGCCACGAGCCGTTTTCGGCGTGCACCAGCTTGTCCTTGTCGGGGCCTTCCGCGAAATAGACGCGCTGTTCATAAAACAGCGTATTTGCGACCTGCGTGCCGGTGCCGCCGCGATTGGGTGCGGTTCCGTGGATCGGCGAAAAGGTGATCTCTTCGTAATACGAGAAGTTTTTCAGGATATAGCCCTGCGGAGAACTGGCGTCGACCTGCGGCAAGGGCATGACATTGTACGAATATGGCGATGCCTGGCCGCCCTTGCCGTTGGCGAGGTCCTTGTTCGTCCAGGTCCCGACCAGGGCCTCGATCGGGCCGAGCGCCGTTGTCGGCGCCGGCGGGTTCGCCTGCGCCGGCTCGTTGATCAGGGTAGCGGGGAATGTCGGTGGGGTAACGGGAATTGTTGCCATTGGCTGCTCCAATAGAGTGGCTGAAAGTCGAGGATATGCGAAACACTGAACTGAACGCGGCGAGCCTAGCCTTTGTCCCATACCCACGCAACCGGCTTGATGATCGCAAGGGTTGCGCCGCGCCGGGGCATACCGGCCTGTGCTTTTGGGGAGTCGCGGCTTTTGGCCTGGACCAGACCTTCGCCACCCGTCTTCAGGCGCGGAATCAAGGCCGTAGGCCGCCGCGCCATCGCCGACCCGCGCCGAAGGGGAGGCGATTTTGCCGACGGTGCGTATCGCATTCAGGTCGTTCGGACTTTGCCGGGATAAATCGAGCCGTTCAGAGGTCCGGGTCGCCTCCCCGCGGGTCGGCGATAGCGCAACTCCTCAAGGGAAATGCAGCGCCCGCTCCAGGCCAGCGGTCACCGTTGGCTCCGCCCCTGCGCTAACGGCCAAGCAGCTTCATGCCCCGCTCGATCCCCTCCAGCGTCATCGGCACCATGCGGTCCGGTCCGAAAATCTCCTGAATCATCGCGACCGACTGCGTGTACTGCCAGTAGCGCTCGGCCAGCGGATTGATCCACAGGCAGCCGGGCCATTGATCCCGCGCGCGTTCCAGCCAGACCTGCCCGGCTTCGGCGTTCCAGTGCTCGTTGGCGCCGCCCGGCAGAGCGACCTCGTAGGGCGACATGCTCGCATCGCCCACGAAGATGCACTTGTAGTCCGGGCCGTAGGTCCGCAGCACGTCCCAGGTCGGGGTTTGCGCGTTCCAGCGGCGCCGGTTGTCGCGCCAGACACCGTCGTAAAGGCAGTTGTGGAAATAATAGTATTCAAGGTGCTTGAACTCGGCCCGCGCCGCGCTGAACAGTTCCTCGACCACCTTGATATGCGGGTCCATCGAGCCGCCCACGTCCAGAAACAGCAGAACCTTCACCGCATTGCGCCGCTCGGGCCGGGTCTGGACATCGAGATAGCCGTGTTCCGCCGTCGCCCGGATGGTGCCGTTCAGGTCGAGTTCCTCATCCGCCCCGTCGCGGGCCCATTTCCGCAGCCGTTTCAGGGCCACCTTGATGTTGCGCGTGCCGATCTCGACGGTGTCGTCGAAATCGCGGAATTCGCGCTTGTCCCAGACCTTGACCGCGCGCTGGTGGCGGCTTTCATCCTGCCCGATGCGCACGCCCTCGGGGTTGTAGCCATAGGCGCCGAAGGGCGAGGTTCCGGCCGTCCCGATCCACTTGTTGCCGCCCTGATGCCGGCCCTGCTGTTCCTTCAGCCGCTCCTTCAAGGTCTCCATCAGCTTGTCGAACCCGCCAAGCGCCTCGATCTCGGCCTTTTCCTCGTCGCTCAGGTGCTTTTCGGCAAGCTTTTCCAGCCAGTCTGCCGGAATGTCGACCGCCTCGGTGATGGCCTCCAGCGAGATGTTTTCCAAGCCTTCGAAGGACTTGGCAAAGGCGCGGTCGAACTTGTCGAGGTTGCGCTCATCCTTCACCATCGCGACGCGGGCGAGGTAATAGAACCCCTCGACATCGTAGGTCACCAGCCCCGCGCCCATGCCCTCCAGAAACCCGAGGTATTCGCGCAACGACACCGGCACGCCGCCCTCGCGGAGATTCTGGAAGAACGGCAGGAACATCAGACCAGCATCCGTTCCAGAACGACGGTCGCGACCAGCCCAAGAAGGGTAAAGGCGATCCCGTAACCGGCGGCGTATTGCGCCATGTCCTTGCGATTGCCGCCGCGCCGTTTCGCCTGGTATCCGCCCCACACGATCCCTGCGATGGCGGATACGATGACGATCATGAAGGTCTAGCCCTTTTCAGCCTTGAACTCAGTGCGGCGATTTCCGACACGCGCAGACGCACCGCTTGATCCGAGCCGAAGCCATAGCGCGCCCAGCCCAGACTGTCGAGCCGCACCGCGCGCGCCTCGGATGCGCGGCCTTCGACCTCCAGCGCCTCTGCCTTGATCATCAGCAGCGTCGCCAGAAGGGCGGCGTTCTCGGCCTCGGCGACGGGTCCGATGTTTTCGTCAACCAGCGCGATCGCCGCCTTGGTCTGGCCCGACGACAGGGCGAAGGCCGCCAGTTGCATGGCCACATGCGCGCCCTGCAGCCGTGTCTCGGGACGGGCGTTGTAGATCGTGCCGGCCTGCAGGAACGAGGCCAGCGCGATATCGGCCTCTCCGGCCAGCGACAGCCGGCCCAGGGCGAACAGGCTGAAGGCCATGCGGTTGTCGGCCCAGCCCTGCTCTTGCGCGATCCGCACTGCGCTCTGCGCGGCCGATTGCCGGCGCGCCGGCGACGTGCGAGGCCCGAGCGCCTCTTCGATGGCGTTGATCCAGGCACGCGGCGTGCTCTGGGCCAGGCTGCGCGGCGCACGCTGGCCGCCGGGGTTCAGTTGCGCCAGTATGCCGGGCAGACGGGCGGCCACCTGTTCGCGCGTCATGCCGGACTGCAGCGCGGGATGATAATAGGCGCGCAGGATCAGCATGTCGAAGCCGGTCAGAACGGTGTGGAAGTTGTCGTCGTTGAAGACGCTGTCGCCCAGCCGGTAAAGGTCGTTCAAAGGCCCCAGCGCCTGCGCCAGTTCCTCGTGCAGACAGTCCCGGGTCTCCTGCGGACTGACGTCGCCGGGCAGGAAGATCGCCATGCGCTTGCGCTCGGTCAGCGTCGTCCAGTCGACGGCGGCGCTGCGCCGGTTGCGCTTGAATTCGGCCCAGCTCGACAGCCGCGGCACGACGAAGCAGGCGGCCTGCGGGACATAGCGTTGCAGCTCGGACCGCGGCAGTACCTCGATGGTGATCGCGGCATCCCGCTCCGGCGGCACCCGCACGATCGAAATCCCGGCCTCGCGCCGCAGCCGCCGCAAAAGCCGGTCGAGATCGGGATAGAGGCTGGCAGGCACCTGGCCGGTCACGCGCACGCTGACCGGCTCCTCGAACCGGGTCAGAACCGGCAGCTTGCGGCCGCTTTCCAGCTCGAAGCTCAAGTCCAGGAAATCCCGTGCGATCGCCGGGTTCGACCGTCCCGGGGGCGCCGTGCGGCTGCCGGCGAAGGTCTTCATCGGCGGCATCGCCACCGGCAGGCTCACCAATCGCGCGGTGTCCGGCGCCGGCGGGGTGGAACAGGCGGCCAGGCCGAGGCCTGCCAGAAGCAAGAGGAGACGGTGCATATCAGGCCCGGTTGTACCTTATGAACGGGGTGAGAGTACCGATACGGTCGTAAAGTTGCCGTGCCTCGACGTTGAAATCCTGCGTCAGCCAATAGACCGACGGGCAGCCCGCCGCATCGGCCGCTTCATAGACGGCTTCGATCAGCTTGCGCCCGACGCCTTGCCCGCGCATGTCGGGATCGGCGTAAAGATCCTGCAGGTAACACACGTTCTCGATCTTCCACATATGCCTGTGGAAAAGATAATGGACGAGCCCGCAGGGCCTGCCATCGAATTCCGCCAGAAATCCGGCAAAATCATGGCAATCGTTGCCCAGAAGCCGCTTAAAAGACGTCTCGTAAACCTCTGGCGACACGGAAGTTTCGTAGAATCGCAGGTAAGCCGTCCACAATCGCGCCCAGTCCGCGCGGTCTGTTTCCCGAATCTTGCGAATCGTAATCACGCCCCTGCCTCCAAATGTGGCGGCTCCGTCACCGGCCCCGGCCATCTGATATAAATTGCACCGCTCTTGGCGGCAGTCCAATCAAATCGGGGGGCAGAAATTTGGCATCGGCAAGGAAATTCCGGCGAGGATTGCACGCCTTGCGCGAACGTCACCGCCCGCCGCGCGCCATGAACGCCAGCCGTTCGAACATATGCACGTCCTGCTCGTTCTTCAGCAGCGCGCCGTGCAGTTTCGGCAGCGCATTCGATCCGTCGCGCCGCAGATCCTCGGACGTCAGATCCTCGGCCAGCAACAGCTTCAGCCAATCCAGCACCTCGGACGTCGAGGGCTTCTTCTTCAGCCCGCCCATCTCGCGCACCTCGTAGAACTGCGTCAGGGCGGTCGTCAGCAGCGCCTCCTTGATGCCGGGATGATGCACTTCGACGATTCGTTTCATGGTCTCAATGTCCGGGAAGCGGATGTAGTGGAAAAAGCAGCGCCGCAGAAACGCATCCGGCAGCTCTTTTTCGTTGTTCGAGGTGATGATCACGATGGGGCGGTGTTTCGCCACAACCGTTTCGCCGGTCTCGTAGACGTGGAATTCCATCCGGTCGAGTTCCTGCAGCAGGTCGTTGGGGAACTCGATATCGGCCTTGTCGACCTCGTCGATCAGCAGAACCACCTTGCCGTCCGCCGTGAATGCCTGCCACAGCTTGCCGCGCTTGATGTAGTTGGCCACATCGTGCACGCGTTCCTCGCCCAGTTGGCTGTCGCGCAGACGCGACACCGCGTCGTATTCGTAAAGCCCCTGCTGCGCCTTGGTCGTCGACTTGATGTGCCATTCGATGATCGGCAGCCCCAGGCTGCCGGCCACCTGCCGGGCCAGTTCCGTCTTGCCGGTCCCCGGTTCCCCCTTGACCAGCAGGGGGCGCTCCAGCGTGACGGCGGCATTGACCGCGACCGTCAAGTCCTCGGTCGCGACATAGCTTTCTGTACCAGTGAATTTCATATCGGAAATCAGCGTCCTGCGGGGGGGTATTCACGTTTCCATAGCGATCCTGCGATAAACCTGCAAGCGCATGCTTTCGGGGCGTGACAACCCCCTTTGCTTGCGCTAGATGCTCCCCAATGTGGAGGGAGCCGGATGACGGTGAACAACGATTTCGACCTGTCTGGCGAATATAAGGAACCGGGAATGAAAGCCGAGACTTTCCTGCCTGAAGACTACCGGCCAGCCGAAGACGAACCTTTCATGAACGAGCGTCAGCTCGAATATTTTCGTCGCAAGCTGATCGCCTGGAAAAACGACCTGTTAGACGAATCGAAGCACACGATCGAGGGGCTGCAGGACAGCGCCCGCGCCGTGCCGGATATCGCCGACCGCGCCAGCGAAGAGACCGACCGCGCGCTGGAACTGCGCACCCGCGACCGCCAGCGCAAGCTGGTCTCGAAGATCGAAGCGGCCCTGCGCCGGATCGAGAATGGCGAGTACGGATATTGCGAAGTGACCGGAGAGCCGATTTCGCTGAAACGGCTCGATGCGCGCCCCATCGCGACGATGAGCCTTGAAGCGCAGGAGCGGCACGAGCGGCGCGAAAAGGTGCATCGCGACGACTAGGATGCGTCTGTCGCAGGGTTTTGCGGCACCGCGGCGTTTTCGCCCCGGTGCCGTTTGCGTTTCGGGCCGGCGATGCTGATGGGCCTTCCGGTCGACGTGATCGGCGGCGGAGTGGCTGGATTGGCCGTGGCTACTGCATTGGCGCAACGTGGCGCGAAGGTGCAGGTCCTGGAACGGGCGCCTGAGATCTCCGAGGTCGGCGCCGGGCTTCAGATTTCACCCAATGGCGCGGCGGTTCTGGCGGCGCTGGGGCAGGGCGACGCGCTTCGCGAGGCCGGGATCGTCAGCCATGCGGTCGAGCTGCGCGACTTCCGGGCCGGGCAGACCGTTCTGCGGCTCGATCTGTCCCGGCACAACACCGGCCCGCATCCCTTCGTGCTGATCCACCGCGCCCGGCTGATCGGAATTCTCGAGGCGGCCGCGCGCGAGGCAGGGGTGGAGATTTCGCTGTCCCGGCACATAACCGGGGGCGACGGGCGCAGCGGCGGGATCGTTCTCGGCGCCGACGGTGTGCATTCTTGGATGCGCTCCGAGTTGAACGGGGCCGCCGAGCCGTTTTTCACCGGTCAGGTGGCCTGGCGCGCGCTCATCGAAGACCGCGGCGCCCCGCCCGAGGCCCATGTTTACATGGGGCCGGGGCGGCATCTGGTGACCTACCCCCTGGCCGGCGGGCTGCGCAACATCGTGGCGGTGGAAGAGCGCAGCGAATGGACGGCCGAGGGGTGGAACCATGAAGACGACCCCGCCAACCTGCGCGCCGCCTTCGCCGGGTTCGCGCCGGAGGTGCGCGGCTGGCTTGACAGGGTGACCAAAGCCAACCTTTGGGGGCTGTTCCGGCATCCCGTGGCCGCGCGATGGCACTCTGACAGCAAGGCGATCCTGGGCGATGCGGCCCATCCGACGCTGCCGTTTTTGGCGCAGGGCGCAAACATGGCGCTGGAGGACGCGTGGGTGCTTGCGGATTGCCTCGCCCATCGCCCTCCACCCGATGCGCTCGCGCTCTATCAGGCAAGGCGCCGCGACCGCGTTGTCCGGGTGATCGAGGCCGCCAACGCCAATGCGCGGAATTACCATCTGCGCAACCCGGCGGTGCGCGGGCTGGCCCATGCCGCGCTGCGGGTCGGCGGCGCCATTGCACCGGGGGCCGCGCTGCGCCGATTTGCCTGGCTTTATGACTACGACGTTACAGACGGTGCCAAGAGCGCGATGCACAGTGAATGACTTGCGAGGTCGGTTTTGGCCTGGAGCGGACGTTTGCCTATTGAGCGCTAAGCCGCGCCATCGACGACCCGCGGGGAGGCGACCCGGACCTTTGAACGGCTCGATTTATCCAAGCAAGGTCCGAACGACCTCAATCCGATACGCACCGTCAGCAATATCGCCTCCCCTCTGGGGCGGGTCGGCGATGGCGCGGCGGCCTACGGCCTTGATTCCGCGCCTGAAGACTGGTTGCGAATGACCGCTCCACGCCAGAACCGGCAGAACGCGGTTCCGCCAAGCCCCGTCCCGCCGTCGCGCAGCGTGCCGTTTACCCGGCCGCGCGCTCGAGCGCCGCGATGATCCCGCCTAAATCCGCCGCCTTCAGCGATGCCCCACCCACCAGCGCACCATCGACATTCGACACCGCAAAGATCTCATCCGCATTCCCCGGCTTCACCGACCCGCCGTAAAGCAGCCGCACTGCGCCCGCCTCGGCCTCGCCCACCCGTTCGGCCAATGCGCTGCGGATGAAATCATGTACTTCGGCGATCTGGTCCATCGTCGGCACCTTTCCGGTGCCGATCGCCCAGACCGGCTCGTAGGCCAGAACCAAGCTCGCCCCGGTGGCCCCGTCCGGGACCGAGCCGGCGACCTGCCGTCCGACCACGGCCAGAGTCTCGCCCGCCTCGCGCTCGCCCAGCGTCTCGCCCACGCAAACAATCGCCACCAGCCCCGCGGCAATCGCCGCCTCGGCCTTGACCCGCACCCCGGCATCGGTTTCGCCATGGTCCGTCCGCCGCTCGGAATGCCCGAGGATCACGTGATCCGCCCCCGCATCCGCCAGCATGGCCGCCGAAATATCGCCGGTATGCGCACCGGATGTCGCCGGATGGCAATCCTGGCCGCCAACCGAGATCGCCGAACCGTCCGCCCGGCGAACCATGCGTTCAATCAGTGTCGCCGGAGGACAGATCAGGATGTCGCAGCTTGGATCCTTGTGGGCCGCGGCCAGTGCGTCGATCTCGGCCAGTTCGGCACCGAGGCCGTTCATCTTCCAGTTCCCGGCGGCAAGTTTGCGTCTGTCAACCATGACCTTCCCCAGCGTTTTTCGTTCCGGTCCCGCCTAGACGCTTCGCGAACAGACGAAAAGGGGGCGCTTTGTCACTTGCCGGCCCGGGCCTCCGGCCGCAAGCTTGCGGCGCGCAAAACGAGGTAGGCCCATGATCCCGCGTATCGACACCCAGGCGCTGACCGATCCCACCCATCCCGGCCATCCCAGCGCCGCCGAGGCCGTGCGCGCCGCGGCGCACGAGGTGGGGTTCATGACCGTGTACAACACCGCGATCACTGCGGACGAGGTGTCCGAGCTGATCGCGGCCTACCGGGCCTTCTTTCACCTGCCCGCGGCTCAGAAGGCGCGGATCGACATGGGAGCGACGGGATCGAACCGCGGCTGGGGCGGCCCTGGATCGGAACAGGTCGATCCGGATGCCAACCCCGATTACAAGCAGGTGTTCGACTGCGGTTTCGAACTGCCACCGGGCGATCCGCGCGCGGGCATGAAATACTATGCGCCGAACCGCTGGCCGGATGCGCCGCCGGGATTTCGGGATACCGTCCGCGGATACTATGCCAGGGCCTGCGCCGTTGCGCTTGACCTGTTGCGCGGCATTGCGGGGGCCATCGGCGAGCCGCGGGACTATTTCGACGACAAGTTCGACCGGCCAATGGCGCTGCTCCGCGGCAACTTCTACCCGCAGCGGCCAGCGGATGCGGGCGAACGGGATTTCGGCATCGCCACCCACAGCGACTACGGCTGTCTGACGCTTCTGGCGACCGACGGCAGCCCGGGGCTGGAGGTGCGCCGGCGCGGCGGTGGCTGGATCCCGGTGTCAGCCCCGCCGGGGGAATTCATCATCAATTTCGGCGAAATGCTGCAGATGTGGACGGCAGGCCGGGTCGTGGCGACGCCGCACCGGGTCAAGGGCACCGCGCATGAGCGCATCTCGATCCCGATGTTCTTCAACCCCAACCACGACGCCAATGTCGCGCCGATCGGCTCGGGCGGGACGATTCTGGCCGGCGATCATCTGGGCAAGCGGTACGACGAGACCTACGTGCATCTTCAGGCAGGCTGACGCCGGGATCCAGGTTACCCAGTGCTTAACGAATTGACAAGAAAGGGAGAAGTCAGCCGCCACGTTGTTCGGCGGCAAGCTCCTCGACATCCTTGAACTTGATCGATTCGCCGCATCCGCAGGCGTCCGCCACATTGGGGTTTTTGAACTTGAAGCCCGATTCCAGCAGGCTCACCTCATAGTCGATCTCGGTGCCGAACAGGAACATTTGCGCCATGGGGGCGATCATCACCACCGCGCCATCCTGTTCGACCACTTCATCATGCGGGTCGACCTGGTCGACATACTCCATGGTGTATTCCATTCCCGCACAGCCGCCCTTCTTGACGCCGATCTTGAGACCGCGGTGGCCTTCCTTGCCCATCAGCTTGGCGATCTGCGCCGCCGCCGCCGGGGTCATCGTCACCGCCTGCTTTCCCGGAATGCCGAACATGGGTCTGCTCCATCACGCTGTAATCTGAACTTAGGGGCTCGGCGCGCGCACGGCAATGGGCGGCAGGGCGTCTGCGAGTTCCAGGACGGCAAAGGTGGCCGCGATGGCCCATGCGAAGCTCGCCAGCGTGCCGATGATCACGTATTCCGAAGCAGCGCGGTTTTCTGCCACGGCGCCAAACCGCAGGATCGACTTTGCCGCGATCAGAAAGCCTATTCCGGCCATCGCGTCGGCGAGCATCAGGACAAAGATCAGGGTGCGTTCCAGAAGGCCGATCCATTCGCCGCCCCCCGGCAGACCGTCGGTTCCCTCGTCTCTTGCGGAACGGACAGGGCCGAGATCCGCCATCAGCAGGCCCACCGCAAAGCCGCCCGCCCGGACGGCGAGGATCAGGCCTGCGGTGAGCGCCGCGCCGTGAAGGACGAGCGGCTGACCGGCCCAGAGGCCCTGGGCAAAGAGCCCTGGCACGAGCCATGCGATGCCTGCGAGACTTGCCAGATGCGCAAGCTGATCGCCGAGAAACGCGCCAAGGCCGGCCCATGGCCCATAGGTTTTGACCGCGTCGATGGCCAGATGCACCGCCGCCAACGCGGCGATCCAAGGGCTCCACGCGCCGATTGCGGCGACGGAAAGGGCGCAGACCAGCCCGGCATGCAGCAGCAGGACCGCGGGATTGCGCTTGGTCGTGACCATCCAGCGGGGCTGAAACACGAAATCGGCCAGCGTGTGGGCAAAAAGCAGGGCGGTGAACGTCTCGATCATGGCCTCACCGGTCGGTCTTGGGCGCAAATTCGTGACCGCGAAACGCGCCCAGCGGGTTTGTCAGGGCAGACCATCCCGCGGCCGCGAGGCGCGACTGAACGGCCTGGCGGGTAATGCCGAGGCGGTCCGAAAGGTCCTCGTGCGTGGCGCTGGCGTGCAGCAGGGCCAGCGCCACGGCTTCGGCCTGTGCCGCCGTCCAGCCGGCCGTCTGGTGTTCCACCAGATCAAAGATGCTCGTCTGCCAGATCCCGATTCCATCGCCCGCGATCACCAGCCTGCGGCGTTTCGGGATCCTGTCCAGATGGTCGCCGGAGACGAAGAAGGCTCGCCCCGAGGCATCCGACAGATCCGCCGTCCCCGTGCTGTCCACCGGCCCGATGCCGACGGATATGCGCGTCTCGATGTCCAGATCGGCCGCGCGGAGCCATGCAAGAAAATATATCGTTGCGTCAAGTACATAGAGAGGCTTTTTCAGGTAAACCTGCCAACCGTCGCCGCGAAAGCGTGTGAACCGCAGGTCCATCGTCCATTCCTGCCCATAGTCCTCGGCGGCCTGCCGCAGCCTGTCCATGGCCGCCTCCACATGCCGGGTGCGCGATGCCACTAGGTCGCCGGTCAGGACGGCGGAAACGGGGTTGGAGGCCATTTGCAACAAATAACGGTTGCTTTCAGGATAAGCAAGTAAAAGGGCTTGCTTTTAGAAATAGCAAACAAAAAGACTTGCAAACGAAAGGGACGACCTGATGGCCGTCCCAGAGAGGCGTGCAGTCGGTCAAACGTGAACCGCGCCGGCGGATGCCTCACATGAACCCAAGCTCCAGCCGGGCCTCGTCGGACATCATGTCCATGCCCCAGGGCGGATCCCAGGTCAGTTCCACGTCGACCTGCTTGACGCCGGGCAGCGGCTCGATGGCGTCGGCGACCCAGCCGGGCATCTCGCCGGCCACAGGGCAGCCCGGGGCGGTCAGCGTCATGGTGACGCCGACGGCGTTCTCGGGGTCGATCTCGATGGTGTAGACGAGGCCCAGATCGTAGATATTCACCGGAATTTCGGGGTCGTAAACCGACCGGCAAGCCTCGACCACGCTGTCGTAGAGCGGATGGTCGGTCGACGACGGCTTGATCAGCGGCGCGCCTTCGAGGTGATCGGATGTGTCTTCGGGCATGTCTGTCCCCCGGAATTCCCGAGTGAAGATATAAGGATTGGGGGCCGCGGCGTCCAGTGGTGCCGGACCGTCAAAACCCGGTACCGGAAAACCGCCGGACTTCCACCGGAACCGCCGGCGGGGCCGGATGGCTCGGCGCTTTGGCGTGGGGCGGTGCCGGGCGGCCCGGGGCGCGACCTGGCGCGGCGCAGGGTGAGGGGTCTGCCCGGCATCAGTCGATCTTCGGTCAACGGGAGAAGCGGCGCACGGGCACGGGCCTCCGATCAAGCGCGCTTTGCATTTGCCCGCGCGGCGGCGTATCGGGCGGTATGGGATTTTCGTTTGATCTGACGGCGCTGGACGGGCGCGCGCGTACGGGCGTGATCCGGACCCCGCGCGGCGAGATCCGGACGCCGGCCTTTATGCCGGTGGGAACGGCCGGCACGGTGAAGGCGATGCTGCCGGGCTCGGTGCGCGAAACCGGGGCGGATATCCTTCTGGGCAACACCTATCATCTGATGCTGCGGCCGGGGGCCGAGCGGGTGGCGCGCTTGGGCGGGCTGCACAAGTTCATGAACTGGGAGCGGCCGATCCTGACCGACTCGGGCGGGTTCCAGGTGATGTCGCTGGCCGACTTGCGGAAACTGACCGAGGACGGGGTGACGTTCCGCAGCCATATCGACGGGTCCCGGCATGAGCTGACGCCCGAACGGTCGATGGAGATCCAGGGGCTTCTGGGCTCGGACATCGTGATGTGTTTCGACGAATGCCCGGCGTTGCCCGCCGACCGGGACCGGATCGCAGCCTCGATGCGGCTGTCGATGCGCTGGGCGGCGCGGTCGCGCGAGGCGTTCGGCGACCGGCCCGGCCATGCCCTGTTCGGGATCCAGCAGGGCGGGCTGGAAGAGGATCTGCGGGCCGAGAGCGCGCAAGCTCTGCGGACGATCGGATTCGACGGCTATGCGGTCGGCGGGCTGGCAGTGGGCGAGGGGCAGGCGGCGATGTTCGGCTGCCTCGACTACGCGCCGGAGCAGCTGCCGGCGGACCGGCCGCGGTATCTGATGGGGGTGGGCAAGCCGGACGATATCGTGGGCGCGGTAAAGCGCGGTATCGACATGATGGATTGTGTGCTGCCTTCGCGGTCCGGGCGGACCGGACAGGCGTTCACCCGGCGCGGCGTGGTGAACATCAAGAACGCCCGCCATGCCGACGATCCCCGGCCGTTGGACGAGGCCTGCGGCTGTCCGGCCTGCCAAGGGTATTCGCGGGCCTATCTGCACCATGTGGTCCGGTCGGGCGAGATCATCGGCTCGATGCTGCTGACCTGGCATAACCTGCACTATTATCAGGAGCTTATGAACGGAATGCGGGCAGCAATCGCGGCGGAGCGGTTTGCGGGATTCGAGGCGGAGTTCCACGCGCAGCGGGCAGACGGCGACATCGAGCCGCTGTAACGGAAGGATGGGTTTCTTGCGGATCCGTGGTCTATTGGTTCGGCCGGAAGTTGTCGTTCGCGACCCGTCTTCTGGCGCGGAATCAAGGCCGAAGGCCGCCGCGCCATCGCCGACCCGCCCCGGAGGGGAGGCGATTTTCTGACGGCGCGCATCGCGTTGAAGTCGTTCGGACTTTGCTGGGATAAATCGAGCCGTCCATAAGTCCGGGTCGCCTCCCCGCGGGTCGGCGATGGCGCGGCTTCTCAGATTCCGGTCAACGCCCGTTCCAGGCCAAAAACCGACGCTCGCGAGGCATTCGCAACGCATCCCGTTTCAGCGCGGAACCGGACCCACTGGGATGGCCAGCGGGGGGTCGCGGCACGGTGCCGGAACGCCAAATCAATCCGGCCCGGAAAGCCGTCAGGCTCTCCGGGCCGGATCGCAGCGCGCAGGGAGGGACGCGCTAATCCGAGATCTCGGCGTTATCCTGGGGCGAGATGTGGCTCAGGTAGGCCAGGATGAAATCCTGCACCGTCCGGTCCGAAATTCCCACATGCCGCATCTTCGTGCCGGGCATGAAACCGGCATTGTCCTCCATCCAGGCCCGCAGAGCGGCGGGGGTCCAGACGATACCGCTCGCCTCCAGGGCAATCGAGTAGTCGTAGTCGGGATAGCTTCCCGCCGCCCGGCCGACCACGTTCTCCAGCGGCGGCCCGTAGGACGGATCCTCGGCATCGGTCGCATGGCAGCGGCGGCATTCGGTCTCGAACAAGGTCTGGCCGGCAGTGATCTTGACCTCTTCGAAGGTGTCGGCGGCGGCAGGCCCGGCCATGAGGGCGGCGGCAATGATCGGGGCGAGTCTCATCGGCAGTCTCCACGTTCCGTTGCCGCCTGCGTCGCATTCCCTGCCGCCCGGCAATCTGATCTATGTCAAGTCGGGGATCGTGCTTTGGTCGTAGTCGGCCGCCGGTTCATGCTTAAGTCGTATTCCGGCCGGCGGCGCGCGTGCTAGGGTCCCCCGCATCAGGGAGGATGCCATGACCGCCATTTCAAGGATCTCTGCTGCCGTTGTGGCGCTTGCCGTCACCGCCGGCGCCGCGCTGGCGGACGCGCCCGTGCTGCGCGCCGCCGTGCTCAAGTTCGGTACGGTCAACTGGGAACTGGACGTCATCAAGCATCACAAGCTGGATGCGGCCAACGGGTTCGAGCTTGCCGTCCAGGGCATGGCCGGCGGGCCGGCGGCGAAGGTGGCGTTCCAGGGCGGCGAGGCGGATGTGATCGTCTCCGACTGGCTTTGGGTCGCCCGGCAGCGCGCGGCGGGCAAGGATTTTGTCTTCATCCCCTATTCCAAGGCCGTGGGCGGCGTTCTGGTGCCCGACGACAGCACCGCACAGACGCTGGCCGACCTTTCCGGCGGTAAGATCGGCATCGCGGGCGGACCGCTGGACAAGTCATGGCTGATCCTGCAGGCCTATGCGGCGCAGGAACACGGGATGGACCTCGCGGCCGCGACCGAGCAGGTCTTTGGCGCGCCGCCGCTGATCTTCAAGACCGCGTTGTCGGGGGATCTCGCCGGGGCAATCAATTTCTGGCACTTCATGGCCAAGATGGAAGCCGGCGGCATGCGCAAGCTGATCGACGTCGCCGACGCCGCGACGGCGCTGGGGCTCGACCCGGAAACGCCGCTTCTGGGCTATGTCGTGCGCGGTGAGATGCTGCGCGAAACGCCCGACCTGGTGACCGGCCTCGCCGCGGCGTCGCGCGCGGCCAAGGACATTCTGGCCTCCGACGACGCCGAGTGGCAACGGCTGCGCCCCCGCATGAACGCCAAGACGGACGCGCAGTTTCAGGGCCTTGTCGCCGGGTTCCGGGCGGGCATTCCCGCGCCGGGCCCGGTGGACGAGGGGGCCGCCGACAAGATGCTGCGGCTGATGGCGGAACTGGGTGGCGAAGACCTGCTGGGGCAGGCTAGGGAACTGCCGGAGGGCGTGTTTGTCCAGCCGGGAAGCTAAGGGTCTTCGGCTGGCGGCCGAGGACGGCCGCCGAAGGCCGGAGGATGCGGACCCGCTGCTGAAACTGGCGCTGACGGGGCTGGCCTTTGGCGCCACGCCCATCTTTGGCGCGATCGATCTGGCGGTGCGCCCCGGCGAGACGCTGGCCCTGACCGGTCCGTCGGGGGTGGGCAAGACGACGCTGCTGCGCGTCCTCGCCGGGCTGGAAACCGGGTATACCGGAGCGCTTCGCGCGCCGGAGCGGATCGGTTTCGTGTTTCAGGAACCCACGCTGCTGCCGTGGCGGACCGCGCAGGACAACCTGCGCCTGACTGCCGGGATTTCACCCAAGGCGGCCGATGCCGCGCTGGCCGAGGTCGGGCTGGCCGCGATGGGCGGGCAGTTCCCCGATCAACTGTCGCTGGGGCAACAGCGGCGTTTGTCGCTGGCGCGGGCTTTCGCGTCGTCGCCGGAACTGCTGTTGCTTGACGAACCTTTCGTGTCGCTCGATCCAAAGACGGCGGACGAGATGATGCGGCTGTTTGCCCGGCTGCGCGCGGCGCGCGGCGTCGCGACGGTGCTGGTGACCCATGTCGAGGCAGAGGCAGAGGCATTGGCGTCGCGCATCCTGACGCTGGGCGGATCGCCCGCGCAGGTCGTCGCCGAGCGTCAGAACAAGGGTGCGTATTTCCAGTTGTCCGCGTCGGGCGTCACCTCGTCGAGGTCATAGCCCGCGTCCTGCAGGCGCCTGGCGATCTTCAACCCGTCGGCGGCGGCGGCGTCCACGTATTGCCGCCCCAGGGTTTCGTCGCGCGGTACGCCATGGCCGCGCATCAGGGCGAGACCGTAGTTGAACTTGCCGACCGGGTCGCCGAGATCCGCGGCCCGGCGGTCCCAGTCCGCCGCGGCATCGGGATCGTACTCGCCTCCTAACCCATTGTTTTCCAATTGCCCCATCCAGGTCATCGCGGCGGTGTATCCGCCCTGGTCGGCGCAAAGCTCGAAAAGCTCCCGCGCCTCTTCGTGGTCGCCCTTTTTGGTGACGTAGTAGCCCGAGGCGCAGGTGACCATGTCGGTCTGGCCGTTGCGGATGTTCTGCATCACGCGGTCCATCCCCATCTCGGGCGGGTTCAGGGTGCCGTGGTCATCGTCGTCGGCCAGAGCGGTGCCGGCCAGTATGCAGGCGATAAGAAGGGCTCGGGTGAACATATGCGCGTTTCCTCCGGTGCAATTCCTAGCATGGTTCGGGTGGTTTTGCAGTGCCGCAATGGTCGGATGGGACGAATTTTCGTCGAAAATTCGTGCGCTTCAGCCCTTTCGGCGAACCATTCCGCGGGCGGGGTCATAGCCCCAAATGGCCAGGCCGAGGAACAGGATCGCAGCCAACAGGGTCGCAGCGGTGGCGGTGGGGTTGGGCGCGGCGTGGAGCGCGAAGCGGATCAGCTCGACGGCATGGGTGAAGGGGTTGGCAGCGCAGATGTCGTGCAGAAGCTCGCTGGATTCCGCCATCTTCCAGAGCGGATAGAGCGCCGAAGAGAGAAAGAACATCGGGAAGATGACGAAGTTCATCACACCTGCGAAATTTTCCAACTGCTTGATGAAGCTCGACAATGCCAGCCCAAGCGCGCCAAGCATGAGCCCGGTCAGGATCAGGGCCGGCAGGACTGTGAGATATCCCGGCGCGGGCCAGCGGATGCCGTAGAGATCGGCGATGATCAGGAAGGCGTAGACCTGGCAGATCGAGATCGCGGTGGATCCCAGAAGTTTGCAGGTCAAGAGCCACCAGCGGGGCAGGGGAGAGGTCAGGAGCAGGCGCATCGAGCCCACCTCGCGATCATAGACGAGGCCGAGCGACGACTGCATGCCATTGAACAGCATGATCATTCCGCAAAGGCCCGGGACGATATAGGTCTCGTACTGGATGTAGGTCTGGTATGGCGGGGTGATCGACAGGCCCAGGGCGGCGCGGAACCCGGCGGCGAAGACCAGAAGCCAGACCAGCGGACGGACGAGCGCGGCGATGAAGCGGCCGCGCTGCTGGACGAAGCGCAGCGCCTCGCGCTCGACGATCGCGATCAGGGCGGTCAGATACGGGCTCATGCCGCGGCTCCGGTGAGGCGGAGGAAGACGTCGCGGAGGGGGTCCCTGCCGGTGATGTCGGCCGCGGTACCGTCGGCGAGGACGCGGCCCTGGTGAAGGACAACCAGTTGATCCGGGGGCCAGACCTCATCCGTCAGGTGGGTGGCCCAGAGCACGGTGAGGCCGTCCGCGGCCAGGCCGTGGACATGATCGACGATGGCCGCGCGGCTGGCAGCGTCGAGGCCCACCGTGGGCTCGTCGAGAAGCAGGACCGAGGGCGCATGGATCAGGGCGCGGGCAATCTCGGTGCGGCGGCGGTGGCCGCCGTTCAGCGCGCGGACCTTTTCATGGGCGCGCTCGGCCATATCGAGCCTGTCCAGCGATGCCATGATCCTGGCCTTGGCGTCCTGGCCGGAGATCCCGTGCAAGGCGGCGAAATACTTCAGATTCCGGTAGACCGTGAGGTCGAGGTCCAGGGTCTGCTGCTGAAACACGACGCCGATCCGGGCCAGGGCCTTGTTCGGGGCCTTGGCCAGATCGTGGCCGGCGATGTCGATTTTGCCGTCGCTTGTGGTGAAAAGGCGGGTCAGCAGCGAGAACAGCGTGCTTTTCCCGGCGCCGTTGGGGCCGAGAAGGGCGCAAAAGACGCCCGTCCCGACGGACAAGCTGACCGCGTCCAGGGCCTGTTTCGGGCCGTAGGCGAAGGAAAGATCCTGGACGCGGAGTCCCGTCACTTGATCTCGATGTTTAGGCGTTGGGTCTCGCCCGACGAACCTGGGATCTTCATGTAGTAAACCCCTGGTTTTATGGCCAAAAATCCAATCTCCATGGTCCCGGCCTCGTCGAATTCGACCGAGTCCAGCCCCAAGGGACGGATTTCCAGCCCCTCGATGACGATCTCGTCGATCCAGATCGCGCGAAAGAATTCCGGACCGACGAGCGCAAGCTCCTGGCTGCCGTCGGCCTCTATTTCGAATTCATAGTAAGTGCCTGATTCCAGAACCCAATCAGCCTCGGAGATCGGCACACCGGCGCTGAGCGTGATGGGCGGCAGATCCTCCTTGTTCTTGGCCGAAAGGATGCCGGCCATGCCGAAGCCGTCGTCATCATCGTCCTCGTGGTTGGCGGCCAGCGCGCCGAGAGGCAGGGCGGCGACAAGCGCGGCGGTGATCAGGGTGCGGATTGGGGTCATGTCAGGCCTCGTTTTATGTGTCGGAGTTTGATCGGACTTCAATCGGATTTCGGGTCAGGGCCGCAGCGCCGCGCCCCAGGGGAAGCGGCCGACCTTGATGGTCTTGACCGGTTCGCGGCTGGCCACGTCGACGACGGTGACGTCGCCGGACACCCCGTTGGTGGTGAACAGAAGCGACTTGTCGGTGTTGAAGTCCATGTGCCAGACCCGGCGGCCGACAAGGATGTAGTCTTCGACCTCGTAGGTCTTGGCGTTCACCGCGGCGATGTGGTTCGAGGGCCCGAGCGCCACGAAGGCAGTTTTCTCGTCGCCGGTGAACTCGAAACCGACGGGCTGCACGCGGTCGGGGTGGATGCCTTGGACCTCGAACTCGATCTTGGCTTTTTCGGCCTGGGTGGCGACGTCGAAGACGGTGATCGTGCCGCCGATTTCGGAACTGACCCACAGCTCGGTGCCGCCGGCGGTGAATTCGGCGTGGCGGGGGCGGGAATCGACCAGCGTGTTGGCGAACAGCATTTGTGTTTCGGTGTCGATCCAGTGCGCCATGTTGGTGGTCTCACTGGTGGTGATGGCGATCTTGCCGTCGGGGCTGACGGCCATGCCCTCGGGCTCGATGCCCACATCGATCTGGGCCACGACCTTGCGGGTCTCGGTATCGACCACGGTGGTGATCGCGTCGTCCTCGTTGGCGATGTAGAGATGGCGGTCGTCGGGGTGCAGGACGAACTGCTCGGGGTCCTCGCCCGAGGGCAGATCGTGCAGGATCCTGCCGGTTTCGGGGTCCATCACCTGCACCGTGTCGCTGTCGGAGGCGCAGATGTAGAGCACCGAGTAGTCCTTGGAAAAGGTGATGCCGCGGGGGCGTTCGCCGGTTTCGATGGTGCGGATGACCTCGAGCGTGGCGACGTCGATGACGCTGAGCGTGTCTTCCTTTTCGTTGGAGATCCAGATTTCCTCGGCCGGCGCGGGTGCCCAGGCGGTCAGCGTCAGGGCGGTGGCCAGCGTTGCGAGAGACGTATTTCTGCCAAGGTGAAGAAGCATGGTCGGCCTCATTTGGAGAAGGCGGTGCAATGTGATTCGGGTTCGTCGAGGCCGAGGGTGTCGAGTTCCGTGCGCTGGTGCAGAAAGCCTTCGAGCGGGGCCTGGGCGACCAGAGCGCGGGGATGGACGATTGGGATCGGCTGGCGCAGCTGGCCGTTCCAGGGGCGGAAGTTCAGCGGGCGGCCCTTGAAGCCGGCAAGCTCGAACGCGTCGCCGAGGATATATGCGCGCAAGGTGGCGGTGTCGCCGCTGCCGGTGCGGGTGACGGCCTCGCCGATGGCACGGAGGGCGGCCCAGGCGGCGTAGTCCTTGGGCGCCATGCCGCGGTCTGCGGCATCCTCGAAGCGCGACTGCAGCTGGGCGGCGCCCCATTGCTCGACGACCGGAGACCAGGCTGTGGCGGTCAGACCCTCGGATCCGGCGACGGGGCGCGGATCCCAGGTGTTGTAAAGCACGTAGCGGCCGAAATCGTGGATCTCGTCGGCGATCAGCAGGACGTCGTGATCCCTGAGATCTTGCGTGAAAAGCGGCACCTCTTGCGCGGCGTTGCGGCGCATGTCGGCATCGAAGGCCCAGGTCTTTTCGGAATTGACGTCGAGGCCGAACTTGGCGAGCGACGCCTTGAGATCGGCGGCATAGGACTGGTCGGCCGGGTTGGTGCCGGTGATCAGCGCCAGGTCGTCCCAGCGTTTTTTCACGAAGAACTGGGCCAGCGCGTCGGTGCGCATGGCGTCGCTGGGCAGGGTGTGCAGCAGGTTGGCGCGGCAGTCGGCGTCGCGCAAGGCGCGGTCGGGGGCGGAGGCGTTGAACAGCAGCGCGCCCGCGGCCTCGGGCAGGTCGGCGATGGCGAGCTGTGCGGCGGCGGGGGCGTCGAGGACGATCAGCGACGTTTCGGTCAGGGCGGCGCGGGCGGCGGCGAGGAAGTCTCCGCCGGGCTCGACCCGGGTGACCGTGAGCTCGTAGTTGTGGCCCATGAAGCGGCCGGTCGTGGCATTGTCCTTCAGCCCGACCGTGGCACCGGCGATGCCGAGATCCTCTGGCACGGGGTCGAGATTGCTGAGCGTCGGTGGCGCCTCGACCATGAGCTGCAGATAGTGGACGGACACGGCGATCTCGGCCGCAGCCGGTGCGGCGAGCGTCACGGCGGCCAGCAGCGCGCGGCCGGTTTTAAGCGCGAATCCTCCCATGGGGGCGAGACTATTTGCTTCGAGGCCGGGCGAAATACGACCTTGGTCGGCATATCAACTAAGGTCCAATAGCTGCGCTGCAGCATGGGCGGTAAGACGGGGTGAGTTCGATGGAGGAGATGCCCCATGACGATTCGGATCGCTGCCGCGGCCTTGACCTTGCTGGCCGGGACCGGCCTTGCCCTGGCCCACGGCGATGTGGCGCCGCAGGCGGTGGATACAACCGGGCTGCCCGAAGTGGGCGAGGAGTGGCTGATCGAGAATCCCTATCGCGACCAGGGGATGGAGGTCTGGCAGGCGGCGGTGGATATCGGCGCCTCGGGCTACAACCAGAACTGCGCGCGCTGCCACGGGCTGGGCGCGGTCTCGGGCGGGCTGGCGCCGGATCTGCGCTATCTCGAGGCCGAGGAATACGGCGACGAATGGTATGTCGAGCGGTTCCGCTATGGCTATACCCAGAACGGGACTACCAAGATGCCGGAATTCGGCGACCTGCTGGGGCAGGAGGCCGCCTGGGCGATCCGCACCTATATCGAGACGCGGCCCGACGACGTGGCGATGGAGGACGCGACGCCCGAACTGAAGGGCATCCGCGATCAGCTGCTGGCCTGGGCCGAGGATGGCTCGGGCGCGGACCCCGACGCGGCGAAGTCCAAGCTGTCCGAGATCGCCGAAAGCATCGAGACGTTAAGCGGTGCGCCGCTGGCCGACAGCGTGGCCTACCGCGCCGCGTTCCAGATCGACGGCTCGGCCGAGGGTTACAAGCTGGCGGCCGAGACGCTGACCATCGGGCTGTCGGCGGCACAGTGACCTCCCAAAGCATGACGCGCCTCCTCTTCCGCGTGATGCTGATCGGCCTGGCCCTTGCGGCCGGGCCGGTTTCTGCGCGCTGTGCCGATTGGGTGCCGCAGCCGAAGCCGCAGAACGCAAGCCGGGATATCGTGGGGCACGATCTGGACACGATCCAGGACCGCGGCTGGATCGAATTCGCGGTCTACGGGGATTTTCCGCCCTATTCCTTCGGCACGCGGGACAAGCCAGAGGGCGTGGATATCGAGATCGGGCGGCTCATCGCGGCCGATCTGGGCGTCGAGGCGCGGTTCCGGTTCGTCGAGGCGGGCGAAAACCTCGATGCGGACCTGCGCAACCACCTGTGGAAGGGGCCGCTGATCGGCGGAAAGGTCGCGAACGTGATGCTGCGAGTGCCCTACGACAGCGAGTTCGCCTGCCGGGTCGAACAGGTGGTGTTCACCGGGCAGTACGCGGGCGAATCGATTGCGATCGCCTACCGCAAGGATGCCTATCCCGAGGAAAAACCGGTGCCGGCCTATTTCCGGTTCGACACGGTCGCGGTCGAGAACGATTCGATTGCCGATTTCTACCTGGCCTCGCTGGCGGGCGGGCAACTGAACGCCAATATCCGCCGCTACCCGACGATGGCGGGGGCGATGACGGCCCTGGCGGCGGGCGAGGTGATGGCGGCGATGGGGCCGCGGGCGCAGCTGGAACACGGGGCGACAGAGGCTATCGGCGTGCACCAGCCGCCGCTGCCGGGCTTCTCCGTCGGGGCCTGGACCATCGGGCTGGGGGTCAATTTCCGCTACCGGCCGCTGGCCTATGCGGTGGACGACGCGATTCGCTATGGGCTGGAGGACGGGCGCATCGCGGGTATTTACGAACGCTTCGGTTTGAGTTTCACTCCGCCAGAGCGTTAGAGCCTGCACCATGGTCGAATAGGCGCGCCCGCCGGGCGCCCCTAAGCTCGGCCCGAACCCGAGAGGAGATCCCCGATGCAAATGTCTGGCGAACGCGAAATCGCGGCGGACCCCGGGGTGGTCTGGGCCGCGCTTCTGGACAAGGACGTTCTGAAAGAGGCGGTGCCGGGGTGCCAGGAGATGACCGGATCGGCCGAGGACGGATTCGAGGCGACGGTCGTGCAGAAGGTCGGGCCGGTGAAGGCGACGTTCAAGGGCGGCGTCAGCGTCAGCGATATCGTCGAGGGCGAAAGCCTGACGCTGTCGGGCGAGGGCAAGGGCGGCCCCGCCGGGTTCGCCAAGGGCGGCGCCAAGGTCCGGCTGGAGCCGGTCGAGGCGGGTACGAAACTGATCTACGATGTCGAGGCAAAGGTGGGCGGCAAGCTGGCGCAGCTGGGCAGCCGGATCATCGACGGCTTTGCCAAGAAGATGGCCGACCAGTTCTTTGAACGCTTTCAGGTAGCGGTCGAGGGGCCGCCCGAGGACGGCGGCGGCGAGGAACCGGCGGAGAAGAAGGGGTGGCTGAAACGGCTTGTCAAAAGCTGAGGCCGCGGAACGAGAACTGACGACAGGGAGACACGAATGACCACTGTATCTATGACCGTGAACGGGAAATCCGTTTCGGGCGACGTCGAGGGGCGCACGCTGCTGAGCGCGTTTCTGCGCGAGGATCTGGGGCTGACGGGCACGCATGTCGGCTGCGACACCTCGCAATGCGGGGCCTGCGTGGTGCATGTGGACGGCAAGGCGGTAAAGGCCTGTTCCGTCTTTGCGGGCGAATGCGACGGGTCCGAGGTGACGACCATTGAAGGCATGGCGAATGCCGACGGCTCGATGGGCACTATCCAGCAGGCGTTCCAGGATTATCATGGGCTGCAATGCGGGTTCTGCACCCCGGGCATGGTGATGTCGGCGGCAGCGCTGCTGGCCGAGAATCCGACGCCCAGCGAGGCCGAGATACGCCACTACCTCGAAGGCAATATCTGCCGCTGCACGGGGTACCACAACATCGTGCGCGCGATTCAGGCGGCGTCTGGCCAGGACGTGGCGCCGGTCGCGGCGGAGTAGGCCGGAACCCACGAATTTTCGCCGAAAATTCGTTCGAATTTCAGGGAGAAGAACATGCCGAAAGATCATGGCATCGGTGCCAGCAACAAGCGGCGCGAGGACGTGCGGTTCCTGACGGGCCGCGGCAAGTATACCGACGACATCAACCTGGCCGGCCAGGCCTATGTGCATTTCGTGCGCTCGGACGTGGCGCACGGCACGATCAACAAAATCTACACCACTGCCGCCGCGGCCGCCGACGGCGTCGTGGGCATCTTCACCGGCGCCGATTTCGAGGGCGTCGGCGGGTTGCCCTGCGGCTGGCAGGTGACCGACCGGCACGGCAACCCGATGCAGGAACCGCCGCATCCGGTGCTGGCCCAGGGCAAGGTGCGGCATGTGGGCGACCCGATCGCCGCGGTCGTGGCCACCAGCTACGAGGCCGCGCGCGATGCCGCCGCACTGCTGGATGTCGATATCGCCGAGCTTCCGGCGGTGGTCGACATGAAGGCGGCGGTGGCCGACGGCGCCACCAAGGTGCATGACGAGTTGGAAAGCAACCTTTGCTACGACTGGGGCTTCGTCGAGGAAAACCGCGACGCGGTCGACACCGCGATCAAGAACGCCCACCACGTCACCACGCTGGAGCTGGTCAACAACCGGCTGATCCCGAACGCGATGGAGCCGCGAGTGGCCGTGGGTGCCTATGATCCGACGAACGACGAATCGACGCTCTACACCACCAGCCAGAACCCGCATGTGATCCGCCTTCTGATGGGCGCCTTCGTGCTCGGCATCCCCGAGCACAAGCTGCGCGTCGTGGCGCCGGATGTGGGTGGCGGCTTCGGTTCGAAGATCTTCCACTATGCCGAAGAGGCGTTCTGCACCTTCGCGGCCAAGCAGTTGAAGATGCCGGTCAAGTGGACGGCGCAGCGGTCGGAAAGCTTCATGACTGATGCCCATGGCCGCGACCATGTCACCAAGATCGAGCTGGCGCTGGATGCCGAGGGCCATTTCCAGGCGATCCGGACCGAGACCTATGCCAATATGGGCGCGTATCTCTCGACCTTTGCGCCGAGCGTGCCGACCTGGCTGCACGGCACGCTGATGGCCGGAAACTACAAGACCCCGCTGATCTATGTGAACGTCAAGGCGGTCTTTACCAACACCGTGCCGGTCGATGCCTATCGCGGCGCGGGCCGCCCCGAGGCGACGTTCCAGCTGGAACGCGTGATCGACGTGGCCGCGCGCGAGATGGGGATCGACCCCGTCGAGCTGCGGCGCAAGAACTTCGTCACCGAGTTCCCCTACGCCACCCCGGTGGCGGTGGAATACGACACCGGCGACTACAACGCGGTGATGGACAAGGCGCTGGAGATTGCCGATGTCGCGGGCTTCGACGCCCGCGCGGCGGCGAGCCAGGCCGCGGGCAAGTGGCGCGGGCTTGGCATCAACACCTATATCGAGGCCTGCGGCATCGCGCCCTCGGCGCTGGTGGGCCAGCTGGGCGCGCGCGCCGGTCTCTACGAATCGGCCACGGTACGGGTCAACGCCACCGGCGGACTGGTGGTGATGACCGGCTCGCACAGCCACGGCCAGGGGCATGAGACGGCCTTTCCGCAGGTGATCGCCGAGATGATCGGGATCGACGAATCGATGGTCGAGGTGGTGCATGGCGACACCGCCAACACGCCGATGGGCATGGGCACCTATGGCTCGCGCTCGCTGGCGGTGGGCGGCTCTGCCATGGTGCGGGCGACCGAGAAGATCATCAACAAGGCCAAGAAGATCGCCGCGCACCTGCTCGAGGCCTCGGCCGACGATATCGAGCTGAAGGACGGCCAGTTCAGCGTGGCGGGCACCGACAAGTCGGTGGCCTGGGGCGACGTGACCCTGGCGGCTTACGTGCCGCATAACTATCCGCTGGAGGATATCGAGCCGGGTCTGGAGGAGACGGCGTTTTACGATCCGTCGAACTTCACCTACCCCGCAGGCGCCTATATCTGCGAGGTCGAGGTCGATCCCGACACCGGCAAGGTCACGATCGACCGGTTCTCGGCAGCGGACGATTTCGGCAACGTGGTCAATCCGATGATCGTCGAGGGCCAGGTCCATGGCGGGCTGGCGCAGGGCATCGGGCAGGCCTTGCTGGAAAACTGCGCCTATGACGAGAACGGCCAGATCCTGTCGGCGTCCTACATGGACTATGCCATGCCGCGCGCCGATGATGTGCCGATGTTCTCGGTCGACCATTCCTGCCAGACGCCTTGCACCCACAACCCGCTGGGCGTGAAGGGCTGCGGTGAGGCCGGCGCGATCGGCTCGCCGCCGGCGGTGGTGAACGCGGTGGTCGACGCGCTGCAGCGCAACGGCCGCGACGTGAGGCATATCGACATGCCGCTGTCGCCGTCGCGCGTCTGGTCGGCGATGAACGGATAAGGCGATGGCCCGCCCCCGATGCGGGGCGGGACCCGACCTTCAAGGGAGTAGAAAATGCACAATTTCGAACTGGTGAAACCCACCACCATCGCCGATGCCGTCTCTGCGCTTGGCGGCGAGGACGCACAGGCTCTGGGCGGCGGTCAGACGCTGATCCCGACGATGAAGCAGCGGCTGGCCGCACCTGCCGTGCTGGTCTCGACCGCGGGCATCGACGAGATGAAGGGCGTCTGCCTGGACGACAACGGACGGCTTTGCATCGGCGGCGCGACGACGCATGCCACCGTGGCGGCCGAGGCGGCGGCGCATTATCCGGGGCTTGCGGCGCTGGCATCGACCATCGGCGATCCGGCCGTCCGCAACCGGGGCACGATCGGCGGGTCGCTGGCCAACAACGATCCGGCGGCCTGCTATCCGGCGGGCGTTCTGGGATCGGGCGCGATGGTCGTCACCAACAGCCGCGAGATCGCCGCGGACGACTATTTCCAGGGTATGTTCACCACGGCGCTGGACGAAGGCGAGATCATCACAGAGGTGAAATTCCCGGTGCCGGAAAAGTCGAACTATCAGAAGTTCCTGCAGCCGGCCTCGCGCTTTGCGCTGACGGGCGTCTTCGTCGCCAAATTCGGCGGCGGGGTGCGGGTGGCGATCACCGGCGCGTCGGAAGACGGCGTGTTCCGGTGGACGGCGGCCGAGGAGGCGTTGTCGGCCGACTTCTCGACGGGCGCCGTCGATGGGCTGAGCATGGCGGCGGATGGTCTGATCAACGACCTGCACGGCACGCCCGCCTACCGCGCGAACCTGTGCAAGGTGCTGACGGTCCGCGCGGTGAACGCCGCCGCCTGAGCATCTTTGACCGATGTCGGAGGGGCCCTGCCGCGGCAGGGCCCTTTCCTTTTTGCGTGCCGGTCCCAAAATGTGCGCTTCCGCGCGCGGTTTCCTTGCCAGCGGTGAGGCGACGCGTGGTATCGGCCGGGTGCCGGTTGCGGGGCTTTGGATATTTTCGGAGGGGCGCTTGAGGCGGCAAGTTGTGCCTCGAGACGCCATGTCGAGCGTTTTGCGCACCGGAGCCGCGTCCGGGAGCTTCGCCCGCCTTCGGCGGCGCATCCGGCCTCCTTGCCGCGGTTCCGGCGCGCGGAGGCACCCGGTTCAGATCGTCGTGACGTCGCCGTCGTTGGTGACAAGCGTGATGCGGTGGGCCCCGGGCAGTCTTGCGGCGATGCGGCGGATCGCGGGCAGGTCGGCGAGGCACAGCGCGGTCGAGAGGCCGTCGGCGAGGGTGGCGGTGTCGGCCTCGACCGTGACGCTGGACCAGCCGGGCAGGGTCCCGCCGCCCGGATCCAGAATGTGGGGCCGGCCGCCGATCAGGGTTGCGGCAGGGCTCGACGTGGCGATGGCGCGGTTGGTGAGTCTGCGCGTGGCCAGATGGCCATGTGCCGGGTCCGCGATACCGATGCGCCACGGCCCCCCTATGGCCCCGAATTCCCCGATATTGACGAGGACCTGCGTCAGGCCGAGAGAGCGGAAGGCGTCTGCGACAAGGTCGGTGGCGAAGCCCTGGGCGATGCCGTTGAGGGTGAGCGCCTGGCCGCGGTCGAGGCGGATCTGCGGCGGTCTGCGCATGACGCGCCGCCAGCCGATCCTGGCGCGGGCGGCGGATAGGTCACCCCCTGTGGCGAGGGCCTGCCAAAGAGCCTGCACGGTTGGGTCGAAGCGGCCCTCGGTGAGGTTGTGGAGGCGGTCGCAGATATCGAACAGATCGTGGAACCGGGAATCGGCGATATGCAGAGCGCCGCGGGCGTTGAGGCGGGACAGCGCCGAGCCGGGCCGGTAAAGGCTGAAGAGCGTCTCGATTTCAGTCAGACGCGCCCTGGCCTGCGCCAGCGCCTCGGCGGCGAGGCCCGCCGGGGCGTGGAGGGTGATTTCGGCCTGCGCCCCCAAGGCGCGTCCGGTCCAGCGGGTCGGGCTTGCCCCGGCGGGCGAGGCGGCGAAAGCGGCCGAGACCGCGAGAAAGCGGCGCCGGTTCATGCGGCGGCCCGGCCGTTCTGTTGCCGGGACGCCAGGACCAGCGGCACACATTGGGCCGGGTCGTCGTGGATCGTGACGCAGTCGAGGCAGCCGAAGCATTCGTCATACTGGATCTCCCCGTTCCGCCGGATCGCGCCGTATTTGCAGCGTACGGCGCAGAGCTGGCAGGGGGAGCCGCATTCGGCACGGCGGGAGATCCAGGCGCGGCCCCGGATCAGGCCGCCGAGCGCCATGACGGCACCCAGCGGGCAGACGTAGCGGCAGAAGCCCTTGAAGAGCACGAGGCCGAGGATCAGCCAGAAGGCGGCATAGGCGACGTAATACCATTCGCGGATGAAGAAGGTGGTGATGGCGGTCTTGAAGGGCTCGACCTCGGCGGCGGTGTCCAGATGCCCGGGGGCGAGGAAGATCAGCGCGACAAGGCCGGCGAGAAGCAGGTACTTCAACGACTTCAGGCGCTGGTCCCAGACGCGATCGGGCTCGATCTGGGGCAGGCGCAGGGCCATGCCCATGTGGTGGGCAAACTCCTGCAGGGCGCCGAAGGGGCAGAGCCAGCCGCAGAACAGCGCCCGCCCCCAGAGGGCGAAGCCGAGAATCGCGGCGGCCCAGACAAGCAGCGAGAATGGATCATAAAGCAGAAAGGCGAATGAACCGCCTTCCCAGGCAGTGCGGATTACGCCGAGGACGGTGACGACCGACAGCTGGCCCTGGCCCCACCAGCCGACGAACACGGTCATTGCGGCGAGGATGCCCAGCCGGATGGCGGTGAAATGGCGGTGGGCGGCGAACTGCGACTGGCGGACAGCCAGGATCGTCAGCAGGCCGGTCAGCCCGACGGCGAGAAGGATCAGGTCGGTTTGGCGGTTTCGCAAGGCCTCGACCCAGGGTGCCGCCGCGGTCGGCACCTCGGGCCGGGTGAAGAATCGCGCATCCGAGGATTGGGTCGTCGAGAGCGTGACCGAGCCAATCTCCGGGCGGAACGAGCCATGCGCACGGTTGGCCCGGACATGCAGGGTCCAGGGCTCGGTCGGGTCGAAGCCGAGGCGGCGGTCGGTGCGCAGGATCATGGCGGTCCCGTCCTGCAAGGCCCGGGGCAGGTCGGGATGCAGGCCGATCAAGAGATCGCTGTCGCGCAGCGCGACGGGCAGGCCGAATTGTTCCGCCGACAGCCAGTCGGGCGCGGTGTTGCGGACGAAATCCTCGGACACGAGCCCGTGGCGGCCGGTTTCGATCAGAAGGATCGGTTCGTCGAACTCGGAAATGGACAGGAAGTTTTCCAGCTCGGCCAGGGACTCGGCGTCAAGCATCGCGCGGGCGATGCTGGGCGGGCCGACATCGACGATCCAGAGGTCCAGATAGGCGGCATCGGGATCGGTGCGGGCCTGTGGATCGTCGTCGGCCCAGAGGGTGTCGGCGAAGGCGGCATCGACCTCGGCATTGCTGACGCGGAAATGCGTGGCCAAGCCTTGTGCGACAAGGTCGTTCCAGGCGAGCGGTTCGTCCACGGCAGGGTCGGGATGCGCGGGCGGGCCGGTGGCGACGCCGCGCATCTTGTCGCGGGCGATCTGAAGCGTGGCGGCGAGGATCGATTCATGGGCGATGCGCACGCTGGCGGTGGCCTTGGTGACACCGTCGAGATAGACCAGTGCGCCGCCATCCGCGGCTTCGCCATAAGGAGTGCCGACGACGAGACTCGCGGCGATGTTGTGGCCGCGGTATTGTTCGAAGAACGCTTTGAAGGCCGCGTTGCCCAGGCCGGAGACGAAGATCGGCTCGTTATGGCCGATGAGCCTGACGTCGATGAAATTGCCCTCGAGGTCGAGCATGACGAGGACATTGATCGGGGCGCCGGCGAAGCCCGGGATCGGGGCCAGGGGTTCCGTCTCGAAGGCGAAGCCGGCGTGAAGACCGCCGGCGTTTTCCAGGCGCCAGACGCCCTGATCGTTGATCTGCTCGCCCAAGAGGAAGGGTGGTATGACGAGGGGCGAGAGCTGATCGCGCGTCAGACGCTCGGCGCAGGCGGGCGCGAGGCCGATTGCGGCGAGGCAGAAAAGTGCGGCCAGTGTGACGAGCGCGCGCATGCGGCGGAGCGTACCGGCCGGGGCCAGTGGCCCCAAATGAGACCAAGGTCGCAATCCCGGTTTCGCGAGCGATTGTCCGGAGCGGGGCGGTGATGGAATCTGTTCGGCTGGTTCCGGCCTGGAGCGGACGTTGCCCATTGAGCGCGAAGCCGCACCATCGCCGACCCGCGGGGAGGCGAACCAAACCTCTGAGCGGCTCGATTTATTCCAGCAAAGTCCGAACGACCTCAATCCGATACGCACCGTCAGAAAATCGCCTCCCCTTCGGGGCGGGTCGGCGATGGCGCGGCGGCCTGCGGCCTTGATTCCGCGCCTGAAGACTGGTTGCGAACGGAGGCTCCAGGCCAAGACCAACGTGGCGTTTCGTCCCAACGGCATTGTGGCTAGAACGAAGAAAAGGAGGTGCGATGACGAGCACTGAAGACGGGGGCCGCCGCAGCCCCGCCGTGATCGCGGTCTCGCTGGCCGTACTGATCCTGGCGTGGTGGGCCGGGGCCCGGGCGCTGGGCGATGCCAGCATCCTGCCGGCACCGGGCGCTGTCTGGACGGTGATTCTGGCCGAAGCGGGCAGCGGTGAGCTGTGGCTGCATACCGGAGCCACGCTGGCGCGGGTCCTGGCGGCGTTCTGTTTTGCCATGGGGATCGGTACGGCCATCGGGCTGTTGCTGGGGCTCTATCCAAGGCTGAACCGGTGGGCGGATCCTTGGGTGGTGGTGTTTCTGAACCTGCCGGCGCTGGTGGTGATCGTGCTGGCCTATCTGTGGCTGGGGCTGAACGAGATCGCCGCGATCGTGGCGGTATCGGTGAACAAGACCGCGATGGTGATCGTTACTGTGCGCGAAGGCGTGCGGGCGCGCGACGGACGCATCGCCGAGATGGCGCAGGTCTACCGGATGAGCCGTTGGGTGCGGCTGCGGCATGTACTGTTGCCGCAACTGGCCCCCTACCTGTCGACGGCCGTCCGGAACGGGCTGGCGGTGATCTGGAAGATCGTGCTGGTGGTGGAGTTTCTGGGCCGCAGCAATGGGGTGGGGTTTCAGATCCACCTGTATTTCCAGCTGTTCGAGACGGCGCATGTCCTGGCCTACAGCCTGAGTTTCGTCACCGTCATGCTGTTGATCGAGTACCTTGTGGTCCAGTCGACCGAGGCGCATGCGCACCGCTGGCGCCGTGCGGGCCGGTCGGCCGTCTCCTGATCGCGGCGCAATGCGCGCGCCGCCGGTTTCTCTCCATCCTCGGCTGCGCCTGCGGCGGAGGCGCCGCGGGCCGGGTCCGCAAAGCATTGCGCCGCCTCCTGCGCCCAGTGGGGCAACCAAGCCCGGGTCATGCGGATCTCGGCCAAGGTGAACCGGGCCTTCGCGATCTACGACCATAAGGCCGGTGCGCGGCTATGGGGTTTGTGCTAGACATCCGCACGACGGACCCAAACGGGAGGAGCGGTCATGGGCCTGAAAGCGGGGATTTTCGCGGCGGTGCTGACGATGGCAGGGTCAGCCTGGGCGCTGGACGATCCGCAGACCAAGCTTGCCGATCCGATGGAGTCGGGCATGTGGGACTATCACCAGATCGATATCCTCGGCGATCCGGCAGACATCCGGTTCGACGACCGCGTGGTCGTGCGCGGCCCGGTCGAGGCCGAAGACTCACTGAACGTGCCGCTTCTGGTGGACGCCAGTGCGATCCCGGACGTCAAGCGCATCGTGGTGTCGGCGGATTACGGCCCGATCCCGCATATCCTGACCTATTATCCCGAAACGGCCGAGGCGAAGATCGCGCTGCGGTTCAAGATCGACCAGGCGACGGCGATCCGCGCCTCTGTCGAGACGCATGACGGGTCGTGGCATGTCGGCTCGACCTATATCGACGCGGCCGGCGGTGGATGCACGGCACCGGCGCATGCCTATGCCAGCGACGACTGGGAGGAACATCTGGGAGAGGTGCGCGGGCGGCTTTGGGCCGCGTCGGGGCGCGCGCGGTTCATCGTCGACCATCCGATGGACACCGGGCTGGCCGACGGCATTCCGGTCTTCATCATCGAGGACCTCGCGCTGGAGACCGATGCGGGCGTCAAACTGGCGCGGATCGAGCTGAGCGAACCGGTGAACGAGGACCCCGCCTTTACGCTGTATTTCGCGCCGGGCACGTTGCCGGCCAGCCTGCATGTGCGCGGGCGGGACAACAACGGCAACGAGATCGACGGGCTGATCAGCCAGGGATCGCTGAATTGACGCTCACCCGCCGGCGGACGCTGGGACTGCTTGGGGCGTCGGCGCTGGCACCCGCATCCGGTTTCGCCAGCCCGCGACTGGCCTACGCGTTGGTGCCGATCGAGATCGGCGACGGTGTCTGGATGGTCGAAGGGTCGACCGACTATTTCTCGATGCAGAACGGCGGGGCGATCGTGAACGTCACGCTGCTGCGCGGCGACAGCGGGCTGATCGTTGTCGACAGCGGGCCGTCCCTGCGTTACGGCGAGGCGCTGAAGACGATGGCGCTGGGGCTGGACATCCGCGGCGTTTCCGCCGTGGTGAACACGCATCACCATCCCGACCATTTTTTCGGCAATCAGGTGTTCCGGGACGTGCCGATCCACGCGCTGGGCGCGACGCAGGCCGCAGCCTTTGCCGATGGCGAGGCCTTTGCCGACAACATGTACCGGCTCTTGGGCGACTGGATGCGCGGGACCGAAGTGGTGCCGCCGACGGCGGTGGTCGCGGGCGGCGATCTGGTGATTGACGGCCGGATGTTTGCGGCGCTGCCGCTAAGCGGGCACACGGCGGCCGATCTGGCGCTGGTCGACCGGGCAACGGGCAATCTGATCGCCGGCGATCTGGTGTTTTTCAACCGCGCGCCGACGACGCCCTCGGCCGATCTGGATGCCTGGCGCGCGTCGCTGGACGTTCTGGCGGATACCGAGGCATCGGCGATCGTGCCGGGCCACGGGCCGTACGACACCGTAGGGGCGTCGGTTGCCCAGACCCGTGCCTATCTCGACTGGCTCGAGGCCACGCTGCGCCAGGGCGCGCGTGACGGGCTGGGCATGGTCGAGCTGATGGACCTGGACCCGCCGGCGGAATTCGCCGGGATGGGAGCGATGCCGCAGGAATTCCACCGAACGGTGGCGCATCTCTATCCGGGTATCGAAACCGAGATCCTGCCGCTGGGCAACTGACCGCAGCTCAGGCGGCCTTGCGTGCGCCGTAGCCCGTCGCCTGTTTCCAGCGGTCGATGGCCTCGGTCCAGTCCGGCGCGTTGTCGGCGTGCCAATGGTGAAACTGCGAGAAATCGGCCAGCCTGGGTGCGCGGGCCATGGCAAGACGGTGCGGCAGGCTTTGCGCATAGCGCTTCATCGCTGCGGGGCTGTTCCAGGCGGTCAGCGAGAAGTGGATGTCGTCGCGGAAGGTTACCTCCGCATGCAGGTTGCCGTGCGCGCGGCGCGCCTGGAGCAGGACCGGCAGGATGTAAAGCGAGAATTCGATCCGCTTCAGAGGTTGGGTGACGACGATGCCGCCGACCGCGATGAGCGCCATGGCACGAGGCTCCCTGCTGGGTCTTTTGAAACTACGCGCCGGGCGGGCGGGCGGATCAGTCGACGCTGACGGGGACTGGATCGACCGGAACCAGGGGTTCGCCGATGTCGAGCCAGCCATCGGTGCCGTGGCGGAACCAGTGGACGTTTTGGTATCCCATCGCGGCGATGCGCTGGGCGGCGTTCCAGCTCATCCAGCAATCGGCGATGCAGAAGACCACCATGGGCCGGGCAAGGTCCCCCTTGGTTTCGCGTGCGAGGGTTTGCGCGAGGTAGCCCTGCATCGCGGCGTCCAGCACGCCGCGGCCGGTTTCCGGCAGCCAGATCGCACCGGGCAGGCTGAGCCGTTCCTTCGACACCAGCCAGGTGCCGTCAAGCTCGTCATATCGCGATTGCGCGGCGCCGAAAACGTCAATGGCAAGGGCGCCCCGGGCGAGCAGAGCCTTGGCTTGCGCGGCCGAGATCAGCCGCGCCGGGCCGGGGATATCGTCGGGCGTCGAGGCGCGGTGGCGGTCGATGCGATAGCCGGTTTCGGGGTGGAACAGGTCGGGACGGCGGTCCCGGACCGCCGCGTAGGGTTCCGCCGCCGCGACGGGCGCAAGGGCGATCAGCAAGGCAAGGATGCGCAGCATGGGCCGATCCTATCCGCGATGCCGGGGCCGCGCCATGCGGGACGGGCGGTTTCCTTGGGCCTTTCGTTGCGGTAGGGCTGGCGTAAGGGGGCGTGGAGGCGGGCATGGCGGAAACGGCACTGGTCACCGGATCGGCGGGGTTCATCGGGTTTCACACCAGCCAGCGGCTGCTGCAGGCCGGCGCCCGGGTGATCGGCCTCGATGCCATGACCGAATATTACGACCCAGCGCTGAAACGGGCGCGGCACCGGATCCTGGGACAGTCGCCGGGCTTCACGCCTGTCACCGGTCGGCTGGAGGAACCGGGGCTCGTGGCCGGTCTGATGGAACGGCATGCGCCGGATGTGGTCGTGCATCTCGCGGCACAGGCGGGGGTGCGCTATTCGATCGAGGCGCCGCGGTCCTATGTCGAGGCGAACCTGATCGGCACCTACGAGGTGCTCGAGGCCGCGCGCGCGGTGCCGCCCCGGCATCTGATGCTGGCGTCGACGTCGTCGGTCTATGGCGCGAACGAGACCATGCCCTATGCCGAGATCCACAAGGCGGACAGCCAGATGTCGTTCTACGCCGCCACGAAGAAGGCGACCGAGGTGATGGCGCATTCCTATGCGCATCTTTACGGGCTGCCCGTGACGATGTTCCGGTTCTTCACCGTCTACGGTCCCTGGGGGCGGCCGGATATGGCGCTGTTCAAGTTCGTCAAGGCGATTTTGGAAGGCAAACCCATCGACGTTTACAATCACGGCGACATGCGGCGGGACTTTACCTTCGTGGACGATCTGGTGGAGGGGCTGATGCGGCTCCGGTCGGCGGTTCCGGGCACCGAGCCGGTGGGCGAAATGGACAGCCTGTCGCCGGTTGCCCCGTTCCGGGTGGTAAATATCGGCAACGGGGCGCCGGTGCCGCTAATGGAGTTCGTCCGCGCCGTCGAGGCGGCGTTGGGTCGCAAGGCCGACATCAACTTCATGGACATGCAGCCGGGCGACGTGCCGGCGACCTGGGCGGACGCCTCGCTATTGCAGGCGCTGGTCGGGCCGTTGCCGAAGACGCCGCTGGAAGAGGGCGTCCGGCGGTTCGTGGACTGGTACCGGGAGCTTTATACGGATCGTTCAGGCGGATGACGTTCGGCTCCGGGGCTATCCCGGGCAGTCATCCATGCGCCGATATCGACAGGCAAGGGTTCACCATCGGGCACGGGCGCAACCGGTTCTGGAAGGTGGTGCAGGCGCCCGGTTGCCCTGTCAATGCTGTGAAATTGCCTTTGAGCGGGATGAACTAGGATGAAATGGCGCTGCACCGGTTTCGGCCTGGAGCGGCCGTTGCACGTCGCTACAGGTTTTGGAGATTCCGTCGATCACCCGTTCCCCCGGGCTGAAAGCCCGGATCGCGCCCGACCCCGCCCCCCAGGGCGGGCGCGATGCGTCGAGCCGTCTGACTTCCTTGAAACACGTGTGCTTCGGAGAGATCTCGTCGCAAGCTGAGAAGCGCCCACCCTCGGGGTCGGGCGCGATCCTATCAATAGAATTGTAGGTCGCTTTTTCTGTTTTCTCAGTTGTCTGCCCCAGGCGAAAACCAACCCTGCGCGTCACTCTCAACGCGCGGCACTCAAGGGCGTTTTGGCACCCTGCAGGATCAACAGCTGCGCGCGCTGTCCATGCAGACTTCGGACCGTTGGCATAGCGTCGCCATGGGGGCGTCTCGCCCACTGGCTCGGTTCCGCCGCCGTCAGCTCTCCAGCCAGATCGTCACCGGCCCGTCATTCGTCAGGCTGACCGCCATATCCGCGCCGAACGATCCGGTGGCCACCTCGATCCCCGCCGCCCGGATCCGGTCGGCGAAACAGTCGTACAGCCGCTCGCCTTCCGCCGGCGGCGCGGCCGCGGAAAATCCGGGCCGGTTGCCCCGGCTCGTGTCTGCCGCCAGCGTGAACTGACTGACCACCAGTGCCGCCCCGTCGATATCGGCCAGGCTGCGGTTCATCTTGCCCGCCTCGTCGCGGAAGATCCGCAGCTTGACCGCCTTGGCGGCCAGCTTGTCCGCCTCGGCCTCGCTGTCGCCTTCCATGGCGCAGACAAGGATCAGCAGCCCCTGTCCGATGTCGCCGATCACTTCGCCGTCCACGCGGACCGAGGCTCGGCTGACCCGCTGCAGCAGCGCCCTCACAACTCTTCCGCCCAGGGCGGGTTCGCGCCCGCACGGCTGACGGTGACCGCCGCCGCCCGTACGCCCAGGCTCAGCGCCTCGGTCAGCACCCGGTCGTCCAGCGATTGCAGTGCCGGGCGGGTCAGCACGCCCGCCCGGTGCAGCGCGGCCAGCACACCGGCGTTGAAGGTGTCGCCCGCGCCCACCGTGTCGGCGACGTCCACCCGGGGGGCCGGCACCCGGACCTCTCCGCCCGCCGTGAACCCCCGCGCCCCTTTGGCGCCTTCGGTGATGCAGATGATGGACGGCCCCTTGTTCAAAAGCCCCCGGGCCAAGGCGCCGATCTCGCCATCCCCCAGCAGCCAGTGCAGGTCCTCGTCGCTGAGCTTCACGATATCGGCCAGCGCCACCATTCGTTGGATGCGCGCGCGGTACGCCGCCTCGTCCACGATGAAACCCGGGCGGATGTTCGGATCGATCATCGTCACCCGCGACGGTGCCTCGCGCGCCATCAGCGCCTCGTAGGCACCGCCGCAGGGATCCACCACCAGGCTGATGCCGCCAAAGAACAGCGTGCCGATGTCATCCGGCAGGGTGGGCAGGTCATCGGGGCGAAGCATCCGTCCGGCGGTATTTTCGTCGTAGAACGCATAGCTGGCCTGGCCATCCACAAGCTTGACGAAGGCAAGCGTGGTCGGACGGTCGGAAATCACCGCGTGCTCTGCATTCACCTGCGACGCCGCAAGCGCCGATGTCAGAATCTCGCCGAAGAGGTCCGAACTGAGCCCGCTGAAAAACCCCGAGGGCGCACCCAGCCGGCCAAGCGCGACGGCGGTGTTGAATACCGCGCCGCCGGGATAGGGGGCAAAGGCATCTTCGCCCGCCGCCGTGGTGCGCGGCAGCATGTCGATCAATGCCTCGCCACAACTCAGGATCATTTTTTGGTCTCCCGTTTTGCCCGGGCAACGGTCTAGACCGCGGCGGTGAAAGGGGCAATCCAATGCGGGTTATTTGACGCAAATCAACGCACGCGGGTGCGTAGCGCGGCAAAGTGCTGGCCGATCAAGACGTCTGTTTTGGAGGACTGGCATGGTTGAGAAATCCCACACCTCGGGCCTGTGGCCCTCGCTTTACGAACCGTTCCGCAGCATGGGGTCACGGCTGTCGGAGTGGATGGCGCCGGCATCGGAGGCCTCGACGAACGACAAGGCCTATGTGATCGCCGTGGAATTGCCGGGGGTCGATGAAGAGGACATCGAGTTGAGCGTCGACAACGGCGTGGTCACGGTAAAGGGCGAAAAGAAGACCAGGCGCGAAGAGAAGGGGGAAACCTGGTATTTCTCCGAGCGGCAGTATGGTGCCTTCTCGCGCAGTTTTCGGGTGCCGCCGGATGCCGACGAGGCGAAAGTGTCGGCCGATCTCAAGGACGGATTGCTGACGATTACCGTGCCGAAATCCGCACCGGAACCCGAGTCGGCGAAGACGGTGAAGATCAAGAGGGGTTGATCGGGCGCTCTTTTGGGGGCGGATCGGTCACCGCCCCGAGAGCCTTGGGAAGACATCGTCGGCAGAGGAAGGACACCAGCCTTCCAAGACGGACGGGCAATTCCTGCGCGTGCCCGGGGGGAAAGCTATTTCTGCTGATAGGCTTTGATGAAGAGGGGGTGAACGAACGATGGCGAACGCGGATTCAGCCTTCAAACCGATATTCTCCGGAAGTGTCTGGTTCTTTGCTCTTTTGATTGCAGCAGCTTTGCTGGTGTTTTCATTTCTTATACTGGATCACAGCAGAGCTTTGCTGCTTTCCGGGACCGGTTTGCAGATTTTCGGCGCAATCGCTACTGCATTATTTTCATTTTTTGGATGGAAAATGAATGTGGGCGATATAACAAGAGGGGCGGGAAAGGGCTATACGTTCACCTTTCCTGAAATTGAATTCAATGAAACGCTGACAAGGTGGGGTTATTGGGGATTTCTATACATCATTGTCGGTCTTTGTTTGGTTGCGGTTCCTGACTTTCTGACCGCTGCTCAAGAGGCCTTAGATATACTTGCGACACAGGATAGCGACTCTAACAACGCCGGCTTCTAGCTTGGCACGGTTCTTCAGGGGGCGAGCGATTCAGGATCTGCCCAAGCAAGAACTTCATCAAGCGGTGCGCGATCCGTCCGGACGGCATTCGCCGGATGAGTTTTGTCCTCAAAGCCGAAGGAGATGCCGCAGACGATCTGGCGGGTCTCTGGCAGGTTGAACCAGCGGCGGAGGAACGGTGAATATGTGGCGACGGCCGCCTGCGGAATGCTGGCGATGCCCATTGCCTCGGCTGCAAGGGTAAATGCCGTGACGAAGGCGCCGCAGTCGAGCACACCGTAGGGACCAAGATCGGCCTCGGTGGTGACCAGCGCATGGTGCGGGGCGCCGAAGAAACGGAAATTCTCCATCATCTGCCTGGCCGAGCCGGCGCGGTCGCCCTTTTCGATGCCGACCGCCTCGTACAGCGCCCATCCGCAAACCGAGCGCCGGGTCTTGTAGAGGCCCGTATATTGCTTGGGAAACGGGATATCGGGGGTAGGCTGGGCGCTGGCTGCCTCTGCGTACAGGGCCTTGCGCAGACGGTCGGTTTCCGCAGGCCGCGTTATCACCAGTTGCCAGGGCTGAGCGTTGCACCAGCTTGGCACCTTCTGCGCGGTCGTGACGATGCGTTCGATGATCCCGTCCGGAACCGGGTCCTCGAGAAATCCACGGCAGGAATGGCGGCGGCTCAGCAGCGCATCGAAGACATCGATGTCGCTCATTGGTTCTGCGCGATGACATAACCGACGATACCGGCCACGATCAGGCCCAGGACGACGGCGATGGCGATCTTCCAGGCCGACCAGGGCCGTTCGCCCTGCACCCGGCCGGTTCGTCCGTTGACGACGAAGCGGTAGGTCTTGCCGCGATACTTGTAGGCCGCCAGCCAGACCGGCAGCAGGATATGCTTGAAGGTCACGTCGCTGATCGCGGTGTCGATATCATGGATGCGCTGACGGTCACCGCCGATGTCAAAGCGCACGTCGCGCTCGATCACGCGGTCCATATGCTTCCGCGCCTCCACGTAGCCCTCGTCGAGTTCGACCGTATAGCCTTCGGCCCGGAACCCGGCGAGGTATTCGGGGCTGTAGGGTTCCAGGGCCGCCAGGTCCCAGGGTTGCAGATTGTCGGTGTACTTCTTCGGCAGGCTTTTCGAGGCAAGCACCAGCACGTCGTCGAAGAACCGCGCGACACGGCCGGACTTCGGGCTCCAGCGCACCCGCTGTTCGCGCACCTGCACCTGCTTGCCATCGCGCATCGCGGTCTTGGTGACGTAGTAGACGGTGCCGCGTTCGCCCCGGTAACGCGACTTGGTGTCGGCATCGAAGGTCCAGTACGGGACGTAGATGCCGTTCATCTTGCGCCCCTTGCGGGCGTATTCCTGCAACCCGTTGGGCGCGAACCAAAGCCGCCCGAGCCAGTCGGTCATCGCCTTGTGCGCCGCTCTCTCTTCCAGCGCGAAGGGCAGAAGACCGCGCGGCTTGATATGCCGGTGGGTGCCGGTGTCGGTGACAACCGGTGTGGCGCAGAACGGGCATTCCTTGGCGTGCGTGACGGCATCGAATTCCACCTGCGCCCCGCAATTCGTGCAGCTGAGGACGCGGGTTTCCTCGATCTCGGCCTCGGGCAGTTGCGCATCGAGCGCGGCCTTGAAATCAAGTTCCTTGATCGCACCGCCGGTAAACTGCTCGGCCAGGTCCGCCTGGTTGCCGCAATGGTCGCATGTAAGCTTGTTCGAGATCGGGTCGAACCGGAAATCGGCACCGCATTGGTCGCAGGGAAACCGGTGTTCGGATTCGACTTCAGACATCGCAGCCTCGGTCATATCGGTATCGCCCGGCATCGTCGGTTACTTGACCACCACGAGCCCGCAGGGAAAGTCCCGGCCGCGCCCGTTTCCGAATACCACCTCGCAGAGGTATCCGTCGTTGCCTCTGAACATGCGCAGGCAGCCGCCGCTCCAGGAACCCGATGGAGCACGGCAGATCTCATTTTCGTCGAAGCGGTTAACCGAGGTGGCCATGCGCAAGTCTGTGCGCGCCCCGAGCGCGACATAGGTGGCGCGTCCGTCGAGGTTGATCTCAAAGCCCTTTTTACGCTTGTTCAGGATGCCGAACACGGAATTCGACGGATAGGACTGCACGAGCCGCTCCCGCAGATCAACCAGGTTGACCGGCGCGAGAGTGTCCGTGGCCTGGGCGTCGGCGGCGTGGGAGGCCGAGAGCGCCAGGATCAAGGCAGCGAGGAGCGGGCGGTTCATGGATTTGTGCTCTGGTCCGGTCACGCGCCCGGGGGCGGAGGCGGCAGGATCGTAAATAGCTGTGCAAGCTCCATCACATCCTCTGCCTTGAGCCAGCCATCCTGGCCCGCGGTCCAAACAAAGGTTTCGCGGGTGATCTCTCCGGCGGCGGCCATGCGCCCGAGGGCGGCCTTGGAATACGGACCATTGGTCTGCCCGCCCTCTGCGATGTGCCAGACATGCTCGGCAGGCGGCGGCGGAGGCGGCGCGGCGGCGGCCGGTTGCGCCGGGGCAGGGGCGCTGCCCCAGGGCCCTTGGTTCGCCATCTGGCCGGCCATCGCCATGCCCATCCCCATACCAAGCCCTGCACCCATGCCGCCACCGCCGGCGGGGTTCTTGGCGGCTGCGGTCATCGCCTCGGCGGCGGAATACTGGGTGAATTTGCCGAGATCCCCCGCCAGACCCATCGAGGTGCGCTTGTCCAGCGCTTCCTCGACCGCGGGCGGCAGCGAGATGTTCTCGATATAAAACTCCGGGATCGCCAGCCCGTATCCCGCGACGATGCCGGAAATTTCGGCGGCGATCATCTTGCCGAGATCGGCGGTGTTCGCCGCCATGTCCAGAACCGGGATGCCCGAGCCGGCGATGACGCGGGAAAACTCCTGCACGATGATGTTGCGGATCTGAAAGCTGATCTCGTCCATGGTGAACTCGCCGTCGGTGCCGACGATTTCGGTCAGGAACCTGGCCGGATCGGTCACGCGGACCGTGTAGGTGCCGTAGGCCCGGATGCGGGTCGGGCCAAATTCGGGATCGCGCAGCATGATGGGGTTCTTGGTGCCCCATTTCAGGTCGTTGAACCGGGTCGTGTTGACGAAATAGATCTCGGACTTGAACGGCGATTTGAAGCCGTGGTCCCAATGCTGCAGCGTCGTCATGATCGGCATGTTGTTGGTCTCGAGCATGTAGAGACCGGGGGTGAACACATCCGCCAGCTGGCCCTCGTGCACGAACACGGCCGCCTGGCCTTCGCGCACGGTCAGTTTGGCGCCGTATTTGATCTCGTGCCCCTCGCGTTCGAACCGCCAGACCATGGTGTCGCGGGTGTCATCGACCCAATGGATGACGTCGACGAACTCGCCGCTCAGAAAATCGAAAATGCCCATCGGGCCCTCCCTTTCAAATTCGACATCAGATCGACCCGCCCAGCAGCTCGGCCGCGATGATCTCGGCGACCGGCCGCGCCTCGGCGGCGACCATGCCGGGGCGCATGCGCGGGTCGTAGAGCATCTGCAGAAGCAGCTCGTCATGGGTGGTCAGCAGCCCGAACTCCTCGTCGTCGTTGAAGATCGACGGACGCGCCGCCGGGCTGTCGTTCGAAAGCCCCAGCCCCTGGGCCAGTTCCTCGTGGATGCAGCTCAGGCGCAGCAGGTCGGGATGTTCGCCGCGGATCACCGCCACCGCCTGCGTGTAATTTCCGTCGCCCGCCGGATCGCGTGCGAACACCAGGCAGAATGTCGACCGTCGCATTTTCTGGACCGTGGCGATCGCAGTGGCGTTGATATCGGGGATGATCGCGCGCAGGTCCGGGCCGATGTTGCGACGCTCGTCCTCGTTGACGATGAAGACGTGGAAGTTCGCGTTCGACGGGCTGATCGAGATCGGCAGGCCCGTGATCCGCGACAGCCTTTGGGCGTAGGCGGTCACGGATGACCGGTCGCGGTCGCGCTGCGCCAGTGGCACGGAATCGCCGAAGCGGACGCGCATGCGGATCGGCTCGCTCCAGCGGTGCAGGCGGCTTTCGGTCTGCTGGGCCACAAGCCGGCCGCCGACCCGGAAAAACTCCTCGAACAGCGCGATGCGGATAAAGTTCTCGACCAGCTGCCGCTCGGAAAAGGGTGTGTCCGGCCCGCCGCCGTCGGTTCGGAGAAGCCCCTGGGCCACAAGACCTTGCTGGACACTGGCGTAGTAGTCGCGCAGGACCAGGCTTTGTTCCGATGGCGGTAACACCTTTGGACCTGCAGGGGCCGGCGGACGCGCCGCCGGCACGGGCGACGTGCGCACGCCCGGCGGCTCGCAGGCCGCCAGCGCCACCAAGGTGGCGGCAAGACCCAAAGCCGTCCTGATCCGCGTGCGCACCACCTTTGGCTTATGCCTCCGGAACCGCGGTTCCGACGGTGTCGCCGGTCTTGTCGCCGCGGGCCTTGGCCGAGGCCAGCGTATCGCGCAGTTCCCTTTCCATCTTCTGCAGCTCCTCCTCGGCGGCGGCGCGCTTGGCCTTGCCTTCGTCGGCGATCTGCAGGCTTTCCTCGATGGTTGCGATAAGCTCGGAATTGGCGGTCTTGATCGCCTCGATGTCGAACACCCCGCGCTCCATCTCTTCGCGCACGGCGCGGTTGGCCTCGCGCAGGTTCCTGGCGTTTGCCGTCAACAGTTCATTGGTCAGGTCGTTGGCCTCGCGCACCGCCTTTGCGGCGGCGCCCGACCGCTGAATGGTTACCGCCTGCGCCAGCTGGGTTTCCCAAAGCGGCACGGTGTTGACCAGGGTCGAGTTGATCTTGGTGACCAGCGACTTGTCGTTTTCCTGCACCAGCCGGATCGAGGGCAGCGACTGCATCGTGACCTGGCGCGTCAGCTTGAGATCGTGCACCCGGCGTTCCAGGTCGTCGCGGGCCGCGCGTAGGTCGCGCAGTTCCTGCGCCTTCATCACGCCCTGGTCTTCGGGCGCGTCCGCGACCTCTTTCTCTTTGGCGGGGATGGTCGTTTCGTCCAGCTCGGCAAGCTTCTCCTCGCCCGCCGAGATGTAGAGCGCCAGTTCGTCGTAGAAATCGAGCGTCTTTTCGTAAAGCACATCCAGCGACTTGATGTCCTTCAGCAGCTTGTGCTCATGACCCAGCAGGTCGTCGGTCACCTTGTCGATCTGGCCCTGAACGGTTTCGAACCGGGCGAGGAAGTTCGCCATCGGCGCGGCCTTGCCGGTCAGTCGCTCCCACCAGGACCGCTTGCGCCGGACATCCAGTTCGCTCACGGAAAATCCGCGGATGGTGGTCACGATGTTGCGCAGGCTGTCGCCCGCGGGGCCCACATCCTTGTTTCGCACATCGGCCAGCATCGACTGGCTGATCTGCTGCAATTCGGCCTGGGCGGCAGAGCCGAAATTGATGATCGAGTTGGTGTCGGACATGTCCAGTTCGGCCATCCGCTTGGTGATCGCCTCGGCCACCGGCGGTTCGGCCTCTTTCATCGGGACCAGTGCGGTCGACGGTTCGGGCAGCACGACGGCGGTGACTTCCTCGACTTCCTTCAGAGCGGCTTCGGCCTTCTGGCGGACGGTGTCAGACATTGGTTCCTCTCCTCGTTCCCTTTAATCTCGGTCCGGCTTCACGCCCTCGCGGGCCAGACGGTCGCGCAGCACGTCGATCTCGATCTCCAGATCGGTGCGGTTGTCGGTCAGAAGCTTTTCCGTCTGGGCGGCGAAATTCGCCTCCAGGTCGTCCAGCAGACGGGTGTAGTCGTCCCGTGCCTTGGTATCGCGGGTGCGGGCATAGAGGTCGGCGAATTTCACCGTCGCGTCGCGTGCGCCCATCAGATAGACGCTGAGATATTTGCGCGAGGCGGTCAGATCGCGGGGATCCTCTTCGATGGTTCGGAACATGTCGCGCACCGTGGTCTGGAACCGCTCGACCCGCCGTTCGACGCTCCGGTCCTCGGCGCGCAGGACCGCGTCCGACATCGCCTTGAGGTGCTTTTCGGCCTCGGTGACCGCCCGGGCGACCCGATCGGATTGGAACTGGTCGATGCCTTCGGCTCCCTTGTCGGCCAGCGGATCGGGCCCGAAGGACAGAAAATGCAGGACGGCGCCAAGCCCGGCGAAGATCGCTGCCTCGACAAGCCCGTGTCCGGCGATCCCCACCAGACCCAACCCCGCGCCGGTCAGAACCGAGGCGAAAATCTTGCGCGGAATCGCCGGGCGCTTGGCGATCTTGCGTGCCTCGTAGGCCTCTTGCGCCAGGATGCCCTCGCGGGTCAGCCAGGCGGCGAGGATCAGGATGCCGAAAGCGGCCAGGTACTGACCCATCACCAGCGGTTCCTGGAAGAACGCCACAACGACCAATGGCAGAGGGGCAACGAACAGCATGTTGACCCGGCCGCCGGCCTTGGTCCGCCGCTGGCCGTGAAACGCCGGCTTCGCCGCGGACCCCTCCGGCCGCGTCGACCCGTCCGGGCTGAACTTTCCGCCAAAACGCTGCGCCATCAACCGCCTCCGGACACCGAGACGTAGAGAATCAGCGCCAGCAGCAGAAAGAACGCAAGCTTCTGCAGGCCGGTATCAGACACGTGCGTCTCCTTCTTGGGGGGCAAGGCAGCGCTCATCCGGTATATTCTATGCCCCGGCCCCGTTCCAGCGTTAACCGGTCACGCCCCTTGTTTCGCCTGCTCGGCCTGCCGCTCTGCCGCCAATTTCCGCGAATAGCCCGATTGCACGGCCTCCACGGCCACCAGAACCACGACCGAGAAGTAGAACGTGGTCTTCGACATCGGGATCAGGTCGTAGCCCAGTATCTTGACCTGCAAACCGTCGTCATGCGCTGCATGCGCCGCGGCCGTCCCGGCCTCGCCCAGCAGGACCACACCGACGATCAGCAGGATGAACAGGCCCAGCACCTCGTACATGCGGTTCTTTTCAAGAAACGTGGTCACCCCGTCCGCAAGGACCAGCATCGCGGCCCCCGATAGAAGGATCGCGAAGGCGAGGATCGGGAAGACGTCGGTGATTGCCAGCGCGGACAGGATCGAATCGAAGGAAAAGATCAGGTTCATCATCACGATCAGCCCCACGACGCGGGCCGCCGACATGCCGCGCCCGCCCCCGATATCGGCATCGAGGTCATGCACCGACAGCATATGTGCGATCTCCTTGACCGCGGTGTACATGATGAAGATGCCGCCGATGACGAAGACGACCGTGGCGAAATTCACTCCGCCTTCCAGCACGCCGGGCCAGTTCATGACAAAGAACGGTTCGCTCAGCGCGTCGATCAGCTGGATCATCGTGAACAACAGCACGACCCGCAGCGCCACGGCGATGATGATCCCCCAGAACCGTACCGTCTTCTGCTGCGCCACCGGCGCACGCTGGGACTGGATCGAGATGTAAAGCAGGTTGTCGAACCCCAGCACCGCCTGCAGAAAGCAAAGCATCACAAGGTTGCCCAGGTTCTCAAAGGTCAAAAGCTCGGCCATTGGCGCAACTCCGTCGCGAAGTATCGTTGCGCGGTCACACATACAGATGCACGTGGCAGGAACAAGGGTTCAGCGGCGGCGGTTTTTCCCCGTATCGGGACGTTTGGGCGGCCTTGGCCGGGTTTCGACCGCGGGATCGAAGCCAAGCTGGTCGCGCAACACCCGCGCTTTGACCTCCTTCACCTCGCCCGGCCGCATCTGCCCGAGCTGGAACGGTCCGTAGCCGGTGCGAATCAGCCGGTTCACCGCCAGCCCGACACTTTCCATCGCGCGCCGGATCTCGCGGTTCTTGCCCTCGCGCAGGCCGACGGTCAGCCACGCGTTCGCACCCTGCTGCCGGTCGAGCGTCACCGCCATGCCCAAAAATCGCTCTCCGTCGATCTCGATGCCGTGCCGCAGGGGCTCCAGCGTCCTTTCCGTCGGGACGCCTTTTACCCGCACCCGGTACTTGCGCAGCCAGCCGGTCGAAGGCAATTCCAGCCGCCGTTTGATCCCGCCGTCATTGGTCAGCAGAAGAAGACCTTCGGAGTTCAAGTCCAGCCGCCCGATGCTCATCACCCGCGGCATGTCCGGGGGCAAAGCATCGAACACGGTCTTGCGGCCCTGTTCGTCCCTGGCCGTGGTCACCAGACCTGCCGGTTTGTGATAGAGCCACAGCCGCGGCGGCTCCGGCGCGCCGATCAACTTGCCGTCGACGGTGATCGTGTCGGCCGCTGTCACGTTCAGCGCGGGTGACGCGATCTCAATTCCGTTCACCGCCACCCGGCCGGCCTCGATCATCCGCTCGGCCTCGCGCCGGCTGGCCACGCCGGCGCGCGCCAGCACCTTGGCAATCCGGTCGCCTTTCGAGGGTGTGTCTGCCATGGCCCAGCGTCTAGCGCCCGCGTGCGCAAAGGGAAAGCGGCTTGAGGCTGCGGGCAAGCCGAGGCATCAGGGCATATGAGCCGGTTCACCAGCCATATGGAGCAAGCGCTTGCCGAGGCCGCGGCCGCCGCGTCGCGCGGCGAGGTGCCGGTGGGCGCCGTGGTCGTCGGCCCGGACGGCGGGGTCGCCGCCGCCGCCGGGAACCGTACGCGCGAGTTGAACGACCCCACGGCACATGCCGAGATCCTTGCCCTGCGCGCCGCCTGCGCCGCCGCTGGGTCGGAACGTCTGCCGGGGTACAGCCTTTATGTCACGTTGGAGCCTTGCCCGATGTGCGCCGCGGCCATTTCCTTTGCACGCATCAGCCGGCTCTACTACGGAGCGGCCGATCCGAAATCGGGCGGTGTCGCGCATGGGCCACGTGTCTTCGACCATCCGCAGGCGCACCACACGCCCGAGGTCTACGATGGTTTTGCCGCGGCCGAGGCCGAGGTCCTGCTAAAGGCATTCTTCGACGACAAACGCGGCTGAGACAGACCCGCGCACCCGTGTCCGCGGGCCGGCGATGGCGCGGCGGGGCTGCGCCCCTTGATCCCGCGCCGGAGGCTGGGCGCAACTGCCTGTTCCAGGCCAGCCAGACGTGGTTGACCGCTCTTCCGGCACGATCCGAGCCGACCTGCAAGCATGCGCCGCCACCTGGTCAGCCGTTCAGCAGGTCCAGCGCCTCGCGGTGAATGTCCGCATTGGCGGCAGCGACGGCCCGGCCGCCATTGTGCACCGGTCCCCCCTCCCAGTCGGTGACGATCCCGCCAGCGGCTTCAATAACCGCGATGGGGGCCTGAATGTCATAGGAATGCAATCCGGCCTCGACCACCAGATCGACCTGCCCCGCGGCGACGAGCGCATAGGCATAGCAGTCCATACCGTAGCGGGTGAGCCGGGCCCGCGCCGCAAGCCGCCGGAAGGCTGCGGCCTCTGCCTCGGTGCCGACCTCCGGGAACGTGGTGAAGAGGATCGCCTCGGCCAGGGGTCGCGGGCTGCGGGCTTTCAGCGGGCTGCGGCCAAGCGGACCGTCGCACCAGGCCTTGCCCAGGCCGCCCGAGAACCGCTCGCCGATATAGGGCTGGTCGATCACGCCAAGGATCGGGCCGCCCGCATCTGCGACCGAGATCAGTACCCCCCATGTCGGTGTGCCGCTCAGGAAACCGCGGGTGCCGTCGATGGGGTCGAGCACCCAGGTCAACCCGCTGGTCCCGTCCTGCGCGCCCAGTTCCTCGCCCAGCACGGCATCCGTCGGCCGCCGGTCGGCCAAGACCGCGCGCATCGCCTTTTCGGCGGCACGGTCGGCGACCGTCACCGGATCGAACCCTTCCCTTGCCTTGTTTTCGCTGTCCAATCCGGACTTGCGGAAATGCGGCAGAATCACTGCGCGCGCGGCATCCGCCATCGCCTCGGCCGTGGCAAACAGCTCTGCGCCAAGTGCCTCGTCCACATGTCCTGAAAAAGTCACCGCGCCGGCCCCCCGGCCAGCGCGGTACTGTCTTCCCCCTCGCCCGTCAAGTCCGGGGTCAGGCGACGTCGCTCATTACGCGCGCCAGGTCGAACAGACGGCGGCGCTGCGGCTCGGGCATCGCATAGTATGACCGCACCAGTTCAAGCGCTTCCTTGTCTGCCAAGATATCGCCCGGCAGACCGCTTTGTTCGAAAGCTGCCATACCGTCACTGTCATCAAGACCCTCGAAAAAGAAACTCACTGGAACTTCGAGCGCGTCCGCTATGTCCCACAGGCGGGATGCGCTGATCCGGTTCATTCCGGTCTCGTACTTCTGGATCTGCTGAAACTTGATACCGACCCTGCTCGCGAGCTGTTGCTGGGTCATACCTACCATCCAGCGACGGTGGCGGACCCGCTTACCGACATGAACATCCACCGGATGCTTCATTCTCCTTCTCCTTACAACTCATAACAGTATGCCCAGAAATCACGTCGCCTCCCACTCGCTCAACCTGTCTTTTTGGGAAGGTACCGGTAAAACTTTGTTTTACAAAGTATAATTTCGCAAGTCAGGGTGCAAACGCCCACCAAGTGTCGCATTTGCGACGCACACCGATAGGTTGAACATCATAATTCCGCTACGTCAATATCATGATTCGTGATAGTTTACGTAGCGTCATTCTTGCGTCAATTTGAGCCTCTTGCGCCTTCCTTCCACGCCTTGTCAAACTGTTCTTGCAGGATCAAGAGCACGGGCAGGCAATGCGGGCGTTTCAGATTACGGATTACGGCACGACACCGGACTATCGGGATCTGCCGGTGCCAGAGCCCAAGCTCGGCGAAGTGCGGATCCGGATCGCGGCCTGCGGGTTGAACTTCGCCGATCTCCTGATGATCGAGGGCCGCTATCAGGTTCGGCCCGATCCACCCGTCACGCTTGGCATGGAACTCGCAGGGGTGGTCGAGGCGCTCGGTCCCGGTGCCGGCGGTCCGCCGCCCGGCACACGGGTCGCCGTCTATGCAGGCCAGGGCGGGCTGGCGGATGCGGGTTGCTTTCCCGCTGCGCGGTGCTTGCCGTTGCCAGACACGATGCCAATGACCGAGGCCGCCGGGTTTGCCGTGGCCTACGGTACCAGCCACCTCGCCCTGGCGCACCGCGCCCGGCTGCGGCCCGGAGAAACGCTTGTGGTCTTCGGCGCGGCAGGCGGCGTGGGGCTGACCGCCGTCGAGATCGGCAAAGCGTTGGGTGCAAACGTGATCGCGGTGGCGCGTGGGGCAGACCGGCTGGAGGTCGCCAGATCCGCAGGGGCCGACGCGCTGATCGACAGCTCGGACGGCGACCTCGTCGATAGCCTGCGCAAGACGGGGCGCGCGGACGTGATCTATGACCCGGTCGGCGGCGACGCGTTTCGCGCGGGCCTACGGGCGATCAACCCACAGGGACGGATACTGGTAATCGGGTTCGCCAGCGGCGAGGTCCCGAAAATCCCGGCCAACATCCTGATGGTCAAGAATGTCGACGTGATCGGGCTGAACTGGGGCGGATATCTGCGCTTTGCGCCGGACATGCTCGACCAAAGCCTGCGCACCCTGCTGGATTGGTACGCCGAAGGCCGCCTAAACCCCCATATCGGCCATGTGCTGCCGTTCGAACAGGCGGCGGACGGGCTGGAATTGCTCCGGTCGCGTCAGGCCACCGGCAAGGTCGTTATCCGAACTTCACCACATTAGGCGTCTTCAGCGCCACATAGGCCTGGCGAATCATCGCCACCAGATCGGACACGGCGCGTCCGGCAGGCCTCTCGGGGGCGTAAAGGTTGATCTGCTGCGCGGGCAGGTCCGGCAGGACGCCGGTATCGGTAATCGGCTTGATGTGCGGCGGTTGGGCGCCATCGAGCATCGCACCGACTGCCAGATCCGCGCTGATCGTGGCCTCGATCGCCCGGTCGAATCCGGAATCGATGGCAAGTTCCCAAGGGATATCCGCCTCGTCCAGGGCCCGTAGCGCAGGCTGCCGGAACCGGCAAAAGCTGCAGAACGCAACCCGCAGCGGGCGCCGCCGCCACGCCTTGCCGTGCGGCGCCCCGACCCAGTTCATGGGAAGGGTCGCCAGGGTCTCGCCGCCGGCATCCGGCGCGGATTCGGTGGTCAGGATGATCTCGCAACTGCCATTGGCGAATCGTTCCTTCAACTCGTTGGTGTAGGAAGACACCAGTTGCACCTTGACCCGCGGAAACTCGGCATTGAACCGTTTCAGAACCTCGGGCATCGCCGGGTAGACGATGTCATACGGAACCCCCAGCACAATCTCGGTCTCGACTTCCTGATCGGACAGCCGTTCCAGCAATTCGTCGTTCAGCTCAAGCATGCGCAGCGCGTACCCCAGGATCTGCTCTCCGGCCGAGGTCAGCGCAATCGCCCGCGCCGACCGGTCCAGCAGCTGCTGCCCCAGCGCCATTTCCAGCCGCTTCAACTGCATCGACACCGCCGATTGCGTCAGGTTCAAATACCCGGAGGCGCGCGTGACGCTTCCCGTGTCGGCGACGGTCACAAAGGACCGCAAAGCGGTTATATCGAGATTGCGCGGCATATCACATCCATTGATGAATCAAGGCGAAAGCATTCACATATCGAATAAAACACGATTTCGATCAACCATCAAGAGATTTGATGGATCGCAATTCAATGCTGGCGAGAACTGATGGGGCGCGGCTGGCAAAGCTCTGCGATGCCTGCCGCAGGTTCGCCGACCATTGCCCTGTTTTCAAGTTCTTTTTTCCCGGCTGCGCGCGAGATGGCCTGCAGGCCGCACCGTCTCTGGATAAGCGGACAGGCGCCTGCAGGCGCCAGACACGTCCCGGATGCCGGCGGGACACGGGCGCGAAGTTCGGCCGACCGGCCGATCCCGGTCCCACCGCCGCCGCCTGCGCCGATCCGCCAATGCCGGAGTTGCCGCCAAATCCTGACAATTACATACAGGTTTTTCCTCGGAAAACCTTGAAATTGCGGCCGCGCTCGCCGATATTTCCCGCTGAGGGCGGCCGAGTGCAAGTGCCGCCCAAACGAAAGTTTCTGGAGGCGTTAAATGGCTGACTATCAAACGGCTCGGGCGGCGGGAATTGGTGTCCGCCAGGCCGAGATCGATCAGGGTCTTCGGGCCCATATGAACAAGGTCTACGGCACGATGTCCGTGGGACTTCTGGTGACCGCGGGTGTGGCCTGGGCGGTCGGCACCAGCGACGCGCTGCTGTCGATCTTCCGGGATCCGATCACGCTGGCACCGAACATCCTCGGCTGGATCGCGATGTTCCTGCCGCTGATCATGGTCTTCGCCTTCGGCGCAATGATCAACCGTCTGTCGGCGGCCGGCGCACAGACGTTCTTCTACGTCTTCGCGGCGGCGATGGGCCTGTCGATCGCCTGGATCTTCGCGGCCTTCACCGGCATCTCGATCGCGCAGACCTTCCTGGTAACCTCGATCGCCTTCGCGGGCCTCTCGCTATGGGGCTACACCACGAAAAAGGACATCTCGGGTTGGGGCTCGTTCCTGATCATGGGCGTGATCGGCCTGATCGTGGCGTCGATCATCAACATCTTCCTGGGCTCGCCCGCGATCCACTTCGCGATCTCGATCATCGGCCTGCTGATCTTTGCGGGTCTGACGGCCTATGACACCCAGCGGATCAAGGTCGAATACGTACAGCATGCGCAGCACATGGATCAGGAATGGCTGGGCAAGTCGGCGATCATGGGCGCGCTGAGCCTTTACATCAACTTCATCAACATCTTTATGTTCCTGCTGCAGTTCATGGGCGGCCGGGAATAACGAAAAGACAAACCGACAGCCAAAGGGCCGGCCGGCGCGCCGGCCCTTTTCGGTTTGTCCAGCAAGACCGCCGATCCTGCGGTCCTCTCTTCGACAGCTTCAAATTCCTGTAATCGTGCCGTGGTGGGGGCGACTCACAGCCGACGCCGCATCAGAATCGCCGGAAAGCTGATCCCCGGGCGCAGCCCGACCTCGACCGGCTGCAGCGTGACGAATCCCATCGCCTGATAGAACGGCACCGCCGTGCGGGTCGCGCTGCACTCCATTTGCCGCACTCCCGCCGCCCGCGCATCCTTGAAGATGCGTGTAAAGATCGCCCGGCCCACCCCGCGCCGTGTGTGCCGGTAGTCGGTCACCACATGGCGCACATCCGCCAGGCCCGCCTGTGAACGTGGCGTCCACCCCCCCGCGCCGACGATCCCTCCGTCCTCGGTCTCGGCCACATAGAAGGTTCCCGACCGCACCAGCGCGGGCTGCGCCCGGCTGATGATCGGCAGCGCCAGAACCAGCACCGACGGCGGATAGTCCGCCTTCAGCAGTTTCGGGTAACTTCTGGCGAACATCGCATCGAGCGCCGCCATATCGGCGGGCGTCGAGGGACGGATGGTCAGCGTCTCGGTCATGGACGTCATGATAAGCGCGCGCGCAAAAAACAAAAGCCGCGCAGCGGGGGCGCGGCTTCGTCCGAAGGTACCGGCAAAGACCTACTTGATCTTGCCTTCCTTGTATTCGACATGCTTGCGCGCCACGGGGTCGTATTTGCGCACCGTCATCTTCTCGGTCATGGTGCGCGAGTTCTTCTTGGTCACATAGAAGTGCCCGGTATCGGCGGTCGAGTTCAGCCGGATCTTGATGGTGGTAGGCTTCGCCATGATTCTTGCTCCGTCACGGGGCTGAGGCCTCGGCCTGCCCGGAAAACCTTGAAGCCCGCCTTTTACCCGCCCGCGCGCCCAAGTCAACCGCTCTCCTAGAGGACGCCGTTGCCACAGCGGACATGACCGAGGCGGCCGCTGCCCATCCAAACCGGCGAATGCCGCCAGAACCGGCGCACCGAAGGGTTCCTTTTGGAAAACGCAATTCGAGTAGGACCGCGCGGACGGCCTGTAAGCCGGATTCTGTCCCGGGCGCGTGCGCCCATGGATGACCATTCCTCTGCGGCGCCTGTCGCCAGACGCCTCTAGCTGCCAACCCGGATCTCTGGGCCAAGGCGGCCCATGCCGAGATCCCTATTCGGCATTGCTCCCGGCGGGGCTTGCCGTGCCGGGACTGTTGCCAGTCCCGCGGTGGGCTCTTACCCCACCGTTTCACCCTTGCCCCACGGACGGGGCGGTCTGATCTCTGTGGCGCTTTCCCTCGGGTTTCCCCGGCCGGGCGTTACCCGGCGCCGTTGCCTTGTGGAGTCCGGACTTTCCTCGAGCCATCCGGCCCGCGGCCATCCGGCCATCCGCGCAGCTTTGCAGTTAAGCACGATGGTCCGCCCGGTCAACGGGAAAGCGGCGCGCGAGATCTTCCAGCGCCGCAACGTCCTGCAGGGTCAGCGGACCGTCGTCCGCGGGCCGAAACCGCAGCCGGAACGCCCGGAGGCGGGTCGCCAGATCGCCGGCAGGATAGCCAAACGCATCCGCCGCCGCGTGAAAGCGGCGCTTTGCGAGCGCGTTGGTCCCTGTCCCGCCGCGGCATGGCCAGACCGACAGCCCGCGCAGGGCGAGCCGCCGCCAGTCGAACCGCACGCCGGGATCGAACTTGCGATCGGGCGCCATGTCGGAATGGGCGATGACGCGTTCGGGCGGAATCGCCCAGCGGCCCATGACTTCCGGCAGCAGGGCTTCCAGCGCCGCCATCTGCGGCTCCGGGAACGGTTGCGCGCCGGTATTGTCGAGCTCGATGCCGATGGAGCGCGAATTGACATCCGTCACCGCGCCCCAGGCCCCGGCACCGGCATGCCAGGCGCGTTTGCACTCCTCTACAAGTTGATAGGTCACACCCTGCCGTGAAATCAGGTAATGCGCCGAAACCTCGCAGTCGGGGTCGCAGAGCCGCTCCAAAGCCGCCTTTGCCGTCGGCATCGCAGTATAGTGCAGGACGACCAGATCGGGGCGTGCGCCGCCCCGTCTTTCACCGAAATTGGGCGACGCCCGCCGGACCACCTAGCTGCGCGCGATCCGCCGGAACGGGGTCGGATCCCAGGCACAGGCAAACCCGTCGCCGTCGGGATCAAGGCCCAGCCTGTCGCGGTCCGGACCGCCCGCGCGCAGAAACGCTTCCTGCGCGAGGTCGGGCGAGGCGTATTTGGCGCAGTTCGTGAGGTATTTCTTCGACGAGGTCAGCACGCCGCGGCGATAGAGTTTCTGACCGACCGGGTTCGACGTCGAAATCGCGAACTGCACGATATTCGGGCCATTGCCTGACCGGGTCGGCACGGCCGTGGCCTCGATCACCTGATAGGCCTCGCGCTGCGCCCGCAGGCGTTCGGCATCGCTTTCGATGCTCTCGCGTTCGGCCACCGCTTCGAAGTTCTGCTCGTCGGAAATTCTTGGGTTGTTGGTGGTGATGACGGGCCTGGCGGAGGCATCGGAGGCAGGCGCGTTACCAGTATCCGCGCCCGGCTGCCCCGCCGGGGGTTGCGTCCGTACCGTTCGTTCGCCCGGCACCGTTTGCGGCGGCAGTGTGGTGATCGGTGGCGGGGGTGGCACGGTCTGGGTGCGATCGGCCAATGCGTCGTCGCGGGCGTTGCGATAGGAATTATAGTCGCTGTAATTCTGAAACCCGACGCCCGCGCCGGAATCCGGAACCGCCGGCGCGCATGCGGCCAGCGCCGCTGCGGCGACTGCCAGAGCAAGTTTGTGCATGTGAGCGTACCCTGCCCGCTTCATTCCAACGGCCCTTACCACCATTTCGCCGGTTTGGAAACAAATCCGGCAGCACGCTCGAGAGCGTAGGCAGAATTCAGCAGGTCCGCCTCTTCCCAGGGCCGCCCGATCAATTGCAGTCCCAAAGGCAGGCCCTGGCTGTCGAGACCCGCCGGAACCGAGATGCCGGGCAATCCCGCTAGGTTCACCGTAACGGTGAAGACGTCGTTGAGATACATCTGTACCGGATCGGCGTCGGACATCTCGCCCAGGCCGAAGGCGGCGGACGGCGTGGCCGGTGTCAGGATTGAATCGATGCCGTCGGCAAAGACCCGATCGAAGTCGCGCTTGATCAGCGTGCGCACCCGCCGGGCGCGGTTGTAATAGGCGTCGTAGAAACCCGCCGACAGAACATATGTACCGATCATCACACGGCGCTGGACCTCATGCCCGAACCCCTCGGCGCGGGTCTTCTCATACATCTCGGTAACACCGTCGCCCTGTGCGAGCTTGGCCCGGCGGCCATAGCGCACGCCGTCATAGCGGGCGAGGTTCGATGACGCCTCGGCCGGGGCGATGACGTAATAGGCCGGCAACGCATATTTGGTGTGCGGCAGCGAGATATCGACGATCTCGGCGCCTGCGTCGCGCATCATCTCCGCGCCCGCATGCCAGAGCCTCTCGATCTCCCCGGGCATGCCGTCCATCCGGTATTCCTTGGGGATGCCGATTTTCTTGCCCCTAATGTCCCCGCTCAGCGCAGCCTCGAAATCCGGAACGGGCAGATCGGTCGAGGTCGAATCCTTGGGGTCGTGCCCGGCCATGGCACCCAGCATGATCGCCGCGTCGCGTACCGATTTCGTCATCGGCCCCGCCTGGTCCAGCGAGGAGGCAAAGGCGACGATACCCCAGCGCGAACAGCGTCCGTAGGTGGGTTTCAGCCCGGTGATGCCCACGAAGGCCGCGGGCTGGCGGATCGATCCGCCGGTATCGGTGCCGGTGGCCGCAAGGCAAAGATCGGCGGCGACGGCGGCGGCCGAGCCGCCGGACGATCCGCCCGGGGTCAGCTGTGCGTCATCATTGCCGCGCCGCCAGGGGCTGACGGCATTGCCGTAGGTCGAGGTCTCGTTGCTGCTGCCCATGGCGAACTCGTCCATGTTGAGCTTGCCCAGCATGACGGCACCCGCATCGAAAAGCTGCCGTGTGACCGTGGATTCGTACTCGGGCCGGAAACCTTCGAGGATCTTCGACCCGGCCTGGCTGGGCACGCCCTGGGTGCAGAATAGGTCCTTGATGCCCAGAGGAATGCCGCACATGGCCGGAGCATCACCCGCCCGGAGGCGGGCATCGGCCGATCTGGCCTGCTCCATGGCGGTTTCGGGAGTGCGGTGAACGAAGGCATTCAGCACGCCGGCGGCGTCGATTTCGGCCAGGCAGGCCTCTGTCAGTTCCACTGCGGTCATGTCGCCCGCGCGCAGCTTGTCGCGCGCCTCGGCGATGGTCAGTTGCGTCAGCGCGGACATCACTCAACAACCTTCGGCACGGCGAAAAAACCCTCGCGCGCATCCGGCGCGTTGGACAGGACCTTTTCCTGCATGTTGCCGTCGGTGACGGCATCCTCGCGGCGTTTCAGACGCATGGGCGTCACCGAAGTCATCGGCTCGACGCCTTCGATATCGACCTCATTCAATTGTTCGATGAAGCCAAGGATCGTGTTGAATTCGCTGGCAAGCGCCGGCAGCGCGTCGTCTTCCACCTGGATGCGCGCAAGCTTGGCCACGCGGCGGGCGGTATCGATGTCGATCGACATGTCTCACTGGCTCCGGATTTTCGGTCGCAGAGGCTTTAGCGCCCCGCCCCGCGCGCTGCAACCATATGGCGGCGGTAGACCTCGATCATCCAGCCGAGCATCACGCCGTTAAGGATGTGCCACATGAAATGGGTGCCCAAGGGCAAGGCCGGGCAAAACGTCTCGTCCACGGACCGGAAGATCAAAGAGACCACAAGGATCGCCGCCCCGATGCCGAGGCCCTTGGCGGTATCCGGCGCCCGGTGCCGCAGCAACACCGCATAGGCCGCAATCAGCAAGGGCACCGGCCAGTAGCCGGCGGAAATCCCAAAGAACGGCAACGCCGAAAATACCGGAACAAGGGCCGCGGCATAGGGAATGAAGGCAGCGGTCCCGACGAGCGAAACCCAAAGCGGCCAGCGCCAGAAATGCAGATTTGCCGTGAAAAGATAGAGCAGGATGAAGATGCCGATCGGCGCCACATCCAGCGTAACAGCCCAGATGGTGGCGTGGGTGTGGAACAGGTAGGAGCCCGTGCCGATCAGCGCGAGGATCACCACAAGGGCGGTGGCGAGCGGCAACCCGGCGCCGCGCGTCCGCCGCCACATCACCCAAGCGGCGATCAGGAAGGCGGCGTTGGTGACGGCATTGACCGGCTCGGCCCAATAGGACGGGTCGGTCCGTTCGCAATATCCGTCGATATACCGGTTCCATTCCATGTGACAGCCGCGCCGTCCCTGCTATCGTAGCTCCGGATACCAGATAGGGAGACTGAGATGAAAATCACGTGGCTGGGGCATTCGGGGTTTCGGATCGAGGTCGAGGGGCAGGTGCTGCTTGTCGACCCGTGGCTGACCGGCAACCCGGTGTTTCCCGAAGACCGGCGCGCAGAGGCAATTGCGGGAGCGACCCATATTCTGCTGACACACGGCCACGGCGATCATTCAGGGGACGCGGTTGGGCTGTCATCGGAGCTGGGCATTCCGGTGGTCGGTATCTACGATCTGATGACCTTTTGGTCCGAACGCCACGACATCGAGACAATTGGCTTCAACAAGGGCGGCACCGTCGACTTGGGCGGCGTTCTGGTGACGATGGTGAACGCCGTGCACTCGTCTTCTCTCGGCAGCGAGAACGGGCCGATATATACCGGCGCCGAAGCCGGGTTCATGATCGCGGGCGACGGCCACGTGATCTATGTCTCCGGCGATACCGACGTCATGGCCGACATGAAGGTGTTCCAGGACCTGCACCAACCCGATATCGGCATTCTCTGCGCGGGCGGGCATTTCACGATGGATATGGCCCGTGCGGCCTATGCGGCAAAGACCTTCTTTGACTTCAAGACGGTCATTCCCTGCCATTACAAGACCTTTCCGTTGCTTGAACAGTCGGCGGACGCGCTCGTGTCGGCGCTGCCGGATGTTGACGTGCAGGTGCTGGAGGTGATGGACGCATTGGAAGTCTAGAGCGCGATGCGTCATGAGCGACCGGCAGAGCCGGTCTTCCGCCAGGAGCGGACGTTGCGGGTTGATCAAATGGTCCGGCGGTCTTTGGTCTTGCTTCCGCGCCGCGGGGCTGCGTGAGAACGACGGCAAAAGCCATGACCAAAGTCCCGCCTCACCCCCGACGGCATCTTGCGTCATGCTCAGATCCACGCATTGGCAAGCCTGCCGCTTCGGCGTATCAGGGGCGAAACCAACCTGGGATCCACACCCATGTCCAAACGCGTCTATCTATTAAATGGTCCGAACCTGAACCTGCTGGGTCAGCGCCAGCCCGAAATCTACGGCGCCGAGACGCTTGCGGATGTCGAGGCCGCCTGCCTGATACTGGCAAGGGACCTGGGCCTTGACCTGAGGTGCCTGCAGTCGAATTACGAAGGCCAGCTTGTCGACTGGATACACGAGGCCCGCGACGATGCGCAGGCTGTCGTGATCAACCCAGGTGCCTATTCGCACACGTCCATCGCGATCCTCGACGCGCTCAATACCTTCGACGGCCCGGTGATCGAGGTCCACGTCTCGAACATCCACGCGCGCGAGCCGTTTCGTCATCACTCCTACGTCACCCAACGCGCACAAGGCGTGATTTTGGGCTGTGGCGTCGAGGGGTATCCGCTTGCCCTGCGCCGTGTCGCTACCCTTCTCGGCTGAGCTTGCCAACGGCGGCCGAAGGTTACCTGCTCGGGGCATTATCGGGTATCGGACGCTGGCAGAGCGACCGGACCACCGTCTGGAGGCTCTGCCAGCGGCGTGACTTCGCGTTTGCCGCGAGCCGCATGCCCCAATATGCCGGTATTTCGGGCAGCGGAGCCGTACCCCCTGAACGACCGGCCTTTCGGGCGTTGACAAATCATTGACGAATATCGCTTCATTCACCCTATGCCGCGTTGGGTGAGGGGATATGTGCGCGCCGTCGACGCGGTGAACCACCGGATCGGGCGCATCACCATGTACCTGATTTTCGTGATGGTCGGGATCCTGTTGTGGTCCTCGATCTCCAAGACTTTTTTTCTGCCGACCTTGTGGACGCTGGAAACCGCGCAGTTCACCATGGTCGCCTATTACATCCTCGGTGGGGCCTACGCGATCCAGCTTGGCAGCAATGTCCGGATGGACCTGTTCTACGGCGGCTGGAGTCCGCGCACCAAGGCCTGGGTCGATGCCTTCACAATCTTCTTCCTGATCTTCTTTCTGGCCGTCCTTTTGCGCGGCGCCATTGGCTCCACCGCCTACAGCCTGGGCCATTTCCGGAATGAACCCTTCGGCTTTTTCAGCGAGCTGGGCCTTGCCTTTGCCACCGGCGGGCCGGACGGCGCGGGCGAGGTGATCGGCCGGCTGGAACGCAGTTCGACCGCGTGGCGGCCCCTTATCTGGCCGATCAAGGCGATCATGTGTTTCGGCATCTTCATGATGCTCCTGCAGTCCATCGCCGAGTTTTTTCGCGACATTGCGCGCCTGCGCGGCGAGGAGCTTTGATGTCTTACGAAGCCATCGCCGTTTTGATGTTCGCCTCGATGATGCTGATGCTGATGACCGGCCAGCGGGTCTTTGGCGCCATCGGCGCAGTCGCGGCGGCGGGAGCCGTGTTTCTCTACGGCACCGGCGGTGTCGACATCCCGTTTTCGGCGGCGATGAAGCTGATGAAGTGGTATCCGCTGCTGACCCTGCCGATGTTCATCTTCATGGGCTACATCCTGTCGGAAAGCCGGATCGCGGACGATCTTTATCGCATGTTCCACGTCTGGATGGGGCCGGTCAACGGCGGTCTCGCCATCGGCACGATCGGCCTTATGGTGCTGATCTCGGCGATGAACGGCCTGTCGGTCGCGGGCATGGCCATCGGCGCCACTATCGCCCTGCCGGAACTTCTGCGCCGGGGCTACGACAAGCGCATGGTCACCGGGGTGATCCAGGCCGGGTCGTCGCTCGGCATCCTGGTTCCGCCCTCCGTCGTGCTCGTCCTTTACGCCATGATCGCCCGCCAGCCTGTCGGCCAGCTTTGGCTTGCGGGCGTCTTCCCGGGGCTGATGATGGCGGCGCTCTTCATTCTCTACGTCGCGATCCGATGCCGCCTGCAACCGCAGCTCGGGCCCGCCCTGCCGCCCGAGGAGCGCGACGTGCCGATGGCTGAAAAGCTCCGCCTGCTGCGTGCTGGGCTTCTGCCCATTGTCATCTTTGCCGCCATGATGGTCCCCTTCGTCAACGGCTGGACCAGCCTTGTCGAAAGCTCTGCCATCGGCGCCATGACGGCCTTCGCCGCTGCCGTGCTCAAGGGCCGGATGACAAAGGCGGTCTTCGAGACCTCGGTCCGCCAGACCCTCGCGATCTCCTGTATGTTCATGTGGATCATCCTGGCCGCCCTTGCCTTTGGCGCGGTCTTCGACGGACTCGGCGCGGCGCGCGCCATCGAGGATCTGTTCGTCGAACAGCTGCACCTGAACCCCTGGGTGATCCTGATCCTGATGCAGCTTTCGTTCCTGCTGATGGGCACGTTCCTGGACGACACCGCCATGCTGGTGATCGTCGCGCCGCTATACGTGCCGCTGGTCAAGCTCTTGGGCTTCGACCTGATCTGGTACGGCGTGCTCTACACCATCACCACCCAGATCGCCTATATGACACCGCCCTTCGGCTATAACCTGTTCCTGATGCGGGCGATGGCGCCGTCCGAGGTCACCCTGGCCGATATCTACCGCTCGATCATTCCCTTCGTCGGCGTCATGATCCTTGCGCTTGGCATCGTCATGGCGTTTCCTGAAATCGCTTTGTGGCTACCCGATTACGTTTACGAAAAATGAGCCCGCAGGGGCAGATGAGGCAGAGCAATTGCCAACATGGAGGACAGTTACATGACAACCAGACGCAAGTTTCTGACGACCGGCGCCGTTGCGGGCGCCGCAGGCCTCGCCGCCCCTGCCGTGCACGGCCAGTCGGTGATCAAGTGGCGGATGCAGACCTATGCGGGCCCGGCGCTGGCCGCGCATGTGATCGACCCCGCGATCGCCAGCTTCAACAAGATCGCCGAAGGCCAGATGGAGATCGAACTGTTCTACGCCGACCAGCTCGTCCCGACCGGCGAGTTGTTCCAGGCGATGCAGCGCGGCACCATCGACGCGGTGCAGTCGGACGACGACTCGATGGCATCGCCCACAGAAGTCACTGTTTTCGGCGGCTACTTCCCGTTTGCGTCGCGCTACTCCCTCGATGTGCCGGTGCTGTTCAACCAGTATGGCCTGAACGAGATCTGGGATGCGGAATACTCCGCCGTCGGCGTCAAGCATATCAGCGCGGGCGCCTGGGATCCCTGTCACTTCGCCACCAAGGACCCGATCCGCAGCCTCGAGGACATGAAGGGCAAGCGCGTCTTCACCTTCCCGACCGCGGGCCGGTTCCTGGCACAGTTCGGCGTCGTGCCCGTCACATTGCCCTGGGAGGACATCGAGGTCGCGGTGCAGACGGGCGAGCTTGACGGCATCGCCTGGTCGGGCATCACCGAGGACTACACTGTGGGATGGGCCGACGTGACCAACTACTTCCTCACGAACAACATCTCGGGCGCCTGGGCCGGGTCGTTCTTTGCCAATATGGACCGTTGGAACGAGTTGCCCGACAATCTGAAGGAACTGTTCCGCGTCTGCTGCGACCAGTCGCATTACTACCGCCAATGGTGGTATTGGGGCGGTGAAGCCAGCCTGCGCGTCAACGGCACCAAGATGGAGCTGACCAGCATTCCGGATGAGGAATGGGCTACCGTCGAGGCCGCCGCGCGGGTTTTCTGGGATGAAATCGCCAGCGAATCCGACGTCAAGGCGAAGGTCGTCGAGATCTTCAAGCAATACAACGCGGATATGGAAAAGGCCGGGCGTCCGTACCGTTACACCTGATATCGCCTGCAAAACCCTCGGCCCGGCATGAGTCTCCGGGCCGAGTTCCAGACGTTCGCGCAAGAGGCCTACCGGCAAAACGCCCGCGCGCTCATCTTCGTGGTGGCGATGTTGTAGCCCAGGCCGATTGCCGATGCCTTGCTTTGGTCTGCGCAGGTCAAAAGCACGTTGCCGATGCTCTTGTCCCAAAGCCCCATGAGCTTGGTGAAGCAGACCTTTTTCAGCATGCCGAGGCTCACCAGCACCACTGGCTTGCAGACTGCGATGACGGCCTCGGCGGCGGGCTCGGTAACGATCAGCGTGGTTGCGTCGGCCGACAGGCTGACGGCACATTCAACGCCCGTGACAAAAAGCTTGGCCCTGACCATGGGTTTGCAGTCGGCATCGATGCCCAGAATGTTGGACGGCGGCGGCGGGATATATCCCGGAGCCTCTTCGAGGACCGCAAAGATCAGGGCTTTTTCGGCGTCGCTTAGCCGGTCGTCATCGTGCAACGCTTGCAGGTCAATCGTGAATCCGCTTTCATCTGCGGCTGGATCGACGAAATCCTCGATCTCTTGCGCATGCCCCAAAACCGGAAGCAAAACCAGCGCCATTGCAGCCATGAAACGCGTCACTCGATCCATGTCGACTCCTCCTCTGACAAGTGATCGCGCGCCCGATCCAGATGGTTAGGCGGTCGGCCTACAACAATGCGGCGATTCCGCTCAGCGTGTCTCGTTCCGCATGTCCTCGCGGGTTGCTTGGAGTCGGCCGACGTCGTCCCAGCCGGTGCAGGGTCGGCTGCGAAACGGGCTGGCGATGCGTCGCGTCACTGATTAGGCTGCCGTGACGCACCCATATTTCAACAAGACAGAGCCCGAAATGACCGCACCCATGACGCTTGAAGAGCTGACCGCCGCCGTCGATACCGATGAGATCGACACCGTGATCATGGCGCAGATCGACATGCAGGGCCGCCTGATGGGCAAGCGGTTTCACGCCCGGCATTTCCTGGAAAGCGGCGTGCATGAGACGCATTCCTGCAACTATCTGCTGACGGTCGACATGGAGATGGAGCCGGTGCCGGGCTATAAATCCGCAAGCTGGTCGCAGGGCTATGGCGATTACATGATGAAGCCCGACCTTTCCACGCTGCGCCGCGTGCCCTGGCAGGAGGGCTGCGCGCTGGTGCTATGCGATATCAGGGATCACCACGGGCATGCCGACATAGCCGTTTCCCCGCGCGCGATCCTGAAACGCCAGATCGATCGGCTGGCAGAGCACGGCATGACCGCAATGATGGCCTCGGAGCTGGAATTCTACCTGTTCAGGGAAAGCTACGACGAGGCCCACGCCGGCGGATACCGCACGCTTACCCCGGTCAGCCCCTATAACGAGGACTACCACCTGTTCCAGACAACCAAGGAAGAGGCCGTCATGCGCGCCGTGCGCAACGGGCTTTATGGCGCGGGCATTCCGGTCGAGAACTCCAAGGGCGAGGCCTGGGCCGGGCAGGAGGAAATCAACGTCAGATACGCCGATGCGCTGACCGCCGCCGACAACCACGTGATCACAAAGAATGCTGTAAAGGAAATCGCCTGGGCCAATGGCCAGTCCGTGACCTTCATGGCGAAATACAACGACGCCCCGGCGGGCTCTTCGTGCCACATTCATCAGTCGCTCTGGTCGACAGACGGCACGCCGCTGTTCCTGGATGACGGTGCCGAACATGGCATGTCGGGCGCCATGCGCCATTACCTCGCCGGACTTCTGGCCCACGCCAATGACGTCACCGCCTTTCTGGCGCCCAACATCAACAGCTACAAGCGTTTCGTGGCCGGCACCTTTGCGCCGACCAAGGCGATCTGGTCGCGCGACAACCGCACGGCGGGTTACCGCATGGTGGGCGAGGGCACCCGTGCCATCCGTATCGAAAACCGAGTCGGCGGCGCCGATCTGAACCCTTACCTTGCGTTCGCCGCCCAGATCGCGGCGGGGCTTGCGGGGATCGAGGCGAAGCTGGAACTGGAGGACGAATTCACCGGCGACGCCTACGCGGCGCAGCGTGTCCGCGAGATACCCGGCACCCTGCGCGACGCGGCAAGAGAGCTGAAACGCTCCAAGATGTTGCGCGAAGCCATGGGGGACGATGTGGTGGACCACTATGTTCATGCCGCCGAATGGGAAGTTGCCGAGCACGACCGCCGTGTCACCGATTGGGAAATCTTCCGGGGCTTCGAACGTTCATGACGCTGCTCCAATGCCTGTCTCCGAGCGAGGGGTCGGTCTTTGCCGCGCGGCAGAATTCCACGGCGCTTAAGGCCGCCGCTGCCACCGCCGAGGCCCACGCGGCCCAGCGTGACCGGGCGGCCGGGCCGCTTGCAGACCGGATCGTGCTGGTGCCGGCGGGCGTCTCGGCACTCGGCGCGATTGGCGACCGCGCGGTCATGGAAGCCGCTCACATGATTCGGCAGCCGGTTCGCTGCGGCGGACCGCTTGGCGTTGGTGGCTTCCACAACCTCGCACGCCCGAAATCCTGCCACCTCAAGAAGGCGTTCCGACAATGAACCTTACCGCAAACTGGTCCTACCCCAACGCCATACGCTTCGGTGCCGGGCGCATCGCCGAGATCGGCGAGGCCTGCGCCGCCGCCGGCATGGCGAACCCGCTGCTGGTCACCGACCGGGGGCTTGCGGGGATGGAGATCACCCAGCGAACCCTCGATCTCTTAGAGGCCGCCGGTCTCGGTCGGGCGCTCTTTGCCGAGGTCGACCCGAACCCGACCGAGGTCAATCTGGAGGCGGGGATCGCAGCCTTTCGTGCGGGCAGGCACGATGGGGTGGTGGCCTTTGGCGGCGGCTCGGGGCTCGACCTGGGCAAGATGGTCGCGTTCATGTCTGGCCAGACCCGGCCGGTGTGGGATTTCGAGGATGTCGGCGATTGGTGGACACGTGCGAATGCCGACGCAATCGCGCCGGTCGTGGCCGTGCCGACCACCGCCGGCACCGGATCCGAAGTGGGCCGCGCCAGTGTCGTGACGAATTCGCAAACCCATGTCAAAAAGATCATCTTCCACCCCAAGGTCTTGCCGGCCGTGGTCATCGCCGATCCGGAACTGACGGTCAGCATGCCGCGCGCGATCACGGCGGGCACCGGCATGGACGCCTTTGCCCATTGCCTCGAGGCGTTCTGTTCCCCGCATTTTCATCCGATGAGCGCCGGGATCGCGCTGGAGGGGATGCGGCTGGTCAAGGACTACCTGCCACGCGCCTATGCAAACGGCACGGACATCGAGGCGCGGTCGCAGATGATGGCGGCGGCGGCGATGGGGGCGGTTGCCTTCCAGAAGGGGCTTGGCGCGATTCATGCGGTTTCGCATCCGGTCGGCGCGCGCTATGGCACGCATCACGGCATGACCAACGCCGTTGTCATGCCGATGGTGCTCGAGATGAACCGCCCCGCCGTGGCAGAGCCTCTGGCCCGCGCGGGGGCCTATCTGGGCCTGACCGGCGGGTTCGACGGGTTCCACCATTTCGTCATGGAGCTGCGGCACAGCCTGGGCGTGCCCGACAATCTGGGCGCGATTGGGGTTGGCCAAGAGCACTTTGACGCGATGGTGTCCGAGGCGCTTGCCGACCCGAGCGCAGGCGGCAATCCCGTACCGATGACCCCCGACAACACCCGTGCGTTGTTCGAGGCCTGCCTGGGCTGAACACGCAGGCGTCAGGTCAGCGCCTGGCCGGTCGCGGCATCGAATATATGCACATTCTGCGGCAGGGCGCTCAGCCGGATCGTTTCGCCGACGGCGGGCGGATGCCGGCCATCGGCCTTGGCGATCACCTCGCCTGCGCCGGTGTCGACATAGATCAGGGTCTCGTGGCCCAGCGGTTCCCGAACCGTGACCCGGCCCTCGACCAGGGTCGCCGCGCCGTTTGGCGTCAGGTCCTCTGGCCGCACCCCAAGCAACACCGAACGCCCCTCTGTCCCGGCGGGCCCGCCGGTGAAATTCACGCCGGATTTCAAAAGGATACCGTCACTTGACCCGGTTCCGGGCAGCATGTTCATCGACGGTGCGCCGATGAACCCGGCGACGAAGGTATTGGCGGGTTTATGGTACACGTCCGACGGGGTGCCGACCTGCTGGATGACTCCGTCCTTCATGATCACGATCCGGTCGGCCATGGTCATCGCCTCGACCTGGTCATGGGTGACGAAGATGATCGTGCTTTCGACGCGCTGGTGCAGTTTCTTGATTTCCAGGCGCATTTGGGTGCGCAGCTGCGCGTCGAGGTTGGACAGAGGCTCGTCGAACAGGAAGACTGCGGGGTCGCGCACCATGGCGCGCCCGATGGCGACACGCTGGCGCTGGCCGCCGGACAGCTGCGACGGTTTGCGCGCCAAAAGGTCGGTCATATCGAGGATGCGTGCAACCTCTTCTATTCTTTCGTCTTTCTCGGCGCGCGTCATTCTGGCGGTCCGCAGGCCGAAGCCGATATTCTTGCGCACCGTCATATGCGGGTAGATCGCATAGTTCTGGAACACCATGGCGATATCGCGGTCTTTCGGTTCCAGATTGTTGACCACCCGGCCGGCGATTTCGACGGTCCCTGTTGTGGCTTCTTCCAGCCCGGCGATGATCCTGAGGGTTGTGGACTTTCCGCAGCCGGAGGGTCCGACGAGGACGACGAATTCGCCGTCTTCGATCTGCAGGTCGATATCCTTCAACACCTGCGTCTTGCCGAAGGACTTGCCAAGGTTCCGGAGTGTGACGGTCGACATCGGTCAGGACTCCAGCAGCGCCGCGAAGGCCGAGGCGAGGGTGGATTCGGCGGATTTTCGGGTGTCGGAATGGCGTAGGAAATCCATATGAACTGCATCGGACTCTGCGACATAGGCGTCGAGCGCAGCGTCCAGCGTGGCCGGGGCCGGGCCGCCTGGCCGGTCGCGGCGGGCGACGAAGCTGTCCATCGCCACGGCTGCAGCAAAATCGGCGTGAGTCATCCCGGTCGCGCGGCCGGTCTCGTTCCTGAACGCGGCCGAGAATGCGGGATAGCCGCCGCTGAGAGAGGTGCCGTCCGCGATCACCGCTCGGGCGGTTGCGGCGGCGATCTCGTGGGCCTCGCGGAATGTCATGCTCTCCGTCCGCACCAGGGTATCGGCCAGTTCGGTGATCGTGATACAGGCCGCGTCGGCATTTTGCCGGACACGGGTCCCGTTGATCGAACAGGCGGGCAGGAAGGCCGTCAGCAATTGCAGCATGCGGCCGCCGGTCTCAAAGGCCGCATAGCCGGTCTGCTGCACCTCGCCTTCACTGTCGTTCATATCGGTGAAGGGCGTGTTGTGCATCGTGTTTATGATGGTGTCGCAATGGCCCATGGCGGCGCTGGCGAGGTGGCGCATGTGCTCGATGGGCACCGGATTGCGTTTCTGCGGCATGATCGAACTGATCTGGACCAGGCTGTCGGGGACGTGCAGCTGGCCGACCTCGAAAGCGGCCCAAAAGGCGAGGTCCTGGATCACGCGGCCGAGATGCAGGAACATGAGCTTCAGCGCCGAATAGAGCCCGGTGATGTAGTCGACCGAGGCGATACAGCCATAGCTGTTGAGCTTTGGTCTGTCGAAACCGAGCAGGGCGGCGACGCGCGGCCGGTCGATGGGGAAGCCGCTGGTTGTGATCGCGGCGGCACCCATTGGACAGTCCGCAAGGGCTTGCGTCGCCTGCACGAGGCGCTTGCCGTCACCCAACAGGGTTTCGATGACGGCACCAAGGTAGTGTCCAAAGATTGTTGGCTGCGCAGGCTGGCCGTGGGTATAGGCGACGATCAGCGTGGTGCGTTCGGCGCGGGCCTTGACGATCAGTTCTGTCGCGAGTGTGTGCAGGATTTCGGCGAGGCCGGCGGTGCGGTCGCGCAGCGCCATCCGGAACAGGGTATGATCCATGTCGTTGCGGCTGCGCGCGGTGTGCAGCGCGCCACCGAGATCGCCGAGCCTGTCGCGAAGCCGGGCTTCGACGAGGAAGAAATAATCCTCATGCTCCCCGGTATAGGTCAGGGCATCGATGTCTGTGCCGGCTTCGATATCGGCGAGAGCCTGGGCGATCTTCCGGGCCTCGGGGCGCGGCAGAATGCCGGTTTCGGCCAGCATCACCAGATGCGCCTTGTTGATCGCCATCATGTTGCGCGCATGATGCGTCTTGACGCCTTCGAAGAGCGGGGCGAGCACAGTGTCGGCGTAAACCGGATCGGGGAAGGCGCCGCTCATACGTTCAGCCGTCCGTACCAGTCACGCACCTTTTGGTGGTCGTAGGTCGTGATCTCCAGATGGTTTCCGTCGGGGTCCCGGAAATAATAGCTCCAGGCCAGACCGTGATCGTCCGCGTCGCGCAGTTGAAGCAGTCCGCCGTGGCGGGCCGCGATGTCGGGGTCGGGAAGGCCCTCGCCGAAGGCGGCAAAGACCGCGCCGGGCACACGGAACGCCGTGGTGTGATCGCCGTCGCTGGGCGGTTTGCCGGGGAAGATCGTGGCGCAATACTGGCCGCGTGAGGTGGCCATATAGAGCGATGCCTTGCCCGCCAGGATCTTCGACGACGGATGGATCTGCAGGCCGAGGACGCGGCCATACCACTCCGCCGCCTCCTGTGGGTCGGACACGTAGAGATGCACGTGATCGAGCGCGGAGACCTTGATGCCCATTACCGCGGCTCCGCCCGTTCGCGGCTGGACACGTCCGCTAAACGTTTCGCCGGCCATCCCGGACCGCCGCCTGTCCGGCCCGATCGTTGCGGATCGCGCGTTCGCGCCTCGGATCGCTCCTCTGGAGCGATCCGTTTCGGGCTATACCCGAAACCAGCGCTCACCCCTTCAGCCCCGCCATAACGACGCCCCGGATGATGAACCGTTGGAAGACCAGGAAGAAGACCAGCGTCGGGATGGTGCTGATCGCCGCGCCGGTCATGATCAGCTCCCACTGCACGTCGGCCTCGTCGCCGAAGGACGACAGCCCGACCGGCAACGTGTACATCTCGACCGAGTTGGTGACGATCAGCGGCCAGATGAAGGCCGTCCAGTTGCCCAGGAACACGAAGATCGCCAAGGCCGCCAGTGCCGGGCGGACCAGCGGCATCGCCACGGTCCACCAGATCTGCAGCTCGTTCAGCCCGTCGATCCGGGCGGCCTCGATGAAGTCGTCCGGCACGGTCTCGAAAAACTGCTTCATCAGGAAGGTGCCGAAGGCGGTCATCAGGCCGGGGAACATGATGCCCCAATAACTGTCGAGCCAGCCGAATTGCTGGCTCATCAGATACCAGGGGATCACCAGCATCTCGGTGGGGATCATCAGCGTCGACAGGATCGCGATGAAGACAATGTAACGGCCGGGGAAGCGGAACTTGCAGAGCGTGTAGCCCACGAGGCTGTCGAAGAAGAGGTTCGAGGCGGTGGTGATCAGGGCGATGACGGTGGAGTTGATCATCCAGCCGTAGAACCGGCCGTCTTCAAGGACGAAAGTGTAGTTTTCGATCGTGGGCTCTTTGGGCCAGAGGTTCACGTTATAGACCTCGTGCGGCCATTTCAGCGAGGTCGACAGCATGTAGACGATCGGCATGATCATCACGATGCCGCCGAGAAAGAGGATCAGCCAGCGGACCACCTGGCCCATATTGGCGGCCTTTTTCGGTGCCTCGACAGTGAGGAGCGTTTCCGAGGACGCGCGGATATCCGTGGCCGTCATCTCAGCGGTCCCTCAGGATGCGCAGCTGCAAGAGGCTGACCAGCAGCAGGATCAGGAACAGCACCACCGTCTGCGCCGCGGCATAGCCCATGTCGAAATCGGTGAAGGCCGACTGGTAGATCATCAGAACCAAGGGTTTTGTCGAATTCAGCGGGCCGCCGGGGTCGTTCGTCGTCATGTTGAAGACGTGGTCGAAGATCCGCAGGAACCCGATGGAGGAGAAGACGACGATGAAGACGATGGTGGGTTTCAAAAGCGGGATGGTGATCTCAAAAAGTACCGTCCACCACGGCACGCCGTCGATCCGGGCGGCCTCGTAGTAGGATTTGGGGATCGCGCGCAGGCCGGCCATGAAGATGATCACCTGAAATCCCAGGCCGGCCCAGACGGCGGGGGCCAGGATCGCGGGCAGCGCGTTGGTGGTCGAGCGCAGAAACTCGATCTGCGGGATGCCCACGGCGGCGAGAAAGTTGTTGAACAGTCCGATGGGTACCGGCTGGTAGAACCAGCGCCAGACCCAGGCCATTGCGACGGCGCTGGTCATGAACGGCAGGAAGTAGAGCATCCTGAGAAACCCGTGCATGAAGCGCAGTTTGTCGAGGTGGTAGGCGATGACGAAACTGATCACCAGGCTGACCGGCGTGCCGATGATCAGATAGGCGAAGGTGTTGCGGAACACCTTCCAGAACACCGGATCGTGCCAGAGCTTGAGGTAATTTTCGGCGCCCGCCCAGGTGCGGTCGCCCAGAAGGTTCCAGTCCTGGAACGAGATCAGGACGGCATTGCCGGTGGGGTAGAAGCGGATAACGACGTAGAAGACGACCGGCAGCGCCAGGAAGGCCCAGGCCCAGACAATCTGTTTCTGCCGGATCGAGAGGTTCTTGTAGAAACCCATGCTGCCCCGTCTGGCCGCGTGTCCCGGGCTCGACCCGGGACCTCCTGTTTCCCCTCCGGCCATGGCTGGAGAGAGAGGCCCCGGGTCAAGCCCGGGGCGCGCCTGCGCGTTAGTTGTAGTATTCGTCGAGCAGCGCCTGCTCGGCGACCGCCGCCTCGTCGAGGCTGGCGCCAAGAGGCTGGCCTTCGATGTCCACGCGCTGGACCATGTCCATCAGGATCTGGCGCTGGCCGGATTCGTTGGCGAATTTGGTGGTGTTGGCATAGGCGAGGCCGCGGATGAACGGACCAAACACCTCGTCGTTGGCATTCGCCTCGGTCATCCCCACCGACGGTTTCGCGGGCAGCTCGCCCACCACGTCAAGCCAGATCTGCATCGCCTCGTCGCTGGTGACATAGGCCATGAACTTCACCGCCGCGTCGTATTTCTCGCCCGTCGCCTTGGTGGTGATGCCGTTCACCCAGTACGAGGAATAGTTCGACCGCGTGCCGTCCGGCCCGGCGGGCAGCTCGGTCACGCCCCATTTCAGGCCGCGGGTCTTGTTCAGCGACCCGATGCGGAACGATCCGTCGATATGCATGCCGGCGCGGCCGGCCTTGAACGCCGCCTGGGGTTCATCCATGAAGCCGAAGGCCGTCACGCCATGGTCGCGCGCCAGGCCAAGATAGAACTCCAGCGCCTTGAATCCGGCGTCGGAATTGTAGTTCACCGTCCGGTAGTCATCCATATAGGGATCGCCTCCGAACTGGCGCACCAGCACCTCGCGCCACCAATGATGGTCCTGCGCGTTCATGCCCGCGGTGATGCCCACCTGGGTGATGTTGCCTGCCGCATCGCGCTTGGTCAGTTTCTTGGCGATCTCGACCAGTTCGTCCAGCGTTTCCGGCGGCCCGTCGATCCCGGCCTCGTCGAACAGCCGCTCGTTATAGAACAGCGCGAGCGAGCGCACGGCGGTCGGCAGCGCCATGTAGGCATCGCCGCGCTTCATCGCCTGGACCATCGGAAAGAACTCTTCCTCGATCATCGACGGCGGGAAGGCGTCGGTCGGCAGCGGCTGGATCAGTTCTGCCTCGACATAGTCGTTCAGCCAGCCATAGAACAGCTGCACCACGTCCGGTCCCTCGCCCGCGGGAATCGCTGCGGCGACCTTGGTGCGGTAGTCGGCGTAAGGGAAATGCGTCATCGTGACGGTGATGTCCGGGTTTGCCGCCTCGAAATTCTCGATCAGCTGTTCCATCGCGGCGACACGGGCATCGAAGAAATACTGCCAGTACTCGATCTCGACGGCATTGGCGGCGCCGGCGAACAAGGCAGCGGCGCTGGCGGCTGCGGCCATGGCCCAGTTTCTCAGTGCGTTCATCGATGGTCTCCCTGATTCTATTGGCGTTGAAATGCGATGTACCCGGGGCTTGACGCCCCTTGTCTTACGCAGTTCAGCGTAGTGGTCCCGCGTGAAATTGCAATCCGGCTTTACCCCGGGCAGGCTTGGGTGCCAGTCTGTGCGGGACCGATGGAGCGCCCATGCCGACACCTGCCCAATCCCGCATCGCACGGCAAATGACCCGCCCGCGCATCGTGCAGCTTTGGTGGGCGATGCAGCCCCTGCGCACGGTCGTGTCCTTTCTGAACACCGGCGCGCATCCCGATGATGAAACCACCGCGATGCTCGCCGCCTTGCGGCTGGGGCAGGGGATCGACATCGCCTATGCCTGCGCCACCCGGGGCGAAGGCGGCCAGAACGACATCGGCACCGAGACGGGCGGGGATCTGGGGGCGCTGCGGACGGCAGAGATGGAGCGTGCGGCGGATTGGCTTTCCATGCGGCTTTACTGGCTGTCGGAAAGCCCGGGCGACGCGATCTTCGATTTCGGGTTCTCGAAGAGCGGCACCGAGACCCTGTCAAAATGGGGCCGCGCGCGAACGCTGAAGCGGTTCGTCGACATCGTACGCTCTGAGAGGCCCGACATCCTCTGCCCGACCTTTCTGGATGTGCCCGGCCAGCACGGCCACCACAGGGCGATGACCGAAACCGCGCTGCGCGCGTTCGAGGCCGCGGCCGATCCGGACTTTGCCGATTGCGATCTGCCCGTCTGGCAGGTCAAGAAGCTATATCTTCCCGCCTGGGGCGGCGGCGGCGGATCCTATGACGACGAGGTTCCGCCGCCGGAGGCCACGCTGGTGATCGCAGCCAAAGGCACCGAACCCGTCAGCGGCTGGAGCTTCGCCCAGATTGCCCAGCAATCGCGGGCCTTCCATCGCAGCCAGGGCATGGGCCGCTGGATCCCGCCCGGGGCCGAAGGCGACTGGCCGCTGCATCTGGAGATGTCGCGTCTCAAGGGGCCGGACGAGGCGATCACGTCCGGCCTGCCGGAAACGGTCGCGGATCTTGCCGGTTTCGTGCGAGCGCCTGCGCTGGCGGCACCTCTGCGCGCCGCGCAGGCGGCAATTGAGCGCGCGCTGCTGGCGTTTCCGGATTTTGACGGCGTTGCCCGGCATGCCTCGGCGGCGTTGCAGGCCGTGCGCGACGCCCGGGCCGTCTGTCCTTTGGCGGCCGAGGGCGAGGTTCTGCACCGCCTGGCGCGGAAAGAGGCCCAGCTTGGCCGAGTGATCGCGCTGGCCCTGGGCGCCGAGACGGCGGCGACCGCCGCCGACGAATGGCTGCGGCCGGGTGAGCGGACAGGTTGCGGGATCGAGGCCCGGCGCGGCAGTGCAGAGGCCGTGGAAACCAGCCTCGACCTTCCGGCCGCCTGGTCGGTGGAAGAGGACGATATCGTCCTTGCCCCCGACGCGGCCTTGCACGACCCGTACCGGTCCGCGTTCGATCCGTACAGTCCGCCGGCTCCGAGACTGGCCACAACGATCACGGCCCATGGCGTGGCCGGCGGGACCCGGTCGGCGTTCGTCGTTCCGCCGGTGGCGGAACCCGCAACCACCGCATCAATTGCGCCGGACCGCGCGGTGCTGAATCTGCACCGGACGGACCGGCGGATCGAGGTGGCGCTGTCCATGGTGCATCCTGCAGGTGCCGTCCCTGCAATGGAACTTCCGCCGGGTTGGCGGGCCGAAGCCCGAAGGGCCGGCATTGCCCTGACCCTGCCGGAGGACGCGGCCGAGGGGCTTTATACATTGCCGCTGACCTTGGACGGCGCCCCGGCGCAGAGCGTCCGGCGGATCGTCCATCCCCACATCGACCCGACGCTGCAAAGCGTCCCTGCCGCGCTGCACTTGCGGGTTTTCGACGTCGCTTTGCCACAGGCACGCGTGGGCTATATCGGCGCCGGCAACGACCGGGTCGGACACTGGCTGCGCGCCATCGGCGCGGATGTGACGGATGTGGCCGACGCGGCGTTCGGCTCTGCCGCCGCACTGACCAGGTTCGACACACTTGTCGTCGGCATCTTCGCTTTCCGCTTTCGCGCCGGCCTGGCCGAGGCGGCACCGGTTCTGCGGAACTGGGTCGAGGCAGGTGGGCACCTGCTGACACTCTACCACCGGCCCTGGGACAATTGGGACCCCGATCATGTGCCGCCCGGGCGGCTGGAGATCGGCCAGCCCTCCCTGCGCTGGCGAGTGACGGACGAGACGGCGGAAGTGACGCATCTTATTCCCGATCATCCGCTGCTGGCCGGGCCGAACCGGATCGGGCAATCGGACTGGGATGGGTGGCACAAAGAGCGTGGGCTTTATTTTGCGAAGCGTTGGGATGGCGCGTACCGACCGCTTCTTTCGATGGCGGATCCCGGTGAGGATCCGCATCGCGGGGCGCTCGTGTCAGCCGAGATCGGGCAGGGGCGGCATACCCATTGTGCGTTGATCTTGCATCATCAGATGGAGAAACTGGTTCCGGGCGGGTTTCGGCTGATGGCAAATCTGATCGCTCCCGCACATTGAGCCGTCGCCTGGGCGACGATTTTTCGCCGAAAAATCGTGTGGCTCTCCTCCACGCTGCCAATCCGCCCGGTTTTTCAGTCTTTCGGTTTTTTTGTTTCGGGCGGTGTGTTGGCTTTTTTTGCGGCGGTGAGGGTATTTTTGAGCAGGCATGCGATTGTCATGGGTCCGACGCCGCCTGGGACGGGGGTTATGGCGCCTGCCACGGCGGCGGCGGTTTCGAAGTGGACG
>JASJDP010000023.1 GCA_030065095.1 Rhodobacter sp.
CTCGATTTATTCCAGCAAAGTCCGAACGACCTCAATCCGATACGCACCGTCAGAAAATCGCCTCCCCTTCGGGGCGGGTCGGCGATGGCGCGGCGGCCTTCGGCCTTGATTCCGCGCCTGAAGACTGGTTGCGAAAGGCGGCTCCAGGCCAGAACCGGCAGACCGTGGTTCCGTCCCGGCTCGACCCGCGCTAAAACGGATGCGTCCGCCCGTCCCAAGTCTCGAAGCATCCGGTGGTGGAGAGACCGAGCGCGTCGAAGCGTTGCCTCAGGCCTAAGGCGGACTCGGTCGCGGTGATTGCGGCCTGCTCGCCGCCCATATCGGTCTGGACCCAGCCGGGATGATAGATGCCGACCGCAATGCCGTCGGGCGCCAGATCGGCGGCCAGGTTGCGGCCGAGGTTAAGGGCCGCCGCCTTCGACGCGCGGTAGATATAGGAACCGCCCGGAGCGCGTTCCTGGCTGGCCATCTGCGACGAGATGATCGCGATCTTCCCGCCGGCCGCGGCGCGCAGATTCGGAAGCAGGGCCTGAACCGTCAGAAATACGCCGGTGACGTTGACCGCGAAGGTCTCGGCCCACATCGCGGCGGGATAGCCGGTATGCAGATCCTGCCCCTTGTCGAGGTAGACACCGGCATTGCAGACCAGCAGGTCGAGCGGTGCTCCGTCCAGGTCTTCGGCAAGGCCGGAAGCAGAGGCCGGATCGGCGGCGTCGAAGGCGATCCAGCGGCCGGTGGCGGGGATCTCCTTGCGGCAGGTGCCGATCACATCGGTGCCCATGGCGGAATAGACGTCGTAAAGCGCACGGCCGATACCCCGGCTCGCGCCGGTGATCAGAATGGTCATCGGGCGACCCTAATTGGTCTTGCGGTTGGGAATGAACGGCAGCGGCGCGACGGGAATGCCGTCTTCAAGCAGGGCCTTTGCGTCTTCGGCCTTGGCCTCGCCATAGATCGACCGGTGCGGGATGTCGCCGTCGTGCATCTTGCGCGCCTCGGCGGCGAAGCCGAGGCCGACATAGTCCGAATTCGCCTCGACCTGCCGGCGGAGTTCGGCGACTTTCTCTTCCATCTCGTTCTGCGGCTTGCTCAGCGCCTTTTCCTTCGCCTCCGGAGCGGGCGGCGCGGCCTTTTTGCGGCCAGGACGGACCCGCGGCGCCATCAGCGCCTTTTCCACCTCGCCGTTGCCGCAGGCGGGGCAAACCACCATGTCCGCCGCCTTCAAAGATTTGAAGGCATCGGCAGACGCGAACCAGCTTTCGAATTCGTGGCCCGCGGAGCATTTCAAGGCGAATCGGATCATCGCGAAACCTCAGTCTACGGCACGGCAGTAGATAGCCATGGAGGCATAGAATGCAAGCAATTGCCGCGGCCGCGAGCTATTGCGCCGCCCCGCGCGGGTCGAAGCCCTGCAGTATCTGCCGCAGCTCCGGCTCGTCCAGCAGCGTGGCGGCCTTCTTGAGCGACAGCCATTTGCGCCGGCGCTCTTTCGCCTCGGGATAGGTGTCGGCCAGGCGCTTGACCCTGACCGGAAACACCGCGACCACACAGGGCAGGTGTTCGCCGTCGTCGCGCTTGACATAGGAATAGATACCCAGAGCATTGCCGGTCACCTTGCCCTCGACGCCGGCCTCTTCCCAGGCCTCGCGCAGCGCCGCCTCGACCGGGGTGGCACCATCGATGGGCCAGCCCTTGGGCACAATCCAGCGCCCGGTGCCGCGGCTGGTCACCAGAAGCACCTGCACCTTGTCGTTCCGGATCCGGTAGCAGAGCGCGCCGAACTGGGTGCGCACATCGCTTTTCAGCCCGTTCGGCAGGCGTATGGGACGCATTTTCGGTTTGGCGATGCTCATCGGTTTGCCTGACGGTCGTGTTTCCCGGAAGGTCACCGGGTTATCGTTCTGGCGCCGAAGGCTACCAGAGACCGGTCACAAATCAAGAAAAACAGATGCGACCACGGCCTTGACCCAGGGTGTGTCGGGGATAACTCTATGAAAACGGAGGAATATCCATGCGCATGCTTCTGAGCCTTCTTCTGGTCGTCGGGATGGCGGCACCGCTTGCGTCGAAAGAGTTGTTTGTCTTCGAATCAATCGACGGTGGTAAGCTGGCGCTGGAGGATTGGCATGGGCGGCCGGTGCTGGTGACCAACACGGCCTCGCAATGCGCGTTTACGCCGCAATACGACGAATTGCAGGCCCTTTATGACGCCTATCGCGATCGGGGGTTGGTGGTGCTGGCGGTTCCGTCCGACGATTTCAACCAGGAACTGGCGACCGAGGCCGAAGTCAAAGAGTTCTGCGAGCTGAACTTTGACCTGGATCTGCCGATGACCGAAATCACCCATGTGAGGGGCGACCGCGCGCATCCGTTTTACAGCTGGCTGAAGGCAGAGCACGGGTTTGCGCCGAGGTGGAACTTCGCCAAGGTCCTGATCGCACCCGATGGCGATGTTGCGGCGACCTTCGGATCGACGACCAGGCCGACCGCCGCCGGGGTCCGCCGTCAGATCGAGGCGCTCCTGGCCGAATGACCGGAGCGCCGGTCTTTCTGGGATCGGAGATCTATCGGAGGTCGAGCTACGGGCCGTGGCATCCTTTGCGTATACCGCGGGTGTCGACCGTGATGGACCTTTCGCGGGCTCTGGGCTGGCTGAACGGCGAACAATACATGACCAGCCCGCGGGCCAAGTCGGCGGCCTTGCAGGCGTTTCACGAGCCTGCATATCTTGCGGCGCTGCAGCGGGCCGAGGCGCGGCAGTCGGTAACCGGGGAAGAACGGGCGCGGTTTGGCCTGGGCACGACGGCAAACCCGGTCTTTCCCGAGATGTTCCGGCGCCCGGCGACGGCTGCCGGCGCGTCGATTCTGGCGGGCGAATTACTGAAAGACGGCGGCGTGATCCATAGCCCGGCGGGCGGCACGCATCATGGGATGCCGGATCGCGCGAACGGGTTCTGCTATCTGAACGATCCGGTGCTGGGGATCCTGTCGCTGCGGCGTATGGGCGTTCGGCGGATCGCCTATGTGGATGTGGACGCGCATCATCCCGACGGTGTCGAGTCCGCCTTTGCGGACGATCCGGATATCCTGATGCTGTCGGTGCATGAAGAGCGGCGCTGGCCGTTTACCGGCGGTCTGGAGGATCGCGGGGCGGGTCTGGTGTTCAATCTGCCGGTGCCGCCGGGCTTCAACGACCGCGAGATGCAGTTTGTGCTGTATGAGCTGATCCTGCCCGCTGTGGTGGGCTTCCGGCCGGACGCCGTCGTGCTGCAATGCGGGGCCGATGCGCTGCACGAGGACCCGCTGTCTCGGTTGTCGTTGTCGAACGGAGCGTTGTGGACGGTGGTGGCCGCGCTGCAACCGGTCTGCGCGCGCTATCTGGTACTGGGCGGCGGCGGCTACAATCCCTGGTCCGTTGGCCGGGCCTGGACCGGGGTTTGGGCGGTGCTCAACGGATTTGAGATACCCGATCGGCTGCCCGGGGCGGCGGGAGCGGTTTTGCGCGGGTTGGAATGGCCGGGGCACAGCCGGTCGCGGGCGCCGGCGGAAGAGATGTTCACCACACTGCGGGACGCCCCGCGGGACGGTCCGGTGCGCGAGGCGGTGCCGGCGCGGGTTCGGACGCTGGCCGAGCGGCTATTGGCCTGGACCTGAGCCGAGGTGTTGCCGGAGAAGTTCGACCGTATCGTCTATCACCTTCTGGCCCAAGTCGAATTTGGCCAGGGTCCGGGCAGCGCGGTCCGCAAGGGCAAGCTGTTTCTCGGCCTCCGGCAGGGACAGGAGGGCGTCGGTCAATGCGCCGGAACCGTCGACGGATATCGCGCTGCCATCGGATGCCAGCGCGGCGTAGGCCTCGGAAAAGTTGCCGGTGTGCGGCCCATGCAGGACCGCAGAGCGGGCCTGAACGGGTTCAAAGGGGGTATGGCCGCCCAGGGGAACCAGAGAGCCGCCCACGAAAGTAACGCCGGACAGCGCGTACCACAACGCCATCTCGCCGAGCGTGTCCGCGAGATAGACGACCGTGCCCGCGGCAGGCGTGGTGCAAGTGCTGCGCTGCGCCCACGGCAGACCGGTGTTCCGGATCGGTGCAGCGATCTCGGGCGCCCGGGCCGGGTGGCGCGGAGCCAGGATCAGCTTCAGGGCCTGGCGGGATTGGCGCGCGGCGACGAAGGCGTCGATCAATGCTTGCTCTTCACCGTCATGGGTCGAGGCGGCAAGCAGGGTGTCTGCGCGATGGAAGACAGGGGCAAGGGCGTCAAGCTGGGCCGGATCCGGTGGCGCGAGCGTCACCGCGGATTTCAGCGTTGCGGTAGGGCCCAGGTGTACGCCAGGCAGGCCGAGCGCCAAAAACCGTTCGGCCGAGGCGGGGTCCTGCGGGCTGAGCCGGTGAATGCGCCCCAGCAAATGGCGGGCAAGGCGCGGAAAGCGCGACCACATGCGCCGGCTCTTTTCCGAGATGCGCGCACCGACGACGTGAACGGGCTCGGATGCGCTGTCGATCCGATTGGGCCAGAACTCGTTTTCCAGAACGATCAGCGCGGCGGGACGCCAAGCGGCACGGAACCGGGCGAGCGCCCAGCGGAAGTCGAGCGGGGCGAGTTGAGCTGTGACGTTCGGCAACCGCCAGGTCTCGGCCAGCGTACGTCCGGTCACGGTGTTTGCGGTGACGATGATCGGACGCTCGGGAAAGGCCGCGCAAATGGCGTCGACAAGCGGTTTGGCAGAGGTCAGTTCGCCGTTGCTGGCACCATGCAGCCAGAGCGCGCCGGGACGGGCTTGGGGGCTTTGCCCAAGCCGCTGGCGCAGATCGCCCGGGCTTTCAGCACCCCTTAGCACGCGCAGCAGCAGGGCGCCGAAGATCACGGGGGCGAAAAGCGTCAGAATCGCGCGATAGAGAAACATCGACCCTGCTTCGGAGTTTCGCCCTTGGGCGCAGGGTAGGCAGCCGGCGCCGGGCATGCAAGCCGGATGGCTGTGCCGATGCGATGGGCATCGCCGGGCTTGACGATGCCGTGCCGATGGAGTGTCACTCGGCAACGCGACTTCTTACCGGCACAGGCAGCGAAGTGTGAAGTTCATCCACGTCTCCGATCCGCATCTGGTGCGCCCTGGCGAGATGTTGCACGGCCTGGATCCGGCAGACCGCCTTTCGGCCTGTCTGGACGACATCGCGCGATGGCATGGCGACGCCGCCTTTGCCGTGATTACCGGTGACCTCACCGACGACGGGGCACCGGAAACCTATGGCTGGCTGAAGAACAGGCTTTCGGATTTTCCGCTGCGGTGTTTCCTGATTTTGGGCAACCATGACGATCGCGGGGTGTTTCTGAGCGTGTTTGACGGGCACCCGACGGACGGGAACGGGTTTGTGCAGCACCGGCACGACACCGACGAGGCTGCGTTGCTGTTTCTGGACACGGTAAAGGCGGGATCCGCCGCAGGCGCGTATTGCTCGGCCCGCGCCGGTTGGCTGGCGCGGCAGTTCGACGACATCGGCGACCGGCCCAGCATCGTCTTTCTGCACCACCCGCCGTTTGACATCGGATTGCCGCGGATGGACCGGCTGCGGCTCTTGGACGAGGCGGCGCTTGCCGGGGCGCTGGCGTATGGGCGGAACGTCCGGCATCTGTTCTTCGGCCATGTGCACCGGCATCTTTACGTGAACTGGCGTGGCCTGCCCTGCACCTGCCTGCCCGGAACCAGCCATCAGGTGCCGGTCACCCGCAAGGCGACGGGTTCGTCCTACAGCGCCGAACCGCCCGCCTACGGCATTGTCGAGATCGGGTCCGACCAGATCACCGTGAACGCCGACGCCTTCCTGCACCGGGCGCCGCTCTGACGCGGTGGGGGGGGTCAGTCCGCCGCGAGATGCTCAAAAAGCAGTGCGACCGCCTCGGCGCCCGGATCGTTGTGGCCTTCGAGGTTGTCGGCCGAGACATAGCTGGCCCGTCCGGCCCGCGCGCGGGTGATCCCGGCGGTCGCCTCGGCGCCCTGCCGGGCCGCGCGTGCCGCCGCATCCAGACCTTGCGGCAAGGCCTCGAGGGCGGGCAAGAGCGCATCGATCATCGTGCGGTCGCCGGGCCGCGCGCCGCCCACCTGCTGGACACGGTCGAGCCCGGCCTTGAGCGCGTCCACGCCCCCGAGCCCCGAGGCCGCGCCTTCGCCGGCGGCCGAGAAGAAGATCGCCAGCAGAACCCCGGACGAGCCGCCCATGGTCTGGCTGAGCTCGGCCCCGATGGCGCGGAGCAGCGCGGGCGGGTCTGCGAGCGGCAGGCGGTCGAGGGCGTCCGTCAGCGCCCGCGCGGCAGTGGCGGCCGTCGATCCCGTGTCGCCGTCGCCCGATTTGGCGTCGAGCGCGTTCAGGTCCGCCTCGGCCCCGGTCAGCACCGCGCAGCAGCGCCCGATCAACTCCCGCATGCCCGCGTCCTCGGAAGCGGTGTAGGTCGGGGTGGCCATGCCTTTGGGCATCGGCTGCACGTCCGGCGCAGCCAGCGCCAGGCAGCCCGGCCAGACCGACGGCCCCGCCGGCGCCTGCAAGGCGTCCAATTGGTCCGTTGAGACCGACAGGAGCGATAGCGAGAACCCGTGCATGTCGAGAGAGGTCATCAGGGGGGCGGGGCCGATCAGGTGGCTTAACTGGCTACCGATGCGCGAGGCGCAAAGCTCCTCGGTCAGCACGGACATCTCCAGGGGCGTCGCGCCGCCGAGATTGTTCAGGAGCGCCACATGCGGACCCGATCCCAGCCCCGGAGCAAGCCGGTCCACCACCATCTCCATCGCGCCGCGCGCCCCGTCGAAATCGACCTGTTCGACGCCCGGCTCGCCGTGAATGCCCAGGCCCAGTTCCGCCTTGCCGCGCGTGATGCGGTCTTCCTTTTCCGTACCGGGAACCGTGCAGGTGTCGAGCGACATGCCGATCGACACGACATCGTCGATCACCCGCTCGGCCGCCTTGGTCACCGCCGCCAGATCGGCGCCGCCCTCGGCCAGGGCCCCTGCGATCTTGTGCACGAACAGCGTGCCCGCCACGCCGCGCGGCTGGGCGATGTCCGGGAGCGCCACGTCGTCGTCCACGACGACCATCGACACCTTGTGCCCCAATGCGCGCGCACGCTCGGCCGCCAGCCCGAAATTCAGCCGGTCGCCGGTATAGTTCTTGACGATCAGCAGACAGCCCGGATCGCCCGTGACGGCCAGGATCCCCGCAAGCACCGCATCCGCCGAGGGCGAGGCGAAGACGTCGCCGCATACCGCCGCCGTCAAGAGGCCCGCGCCAACGAAACCGGCATGCGCCGGTTCGTGCCCCGACCCGCCGCCCGACACAAGCGCGACCTTCGACTTGTCCCAGTCGTCGCGCACCACCACCTTGATATGCGGGTAGCCGTCGAGCCGCGCCAGGGCCCCGCCACCGGTCCGCAGGAGCCCGTCGAGCGCCTCGGGCACAAGCGCCTCTTTGGCATTGATGAATTGGGTCATGGCGGTCGTCTCCCCGTGCGCTTTGCCGTTTTGCGGCATGTTGAGTAAGAAGGTCCCCGAAAGCAAGGCGAGGGAGGGGTCTTTGGCGACACCGGTCTGGATCGGGTCCGGCTGGAAGATGACCAAGCGGCGGGACGAGGCGCTGGATTTCGCACGCAGGCTGGCCGCAGGGCCCGCCGACCCGCGGATCCAACGCATGGTGTTTCCCCCGTTCACCCTGTTGCGCGAGATAAAGGCGGCGCTCGCCGGAACCGGCGTTCTGGTCGGGGCGCAGACCATGCATTGGGAGGACGATGGCGCCTGGACGGGTGAGATTTCCGCCCCGATGCTGGTGGATTGCGGTACCGATCTGGTCGAACTGGGCCATTCGGAGCGGCGCCGGCATTTCGGCGAGACGGACGACACGATTGCGTTGAAGGTCGCCGCCGCGCTGCGCCATGGGCTGCAGCCGGTCGTCTGCGTCGGCGAGACCGCCGCGCAACAGCAAGAGGCCGACGCGGTGCTGGCACGCCAGGTGGCGGCTGCGGTGTCGATGGCCGGGCAGGACGCGCCGGTGATGTTCGCCTATGAACCGGTTTGGGCCATCGGCGAGGGCGGCGAGCCGGCAACGCCCGGCTACGCCGATGCCCGGCATGAGCGGATCAAGGTGGTTGCGGCGGACCGGCTGGGTGTTCCCCCGCTGGTCTTCTACGGTGGCAGCGTCAATGCCGGGAATTGCGCCGAACTGATCGTTCAGCGAAATGTCGATGGGCTGTTCATCGGGCGGGCCGCCTGGACGGTCGAGGGGTATTGGGACATCCTGCGCCGGGTGTCGGCGGTACTTTGAAGGAGAAAGGCATGCGTCTGGCAATTGCAGGGGACAGTGCGGGACAGCCGCTGGTCATGGTCCTGATGGCGCATTTCCGGGGCCTTGAGGGGCTGGAGGTCGCCGATCTTAGCCATGACGGTTCCGGTGAATTCTATGCCGATCTCGCCGGCCGGGTGGCGCGCGCCGTTCTCGACGGCGCCTACGGCCGTGCGGTGCTGGTCTGCGGGACCGGGATCGGTGTCTGCATTTCGGCCAACAAGGTGCCTGGAATCCGGGCCGCGCTGACCCACGATACCTATTCGGCCGAGCGTGCGGCCTTGTCGAACAATGCGCAGATCATCACCATGGGCGCGCGCGTGATCGGGCCGGAGCTTGCAAAGGCCATCGTGGCAGCCTGGCTGCCGCTGGAATTCGATGCCAAGGGGCGCTCGGCCGGGAATGTCGCGGCCATCGATGCCCTGGATGCCAGGTACAATCGTCTTTGAACGGGTCGCATTCCGGCCGCATGGTCGCGCCGACGAGGTTCCGGAGCGTGGGGCGTGTCGATGAAAATGGCGGGAATGGCCTGAAGTTGCCATTCACGACCAGTCCTCTGGCGCGGAATCAAGGGGCGTAGCCCCGCCGCGCCATCGCCGACCCGCCCCGGAGGGGAGGCGATTTTCTAATGGCGCGTATCGCATTCAGGTCGTTCGGAGCTTGCCGGGATAAATCGAGCCGTTCAGGAGTTTGGTTCGCCTCCCCGCGGGTCGGCGATGGCGCGGCTTCGCGCTCAACAGGCAACGTCCGCACCCGGCAAAATACAACGCCCTCACCGCCGATACCCATCGTTGCCAAGGGGGTCAGGCGGCGCGCATCCCTCGGCTCCAGACACCGCGAAGCAACGGCACGCCGGCCGCGTCGGAAAACCGGATCAGATCGGCGCGCAGCCCGACCGCAATCCGGCCCCGGTCATCCAGGCCGAGCCGTTCGGCAGGTGTCGCCGTGACGGTGGCTACGGCACGCGGCAGGTCGTCCCAAAGATGCGCCAGTTGAACGGTCGCCAGCAAAAGCGCGGCGGGCACATAGTCCGAGGACAGGATATCGAGCCGCCCCGCGCCGGCCAGGTCGACCGCCGATACGTTGCCGGAATGCGATCCGCCCCGCACGAGGTTGGGGGCCCCCATCATGACCGCGATGTCATGTCTGTGGCAGGCATTCGCCGCCTCGACGGTTGTGGGGAACTCGGCGACGGTCACTCCGTGCTCGACCGAGAACCTGACGTGCTCTGCGGTTTCATCGTCATGACTCGCAAGCGTTGCGCCGTAGCGGCGGGCATGCCGCACGGCACCGGCCTCGTTCGCGGCGCCGTTCTCGGCGCTGATGCGGGCGAGGCGGGCGATGTGCGCCTCGAACTCCGATTCGCTTAGATTGTTCTTTCCCATCACGTGGCGCTTGAGTTTCGCGTGGTCGCGGAACTGACGCTGACCCGGCGTATGATCCATCAGGCTGACCAGCCGCACCCGGTCGTCGGGGCCGAATTCCTCCATCTCCTCGATAAGCGTTTCCGAGCAGATCTCGGCGCGCAGGTGCAGGAAATGGCTGATCTTCAGGATGTCTCTGGTGCGCAAGGCGAGCAATTCGCTCGCCAGTCCACGGGCATAGCGCCGATAATGCGACTTGCTCTCCAGAATGGATCCCACGCGCATGGCGTCGAACACCGTGGTGATGCCGGCGCCCGCCAATTCGGCGTCATGGGCAAGAATTGCAGCATCGTGTGGCCAGGTCACACCGGGACGAGGCTGAATGTGGCGTTCGAGGTTGTCGGTATGCAACTCGATCAGCCCTGGAGCCACATAGTCGCCTTCGCAGTCAATGGCGCCTTGCGGAATGCCGGTCCCCTGATCGATCGCGGCGATCACACCATCCTTTACAATCAGGCCGCCGCGCAGGATTTCGTCTTGCAGAACCAATCGTGCGTTGGCTAGCACGACATCTGCGCCGGTCTCGGCGGAATCGCGATCAGGCATTGTCTGGGACGGCGGCATGGGAACCTTCAAACGTTTCGCGGTTTATATCGTGCCCGAGGGGGTGCTTTACCGGCAAGGCTGCGCGTGGCTGGGCTGGGACATGAAAACCGCGTGCGACACGCCGCAGCCGGACATTCCCGGCCTGCCGGCCGCTGTCTCGGACCTGACGGCCGCGCCCCGCAGATACGGCTTTCACGGCACGGTCAAGCCCCCGTTCCGCTTGGCCCCAGGGCAAGACCTGGCGGGGCTTGACACGGCGCTCGACGATCTGGCCAAGCGGTCGGCTGCCGTTGAATGCAGCCCTCTCGAAGTGCGCGCGTTGCGCGGTTTCGTGGCACTGGTGCCGGGTCGTCCGTGCCCCGCGCTTGCAGCCCTGGCCGACCGGGTCGTTCGCGAACTGGAGCCATGGCGTGCCGCCCCGGACCCGGACGAACTGGCGCGCCGCCGGAGGAACGGGCTGACCCCGCGGCAAGAGTCGCTGCTGGCGTGTTGGGGCTATCCCTACGTGATGGACGAATTCCGCTTTCACCTGACGCTGACGGGCAAGCTGTCCGAAGCGCGGACCGACCAGGCGGCAAGGGTTCTGGCCGCGCATTTCGCGGACGTCCTCGCCGGCCCGTTTCCGGTCGGGTCGCTGTGCCTGGTCGGCGAGGCAGAGGACGGGCGGTTTCATTTGATCCGCCGGGCGCCGCTGACCGGCTGAAGCGCAGCCAGCGCCGCCGATACGGCCCGGGAGAGATCGCCGGAATTGTCGATCTCGGTCACTTGCACGCCGTCCGGAGGCGGCGGCGCGGCGCGGCTGAGGCGGCGTACGATGTCGGCCCGGTCTTCCCGGCCCCGCGCAGACAGCCTTTGGGCAAGCACCTCGGGCGCGGCCATGATCGACAGGACATGCAGACCGGCAAAGACGGCCGCCGCCTGGTTCAAAGCGCCGCGCGACAGGTTTGCCACGGCCTGGCCTCCCGCGGCTACCAGATCGCGGGCGCTGCAGGGGATGCCGTAGCGCAATCCGTGCGCATCCCACCAGAGGGCAAAGTCGCCCCGGGCGAGGCGGCGGTTGAACTCGGTCTCGTCCACGCCCTCGAAATCCTCGCCGCCCAACCGGGCCGGGCGGCTGATGACCCGCCGCACCCGGTGGTAGCCCGGATCCGCAGCGCTTAGCACCTCGATCAAGCTGTCCTTGCCGACGCCCGAGGGGCCAACGACTGCGATGAGGCGCCCGGCACTCATGACGTCCGCGGGGTGAACTGGCTGACATCGACCTCGCGGTCGGCGACGCGGGCCCGGGCTGCGGCATCGTGGAAGATGCCCACGATGGCCGCGCCGCCTGTCTTGGCCTCTTCGATCAACTGCAGCACGGTGTCCCGGTTCACCGCGTCGAGGCTGGCGGTCGGTTCGTCCAGCAGAAGCACCGGATAGGCATGGGCGAAGCCGCGTGCGATATTCACCCGCTGCTGCTCGCCACCCGAAAAGGTGGTCGGGGACAGGGACCAGAGCGGTTCGGGGACGCGCAACCGGGTCAGCAATCTGCGCGCGCGGTCGAGCGCCGCAGCTTCATCCACACCCAGCGCGAGCAGGGGCTCGGCCACCACCTCGACCGCCGGCACCCGCGGAACGACGCGCAGGAACTGGCTGACATAACCCAGCGTCTCGCGCCGGAGCGAAATGATTCGATGCGGCGCGGCCCGGGTCAGGTCGGTTCCGCCGATCACCACGCGCCCGCCGCCGGCCAGATAGTTGCCGTAGAGGATCCGCATCAGGGTCGATTTGCCAGAGCCGGATTCGCCGGTTAGCGCGACGCATTCTCCGGGGGCGACCGTCAGTGATGCGTTCTGCAGCACCGACAGCACCGCGCCGCCCTGAGTGTGGAGCGTGAAGGACTTGGAAAGGCCGGATACCGAGATCATCGCGCCGCCCCCTCACACCTGCAGGACCGAACTGACCAGCAACTGCGTGTAGGCGTGCTGCGGGTCGTCGAGGACCTGATCGGCAAGGCCCGTCTCGACGACGCGGCCGTCCTTCATCACCATGATGCGGTCGGCCAGAAGGCGCACCACGGCAAGGTCATGGGTCACGACGATGGCCGACAGCCCCATGCGCCGCACCAGCCCGCGCAGAAGATCCAGGAGCCGTGCCTGCACGCTGACGTCCAGCCCGCCGGTCGGTTCGTCCATGAACACAAGCCGCGGCCCCGACACCAGGTTGCGCGCGATCTGCAGCCGCTGCTGCATGCCGCCGGAAAACGCGGCGGGCCGGTCGTCGATGCGCGAGACGTCGATTTCGACACGCGACAGCCAGTCCTCGGCTGCGGAGCGGATCGTGCCATAGCGCTTGGCCCCCACGGCCATCAGCCGCTCGCCCACATTGCCGCCCGCGCTGACCCGCATGCGCAACCCGTCGCGCGGGTTCTGATGCACGAAGGCCCAGTCGGTGCGCCCCAGCATGCGCCGTTCCGGATCCGACATGGTCAGCGTATCGCGGGGTCCCTCGGCGCGGGTGTCGAAGATCACCTCGCCGGCATCGGGCGTCAGCAGGCCGGCAAGACAGGACAGCAGCGTCGATTTGCCGGAGCCGCTTTCGCCGACGACGCCCATGACCTCGCCGGGAAATAGGCGAAAACCGACATCGAGACAGCCGATATGGCGGCCATAGCGCTTGGTCAGACCGCCCACCTGCAGGATCGGGGTCATGCCGCCTCTCCGCGGCGTTCGGCGCAATAGTCGGTATCCGAGCAGACGAACATGCACCCGCCCCTGTCGTCGGTGATCACCTCGTCGAGATAGCTGTCGGTCGCACCGCACAAGGCGCAGGGGCGCTCTGCTTTCGAGGGGTCGAAGGGGTAGTCCTCGAAATCCAGGCTGACGACCTGCGTGTAGGGCGGAACCGCATAGATCCGCTGTTCGCGTCCGGCGCCAAACAATTGTATGGCCGGGCTTTCCAGCTTGGGATTGTCGAATTTCGGGATCGGCGAGGGATCCATCATATAGCGGTCGTGAACCTGCACGGGATAGGCGTAGGCGGTCGAGATCGCGCCGTTTCTGGCGATATCCTCGTAGAGCTTCACATGCATCAGGCCGTATTCTTCGAGGGCATGCATCTTTCGGGTCTCGGTTTCCCGCGGTTCGAGGAACCGCAACGGTTCCGGGATCGGCACCTGATAGACCAGGATCTGATCCTCGGTCAGCGGCGTTTCGGGGATACGGTGGCGGGTCTGGATGACCGTCGCTGCGCAGGTGCGTTCGGTCGTTTCGACGTCGGTCACCTTCTGAAAGAACTTGCGGATCGAGACGGCGTTGGTGGTGTCGTCGCTGCCCTGGTCGATGACCTTGAACCGGTCGTCCGGCGTCAGCACGGCGGCCGAGACCTGAACGCCGCCGGTGCCCCAGCCATAGGGCATCGGCATTTCGCGGCTGGCGAACGGCACCTGATAGCCGGGGATCGCAACGCCCTTGAGGATGGCCCGGCGGATCATGCGCTTGGTCTGTTCGTCGAGATAGGCGAAATTATATCCCGTCATAGTTTCGCCCCTTCGCCGTGGCAGACGGGCCCCGTCAAATGGGAGTCTCCGCCATGGACCTTCTTTCGCACCCCGTCTTCTGGATCGCGCTGGCCGGCCTTGCACTGCTCGGCAGACGGTTCTGGATCGCCATCTGCCTGCCCGAGAATCACTGGCTGAACGACGCCTGTGACAGCATCTTCGACCGGGACGCGGGCGGCGAGTGCGGCGGGGACGGCGGCGATTAGCATCACTCGGCAGCCTCCTTGATCCCGCCTTCCCTGGCCTCGCGCCGCAATTTACGGATCAGTTCCAGTTCGGACTGGAAATCGACGTAATGCGGCAGCTTGATATGTTCCAGAAATCCCGTCGCCTGGACGTTGTCCGCGTGGCTCAGGACGAATTCCTCGTCCTGAGCCGGGGCACCTGTGTCGTCCTCGCCCAGTTCCTGCCATCGCAGCGCCCGGTCGACCAGCGCCATCGAGATCGCCTTGCGTTCGGCGTGGCCAAGGACCAGCCCGTAGCCACGGGTGAACTGCGGCGGTTCGGACTTGGACCCGACGAACTGGTTCACGGTCTCGCATTCGGTTAGTTCGATCTCGCCGATCTCGATGGCGAAGCCGAGTTCCGGAATATCCATCTCGACCGGGACGCGGCCGACCCGAAGCTCGGCCACGAAGGGGTGATTGCGGCCATAGCCGCGCTGGGTGGAATAGGCCATGGACAGAACAAAGCCTTCGTCGCCACGGGCCAGCGACTGCAGCCGCAGCGGGCGGCCCGCCGGGAATTCCAGCGGCTCGCGCGTCAGGTCGCGGGGCGTGCCGGACCCCGATGGTTCAGGCTGAACGAGGTCTTCATGCGCCAGGATCGTGGTGACGTGTGGCATGCCACCTGCGGCAGTCTCGTCGCGGGGCGCTTCCGTGGCGGCCTCGCCTTCCGCGGCCAGAGCGAAATCCAGTAGCCGGTGCGTATAGTCGAAGGTGGGGCCAAGCACCTGGCCGCCCGGCAAATCCTTGAACGTGGCCGAAATGCGCCGGTCGCAGACCATGGCATCGGTGTCGACCGGCCGGCTCGCGCCGAAGCGCGGCAAGGTCGTGCGGTAGGCGCGGATCAGGAACACCGCCTCGATCAGATCGCCGCGGGCCTGTTTGATGGCCAGCGCGGCCAGGTCGGGATCGAAAAGCGAGCCTTCGGCCATGACACGGCTGACCGCAAGCTTGAGCTGTTCGCGGATCTGGGGCACCGACAGTTCCGCCACATGCCGGTCGCCACGACGGTCCTCGGCCAGCAGGGCGTGGGCGTTCTCGATGGCGCGCTTGCCGCCTTTCACCGCGACATACATCAGGCGACCTCCTCGATCCGCGTGGACCGGGGCAGCGCGGCCAGCGACGATCCGGCCGTGAAATAGCAATCGAAGCCGCGCGGAAAGAGCTGCCGGTTGGCGGTGAACGCCCGGGTCTCGGGCAGGCGCAGCATCGCTTCGGTCTCGATCCCAGGTCCGGTCAGCCGGTGACGGTCTGCGCGCAGTTCGTCGCATTCGACGATCAGCGTGACCGACCGGTCGGGGTAGTCCGGAGTGCCACTGCGGTATGGATCCAGCGGTTGCAGCGCCGCCCATGTGCCAAGCGCGAAATCCGCCTCGGACGCGCTAGTCAGGCGCGCGCCGGTATGAAACAGAACCCAGCGCCGCACGGTATCGGTGTCGTGGCCCGGCGCCAGAAACAGCGCCGTATCGGGATCGCAAAGCGTCAAAATTAACGCACCGGCCGCCGGCGAGACCGGGGCGGGCGGGGTCACGCCGGAAAGCGTTTCGATGCGGCCGGGCCGTGCCATCGCATGCAGCGCGGCGCGAAAGGCATAGGCCGCGTCGATCGGTGCGTCGGTGAAGCCGGCAGCCAGCTTTTCGGTGTTATGCGCCAGGCCCGTCATCCGCCGGCCTCCCGCGCCACGGTGAAGAACTCGACCTTTGTGGCAGCCGTCTTCGCGGCCCGGTCGCGCGTGTGCGCCTCGGCCTCCGCCACAAGAGGCGCGATCAGCCCGGCCTCAACGCGCGCGGCTTCGCCCGACTCGGCCAGGGCGTCGGCGAGCGCCGCGATCAACGCCGCGTTCTTGTCACGGCCTTGTACATAGCCATGGCCGACCGCCCCGTCCGACAACTCGACCGAACACCGCGTCACCGTGATTTCACCGAGATTGAAGGCCGCCCCGGTAACGCCGGCTCGGCCGCGAACCATGGCCGCGCCGATCTCGGGCGCGCGGATCAGGGTGTAGTCCGGAGCGGCGCCCAATTCGGCCCAAAGGGCCTGCAAACGATGTGCGGGTGCACTGGCGAGGACCGAGAGCCTTCGCCGGCGCGGATCTGGCGTGTCCTTGGACATCTCTTTCACTTGTCGATTTATTTGGACAACTATACAAATCTTTTATATCCCGGCGTGAGCTCAGGCAAGCCGGGTTTGGTGAAGTTTCGTTGATATGACGCGTCCTGCCCTCTGGACTTCGATCCGCGACACGCTGGTCAAGGAAATCGCACAGGGCCACTACGGCCCTGGTGACCGCTTGCCGACCGAAAAGCAGCTATCGGCCCGGTTTGGCGTCAACCGGCATACCGTTCGGCGCGCGCTGGGCGAATTGGCGGACAAAGCCCTGGTGCGCAGCCGCCGGGGCGCCGGCGTCTTCGTCACCGATGTGCCGACGACCTATACCATCGGGCCGCGCGTGCGGTTTCACCAAAACCTGCGCGCTGCGGGCCAGCTGCCGGAAAAGCGCATAGATTTCGTCGACTCCCGCGGTGCGGATGCGGCCGAGGCAAACGCGCTCGGTCTGGCGAAGGGCGATCCGGTACACGTGGCCGAAGGTGTTGCGCTGGCCGACGACAGGCCGATCGCATTGTTCCGCAGCGTGTTCCCCGCAGCGCGCTTTCCGGGAATGCTGGGCGCATTGCAAGGGCTTGGTTCCGTGACGGCGGCGTTTCGCGAACAGGGGCTGAGCGACTACACGCGTGCCTCGACAGAGATCGGCGCGGCGCGCGCGACACCGACTCAGGCGGCGCAACTCGGATTGAGAGACGGCGCGCCGCTGCTGCGCACGGTCGGATTGAATGTGGACGCCGACAACTGTCCGGTAGAGTTCGGCCGCACCTGGTTTTCCGGAGAGGTGGTGACGCTGCGGATCCAGGGCGCGGACCTGTGACCCGCCGACCCGGTCAGTTGCCGCAAGTCGTTCGGCTCCCTGAGGCATGGCTGTGGCTGGGATGGCAACCCGGGCCCGAAACGAGCGCCGGCCACGACGACGCCACTGCGTTGGAGGCCGCATCGTCACGGCAAAGCCTGATCCGAACGAACGCAAGTCGCTTGGCGGATCGCTTGACATAGTACCGTTAAGGTAGTACGCATAAATGATTGATACAACACAAACTTGAACACTTTGTCGGTGCGATTGGAGAATGACATGTCAAGCAAAGCAGTATCCAGCAACGAACTCGAATCCCTGTTGGGTCGTGTGCACAAATCTGAATTGTCCGATGGCGACAAAAAGGTGATCGGCGGGCTGCTCGAGCAATCGATCGAGTTGCGAAAGCTCATGGAAGGTGCCGCCGAGAATGACGGCGGGAAAAGGATACTTGCGTCACTGCCGTTTGGTTTCGACATTGTCAAATGAAGGCCGCTTTGTTTGGCGACAGTATTTGGATTGACCAGGTTTTATTGAGTTCGCTGAAACCGCAGATCGATGCGGTGGTGAAGTCGTCAGAGACGTCCAGAAGATTTGCTCACAACTTGCAGGCGCTGGACGACAATGTGCTCGCGCGGCACCTGGTCGAGCATGTGTTCCGAATCCGGATGTTCCGACCGCTCGACATGCACGCGACGAAATGGTTGTCCATGCATGCGCCGGACGCAGAGAAGGCCTGGGCTGCTTACGCCCGGTCCGAGGCGGTTCATGACCGTTACTTCCTGCGCGACCTGGCCGCGATGGGGCTTGGCAGAGACAAGGTGGACTCGCTTCGTCCGTTCGCGGCGACGGCGGCATTGGGCGCGTTTATATCCGAGGCGATGGATCATTACGGCGCACTGCCGGTCGTTTTGTATTCTTACTGGACCGAGCAGAATTCCGATGTCGGATCGGCAGATGTCATCGCGCTGACCCGGGACCGGTTCGGCGAAGCCGCAGTGCGCGGCGCACAAGCCCACCGGGCGCTCGACGAGCGTGAGGATCACGCGGACGAGGTGACCGGGATCTTGACCCACCTTATTGCGGATCAAGAGGATCTTGCCCTTGCGGTGCAGCTGTTGCGCGGTATTTCGTTTTGGCTGAGCGCCTACTTCGCCGAGCTAGAGGAATGGTGTGCAGGCAACTCTTTGGGCGCCGAAGCTAAAAGCGCATTTGCAGTGCCTTGATCCGCGTTTCGATTTTGGGATTCGGCAATATCGGCCACGCAGTCTGCGCGCTGCTGGGGCGTCTCCCGACGCTTGATGTCACGGTCTGGGGCCGGTCCATCGCATCCCGGCAGGAGGTTGACGTCGTGGGCCTGTCCCAAGGGCGGGTTGCCTGTGCCGGACGGGCCAGCAAGGAACCGGACTTGCGCGCAGCGACGCAAGCCGCAGAAGTCATTATCGTCGCCACGCCGGCGTACGCGGCTTGGTCAATCGCCGAACGGGCATTGCGCCATGCGCGATCCTGCAAGTTGCTGGTTGTCTGGGAAGGCACCGGGCAGTCCGTGCGCCGGTTCGGCGAAGGCTTGTCACCGGGGTTCAGCATCGCCGGACTGCAAAGAAGCCCGATCATCGCTCAGATCGCGGGGCGCGACAAGAGCGTCGAGATCCACGGGATACGCAGCCGTGTTGTCGCCGCTTTGCTGCGGGGGCGTGGCGCGGATCGCGAAAACACGGCGCGCGCCATGCTCCAGTCGCTGATCCCGTGCCAGTTTGTCTTTGCGCCTGACTACGACTGCGTGACCCTTTCACCGGGCAATCCAATGATACACACGGCCCGGCTCTATCGGCTCGGGGAGATGGTGGAGGAAGGCGCCGGGCTGCCCGCAAGCTTTTACACGGATTGGGACGATCGCTCGTCGGTCCTTCTTTTGAAACTTCACGGCGAACTGACCAAGGTGCGGGACCGAATGGGCATCTCTGACCGTTTCGTGACCACACTGCTTGACCGGCCGCAGTCGCCGCAGCCTCGCGAGATCACGCGTGAGATTCGTGCAGAGACGGTTCTTGGGAAAATTCCGGCACCGGTGCTCGGGCCAGCCGGTGCCGCGCGCTTGGATGGCGCGCATCGGTTCTTTCGCGACGACATCGCCGAAGGCCTGCCGGCGATCACCGCGCTCGCGCGACGAACCGGCATTCGCACTCCGATGATGGATAAGATCATCGCTTGGGGGATGACCCAGATGCAGGCCCCCGCCGAACACCCGTGATCCGCGTCACGGTCATCGGCGGCGAGGGCGTCGCAGCGTCCATCTGCGCGATGGCCTGCCTGCAGGGCCATACCGTAAGGCGGCTTCGATTCACGGGCGAGGGACGAAGGGATGCCATCCATTGCCAGCTTCCGAACGGCACGACGTTCAGGGCGAAGATCGAAGATGTTCCGGGCGATGCCGAGCGGGCGCTTCGCGGCGCCGATGTCGTGTTCGTCTGCGTCAGGCATGACGAGGTCGATGCGGTCCTGCAACGTATCGCGCCGTATCTGAGCCCGTCGGCCCTGATCGGCGGCGTGCCGGGCTTTGGGTCATTCGGGGTCTTGGCGCGCCGGCGGCTTCCGAACAACACCGTCTTCGGGCTGCAGCGCATTCCGTTTGTGGTCCGCGAATTCGCCTTTGACCGGGATCTCCGGATCGGTGGAATTCGGCGCCAGACCTTTGTCGGCGCCATTCCCAACGATCGTTCACAGGTCCTGGCGGCGTTGACGGGCAAAACCCTCGGCGTTCCCACGGTTGCGGTCTCGCACTACTTCAACATCGAACTCAGCCCCTCGAATTCCTTTCTGAATCCTGTCCGGATCTATTCGCTCTTTGCAAATCCGGCGGCCGACGAATTGCCGACGTCCACGACGGAATTCTTTGCCGATTGGGATGCGAGATCGTCTTTGCTGCTGCTTGAGATCGACGCCGAACTGCAAAATGTTTGCCGAAAGGTCCCGAGAGACACCAGTTTCGTGTCGCCAATCCTGTTTCAGTACGAGGCATCCGATCCAGCCGTCCTGACGCAGAGGATCCGCTCGCTCGGCGCATTGCACGGACGCCCCGTGCCGCTTTGCACCACAGCGGCGGGTGTCGCGCCTGACACGGGCACGAGCTATTTTCGCGAGGACTTCGATTTCGGGCTGCGGGGGTTTCGGGAGATTTCGCGGCTTGTCGAGGTCGATTGCGATCTGACGAACCGCATACTTGCGTGGCGCGATACCCTCGGACACGCGAAAGGTGCCGCACAGCAAGCGGCCAATGGCCACCCGATGGACGCGTTTAACAACATCGAAGACCTCGCGCGGGACCTCGACTGACGGCGCAAGCGCCCGAACCCGGCACGGCGCCCGATGGATGGCCGCAAAGGTGATGGGCGCTGCCGGGAGAGTCTTACCGTGTCCATGTCACGCTGCAGAGCATCCGGACGGGAACCCTATGCCGTCGCGAACAGGGCGTCCCGCAGCCGGTTCGCCGCCTTCTGCAGAAATCCCTTGCGCGCGATGGCATCCGAGATCGAGATCCGTTGTGTCGGGCCGTGGAATGCCAGAGCGGCCAGGAAACGCCCGGCGTCATCGGCGACGGGAACCGCGATGGCGACCATGCCATCCAGAAATTCCTCCTGGTCGAGCGAGTAGCCCCTTTTCTCGATAAGCTCCAGTTCCTCCAGCAGTTTGCCGGGCTCGACATGCGTTCTTGCCGTTGACCGGTCCAAGGTCAGGGATGAAACGAACTTTTGGCGTACCTTTGGTTTCAGGCTGGCCATGTAGCATTTGCCGCTGGCGGTGCAGTGAAATGGAACATGGGTTCCGATGGGCAGTTGGATGCGGAACGCCCAGTCGGTTTCAACCCGATCGACATAGCTCATCCCCTGAGCCTCGGGAACGACGAAATTCACGGTTTCTTTGACGTTCGAGGCGACGTCCATCAGAATCTGGCGCCGCATGATGTGGTGTTGCGAGGCAAACAGCAGACCGCCGCCCAGATCGCGCAGGCGCCTTGCCGGAAGGAAGCGTTTGGAATGGCCCTGCCGTGTCAGAAAACCCTCTCTCTCCAATGTGGCGCACAGCCGGTGCACTGTCTGCTTCGGCAGGCCGAGCTGCTTGTTTATGTCGGTGGCGGTCATTGCTTCGCCGGCGTGACCGAGGACCTCGAGGATCATCAACGTCCTGAGATTGGTTGGAATTCGGGTGCCATCGGGCATGGAAATCACACCAGCCAAAGAAGGGTTGTTTTTCGTTCGAATCACTGTAGCCTGCAAGCGAGACAAAAATCGAGACAAAAAGTCTCATTTTTTGATATTGGGAGGATCCTTGGAAGCCGACTTTGTCATCGTTGGCGCCGGGTCGGCGGGCTGTGCGCTCGCGGGTCGTCTGTCCGAAGACGGGCGGTACGACGTGATCCTGCTCGAGGCAGGGCCGAAAGACAGCAATCCCTGGATCCACATTCCGGTGGGGTATTTCCGCACGATGGGAAACCCCAGGACCGACTGGCGCTACAAGACCCAGGCCGATGCCGGGATCGCCGGGCGCTCGATCAACTGGCCGCGGGGCCGGGTTCTGGGCGGGTCGAGCAGCATCAACGGCCTTCTTTATGTGCGGGGCCAGCCGCAGGATTATGACGGCTGGGCGCAGATGGGCTGTGTCGGCTGGTCGTGGGATGGCGTGCTGCCCTATTTCAAGCGGTCAGAGACCTGGAAGGGTCCGAACGGCACCGATTTGCGTGGCACCGACGGGCCGCTTTCGGTCCAGACCTCCCGGCTGAGACGCGAGATTGTCGACCGCTGGGTCGATGCGGCCGTGGCGGCGGGCTACAAGCGCAACGCGGACTATAACGACGCCGATCAGGAGGGTGTCGGATATTTTCAGCTGACGATGACGGGCGGGCGGCGGTGTTCCTCTGCGGTGGCCTATCTGAAACCTGCGCGCAGGCGGTCCAACCTCAAGATCGTGACCAATGCGCAAACCGAACGCATTCTGTTTGAAAGCCGGACGGCGGTGGGGGTGCGGGCACGAATTGGCGGCAGCAAGACCGACATTCGTGCCCGCAAGGAAATCATTCTCTGCGCCGGCGCCATCGGTTCGCCTCAGCTATTGATGCTCTCCGGTGTCGGCGACCCGGACGATTTCCGGCCACATGGAATCGAAACGCAGGTCGAACTGAAGGGCGTGGGCAAGAACCTGCAGGACCACCTACAGGCGCGGCCGGTCTTCAAGACGGCGCTGAGCACGATCAACGTCGAGACCGACAACCTGATCAAAAAGGCCGGCATCGCCCTGCAATACGCGCTGACGCAGAGGGGGCCGATGACCATGGCGGCAAGCCTGGGCACCGGGTTTCTCAAGACCGAGCCGCATCTCGACACGCCGGATATCCAGTTCCATATCCAGCCCTTCAGCGCCGACAGCCCCGGCGAAGGCGCACACAAGTTCTCTGCCTTCACGGCCTCGGTCCTGCAATTGCGCCCCGAAAGCGCCGGGCATCTGACCCTGCGGTCCGGCGATATCGACGATCACCCGGCCATCCACCCGAATTACCTGGCGACCGACACGGATTGCCGCACCATCGTCAAGGGAATTCAGATCGCCCGCAAAATCGCGCAGCACGAGCCGCTGCGGTCACAGATCACCGAGGAACATGCGCCTGGAAACGAGGTGGCCCTGGACGACGAAGAGGCCACGCTGGACTGGGCGCGGCGGACCGCTGTGACGATCTATCATCCCACCGGCACCTGCAAGATGGGTACCGATCCGATGGCGGTGGTCGATCCGCGCCTGAAAGTGCATGGACTCGATGGTTTGCGGGTCGCCGACGCCTCGATCATGCCTCGCATCGTAAGCGGTAACACCAATGCGCCGGCGATCATGATCGGCGAGAAGGCCAGCGATCTAGTTCTGGAGGACGCAAGGGCGTGAAGAATGTGAACGATGGAAGGTGGTTCATGGTTGACCGCACGGCGACCGACCAGTCAACCTGATCCGAATTCCGCCAGGGCAGCGCCTTCGTCCCTGGGGGAAAACAATCAATCCAGAGGGCAATGAACCAAGGGAGGTATCTTTGATGTTCAATCTCAAAACGGTGGCGACGGGGGCGGCGGCCCTGGCGCTGATGACCTCGGCCGCAATGGCCGAAAAAGTACTGCGCATTCAGTCGGTGCTGCCAACCACGGCGGACGAAGTGTTCATGCTGAACGAGTTCGGCAACGACGTGGCTGCTCTGACGGGTGGCTCGCTCACCATCGAGGTTCTGCCTGCGGGTGCCGTTGTTGGCCCGCGCGACATCATGGATGCCGTTGATGCCGGTCTCGTCGAAGGTGGCTTTGCCTGGACGCACTACTGGGGTGGCAAGCACGTTGCGGCCAACCTCTTCGGCGCGCCGGTTGCGGGTGCCGGTGTTGGCCTCGACAACATCGCGTTCCTGAGCTGGTTCCAGTATGGCGGCGGCAAAGAGCTGTATGACCGTCTTTGGGACGAGATGGGCGTGAACGTCAAAGGCTTCATGCTGCAGCCGGTTGGGCCGGAAGCCCTGGGCTGGTTCCCGGAGCCGATTGAGTCCATGGACGACTTCCGTCAGATGCGGTTCCGTGCGCCTCCGGGCATGGTCGGCGCAGCCTATGCTGACATCGGCGTTCCGGCCGTGGCCATGGGTGGCGGCGACATCCTGCCGGCACTGGAAAAAGGCACCATCGACGCGGCCGAATGGTGCTGCCCCAAGCCTGACTCGGTGTTCGGCTTCCAGAAAGTGCTGAAGCACTACTACCTGCAGGGCCTGCACCAGGTCACCGTGAACGCGGACATGTATGTCAACCGCGACTTCTACGACAGCCTGACCGAGACAGAGCAAAAGGCACTCGAAGTTGCCGCGAACGCGTCGCTGTCGAAGTCGCTGTCCTACCGTATCTACGAAAACGGTAAGGCGCTGAAGGATCTGACCGACAACCACGGCGTGATCCTGGAAGACACCCCGGCCGACTACTTCACCGAGTACTCGGCTGCTGCGAACAAGGCGCTTCAAGCCGCTGCTGACGAGAACGCGTTCTTCGCGGAAGTCTGGCAGTCGCAGAAGGACTTCGCCGAGATCGCGGTTCCGTTCTGGGCCGGTGCGCAGACCTCGAACGCTGGTCTGGGCCGCGCATTTGCGGACACGCTGAAGTAATTCCGTTCAGAACGGGTCCCTTCGGGGGCCCGTTCGTTCTTATTCTCCAAGCACCGGCATCAGGTGCTTTGAAAATAAGAACGCGGATACCGAATCCGCGTCTACGGGAGGGATCACCACATGGCCGACGAACCGAAGCCGGAAGATCTGGAGATCGCGGACGAGCTTATTGCCGAACGACGTGCCGAGGCCCCTGGTGAGACTCCGGAGGATATGACCGCCTGGCAGCGTCCGATCACCGCCGTGATCGACGTCATAAACTATCGCGCAGGCCAGCTCATTGCACTGCTCATGGTCCCGCTGATTTTGGTTGTGGTCTATGAGGTGATCTCTCGAAACTCATTCGCGATCCTGCAAGACGCAGGGTTCGAAGATCTTGCGCGGTCTCTCGGCCTTGGGCCGACATTGTGGGTTTACGACACCAGCCGCATGATCGCCGGCGTGCTCTTCATGGCGGCGGCTGGCTATGGCCTCATGCGCGGGGTGCATATCCGCGCCGACTTCCTCTATCGCAGTTGGCGGGTGAAGACGCAGGCGACGGTGGATGCGACGCTGTATCTGTTGTTCTTCATTCCGTCGATGCTGCTCTTCACCATCGTTTCGGCGCAGTATTGGTGGCTGGCCTACACCACGGGCGAGACCTTGGCGCTGGACAGCGCGTGGCAGCCCATTCTGTGGCCCGCACGCACGGCAATGCCGATCGGTGGCTTGCTGTTGATGCTGCAGGGCATCCCGGAGATCTTCCGCGCCTTCCACAAGATGGGCAAAGAGCGTGAACGTTGGTTCGTGCGGGCTTTGCCATTCTATCTGATCGGGCTGATCTGGCTGACTCTGGCGATCTTTACGCCGGACTCGGTGCCGGGCGGCGAATGGTTCACCGATCTGATGAGTGCCCGTCCGGGCCTTGATAAACCCACCATCGGGTTGATCATGCTGGTGGCGATGCTCTTCGTGATCTTCATCGGCTTCCCGATCTCGTTCACACTAATCTTCCTGGCCTTCGTGTTCGGCATCTGGGGGGCCAACTTCAAGCTCACCACGCTGTTGATGACGCTGAACACGAACTCCACCATGCTGAACGATCAGCTCATGGCGGTTCCGCTGTTTGTCCTGATGGGCATCGTGATGGAAGCCGCGGGCTTGATGGAACGCTTGTTTGCATCGATCCAGATGATCATGGCGCGCATCCGCGGGGCGCTGTTCATCGCGGTGCTGATTGTGTCGACGATCTTCGCCGCGGCGACCGGGATCGTGGGCGCGTCGGTGACCCTGCTGGGCATCATGGCCGGAGCAACCATGAGCCGGTCTGGCTATAACGTGCAGCTGGCCGCCGGGACGATTACCGCCGGGGGCACTCTGGGCATCCTGATCCCGCCCTCGATCATGCTGATCGTGATGGGACCGGTGCTGGAGGTCTCGACGCTCGACCTCTTCCGGGGGGCGTTCATCCCCGGCGCGCTCTTGGCGTCGCTCTATCTGCTTTATACGCTGGGGCGCTGTTGGCTGAACCCGAGCCTGGGTCCGATCCTGTCGGAAGAAGACCAGCCTGACACGTCCAAGTTCTATGGCGCCGAGGTCGCTCTGATCTGTCTGGGGATCTTGACGGTCTGCCGCGTCTTCGGGCTGGGCCTGGGCGGAGCATTCGGGGGGCTTCTGCCCTTTGGCGGCCTGATCGTCCTGGCGATTACCTGTGCCGTGGCCTACGCGGCCTATCGGAAACTGAACATTCTGCGGATCGTCGTGCCGATCGCGGTCCTGTTCCACCTCTATATGATCTTTGCGAACATCGGTAACGACGGCAGTTTACCAACGTGGTCGGTCATCTTCGGCGCGTTCACGGTTCTCTTGGCGGTGTTGGCACGCCCGATCTACAGCAAGGAAGCTGACGGAAACTTCTATTTCTCGGACCTGTGGGATGAGTTCTTCGCCGGTCTGATGCCGCCGACGATCCTGATCTCCTTCGCGCTGGGGTCGATCCTGCTGGGTCTTGCAACACCTGCAGAAGCGGCGGCAATGGGCGCTTTCGGTGCGATCCTGCTTTCGATGGGCTATCGCAAATTCACTATTCCCAGCTTCTTTGACAGCTTGATCAAGGCCCTGGAGATCACGGTTCTGATCATGTTCCTGGTCGCGGCCTCGAACTTTTTTGGTGCGCAGTTCAGCGCCCTTGGGACGCCGAAGATGCTGACGGAGCTTCTGCTTGGGTTGGACATGTCGCCGTATCTGATCCTGCTTTTGGTCATGGCCTTGATCTTCCTGCTCGGCTGGCCGCTGGAATGGGTGCCGATTGTGTTGATCGTTGTCCCGATCCTGCTGCCGACGGTCGAGTCGCTCTCGGTCCATGGGCTTGATCGCTATGACCTTATGGTCTGGTTCGGGATTCTCGTGGCAGTGAACCTGCAAACGGCCTGGCTCAGTCCGCCCGTGGCACTCTCGGCCTACTTCCTGAAAGGGGTGGTGCCGAATTGGGATCTGAAGGACATCTATCTTGGGATGATGCAGTTCATGCTGGTGCAGCTCTTCGGACTGGTTTTGATCTTCATCTTCCCGCAGATCGTGCTTTGGTTGCCAGCAGTCCTCTCGGGGAACTGACGATGGACGGAACGCGCAGCTCTCTCTCCTACCTCAAATGGCCCCTGATCATTACGGCCATCGGGCTTTTCCTGTCGGGTTGGCTCGGCTGGGCGACCTTGGGCAATGTCGGCGGGATCCTCTCGTTCCTTCTGGTGGGCGCCGTGCTGGCGGCGTTGGAGATCTCGCTGAGCTTCGACAACGCCATCGTCAACGCCAACAAGCTGCACGAGATGACCCCGGTCTGGCGCCAGCGCTTTCTGACCTGGGGCATCCTGATCGCGGTCTTCGGCATGCGCGTCGTCTTCCCGCTGGCCATCGTGGCGATCTTCGCCTGGGTGAATCCGATCGAGGCGATGCGGCTCGCGCTCGCGGAACCCGACACCTATTCCCAGATCATGGACCACGCGCATGGCCCGATCTCGGCCTTCGGCGGGACGTTCCTGATGATGGTGGCGCTGAAATTCTTCGTCGACGAGGACAAATCCATCGATTGGATCGAGATCCTGGAATGCCGGTTGCGCAAATGCGGCTCGGTCCGGGGGTTCGAGATCGCTTTCGTCCTGATTGTGGTCGTCGCGATCTGCCAGGCACTTGCCGACGAGTATCGCGGGGCGTTCCTTTATTCCGCGATCATGGGGCTTTTGACCTTCACGCTGGTCGATGGCCTGGGCAATGCGCTCGACCAATCGTCGAAGACGATCACCGAGATCGGGGCCAAGGGCGGACTTGGCGCGTTTCTCTATCTCGAGGTCCTCGATGCCAGCTTTTCCTTCGATGGGGTGATCGGCGCCTTCGCCCTGACCACCAACATCCTGCTGATCGCCATCGGGCTGGGGGTCGGCGCGATGTATGTCCGGTCGATGACGATCATGCTGGTCGAAAAAGGCACGTTGCAGCATTTCCGATATCTCGAACATGGCGCGTTCTATTCGATCTTCGCGCTCTCGCTGATCATGTTCATGCAATCGCTGATGCATATCCCCGAGACATTGACGGGCCTGATCGGCGTGGCGCTGATCGGGTTTGCCTTGCTCTCTTCAATACGCCACAACCAGCGTGAAACGCAGACGTAATTCCAAGGATCTCCAGCACATGCCGCGTACGTATCTGAAAAAGGCCTCTCTGACCTCGACGTCGGACGCCGCGGAAGTCCATGAAACCGTCCGGGGCATTCTGGCCGATATCGAGGCGGGTGGAGAGGCCAAGGCTTTGGAATACGCGGCAAAGTTCGATGCCTATGACGGCAACCTGATCCTGACGCCCGACGATATCGAGGCCGCCGCCGCGCAGGTGCCGGACAAGCTGAAGGCGGATATCCGCTTTGCCCACGACAATGTTCGCCGTTTTGCCGAGACGCAAAAGGCCACGGTGCCGGACGTGCAGACCGAAATCGTGCCGGGTGTGATCGCCGGACAAAAGGCAATTCCGGTGCATGCGGCGGGCTGCTACGTGCCTGCCGGCCGCTACTGCCACATCGCCAGCGCGATCATGACGGTGACGACGGCCAAGGTCGCCGGCTGCCAGCACATCGCGGCGTGCTCGCCGCCGCGTCCCGGTCAGGGCGTCGCGCCCGCGATCGCCTATGCCGCGCATGTCTGCGGCGCCGATACGATCGTGGCGATGGGCGGTGTCCAGGCCGTGGCGGCGATGACGTACGGGCTGTTCGGCCTGCCCAAGGCCAACATCCTCGTCGGTCCCGGCAACCAGTTCGTGGCCGAGGCCAAGCGCATCCTGTTCGGCCGGGTCGGCATCGATATCGTTGCCGGTCCCACCGACAGCCTGATCCTCGCCGACGCGACCGCCGATGCTCATGTGGTGGCAACCGATCTCGTCAGCCAGGCAGAGCACGGCTATAACTCGCCGGTCTGGCTGGTCACCGATCACCGCCCCCTTGCCGAGGATGTGCTGGCCAGGGTCCCCGCGCTGATCGACGACCTGCCGGAGCTGAACCGCGAAAACGCCGCGGCTGCATGGCGCGACTATGCCGAGGTGATCGTCTGTTCCGACCGCGAGGAAATGGCCGCCTGTTCCGACGAATACGCGCCCGAACACCTGACCGTGCAGGCCGACGATCTCGACTGGTGGCTCGGGCGGCTGACCTGCTATGGCTCGCTGTTTCTGGGCGAGGAAACCACGGTGTCCTACGGCGACAAGGCCACCGGGACCAACCATGTGCTGCCCACCTCCGGAGCGGCCAGCTATACCGGCGGGCTCAGCGTGCACAAATACATGAAGATCGTCACCTGGCAGCGCGCCACCCGCGAAGGCTCCCGTCCGATCGCCGAGGCCACTGCGCGGATCTCGCGCCTGGAAGGTATGGAGGCGCATGCCCGCGCGGCGGATGTCCGGCTGGCCAAATACTTCCCGGGCGAGAATTTCGATCTGTCCGCCGATGGGTGATCGCTGCGTGCGGCAAGTGCCGTCAACATGTCGGGTCCCACATCTGCGCTCTGGATTTGAACCGGCACCGAGAGACGAAGGGAGATAGCAGGTGTACCGCAAAATTCTCGTACCGATAGCGCTGGACCATGACGTCTCGCCACAAACGCTGAAGATCGCACGCGATCTTTGCGATGACGGCGGAGAGATCATCGCGCTTCACGTGCATGAGGAACCGCAAGGCTCGGCCGCCGCCGTACTGCCGGAGGCCCTGGTGGAGGAGGGCGTGAACCGGGCCAAGGAGCTTATGGCGCAAAAGCTTGCCGGCGTGACGGGCGTGACGGCGCGTCTGGCCGAGGGCCGCAGCTACCGGACCATTGTCGAATTCGCCGCCGACAACGGCGTCGACTGCATCGTCATGGGGTCGCACAAACCGGGGCTCGGAGAGTTCCTTTTGGGCTCTACCGCCGCCCGGGTCGTGCGTCACGCCCCTTGCGCGGTTCACGTCTACCGCAGTTCGTAGTCTCGGAGGGGGCGCCTGCCCCGATGAGCACGTCAGCTCTAGCGACGGCGGAGCAAACAGAGCCAGCCAGAGTGACGGTGCCCGCGACACTTCTTTTGTTTGAGACCGGTCGCGGCTAACGCCATTTCACAGGTCCGGTTCGGTCAGCGATACCGATGCCTTCCTGACGATTTCAAACAGGCGGTTTCTCCACTGCTTGGAATGCGCCGCTTTCCTGGTTGCCAGGACAAGCTCTCTTCGCGGGAATGTGTCATCCAGCGTCGTGATATGGACGCGGTGGTCTGCGTAGCGGCGTATATCCGGCACCGGCAGAATGGTGTAACCCAACCCGGCCTTCACACACTCGACGGTCGCCTCGATGCCGTCCAGGATGATGGTGCGCTTGGCAGGTTCCGGCAGACCGTGCTTTGCCGCAGCAATGAGCCTGCCAATGCCCGTGCTCGGCATGAAGTGAATGAACGGCAGTCGTTGGCTCATGGCCTCGAGATCGAGATCGCGCAGAGAGATCGGCGCCGCGACCGCCATGGGTTCGGTCGCGATGGAGGCGAAATGCAGATCGGCAAATTCGCCCTGCACCTTCGTGACGACCGCGGCCTCGATCTGCCCGGTTTCCACCTGGTTGGTCAAAAGCTCCGAAAGACCCGACACGACCCGAAACTTGGCCAAGGGGGCTTCGTGTTCTGCAATCGCCAGGAATCGCGGAAGGATCCGCACACTCGCGGACTGGATGAACCCGATCTGATGCGTGCCGACCAGGGGATCCTCTGAGGCGGCGAGCGACTTCAGCGCATTGCTTTCCTTCAGGATCACCTTGGACTGTTCGGCGATTGTCTGCCCCAGCGGCGTCAGGCGCGGCGGGCGGCAGTCGCGGTCGAACAGGGCCGCGCCGAGTTCCGCTTCCAGCGTCTTCATCTGCATTGAAAGCGCCGACAACGTCAGGTTCTGCAACTCGGCCGCCCGGCTGAACGATGCAACCTGTTGAATTCGAACAAGAGTCTCGAGCGCCCGCAGGTTCATTAATTCAATCTTATTGAAGACAAAATCAATTTTATTGCGATTTTCATGAACTCGTCAAGGCGCTAGGCTGCCTCTATGGAGCGCCGAGAGACTGCAGAATTCTATCGCGACATCGCGCGCGACCTGGCGGCGAAATTCGCCCCCCGCGCCGACAGGTGGGACAAGAGCCGGAGCTATTGCTGGGAAAACGTGGCCGACATGGCCGCCGGCGGCGTCATGGGGATGACCATCCCGACGAAATACGGCGGCAAGGGCGCCTCGTATTTCGAAACCGTGGTGGTCGTCGAAGAGATTGCCAAGGCCTGCACGCTCAGCGCCCGGATCGTCGTCGAGGCCAATATGGGCGGTATCAGCGCCGTCATGGCCTATGGGTCCGAGGCGCAAAGGGAACTCGCCGCGCCGCTTGTCCTCGCCGGAGACAAGCCGGCGATCTGCATCACCGAACCGGGGGCAGGCAGCGCTGCGACCGAGATGACGACCACGGCCCGTCAGGTTAACGGTGGCTATGTGCTGAACGGCCGCAAGCACTGGATCACCGGCGGGGGTGTGTCAAAGCTGCACCTGGTCTTTGCGCGGGTCCTCGACGGGGCCGGCGAGGATTTGGGTATCGGTGGTTTTCTGGTCCTTTCCGATCACTCCACCGGATCCGTCCCGGCCGGGTTTCGCGTCGCTGGCCGGGAGCATACCCTGGGCCTTTGCGGGATGCCCGAGGCGGAACTGGTCTTTCAGGACCTGTTCGTCGAAAACGACATGGTGCTGACGCCGCCGTCGGGCTTCCGCCGCGGTTTTGCCGATCTCATGAACGCCTATAACAGCCAGCGCGTGGGGGCCGGTACGATTGCCATGGGAGTCGCGGCCGGAGCCCTGGACCATGCCGCGCGCTACCTCAAGGAGCGCCGCCAGTTCGGCCGGCCATTGGCCGAGTTTCAGGGCCTGCAATGGATGCTGGCGGATATGGATGCCGGGGTGCACGCGTCGCGTCTGATGCTGCACGAGGCGGCAAAGTCCCGCGGGCCGGATGGGTCGCTCTTTCCCGACATCACGATGGCCGCGCGGGCCAAGGCATTTGCATCGGAAACTGCGGTCAAGGTTGTCGACAACGCGCTTCAGATCTTTGGCGCGCGCGGCTATTCGGACAGGGAACCGCTGGAGCGCATGTACCGCGATGTCCGGATGTTCACCATCGGCGGCGGGACGGCGCAGATCCTGAAAACCCAGATCGCCGGAAGCCTTCTGGGAATAAAGACGCCGCAGACACGCACGGGCTATGCAGAGCTCGCACAAAGAAACTGGGGGTCTGAGTGACGTCCGAAGCGTCGGCACCGCGCGCGGCGGATCATGTCGCACGGCGCCTTTACCAGGCGGGCTGCCGCCATGCTTTCGGGATGCCAGGCGGAGAAGTGCTGACCATCGTCGACGCTTTGGAACGCGCCGGCATCAGGTTCATCCTGTGCAAGCATGAAAACAATGCGGGCTTTATCGGCGAAGGCGTGCATCATCGCGACGGAGCGCCCGCCATCCTGGTCGCGACGGTTGGACCGGGCGTTGTGAACGGTGTCAACGTCGTGGCCAACGCGATGCAGGACCGGGTGCCTATGATCGTGCTGTCGGGTTGCCTGGATGCCGACGAGGCGCAGACCTACACCCATCAGGTTTTCGACCATCAGCAGGTTTTTCGGTCGATCACGAAAGAGACGTTCCGGCTGACCGCAAAAAGCGCCGACATCATCGCCGACAAGGCCGTCAACATCTCGCTCGAAGGCCGTGCCGGCCCGGTCCATATCGACATACCGATCTCGGTTGCCGATCAACGGGTGACCGCAACGCCCCGGCGCCGCACCACCGCGACCCGGACCGTTCCGGCAGCCGGCCGCGACTTCGATCAGGCGCGCCGCTGGATCGCAGATGCCGAACGTCCCGTGATGATCGTCGGTCTGGATGCCGTCGCGGAAGGCGCGGGCGCAGAGGTTCAGGCGTTCTGCGAACGGTTCGATGTTCCGCTCATCACCACCTACAAGGCCAAGGGCATCGTTCCCGAAGATCACCCGCTCTGCCTCGGCGGGGCAGGGTTGTCGCCGCTCAACGACGGGATCCTCGCACCGTTTCTGCAATCCGCCGATCTGATCCTGTGCGCAGGCTACGACCCGATCGAAATGCGGACCGGCTGGCGCGAGATCTGGGACCCCGCCCGGATCAATGTCATCGACATATCCGCCGAACCGAACACCCATTACATGCACCACGCGACATTGAGCTTCGTTTGCGGGATCGGCGAAACGCTTGCCGCCCTGCGCCGGGACTTGACCGGTGGCGACACCTGGATTTCGGGCGGGATGGATGCCGTCAAGGCGGATCTGGCCAGGGCATTCCCGCGGGATACGGAATGGGGACCGGCGGCCGTCATCGACGAATGCCGCAAGGTCCTGCCGCGCGATGCCCTGGCGACCTGCGATTCAGGCGCCCACCGGATCCTGCTGTCGCAGATATGGGAATGTTACGAGCCGCGCGGCCTCGTCCAGTCGACCGCGCTCTGCACCATGGGGTGCGCTTTGCCGATGGCCATCGGCCTGAAACTGGCGTCGCCGGACCGGCAAGTGGTTTCGTTTTCGGGCGATGCGGGCGCGCTTATGGTCATTGGCGAGCTGTCGACGGCAAAAGAGCTTGGCGGCAATCCGATATTCGTCATCTTCGTGGATGCCAGCCTCGCACTCATCGAGATCAAGCAGCGCGGGCGGCAAATGAAAAACAACGGCGTGGACTTCGGTGCGCACGACTTCGCGGCCATTGGGCGCGCCTTTGGCGGACATGGCGCGACCGTCACCAGCCGTTCGGAAATGCGAACGGCGTTGGAGCGGGCTCTGGTTGCAGACGATTTCACCGTCATTGCCGCGATAATCGAACGCCAGGCCTACGATGGCCTGTTCTAGAGGCGTCTGGACCTGTACCCGCCAGGCCTGCGCCAGATGCGAGGAGAACGGAGTCATGCCCGTCGGAACGGCCGAGAGGTGTGGTCTGAGGCTTGTTCCCAACCTTCGTTTCCGGCGGCTGCGGGACCGCAAGGTTATCACCCTGTTGGAGGAAACCAAATGACCGGCGCTCTCGACGGGCTGAAGATCCTTGATCTGAGCCGAATCCTTGCGGGTCCGACTTGCACGCAGATTCTGGGTGATCTGGGGGCCGACGTCATCAAGATCGAAAACCCGGCCACGCGCGGCGACGACACCCGCGCCTGGGGACCTCCATTCATCCGCGATGCAGACGGCAACCCAACCGACCTGAGCGCTTATTTCAACGCGGCCAACCGTAACAAGCGTTCCGTGGCCATCGATATCGCGACCGACGACGGACAGGCGGTCGTCCGGCATCTGGCGAAGCAGGCGGATGCCGTCGTGCAGAATTTCAAACCCGGCGGATTGGCGAAGTTCGGCTTGGACTATGCAAGCCTGCGACCTGGCAATCCGGGTCTGGTCTATTGCTCGATCTCCGGTTTCGGGCAGACCGGACCGAACGCGCACAAGCCCGGCTACGACCTGATGGCGCAAGGGTTCGGCGGCATCATGAGCCTGACCGGCGAGCCGGACGGTCAGCCGATGAAGGTCGCGGTCGGCATCGCCGATGTGATGTGCGGCATGTACGCTGCCGTCGGCATCCTCGCTGCCCTGCGGCACCGGGACCTGACCGGCGAGGGGCAGGAGATCGACCTCGCCCTCGTCGACACCCAGGTTGCCTGGCTGATCAACGAAGGCACAAACTTCCTGACCTCGGGCGAGGTGCCGGTGCGGCGTGGGAACTCGCATCCGAATATCGCGCCTTATCAGGTCTATCGCGCCAGAGACGGGCATGTGATCGTCGCGGTCGGAAATGACCGACAGTTCGCGCGGTTCTGCACGTTTCTGGGCCTCGAGGATCTGGTCGCCGACCAACGCTTTCGCACCAATCCCGCACGGCTGGACCATCGCGATGCGCTGAACGCTTTTCTTGAACCGGCGCTTGGTGAGCTTTCGGTTGATGCGATCATCGAGGGGCTCGAGGCGGTGGGGGTTCCGGCCGGACCCGTAAACACGCTCGACCGTGTGTTCGCCTCAAGCCAGGTCCAGGCGCGCGACATGGCCATCTCGATGCACAGCCAATCGACAGGCACCGACATCCCGTTGATCGGCAATCCGCTGAAACTGTCCGCCACGCCGGTCAGCTATCGCCGGGCGCCTCCCGCCTTCGGCCAGCACACGGATGACGTTCTGAGCGCCCCGTCATGGGGCTGAAATTCAATCTCACTGCGCCCAAGGGGGCCCATCGTGTCTGAGGCGGCGCAGGAGCTGACGGTGTCGGTCTGGCGCGGAGATGCCCGGGCAGGGGCGTTTCAGGGCTTTCGTGTCCCGCGTTTCGACAGCCAGACGGTGCTCGATGTCGTCAGCTGGATACAACAGAACGCGGACCCGACGCTTACCTATCGCTTTGCCTGCCGCGTCGGCATGTGCGGGTCCTGCGCGATGATGGTGAACGGCGTGCCGCGCTGGACCTGCCGCACACATGTCTCGAAGGTGGTTGAGGCGGGCGCCCTGACCGTGGCGCCCCTGCGGAATCTGCCCGTGATCAAGGACCTCGCCGCAGACATGGACCCCTTCTTTGAAAAATGGGCCGGATCCGTCCATGAGCCATCGGCGTCGCGCGACGATGAGATCGCCGAAATCCGACCCGACGACCCGAAGCGCGCGGCTGCCAGTTCAGCGATTGAGTGCATCAATTGCGCCGTTTGCCATGCCGCGTGCGATACCGTTGCCGGAAACCCGGACTACCTGGGACCGGCGGCGCTGACCAGGGCCTGGACCTTGTTCAACGATACCAGGCATGGCGGCGATGTCCTGGAGGTGGTGTCCGGGGCCGGGGGCTGCCACAACTGCCATTCCATGGCGTCTTGCACGGCAAACTGCCCCAACGAACTGGACCCGATGAGCGCGATTGCCGGATTGAAGCGTGCCACTGTGCGAAGGGTGTTTCGACGTGATTAACCGGCCCCTATTCATCATCCAGAGACTATCCGCGCTTGTCATGGTGCCGCTGGTCTTCGGGCATCTCGCCCTGATGATCTATGCGGTCCAAGGCGGGTTGTCGGTTGACGAGATCCTAGGACGCACCCAAGGGTCGTGGTTCTGGTTTTGCTATTACGGGGTTTTCGTGCTGGCGGCCTCTGTCCACGGCGCCATCGGACTTCGCACGATTTGCGGTGAATGGCTGGGCTTGCGCCGGGGGCTCGATATGCTGACCTGGCTGGTGGCGGCATCCCTGACATGTCTCGGCCTCTGGGCGGTGGTGGCCGTCACATGAGAAAGCCGCTGTGGTACGCGTATCTTCTGCACAGGGTCTCGGGACTGTTGCTTGTGTTGTTCCTGCCGGTGCATTTCTGGATTCTCGCCCTGGCCATGCGGGATGCGGACAGGCTGGACGCCTTTCTTGCCCTGGCCGACCGGCCGATGGTCAAAGCCGCGGAATTCGGGCTCGTCTTTCTGCTGGCCGCCCATCTCTTTGGCGGTCTTCGCGTCTTGGCGCTTGAGTTCCTGTCATGGACCGCGTCGCAAAAAACACTGGCGGCCGGGTCGGTCGCAGTGTCCTTCGCCCTGGCGGCGCTGTTCCTTCTAAGGGCGATCTGATGGAACGCCACGACACCGATATTCTGATCCTGGGCGCCGGCGGCGCCGGGCTGTTCGCGGCGCTGCACGCACAGGCATCCGCCCCCGAAGGCATCAAAATCACCATCGCGGTCAAGGGCTTGCTGGGTAAGTGCGGCTGTACCCGGATGGTGCAGGGCGGCTACAACGTCGCCCTTGGTCCGGGCGACAGCGTCGAACGCCATTTCATGGATACGATCAGGGGCGGCAAATGGCTGCCCAATCAGGACATGGCCTGGCGGCTGTGTTCCGAGGCCATCGTCCGGGTTCGCGAGTTGGAAAACGAGATCGGCTGCTATTTCGACCGCGAACCGGACGGCCGGCTTCATCACAAGGCCTTTGCCGGGCAAACCGCCGACCGCACGGTGCACAAGGGCGACCTGACGGGGATCGAGATCATCAACCGCCTGATGGAACAGGTGCTGAGCCGCCCCATAGAACGCCTGCAGGAGCATCGCGCCGTCGGATTGATCCCCGCGAAAGATGGCGCCTTGGCCGGTGTGCTGATGATCGACATGCGGCAGGGCGTCTTTCGTTTCGTTCGCGCCAGATGCGTCTTGATGGCGACCGGCGGCGGCCCGGCGATGTACAAGTACCACACACCGTCCGGCGACAAGTCCATGGACGGGCTGGCAATGGCCCTGCGCGCCGGTCTGCCGCTGCGCGATATGGAGATGGTCCAGTTCCATCCCACGGGGCTTCTGGCAGGCGACCACACGCGCATGACCGGCACGGTGCTCGAAGAAGGGCTAAGGGGCGCGGGCGGCCACCTGTTGAACGGGGCCGGTCACCGGTTCATGTTCGACTACGATCCAAAGGGCGACCGCGCGACCCGCGACGTCGTCAGCCGCGGCATTTATGCAGAGATGCAGAAATCGAATGTCTCGCCGAAGGGCGGCGTCTTCATCTCGATGCGCCATCTCGGGCCGGACAACGTGCGAAAGAAGTTTCCCGGCATGGTGAAGCGGTGTGCGGATTGCGGATTCGATCTGGCCGGCGGGCGGGTCGAAGTTGTGCCGACGGCGCATTATTTCATGGGCGGCGTCGTGGTGGACGTGGACACCCGGACCGCCATGGAAGGCTTGTATGTGGCGGGCGAGGATGCCGGCGGGGCGCACGGGTCGAACCGGCTGGGTGGCAACGGTGTCGCAAACTCCACGGTTTTCGGGGGCATCGCCGGCGACGTGATGGCGCGCGATGTCGCGCGGTTCGGGCTGCGTGCACCCGACGAAACGGTGCTGGATACCGAATTGGCACGCGCAATGCACCCGCTCTCAAGGCCCGCGGGCGCCGTACATCCGGTTCGGGCCAAGCTGCAGGGGGCGATGTGGGACCATGTCGGAGTAATGCGCGACAAGGCCGGGATGGAGCGGGGCCTGAACGCGATTTCGGAAATCCGCGCAGAAATGCTTGAAACTGGGGTGGATGCGGCCAACCTCGCCTTCAATCTCACCTGGCATGACTGGCTGAACCTGGCGTCGCTTTGCGATATCTCCGAAATTATCGCGAAGGCGGGGATCGCCCGAAAAAACTCGCGCGGTGCGCATTTCCGCACCGATTATCCGAATGAGGATTCGCTCGAAACCAGCTATTTTACGGTCGTACAGGGCGGCGACGTCAGGCACGAACCTGTCGAGTTCACGATCGTCAGCCCCGGCCAGTCGGTTCTGCCGGAAGGTGAACCAGAAAGCCTTGTGGAGGTCACATGAGACGCAAAGTTGCGCCGCAAAGAACCAGACCGTCACGTGATTTTTGGCAAGCTCGCAAGCTCCGGGGCGTGCGACGCTCCCTTTGCCGCGACGAACGTCGGCCCGAAGGGGCAAATCGATGATCCCGACACCCCTCATCCACTCGGTCGCGCGCGACCTGATGGCCAAGGCCGCCATCGAGATCCCCGAGGATTACCTGACCGGTCTGAAGGCGGCGGCCGACACCGAAACCGGCGACTTGTCGGCCTTTGTCCTGCAGGCGATGCTCGAGAACTACGAAGCCGCCAAAGAGGACCGCCGCGCCATGTGCGGCGACACCGGCGTGCCGCGCTGGTTCGTGAAACTCGGCAACGATGCTCGTATCGAGGGCGGCATGGTCGCGCTCGAAGAGGTGCTGCGGCGCGCAACGGCCGAGGCCACGACGGGCATTCCGCTGCGGCCGAACCGGGTGCATCCGCTGTGGCGTACGGATCATGACAACAATGTCGGGATCGGTGCCCCGGAGATCGAGTACGGCTTCGAACCCGACGGCGACTGGATCGATCTGATCACGGTGCACAAGGGCGGGCTGTTCGGTACGGACTACCGGATGTTGTTCCCAAGCGACGGGATCGAAGGCATCAAGCGGTTTTATCTCGACAGTCTGGTCGCATTCGGAAAACGCGGCCTTGCCTGCCAGCCGGCGATCATCGGTATCGGTCTGGGCGGCTCCAAGGACATCTGCATGACGTTGGGCAAGCGTGCTTCGACCCTCCGTGTCGTTGGCTCCCGCAATCCCGATCCCGGGATCGCGGCCCTGGAGGACGAATTCAAGGATCTCGGCAACTCCATCGGGATGGGCGCAATGGGGTTTGTCGGCTCGAACATGGTCGTCGCCTGCAATATCGAGGTGGGCTATTGCCACACCGGCGGTCTGCCGATGTCGGTTCACGCCTTTTGTCTCAGCTCGCGCCGGGCTGTCGCGCGCATCTGGCCGGATGGCAGGGTCGAACAACGCACCGACCCCGATTGGTTCACGCCCTACCAGCGGCGCGAGACCGTGGATTGGCCGGTGGCGAAGGAGGCCGCGGAATGAAAGAGATCCGGCTGTCGACCACCCCGACGCCCGAGGCCGTTTCGCAGCTGGCGCTCGGCGATATCGTCTATCTCGACGGTCTCATGTACACGGCGCGAGAGGGTGTCTATATGCGCGCGCTTGAGGAAAAAGCCAACATTCCCATCGAGCTGCCGTCAGAGAGTGCCGCGAATTTCCATTGCTCGCCTGCGGCGACAATTCGCGAGGACGGTTCTTTCGCAATGGGCGCCGTCACCGCAACGGCATCCTTCCGGTTCGCCAAATGGCTGCCAGAGTGGATGGCGAGATCCGGCGCCAAGCTGATCGTGGGCAAGGGCGGGATGTCTTCGAAGGACTACAAGGACTACTTCGTTCCGAACGGCGCGGTCTACCTCTCCACCGTTGGATACGGAACCGGCGCGCTTCTCGGGCGGGGGGTCGAGCGGGTGGAGGCGGTGCACTGGAACAGGGAATTGGGGCTGGCCCAGGCGATGTGGGTGATCCGATGCAACCGGATGGGTCCCTTTATCGTCGCAAGCGATCTGGACGGGACCTGTTTGTTCGAGCGTGAAAACGCCAAGATCGCCGACAACCTTGCCCGGGTATATCGGGGGACACGGCCTGCCACCTTGAAGCGCTTTGGCGAGACCGACGACCGAACGGATGAAGTGATCGGCTGAGCCGCGGCGCCATCGCGTTCTGTTCGGTGGACGCAGGCGGGCGTTGGCCCGTCGGTAACTGCCATCCGACAGAGGCTCTTTCCGTGCCCGAGGGCGATGCGTGGTGAGCGACACGAAAGGTTCGTTGTGGCTTGGAGCGGACATTGACCGGAATCTGAGAAGCCGCGCCATCGCCGACCCGCGGGGAGGCGATTCGGACCTCTGCACGGCTCGATTTATCCATGCAAAACCCGAACGACCTCAATGCGATACGCTTCGCCAGAAAATCGCCTCCCCTCCGGGGCGGGTCGGCGATGGCGCGGCGGCCTACGGCCTTGATTCCGCGCCTGAAGACTGGTTGCGAACGCCCGCACCAGGCCAAGAACCGCCAAAAGAGGTTCCTTCAAATCTCGTCCTGCTCAATGCGCGGTGAAAGCTCGCGGCCTCATTTCAGGGAAAACCCTTTGCTGCGGACAAATGCTCCGAAATCCGCGCGTTCAGGCCGGCTGTACTGGCGCACCTTGTCGTCGGACCATGTATACGTGTCGCGCGCACCAAACGCTTCGACAAATCTCTGGACAGCGTAAGGTTGCTTTGCAGCCCGCGCAGCGCCATAGGCTTCGATGTCGCCGCGCAGACCGGTCTCGTCAAAGGCGTTGCGGTGAACCGTCACCCGCAACGGCAGGCGCGGCGATATCTCTTGCTGCTCCAGCGGATAACCAAGGGCGAGGCCGGCGACGGGAAACACATGGTCCGGCAAACGAAGGAGGTTTGAGACCTCTTCCGCATTGTTGCGTACGGCGCTTATCGGACAGCATCCCAATCCGACGGCCTCGGCCGCCGTCATGAAAGCCCCAAGGGCGATGCCCGCATCCACCGTGGCGTTGAAGAAAGCATCGAGATGGTCATTTGCAAAGGGGATGTCCTTCAGGTCGTGCAGAATTCTCTGGCGGCGATTGTTCCCGCAAAGAACGACCATCATTGGCGCCGCCGCCACCCACGGCTGGCCATCGACCAACTCGGCCAGGCGGCTGCGAACCTTGGCGTCGGAAAGAACAACGATATCGCGCTGCTGAAGATCGCTTTTCGTCGGGGCCGCAAGCGCGACCGCACAAAGCGTGTCGATCAGCGCCAACGGCACGGGCTTGGCCGCAAAGGACCGGCACGACCCGCGTCGCGCCATGGATCTCAGATGCCCCAGCCCGGTTTGGGGCTCGAGAAAGCCCGTCGCATCAAGATATCGGTCGCAGAGCAGTTCGTTCAAAGTCGGTTCGGGCCTCATAGCCTCGCTGCCTTCCTGCAATCTACCGCGCGTCAGACTGCGGATTTTACACGTCGGCATCATAATTCCCACCTGCGAAACGCCCGGTTTGCAGGTCCACGGGGGCATCCGGATCCACGTGCCCGGTGAGGGTCGGCCGCATTGGCGCAGCGTCGTATCCCGCGGCAGGGCCCACAGACGCCCGCGGTATCATTTGACAAGCCTCGGGAATTTCTGTGCAAGGCTGTCAGTCCGGCCGCATTCGACGTTGAGGTGCCCACCGTTGTTCGATCCAATCTGGTTGATCCTCATCTGCCTGGTCTTCACCGCCGCCGGCTTCGTCAAGGGCATCGCGGGCGTGGGCCTTCCGGCAACGGCCCTCGGGCTGATGGCGTTCTTCGAGGAACCGAGGGTCGCGATCGCCCTGGTCCTCTTTCCGATGCTGCTGACCAATGCCTGGCAGGTCTATCGCTCTGGCGATGTCGTCGGGGCGAGCCGAAGATACGCGCCTTTTGCCGCCGCCCTGGTGGTTGGCGTCATTGTGACGGTGGTTCTGACGGCGAATGCGCCGGACCGGCTTTTGCTGGCGATGCTCGGGGTGGCGGTCCTGATCTATGTCCTCGCGGAGTGGAGCAACAAGGTGCCCCCCATCGGCCCGCGCCACGACCGCGCCGCCCAGATCGCAACCGGAGGCATCGCCGGTTTCCTCGGCGGGTTGACGGCGGTATGGGCGCCGCCGATGGCGGTCTATCTGGCGGCGCGTCGGGTGGGCAAGGACGAGTTCGTCCGGGCGAGCGGTTTGTTGATCTTTCTGGGCAGCGTCCCGCTCGCCTTCGGTTATCTGATGCTGGGACACGCCAATCTCAGCCTGGTTGCCGTTTCGGTGTTTCTTTTGCTGCCATCCCTCGCCGGGTTCAGTCTGGGCGAAAGCATCAGGCACCGGCTCTCGGAACACAACTTCCGGAAATTCCTGCTGTGGGTGTTTGTGCTTCTGGGCCTGAACCTGATCCGCCGCGCGGTAACCGGGCTCTAGAACCGTCCTTCACCGCAAGGGTCCGGCACATCGGATATCCGGCGCCGTGCCCTTGCATCCGAAGGTGGCCCGTATCAATCATGACGCCATGCATCCCCGCCTGAATATCGTGACGGCTCCGACGCCGCTTGTGGCGGCCCCGCGGGTGTCCCGGGCACTGGGTATCGAGCTGTTCATCAAGCGCGACGATCTGGCAGGTCCGTCGATCGGCGGCAACAAGTCCCGGCAGCTGGAATACTATTTCGGCGCAGCAAAGGCCGAAGATGCCGATACCATCCTGATAACCGGGGCGGTCCAGTCCAACTTTGCCCGCTTGGCGGCCGCCGTGGCCCGGGCCGAGGGAATGCATCCGATTGTGCAGCTTGAAAACCGGGTCCCGGACACCTCGAAGACGTACCAATCGTCGGGCAACGTGCTGTTGTCGCGCCTGCTCGGCGCCGAGATCCTGACCTACCCGGAAGGCGAAGACGAGGCGGGTGCCGACGCCGCGCTTCACGCAAGGGCCGGTGACCTGCGCAAGGCGGGCCGAAAACCATATGTCATTCCCCTGTCCGAAGGCCACCCGCCGCTCGGTGCCCTCGGTTATGTCGATGCCGCCCACGAGGTTCTAAACCAGCTTGGGGAATTCGACGTGCTCGTCGTGGCATCCGGCAGCGGGGCGACCCACGCCGGTCTGATCGCGGGCCTTCGCGGCGCGGGGTCGAGGGCGCGCGTCATCGGAAGCTGCGTGCGCAGAGAGGCCGGCCTGCAATCGGCCCGGATCGGTCGCGTCGTCGACCGGTTGCGGCGGCTCCATCGGGGTGCGGAACGCGTGCACCAGGCGGACATCGAAACCTGGGACGGGGCCCTTGCGCCGGGCTACGGGCGGCTTGGCGAACCTGCGGCCTCGGCGATCAGGATGCTGGCATCATATGAGGGCTTGCTGCTCGACCCGGTCTACACGGCAAAAAGCTTTGCGGCGATCCCGGCACTGGTTGCATCGGGAGAGATCCGAAAGAACAGCCGGGTTTGCTTCGTGCATACCGGCGGGCTTGCGGCCATGTTTGCCTATGAGGATACACTGTCGGCCCTTGCCTGAAAGCTTCCGACCAAATCCAAACCGGACGGGAAAACGAACACGGGACCGGTGCCGCCTGCGCGGGGCGGCGATATCGTAGCTTCAGCGAACCATCGCCAACCCGTAAGCGTTCAGCCTCTCGTGGTTCATCAGCGCCGCATCGCGCACCGCCTGGCTGCGTTCGGGATCGAAATAGGCCGCCGACAGCCCCGGCATCGTAAAAGCCAGCGCAGGGTTCCCAGACCCCGGTAAATGGTGGAGGCAATGGCGACGGGTGTCCATCTCTAGCCGGTTGAGTTCGAAGGATTTAACGTGGATCAGCGCCCAACCCTGCTTCGGTTGCGGTATGGGGCGGACCTCGATCATCGGGACCTCGGGGCCGCCCGGTTCGCGTATGACAACGGCTTTCATGGTCTCACTTCCAACCATCCTGGCGGTCATGTGTCTTCCCTGGAGTCGAAAAAACCGGTGTTGAACTGTTCGGCGCGCTCGCCGGCGAGCCAGCGGTAGATATCGACGAAATCAATCGCGGTCGCGATCCCGTTGATGACAAGAAAGCCAACAAGGAAGACGTAGTAGCCGTCCGGCTGACCCGCATATGTGCCGGTCGCGAACTCGTGGATCGCGACGGCCATGGGAACCAACCATGGCACGGCGCGGGGCATGCCCAGAATGCGGCTGAAGCCGAATTTCGATGTCAGAAAAAAGAGCCAAGTCAGCGCGACAATCGGGGTCAATAGGCAGAGCAGCGGCAGGATGGAGGTTGACCCAAGCATCAACATCAGCACGCCGCCACCCACGAACCATGTGGCGAAAAAGTTCACCCAGACGATGACCAGAAGATTGGTCCGCGCCATGGCGACGATGCCTTTGCCGGTCACCTTGAGACCGCGTCGAAAGGAGTAGGTTTTTGGTTGGGTCGTCATCTTGGTGTCCTTTGGAAAAGGTGATGGCGCCGGTCGCGGAACAAGGACGACGGGACCATGCCGAAAATGCCGGGACGGGCCCGATAGGTGGCGGCGAAATCGTCCAGCGCCTCATTCACCTCGTCGTGCACCGCTCGGATAGGTTTCGAGACATCGATCTTGGGCATTGGATTTCCTTTCGATCTGAGGTTCCGTCGCGGACGGGCGGACGTCCGGCCGGGGACCGGCGCGTCAGGTATGTCCCGCGGGGAGAGTGATTTACGACGAGGTCGGGCTTTCTTCGATCGTGACCCGGTCGGTGTAGAAGGCAACGCGCCCAGCGAGCCCCGAGGCGAAGCCATGTGGATCCGGATAGGACCAGGCAATGCTCTCTTCGCTGTCGAGATCGAAATAGACCGCGTCGCCTTTCAACGGGCAGTGGGTTTGCCGGGCGTTCCGGTGGAGTTCGGTGCGGACGTCCGTCTTCGGCATATAAACGACCGGGTCATAGACGCCCTCGCCCACCTCAAGCACCCTCAAGGCGTCCGTGCTGTCGGCCAGAACCAGATTGCCCATCAGGATACGGACCCGCCCGGTCACGGGCTTCAGGCTCATGAAATGGCGGGGCTCGGCCGGATTGTGGATCGTCGCATCCGAGAGGGTGATGGCCGGGTCGGACATGTGGTGCACCTCAGCGAGTTTCATGCCTCAGACGCGGAGCAGCCATTCGGCCAGCTTGGCGCCTATGGCATCGGGCTGATCTTCCTGAATGAAGTGGACGCCGACGCCGACGAAATGCATCTCCAGGTTCGGCACGTTTGCGGCCAGCCATTCGGCGGCCTGGGGCGGGATGATCGCGCCTGGCTCTGCATAAAGCAGGAGCTTCGGAATCTCGCTTTCCAACAGCCAGGCGTTATTGGCGACCACCGCGGCCGTCGAGCCCGCAGGCTCGCCGCCGATGGGGATCTCGCGGGGCCACTGCAGGGCCGGCAGGCGGCTCTCAGCCGTCGGGTAGTAGCGGTTATATTCCGCCAATACCTGGTCGGACAGCGGCGTGGCGACCATGGCCTGACCCAGCAGTTGATCGATGAAGAAGTTCTGCTCCAAGATCATCGCCTCGCCGATCCCGGGGGTGCGGAAGTTGCGGAACATCTCTTCGAACGGACCCATCGCCTCGTAGGAGGGAAACGGTAGAACCGGCGGCACCAGCGCCTCCATGAAGGCCACGGCCGCGACCCGCTCGGGACGGGTGCGGGCATAATGAAAGCCCAGAGCCGAACCCCAGTCATGCACGACCAGCACCGCGTCCTGGAGTTCGAGCGCGTCGAGCAAGCCAAAGAGGTAATCGGCATGCACCTGGTAGGTATAACCGATGTCGGGCTTGTCGCTGTCTCCCATCCCGATCATGTCGGGCGCGATGGCGCGGTGCGCGTCGGTCACATAGGGGATTATGTTGCGCCACAGATAGGACGAGGTCGGGTTGCCGTGCAGAAACACGACCGGGCGGCCTTCGCCGCGATCGACATAGGCCATGTCACTGCCCAGGACGGACATTGTGGCCTTTTCGACGGGCCCGGCGGTCGCGAAGGCCGGCAGGGCCGGCACTAGGGTCACGGCGCCGGCGGCCGCAGTTGCGGATAGGAAATCTCTGCGGTTCATCTCTCGTCTCCTTGCGGAAGCTATGTGGTTTGCGGGGACCTTTCCGGTGGCTTTGGCCGGTCTCCCATTGACGGCGGTGCCGTTTTGAACACATATGAACAAAACATACAGCGCAGGTTTTGTCCAGCAGTGAACAAAACAGAGTTGGTCACGAAGCTGTGAGGAGATGCCGGTGGCACGCCCGATGAAATTCGACCGTGACGAAGCGGTGGAAATCGTCATGAACGAGATCTGGCGGGACGGGTACGAGGCCGCCTCGGTCAAGGCGCTTTCGGAGAAGCTTTCGATCACCCGGTCGAGCTTTTACAACACATTCGGTAGCCGCGAGGCGCTCTTCCGCGAGGCCATGCGGCGCTATGCGGGCCTTGGGCCGGATTGCGAACTTTATGCGATGACGAAAGATGCGTCGCTGAAGACTGTCCTGACGAGGATGTTCCGCGAAGTGTGCCGCCGACGCGCGGCGGATCCCGAGCATCGCGGCTGTCTGGCCACCAACAGCGTCGCCGAATTGCTCGCCAGAGAAGACGAGCTTGGGGCTTTCATGTCAGAGTTGCTCAGAGCGGTCGTGGCGCGTATCGAGGAAAAGGTCGGATGGGCCGTTGAGAAGGGCGAGCTGCCTGCGTCGACAGACGTTCACGCGATGGCGCTGGCGATCCAGAGCCTGATGCTGGGCGTCAATCTGCAAAGCAAACACGTTCATGACGAGGCTGATCTGTGGGCATCGGCGTCGACATCGCTGAAGGCGCTGGGGCTTTGGGATCCAGAGGCCGTCGAGCCGACCGCAGAGGATCGGGCAGCCGCCCGTGCCGAGGATCCTTAGCCGCGCCAACGCGCGGTGCCGAAGCCGCCGACGGGCCATTGCAAGGGCCGGTCTCTCTGCTATGCTGTCTCTGGCCGGAGGAGCCAAAAACAAGGGGAAACCTGCAGATGTTGAGGGCCATCCGGCACGTGCCGGTCATCTGCTCGGACGACAAGCGATCCAGGGCTTTCCAAACGGAGACGCACGGCCTCGAGATATTGGCGGAACACTTCAGGGCGGAGCGTCAGTCAGCTCACTCGGCATTTGGCGGAGAACGTGAGATCTGCAACTTGCGTTAACCACTCGCGGCCGTCGACAGGGCGTTCAGCACGACGACCCCGGCAATGATCAGGCCAATTCCGAGAAAGGCGAACCCGTCGAGCGTCTGCCCGAAAGCCGCGGCCCCAAGCAGCGCGACACCTGCAATGCCGCCGCCCGCCCAGACTGAGTAGGCAATGCCAAGGGGCATCGTCCGCACAACCAGCGACATCACGTAGAAGGCCAGTCCAAAGCAGACCAGGGTAAGACCGCCGAAACCGATCTTGGTGAAACCGTCCGATAGCTTGAGCGATGCGGTGGCGAGGATTTCAATGGCGATCCCGACCGCTAGTAAGATCCAGTGCATGGGAGATCTCCTGCATTTGAGAGCCGATAGCCGGTGCCAACATGGACAATCAGCTTCACCCCTTGAATATCTTCATCACCTTCGGATCGACGCTCGCGGCCGAAAGAAGGCCGCCCCACAGCGCACCGGGAATACCGGGGCTCGCGACGTCCTGGCCCGCGAGGAAGAGACCGGGGATGGGCGTCTTGGCCCGCAGCGCGTCGCACATGACACGCTCGGGCGTCACGTCGAGCCCGTAGAACGCCCCCTTGCGATGCCCGGTGAAGTCAACGGTTGAAAGCGGCGTGGCCAGGTCACGATAGACCACCAACTTGGCGAGATCGGGAAAGTAGGCCTCGAATTGCGCCATCAGCGTGCCCTCGGCCCGGCGCTTGAAGTCGGCGTAGTCGTTGCCCCGTGCCCCGGCGGGCCGGTCAGCCCACCCCGCAACGGTGGCCCAGTCGGCCCAGACCAGGAGTTGGCCCGTGTGCCTCTGCCGCGGGCCGGGGTCATGCGCCGGGTTCTTGAGCGAGCCAAAGGCCACGACCATACAGGGCGAGGCTTCGTCAGGCGCATTCGTCCAGACAACATCAGCCTCCCCCGTTGGATAGAACCAATGGTTGGCCTTCGTGGCGCCCGCGGCCTCGATGTCGCCCTCGAAGCCAAGGAACATGGTGAAATGCGCGATACTGGCAGGCAGCGCGCGGATCTCGTCGATCCAGTCCTGGTGCCCGCAGTCCCCGGGCAAGAGGCTTTCGATGGTTTCCCGCGCGCCGATGTCGGAGATCACGGCGCTTGCCCGGATCTCTGTCCCGTCGTCGGTCCGGACGCCCACCACGGTGCCGCCCTCGAAGAGCAGCCCTTCGACACGAACCCCTGCGCGGGCCTCGCCCCCGAGTTTGGCGATGGTCGGGATGATGTGATCGGCAAAGGCGGCGCTGCCCCCCACCGGATACCAGGACCCGCTCGGCAGGTACGCCCCGGCGATCAGGGCATGCACCGCAAAGCTCGCCTTGCCGGGACGCCCGCCGTGATCGCCCCACTGCGCGGCCAGGACGGCGGCAAGCTCGGGATGGTCGGTGATCTCGTCGATGACCTCCTTGGTTGTCCGGGCGCACCACTTTTGGATCGCGCGGCGGTTCCACCAATCGAGCAAATCGCCCGCGATCTCCGGCATCGCGCGGGTCGGAAAGATCTTGAGCATCGCCTCCCGGCCTTCGTGCAACGCATGGGTCCAGGCCTCGATCGCCTCGATCTGATCGGGGTAACGGTCTTTCAAATCCCGTTCCTGCGCTTCGTAGGGGCGCGAGAGCGAAAGCGGCTCTGCCGCTCCGATGTGCACATGGTCGTAGACCGATCCCAGGGGGGCAAAATCGATGGGCGTGTCAGACAGCCAATCGAGCACTTCGCGCATGCGATCCTCCGGGGCCAACTCGCTCAGGTAATGCATGCCCACGTCCCAGGTGAAGCCGTCGCGGGAAAAGCTGTGCGTCAATCCGCCGAGCATCTGATGCTGCTCGAGCAGCAGCACCTTGTTCCCGACACGGCTCAGGGACGCGGCGGCGGCCATGCCGCCCATGCCGGACCCAATCACGATGACATCCCAGGTGTCGCGTTCCGCGTCGGTCATTGCGCTATCCCTCTTCCGTTTGCGAAGTGTGGTGCGTGGCCCGCGACACAGCCCCTTCGGCGGCGAAATCGTGCGATGCTACAATCGCCAGGCCCGGCAGACGCTCCTTCAGCCGACGGACCTTGGCGAATGAGGCGAGAAGCGCATCCCTGTCACCTGTGCCCGGGACGATGTCCTGTTCGAGCAGGGACGTCTCGTATGTGAGATCCCCCACCAGAAGGATCGGATCCCAGCCCTCTTGGCGGATCAACATGGACATCGAGCCGCGCGTATGCCCTGGTGTGGGCAACAGGATCATCGAGCCATCGCCGGCGACGTCGTCAACGCCGTCAAACCCTTCGAACAGCGGGTCGTCGGTCGGCCCGAACGATATCTGCCGCCACTTCGCCGAGGGGATTTCGATATGCTCGCGCAGGATCCACTCATATTCCGGGTGCGGTTCGGACAGGATCGACCACTCGCGGGCGCTCACCAGCAGGCTGGCCCGCGGAATCTGGGCAATCCCGCCAACGTGGTCGAAATGCAGATGAGAGATGACCGCCATCCGAATATCGCTGGCGGTTACCCCTTCCTTGGCAAGAACATGGTCGATGCGATCGGTTGCGGCGACCTTGAACCGAAAGATCCGCGGCAGCAGAAAGCGCCCGATTGCTTGTTTGATATAGCCCTTGTCGGACATGATTGCCGGGTCGATCCCCGTATCGAACAGCACCAACCCGTCACGGTGTTCGATCAGGAAGCATTGCAGCGGCAAAGGCACCCAGCTTCGCCCAAAGAAAACCCACAACAGCTGCGGCAGCCTGCTGCCGTAGCGATGTTCCCTGTGCTGCTCGGCGCGTCCGCAACTCAGAACCCGAACCGACGCAATCGGTTGGTCTGCACGGTGTATTTCATCTGAAATAACTGTTTGAGAGGCAGCCACGAGTAACTCCCCGAAGATCAAAGAAACGCTTCAAAAACCTCTGAAGCCAAACCGCTTGGCCGCATATGGAGTGTCAGCGATTTGGGAGAATTAACATGCAAGGAGCCTGGACTCATTGACGTGCGTCAAGGCCGTCTCGAACCTCCTGCGCCATAGGGGCGTGAGCCGGGTGTGCAGGTCGTCCGTTTCAGCATCAGGAGGGCTTTGAGAAGGGCTTGTGCAGTTCTTTCCGCAACCAAGTAGGGATGCCGGATGACTACGCCGCTTGGATTGGTGACAGGGCATCGGACCTATGCAGTGGTGCAGCGGTCCCCCGACGAGGGCGCGAAGAAGAAACTGGCAGAGGAAGAATTCGCACGCCGCGAGCGAGCGCCTAACAGCCCCGCTTTCAGACGTTGAACCCCAAAGTGCGACCGATCCGGCGGGAACCAACTGGAAAGAAGCGCTGTTCCCGAAAAAGTGGCAGCCCGTAGGGGAATCGAACCCCTCTTTCCAGGTTGAAAACCTGGCGTCCTAACCGATAGACGAACGGGCCATGCCGAGGTGTGCGGCTGTATCTAGAAAAACCTGTGTGCAAGGGCAAGCGAAATCTTCCCGGCCCGCATCGGCCGGGTCTCAACCCGCGGCGGCGGCGTCCTCGAGACGCAATTGCGGCGACTGGCGGCCCTGCCAGTTGTTGATCTCCAACCGCCCGGCCAGATGAAACCGCGCCCCGCCATGCGCTTCCAGCGCCGGGCCCAGCGGGCAATCATAGGCGCCAAAGGCGATGGCATCGAGCCGCGGACCTGCGCCGTCGTGGAACGTGACCTTGAGGTGGCTGTCTCCGACACGCCGCGCCTGAGCGATGGCCTGGGCGGGAAAGGCGAACCGCGGTGCCGGGGCGCCGGCCCCGAAGGGGCCTGCCTCTTCGATCCTCTCCACCAGGTCGACCGTTGCCGCGCCCGGCATCAATAACCCGTCAAGCGCCAGATCCTTCGGCCCGGCCTCGCCGGCGCCCTGACGGGCCAGCAGGTCGGCCAGCCGTGCCATCGCCGCATCGAGCTGACCGCGCGCCACCGTCAGCCCGGCGGCCATCTTGTGCCCGCCCCCCTTGATCAGCAGACCATCCGCCGCCAGCCGCTGCACGGCCGCGCCCAGATCGACGCCGCTGACCGACCGGCCCGATCCCTTGCCGGTGCCGTTCTCAAGCCCGATCACGACGGCGGGCCGGTTGGTGGCCTCCTTCAGGCGTGCGGCCACGATCCCGACGACGCCGGGATGCCAGCCCTCGCCCGCGGCCCAGACCAGAGGGCCGTCGAGCCCGCGCTCTGCGGCCTGTTCCAGGGCGGCGTCGCGCACGGCGTTTTCGATGTCCCGGCGTTCGGTGTTGAGACGGTCGAGCCGTTCGGCGAGCGCTGCGGCCTCGTTGGGGTCGTCGGTGGACAGCAGCCGGGCGCCCAGATCGGCCTGTCCGATGCGCCCGCCCGCATTGACCCGGGGCCCCAGCGCATAGCCCAGATGGTAGGCCCGCGGCGCGGAGTCGAGCCGCGCCACATCGGCCAGCGCAACCAGCCCGGGCCGCTTGCGCGCCGCCATGACTTTCAGCCCCTGCCGGACAAGCGCCCGGTTGACGCCGGTCAGGGATGCCACATCCGCGACGGTCGCCAGCGCCACGAGGTCCAGCATGCTCAGCAAATCCGGCCCCGTTTGGCCCTTCGACCGAAGCCGCCGGTTGACCTCGACCAGCAGCAGGAACACCACCGACGCGGCGCAGAGATGTTCCAGGCCGCCGGCCTCGTCCTGCCGGTTGGGATTCACGACCGCCAACGCAGGGGGCAGCGTTTCGCCGCTTAAATGGTGGTCCAGGACGATCACGTCCGCGCCCTCTGCGGCGGCTATGGGCTCGTGGCTCAGCGTGCCGCAATCGACGCAGACGATCAGGTCATGCCGGTCGGCAAGCGCCCGCATCGCGGGCACGTTGGGCCCGTACCCCTCGTCGATCCGGTCGGGCACATAAAGCGTCGCCGTCCGCCCCATCGCCCGCAGCCAGGCGATCAGCAGGGCGGCCGAGGCGCCGCCATCCACGTCGTAGTCGGCAAAGACCGCGATGCGCTCGCCGCGGCTGACGGCCGCCAGGAACCGGTCGGCGGCAGGCCCCATGTCGCGCAGGGTCATCGGATCGGGCAAAAGGTCGCGCAGCGACGGGGCCAGAAAACCCGCCGCCTCCTCCGGCGCCACACCCCGCCGAACCAGAACACCGCAGACTGCCCGCGGTAACCCAGTCGTCTGCCCCATCGCCTCGGTCAGCCGGTCTTGCTCGGGCGACGGGCCGATCCAGCGGCGGCCGGTCAGCGAACGGGTCACACTAAGGAAGCCTTGATTTTCGATAACAGCCACCTGCAAAACCGGGAAAGGCCGGTTGCCCCATCCCAAGCTGCCCCATTTCAGGTCGCGGGAACAAGGCCCTTCGGTCGCTATCTCTTCTCCTGAAACCGGGCGTTGCACCCGACATAAGCGTTGAGTGATCAAGCAAAAACCATCGGAGGTTGACCAAAATCAAGGTATAAACTCGCATATTCGATTATTTGGGATCTGGTGAGGGCCGGCGCAAAAAACCGGCTTTCGAAAGGTGTGGTTGCGAGAAGCGCGGGTGACGTGTGCGGGCAGTTGGAATGCCCGAAATTTCAATGGCAATTCCCGCCAATCGCCAAGGATATGGAGGAATCCTTTAATGTCGGCCGGAGCTCAACAAGAACATTCCCGTGCGCTGCAGGCGCTCTATCCGGAGGTCGAAAAATACCGCCATCTCAAGGACGTCGAAGGGTTGCTGTGGTATTTCAGCGGATACGATCAGCTTGGCAACCCCAACCAATACTTCGATTTTCTGCTGAGGGATATCCGCTACGACGATGGGAAGATGCAGTTCTCGGCAAGCCTCAAATCGTTGGGGCGCTACGAATGGGAAAACAAAACCGACACCGATCAATTCCAGAAATTCACCCGGACCGACTGCGCGCTCCGCGAGACGGTGTTCACCTTCGGGGCGGGCTTCGGGATTGGCATGAAGCAAAGCATATCGTCGCGCTCGGAAGTTGCGGTCAAGGTGCCGGTGGTGCGTTACATCAAGGACAAGGCAGAGCTTGACTACGGCGTATGGCCCCTGGCCGAGTTCAGTTTCCAGGATTCACAGACCGTGCTGGATACCGATACCGAGTCGGTGACGCTCTACGAGGAGGTAAAGGTGCCCGCCAAAACACGGGTCTCCGCCGATGTGCTGCAGTCGCAGGGGACGTTTTCCGGCCCGTTCGACGCGACCTTCGAATGCGTGTTTACCGACCTCGGCTTGCAGCGTTGGGGACGGCCGCTTGCAGAGATGGTCCCGGATGCAAAGCTGCAGTTGCATACCTTGGGACAGGTCGCCGGCCTCGACAACCTCGACATTCTGGTGAAAACGCAGCAATCCCCCATTGCGGCAGACCTGAGTGAGGCCGCCTGAGCCAGACAGGCACCCTTCCGTCATTCGCATTTCTGCGCGGCAGCGGCGAACCGCTGACCGGGCGGGCGCTCAGCGTACCGGGTTGCGGTAGCGCATCCGCCGAACCGAGCCGGTCTTGGACCGCATAAGCAGCGTTTCTGTCTCCAGATAGCTTGGTTCGCGCTTCATGCCGGCGAGGATCGAGCCGTCGGTCACGCCCGTGGCGGCAAAGATCACGTCGCGGGTGACCATGTCGTCGCGGGAATAAATCCGGTCGAGATCGATGATCCCGGCCTTCTTCGCTCGGCCCCGCTCGTCGTCGTTGCGGAACAACAGCCGCCCCCACATCTGTCCACCCATGCATTTCAGCGCACTGGCCGCCAGCACGCCCTCGGGCGCGCCGCCCGCGCCCATATACATGTCGATGCCGGTGATCTCGTGTTCGGCGCAGTGGATCACGCCCGCCACGTCGCCGTCGGTGATCAGCCGGATCGCCGCGCCGGTCTCGCGGAGTTCGGCGATCATATCCTCGTGCCGGGGACGCTCCAGCACGCAGACGGTGATGTCGGACTGTCCGCAGCCGCGCGCATCGGCCAGGGCGCCTACGCGTTCGGCCGGCGACATATCCAGGCTGACAACGCCCTTGGGATAGCCCGGGCCAATCGCAAGCTTGTCCATATAGACGTCGGGCGCATGCAGCAACGTGCCGCGGGGCGCCATGGCGATGACCGTCAGCGCGTTCGGCATATCCTTGGCCGTCAGCGTCGTGCCCTCCAGCGGATCCAGCGCGATGTCCACGTCGGGTCCCTGGCCATTGCCCACCTCCTCGCCGATGAACAGCATCGGCGCCTCGTCGCGCTCGCCCTCGCCGATCACGACGACGCCCTTGATGTCCAGCAGGTTCAGCTGGTCGCGCATCGCGTTTACTGCCGCCTGATCGGCGGCCTTCTCGTCGCCGCGGCCCACCAGCTTGGCCGAGGCCATGGCGGCGGCCTCGGATACGCGCGCAAGGCCCAAGGACAGCATGCGGTCGTGAAAGACGACTTCGGGGGCGGTATCGGCCATTGGATCGGTCCTGTGATTGGCTAGCGGGATTCGCGCACTCCCTACCGCGATGGCCGGGAAAGGCACAAGCCGTTGCGTGCGCCGCCGGAGCAGGAGCCGCAAGAGTTTTATTAAAACTCCTGCCAAAATCCTTCGAAGGATTTTAGGCCTCCCCGCTCAGACCGCTTCAATCCGGATGGCTACCGGCCGCCCGTCTGCCACGCCGGTCCCCGCAATCCCGGCAAGCGCCTTGTCCAGCGCCTCACGCGTGGTTTTGTGGGTGACGATCAGCACAGGCGCCGTCGTCTCGTGGCTGTGCTGGTACTGACGCATCCGATCGATCGATACGCCAGCCTCGCCCAGTGCCGTCGCGACCTTGGCCAGCGCGCCCGGCTTGTCCTGCAGCGCCATGCGCAGGTAGTAGGGCGCCGGGGTGGCTGTGCCGGCCGGTGTCGGCCGGGTCAGCGAACCGGCCGGCTGGCCGAAGGTTGACACGCGGATGCCCCGAGCGATGTCCATCACGTCGGACATGACCGCGCTCGCCGTCGGGCCCTCGCCCGCGCCCGCGCCGCGAAGAACGATTTGGCCCACCGCATCGCCCTCCAGCACGACCATGTTGGTGCCGCCCTCGAGCTGGCCCAGCGGGCTGTCGGCGGGCACCAGGCAGGGCGACATGCGCTGTTCCAGTCCGCGGCCCGTCATCTGTGCGACGCCAAGCAGCTTGATGCGGAACCCCATGTCAGCGGCTTGTTCTATGTCGGCGCTTGCGATCCGTTCGATCCCCTCCAGCTGCACGCCGGCAAAGTCGACCTCGGTCCCAAAGGCGATGGCGCTGAGAAGTGCCAGCTTGTGGCCCGCGTCGATGCCGCCGACATCGAGCGTGGGGTCGGCCTCCAGATAGCCCAGTTCATGGGCTTCCCTGAACACGGCGTCATAGCTCAGCCCGGCGCTCTGCATCCGGGTCAGGATATAGTTGCAGGTGCCGTTCATCACGCCCATCACGCGGGTGATCTCGTTGCCCGACAGCCCCTCGGTCAGCGACTTGATCACCGGGATGCCGCCCGCCACCGCCGCCTCGAACCGCAGCGCCACGCCCGCCGCCTCGGCCGTCGCCGCCAGGTCCTGTCCGTGGATCGCGAGCATCGCCTTGTTGGCGGTTACCACATCCTTGCCCGCCGCTATCGCCGCTTCGGTTGCGGCCTTGGCCGGCCCGTCCGAGCCGCCCATCAGCTCGACGAAGAGGTCCACATCGTCGCGCCTGGCCAGCACGACAGGGTCATCCTCCCAGGCATATTCCCCGAGCCTTACGCCGCGGTCCTTGTCGCGGGTGCGCGCCGAAACGGCGGTGATCACCACCGGCCGACCGCTGCGCATCGCCAGAAGGTTGGCCTTGCGCTGAACGATCTTCACCACACCGGCGCCGACGGTGCCAAGGCCCGCGATTCCAAGGCGCAAAGGGTCTGTCATCTGGCGGGCCTCCATCGGATGCTCAGGGATACGGTCGGTCTGTTACCGGCTTCTCCGGTCACGCGCAACGTGGCTCAGCCGCCCAGCCGCCGCAGCCTTGCTGCAAGGCGCAGGCGCGTTTCCTCGTCGATGGGAGCTCCGCGCAATAGCGCGGCTCGGGCGCGCAGGTTGGCGGCCCGGGCCATCAGGATTTCGGCGTCCTGTTCGGTCACGCGCCCGTCGCTGCGCCGCCCCAACAATCCCTCTGCGGGGATCAGTTCGGGATATTCCGCGCGCCGGGCCTCGGGCGAAATGGCCGCATCGAGGTCGGGGAAGGTTGCGCAGGCCGGCAGCGTCAGGGCGGCGATCAGGGCGATCAGGGGCATGCGCTGCATCTCGGGCCTCGGTGTTATTTGACCACAGCATACGGGGTGCGTGGGGGGCAAGGCAAGGAAGGCCTTGAAATGAACGCTTGTTCAGATATGCCAGGGAACATGGCTCGAAAGACCGGCTCGCATTCGGAGATCACCGGCCCGCGCATCCGCGCGGCGGCGCTGCATCTGTTCGCCCGCCACGGCTATGCCGCGGTGTCGATGCGCCAGATCGCGGCCGAGGTCGGGGTGCAGGCGGGTGCGTTGTACCTCTATACGCCTGACAAGCAGACGTTGCTCTTTGATCTGATGCGCGGTCATCTGGAGGACCTGCTGCAGGCCTGGGCGGCCGAGCCCAAGGGGGAGGGCCCATTGGCCCGGCTCGAGGCGTTCGCGCGGTTCCACATCCGCTTTCACCTCGACCGGCCCGACGCGGTCTTCATCGCCTATATGGAATTGCGCAATCTGGAGCCTGAGAATTTTGCCTCGATCGAGGCATTGCGAAAGGCGTATGAGGATGAGTTGGAGACGATCCTGCGCGACGGGGCGGCGTCGGGGCTGATGCGAGTGCCCGACACCAAGCTTGCCACCCTGGCGCTGATCGCAATGTTGACCGGCGTCGGCACCTGGTATCGCGAGGGCGGGCGGCTCAGCCGGGACCGGGTCGAGCGGATCTACTGGAACATGGTCCGGCGCGCGGTTGGTGCCTGAAGACGGCATGCCGTGCAGGAATTCCTTCGCGCTGTCGGTGACTTGTACCCGCTTCCCCGTGGGGACACCCGTCGAGCATCAATGTGCCGGCCTGATAAAGGTCCCGTTCCGAAGCTCCGTCACAGCCTGCATCAGTTCGGCTTGGGTGTTCATCACGATCGGTCCGTGCCAGGCCACCGGTTCCCGGATCGGCGCGCCAGAGATCAGCAGGAACCGCAGTCCCTCGGGCCCGGCCTGGACCGTCACCTCATCCCCGGTTCCGAACCGAACCAACGTCCTGTCGCCGGAAAGGTCACGGATATTGACCTCCTGGCCCATCACTTCCTTCTCCAGCAGCACGCCGCCCGGCGACGAGGCGTCGGCAAATCGTCCCGCCCCCTCGAAAACATAGGCGAAAGCCCGGCGATAGGTGTCGATCCTGAAGGTCTTTTTGAGTCCCGCAGGCACGAAAATGTCCAGATACTGCGGCTCGGCCGCGATCCCGTCCACCGGCCCTGACTGGCCCCAGAATTCGCCCACGATCACCTTAACCCGCGTGCCGTCATCGTCGATCACCTCGGGGATATCGGCGCCCTTGACGTCCTGATAGCGCGGCGCGGTCATCTTCAACGACGCGGGCAGATTCGCCCATAGCTGAAATCCGTGCATTTGCCCCTTGGCGTTGCCCAGCGGCATTTCCTGATGCAGGATGCCCGACCCGGCGGTCATCCACTGCACGTCTCCCGCGCCCAGGCGGCCGTCGTTGCCCAGAGAGTCGCCGTGTTCGACGGTCCCGGCAAGGACGTAGGTGATCGTCTCGATGCCGCGGTGGGGATGCCACGGGAAGCCCTTCAGATAGTCTTCGGGCCGTTCGTTGCGGAAGTCGTCGAACAGCAGGAACGGGTCGAACAGTTCGGGCTCCTGGAACCCGAAGGCGCGGTGCAGCTTGACGCCGGCCCCCTCCATCGTGAGTTGCGATTTGCTGGTCGAAGCGACAGGTCTGATCGACATGGAACCGGTTTCCTCTTGCGTTCAGCCAGAACCTAGGCTGCGGCTGTCACCGCGGCAACTTGCCGGATCGAGCAAAGGCTGTGCGCGGATGCAGGCCCTCGCAACCGGCCGGAAAGCGGCCTAGATTGACCAGGCAGCGAAAAGGAGCCCGAGGATGTCCGAAAAGGTGCTTGCCGCCGTCACGCCGTCCCCGGCCCGCCGCTGGCTGGCGATCGGGATGATGGTCGTGCTGGGCGGTCTGCTTGTTTACATTGCGCTGGCGGCGCCGCCGCAGGGTCTGTTTTTCCGGGTGTTCATGCTGGCCGTTGGTGTCGGAGCACTTTTGCTGGCGGAACGGCTGCGGCGATCGACGATGGTGTCGATCGAGTTGACCGAGGCGGGTCTGCGCGACACCGACGGAAGGGAATTGTGCCGGTTCGACAATATCGCGGCGGTCGAACGGGGCGCATTCGCATTCAAGCCGTCGAACGGATTTCTGGTGAGGCTGAAGAGCCCGATGGGACGGGTCTGGCAGCCAGGGCTGTGGTGGCGTTATGGCCGCAGGATCGGGGTCGGCGGCGTGACACCGGCGAGTCAGGCCAAATTCATGGCGGACCTGATCGCGATGAAGCTGAAGGGTGTCGACAGCATCCTGAACGAGTTGCAGGACGGGCGTGATTGAGGCGGCAGTGCCGCGCCGGACTCTGTCAGACGCAGGCTGGATTGCTGCCGTCGTCCCATTTCACAATCTGCCCGAACCGCGGACGCGTGGCGACGAGGTTCTCGAAATAGAACGACTCGACGCCGACATCGAAGATCGGCACGTAACCGGACCAGGTTTCGACAATGATCACCATGTCTTCATCGGCCATGGTCGGGATGTCGGGTTCGAGGGCAGAGAAGTTGCCCTCGGTGTATTCGGTGATCCCGCCGGTGCCTCCGTCGACCGAAGACCAGTGGAACTCCAGCTCGTCGGTGTCCTCCTCGTAGGTCAGTGCGGTGACCCGGAGGATGGTCGGGTATTTCGATTGGGTCAACACAGAGAGGATGTCGTTGAGCCCGGCAATGTAGAAATCGTCGACACAGTCCGTCTCGCGCGTGAGCATGTCGCTGATGGTGTAAGAGGCGCGGACGTTGATGTTCTGGGTGCGGAAACCGTCATAGAAGCTGAAGAGCCCGAGATAGGCGAACAGCAGCACCGGCATGATCAACGCCGCTTCGGTCGACAGAACGCCGTCCTCATGTCTCTGGAAGCTCTTGAATATTCGCGAAAGTCGCATCCCTGTCCCCTAACCCTAGCTCGGCTCGTTCACGAAGGCAGACATGGTGATCAGCGCATAGTCGTCGCCGCTGATTTTCGGCAGCTTCAGCCCAAGCCCGGTAACCGGAATCATCGTCTCGACGACGGCGCAGACCGTGATCAGCATCATCTCATGCTGGACGCCGGGTGAAAAACTAACCACCGGAGTGATGTCTTCCTCGCGGTCGATGCACTGAATCTGGCCGGTACGGAACGACCAGTTCGCCTTGTCGACAGTTTCAAGTTCGACATGCAATGCGTTGCCGCAATCCGGGATCACCCCGGCATAGTTGCAGATCGATGACTTCAACTCGTCATAGGTGGGCGTTGGATCGACACCCAGGCGCAGGTCGCGCACGGCAAGATCCGTCGCACGATCGAGCATCGCGTGCCGGGTGCTCAGAAGTCCTGCCTCGAAGGCCGAGGCGAAGACGCCGAGGAAGAGCGGGAACAGGATCACGAATTCGATCGTGGCGTTGCCGTCTTCGCGGGCGAAGCGTGCGCCCAGAGTTTTCAGCATGCGGATCACTGGATCAGCCTCAACTGGTTGATTTGACTGGCGATCGACTGGAACGCGTCGTCGATGTCGAGGTTGTCGACGTCGTAATAGTGCGATGCCGAGGTCGCGCAGGTGGCCAGCCGCGTGGCGTTGCTGGTAGTAACCTCGAGCCCGATCGTGAAAACGATCACGTCATTGGACTTGACCGCCTCGCAGACGTCGTCGAATCGCCCGTCCTTGGTGGATTGGCCGTGGGAATCGATGGCCCATTCGTAGGTATTGCGCTCGTTGCTGCTGAGCGACTGCATCTCGTAGAGCACCTCGTCGCTGAAATACTCCGGCGGGATCTCGGCCCAGACCTCTTCCCAGGTCATGCGCGTGGCTTCGACATTGCTGTAGCTCGAATTCCCGTCATAGGGCGACGACAGCCAGCTATAGGTGTTGTTGATGCCGTCGTAGCTGCGGGCGTGGAACCACCATTCGGGATCGTACCAGAAATCCCAGTCGGCGCAGGTGCCCCAATCCCAATCGTCGCAGAAATTGTACTTCTGGTCCGGATCGGGGCTTGTGTTCGGCGTGCTGCCGGCGCCGTCCCACCAGATCGAATAGTGGACAACGCCGTTGTTATCGACATAGCGCCAAACGAAGGAATCCCCGCTGCGATGGTCGCCCATGTAGTACTGGCTGGTGTGGGCGCCGTCGGTCATCACCACCAGGATCTTCATGCTGGCGTTGGAGTTGTAGTTGTAGGGACGGCCATCGATGGCGGCATCGACATCGCCGCTGCCGACCAGACCGGACAGCACCGGCTGCATCGCTGGATCCAGCAGCGCGGCGCCCCATTTGGTGCCGATGTCTGTCGAGGTGTTGCCGGTGGCGGTCAGGCCGTCGATGTAGTTTTTAAGATCGGTCTTGTCGGTCGACCACACCATGATTTCGCGGTGGGACTGGTTCGGACACACCGGATAGAAGTCATACGGGTCGTTATACTCGCCCAGATCGAAACTGTCATGCTCATCCGTCCACGGGTCGAAATGCAGCGTCTGCTCCATCGGGGTGCTGATCGGATTGATGTCGGTGTGCAGGTGATCGTAGATCGAGGCACTGTCAAAGTCGGAGCTGGTGAAGTTGATGCAGTGCGAAATGTCGTGCGAGCCGTCGCTTTCGACGTTGAGGTAGGGAAACAGCGCGGCGCCGGCGTTGACCTGCGTCGCATAAGGTACGATCGCGGTCGACACGGCGTCGTCCTCGGACGCGTCGTAGACGGTATCGACGAAATCCTTGGCGGCGGCCTTGAGGTTGGTCAGGCGGCTGTAGCTGTTCATCGAGCCCGAGACGTCGAGGACCAGCGAGATTTCCACGTCGCCGATGGATTCCTGTGCGATGCTGTCGGCGGGTGAGCCGAGGTTTTCGATCCCGACCATGCTGAAGAAATGCGTGGGCACGTTCACGTCCGCGTCGATATCGACCATGCGGAAATTGATCGCCTCAGAGACCGTCACCGAGTTGACGAACTGGGACATCCCGGATCTTTCGAAGTAGTCCCCCACGACGGTGGCGGGGTCCAGCTCCTGGTTCAATGCGGCCGCCGCGAGCGCGGCGCGGTCCACGGTATTCTGCAGCTTGGTGCGGGTGGTTTCGAACCGCATCAGGTCGACCGCGAGGCCGCCGATGATCAGCATCAGGACAAAGATGAAAAGCGAGAAGACGATGAGCGAGCCATCTTCGTCCCGCCGGAATACGGCGGCGCGCGGCATCAGCCGCCGGCGCAGCGGGCGCCTGGGTGTGGCGCGTTCTGCGCAGCTCCAGTCAGTGGCCCGGGTCATGGCTATGTTCCTTCTTCTTCACCCTTTTTTGGCCGTCATCCGATGGCTGTCGGAGATACGGCAAGCCATTCTATGGTTGGGCATTCGGGCAGCATTCAGGCGACATGCCGCGGTAATTGTGGCAATTTCAGGGTTTGACGGCGTTGGTTGTGGAACTGGAAACGATACGGGCCAGACAGGCCGGATTGGTTGCGGGACGCGCCGAACCGCAAGGACGCCGGGTGCCGCGTCAGGATGCCGAAGCAAAGTTTTCGTACGCGTTTAAGCTAGAATCGGCGTAGCTTGCGGCCTAGCCGCCAGTTTCCGGTGCGGGTTGCAGGGAGGGACCGATGAACATGACTGCCGCGAAAGAGCCGAGCTTCCGCGAGAGCGTGGACTTGATGTTTAACCGTGCTGTGGCGCTGATGGACCTGCCGCCGGGGCTGGAAGAAAAGATCAGGGTTTGCAACGCGACCTATACGGTGCGGTTCGGCGTGCGGCTGAGGGGGCAGATCCAGACATTTACCGGATATCGTTCGGTCCACTCCGAGCATATGGAGCCGGTAAAGGGCGGCATCCGCTATGCCACGGGGGTGAATCAGGACGAGGTCGAGGCGCTGGCGGCGCTGATGACCTATAAATGCGCATTGGTCGAGACGCCTTTCGGCGGATCGAAGGGCGGGCTGAAGATCGATCCGCGGCAGTACGAGGAATATGAGCTGGAGATGATTACCCGCCGCTTCGCCTATGAACTGGCGAAGCGCGATCTGATCAATCCCAGTCAGAACGTGCCGGCCCCCGACATGGGCACCGGCGAACGCGAGATGGCCTGGATCGCCGACCAATACGCGCGGATGAACACCACCGACATCAACGCGCGTGCCTGCGTGACCGGCAAGCCGCCGCATGCCGGGGGCATCGCGGGGCGGGTCGAGGCGACGGGCCGGGGCGTGCAATATGCCCTGCGCGAGTTTTTCCGGCACCCGCAGGATGTGGCCCGCAGCGGGATGCAAGGAACGCTCGACGGCAAGAAGGTCGTCGTGCAGGGCCTGGGCAACGTCGGCTATCACGCGGCGAAATTCCTGAACGCCGAGGACGGGGCGAGTATCGTCGGCATCATTGAGCGCGACGGGGCGCTGGTCGATGACAAGGGGCTGGACGTCGAGGCGGTCCGCAACTGGATCGGCCGCCACGGCGGGGTCCGAGGTTATGCCGACGGCACCTATGTCGAGGACGGCGCCACAGTTCTGGAACACGACTGCGATATCCTGATCCCGGCGGCAATGGAGGGCGTGATCAACCTGTCCAACGCGCACCGGATCAAGGCGCCGCTGATCATCGAGGCGGCGAACGGCCCCGTCACGGCGGGCGCCGACGACGTCCTGCGCGAGAAGGGCACCGTGATCATCCCCGACATGTACGCCAACGCGGGCGGTGTGACGGTCAGCTATTTCGAATGGGTCAAGAACCTGTCCCACATCCGGTTCGGCCGGATGGGCCGCCGGCAGGAAGAGGCGCGCCACCAGCTGATCGTCGACGAGCTTGCCAAGCTCGACCAGCATCTGGGCGACGCCTGGACGATGTCGCCGGACTTCAAGGACAAGTATTTGCGCGGCGCGGACGAACTGGAACTGGTGCGCTCGGGGCTCGATGACACGATGCGTATCGCCTACCAGGCGTGCTCTGAGGTTTGGAATTCTCGCGACGACGTCAACGATCTGCGCACGGCGTCGTACCTGGTGGCCATCGACCGGGTCGCCACGAGCTATCGGGCGAAGGGACTCTGATACACTGCCGGCTGGCGGCCCCCCAAAGGGTGGCGTCTGTGTGTCGAACTGTGTCGAACAAAGGGCATGAGGTGGCGAGAAAACGGCGGAAGTCTTGCCGTGGCATGGCGCCAAAACCGGTCTCGTCACCAAAATGCCACATTTTTGCCAGACTTGCGCAGGGATCCAAAGCCGCAGCGTAACTTGGCAGGCCTGATGCCAACCTTAAGAAAAACAAAACTTTTCCGATCCGAGCGCATCGGCCCGGTGGTGGATTTTCCCGAAAACCCCACTGCCACGATCTTTCGTTAACAAAATTCTGAAAACCACATTCTTGCCACAATTGCGCCCATGTTCGGCCGCAATCCTGTGTCACAAATATGTCTTGTGGGGGCACTGGAGCGTTACGATGCTGACTGGTGTCAACAAGATGAAGAAAGAACCGAAGAACGCGCGCCGCGGGAAGGTGTTCGCGTTCCTGCGGTCGTTCGGCGGGTCGGAAGAGGGCAGCAGCACAGTTGAAACTGTCTTGTGGATGCCGTTCTTTGTCGCGCTGTTTTCGCTGATCGTGGACGGCACGCTGATCTTCAACAACCACTCGAACGTCCTGCGCGTCGTGCATGACGCCAACCGCGCCCTGTCGGTCGGGCGGATCGACAGCGGGGCCGAGGCCGAGACGATGATCCTGGCTGGCGCGTCCCATATCAGCCCCAACATGACCGTGGCGACCCAGGTGTCGAACGGCATTATCTATACCGTGGCGCAGGTGCCGGTGGGCGATCTCGACATGACCGGTATCTTCTCGGGCATCGCGGCCTCGACCATCACCATCAACGCCCAGCACTATCTGGAACTCTGATGCTGCGCGGAACGATCAGACGGATGTTGAGCCGGGCCCGCCAGCGTGCATTTGTAGCCGGTGAATCGGGCGCATCGACGGCCTTTGCGCTGAGCCTGATTTTGGGGGGGTTCACGCTGGGCGGTCTGGCGCTGGATCTGGCCTATGCCTACAAGTCGCGGGAAGAGCTGCAGATCGCCGCGGACGCGGCGGCGCATGCGGCCCTTTACAATCGCCAGACAAACAGCGCCGACGCCGCCAAGACCATGGCGGTCGCGGTGGCCAACGGAACGCTGCCGGTCTCAAGCTACGGCAATGTTCTGACCCCGGCCGACATCCGATTCGGCAGCTGGGATTTCGCCTCGCAGACCTTCACACCGGACCCGAACGCGACCGACGCCGTCTGGGTCAGCACCAAGCGGTTCGGCGCGAACGGAAACTCGGTGCGCACCTTCCTTTTGAACTTCGTCGGCGTCAGCGATCTGGACGTGCGCGCGGATGCGGTGTTCGTCACCCACTATCCGACCTGCCTCAGCCAGGGGTTCGCCGCGGCGGATCGCGTAGATATGCAAAGCAACAACAATTTCTACAGCGGTTTCTGTGTGCATTCCAACGAACTGGTCAGCATGAAGCAGAACAACACCTTCGATGTGGGCGTAATCATCTCGATGCCCGACAGCAAGGATGTCGAGGCCGGGTCGGGCAATGACGGGGTGAAAGAGGCGCTGCGCGACCACAGCTACACCTTGCGCATCCTCGACCGGCTGGACGAGATCTGGAACGGCCTGATCACCGGCACCGCCTTTGTGCCGAGCTACATTACGAATGCAACTCCGATAAGTCTGAATGCCGATCTGATCGCAGGTGTTCTTGGCAATGACCCGAACACGAACCCCGCTCCCACCACCTCCTTTGCCACCACAAGCGCCTATACCATCGATTCCACGGTCGATACCACCTACACCGACGGCTCCGAGGATTCAGCCACGCTTGCGACGGGGGGTATTTATTTGGTCTCTTGCGATGACGGCAGCTTGACCATCGGTGCGGGTGTGCTGGTGAAAGATGTCGTCATCCTGACGACCTGCGCTATCAAGTTTCAGGCCGGGTCGGCGGTCGAGAATGCGCTTGTGATGACCCGTAGCACCTCGACCAATTCGGTCACCGCCACGTCCGGGTTCCGGCTGGGTCTGAACGATAATTGCGCCCCCGGGGGCGGGGCACAGATCATCACCTATGGCGGTTTCCGGGTGCCCGCGAGTTTCGAGATCTATGGCGGCCAGGTCATCGCCCGCGGTGATATTCAATTCGCCGCGCAGACAGGCGCGCAGGGGGCCTCGTTCATCTCGGGCGGCACGATCGACGGAACCTCGCAATCGGACTTTCTGTTCTGCAAGACCGGCATGGAGCTGAATTTCGAGATGCCGTATTTCCGGCTGGGGGGCTAGCGGGGCGACGCGGCGGGGCAGGGGGCGCCCCGGCCGCGGCTAGCGCCGGACGACCGGCATTCTGGACAATTGCAGCCTGGGGCCCAATATTTAGACCATGAGTCTGCCCCCCGGTTTCCTGGACGAATTGCGCACCCGCACCTCGCTGGCGCAGGTGGTCGGCCGCAAGGTGATGTGGGACGCGCGCAAATCGAACCAGGGCAAGGGCGACCTGTGGGCGCCGTGCCCATTTCACCAGGAAAAAACCGCGTCTTTCCATGTGGATGACCGCAAGGGCTTCTACTATTGCTTTGGCTGCCACGCCAAGGGCGACGCGATTTCCTTCGTGCGCGAGACCGAGAATGTGTCGTTCATCGAGGCGGTGGAAATCCTTGCCCGCGAGTCCGGCCTGGCGATGCCCGCCCGCGATCCGCGCGCGCAGGAAAAGGCCGACAGGCGGTCGCAACTGGCCGATGTGATGGAACAGGCGGTGCAGCATTACCGGCTGCAGCTCAAGACGGCGCAGGCCGCAGAGGCGCGGGACTATCTGGCCGGGCGCGGGCTGTCCGAGGCGGCGCTGGAGCGCTGGGAGATCGGGTTCGCGCCGGATGTCCGGCAGGGCGTGTTCGGCCATCTGACCGGCAAGGGCGTGGCCGCCGATCTGGTGATCGATGCCGGGCTGGCGGCAAAGCCCGACGATGGCGGCGCGCCCTATGACCGGTTCCGCGGGCGCATCATCTTTCCGATCCGCGACGCGCGTGGGCGGGCGATCGCGCTCGGCGGACGGGCGATGGACCCGGGCGCCCGGGCCAAGTACCTCAATTCGCCCGAGACCGAGCTTTTCGACAAGGGCCGAAGCCTGTTCAACCATGGCCCCGCGCGCGAGGCGGCGGGCAAGGGCGATCCTCTGATCGTGGCCGAAGGCTACATGGACGTGATCGCGCTGTCCGAGGCGGGGTTCGCAGCGGCCGTCGCGCCGCTTGGCACCGCGGTCACGGAAGAGCAGCTGCAGCTTCTTTGGCGGATTTCGCCCGAGCCGATCATCGCGCTTGACGGCGATACGGCTGGGCTGCGCGCCGCGATGCGGCTGATCGATATCGTGCTGCCGCTGCTGGAGCCGGGCAAGAGCCTTCGGTTCTGCCTGATGCCGCCGGGTCAGGACCCCGACGATGTGATCCGGTCCGGCGGGGCAGAGGCGATGCAGGCGTTGCTCGATCAGGCGCAGCCCTTGGTCGCCCTTCTTTGGCGGCGCGAGACCGAGGGCAGATCCTTTGACAGCCCGGAACGCAAGGCGGCGCTGGACAAGTCCCTGCGCGAGGCGATCCGCAAGATCCCGGATGCCAGCCTGCGCAGCCACTACGGCGAAGAGATCGGGCGGCTCCGGACCGACCTTTTCGGCTATCGCCCGAAACAGCCGACACGGCCCGGGCGTGGGTTTTCGAAGGCGCCCGAGGGCGCGAGCCCCGGGGCCAAGCAGTCGGTTCTGGCGGCGCAGAGCGGCGAGGTCGAGGAATACCTGCGCGAGGCGGTGGTCCTGGCGGTGATCCTGACCCACCCGTCGCTGCTGCCGCAATTCGAGGCGGAACTGGAGGCGATGGACTGTCAGGTCCCCGATCATGAAAGGTTGCGGTCCGCGCTGCTGGCCCATCGTGACACCCCGCCGCGTGACCTGCGGGCCACGGTTGCGGCGGTGGTGGGTGATGGTCTTCTTGAAAAACTCTTCGGATCGAACCATGTGCGCATCGTGCCCGCCATTCGCCAGACAGATGACGCCGATCAGGCAGTTTTGTGCGTTGCCGAGGAGCTTGCCAAGCTCGAGGCGCGGCGCGGAGCCGTGCGCGAGATCAGCGAGGCGATGCAGGACATCGGCCACCTGTCCGACGAGGGCCTGACGTGGCGGCTGAGCCAGGCGGCGCAGGCGCGCCAGCGCGCCGAACATGGCGAGGTCGAGGACAAGACGGAATACGAGATCGCTCCCAGCGGGGCGAGGGTTAACCGCGACGAGCGCGATACGTTCGCCGCATTGCTGGACCAGATCGCGTTCGCCAAGCCGCGGGGGCAGCGGTGATCATGCGGTTTGGTAAGGAACAGGTTAAGAAATCAGGGTAAATGGGTGTGCGAATCAGTGATTCGCCCCATGTGATTCGCTAAGCTACGAATCACCCCTCGCGATATCGAAGGAGTGCCGCATGGCCGCCAAGGACACCGCCGAAGACCGCAAGCCGGAAGAGCAGGACCAGGAAGTCGGGCTCGACATGAGCCAGACGGCAGTCAAGAAGATGATCGCCGAGGCGCGGGAACGTGGCTACATCACCTACGATCAGTTGAACACGGTCCTGCCGCCGGATCAGGTGAATTCTGAACAGATCGAGGACGTGATGTCGATGCTCAGCGAAATGGGCATCAACATCATCGAGGACGACGAGGCCGAAGAAGAGGAAACCAAAGGCTCGACCGAGGTCGTCGAAGCCTCGACCAGCCGTGAGGTGGCGGTCGCCCAGACCGAGACCGAGAAACTCGATCGTACGGATGACCCGGTGCGGATGTATCTGCGCGAGATGGGCTCTGTCGAGCTGCTGTCCCGCGAAGGCGAGATTGCCATCGCCAAGCGCATTGAGGCGGGGCGCAACACGATGATCGCGGGACTTTGCGAAAGCCCGCTGACGTTTCAGGCGATCACCATCTGGCGCGACGAACTGTTGAACGAAGACATCCTGCTGCGCGACGTCATCGATCTGGAAACCACCTTTGGCCGGTCGATGGACGAGGACGGCGAAGGCGCCACGGACAGTGTCGTCGATACCCTGAACGTCGAGGCCGCACCCGCGGCGAAACCGGAAGAGCCCGAACTGGATGCCGACGGCAATCCGATCCAGCGCGACGATGACGACGACGAGGACGAGCAGGCCAACATGTCGCTGGCGGCGATGGAGGCCGCGCTGAAGCCGCGCGTTCTGGAAACGCTTGACCGGATCGCTGCCGACTACGCCCGGCTGGCCGAGATGCAGGATCTGCGGATGTCGGCGACGTTGAACGAGGATGGCTCGTTCAGCGTCGACGAAGAGACCGAATACCAGCAGCTGCGCGCCGAGATCGTGCTTCTGGTGAATGAATTGCACCTGCACAACAACCGCATCGAGGCGCTGATCGACCAGCTTTATGGCATCAACCGGCGGATCATGTCGATCGACTCGAATATGGTGAAGCTCGCCGATCAGGCGCGTATCAACCGTCGCGAGTTTATCGACGAATACAAGGGATACGAACTGGATCCGACCTGGATGGACCGGATTTCGGGCAAGGCGGGCCGGGGCTGGCAGGCCTTCGTCGAGCGCTCCGCGGACAAGGTCGAGGGACTGCGCGCAGATATGGCGCAGGTCGGCCAGTATGTCGGCGTGGATATTTCGGAATTCCGCCGCATCGTGCAGCAGGTGCAGAAGGGCGAGAAGGAAGCGCGGCAGGCCAAGAAGGAAATGGTCGAGGCAAACCTGCGGCTGGTGATCTCGATCGCCAAGAAATACACCAACCGCGGGCTGCAATTCCTGGACCTCATTCAGGAAGGCAACATCGGCCTGATGAAGGCGGTCGACAAGTTCGAGTACCGCCGCGGGTATAAGTTCAGCACATATGCGACCTGGTGGATCCGGCAGGCGATCACCCGGTCGATCGCCGACCAGGCCCGCACGATCCGTATTCCCGTCCACATGATCGAGACCATCAACAAACTGGTGCGCACGGGCCGCCAGATGCTGCACGAGATCGGTCGCGAACCGACGCCCGAAGAACTGGCCGAAAAGCTGCAGATGCCGCTGGAGAAGGTCCGCAAGGTGATGAAGATCGCCAAGGAGCCGATCTCTCTGGAAACGCCCATTGGCGATGAAGAGGATTCGCAGCTTGGCGATTTCATCGAGGACAAGAACGCCGTTCTGCCTCTGGACTCGGCGATTCAGGAAAACCTGAAGGAAACCACGACCCGTGTGCTTGCCTCGTTGACCCCGCGCGAGGAGCGCGTGCTGCGCATGCGTTTCGGTATCGGTATGAACACCGACCATACTCTGGAAGAGGTCGGACAACAGTTCAGCGTGACACGTGAACGCATCCGCCAGATCGAGGCCAAGGCGCTGCGGAAGCTGAAGCATCCAAGCCGGTCGCGCAAGCTGCGGTCGTTCCTGGATCAGTAGATCGATAACTTCCCCGGAGGCCGGGCTATGTCGCTTTTATCTCGATTGCTGGGACGCGGGAAGGAGCCGGCGGCCGAGCCGGAGGTCTACAAGGACTACCGGATTTTTTCCGAGCCGATGCAGGAAAGCGGCGGGTACCGGATTGCGGCGCGCATTGAAAAAGAGATTTCTGGCGAGTTGAAATGCCACCAGATGATCCGGGCTGACACGTGCAGTTCTTTCGAAGAGGCGTCGAGCCTTTCGCTTGGCAAGGCGAAGGCGCTGATCGACGAGCAAGGGGATGCGCTTTTCGGTTAATGTCACCCGCCCGCCAAGTTAACAGTTCCGCATCATGCCGTCGCCGGACCGACCGTTCTTCACATTGACTGTCGTCACCTCTGCCGACGGCTACATTGCCCGCGCCCGTGACGACGCCCCGCAGCAATGGGCGAGTGCTGAAGAGCAGGCGCTGTTCTTCGCAGATGTCGCGGCGGCGGACTGGGCCATCATGGGGCGCCATACGCACGAGGCCGCCGACCGTCCCGACCGCCACCGCATCGTGCTGTCTTCCCGGGTTTGCGGATGGCGACGTCCGACGCAACTCTGGCTCGACCCGGACGGCATTTCGCCACGCGACCTGCCGGATCTGGTTGCGAGCCGCCGCCCATTGCGGAACGGGCTGATCCTTGGCGGGACCCGGGTGCACGATTGGTTTCTGGCGCATGCGGCCATCGACCGGGTACATCTGACCGTCGAGCCGGCGATATTCGGGGCAGGGCTGCCGCTCTTTACCGGGACCGCCGGGCAATTGCCCGGTCCCGTCCTCGAGGCCGCAGGGTTTCGTTGCCTGAAGGAACGGCGCCTGAATACCGCCGGCACGGTCTGGTCATGCTGGTGTCGCTGAGGATAGTGCTATGAAAACGTCGGTATCAGTCCAAACAGCCGGCCCGGGGCTTTACGAATTTACGGACCGTCTGGCGATTTGGCTGGACGGACAGGGCGACGGCCTTCTTACGCTCTTCGTTCGCCATACGTCCTGCTCGCTGCTGATTCAGGAAAACGCCGATCCGGATGTAAAGCAGGACTTGAGCGCTTTTCTGCAAAGGTTGGTGCCGGCTGCCGATGATCCGGCGATGTCCTATCTGACCCACACGCTGGAAGGCCCAGACGATATGCCCGCCCATATCAAGGCGGCGTTGCTGCCGGTAAGCCTGTCGATCCCGGTCGAGCGTGGTCGGATGCGGCTGGGGACCTGGCAAGGGGTATATCTCTTTGAACATCGATATCGGCCCCATATCCGCTGTGTGGCGGCGCATTTTCTGGCGGATTGAAACCGGGCGCCGTGGCGTGGAGCCGAGACTTTGGACCGGCCGGTTACTGCAGGTTCAGAATTGCCTCGGCCTCGATCTCGACGCGGTAACCGCCGATCAGACCGGCCACAACGATCAGCGTGTTCGCTGGCTTGATCTGTCCAAAGACCCGTCCGTGTGCTCTCGAGACCGCTTCGACGTCGTCCTCGTCGGTGATGTAGATGCGGGTTCGAACGACATCTTCGGCATCGGCACCAAAGGCTGCAAGCGCAGCGAGGATCTTGTCGATCACGAAGGTGGTTTGCGTCCCGGCATCGCCCGGCGCCACGACGCGGTCGGCCCCCGCGGTCGCGGTTGTGCCCGAGACAAGGATGCGATCGCCTATGCGCTGCGCGCGGGCATATCCGGCGACGTCTTCCCATTTCGAGCCGCTAAGGACCTGTTGTCCGCCGACGCGATGAGGGGATGCAGTGGCCTCGAAGGGCAGTGGCATTGCATCGAGGTGGTGGCTGAGATCGCCCGAAGCCGTCAGATAGGGCGGTTGGCGGTACTCGTCTCCACAATCGCCTGGCACGTCAGCGGTCTTGCCGAATGCGCCGGCCAAACGAGCGTGATCGTCGGCGTCGAGGGTGAAGGAAAAGAGCTTTAGGTTGTCGTTCGAATGCGTCCGTTCTCCAAGCCGTGCGCCGACGATGACACCCGCAACAGCCGTGTGTTCCAGCACCCACCGGGTCGCGATATTCGCGATCGAGACACCGTGCTTGTCGGCAATCGCCTTGGCGGCCGACAGGATGGACTGAAACGCGTCCCAACCGCCTGCCACGTCGATGAAACGCTTGTACTTCATCTTCGACCAGTCGGTCAGGTCCCGCGGTTCCGGCTTGTCCAGCCAGCGTTCGGACAGGAAACCGCCGCACAGTGTCCCATATGCCAAGAGCCGGACCCCCGTCTTGCCGCAGAGGTCCGACAACGCCCCGGCGGCGCGGCGATCGACGAGAGAGAAAGATACCTGGTTCGTCACCAGCGGGACGCCGTCGGCCAGCGCCACCGCCACATGCGCGGCGTCGAAATTCGTCACCCCGATCTCGGCTATCAGCCCCTGCTCACGCAGATTTGCCAAGTGATGCAAGGCGTCGAGCCAGGCGGGATGCCGAAAGCTCCACCAATGAAATTGCAGCAGGTCCACGCGATCCACGCCCAAACGTTGCAGCCGTTCCTCGACGCCGGCGCGCACCACTTCGGGCGTCATGGGCCCCGGCGCCGGGCACCATTTGGTGAATGCCAGGGGCTTCGGCGCGTCGCTGCGCGCAAGAAGCCGCCCGGCCATGATCTCGGCGCTGCCGTAGTGGTCGGCCATGTCAAAGGTATCGAATCCGCGGTCGGCATAATCCGCCAACCAGGCGGCGCCCGTCGCGGCGTCGATGGTCTCTCCGTCCTTTTCGATATCGGCGACCTGCCAGAGGCCGGTGAGAATCCGGGACATCTCCAATCGGTCCGAGAGGCGCAGGCGTTCCGGTCGCGTCGGCCTCGTCATTTCCGGGTCCCTTCCTTCCCTTGTGCCTGGTCGATTGACCCTTGAGAGCCATGCAACTTCCGTTACCTTGCTCTGGATAGTACCGGGCGCTGGCCGCAGTCCAGAGGAAGGGGTGGGATGCAGCAGGAAAACGGTGACAGGGGGTTCTGGCTTTACGACCTGAAGGTCGAGACGGTGTTGGAAGGCCGCACGCCGGTCTGCCGGCATGTCGAGGGTGACAGCATTCGGGTCGAAGGCGAGACATTGGTGTTCGAGCCCGGTGCCCGTGTTTCGATGTATGCCCTCGCGGCGCTATTGCCGCTGCTGCCGGTCAAGCAGCGCATGACCGATCCGGACGATTGGGTCAGCACGGATGCCGAGGTCGCGTGCCCGGATCCCCATTGCGGCGGGAGGTTTCGGATCACCCGGCTTGGCAAGCGCTGGTTCGACCATGCCGCCACCACCGGCTTGCCCGAGGCGCGCGGCACGCCCTACTGGAGCGAAAGCGGCGAATGAGCGTCGAGACTGCCGAACTGCGCCCCGGCTATCCTGTTTCCCGTGTCATCAAGGGCGGCTGGCAACTGGCCGGCGATCACGGGCCGGTCGACCGGGCCGACGCGGTGCGCGATATGGAGACGTTCCTTGACGCGGGGATCACGTCGTTCGATTGCGCCGACATCTATACCGGTGTCGAAGAGATGATCGGCGCGTTCATCGCAGATCTGCGCCGCCGCCGTGGGGCTGCGGTTGCGCAACAGGTGCAGGTTCACACCAAGCTGGTACCTGATCTGAAGCTTCTGACAACCATCCGCCCCGGCGATGTCGAGGCGCTCATCGACCGGTCGCTGAAACGGTTGCAGGTCGAGCGATTGCATCTGGTGCAGTTTTATTGGTGGGATCTCTCGCTGGGCGAGCCTCTGGTGGCGCTGGAGGCGTTGAGGCGCTGCCAGCAAAAGGGAAAGATCAGGTATCTCGGCGTAACGAATTGGGATGTGGCCGAGACGCGGCCCTTCGTCGAGGCCGGGTTCGATCTTGTGTCGACGCAGGTGCAATACTCGCTTCTCGACCGGAGGCCCGAGAACGGGCTGACCGCCTGGGCAAAGACGAGGAACCTGCAACTGCTTTGCTTCGGTACACTGGCAGGTGGATTTCTGACCGAACGCTGGCTGGGTCAGCCCGACCCCGGATTTGCCTTCGAAAATCGCAGCCTCGTGAAATACCGCCTGATCATCGACGAATTCGGCCCCTGGGCGCGGTTTCAAGAGCTTCTGAGCCTGCTCAAGGCAGTGGGCGACAAGCACGGCGTCTCTGTGTCGAGCGTGGCGACGCGATGGGTGCTGGATCGACCCCAGGTCGCGGCTGCCATCGTGGGTGCGCGCTATGCAAGGTACTTGCCGCAAATGCTGGAGGTGTTCCGGTTCAGTCTCGATGCCGAGGACCGATCTTCGATCCAGGCCGTGCTCGACACCTCGCCCGGACCGTCCGGGCCGGTCTTTGCCCTGGAACGCGATCGGGGCGGGCGGCATGGCCGGATAATGAAGTACAATCTGAACACAAAGCCGGACGACCAGATCCTCGGAGCTACGGGTGGCTGAGGCGATCCTGTCCACGCATGCTCTGAGCCGAAGCTTCGGGCCGCTCAAGGCCGTCGACGCGGTTTCGCTGAACATCCCGCGCGGTTCGATCACCGGACTGATCGGTCCGAACGGGGCCGGCAAGTCGACCTTGTTCAACCTGCTCACCGGGGCGTTGAAACCCGACGCCGGAACGGTCCTGCTGGACGGCCGGGACATCACGGGTGACGCGCCCAACGCGCTCTTTGCACAAGGCATCGGCCGTACCTTCCAGATCCCGCGTCCCTTTGCCCGGATGAGCGTTTTGGAGAACGCCATGCTCGCGCCCACGGGCCAGACTGGCGAAACCGTCGTCGGCCCCTTTCTGTTTCGCAGCCGGATGCGCGATCAGGAACGGCGCATCCGCCAAAAGGCGCTGGACGTGCTGGAATTCGTTACCCTCGCTCCCTTGGCCGATCACCCGGCCGGAAAGATCTCGGGCGGGCAGATGAAGCTTTTGGAACTTGCCCGCGTGCTGATGGGCGACCCGGCATTGATCCTGCTGGACGAACCGGCAGCCGGCGTAAATCCGAAACTGACCGAAACGCTGATCGGCAGGATCGAAGAACTGAACCGCCAGGGGACGACATTCGTGATTATCGAACACGACATGGATTTTGTCATGCGCCACTGCGAACCTGTGATCGCAATGGCGCAAGGCAGCGTCGTGTTTCAGGGCACTGCAGACGAGGCGATGGCCAACCCGGTCTTGCTCGACGCCTACCTTGGGGCGACCGCGAATGCCTGAGGCTGTCCTGACTGTCACCGGGGTCACGGCCGGCTATGTGCCGGACCTGCCGATCCTCAGGGACGTGTCGGTGACCGTGCGCGCGGGGCAAATTGCCCTGGTCATCGGGCCGAACGGGGCGGGAAAGTCCACGCTGATCAAGGCGATTGCGGGGCTGATCCCGATCAGCGCGGGCCGGATCGCCTTTGGGGGCGCCGAGATCGCCGGAATTCGCCCCGACCAGTTGGCCGCACATGGCATCGCCTATGTTCCGCAAACCGACAACATCTTCCGCAGCCTGACGATCCGCCAGAACCTCGACCTGGCCCTGCGCCGGGCTGGTGGTGATGCTCCGGCCCGGCTGGCGCGGCTTTTCGATCAGTTCCCGGCGCTGGCCGACAAACACCGCGAAAGGGCTGGAACCTTGTCGGGCGGTCAGCGTCAGTTCCTTGCCGTCGCTATGGCGCTGGCGTCGGCTCCGCGGCTGATCCTGATGGATGAACCCTCTGCGGGGTTGTCGCCCAAGGCGGCGCAAGAGGTGCTGGAACATGCACGCATGTTGACCACGCAAGGCGTCTCGATCCTGCTGGTCGAGCAGAACGTGAACCAGTCCATGCGGCTGGCCAACCATTGCTATATCCTCGCCGAAGGGAGAAACCAGATCGACGGCCCCGCGCAGGACCTGCTGCACGACCCCGTGGTTGGAGAGATCTACCTTGGCGGACGCAGGGTCGGTGCGGCATGATCCAGAACCTGATCGACGGAGTGCTGACCGGAGCCTACCTTTCGCTAGGCGCGATCGGCCTTACGCTTGTGATGCATATTCTGCGCTTCGCCAATTTCTCCCATGCAGAGCTTCTGTCGCTTGGCGCCTATGCTGCCCTGGTTTGCGATGCGCTGGTCTCGGCCTTGGTGCCGGTCTTTGCGGCGAAACTCGGCCCCCTGTCGCTGACCTGGGCCCTAACCGCAGCAATCGCGGCATCCATGGTGCTGACCGGTGTCTCCGCCGTGCTGATCGACCGGCTGGTCTTTAAACGTCTGCGAGACAAGGGCCAGGAGCTGTCGATGGTGTTCGCCAGCTTTGGCATGGCTTTGGTGATCCGCAACCTGATTGGCCTGATCTTCGGCCTGTCGCCGCAGCTTTATTCCAAGGATATCGCCTTCGCGGTGCTGCTCAGCCAGGACCCGCTCATCCTTGTGAAACCGGACCAGGTCTTTGTCCTGATCGCGGCGCTCGTCCTGATGATGATCCTGCATCTGGTCCTGTCGCGGACCACTTTCGGCTACAGCTTGCGCGCGGTCGCCGAGAACCCGGCACTGGCGCAGGTCAACGGCGTCAATCTGAGCCGCACCATCATGGCCGTCTGGGTCATCGGCGGGGGGCTGGCCGCGGTGGCGGGCGTGTTCTACGGCCTCAGCCATCAGATCATTCCGGTCATGGGCCGCGATCTGGTGCTGCCGATCTTTGCCGCGGCCATCGTCGGTGGTATCGGCAGCGTCTACGGCGCGGTGCTGGGCGGGTTCGTCGTCGGCATCGCCGGCAATCTCGCATTGGTGATCCTGCCCTCCGGCTACACCCCCTCGGTTCCGTTCCTGCTGATCCTGGCGGTCCTGATCATCCGACCCTACGGCCTGTTCGGCGAGGCGCGCGCGTGATCGGCGTCGTCTCTTATCTGGTGTTTTTCGCCACCACCGCCTCGATCCTCGCGATCGCGGTACTGGGGCTGAACCTGCAATGGGGCAATACCGGCCTTTTCAATGGCGGCGTTGTCGCCTTCTTCGGCGCGGGCGCCTACGGCACTCTGATCCTTGGAGGGATGCCACAGGGCGCCCATTTGGGAGGCTTTGCCCTGTTCTACCCGCTGGCTCTACTGGGCGGTATGGCGCTGGCCGGATTGATGGCCTGGATCGTCGGTCTGCTGACCTTGCGTTTGCGGCACGACTACCTGGCCATTGCCACATTCGGTGTTGCCGTCGCCTTCGAGAATCTGGTGCGCAACGCCGAATGGCTCGCGGGCGGAGCCAAGGGCGTGCGCGGGTTCGAGCGCCCGCTGCGCGCCATGCTTGGCGACGGTTTTCTGTACAACTTGTGCTTTCTGGCCGTGGTCCTGCTTGCCCTTGTCGCGACCTATCTCTTTTTGGAACGTCTTGTCGCCTCGCCCTTCGGCCGCCTGCTGCGCGCCATCCGCGAAGACGAGGAAGCCGCGCAATCGCTGGGCAAGAGCCCCGCGGGGGTTCGCCTCACGGCCTTTGTCACGGGCTCGGTGATCCTTGGCCTTTCCGGCGGGCTCTACGGTACGTTCTATGCGTTTGTCAGCCCGCAGGACGTGCTGCCGACCCTGACCTTCCAGATCTGGGCGATGCTGATCGTCGGCGGCTCGGGCAACAACCGCGGCGCAGTCTTCGGCGCATTCCTGATCTGGGGGGCCTGGACGGCCTCTGGCTGGGCGCTGTCGCGCTTCGCGCCCGTCGAGGCACAGCTTTACACCGGCTCGGTGCAGTTTGTTTTGATCGGGGCGGTGATTGTCGGCATGCTGCTCTGGCGGCCCCGGGGGCTTTTGCCGGAACGGCTGGTCGTATCACAAAGGGGAAAAACCCCGCTGGCGAAACAGGGAGTGTAATATGCCAATCACCAAACTCACGCGGGCCGGTGTCGGTCTCGCCGCCGCTCTGGCCGCACTGGCTGGCGCTGCTCAGGCTCAAGACTGCACGACAAAGATCGGCGCGGTACTGCCGACCTCGGTCGACTGGGGCCGCCCCATTGCCGAGACCGCGCAATTCGCTGTCGACCAAGTCAACGAGGCCGGGGGTGCAGCGGGCTGCCGCATCGAGATGGTGTTGCGCGACACCCAGGTCGATCCCAAGGTCGGCGTGGACGCGGCCAAGGCGCTTGTCGATCTCGAAGGGGTGAAGGTGCTTTTGGGCGCGGTCTCCTCGGGCGTGTCGATGCCGATCCTGACGTCGGTCACCGTGCCGGGCGAGGTGATGCAGATGTCCTGCTGTTCCTCCTCCACCGCCTTCACCAAGCTTGCGGAAGAGGGCAAGACCGGCGGGCTTTGGTTTCGCACCTTCGCGACGACCGGCGTGCAATCCGCGGTTGGTGCCAAGGTGGCCAAGGACCAAGGCTACGGCTCGGTTGCGATCCTTTACAAGAACGATGACTGGGGCCAGGACATGGCCCGCCTGATCGCGGCCGATTTCGCCGCTGTGGGCGTCGACGTCACGGCTTCGGTTGCCGTGAACGATGGGCAGCCGTCGTACCGTGCCGAGGTCACCGAGGCGCTCGGCAGTCGGCCCGACGCGCTTTACCTCGCACTGTATCCGGCCGAGGGGACTGCAGCGGTGCGTGAATGGATCTCGCTTGGCGGCACACAGAACATGATCCTGGCCAACTCGTTGAAATCCGATGATTTCCGTGACAGTGTCGGCCTGCAATACCTCGGCGAAACGCTCGGCACCGACACCGCTTCTCCCCGCTCCGATAGCGCCGACGCCTTTCGCGCGGCCTATATGGCTCGCTTTGGAAAAGAGCCGAACGGCCCCGGCCTTGCCAACAGCTACGACGCCGCGATGATTGCACTGCTGGCGATGGAGGCCGCGGGCCAGGATGCCTCCGGCGCCGATGTCGCCGCCGCGGTGGCCAGGGTCACCGATCCGGGCGGCACGCCGGTCAGCGCTGACACGGCGGGTTTCGCAACCGCGAAGGGGGTTCTCGCCAGCGGCGGCACCGTCATGTATCAGGGTGCCACTGGCGACGTGCGCTTCGACGCCAATGGAGACGTTTCGGCCCCGGCCGTCGTCTGGTCCTTCACCGATGGCGGCACCGAGGAGGTCGAGTTTCTGTCCCTCCACGACGTAGACACCTTCATCGCGTCGCTGAAATAGACCGGCCGGAGCAATCGCCGCGCAGCCGTCCAACCTAAACGGTTGCGCGTATCCAAACTCCGTCAGCAGGGGGGCAGGCCCCGTTGCGTCTGCCCCTCCACACCATGAAAGTGCCGAACGGCGCCCCGTTTTCGGAGCACAAATCGACGCAATTCGGCGGGGCTCCAAGCTCTGTGGAAACGTCATCGATCCGCGCTTCGCGATATCCAGTCAGCTTCGGCGCTTGTCGCTTCGTTGGGCCGTATTTTCATTTCAAAGCGGCTGACACACCGACGCGGAGGCCGAATGGTTAAGTTCGTTGAACTCACGCGACGATTTTCGACGCGATGCACTTGCAGTCCCCGGACGAAGGCAATATGACGAAACCTCTTGGCGCGGGGTGGAGCAGCCCGGTAGCTCGTCAGGCTCATAACCTGAAGGTCGCAGGTTCAAATCCTGCCCCCGCAACCAACGATACCTGTTTCGGTGCAACACCAGCGCCGGAGGCAGTATCGGAAGCAGCAATCACAGCTTCGGCTCGCTCGATTTCCTTTCTCTCAGTTTCACTCATTTGATCCAGCGTTCTTGGCATGGCCTGCGCTTTTTTTCCCACTAGCCAGGCTCAAGACAGCTGCCAGATCACCCTTCATATCGGCAACCAACGCGGAACGATCCACATTAGGCGTCAATACGATCTCATCCACGTCAGGCGAGCCGAGTTTTTCGCGCACGTCCTTGGCGCGGAGGCCCGTCCACTTCGAAAGCGCGTAAACCCCGCCCTGCACATCGACGGCCACTAAGCCGCGCCGATCCCCTTTTGCGAGGAAATGCCCACGTTCGGCCGGGGCATTGCCAAGTGCCTTCAGAGTATCGGAGCGTTCCCACGCTTCCTGGAACACGGCTTTGATTTCGCGCGGATCGAGTTTCTGGCGTTGGGCTTGCTTCAAGAAATCCGCAAGCGCCTTCTTCAGTTGCTCGAGGACTTGGCCCCCCTTGTCGGAGCTTCCGGGGCGGAGGCGGGTGAAACCGAGTAGCCGGCGTTTCCCGCCAATGGCCCGATCGCCGCCAAGTTTGCGTCGCTTGAGGATGATCGGGATTTTAGGTGATCAGAAGAACGGCAATACAGCCGTTGCAGCCGCGCCGATGGGTTTGTCACGGTTCATCGTCTTCTAGCTGTCGCTGGTCAGTTTCTCGGCCACTTTTTGGGCAATCAGGCGGCTCACGCGGGCGTTGGACTCTTCGGTGACACCAGCGATATGCGGTGTGAGAACAAGGTTCCCCAGACCGGCGAATTTCTCCGCCGCCTGCCGATCAAGCGGTTCCGTCTCGAAGACATCCAGCGCCGCCCCGGCGATCCCGCCATCCGCGCGCAAAGCCTGCACCAAAGCTGTCTCGTCCACGACGCCGCCCCGGGCGGCATTGATCAGGACACTGCCCGCTTTCATCCGGCCCAACGTGTCGGCGTTGATCATGTGGCGTGTGGTGTCCAGCAGCGGCACGTGCAGGCTGACAACATCGGCGGTTTCCAGCAGCGTCTCGAGGCTGACCGGCTGTGCCTGCTGCCAGGCCGGGCTGGCCGGCGGCACGAACGGGTCATGTGCGCAGACCTGCATTCCCAACCCCACGGCCAGGCGCGCGGTCTCTTGCGCGATTTCCCCAAACCCGATCAGGCCCAGCAGCTTACCGCCTACTTCGCGGCCGGCACAGTCGGTCCGCGGCCATGCTCCCGCAAGCATGCGGTCCTGTGCCTGATAGGCGTTGCGCAACAGGATCAGCGCATTGGTGACGACATATTCCGCGACGCTCACGGTATTGGCGCCGGTGGCGGGAATGACCGCGACACGCCGGTCCTTGCAGGCGGCCTGGTCGATGTTGTCAAGGCCGACGCCGAGCCGTCCGACGACGCACAGATCGTCGGAGCCGCTCAACAGGTCGGCGGTGACACGGGTGCGGTTCCGGACGATCAGAGCGCGCTTGCCCGGCATCAAGGCCGGGATATCCTGCTGCCGGTCGGCCAGGTCCGGCGCATAGGTCACGTCGAATTGCGCCGACAGGTCCGCGACCGCGCCGTCATCCATGAATTCGGTGATCAGGATCATGTCTTTCACTCTCGCAGGCCGGAACCCTTAACGATATGCCGTGGACTTGCAATGCACCTTGTCAGGCATTCCTGCCGCCGGGGTCTGCGATTGCTATTGCCTGCGGATCCAGTCTTACCGCTTCGCCGCTGCGGGCCGACCGCTCGGCGGCTTCGCCCACCAGAACCGACCACAAACCGTCCCGCAGGCTGACCTCGGGCGCGCCGGATCCGGACAAGACAAGATCGCGAAACCGCTGATGCTGGAAATAGGTGGACCCGTGATGATCGCCGGCTTGCAGGACATCGGCATCCACGTCGACCGTTTCCCGGTGGCTCTTTTTAGTTGCCCGGTCCGATATCACGATCTCCGCCGCGCGCTCTGCACCGTCCGGGGCGAAACGCGACGGTCCCGGGATACAGGCATCGACGCGCGCCTTGTCGCCGGTCACGGTAATCACCTCTTGCCATCCGGCGCCCTCGGCGAACATGCAAAGATCCAGCATGGCGCGGGTCCCGCTGGCGAAATCCACCGTGACAAAGGCGTTGTCGATGATGTCGGGCACCCGGCCATCGTACCGTTCGTCAAGATGGTTCACGTCCACGCCGGCCGTGGCGTAGACGCGCACCGGGTCGCTTTGCAGGATCAGCCGCATCAGGTCCCAGAAATGGCAGCATTTTTCGACCAACGTTCCGCCGGTGCGCGCGTTGAACCGGTTCCAGTCGCCAACCTTGTCCAAAAACGGAAACCGGTGTTCCTGGATCGCCATCATGCGCGGAATTCCAACACGGCCCGCCGCCAGTTCCTCGCACAGGCGGGCGACCGGCGGCATATAGCGATATTCCATCGCGACCCAGACAGGCGCCGCCCGGCGCTCGGCTTTGGCGATCACCTCGCGACAGTCCGCGGCGGTGGTGCAAAGCGGCTTTTCGCACAGGATGGGTTTGGCCGTGTCCAGCACGTCCATCAGGATGTCATGATGCGTGTCGTTGGGCGAGGCGATCAGCAGCACGTCGCAGATATCGGCCGAAAGCATGTCCTTGTAGTCGGCAAAGGGCTTTGCGGTTCCACCCGCGGTCTCGACCGACAGGCTGCGCATGGGCGCATCGGGATCGGCCACTGCGGTGACGACCGTTCCCTCCAGCAGATTGAGATTGCGGATGTGCTCCTGCCCCATCATCCCCGACCCGATCAGGCCGTATCGCAGAGCCATGTCAGATCTCCAGTACCGGCAGTTGCAGTTCCGTCGCCACGGCGCGCAACGTCTGGCGATGGTCGCCGTAGGCCAGCGCCATGTGGTGTTCAAGCCCGCTGGCGATGATGTCGTCCAGCACCGCCGCGGCGGGCCGCGCGAAGCGGACCACGCCGGATGTGCCGGTAAAGGCCATCGGCCTGCGCAGCATCTCGCCATATGCCAGCACCAGCTTGGGCGTGTTGAAGGCCTTCGAGATTCGCAGGAACGTCACCGGCCCCGGTTTCAGCGGGAACTGATAAAGCAGCGGCTGCTTGCGGTTCGTGTGAACCGTGGCGGTGGCCGGTGCTTCGCCGTCCCGCATCGACAGGGGCGCCTGGCCGCAATGCCAGACCACGCCGGTGCCGTCGTGGGTGTCGATGTCCACAAGATCGGTCAGAAAGACAGGCGCCTGAGCGGTTTCCTGCAGGATCAACTGTGTGAGGGCGCCATAGACATCCGCCTCGCAGGCGCAGGGCACGCGGGCCTCGCCCATCATCGCCGCCGGACCGCAGACCGCCCCGCCGTAGTCCGTAAAGGTCTCGGGCCAGCACCGGATGGCGAAGGCATCATACCGGCCGGCTGCCTGCAGGCCTTCAAGCCCAAGCTTGAGCCGCAAGGACCGGTCGAGTTGAGGTTGATCCACCTCGCCGGTCCCGGTGATCTCGCTGTCCAGCACCGCACGCAGTTCCTGCACCTTCTGATCCGGCGCCGCACGCGCGGCATCGAAGAGCCGGTCCAGATCCATTGCGTCCACGGCCACGCCGGCAAGGCGTTCGATCTCTTCGGCGGAATAGGCGCAGGTGTCGAAGCCTGTGGGGTGCGAACCGATGCGGGCGATACGCCGGCCCCGGACGGCTTCGACAACCCGGGCGGCATCCGGCGACCGCTCATGCGGTGTCGATGCCGCAAGAGGCTCGGCTTCATGGCCGCCGGACAGAAGCGCCGCCAGCCCGTCCGCTGCACCGTCCTCGGGATCGGCATAAAGCCACGAAAACCTGCGTCCGATCAGGCCGAGCGCATGCGAGGCCAGGTTCAACCCGCAAAAGGCATTCAGCCGAAGCCGTCCGCCCAGCCGCGGTTCGGGCACGGCCCAGATCGCCAGCGGCTGGTCGAACCTGCCGCCGGCGGCCACGGTCATCGACGCGTCGGTGAAGGTGACCTGCAGGATCAGCAGCCGGTCGATCCTGGCGCGGTCCAGATCGTCCATCGCGGCCCGTGTCGACTCTTCGTCGAACAGCAACTGCCGCGGTCCGGCGATGTCGTGCCCGCTGCTATCCAGAGCCTCCAGCATGCGCCGCAGCTTTTCCTGCGCATAGTCCACATCGAAGGTGGGCCGCCCCAGGGGAAGAAGTCCGATCCGCATTCATGCGCCTCCGAAACCGCTGTAGCCATGGCGAAAGCCTGCATCCGCAGGCGTAAACCGGGCGCCATCCGGGCCATAGCAGGCATGGCGCATCCAGCTTGCAGCCCGCAAATCGGCAAGCGCACAGATATCCGCCATATACCCCGTCGCATCGCCCTCAAGCTCGGCGCGGATCCGATCCCAGTCGGGGTAGGCTTTGAACGCGTCCAGCCAGATCGCGCGACCGGCCAGAAAGCCCGACGCCCCGGCGGCAAAGGCATGTTCCAGAACGGCGCGGAATTCCGCCTTTCCGGCGCCCGCCGACAGCATCACCCAAGGACGCCCCGCCAGCCGGCCCAGTTCGTCGAAGATTGCCTGAACGCCTGCCGATCCGTCCGCCTCGGCCGCATTGACCGGGCTTTCCAGTTTGAAGACGTCGACACCGTAATCGGGTTGGGCGAATTCCGCGACCGAGGCCAGAACATGTTCGGCCTTCTTTCCCCGCATCTCGACATAGTCGCCGGTCTGATGGCGGTCCGCGGCGAGCGGGTAGACCAGCAATTCGAACAGAAACGGGATGTCGAACCGCGCGCAATCTTCGCCGATGCGCTTCACATAGTCCTTTTGCGCCTGGGTCACCTGGTCGTCCGCATCCGGCCGGTACCACACCAGAACCTTGACCGCGTCGCTGCCCATCCTCTTGATCTTGGCCACCGACCAGTCGTCGATATCGGCAGACAGTCGCCCGTGCGGCGTTTCCTTGAACACGCTGTCTTCCAGCGTGACGATCAAGCCTTTGGTTGGCGACAGCATGTCGAGGCTGTGGGGAACAGCGTAGTGGGGATCCAGCAGCATCGCCGTGCTCTGCGCCTGCAGCGTTTCGACCAGCAGGCCCTTGAATCGCGCCACCTCCTGCCAGGGCGCCTCATCGACGCCCAGATGCGCCGCGATCGGGCCCTTGATCGGCGGCCGCTGATCGACGGCGGTCATCTTGAAAACACCGTTTTCGCCTGACATGCGGCGCATGCCCCACAGTTTGCCGGGGGTCAGTTCGATCATGGTCTCTCCTTGAGAAATGCCGAGACGGCTGCCCGGTCGGGACATCCCGACCGGCCGCCGAACCGGGTGCACTTTATCGCGGCGGCGGCATTGGCAAACCGGATCGCCGATGCCTCGTCCTGGCCCTCGGCCAGTGCCAGTGCAAAGGCGCCGTGCCAGACGTCGCCCGCGCCGGTCGTGTCCCTTGCATCGACTTGAAACGCTGCGGTGTGAGCGATGCCCGATGCTTCGGTGTGATACACGCCGCCGGCGCCGTCGGTCACGCAGGCCCAGCCCGGCAGCCGCCGTGCCATGTCTGCCAGTGCCTGTGCCGGGTCGGTCAAATCGGTCAGGGATTGCAGGCCAGTGCGCGAGAACGCAACATGCGAGGCCTTCTGCAAAAGCGCCTGGGCGATCGGCGCTTCGCCGTCCAGAATGCCGGGAACGCCCCAGTCGTGTGCCAGATCCAGCGCCACTTCGGCCCCGCCGGGCCAGCGCGGATCGACCAGAACGGCGTCGGCGGGCGTCGCATCCCGCAGCCAGCCGGTCTCTTCAATCAGCCCGGCGCCGCGGAAATTCACGATCTGCCTTTCGCCACCGGCATCCACATAGACCGACGAAAACGACGACTGTCCGCCGGGCCCACGATGGACAAGGTCCGTCGAAACGCCTTCGGCCTTGAGGTCGGCCAGGATCAGATCGGCCAGCGCATCCCGGCCCAGCCGCGCCGCCAGCGCCGCATGCCCCCCCAGGCGCGAGATCGCGACGGCGGCGCTGGCAGCCGGACCGCCGCCGACGATGTCAGCCCTGTCGGCGCGGTATTTCTGCGGCCGGTCGGGAAGCGTGTCGACCGCAAAGACAAAATCGACGACGGCCATGCCAAGAACCAGAAGCGACGCCATCAGACCACCCGCAATGTGAAACAAGGGTCAATTGAACCGCGGTCTTTCCCTTGGCCGCCGCGACCGCACTGTAATTCATTGCGGTGCAATAGAGGCAGGCGACGAAGGAAGAAGCCGGGAATATCAGGGCCTTGACCGGGGAAAGGCCAGCTCTGGCTGCGCAGGTTCGGCCGGGTTGCGGTTCGGGCGATGCCGGGGCGCAGGAAAGCGCCCCGACTCGATGATCTCATCACTTGCTTTCGCCCATCCGTGTTGCGTCGATGTCCGCCTCGACCTCGGCGACGGTTGCGGTCAGCGCGTCGAACACGGCCTCGCCGCCGTCGACATTGGCCTTGAACCAGTCATAGACGGGGGCGGCGGCC
>JASJDP010000047.1 GCA_030065095.1 Rhodobacter sp.
GTTCGGTCCCTATCTGCCGTGGGTGTAGGATACTTGAGAGGAGTTGCCCCTAGTACGAGAGGACCGGGGTGAACGATCCACTGGTGGACCAGTTGTCGTGCCAACGGCAGTGCTGGGTAGCTATGATCGGACAGGATAACCGCTGAAGGCATCTAAGCGGGAAGCCCCCCTCGAAACAAGGTATCCCTGAGGACCGAGGTAGACGACCTCGTCGATAGGCCGGAGGTGTAAGCGCAGCAATGCGTTCAGCTGACCGGTACTAATTGTCCGATAGGCTTGATTTGATCCAGTAGAAGCCAGGCTGACCCAGCTCTGGTTGGACATCAAAGCAGCACACCGCTTGGTGTACTGGCTTGGAAGCAGGTTTTTCCTCGGTTTGGTGATCATAGCGCGAGTGAAACACCCGATCCCATCCCGAACTCGACCGTTAAGCACCGTAGCGCCGATGGTACTGCGTCTTAAGACGTGGGAGAGTAGGTCATCGCCAAACCTAGCAAGAACCTGCGTATCTCTCTGACGATACCCAAACACGAAACGCCGCCCCCAAGGGCGGTTTTTTTGTCCAATCATTCTGGGACTCGTTGGCGTTCATCTTGAATGATAACGTACATTGTCTTTCGCACATTTGACTACGTAGTCGGCGCCTTTCAGACCGGCCTAGAGGCGCAGGTCGGGACAATGCCAGGCGCCGCTGGCCGCTTAACTCGCCGGGCCTAGGGGTTTCCGGTTCGCTCCCATTGCGCATGCAGGGCGCGAAGCAGGTCGAAGCGCATGACCAGTCCGATCAAACGACCGTCTTTCATCACAGGAAAGCGCCGGAAATCTGTTTCGAGAAACCTTTGCGCCGCGCTGACAAGGTCCAGATTGGCGTCAAGTGTCTGCACGTCTGTCGTCATGTAGTCCGACACGACGCCGCTCCATCCTTGGTAGTAGCTGGCGTGGAGCGCCGCGCGGAAGCAGTCCTTCACGGTGAGTATACCGATCAAATTGCCGCTTGCATCGATCACCGGCGCACCGGACGTATCGTGGTCGATAAGAGCAGCAACTGCATCAACGATGGTCATTTCCGGCGCGAAACTGAGAAGCTCGCTCGACACGATAGACGTCAAGGTGGGCATGCCTGCCATCAGTCGCCCCGTTTTCTCGGCGCTGCCCGGCGCGGGCAGGTTTTGCAGGCAGAGCAGCCAAGACCACCGCAACTGCCCCGCAGCGGCGCACGGCCCAAGGATACACCAATGGCAAGCCCCGCCATGGCCAAAACGATCAAAAGAAATCCGAGCGCGACGGTCGCCATGCCCCTGCCTCCTACTCTTGCAGCCAGCGCCCAGCGACACCCGTCGTCATCACGCGCTGTTTGTCCCCGTCTTTGACGACCAGAACCGCATCGACACCGCAGGCCTCGCCCAGTTCAATGGCGCCATCGACACCACGGCTGAACAGCGCCGTTGCCCAGGCGTCGGCGGCGATCGCTGTCTTTGCGATGACGGAGACCGACAGCAAGTCGCCAGTGGCCGCTGCACCTGTACGCGGATCAATGATGTGGCCGTATCGACGCGCCCCGAAATTGTAGGATTGCAGGGTGCTGCCGGACGTGGCGACCGACCGGCCGTCCAGTTCGAGAACCCGATCCGTCCCGTCAATCGCAACCCGCCATTTCCGCCCGGAGCGATGCCGGCCGCGGACGGCGACCTCACCGCCCAGTTCCAAAATGAAATTCCGAATTCCCGATGCTTCGAGGGCCGCAACGGTCCGGTCCAGCGCCCAGCCCTTGGCGATACCGCACAGGTCCACCGTAACCCCGGGTTTGGACCGCCGCAGAGCGCCGTTTCGGAATTCCAGGTCTCCGGCATCTCCGACCTTGGCCCGGCGGATCGGACCAAACCCGTATTGGCCGACGATGGGCCCGACTGTCGGATCGAAGGCGCCGCCGCTTTCCTCGGCGGTTTGCAGGGCATGACGCGCAACTTCGGCCATATCACCCGACAGCCGCACCCAATCGGTGCTATCATTGGAGTTGAGAATGGTCAGTTCCGAATGACGGAGATAGGGCGACATCGACGCGTTGGTCGTCTCGATGCGCAAGCCGATCAGCGCGCGCACGTTCGTTTCATCAACCTCGCTGCCCGAAACAAGACGCCAGTACGAGCCGAACGCATGCCCGCCAATTCCAGGCAACGCTTTCGCCGCCAATGGCAGAATGCACCCGGCGCCCAAAGCTGTGGCCCCTGCGAGAATGGTTCGGCGCGTCAGCATCATTTCGTCAGCCCCCGAAGTCATCAAAATATATCATCTCATCTTCTACCCCCAGATCATCCAGCATCGCACGCACGGCATGGATCATCAGCGGCGGACCGCACAGGTAGTATTCGCATTCCTCTGGCGCGGGGTGATCCTTCAGATAGGTCCGATACGCCACCTCGTGGATGAACCCGGTGGCGGCGCCGGTCGCGCGATCCGGATCGGGATCGGACAGCGCCAGATGAAAGCTGAAGTTTTCGTGGCGATCTTGGAGGCTGCGGAATTCGGTGGAATAAAAGGCATCGGCCTGGCTGCGCGCACCATACCAGTAAGACATCCTGCGCTGCGTCCCAAGCCTTTCCAACTGGTCGTGAATGATCGATCTCAGTGGCGCCATTCCCACGCCGCCGCCGATAAAGACCATCTCGCGGCTTGTCTCTTGGGCGCCAAACTCCCCGTATGGCCCCGAAACCTCGACCGTGTCGCCCGGCGATAATCCAAACAGGTAGGAGGACACCACACCTGGCGGGACGTCCGCGCGCCCGGGCGGCGGAACCGCCAGCCGTATCGTCATGACGATATGTCTGGCGTCTGCCGGCGTGTTGGCCAACGAATAGGCCCGGGTGACCGATACGCCGCTGTCCACATGCAGACTCCGCCAACCGAGGCGGCGCCAGAGTTTCTCGTGCGCCGGGTCGATCTCAATCCGCTCGAATTCCAGCTTATAGGGCGGTGCCGTGACCTGTACGAAGGCTCCGGGGCGCGGGTCGAATGCACTGCCTTCCGGCACGGCCAGAACCACCTCTTTGATCAGTGGCGCCAGCATCGTATTCGAAACGACCCGGCAAGTGAGCGTTTCGGCCGACAGGAATTCGTCCGGCACCGTTACCGAGAGTGCCCTTCGCAGAACGGTCTGGCAGGCCAGCCGCACGCCATCGCGCACATCCGCGCGGCTAAGACGTGCCAGTTCCGTCGGTAGGGGCGCCTCGGCGCCTTCCCGAATCTGCACCCGGCACAATCCGCAGGTGCCGGCGCCCGCGCATGCCGAAGGGATCGGCAATCCGCCGGACTTCAGAACCGGGAGCAGCTTGTCACCGGTATGACCCCGGTACGACAAGGTTCCGTTAACCAGAACCTCGACCGGCCGGCTCGGCGCCAGTACGGCACGTGCGCCCATCACGGCAACCGTCAGCACCAGGACGATCGCGGTCAGCAGAGCGGTGGGAAGCAACACCTCTGTCATGGCAGGGCCACGCTGGAAAATGCGGTGAAGCCCATCGATATGAGCCCTGTCACGACGAAGGTGATGCCAAGCCCGCGCAGCCCCTCCGGCACGTCGGCATACCGCAACCGCTCGCGGATCGCCGCCAGCAAAGCGATCGCCAGGGCCCAGCCGATCCCGCTGCCAAGGCCGAAAACGACACTCTCGCCGAAGTCGTATTGCCGCTCTGCCATGAACAGGCTGCCGCCGAGAATGGCGCAGTTCACGGTGATGAGCGGCAGATAGATGCCAAGTGCCCGATAGAGCGCGGGAACGTAGCGGTCCAATGTCATTTCCAGGATCTGCACCGCAGCGGCGATCACCCCGATAAAGGCAATCAGCTTCAGAAAGGTCAGGTCGACATCCGGCAGCCCGGCCCAGGCCCAGGCGCCTTCGAGCAGAAGGTATCGTTGGATAAGGTAGTTGATCGGAACCGTAAGCGTCTGAACCACGATCATCGCAGCAGCGAGCCCCAGCGCCGTGTCGAGCCGCTTTGAGATCGCAAGATAGGTGCAAAGGCCCAGGAAGTAGCTGAGCACCAGATTGTCCGCGAAGATCGCGCGCAGAAACAGCTCGCTCATCCCTCGGCCCTCGCCGTCAGGGGATACTCGTTGGCCTCGACCTGGGCCGGTCGCCAGGCACGAATGGCCCAGATCAGAAGCCCGAGGATCACAAACGCACTCGGCGCCAGCAGCATCACGCCCAGGGGCTGGAACCAGCCGCCATCCTCGACACTTGGCAGAACGGTGAAGCCGAACAGCGTACCGCGGCCCAACAACTCACGTACGAAGCCGACGATCATCAGGATCAACGAGTACCCCAGCGCATTGCCCAGCCCGTCCAGAATGCTCGGCCCCGGCGGATTGTGCATCGCAAAGGTTTCGGCGCGGCCCAGAACCAGGCAATTCGTAACGACAAGCGAGACGAAGATCGACAATCTCTTCGAGATGTCGAAGGCATAGGCCTGCAGGACCAAATCGGTGATGATGACCAGGGACGCGATGATCGTGATCTGCAGGATCAGGCGGATTGATTTCGGCATGTGGTTGCGAAGCGCGCTGATCAACCCGCTGGCCGCCATCAGGACGGCCGTCAAGGCTGCCGACATCGTCAACGCGGTGGTCATCGAGGTGGTTACCGCCAAAGCCGAACAGATGCCGAGTATCTGCAGGGTGACCGGATTTTCATCGATCAGGGGCGTGAAGAACCGGTGTCGCGAACCCGCCATCGGCTAGAGCTCCCCTGCGCGCAGCGCGTCCAGCAATTTCGCATAGCCATTCGGCCCGGTCCAGAAAGCGATCATGTCGCTGACGGCGGTGCTGGTCCGGGTCGCGCCCGTGATGCCGTCGACCTCAAATTCCGTGGTGCCCCTGCCGCGCACCACCGTCAGCCGCAGCACGCCATTCTCGTCGGCCAGCTTCTTGCCGGGCCACAGCGCCTGCCAGGCCGGCGTGGCGACATTGGCACCGAGCCCCGGCGTCTCACCCTGTTCGGTCACAACCAGACCGGCAACGGTGTTGAGATCGCCGCGCAAGGCCAAAAAGGCGCGAATCGTGGATTGGTACCCCGCCGCGTAGACCGGCAGAATGACCAGTTCCAGCTTGCCGCCTGCCTTGAGAACGTGGATTTCGGCGTAGTCGGGACGCCGCCCGATCCCGGCGATATCCTGGTCATCGCTCAGTTCGGTGCTGGTTTCGGGATCGGCTGCGACCTCGGCCATGTCGAACCCGTCAAACAGCTCTCCGGTCTCGGTACCGGTCTTTAGATCGACGATCACGGTCTGCAACGTGTCCGCCCCGGCCCCGGCCAGAACTCCGGCCAGTTCCGGCAACTCGGCGATCATCGCGTCCAGCTTGGCCTGCCTTTCGGCCGCCTTGTTGGCGTCGATCTGCGGCTGCAAAACCACCGCAGCCATCGACACCATCAGCGAGCATACCGCGGCGACAAGAAAGGCCATCGCCAGCGTCTTGCCGCGGCTTTCGTTCGGCAGCGCAAGGAGCTGCCGCCAAAGGGCGACAGGATTAAGGCCTGGCATGCCGCACCCTCCGCCATCTTAGATGTAGTGCTATGATCCCCTGATCGACAAGCGGCGCAAAGAGCCCTGCCAACAGCGCTGCAAACACGACTGCCTGTGGCACCGAAGTTCCGGTCATCAAGAATGCCGTGAACGCCCCGGCCAGCGCGCCCTGTACCCACCGCCCCAATGGCGTTGCGGCAGATGCGACTGGATCGGCAACCAGAAATACGACTGCGAAGACCAAGGTCCCCGGTGCCGCCAGAATTTGGGGGGTCAAACCCAAGGCCATTGCCGCCACCCAAAGCGCAGTCGCAAAGGCTGCCAGAATGGAAATTGGCAGGATGCCGGTCAGAGCCAGCATGATCGCCCCGGGCACTACGGCCAGGGCAAGCCCTGCATCGCCGGCTACGAAGTCCGCGTTGGGCACCGACAGGCTGAGAAACGACAGCGCCACCGCGCTCGCGTTCAGAAAATTCCGGCCCCATCCGCCGAAAATCAACTCTCCGACGACCGCCCCGAAGCTGACCGCAAAACCTATCTGCCACAGAGGCACCTCATGCGGAGCCATGACGGCGACGGCAAGCGCGGTGATGGCAGAAGCCGGGGCGGGCATCACTCCCATGTTGAACCGGAACAGACTCTGCCATGCCGCGACGACCGCAAGCCCCAGGGCCAGCCGGATCAGCCCATCGGGACCCTGATCAAGGATCATGGCCACCGCGACGGGCGCGCCCGCGGCCACCAAAAGCCAACCGACCGTGTCGGGCGTCCAGAGCCCGCGGATCATGGCTGCTGCTCCAACATGTCCAGTGCCCGACGCAACAGCATGCCGAAATCCTGCGCTCCCCCGGCTGCATAGGTGGCCAGAGCCAAATCTTCCTCCAGCAAGGCCCGACAGCCCAACCGGTCGGCCGTCTCTACATCGCCCGCGCTCAGGGCGCGGATCAGTGGCACCACGGGCAGATCCGGCCCAAGCGAACGTCCCAGCGCCAAGGTCGGCACCACCGGGGCAGGGCGCGGCTCGGTGGCATGCCCCGGCCACCTGCGCCGCGCCGGCTTTCGCGGCCGCGCCCGCCGCAAAACGCTTATCTGGTGATCGCCGCGCCGCAAATGGCTTGCCTCGCTCCCCGACAAGGGCGAGCCTGACACTACCCGCATCTGTCCGCCAAGCAATTCGCCCCGCAGCAGATCGTCAAGTGCCGCGCCCTCGGGGGCTTCGATCAGCCGCGGACGCTGAACCCCGGGACCCGCCAGGGCAACGACGCGGGTTTCGGGCAGGACACCCTCGGACATGACCGATCCCAGCGCGATCACGTCCTGATAGTGGATCTGCCAGACCGTCCCGCCCCGTTCCACCGGATAGAGCCGGTCGATATGTGTTCCGGGCAACCCCACCGGATGGGCACCGGCAAACCGCTCGACCCGGACGGGAGTGCCGGCTTCTACCAGATCCGCCACCGGTCCCTGGCAGACGAACACCTTACCGTCCGTCAGATAGCGCACCGCCCGCAGGCCGGCGTGAAACAATTTGCGTCTGAACCGGATTACTACGGCGGCATCGGCCGACAGCGGCGCGCTTTCCATCGCGGTCACGAAGATCGCATCCGGCGCGGCATCCGGCGCCGGAATGCGCCCAAAGGGACGTTCGACAAAGCCGGACCAAAGTCCGCATGCCTGGCACAGCGACGCAACGCTGTCTCGTGTCGGCGCCTGGGGCCGTGAAAAACTTCGTGCGGAATTGCCACTGCAGTTGATGCTCAGCATCGACAAATGTCGCCGGGGCCCGATCTCGACCGTGGCTATGCGGCCCGATGCGGGTGCCGTGATCATAATCTCGGGATGTTTCCGATCACGGATCAACGGATCGCCGCGTGCCACGTCGTCGCCTGGAGCGACAAGCACCTCGGTTCGCATCCGAGGATAGTCGCCTCCGAACACGGCAACGGTCTCTACGGCGTTGCCGCGTGCCAGCACCTGTTCCGGCGTGCCGTCCATTGCGATGTCCAGCCCACGCCGGAAACGGTGCGTCATCGGGCAATCTCGATCCTGTTGCGCGGCAACGATACAAAGCATGCACTCCGGCACCTTGACCCAAATCAACTCTGGTGTTCCCAGGCCCTGCTACCCTGAGCCCAGATTCTCGGCAGGGAGAAGACCATGACACGCCTAAGAAAGTATCTGGCCAGTATCTCGGTTCTGGTATTTGCGGCAGGAGTGCTATCGGCCCAAGCCGAGGTTTCGAGAGAGAAGATCGTGGCAGATTGGGCCACTTCGGCGCATGCCGACGTCTCCGCAGAGGCATTTTCACACTGGAATGACGAAGGCGAAATCCCAGAGAGATGTGCACTTTGCCACGCGGGTGCGGGGCTAAGGTCGTTCTACGGGTTCGACGGCTCGACCGCCGGCGAGGTGACCGCCCTGCCAACGGGCGGCGTGATAGATTGCGACACTTGTCATGTCGAAGGCGCGATGACGATCGCCGAGGTCAAGTTCCCGTCCGGCACGATGCTTCCCGCGCCGTTCGGCAATGGCACATGCTTTACCTGCCATCAGGGCCGTCAATCCGGGCCAAGCGTCGCCGCGGCGCTTGAAGGCAAGGAGGATGACACGCCCGACCCTGACATCGCCTTTCTCAATCCGCACTACAAGGCTGCCGCCGCGTCGATGCATGGGGCAGTGGCCGCGGGCATGTACGAATACGAAGGGAAAGCCTATGCCGGGCTTTACGCCCACGCGCCAGAGCCGCTGTGCACCAGCTGCCACAACCCCCATAGCCTCGAGGTGCGCACCGAAGAGGTTTGCGAGGCGTGTCACCGCGTCAGCGATCCCAAGGCGATCCGCGTATCGACCGAGGATTATGACGGCGATGGCGACACTGCCGAGGGCATTCATGGCGAGATCGCGACGCTTCATGCACAACTTGGCGAGGCGATCTTCGCCTATGCCCGCGATACCGCGGGCACCCCGGTGATCTATTCCGCAGGCCGATACCCGTATTTCTTCACGGACACCAACGAAAACGGCAAAGAGGATGAAGGCGAGGCCGCCTATCCCAACCGCTACGCCAGCTGGACCCCAAGGATGTTGCGCGCCGCTTACAACTACCAGTTCGCCGCCAAGGATCCTGGGGGTTACGCGCATAATCCCGGCTACGTGCTTCAGGTGTTGATCGACACGTTCGCGGATCTGACCGGCGCGCCGCCAGCCGGCTCTGTCCGCCCCGACTAGCGGCGGCGGCCGCTGATCCGAACGTCCTTGAGCTCTGTGAGCGGTCTCACTTGGCTGGCCGCAATGTCTGCGCGCCTCGGCCCGCCCGACGACTTTGAAATGCAGAGTTCATTGCCGCGCGATCTGGTCAAGGGCCTCGTCGGCACCCTCCACGGGGATAAGCCCGATGGGTGGGACGGCATGAGGACAGAGCGACAGAGATGGCGACCGGTGGAGGGTCCGACCGGACAGTTTCACCAGATCGTCCCGCGCCTATATCGCAGATCAGTGGTTTGATGGCTGTGTCGAGGCCACCCGCTGCCCAACTCCCTGCTTGTCGCGATGATTTTGCCCGCATATCCGGCGCGAGGATGAGGGCCTGAACGGCGGCGGCTTGGTCCCAAAAGCTGCCCAGCAAGCCGAGATCGTCCCAAATTGCCTCAGAAACGGCTGCTCGGCAAAATCTGACCATTCAAAGGGCGCCCATCAGCAAAATCCGCGCGACGCCCACCGAAACTGGAAATGTCGACAAACTCAGCCAGTTTCCACACAGCCTCTCCGCCTACCGGACGCTGATGAACTGCGCGACGATCTACAGCTTGGAACCCAAAGAGCTTGGCTTGCAGGCGGCTCATACGTCCGCTTTGCGGGACGCAACCATGCAGGCTACTAATGCCATGCTTACTGAATAACGGGCGTCTCTAGAATCCGCTCTTCAAAGACATCCACGATCCCAACGTCGCTTAGGCGCGGGCCAACGTTGCATACCAGAGATGCCCCAAACAGTGCCTTGAAGACTAGGTAAGGTGGGTTCCAATCGACGAGTGCGTCCAGTGACTGCCGGACAAAAGCAAAGCTCTTTGCCGTTTCCGAGAGCGGTGCCTCACTGACCAGGCCAGCCAATGGAAGCTCAAGATGCGCTAGCACCTCGCCGTTCGCGGCTACGCACAGCCCCCCATTGGAGGAGCGGACGGTGTTGGCTGCAAGTGCCATATCCAATGGATCGCGCCCAAAGACAGTTAGGTTGTGGCTGTCATGAGAGACGGTTGTGGCAAATGCGCCGCGCCATGTTCCCCAGTTTTCCAGAAATGCTACGCGAACAGGTGTGTTGCGCCCGTAGCGATTTGCAATTGCCATCCGGATCATGTCGTCAGGCAGGACAAGTTTACCATCCTTCACATCAACCTCTCGCTCTCCCCAAACTGGAAATCGAGGTTTTGAGAGTGTTGCAATGCGGGTCTTCTGAAAATCGGTGGTAACTTCGAAATCCTCAGGGCTCAGCTCCGCAACAGCGACCGAAGTCCTCAAGGCTGTGGGCGGTTCGATAGCAAAAACCGACTCTGTCAGTTTGCCCCTCCCTGAAACCAGAACACCATCCGCAACAACGAGACTCGCCTTCACATCCTCCAGATCGTCTAGCAATACAATGTCTGCCCGTTTGCCGGGTGCGATCAATCCCAGATCAGCTCGCCCGATGCGCGTGGCGGCATTGAACGTCGCGGCGCGGTAAGCCCATTCGGGCGGAAGTCCGATACTGATCATAAGGCGGACCATGTGATCAAGCCCACCGTGCTGAGCCAAATCATCGGGGAACACATCATCGGTGCAAAACGTCACCGTTTGTGGAAGATGGCCCAGCTCTAAGAGCGCATTGGCAAACTCCGGCAAAAGATGCCCATGCGAGCCACGCAATTCGACGGTCATCCCGGCTTCGAGCCTTGCGAGAAGGTCGTTCGCCGACGTTAGTTCGTGGTCAGTCTCGACACCGGCGGCCGCATAGGCCGCCAGTGCTCCGCCCTTCAAACCTCGGGCATGCCCACACACGCGTTTCCCGCTGGCAAGACCCGCATTTACGATACCAGTCACCCTTGGATCTCCACTCAGAAGCGGCTGCATCGTCATAAGCTCTGCTGCGCCATAGATTTCATCTCGAGCAAGGAGTTCTGACAGCACTTCCGGGCCAAAGTCTCCACCGCTCGTTTCATACCCGGGCGCGGAGGGCACGCATGTCGGCGCGAGCGTCAAAAAGCGAAGAGGCAGATCGCGGCCGGCCTCAATCGCATAATCGACGCCCGAAACTCCGCAGGCATTGGCGAACTCGTGTGGGTCCCAGACAACTGTGGTGACACCGCGCGGCACCACGGCTGAAGCGTATTCAGCCGGTGTCACCATGGAGCTTTCCACATGCATGTGCGTGTCAATCAGGCCCGGAACGGCGCTACGGCCTTTTGCGTCAATGAACACCGTGGCTTCTCTTGTGGTGCCGGACGAATCCACACTGGCAATGAGTCCGCCTACGATGCCGATGTCAGCCTGACGTTCACGGCCTGTGACCATGTCAAGAAGCCGGGTATTTGAAATGAGCATGTCAAACGGTGCAAGACCCTGCGCAGCCTTGACGGCCTTGGCCCGCAATTCAGGGGCGTTCAGATCAGTGTCGCGGGCCATTCACGGCCTCCCTTTCCAATACTCCGAGGCAGATATGCGCCAGGTCGGCGTATGCTTCGGTCGCAATTCTCGTCGTGGAGTTGGTCGCCCTGGAAATGCGCGTGGCGCCGTAGGTTTCGTCGGTCGATGTCGAAACGAAGATGTCACAACTCGAGAAGCCGATGCTCTCGGGCGCTGCCAGTGCGAGCGCAGCCAAAGGATCGTAGATAGCCATGCCGGCACGCCCACGTTCGAGAGCAATATCGAGATACCCACCGAGTAGATCGCCGGTCAGTTTGTCGGTCTCGGGCATGTCATCTTCGCCAAAGACAACGCCTCGGCAGAACTCAAGGTCCACAATGTCGATGCTCAGGCCAGCCTCGATTACGCAGGAAAGAGCTTCTGCATCTGCCACGGCGTTGAACTCCGCCATAAGTGTGTGATTGCCTGCGCCAGCACTTCCGCCCATCCAAACCAAGCGTGAGATCCTACTGCGCACGTCCGGCGCCTGTTGCAGTAACTGAGCGATGTTTGTGAGCGGGCCAAGAGCCAGGACAACATGCGGGCCTCCTGGTTCTGAGGCGAGCCAATCTCGCAAGGCATCGACAGCACCTGCCGGAACGGTATCGGGGTCCGCTTCTGGCACCCGCAAACCGCGGGTCCGCATGCCGGTGGGGCCAAGAATGCATTCAGCGGTCTCTTGCGGGCGTTTTAGAGGATGCGTTGCACCCTTCCAGACCGGCCAGTCAAATCCATAAGCCTGTTTCGCTCCTGAGGCGTTCGCAGCTACCTGACGCATCGGCGCATTACCCGCCACAAGTGAGACGCCTGCAACAGGACGCTCAAAATGGCGCAAGAGCAGTAGCGCCCACAGGTCATCAAACCCGAAGTCCGTATCAACCCAAACCTCTGTCACGCGGCAAGGGAACGGGCTGTCGCCATTGGCAGGTCAAATGCAACCTCATGACCGATTGGGACCTCTGGGGTTTCGATTGGTGCGTCGGCCTTGATTTGCCCAAGGGGGCTATTGAGCACGTATTCTCGATGGCCACCGGCAAAACTGCTGGAGATCACGCGGCCGGTGTGGGGACCCGTTCCAACGCCGACACCGCTGGGGCGCCAAGCAAGCATATGGACCTTGGCCTCGTATCCAACCGACAAGCGGCCAAGATGGGAAACAAGCTCAGAACCTTCCACACGGAAGATATTCTCGAACCCCATGAAGTCGGCAGCAAAGGCTGTGGCGGGCTTGGCATAGAGCTCTGCTGGCGTTCCCAATTGCTCGATCTTGCCGTCCTTCATCAACACGATCCGATCCGCCAGGGCCAGTGCTTCGGATTGGTCATGTGTAACGAACACCATTGTGATTCCAGTGTCCTTCTGAACCCGCTGCAACTCGTTGCGCATTTCGAGCCGCAGGCGGGCATCGAGATTGGAAAGCGGTTCGTCGAGTAGGAGGACCTTTGGCTCCATTACGAGAGAGCGGGCGAGAGCCAGACGCTGCTGTTGACCTCCCGACATCTCGGCAGGTTTGCGGGTCTCAAATCCGGTCAGCCCAACTGTGGCCATCCCAGCTTCTGTCCTTGCGCGAACTTGAGCGTTGGGCAGCTTCAGGAGGCGCAACCCAAAGGCGACATTCTCGAAAGCGCTCAGGTGTGGAAAGAGCGCATAGGACTGGAATACCAAGCCGATACCGCGCTTGTTGGCAGGCGTTCGCGTAACGTCCAACCCATCGATGACGATGCGTCCGCTGGTCGGCGTGAGAAGCCCCGCGATTGCTCGCATGGTCGTGGTTTTGCCGCAGCCTGACGGCCCCAATAACGCAATCAGTTCGCCCTCAAGGACGTCGAGATTGAGATCGGGTACCGCGACGGTCTGTCCGTAGGAAAGCGTCAGATCGGTCAACGAAACGAAGGCATTAGACATAGCGTGAGAACCCAAGAAGCCGTTCGGCGATGAAGACTATGGCGACGGACATGAAGGCCAGCAGTGCTGACAGCGCCGCAACGGAAGGATCGAAGGTGATTTCCATGTAAGAGAGCATGTCGATTGGCAGGGTTCGCACACCCGGACCCGACAAGAAGAGAGAGGCTGGGACTTCATTGAAACTGGTCACAAACCCCAGAATGAAAGCCGCGAGGATCCCACCCCGAATATTTGGAAGGACAACTTTGGTAAAGGCTTGCAGCCGCGTGCAGCCGAGGATCACCGCGGCCTCTTCCATATCTGCGCGTAGGTTGTTGAGACTCGAAGACACAACGCGCACTGCGTATGGCAACACCAGCGCAGTGTGGGTAACAAACAGAGCCATTGTAATAGTCACATTGAGAGGAACCACGAAATACCGCAGCAGTGCCAACCCCACGATGATGCCTGGCACGATGATTGGGGCGGCAACGATAGTGCGGATGGTCTCAGACCCAGGAAGATCGTAGCGGTTCAGAGCGTAGGCAGCAGGTATACCGATGAGCAGCGCCGCGATGGTGCCGAAGACCGCGAGGAACATGGAAAGTGCAAAGCTCGCTTGAAAACTCTCTACGGTGAACACCTTGGCGTACCACTTGAGCGAAAGCCCTTGGGGTGGAAAGGCAAGAGCTTCGCCAGCGGACATCCCTGCAAAAATGACGATCAGGAAAGGACCGATCAGGAATGTGAGTGTTGCGCCGAGGATGATCCAAATAGTGAGGCGGGACATGGCGCTACCTTTTCACCGAGGCGATGCGTTTCAACACCAGATTGGCTGAGAAGCACATCACGATAAGGATCATGGCGATCACGCTGGCCGAGACGAAGTCATTGGAGACGTTGACCTTCTGATAAAGGAGTGTCTCCAGCATCAAGACCTTTGAACCGCCCAGGATTGCGGGTGTGATGTAGGCTGTGAGAGCACCGGTGAAGACCAAGGTTCCGCCGATTACGAGGCCCTCTTTTGTTAAGGGCAGGATCACACGGAAGAAGACCTGGAACCAGCTTGCGCCCAAGACTCGAGCAGCGGGAACTACGTCCTTCGGAATGTTCTCCATGGAGGAGACCAGGGAGATGATCATGAGGGGAAGGAAGAGCTGAAGAAGGCCAATGAAGACCGCCGTCTCGGTGAACAGGAGACGGATCGGAGTGTCTGAAAGGCCGAGGCCTACGATGACGTCGTTCACGATACCAGTACGCCCGAGGATCACGATCCAGGCATAGGTGCGCGCCACTGGCGAGATCATCAGGGGCAGAACTACAAGCCCGAAAATCCGTCCACGAGACGTGGTGGGCAGATTTACTATGCAGAAGGCAGCCAGGTATCCGATAACTGCGGATGTACCTGCTACTAGAATGCCGAGCTTCAGAGTGCGGAAGAAAACGGTTTGGTTTAGAGGCTGGGAGAAAAAATCGATATAGCCCTGCAGGCTCCATGCGCCCGTGTCAGTCTGAAACGCCACGGAGAGCAGGATGCCCACTGGCATCAGGAACACGAGGAACGTGAAGAGTGCCGCTGGCAGCGCAAGGGCGAGACCTTCAGAGCGATTTAAGAACATGGGAGATGCTCCTGAAGTGGGCGGCCCAGTTCGCGGGGCCGCCCGAAATGTGCGCTAGCGAATGACCTCGGAATTCCACTGGTCGACCCAAGCATCGCGGTTTGCGATGATCGCTGCGGGATCTAGGATATTGAGCGAGTTGATAAGCTCGGCACCATAGGTGAGGTTCCCGGCCACCTCGTCGCTCACCATGACTTCCATGTTCGCAGGGCTGTCGATCAGAGCCTCAGCAATGCGGGTTTGCACTTCCGTGGAGAGCCAATAGTCCATGAGCTGATAGGCCAGTTCTTCGTTGCCGTTGTTTGCGGTCATGATCATCACGTTCATGCCACCGGCTTGGCCCTCCGCCGGCTCGGCCCACGCAAACGGCAGCGGCGAGCTCTTGAACCGGCTCCAGGCGAAGCGCCCAACCGGTGCGGCGATGACCTCTTCCTGGTTCATAAGTTGGGCAAGCTCGGAGGAGCGGGAATAGAAAGTGACAATGTCATCGGCATGCTCGCCAATGGCCGAAATCGTGCTGGTGAAATCACTCGCATCTCCACCGGCGGCCTTGTCGAGCATCATCAGGGTGAGAGGGCCTTGGGTGCCAGTAATGTTGGGCAGTGATACGTTTCCGGCGAGCTCGTCGCCAAGAAGGTCGGACCAGCTCTCAATGCTGACAAGGTCTTCACGATAGACAATGGAACTGGCGTAGAACGTGTAGCCGACCGCCATGTTGTCTCCGAGCGGGTCCTGGGCAGCTGGGTAGAGCTTGTCGAAGCTCGAAAGCTTGGAGATATCGAGCGGTTGCAGCAGACCCTTTTGCGCCAGGCTCAGCGCGTCGTGCGAGGAGATCACGGCCATATCAATCACAGGATCAGCGGCATTGGCTTCGATCTTTGCCATACGCTCGACGGAGTTGCCGGTCTCAATGACCAACTCACACCCGCAAATCTCCTCGAACGGATCGTAAAGCGCCTCTTTGTAGGCGTCTTGAGCAAATGAATAGACCGAGATGGTCAGCGTTTCTTGTGCTGCAGCACTTGTTGCAGTGAGAGTTGCGCCTAGCGCGAGTGCGGACAGGTTTCTGGTCATTGAGGAGGCCTCCTTTTGGCAGGGTGGGTCGGGATTGAAGTGGATTGTCGTACGACGAGCCGCATAGGCACGGTTTCGCCTTCCTGGGCAGGGGCTGCGCCCTGAATCTTCGCCGAGATGATGTCTATGGCGCGACTGGCGATTTCCTCGACGTTTTGAGCCACGGTCGTGAGCGCAGGGTGCATGATCGAGGCGAAGGTCATGTCATCGAACCCTGTCAGACTGACCAGATCTGGTACTGAAACCTGAGATCGAATGAGCTCCGAGCGAACCCGCAGTGCGATCAGGTCAGAGGTTGTCATTATCGCTGTTGCGCCCGTTTGAACCTCAGCAACAGCTTGCATGACGCCACGATTTCCCCAAAAGACCGACGCTTGCATGTCATTGCGCAGGGTCTGGGTCATGCCCGCAATGCGGTCGCGCTGCACCTCGGAGACTTTGTCACCGCCGAGAATGATCACTTTGCGATGTCCGATATCCGCGATGTGCTGAGCGACCAAAGCGCCGCCGCCCCAGTGATCCGCCGAAACGGAATTTGTTGGGTCCGATGCCGTGTTTATGACGGCAATGGGCACCGGCATCGGATCGGGTGTCGTGCCTTTCTGCGGTACGACCAAGAGCCCATCCACTCCCCTGTCGACAAGCCTGTGTAGGGCTTCGCTCTGTTCGTCGGCACTTCCGCGAGAATCCGCAATCAGAATTCCGAGCTTCCGCCTGTCCGCAGCAATCGAGAGGGTTTGCGCGATGCGAGGGAAAAGCGGGTTTGTAAGGTCCGGCATAACCAATCCGAGAATGCCGGTATGGCCGGTCTTCAGGGCCCGCGCCGCGATGCTAGGGCGGTATCCGAGTTCGTCGGCCCTTGCCTGAATTCGCGCAACCATCTCCTCGGAGACGCGCCCCTTCCCCGTCAGCGCATTTGATACGGTCGCGGTCGACACGCCAATATCACTCGCAATCTTCTTGATGCTGACCATCGAGCTCCCTTGCTTGAACGTTTAACCAACTAAAGAAACCACGAGTCAATAAGTAAGTTAATCGATTAAGCAGATTGGTTTGCACAGCTGTGTGCGGCACGTGGCCATGGCAATGGCCATGGCCAGGCTATTCGCGTGTTTCACTACCGTTCGGTGGCTCTGGGAACTCGGGTTGGGAAACAGATACCCTCCGCACCGGTCGAACGATTATCGGAGACTGCACTTCTGGTGACGAAACAGGACTGCTTTTGCGACCCCCCCTGAAAGCCGTCGCACGGATTTCTGAGGGCAGTGGCGGCCTAGTCCGCACCATCCCAGTTTGGCTAAATCGCAGCGAACGGCTGGAAAGAGAACTCACGCAGAAACCAACTTCCAACGGCGGCTTCCGGGAGGTTCTCTAAACGTACACGTACGGGGGCGGCGACCGGGGACACGGTTAACGCGGCGTTAACCATGACCGTATAGATCGCATTCCATGGCGGGGGCCGTGTCTGAAGAGGTGTTGTTATGCCCCGTTGTGACCGCTCCGAGCGCTTCGTCGAAATCATCTATCCCGAGGACGCCGGTCCCGGCAGACGCCGGTCCAGTGATCGCGTGATCCCGTTGCGCGAAGTATCTCTGTTTCTCCTCGCGCTTGTGACCATCAAGGTTCTGCTGATGGCGGGACTTGGAGGTGCTGCGTACGGGGCGAAGATGGCCTCTCTGTCGCAGGGCGATCCGATCGAGCGCCTGGCGTCCTACGCCATGAGGCCGGATCCGGTATCGGGCTGGATCGTCGACCAGGTCCGGCTGCGGTGACAGGGACTGCTTGCCACACGCATCAGCGCGTTCAAAGGCCCGGTTTCGCCCGTTTCACCGAAAATCCGTTGCATGTTCGGAGGGCCGATAGTCACGGCCGTTACCTATCAATCTCAAGGAAAACCAATGCCTTACGCTGAACATGCAACTGGTCACCCAAACATGCAACAGCAGTTGCATGTTGGAGGTGCCGATTTCGGCGAATTTTGCCTGTCCGCGAGTGCTCGGAACGCCGTTTGACGTCAAGTTCAAAAGGGTCTCATGGCCTCTAACACGCTCTGAGCGTCGTGAGGGGCCGAATTCAGAGAGATAACATAATATCGGCCGAAATCGGGCGTACTGCAAATCTGCCAACACGGCCCAAATCTGCTACAAGATCACCTGTAAGCCGCTGTTATCCCTATCCCATCCAGGATCTTCCGGCTTCTTCCAGGGTCTTCCAGTTTACTGCAGATATCTCTGTCAAAGAACAACTGTCGCGTGACACGGATTTTTGCAGAATTTGACAGGCAATTTTGCAGCAAAACGGTTTTTTGGCGTAAAATGTAGTGTGGGAGCACGGGCAGACCGGGTAGGAAGCGGACGCGGTGTTTAAGAATCCGGTGGGTCGGAAGTTCTTTAAATGCCCGTTTAAATGGTTGTTGCGATCAAACCGGAGCAGCAGCAGGGCGCTCGGTTCTTGCACCGTGCACGCGACCTGATTGTCCGCCAACGCACCCAACTCAGCAACATGCTGCGCGGCGTTTTGGCCGAGTTCGGCATTGTGATAGCGCAAGGTGTCGGAAGCGTGGTGAAGTTCGCCAGGGGCGTATTGGACGGAGACCGCCCGAGCATTCCCGAGGTTGCGATCGATGTGCGTGCCACCCTCAGCAACCAGCTCGTGGCTCTGCATCTGCGGATCCGATGGTACGAGATGCGAATGCGCCTCCAGGCAAAGCCTGGATCCGCGTGTGATGCTGGTTCGAACGATACCGGGTGTCGGTCCGGTGACGGCGTCGGCTATCACCGCGACCATCGGCGATGCGCGCCAGTTCAAGAATGGCCGCGAGCTTGCTACGTGGCTCGGCCTGACGCCGCTGAACCGATCCAGTGGCGGCAAGGAACGGCTCGGGCGCATCTCGAAGATGGGCGACAGATACCTCCGACGCTTACTGGTCACCGACATGACCGCTCGGCTGCGACAGATGAAGGTGAACCCAGACCGGGTTGATCCGTGGGCGATCGGGTTGCTTGAGCGCAAACCGACGCGGTTGGCCACTGTGGCGATGGCCAACAAGACAGCCCGGATCAACCGGGCAGTGTTGGCCAAGAACGAATACTACCGCCCGCACCGCGTTTGACTCGAAAAGACAGTACCACCGAGACAGCAAGACCCTTGAAATGATGGAGCACAGTCAGCCCGCCAGCCAAGACATCCCGTCGAATGTCAAGGACACGCAGTTGTCCGCGAAGCCGTATGGGACTTGGTCCGCGGAAACCATCAGGGCCAGCGGCCGCGTGCGCCGCGCAAACAGGCCGGACACACGTCTGCTTCTGACCAGTGCTAAATCAGCTCAGAAAAGTCTTGCTGCGCAGGAGCTATCTACACGCGACCTTGATCGATCCCTAACTGTTCTAGGGAGAGCTTTGTCGGCTGTGCGGGATTTAGGCACCGTTCACCGCAGACGCGCCGATGGCGTTTGCCAAGCGTGTCCACAAGAAAGCCCGACGATCCAACTGCGTTGGCCAAAGCCTGAACAACTCCTCCTCACTCTGAGGCCGCTCACGGTGAATAGGGAACATCCTGGCGTAAGATCAACGGCCAGGGGCTTGTTTCCTCGTCTGGATCAAGCTGCACCTCGATGAGGGCCGGAACATCCTCGGCAATAGCCCTTTCCAGCAGCGGCGCAAGTTCCGCCGGCGAACCGGCACGAGACCCTTTCACTCCGTTGGCTTCCGCGAGTTTCACGTAGTCGACACCGGGCAGATCGCTCGCAACCGTTCTGCCGGAAAAGTTCGTGATCTGATCCCGCCTGACATTACCGTATGAGCGGTTGTTGAAGACGATTGCGACAACGCCTAGGCCATGCTGCGCAGCTGTTGAGAGTTCAGAGGCCGCAAACATGAACCCGCCGTCCCCAAGGATGGCAACAACTGCTTTATTGGGGCAACCGGCCTTTGCGCCCAGCGATGTTGGATAGGCAAATCCCAAATTTCCCTGATAGCCGGAGGTAATGTACGTCCGAGGTTCATAGACAGGCCACGCGAAATACGAGGCATATCCTGCCTGACACATGTCCTTCACCAGGATGCCGTCGCGCGGCAAAGCCTTTCGGATGACATCGAGATAGGAGACCTGCGGCTGGATCGTTCTGACCAGGTCTGTTGACCTTTCGCGCGCAAGTGCTATCCGCTCGCGATTGCCCGATATGGCGAAGCCTTCAGCTGCAAGGGCATCCTTCACGGCCGCAGCGCCAATCGCGGAATCGCAAACGATGCCGACATCCGGCTTGAGCCGCAGCATCTCCTCCGGTTCGATGTCAATGCGGATCAGTTTTCGCGGCGGTGTAAGCCGGTCGGATGCGTCCATCATCCCGCGCCATCGCATCGCCTGCATCTCGCATCTTGAACCAATGCCGATCAGGATATCGGTGTCGCGCCACAGTTCATGAGCCTCTACCGAACTGACGCTGAGAGCATGATCGGCTGACACAATGCCGCGCCCGCCACGAAGCGCAGTCACCGGCGCATCAAGCCTCTCGGCCAGCTCCAGGATTTCGGCACCCGCTTGCTGTGCGCCGGAACCGACCATGATCATCGGGCATTTTGAGCTTTTCAGAAGTGCAACCGCTTCAGCGATCATCGCCGGATCCGCAACGCTGTCACGCGCGGGCAACGCAAACCCGTCATCCGATACTGGCCCCGGCCGCGCCATCGTGTCCCAGCACATCTCCAGCGCCACGGGACCGGGCCGCCCCGTATTCATCCGGTGGAACGCTTCATCGACCAGTTGCCGCGCCGCAGTGGCATTGGGAATGCGTTCCGCCCACTTGATGAAGGAGGCCAGTGTCGCCCGCTGATCCGGGATTTCATGAAGGTGCCCACGTCCCTTTCCCAGGAAGGGCGCCGGAACCTGGCCCGTCAATAGCAGCATCGGCGCGTTGATGGCGACAGCGGTGCAAAGGGCAGCGCCCGCGTTCAGCACGCCCGGACCTGGCACGACCGAGAAAACCCCGGGCCGCCCCGTTGCCCGCGCATAGCCCATGGCCATGTATGCCGTGGCTTGTTCGTGCCTTGACCCGATAACACGGATCGAATTCTCCACCTTCTTCAGTGCATCCATCAACGGATAGGTTTGGACACCTGGCAAGGCGAAGACCGTATCCACCCCATGCGCCGAAATTGCGCTAACAATTGCTTCACCGCCTGTCATGGTTTTGGTCATGATTGCTTCCGTTTCACTCTTGTTAGGTTGGGGACGTCCGGAAGACCAAGGCTAGACGACATCGTTGCCGTCACACAACCAGTTGAAGCAGGCCGGGACGGGGAGCGAACGGTCCATCGCAGACTCCAATGTACCAGCCTGTAAATGGCTGCTTTGCGGGGCGAACGGTGCGTTGGCCTACCTGTGACGCTCAAACAGGTTTTCTCTGAAACTCCCCCAGTGAGCCCTAGGGTCGCCAGTTCAGAACCTGACCGTCGGGCCAGTCGAACTCCAACCGCATCTCGACAAGGTCGGTTTCGCCCGGATCCACCTCCAATATCCACGCATGGACACCGCGCCGGTCGTCAACATCCCGCTCGTCGGGCTCTGGGGCCAGCGTAATCTTGAGACCCAGGTCCTCCTGCTCGGAAAAGGGCGTAGCGTAGAGCAGGCGCGCCGTCTCGGGCACGTCGGAGGTATTCTCGACGCCGAAGGCGATCTCGCGCACCTGGGTGTTTTCTGTGGTGAAGATGCCCCGATCCCCCTCGGCGAGCGTGCGGTCGATCCATTCAAGCCGCAGGTGATCGAGCGGCCCGAAGCCGACCTCCGCTTCCTCCCCAGCGGCAATCAGCGGCAGCCAGTCTTCACCAATCAGCGCCTCATCTCGGTAGAACCGCGCTTTGCCGGGCAGCAGGGGCTCGCCGCTCTCGTTCTCGACGATTGCGACCAGGAAGGCGGTTTGATCATGGCGCGGGATCGCCCGGGCTTCGGTTTCGGCCTGCAGCGTGATCGGCTCGAATGGCAGGACCGCCTCGCCCGTTGCGTCGAGGCTCACGGGTTCGCCGTAGACGTAACGGAGCGACAGGCCTTCGATCTCCAGCGTTGTACGTTCATCGACGATCACGGGTTCCGCCATCGGTGCGGGCTCGGCCACCGCTACCTCGAAATCGGCAACCCCAAGCTGGGATCGCTCGACCGGCCTAGGCGAGGCGGGCTCGACAATTCGGGCGGGCGTGGGGGAAAGCGTGGTAGGCACACGCTGGCGGCTCGGCTCGGCCGTGGAGAACACCGTCGTCACGTCCTGCCACCGCGCCGCACTGTCGGCGTATACGGTGATGAAGCGCGCGATTTCGATCGCGCCGCTTTCGCTCTCGAGCCTCCACTCGTAGCTCGGCTCCCAACCGGCACCGCCTGTAAGATAGCCGATCTCGAGCGCCGCCTCGGTTGCGGCCTCGGCGCGGACGGCAGTCTGGATCACATCGACTGCGGTACCGAAAGGTTTCAGCCGTGCGAAGGCCTGCCGCGCCGCTGCGAGATTGGACTTCCGATCGGTCACCGCCTCGGCGAGATCACGGCGGGCAACACGTGCGGTCTGCAGCTCTGCCTCAACCCGCACCGTCTCGGTTCCGAGCGTTGTCAGCAGTTCTGGCACGAGGGCCGGGTCGTCGGGCATCGCGGCACCTTTGTCGTCGCCGCGGCTGAGGGCGCTCAGGAAGGCCATCTGAAGCTCGAGCGCCCGGATCGCGCCATCGGCCTTGGCGAGCTCATCCTCGGCCGCCTGAAGCGCGTCCTCTGCTGCCGTAACTGCATTGCGGGCCTCGGCCTCAGCGATGTCGTCCAAGGCACCTTCGCTGATCGCATAGCCCGAAATCAGCTGCGGTGGGCCGAGCGTGACGCTGTCAGGCCCCGTCACAGCGATCTGATCGGCGTCCGCCGCATCCCGCATCGCGATGAAAATCCGGTGATCGCCGGCCGGAATGGTGACGGTTGCGCGCCGTGTGAGCTCGCCCCCGGAGAGGAAGATCGTTGCCTCGGCGATGTCGGCGCGCACGAGAATGTCATCGGCAAATGCCGCAGTGGTGCTGAGAAACACCGCGGCGAGCGAAAAGGTGAAATGCATGGTACGATCCTCTTTCTGGTGGCAATCCCGATCCCGCTCGAGATACCTTAAGTGGATAGCTTTCCGCTGGTAGCCTTAACAGCGGCCGGTCTTCGATCAAGCGCTCTGTTGCTTTTCGTCAGCTGAGCGGACCTTCGTGCGCCGCGCAGGGAATGACAGCAAGCCGCCGATTCTGTGGAAAAACAACGTGTTGCCCATGCAGAAAGTGGACGCCAAATAAGCACGCGAGCACCTTTGGTGTCAGGCTGTTCGCGGTTTCTGCGGTGCGGGAAAGATCTTCGCCAGTTTTCTGAGGTTCTGGGCGATGGCGGCGAGGAGGAATTCGTCGTTGGCGCCGCAAGGGCCGCGTAATCGGAGTCGTCCGAGGCCTCATATGCGTTTGAGGTGGGCGAAGAGCACTTCGACCGTCTTCCGGAGCTTCATCGAGATGTCGCATTGCCGGGTTCTGGCGATGTCGCGTGCAACCTGGCGGGCGTCTTCGTGTTCTTCCCGGGTGATCGACCGGAAGTCCATATTCGGGCAGCAGCGCTGTTTTGACGGGCAGGCCTGGCAGGTGTGTTTGAGGCATCGGTATTTGGCGACGCCCTTGCCGGTCGGCCCTCTGTTCGGGTCGGAATAGTTCCGGCGGAACTGCTTCAGTGCGCGGCCTTCGGGGCAAGTATACTGATCGTTCTTTGCATCCCATTCGAAGATGAGCCATGTCGCGCCATTGGTCCGAGTGACAATGGCGAATGCGGGTCCAGATGCCATCGCTCCTTCCGGACTTTTCAAGGACGGGGATATGCGGGGCGATCCTGCGGTCCACCAGCCAACCGAGCAATGGCCCGGTGCCATATGCGGTGTCCGCGATCAACCGTTCGGGATGCAGGTCGAACCGGTCCTTCACGCGCTTAAGCATCGTGCGTGTGGCGCTAACGTCCGCCTGCCGGATCGATCGGATCGTTTCGACATCCACTGCCCGGCAGGGCATGTTTACATGCACGAGAGGGGACGATGACACCGCGATCGGTATCGATCAGGTAGTTGTCGGAATAGGCAAAGAATGCATTCGCCATTGTCGCTCGGACCAATGGCGCGACAAGGCTCATCTTTGCGCGCTGCCGTCCACTGACTCGCCGGATCGGAATGGGACGTGAACTTGGGTGTGGCCGGGGACGCAGCTCCAAACGCGGCTTCATCGAGGGTGTTGAGATACTCCCGCACCGCACGCGGTACGTCCGCCGGGTCGATCCGTGATGTGTTCCACTCTTCCTTGGGCGTCGAGTTCTGCCTGTTGGCATCGGCCTCGATCAGGCTGGCATCGACCGCCATGCGCTGCCCGCTTACCAGTCCTTCCTCGATGCAGCGTGCGACCGTCGACTCGAAGAGGTGGCGCAGGAGGTCACTCTCACGAAAGCGTCCGTGCCTGTTTTTGGAAAATGTCGAGTGATCCGGCACCCGGTCAGTCAGATCAAGACGGTAAAACCAGCGATAGGCGAGGTTCAGATGTACCTCCTCGCAAAGCCAGCGCCCGGAGCGGATGCCAAAGCAATATCCCACCAGAAGCATGCGGATCAGCAGCTCGGGATCGACAGACGGACGACCGGTGTGGCTATAGAACGGTTCCAGGTGCTGGCGAATGCTGCCCAGATCAACGAACCGGTCAATCGAGCGCAGCAGGTGGCCCGGCGGGACATGCTCCTCAAGCGAGAACTCAGAAAAAAGCGCCGCCTGTGCTTCCTGCCTCGGTCCCAACACCGCTCAATCTCCTGCCTGCTTGCAGGAATTGAATCAGGGCTCAGAGCATCAAACAACCCGGGTTTTTCAACGGAATAGGCCGATCGTGTCAGATGCTGTGGCTCGAATGAACGTCGAAGTTGCGCTCAGATCCGGACCGACGCGGTGCAGCATGACCTTTGGCGATAGGGGATACGGAAGCCGTAGAACGCATCTCTTGGCTGTCTATGCTGAATCAACAGCTTGAGAAAACCCTCAGCCATTCGGAGATCGAATCTGACCTTGGGCACATTGGCCTCGGAGGTCTGCCCAGAGCCGATTTTGTTGAAAAAGGTTTGGTTGAAGTAGTGTCTTTCGCCTGATTCAACCTCCTTCGAACAAG
>JASJDP010000062.1 GCA_030065095.1 Rhodobacter sp.
GCGCTGGACATCCTGGAGCTCTTCCCGGGACTTGCAGAGGTTCTGACGCCTGACGTGCTTATGGGAGAAGCCGGCGCCGAGTTCTTCAAAGACCCGCTCGGCTTCCTCGCGACAAACGGCTTCTCGCTTGCCTTGTTTGCAACCGCTTCACTCTTGCAGCGCCTGCCAACGTCCCTGGCGGCACCAATCCTGGGCGGGATGAGTGACGTGAACGCGGCCGAAGCCCTTGAAACTATGACTGGCACGGATGCAGGCGCCGGAACTGCTGCGAATCTTCTGATCGCTCTCGGCAATCCAATTCGGGCCGCTGGGATCTTGAGCCTGATGAGCCCCAGGGCCGCCGCCCGTATCTTGGCGGCAATGCCCGATGACGATGCAGTGGCCATGGCAAATAACCTCGACGCTGTCGAACTGGTGCCAATTATGGCGCATATGACAGCGGATAAGGCCGCGAGAATGCTGCAGGGCAAAGATGCCACGGAAATTGGCGATCTTTACCTTGCCTCCGATCAGTACAATGACGAACATGTCGCCCGGGTCATCTCGACCATGATCCTCGGTGGCCGCGATGGAACGACCACGCCTCCGGGCCCGGTTGTCACCCTTGATGATCCGAATGTTGGCCTGCAAACCGAAGAGGGCGACATCGACATCGCGTTCCAGACCCTGGATGGCACGTTCCTCGCAGGACGCGGAACAGTCGTTAATGGCAGGCGGGTTCTGGTGGCGGATTTCGCAGCCTCTCTTGATGGAGCTCTGAGCGCCGGACGGCGTTGGGTTATATCCGTGGAGGTCGATGGCCAGCCGCAGTACCGCATTTTGGACAGCGCAGGTGAAATCGTTGACGACGTAATTGCCATTCCCCCCGACGCGGAAGGCGGACAATGGACCGCGATAACGATCCGCGAAAACCCAACGTCGCACTCCTACAGATACGCCAGGGGCGTCGGTCGAATTCTCGGACGTGCAGCGCTCCGCGCCCTGCCGGCGGGTACAAATATTCCGTCACAGTTGGCGCTGTTTAACAGCGTCGTCAGACCATACCCGCTCCCCACGACGCCCAGGCTTGACAACAACGTCAATGCACCCGCGTTCAGGCTCTTTTCTAACGGCGGAACGACCTCGGCAGGGACACGTCCCACGGTTGCCGATCTGGAACAGGATATCGCCACCCTGGAGGGAACCGACAACCTGACGCGTGAGCAGGTGGAAGAGACGCTGAGCAAGTACGAAAACCTACCCAAAACTGCCTACAAAGACGTATCTCCCGAGCTACGGCTAAAACTCTTCGACCTGCTCGAACAAGTCGGCATGCCGTTCTTGACGATGAGCCGATTTGAATACCAGCGGCTTCCGGTTTCGGAGCGCGGCAGAGTGCCTACGGGGATCTTGCAGATCCTGTCGGAACAACTGGATGTCGATGATCTTCCCGGCGCGTCCGATACGGTCACAGACCTTTACGAAAGCGCGCGTGCGGCACTTGAAGCCAATCCCGATCTTCAGAACCGATTGGCCAACTGGCAGAATTCCACCTCGGAAGAACGCGAGCAGATTCTAAAGGACCTTGCAGAAGTTCTCAGAGTGGCGATGGGCATTACGACACCAGTCGAGATCAGATTTGGAGCAATCGGCACGAATGGGAAGACGTACAATCGAACACCGAACCAACCGCATCTGATATACTTGGATTCCACCTCATTCACCCATTTCACAACAGGGGCCGCAGTCGGTGCAGACACCGTGGCGCATGAGATGGTTCATGTCTGGCAGAATCAGCAAATTGATCTTTACCTGGATCCAAACACGCGGGACCAGGTGCCGGCTGACCAAAGATACGTGGTCCTGGGCATGCTTTCCTACGACCGATATCGCGCGAAACGCGGCAATCTTCCCAACGACGTTTACGATGAGTCCTGGGCCGAAAAGCCTGCTTTCACCGTCGGCACACTTATCGGGCAGGCTGTATCTGACGACATTCGAAGGATTTCAAACTTCGACTCGCCACAAGATATTGAACTTGTGGGACCGTTCATATTCCGCGAGGGCAATCCAATCCCGCACGGCGCTGATCCCAACCGACATGTGGACCCATCCTATATCGGTCAGCCGGTTCGCTACCGGACGGATCTTCCGATGGGTTCTGAATGGGATCCTGTTACGCAGTCCATGGTCCCGATTCCCAATCCAAGGCCCAGCCATCCGGACGACGCGAAGTCCACTGCGGAAAATGATGAGCGCTTTGATCCGAACTCGGATTACTTCGTTCACGAGGCCCCCTGGTCTAGTTGATGCGCTCGACAGGAGTAGCCTCGTTGGAGGCCGAACCGTTCTGGAGAGCCCCGGGAATGTCGCCGTAAAAGCGAGTTCCTGGGGCGTTCCAGCGCGGGACTCCGCCTCCAAATTCTTCGCACTGTGAACTTTACGCGGGTATTTGCTAAGTCATCGATATGATCACAAGGGAAACTACCCGAGTGGAACCCATGGAACTGGACACCGACAAACTGGATGCCGCCGCACTGGCCATTCTGAGCTTAACGCTGCATGACGGTCGGCGGGTTTGGAAAGGCGTCGACTGGGCGATCACCGACCGGCTCTATGAAAAGGGTCTGATCGAGAATCCCACCAGCCAGACGAAGTCCCTTGTTCTGACCGATGAAGGGTTGGCAGAGGCAAAGACGGTGTTGGCTCGGATGTTCGGAAAGACCTGAATTGTCTGCCGCACATTGTTTGGCCCCTGCTTTACGCATCTGTCTGTACACAATGATCGGCCCTGAGCTGCCGTTCGACTCAAGTGACCGGTGCTGCGGTGCGGCCCGTCTAACCTGCCGTGGGCGCGCTGCGAAGCAAATCACTCGAAGCTGCGTCCAAGTTGCGGATAAATCGGCCGTTGAGCGGGTCTAAATGAACGGTAGTTTTGGCTGCTTAAAGCTAATTTCAGGGGCCATTACTTTGCTTATCACGCCGCCAGTGTTCACGGCTCTATAGATCGACCTGGGTGGCCGCGCGGCTTCATCGACGCTGCGACAGACCCAGTTTCTGGCTTCCATCGACTTCAACGATTGCGACAAAGCACGATCTGTAATCGTCTGCAGGCTTCGCTTGATTTCATTGAAATGGCTTGGTGTGTGCAGCGACGTCAGCACCGGTAATGTCCACGACCGACGGAGCAGGCCCTGATCCTCATCGGCGCAGAGGTTTTGAATTCTGTTGGCGACTGCTGCTGCCGGAATCCCGAGCCGTGTAAGCCTAAATTCCGGGCGCAGCGGATGGCCGTAACCGGGGTTTCGCTCCAGCAAACCAAGCTCAATCAGGTGGTCCAGGCTTTGTACGAAGGCGGTCCTGCTCGCACCGGTTGCGGACAAAAGTGTCGCCTGCCGTCCTGCAACGCCTGCGTGTAGGCTTGATAATATGGGGAACGCCCAAGCCCTTGAAGTGATGTTGACAAACAGTCTAATGTACATAAAGTATAGTTAGCATAATTTTACTCAGAAGGGAAGACCATGTCACTTATTTCATTGGATGAAACCATCACCATCGCATTGTCGGTCAAGGACCGACACGCAAGCGCCGAATGGTACGGAACCATGTTGGGATTTGAGACACTCTACCACGCAGACGAGGCAGGTTGGTCGGAACTGCAAACGAATTCGAGCGGAGTAACGATTGGTCTCGGTGAGCATACTAGGCCCGCACCCGGCAATTGCGTACCCGTCTTTGGCATCGCTGATTTGGATGCCGCTCGGCAGAAACTCGAACAGGCCAAGGTGAAGTTTGATGGCGAAACTGATGTAATCGAAGGCATGGTCAAAACAGCAACGTTCTATGATCCTGATGGGAACGCACTCATGCTCGCGGAAGACCTGACCGGAGGGTCATGATTCAGGCCCATTTATCTGCCGTTCGAACTTTCCGCAGCATCGGTCACTTCGGGCTCTTCGCGGTCATGCGGCGGTGCCGGCAGGCCGGAGACGGGCCCCGCCTTTCGTGATTTCAGAGTCTCCCAGCAATTTCGCCGTATTGCGTGCACGACCTGCCGTTGGGTGTCCGACACCGTTAATTCAGCGAGCTATCAAGGTGGGCGGCGAGACCGTTGATTGAACCAACCCGCACTCCGCAGCGACCAATCATTGGTTAGCAAGGAGACGGATCAATGCCCTATTTCCCAGGAACGCCACTCGACGACCAGTTGTTCGGCAGTACGCAGGCCGATGTCATCACCGGAGGCTTCGGCAACGATACCATCTGGGCTCTTGCCGGTGATGATCTCGTTTTCGGCAATGCCGGGTCCGACAATATCTACGGCTATCTCGGCAACGACCTTCTGATCGGTGGCGACGGGCGTGACAGGCTCTTCGGCGAGCAAGGCAATGACACCCTCTCCGGCGGCACGGGCGAGGACTCCCTTTTCGGAGGTGAAGGCAACGACGTGCTGGAAGGCAACGGTCAGGACGATCTCCTGCACGGCGGTGCCGGCGCCGACACGATCGACGGTGGCGCGGGCAGCGACACGGTGTCCTACTACAGCTCGCCGGCAGGTGTCGTGGTCAACCTCGCCTTTGGCACCGCCACGGGCGGCGACGCCACCGGCGACACGATCGTCAATGTCGAGAACATCTACGCCACCAACCATGCCGATATTCTCGTCGGAGATGACGGCGCCAACCGTATCTCTGCTGCCGGCGGCAATGATGTGATCGTCGGCCAGGGAGGCGACGACATCATCCTGCCCGGCACCGGCAATGACGTGGTCAACGGAGGCGAAGGCTTCGACATCGTCAGTTACGAGGATTTCACGTCCGGCAACGGATTTGTCATCGACCTAGAGGCCGGCAGCGCCAGCCGTACGACTGTGTCCGGCCGCTGGTTCAGCCACGAACATGATGGCCTTTACAGCATCGAAGGCGCCATCGGGTCTGAAGGCAACGACACCATCACCGGAAGCGACCGCGACAACATGCTTGACGGCAATTTCGGTGACGACGTGCTCAACGGAGCGGAAGGCAACGACAGGATCAACGGCGGTTTGGGTTTCGATACGATGACCGGCGGCGTCGGCGCCGATACCTTCATTTTCACCGTCAACGACCTGATCCAGAACGGTGGGCCAAACTGGGGCGCCATCACCGATTTCAGCGCCGCCGAGGGCGACCTGATCGACCTCAGCGAACTCGCCCACTGGTACGGCGAGCTTGAGTTCATCGGTACCGACGCATTCTCCGGAACCGGTTGGGCCGAGGTCCGTATAGCGCAACAAGGCTTCGGCACGGCGATCGTGCATGTCGATGTCACCGGCAACGGCGCCGCCGACGGGATCATCGAGGTCACCACAAACGGCTTCAGCAATCTCGGCGCGGACGACTTCGTTCTCTGAGCCCAGAGCGGACTAGTACGGCCAGCCGGTCAGTGAGGGCCGGCGTGGTTACCAAGTCGATTTCGCCAAGAACATAGGTGTCCGCTTCTCTAATCGGGCGATTGGGTCAAGTTCATTTCATCGTCTGACGTCCATTGTTTTGTCCGCACCTTGCTTGTCGAATCTGAGCGCAGCGAAGGGTCGGTTTGGATTTCGCCATCTCGGGCGGCGTCGGATGACCGCTTCGGAGAAGTATGCCGCGATGCCACAATTCTCGTGCTGCTGCTGCGAATAGCTTCTGCACAGGCAATAGATGCACGAGCAAAAGGCAGGTGTGTCCCGCACCTTCCTAGTTCCAACGCGACGCAGCGAACGGCGGGTCAGTTTCGGGGCGGCGATGGAACCTCCAGATGGCGGCTTTGGGAAAAATCGCTGTGACCTGGCACACCCGGAATCAGCCTTCCATGGGTGTGCGATGGACCAAAGTGTAGAGCCACTTCGCCGGAGCGTTGGTCCGCTTTTGGCGTTCAGCAGCCGTCTGTGAAAAGCGCAGCGAACTCACACTTCCCGCCGATCGTGTCAGATGCTGCGCTTCGCACCAATGTCGTCAAATAGGCTGACCTGGCCGACGATCCAGCCGGATACCGGATCCGGCCTCATGGCGTAGGACGC
>JASJDP010000024.1 GCA_030065095.1 Rhodobacter sp.
CCATGTCCTGCATGCCGCCCATGCCGGCAACGGAAGTGCAGAGGTACTTCACCGCTGCCATATCCTGCATTTCGCCCATGCCGGCAACGGAAGTGCACAGATATTTCACCGCCGGCTCGACCATGCCGCCCATGCCGGCGACGGAGGTGCAGAGGTACTTCACCGCGGCCATGTCCTGCATGCCGCCCATGCCGGCGACCGAAGTGCAGAGATACTTCACCGCGGCCATGTCCTGCATACCGCCCATGCCGGCGACCGAGGTGCAGAGGTATTTCACCGCTGCCATATCCTGCATGCCAGCGACGGAGGTGCAGAGGTATTTAACGGCGGCCATGTCTTGCGCGCCCATACCGGCGACGGAGGTGCAGAGGTATTTAACGGCGGCCATGTCCTGCATGCCCATACCGGCGACGGAGGTGCAGAGGTATTTAACGGCGGCCATGTCCTGCATGCCCATGCCGGCAACGGAAGTGCAGAGGTACTTCACCGCCGCCGCGTCCCGCATATCGCCCATGCCGGCGACGGAGGTGCAGAGGTATTTCACCGCGGCCATGTCCTGAACACCGCCCATGCCTGCAACCGAAGTGCAGAGGTACTTCACCGCTGCCATATCCTGCATGCCTGCGACGGAGGTGCAGAGGTATTTAACGGCGGCCATGTCTTGCGCGCCCATACCGGCGACGGAGGTGCAGAGGTATTTCACCGCCGCCGCGTCCCGCATATCGCCCATGCCGGCAACGGAGGTGCAGAGATACTTCACCGCGGCCATGTCCTGCATTTCGCCCATGCCGGCGACGGAAGTGCAGAGATACTTCACAGCCGGCTCGACCATGCCGCCCATGCCGGCGACGGAGGTGCAGAGGTACTTCACCGCGGCCATATCCTGCATGCCGCCCATTCCGGCGACCGAAGTGCAAAGGTATTTTACTGCCGCCATGTCCTGCATGCCGCCCATCCCGGCGACAGAGGTGCAAAGGTACTTCACCGCAGCCATGTCTTGCATGCCGGGCCGGTTGGCGAAGGAGTCGTAGAAATACTTCAGCCCCCCCGCTTCCTGCATGCCCATACCGGCAACGGAAGTGCAGAGATACTTCACCGCCGGCTCGACCATGCCGCCCATGCCGGCGACGGAGGTGCAGAGGTACTTCACTGCCGCCATGTCCTGCATGCCGCCCATGCCGGCGACCGAGGTGCAGAGGTACTTCACCGCCGCCGCGTCCTGCATGCCGCCCATGCCCGCGACCGAGGTGCAGAGGTACTTCACCGCCGCCGCGTCCTGCATGCCGCCCATGCCGGCGACCGAAGTGCAGAGGTACTTCACCGCCGCCATGTCCTGCATGCCGCCCATGCCGGCGACCGAGGTGCAGAGGTACTTCACCGCCGCCATGTCCTGCATGCCGCCCATGCCGGCGACCGAAGTGCAAAGGTACTTCACCGCTGCCATGTCCTGCATCCCCGCCACCGAGGTGCAGAGATACTTCACCGCGGGTTCGACAGCTGCGGCGAAATAGGGATTCGCATAGGGGAACGGGCCATACATCGCGTCCACTCCAGGTTGGTTAATCTTCCCAAACGATAAGGCAGACTCGCCAGCGGATTTCTGCGTGACGGCAGATTTTGGACTGATTCCGCGTCGCGCTTGCCCCGATGCTCTACGCGGCCCCCGGACCAATAAGTTGTGCAATGTCTTGGCCACCAGTCCATATCTGGTGTCCGCACCCATCGATTTCGTCGCGGCATATGGGGTTGTGCGGTTCATTTGGCTCTGCAAGAGAATACCGAGCCATTGCGTCTGGCCGGCCCTCCGTCCGACGGTCGGATCTTGATGCGGAGCGCACAGATGGCCGCTTGTCGCGTGGTGCGAAGGGTGGCGCTCGGGGCCTGCGACCAGCAGGCGGCACGCGTACAGGCCGTCAAAACGACGCTGAAACGCGAGATTGAAGACCCTACGAAGCAAGCGGGCGGCCGGCTGGACCGCAGCCGGTCTTGCCGCACCCGATTGGCAGCGGTTGCCTTGGCGCCAGTCGGAAAGTGCAGGTCAATCCCAACGCCGGGGATCGAGATAGGCGTTATATTGCCAGCCAAACGCCGTTGTGCCAAACTTGACGCCAAGATCGGCAACCCCTGAGATCGGAGCGGTGACGAAACAAAGCTTCCACGTGGTTATGATCAAGCCGACCCATTACGATCCGGATGGCTATCCGATCCAGTGGATGCGCTCGGTAATGCCGTCCAACACCCTCGCCGCCATCAACGCCCTTCTGGACGATTGCATCCAACGCGGTGTCCTGGGCGGAGACGTCGAGATCCGTCCGCAAGCCATCGACGAGACCAACACACGCGTCCGCCCCGACCGGATCATCCGCAAGATCCGCCGCGACGGCGGCCGTGCCTTCGTCATGTTCGTCGGCGTCCAGACCAACCAGTTCCCGCGCGCCGTGGACCTCGCCCAGCCGTTTCTAAAAGCCGGTCTGCCGGTGGCGTTTGGTGGCTTCCACGTCTCGGGCTGCAAGGCGATGCTTGACGAAGAGCCCGCCGAGATCGTCGAAGCCAAGGCCATGGGCATCTCGCTCTTCGCCGGTGAGCTTGAGGAGCAGCGCCTCGACGAGGTCCTGCGCGACGCCTATGCCGGGACGCTGAAGCCCGAGTATGACTACCTTAACGCGCTCCCCTCGCTCGAAGGTCAGCCGACCCCGTTCCTCGACGTCTCGACCATCGGCAAGACCATCGCGAACTACACCAGCTTCGACCTTGGGCGCGGCTGCCCGTATCAATGCTCGTTCTGCACGATCATCAACGTGCAGGGCCGCAAAAGCCGGTTCCGCACGCCGGACGATCTGGAAGCGATCATCCGGGCGAACTTCGCCCAAGGCGTCCACAAGTTCTTCATCACGGACGACGACCTGGCCCGGAACAAGAACTGGGAGGCGCTGTTCGACCGGCTGATCCATATGCGCGAGGTCGAGGGGCACACGATCCGGCTGACGGTTCAGGTCGACATGGCCTGCCACAAGATCCCCGGCTTCATCGACAAGGCCTGCCGCGCCGGGGTCGAGCGCGTGTTCATGGGGCTTGAAAACATCAACCCCGACAACCTTGTGGCGGCCAACAAACGGCAAAACAAGATCACCGACTACCGCGCCATGATCCAGCAATGGCGAAAGCACGGGGCCACGATCATCGCCGGCTACATTCTCGGCTTCCCGAACGATACGCCTGAAAGCATCAAACGCGACATCGCGATCATCCAGGAAGAGTTGCCGATCGACATCCTGCATTTCTCGGTGCTTACGCCGTTGCCCGGCTCCGCCGACCACAAGAAGCTGCTGGCCGAGGGCGTCTGGATGGATCCCGACCACAACAAATACGACGTCTGCCAGCGGGTCACGCATCACGAAACGATGTCGGACGCGGACTGGGACCAGGCGTTCCACGACGCCTGGTTCACCTATTACACGCCGGAACACATGGAGCGAATTTGCCGACGTTCGGCTGCGCAAGAGAAGAAGGGCGTCAACCTCAACGAGGTGCTCGAAGTCTTCCTGGCTTACAAGCTCGATGGCGTGCACCCGATGGAGGGCGGTTTTCTGCGGCGCAAGCACCGGCGCGACCGGCGGCCCGGATTACCCCGCGAAAACCCGCTGCGGTTCTACCCGCGCTATTGGGTTCGAACCGTGCGCAACCTTACCCGACTGGGCTGGGGGGTCTGGCAGGCGAACCGTCTGCAGGAACGCATCTTCAGCCATCCGGACAGACGCGCCTACATCGACCTGGCGACTACGCCCCCCGATCTGGAAGAGCACGAACGTCTGGCGCTTTTCCAGAACACCTCCGGCGGGCGCGATGCCGTGCGGAGAGAACGTGTAATTGGACGGGCGCGTGAAAAGGCGGTCGCAGGGTCCGATGTGCCGGCTGTCTGACGTTTGTCGCTGATTGAGATTGGCTGCGACAGCAAAACGCGCAAGAAAAACAAATAAAATCAAGAGATTATCCGTTCGATTCCGCAGATCGCACTAAAGGCAGGGGCCTAGTGTGACTGCAATTTCCGAGCGGGCCACCAATTGGGAGCAAAGTTTCCCGAGCTTGATAGCTACCGTCTGGGCAGGCGCGAGGTGGCCAAACCGATGGGCAAAAGGCCGGTCGCCATTGTCGTGGCGATACAAGGCCTGTTGCTTGGCGCATCGTCGGACACGGCAACAACGCGAACGTCATTGCGGCGGCCTGCGGTCGGTCGGATGCGCCTGTTTACACGAAGATGAAATCCGAGGCGTCAAGATCACCGGCATTGGTAAACAGCAATCGGATTTGGTCACCGCCGCCCAGATCGATCACCGTGTTCAGGCCCTGCTGGGTGATCGACGCTTCGATGTCGGCAAAATCGTCGAGTCCCGTGCGATCGATTTCGATCACGTCGCCAGCACCGAAGCCGAAGATGTCATCGAAACCGCTGTTCTCTCCAAACACAAATGTGTCTGCGCTCCAGCCACCCCAAAGACTATCATCACCCATTCCACCGTCCAGCCGGTCGCTGCCCCATCCGCCGGACAGCAAGTCGTCGCCTGCGTTGCCATCAAGCCGGTCGTTCCCGCCCTTGCCGAAGATCACGTCATTGCCATCCCCGCCGGCCAGATCGTCGCCCGCGAAAACGGCACCGACGATGAGGTCGTTGCCGCCGGCGCCGAAATATTGCACGCCCGAGAAAAATCCGCCGAAGAAGATGTCCCGGCCATCGGTGCCCTGCTGCCAACCTTCGTAAGGATCGGTCCCGTCATCCTCGATCGAGACTGTCACGGTGGCGGTTGATGTCAGGACGCCGTCGCTGATGGTGTAGGTAAAGGTCGCCGACGTTCCGCCTGCCGCATCAGGGACGAAAGAGATCGTCCCGTTCGACAGGCTGACGCTGCCGGCGCTGGCATCCTGGACCGAGACTACGGTCAAAAGGTCGCCGTCCGGATCACTGTCGTTGACCAGCAGTTCCGCCACATCGATTTCCAACGGGGTTCCGACCGTCGCGGTGAAGCCACCGTCATCCGTTGCGGCTGGCGCATCGTTGACCGGGGCGATGTCGAGCGTAAACGCATCCGAGACGCTCAGCTCTCCGTCACTCGCAGTCACCTCGATGGCGAGGCTGCCGTTGAAATCCGCAGGCGGCGTGCCCGTGAAACGGCTGCCGTCGAAACCAAGCCAGGTTGGCAGCGGATCGCCGCCCGCCAACGCTGCCGTCAGAGTGAGCGCGTCGCCATCCACATCGGCAAATGTTCCACCAGGGATCACGATGTCGATGGGCTGATCTTCGTCCGACGAGACATCCGGAAGCGCCGAGGCCACCGTCGGCGCGTCGTTGACGGGTGCAATGTTCAGCGCAAACACGTCCGACACGCTCGCTTCGCCGTCGCTGGCGGTCACCTCGATGTCGAAGCTGCCATTGAAATCCGTCGGTGGCGTGCCGGTGAAGCGGGTTCCGTCGAATTCCAGCCATGCCGGAAGCGGGTCACCGTTCGCGAGCGTCGCCGTCAGGGTGAGCGCGTCTCCGTCCACATCGGCAAAGGCACCGGCGGGGACCGGGACGTCCACGGGTTGGTCTTCGTCCGATGAGACGTCCGCGAGCGGAGTGGCGACAATCGGCGCATCGTTGACGGGAGTGATGTCGAGCGTGAACGCATCCGACGCGGTCAGTTCGCCGTCGCTGGCGGTCACCTCGATGTCGAGGCTGCCGTTGAAATCCGAAGGCGGTGTGCCCGTGAAACGGCTGCCGTCGAAATTGAGCCAGCCCGGGAGAGGGGCTCCGCCCGCCAAGGCCGCGGTCAGCGTCAAGGCATCCCCATCCACGTCGGCAAAGGTCCCGGCGGGGATCAGGATGTCGACGGGTTGGTCTTCGTCCGACGACACGTCCGCCAAAGCCGCGGCCACGGTCGGTGCGTCATTGACCGGGGTGATGTCGAGCAAGAACGTATCCGAAACGCTCAATTCGCCGTCGCTGGCCGTCACCTCGATGTCGAGAGTGCCGTTGAAATCCGCAGGCGGCGTCCCCGTGAATCGGCTGCCGTCGAAATCGAGCCAGGCCGGCAGCGGATCACCGCCCGACAAAGCCGCGGTCAGCGTCAAGAGATCGCCATCGGCATCGGTGAATGTCCCCGTCGGGATTGCCAAGTCGACGGGCTGGTCCTCGTCCGAAGACACATCTGCAAGAGGTGCTGCCACTTCCGGCGCTGAGTTCGGAATGTCGATGGTCAAATCGACCTGAACGGTGTTCCCGACCGCCCCGTCACTGACGGTGTAGGAAAAGCTGGCCGGGCCCGAATTGCCAATGGCTGTGAAGACCACGTCGCCATCGGCATTCAGGCTGACGGTTCCGCCGACCGCATCCTGAACAGAAGAGATGTAAAGCGCGTCGCCCTCGTGGTCATAGTCGTTTTGCACCAGCGGCGATGCCAGCAGCACGACCGTTCTGGCAGCTACCGTGATCCCGCCATCCGCAAAGGCGATCGGTGCCTGGTTGGCAAGGACCTGCGCCTGGCTTTCGAATGCTGCACGGGTGACAACGGTACCGTCGTCAAAACGGATCTCTTCAATGCCCGCACCGGCGAACTGATCCTCGATCCGGATTGTCTCGCCACCCTGCACGATGATGTGCAGCCTGTCGCCCAGACGCAGGAAGCCGACTTCCGAAAGCGTTACTCCCTGAAGGAACAGGGTGTCGGTGTCGGTCGAGGCGCCGTTGTCGAGGATCAGGTCATCGCCGTCGAGGCGGGTCCAGATGTAGCTGTCGCTGCCTTCGCCGCCGTCGATGGTGTCGTTGCCTTCGCCGCCAACGAGCTCGTCGTCGCCTTCGCCACCAGAAAGATCGTCGCGTCCAGCGCCGCCGTCGACCGTATCGCTGCCTTCGCCGCCGTCGATGTCATCCTTGCCTGCGCCGCCTGACACGTCGTCGTCGCCGCCAGCGGCGTTGATCGTGTCGTTACCGGCAAGGCCGTCGATCACATTCGCGTTGTCGTCACCGGTCAGTTCGTCGGAATAGTTCGACCCTTCGAGGTTCTCGAAGTTGCTCAGAACGTCACCCTCTGCATCACCACGCTGACCGGGCGTTCCGTCAAGTGCGATCGTCACACCTCCCAGGCTGGTGGCATAAGAGGCGGTATCGGTGCCTGCCCCGCCGTCCATCGTGTCGGGTCCAAGCCCGCCAAGCACCGTGTCGTCGCCACCCGCGCCCTGGATATCATCGGCGCCCGCGCCGCCTTCGATCCGATTGGGGTTGTCATCGCCGATCAGGGTGTCGTCGCCACCGGATCCAACCAGATCTTCGATGCCCAGCACCGTTGTGGTACCTGCCGTTCCCAGCCCGAGGTCGATGATGACCGGACCCGTTTGATCGGCCGCGCTGAGCGTGTCACGCCCGACGCCGCCGTCCACGGTCACGTCGTCGGGGGACAGCAGGATCAGGTCTTGGCCTTCACCGCCCAGCACCGTGTCGTTGCCTTCGCCGCCGCTCAGCCGGTCGTCGCCGTCGCCGCCGTCGACCAGATCGTTGCCGCCGCCGCCATTGATCAGGTCATCGTCCAGCGTGCCAATCGCGACATCGTCGTTCTCGGTCGTCGGGATTTCGATTTCCGAGGCAATGCGCAGGGCATCCCAGATCTCGCCGCTGGCAAAGCGAATTTCGCTCAGGAATTCCGTGCCGAAATCACCGGGCTCGATAGTCGCGGCCAGCTGGGGAATTGGCCCCGGCCCGGGACCCGGCCCGCCGAAGCCCTCGCTGACCGTCAGAACTTCGCCGGTCGCCAGGATTTCGATCAGCAGTTCGTCCGCCGGGCTGCGGACAAGGCGCACGCCATCTGAATCAATGTCGAGAAATTCCAGAACGTTGACCCCGTAGAGAGAGTCATTGCCTTCTCCGGATGCGTAAAGCGCGTGAATATCGCCGCCGAAGGCCTCGATCTCGTCATCGCCGCCAAGCCCGCGCACCTTGCCGGGACCTTCGAGGAAGTCCTCGAATTCGGTGCCGTACTGCACCGTCAACTCGGCGATCTGTTCGCGGTCGATGATGGTGCCATCTGCGAATTCGATCTCTTCCAGACCTCCCAGCTCGTCGATGAACTGGTTGGTGATCAGGACCGAACCGCCATCGGCCAACGCGACGACCTCCAAAGCGAAAGAGCCAAATCCGGGCCCCTCTTCTTCGCCACCGAAATATTCGACACGGCGCAGTTCGACGTCTTCAAGATTGAGGTCGGTCAGGACGAGGCGATCGGTGTCGTTGCCGGGATCGTATCTGAAATAGCTGTCGCTATCGGTGATCGTGTCGTTGCCGTCGCCAAGGCTGTAGAGGTAGGTTTCAGATCCGTTCTGGTCGTCGATCTCGTCGTCGCCGAGACCCAACTGGTAGGTATCGCTGTTGTAGTAGACGGTATCGTCGTTGAGGATGTAGTCGATGCCGCGCACGAAGTCGTCGCCATCGGTGCCGACGGTCAGCGTCAGTGCTTCCCAATCCTGCTGCTCGAACGTGTTGCCTTCCTGGTCGATGATCAGTTCGACGCCATCGCGCCGCTCGATTCCGAAGGTGAAGTTGTCGCGGTACTGGTTGATCGACCGCAAGACCTCGACCCCGCCGCGCAGGATCACCATGTCGTTGCCTTCGCGATGGAACGTCAACTCGTCGAAGGAAATGCCGCGCAGGATCAGGGTGTCTTCGTCATCCTCGAACTCGTTGATCGTCGAGAACGTGGTGACGCTGTCTTCGATGGTGAACAGACTGTCGCCGTCATGCAGGATGTAGGTGTCGTGACCCGACCCGCCGTTGAAGGTGACCACCTCGGTTCCGCCAATGAAAACGTCGTTGGCGCGCGATCCGATCTGGTTGCCGTTCACAATGCCGCCGGCATCCGCATCGGCGGTTGTGAAGGTGTTGGTATAAAGCGCCCCGGTCGGATCGCCATTGAGGAAAATATCGACCGTGTCCATGCGCACGATCTGGCCGTCGGCGAATTGCACGCCTTCGACCGCACCGTCGTTGTAGCTGCCCAGAGACAGCGAAATGCCCTGGCCCAGGACCGTGACGCTGCCACCGGCGGGGCCGGTAAAGCCAAGCGTCACGTCGTCGCCGGAACGCGTAAGCGTCAGATCGGACAGTTGGTAGTCACCCAGCAGGATACGGTCGCCCAGGAATTCGCCCTTGTCGAAATCCGTGCCGCTGTTGAAGGTTTCGACGACAACGTCGTCGCCGTCGCCGGCATTGTGCACATAGATGTCGCGGCCTGCTTCGCCGCGCATCTCGTCGTCACCCAAACCGCCGGCCAGAACGTCGTCGCCCGGGGTTCCCAATAACAGGTCGTCACCATCGCTGGCGGAAATCTCGGCCAGTGTCTTCGGACCATCGGCAAACAGGAACAGCTCGACCTGATTATAAAGCCCGTCCGGATATTGGGCATAGTCGATGGTCTGGCCCGGCGAGAACGCAAAGAAGTTCTGAATGCGCACACTGTCGCTGGACCCGTCGTTGAACGAGATCAAAAGGTCCGAGCCGTCGGTGTCGAATACCGCCTGATCGAAGGTGCGGCCCAAAAAGACGATCTTGTCGGGTGCGGTCAGATACGGATTGTCGACCTCGTCGTCCAAAGGAAACCCGTAGGTGTCGACCAGCGTGCCCGACCCGTAGCCGCCGAGACCGGCGAAGAAGTCGTCAAAGATGACGTCGTTCCCGTCGCCGGGCTGGAACACGTAGATATCGCCGCCGGCTTCGCCGTTGAGCGTGTCGTCCCCTGCGCCGCCCGCAAGAATCGAAGTGATCGGTACGGGCTGCCGGACCAGAAGCTCGGGTTTTTCGTCCCCCGCCACCAGCGACTCGGCAGTGTCGCCGCCCTGCACCACTGCATTCCCCAGCGCGATGTTCACCGCAACCTCGCGCAGGCCCGCGTCGGTCAATCCGGCAAGCTGTTCCTCCAGCCAGGCCCTGAACGCCGCCTCGTCGCTACCGAAGTTCTGATGTTCAAGCCCAACCAGCCGGCTGAGCGTGCTGTCGAGATAGGCAATCTGACCGTCGCTCGGCAGGTTTTCGACAATCAGGGCAATCGCCGTCTCGGCACTGGCCGTCGAAACGCGGTTCAGGGCCTCGTCAAAGACGAGTTGGCCCAAATACAGCCCGGTGCCGTCGGCAAGACTTTGGGCAAATGCGTCGGCGCGCGGATCTCCCTCGAATCCCAGATCGTTCGCCAGCAGAACCGACGAAAACGTCATCTGGGCCGAGAATTGAGTCAAATAGCCGTCGAGCAGTTCCTGGTATTGCTGCTCGATGACGTATGCCGCGTTCGGTCCGGGTTCTGATTTGCCGGAATTGACGCCGGTCAGCTGCAGGTATTCATAGTCGTAGAAAGCTTCGAGCACGGCCAGGTGCTGGCCATCGGCCCACTGCCCGCGCGAGGCCGGATCGACGTTTTCGGCGCCCGCCCATTGCGTCAGCAGCTCTTCGAACCGGGCGCGAAACTCGGCGCCGGACATGTCGGGCGCATCGATCAGGAAATCGCGCACAGCCTCCAGCAGCGCCGGATCCTGATCCATCGCCAATTGCAGATCGTCGACCAGACCCGATCCTTTCAGCCCGGGCAGACGCCTGGCCTGGGTGCTGATATCGGGGGCGTCCGGAGATGCGGTCTGCGCCGTGTTGTTGTCGAACCAGACATCCAGTATTTCGGCCGTGCCGCCGCCTGCAAGCGCCGCGGTGCTGGAATGGGAAACCTGCCCGCCGTCGGTGGTATAGTCTTCCTCCGTCGCGTTCAGATCGATCGATGTGATGCCGGCCTCGGCCAGCGTCAGCAACTCGCTGTCCTGCGCGATGCCGTCGCTGTTGGCATCTTTCCAGACACGCAGATTGGCGAATACGGCGTCGTTTGCGTCGATCACGCCGTCGCCGTTGCTGTCCTCGCGCGCGAGTTCGGAAAACCCGTCCTCGGTCTGGCTGCCGAAAAGCTCGGTGATGTCGTTGATCTGCCCATCGGCATTGCGGTCGAGCACCAGAAGCCCGTCGTCCGGCGCAACCCATGCGGTGCGCTGGGCCGTGCCGTCGGCGTCCAGATCGAAATACGTGGTCGAACCGTCCAAAGCGAGCGTCTCGACCCCGTCGCCATCCAGGTCGATGATCAGCGGCGAGACGGGCGGGCATTCCAGCGGGCCGTCCGGTGGCGTCGGCTCTGGCTCTTGTTCCTGTTCTTCCTCAAGGCACTGATCGTAGGCCGCCTGGGCGGCATCGAAGGCATCGGCAACGATACCCGCCAGCGCGCCCGCAATGGAGGCGCCGATCACTGCGCCGGCGAAGACGAACGGTCCGCTGGCTGCATAGCCAATCGCCGCACCGACGGCGACCGATATGGCAATGGCCCCCGCCTCGGCGGCAGACAATCCGTCTGCGCCTTCCTGGATTGCGCCGCCGGTATAGCCCGCCGCAGCCCCGCCGGTGATGTCCGAGATCACGTCGACGGCCGACCCCGTCGCCCCGACAACTGCGTTGAAATAGGCCGACAAAGCCTTGGCAAGCCCGCCGCCGATCGCGTTGATAAGCAGTTCCTGCAGAAAATTATCAAATGTATAGTCGTCTAGAGTATCCCAGAACGCATCGGCGAATTCGTCAGCAAAACTGCATCCGCTTTGATTTGTTTCCGAACCGCCACCATTGCCGCCACCGCCGCCGGCACCGTTTCCCCCACCGCTCATAATCTGTCCCCCCAATTATGTCTTTTGGATAAATCCCGAATCCTTTACATGGTAACCGCAACTCAAGGCAGAGCCTTTCTGAATGTCAACAATCAATTCCGAGCAAGAGTTCCATATTGATCTGGCAAACCTGAGAGTTCAGATATTCATGCTTTGGGGCTTGATCGCCGTTGCCCTTGCGTTTGCAGCCTGGACGCTGGTGGAATGGCTCGGAAGCCCCGTTCGCGGCCAGGCCTGGGGACCGGGATTTTATATTTTCGCAATCGCATCGCTGGTTGCGCTCGTCGTCATCACACGCGCGCTGCGCGGCCTGCGCAGATACCAGTCGGCCATTTCCACGGGTGAGGCGGAAAGCTATGCCGTGATCATTCAGCCCGACGGGATCACCGTGTCCACGAACGACCAGGCCGCGCACTATGCCTGGGCCGACGTCACGCGCATTTCCAGTGACAAGGAATTGCTGCATAGCGGGCTGATGCAAAGCGAAACATTCACGGCATTGCTTTTGATCCGCGGCTCGCCCGGACGCAGGTCCTCGCTGGCGCTACGCTGGGCGCTGCGCGCCGCCGCCCTGAGGCGCGCCCTGTTCCACCCGTTCGAACTGCCCGGCGTGACCGTGATACCGGTATATTTTTTCAACAAGCCAGACGCCAAGCGCCTGTTCGCCGCCGCCCGGCAAAGCCACGCGGCCTTTCTCGCCGCCCGGCCTCTTGGAAAGGATCCCAGCCATCATGAATGACCACACCGCCAATCCCGGCGCGATCGAGGTTGAATTGCCCGACAATCGCACGCCAGAGCAGAAATGGGCTGATGCGGGCCAGATCATGTCGGTCTTCTGTTCGGACCCGCGGTATCGCGAATTGCCCGGGCATGTGCTTTACGTCAAGCTGATGCCCGCTCTGGCGCTTGGACAATATGCCATACTTCGCAAACCGATGACGATACATGGGACCGAAGAGGTATTGCCCGGCCCCGTGGGCGCAATCCTTTGGGCGCGGGTCAACGACGAATTGCATCAGCGGTTTCAAAACGCCTCGGAACTCCCGCGCCTTGACATGTCGCAATGGCAGTCCGGCGACCATTTCTGGATCATCGACGCCCCGGGCGACCCGAAGCTGGTCGGGCAAGCATTGGAAAGGCTGCACAGAGAGCGGTTCGGCGGCAATCCGTTCAACGCCTTCATCTATAAAGGCGCCAAGGGGCTGACGGTGCGCACCCTCGGTGCGCGCTGACGGCGACGTTCCGGCCTTGCCGGAAAAGCTCAGATTCGCTGGCGAACATCGCTGCGGCCTGGAACGAGGGGGGTATCTGCTTGCCCGTGGGCGTTGGCGCGGCTTCGTGGCGGTCGATGGCGACGGCAAAACCTGGTCGCTGTCACGCTGGTGCGGGGCATCGCCGAGGGAACTGCGGCAGCGGCGGTACAGAGGCCACTTCGTGAATTAGGTACACCGCAGCGAACGACGGCCTCACGGTACAGGCGACGGCGTCTTCGCGCGATTGATTGAACACATGTGCACAACTCTTAGGCAGTTCGACGGTCCACCGCCGACATTGCGTGCGGGAGCGGCAGGGCCCTGGCGACTGAGTTACCATTTTCTACCAAAGCGATTGTCAGAATTCACGCTTCTCCGCTAAAGCAGATTCATACGACCGCATTCACACCCCTTGAATCCAAGTCACAGATCGGAGCTTTCGTGGAAATCTTCACAGGCAAGCAAGTGCCCGGTGCAGAGACTCCGGGATTTGCGCGCATTGCGCGGCAAGCGGCCATAGGAACGAGCCGGGCGGCGGCGCCCGATAAGCGCGCCCTGCGCCGAAATGGACGCGCCAGGCGCGACAAGATCAACTTCGCGCAGTTGGCAGAGGAGCCGCTTTATCAACGAATTGCCGCGCTCACCTGTCCCGCAAGCCTGAAGGCGAAGATCGACGCGTTCGGGTTTGACACGGCAGCCCGCGTGGCGGCCTTCCCGACGGTGGATGCCGTGAATGTGGCGGCAGCGCGCGACGGATCTGCAGAGGCTCGCAAAGAGACTGCTGCGCTGATGCGCGAGGCACGGCGCGAAGCGCTGCGCAGCTACCGGCTGATGCGCCTCGCGCTCGCCATGAAGGACCCGATGAACCAGGCGCTCCGCTACACGCGGTCCAACCTGACGCCGGAGTTCGAGCAAGCGCTTGTTGCGCAGGACGCGCAAGCCTATGCCGACCCAAGCAGTTTGCAGTCGGCACAATCGCCCGCCGCCTATCTCCGTCACCTCTACCGGATTGCGACCGGTCTTGATCAGGCCATTGGGATCCGTCCGCCGGCCAAGGGGCCCTACCGGCTCGAAGCGCGGCGCCCGGACCTTGCACGGCTCGCATTGTCGGAGACACATCTCAAACAAGAGATGCCGACGATTGCCCTGGTCAACGAAGTGCTGACGGACGCCCTGGGCGAGGTGGACTTCACCCGCAGCTTTTGCCCGGTCGCCTTGCCATTCGACGACCAGGCTGAGACGACGCGGATCTCCCTTGGCAAGACCGGTGGGGCCACGCTCAACAGCGTCTACGCGGAGACACGTATAGACCAATTTCCGCTGTCAGGCGGGTTCCGATTGGCCTGGGATCAGGCGGGGCTGTTGGGTCTGACCGGCAACACAGCAATGGCATCGGGTGACGGAAGCGAAGTCTCGCTGCTTTGCGAAGGGCCAGGCAATGACGCCGCGCGGCGGGTGCCGACGCTTGGCGGGCTATACGACGTCGAAGACACTGCCAGCGCAAGTGCGGTGCCCTATCTTAGATCCATCCTCAATCTCGACTTTGGCGCGTTGGTGCAGCTCTTGGGCCTCTATGTGGTCGAGCAAGAGGGTGGCGGCGTCTTGGCACAGGCGGACTACGCGACCGCCTTTCTGGGAAACACGCAACCCTTTGATATCGAAGGTGAAGGGGACGCACGGATCGTCCAGATCAACGGTGCTCCACTTGGCCAGGCAGACCTGCGGTCATTGAACTACCTTGCGCGGCTTCACCATGGCACCGGCTTGGCGTTCCACCAGCTAAACTGGATCCTGGCCCTGCCCGGCGCGAGTGCGGCCGTCGACAGCACGGCGGACGCTGACACCCTACCGCGGCGGCACGTTACGCAGACCGGCTTGCGCCTGCTTGCAGGGTTCGCGGTGCTGCAGGAGAGCTTCAACCTTAAGGTCGATGAATATGCTGCGCTCTTCGGGACAATCTGTCCCTACTGGCGATCTGGTATCGTGCTGGATGGCGATGAGAGTGTGGCAGGCCTCGAGCAGACCGAGATATCCTTCCTGCGACAGCTTTTCGGGCCGGACGCACCAGCGTTGAGGGCGACACTCGCCGTGGGTTCAACGCCAGTCACGGATGCCGACCTTGCGACTGTGCTGAAACGCGGGCTGGGGCTCACCACCGTCGAACTCGGGGTCTTGACCGAGGCGCTCGACCCGGCGTTCGCTGTCTCCTCTGGCCTCGATGACCGCGGACTGGGCGGGCTATACCGCTTGCGAACGGTGTTCCGCATGCTGGGCTGGCCGATCCTGGAAGGGATGCGCCTCGTCGCGCGTGTCAGCGGTTTGACGCAGCTCGACACCGGGCTGTGGACCGCACTTGTCGGGCGCAACGACACACCCGAGGAAACGGGCGCCCTGTGCGACGCGCTGGACCAACTCATTGGGCTGTCGCAGTGGATGGCGTCGGCGGACATCTCGCCGGACACGCTGCTTTTCCTTCTGTCGGACACACCCGAAACGGGCCTCCGCGCAAGTGACGAGGACCGGGCGTGGTTGGAACGGTTTGCCGCGCTGATCGGTGCGGCGGGCGTGACCGCGGCACTCTTCAGTGGCTCAGACATCTGGGACGCACCCGACGGTCGCATGGTGCAGATTTCATTGGTCGATCTGGTGTCGCATCTGAGCCAAGAGGGCGGCCTCTTGGATTCAAACGGCATTTTCCGTGATCACGCAACGCGCGCCGAGATCGTTGCCGCGCTGGACGGCTTTCTTGCGCAGTCGCAGGGCATCGATCTCGGCGTCGGCGAGAACGCAACACGGTTGAGCCGCTTGGCCACGAAACTGGAGCGCGGGCGTGATGCGCAGCTGCGGGTGCTTGAGGGCCATGTCGCGTCCCTGAGCAGTGGGCTGAACGAGGCTGGCGCAGGCCCCTTGATCCTGTGGGCGCAGACAACCGGCTTCGAGCTCATCCACAGGTTTTCGGCGGGACCAGAGGATCAAGGCGCGCTTCACTGGCTGCGGGAGCTGCGCCGTCATGCCGGAGCCGTCGATGCGCTCGGCCTCGGCGATGTCGAGCTTTGGATGATCGCGAATACCCCACACTGGCTAGCGCCGGGTTCGGGTGACCCCTCCGGCCCGGCTCCGTTGAAGCTTGGGCAGCTCTTCCATCTTCGCGCTTTCGCAACCATTCAGGTGGGCGCGGCGTCGGATGCGGCATGGCGGGGTTATCTGGCGCTCGCCAACGAAGGCTGGCCTCAGGCGGATGCGCCCCCCGAGGAGTTTGAGATTTGGCGGGCAGCGTGCATCGATGCGATGGCGATCCTGCTTGGCGCACCGACAGAGGATGCGCTCACCCTGGTCGAGGCTATCGTTGGCCCCGGCGCTGTGGCGACCGACATCGCAACAGTCGAGTGCGTGGCGCGTCACCTGCGGCTGGCGCAGGACCTATGTATCGGGGCGTCCGATCTTCTTGCGCTGAAAGAGGTCGCGAACTCGGACAAGCAGGGCGATTGGGCCGCCGCCGCAGCGGCCGCGCAGGCGGGCCTCTCAGGGTTCAAGGATGGTGATCAGGTTGCAGCGTTCGAGAACGCCTATGCCGAGGTGCGGCGCGACGCGTTGGTGGGCACCTACATGCGCAGCATCGTCGCGCCGGATACGGCGCTTGCGCGCGAGGTGACGGACACAGAGCAGCTCTATCGCTACCTGCTCCTCGACGTAAACGTCACGAGCGCCGTTCCGACGAGTCGCCTTGTCGAAGCAATCAGCTCGCTGCAGCTATACATCGACCGCGCATTGAGCGGCGACGAGCCCGGGGTCGAGTTCCGCGACCGCAGTGCGCTCTCCGCTCAGTGGAAATTGGACAAGCAGTATCGGCAGTGGGAGGCGAACCAAAAGCTTCTGCTCTACCCGCAGAACTATATCGAGCCCGATCTGCGCTACATCACGTCGCCGCAATTCGAAGAGCTGTTGCAAGCCGTCAGCGGCAAGGACCTCACAGAGGATGCGGTCGAAACCGCTGTGAACACCTATATGGCCGGGGTCGCCAAGTGCTGCGACCTGAGCCTTTGTAGCCTCTATGTGGACCGGCACCGCGGCGGCGCCGTACCGGGCGACGCGACCTATCACCTCCTGGCCCGCGCACAATGGGAGCCGGGCCGCTTTTTCTATCGCAAGCTCGAGGCGGACTTCAAAACCATTGCGGAACTGAACGACCCGTCTCACTACCTCAAGGCGCTGGACTGGACCTTCTGGCAAGAGGTGGTCATCCCGAAGACGCATGAGATTTTCTCGGACGTAACGGTCTGCTTCTTCCGCAACCGCTACTACGTCTTCTGGTTGGAACTCGAGGAGCGGCGCAAGCAGCTCGACACCGGCGAGGAGGTGTCGTGGTTCCTGCACCCCCGTTACATGCGCTGCGACAACAACGCGCTGACCGGGCCGATGCACACGCCTGCACTCTTCGCTGAGACGATGGATGGGGTGGCCCCCTTTGCCATCGATGGCGCGTTTGTCTGGAAAGGCGCCAGGCCCGAGCTGACGACAACCTATCACCCGGCCACACTGACGGGCATGTTTAGCTTTGGCTCAGGGCAGGTGCGCGAAAGTGAGACCGAAACGCGGGATGTGATGCACGTCACATTCGGGCTTGCGTTGACGGATCTGGACGGCACGCGGCGTGAAACCGCGCTGCAACTTCGGCTCGCAACCGAGTGGTCGGATGCGATCTTGATTGGCGATGCCAATCTCGACACCAGCATCGATGAAGCCGCACCTGCCAGGTACGACAGTGTCTTCCCGAGACCGCGATCAGAGGATGCCTGCGTCGCGGACACCTATACCGTCACGGTCGAAGATGCGATTTCCCTAACGGAAAGTTATTACACCACGAATGTTTCGATCGAAACATACTGGTCGGGCGGGGACGAAACCGCCATCGTATTCCACCCATCTGTGTACGATAGCGACAGCCTGGGATCCTTCGCTGTCGACATCAATCTGGGCGATCGTGTCTACGTCCGCAGGCTGACCCCGAAAACGGGCCCGGATGCCTATGGCGTTTTCGAGCATGTCCAAGAGATCCGGCCTGTCCACCTGAAACTCGAAATCGAGCTATCTTACAGGGGCCCGGACGGAGAGGAGGACAGCTTTACCGGCACGCTCGTCGGGCGTCAGACCCCGATCTACATCGACGATATTCCCGACATGAAGTTCAACCAAAGCATGACGGCATCAACCCTGCACCTGCGGGACGAGCGCCTCTCCGGGACGATCGAGTTGCCAAAGAGCTGGCGTGTTGCCGTCGGAAAAGAAACCCGGATCACGGTCACAACACGGATCGAGGCGATCTTCCCGCCAATGGTACTGACGATGACATTCGGAGGCGTTACGCAATATCGTGAAGCGCAACCCAAATCCGGAGACGGTATCGTTGACGCGATTGGGACGCCCGGCCAATTCGTGTTGCGGGCGCGTGATGTCAAGCAAGATACAGGCTGGGCGCTTGAAGGGGCGCATGGCAGCCGGAATTTCATACACGTCTTCAGCGACGAGCAGGCACCGATCGCCGAGTCCTTCCTGTTGCTCAACTCCTCCTCCGCGATCGAACGGCTGGCCGAGACGATGCCGCGCCCTGGCGGATGCGAGACGCTCTTTCAGTGGGAAAACCAGCTTCTGGTCGAAGATCTTGGGACCTTCGTGCCCGCCTTCGAGGAGACGCTCGCAAAGGTGTATCCCGAGGACAGCTCGAATCTCGACCCCGCGCGCGCGCCCACCACCTTCTTCGACTTCGACGCAGCCTATGGCGGGTATGGATGGGAGATCTTCTACCACATCCCCGCTGCGATTGCGGCGGGCTATGCCCGGACAGGCAGGTATGACGACGCGCTGGCGTGGCTGGCCAAAATCTTCGATCCGCAAGCGGACGCCCCCTGGCGCGTCGTCCCGCTGGTTGGGGCCATCGCGCCCGAGGACGGCTTGGGCTTCGACACCGGTGAGGTGATCATCGACCCAGACCGTATCGCGCAGGACTACCCGTTCTATTACCAGCAGGCAACGATCCGGCAGTATCTCGAGGTCATGATCGCCGCAGGCGACGCGGCCTACAAAGAGCAGACGCAGGAAACCCTGCAGACGGCAAAGTCGATCTATCTCGCCGCCAAGCAGTTCTTCCGCGATGAGCTTTCCGAGACGCTTGAGATCCTCGGCAACCAACCCTGGGGCAACCCAACCTTGGGCGAGGCATCCGCCGACGGCTTCACGGGCTTCCTGCCGCCCTACAATCAAGAGATGCGCGACCTCTACGACGTGATCGAGACGCGGCTCGCGGCCCTTCGGCAGTGGCTGGATATCGACGGGCAGCCGATGTCCGTCCCGCTTCTCGAGGCGCCGATCGATCCCAGGCAGCTCCAGCTCGCAGGCAAGGCGGCTCAGACGCTGCGGAGTGCCGAGTACGAGGACGAGGAAGAACCCGAGGCGCGGCTCGACTTCATGACGGTGGCCCGCTCGGCCAAGCAATACATTGCCAACCTCAAAACCACGAGCAGCCGGCTTCAGGCCAATCTCGAGAAGGGAGACAGTGCCGTCATGGCCGCGCTGCTCCGGGAACAGTCCTTTGAGAAGGCCGGGCGATCCTCGGCGCTGCAGGAACTGGTGATCGCGACCGCACAAAAGGAGGTCGAGGTCAAAGAGGCCAATCTCGCTGGCGCCAGCGCGATCCTGACGAACCATGTCGCCAACGTGCTTGTCGACTATGGCCTGGTCTTTGCGGCGCACCTGATCAAGCGCGGCTATCTCATCGGACGCGTGTTGGTGTCGAGCGTCATGCGCGGCACCTACCGCATTGCGGGCCTGGTCAAATCCGGCATCCCGGTGATCTACGGCTTCTCGAACGGTGGCGCAAACATACCCATGGGGGACGTGATCAGCGTCGCGGCCATTCTTGGTCAGACAGCGGACGACGCGCGCCTGGATGACGACCAGAGAGAGGCCATAAAGAACAGCAAGGATCTCGTCGAGTTGACCGCAAAGACGGTCGAGTACTCCACCAAAGTCGCGACAGCGCGCGCCGAGCTCGAGAAGGCCAAGGCCTCCCTCACTCAAGAAAAGCGGGTCCGCGCCAATCTCGCGCGCGAACTGGAAGCCGCCCAAGCCGTTAAGGATGCGGGCGCGCGGGCGTTCGGGACAGCGGCGACATACGATGCCATCGTCACCGATCTCCAGGCGCTCATGGCGGAGGAGTGGTCCGTGACACAGGACTTCTGCAAGCTCTTGGCCCGGCTCTACAATGATGAAACGGGCGAGACCAACGGTGGGTCGTTCTTGCGCACGACCAGTCTGGGATCGGGGATCGAGCAGCTGAACGCCCCCTATCGATTGGCCCTGGACGTGGAACGGCTAGAAGCGGCCTATATCCGGTCCATTCTGCAGCAGGACAGCCAGATCTCCAGCGTGCAGTTTGCGTTAAGCGAGGTGCAGGATCTTGGCGGGGAACGGTCCGTGGTCGAGGCGCTCGCCGCGCAGGGCGAGGCCTATTTCGAACTTACGGACGAGATGTTCGACACGCTTTACCCGGGGCAGTTTGACCGGCGCATCCAAAGCGTGCGGATCGCTTTCGCCGGTCTTGCCGAGGCTGGTCTGAACCCGCACGCCCGGCTGGTTCAAATTGCCAACACGCGCTGCACGACACGCGAGCGTGACGCGGCCAAGGGCGCACGGCTGCGCAAGGATCGGCATGCCTTGCAGAGCGTCGTCATCGGCAAGCCAGAGTTCGACACCGCGGCGCTGGCCTGTGCCGACGGCCAGCTCAAGAGGTTCCAGAACACCGGGGTGCAATCGCGCTGGCACCTGTCGATGCCGTCCGTGGTCGAGCTATTGCAGCCCCAGAGCGCCAACGGGCGCAACACGTCCTGGCGCGACGCCGCGAGCCGCCACTTCGAAGCCGTTAAACCGCATCTTGATGAGATCGAATTCGAGGTCTCGTTTGCAGGCCGCTGGTAGGATGATCCCGCGAACGTGACGCGCCCAGCCGGAGCATGACCCCACGGCGCTACCAATCCGGGGAGACGGACCATCCAGGCCGCATCTCGAAGGCAGGCGACGCCGATGTTCGCCCCGCGCTCTATACAGCCGCGACCGCCCTGATGATGCGATCCATCGCTGGGTCAGAACTGAAGAGTTGACCGACGCATCGCGGCATCATCCAAATCTCATGGCGATCCTGGGCCGGGCATCCATTTCTTTTCGAATTCAACGGGGAATCAACCGCCTGGGATCATGGTCACGCCTTTCGGTTATCGGGAGCTGCCCCATGGGGCTCGGTCTTGTAGGAGCCCGAGAGAGCCCACGCCCGGTCGTCGGATGCAGTGCAGTGAATGTCCAGGTGTCATTCATTCGGTATACGTGAAAGGCGACGGCCTCCGATGGGTGGGCGCACCATTTCGAACGCTTTGTTGGACACCTGATCCAGAGGCCACACTGCTCTTGAGCAGAAAATTGCCCCGCCCCCGCCCAAGTCCTTCCTTTCAGCGCCACAATAGAGCCAAGAACAAATGCAACATGGTTAATGAAACCATGCAACGGATGCGCGTCGGTGCATGGGGGCACTTGGCTTGAATGACGCTGGCCCCGTTGGCTTGTCGACATCCGGACCGGAAAGCCGGTTCGTACACAATCTAGTTAAGGGCTCGGAATGGACATCGTAACGACGGCAACTCGAGGCGCACATTTTGCAGCGGCGATGATCGGCGCGCCACGCAATGAAAGCGCGCCCCTAAACGGCTTGAAAGAGGCCGGCGCGGTTCATCTCGGCAACGGTGTCTACTTGACGGACAGCAGGTTCCGGATCGAGGAGGACGGTACCGGCTTGAGCACGCAGCTCACCTTTATTCACGGCCAGGGCACGGACAACGAACAGGCGCCGTTCGTTGTTGACGAAACCATCGGCAATGCGAATGCGCGGGACCTGGACAAAGCCGGGCCGGACGAAATCGCCTTTATCTCGACCGGCGTCGACGCAGGCAACAGGATGGGGATGGTGATCTACGCCGACCCCAATGAGGCGCAGGGCGATTTCTTGATTACCGCCTACAGCCGGTCGGAAGACGGCGAAAACATGCGCGAATACGATGCCACTATCGCGCCCAACGCCTTTCAGGACATTGTCCTGAAAAACCGTACCGAAGCCAACGACGTCTGGGTTGTCGACGGCGTCGAAATGGCGGGCGGCTTTCAAGGGTCTGGCATTTATCAGGAAATCGACGGTCAGGACTACTTGGCTGGAATTCTCGTCGGCCCGGCACAGGTTGGCGAGGACTTGACATTTGTCGCCGACCCGGTGGGCGACAACTATCAAACGCTCGCCAAGCGGATGCTGCTGGTGGGTACCGCGGATGACTACGGAACCAATATGCTCGTCGCCTCGTCCGCGGGTGGAAGGTTCAGGGGAACGGATTTGAACGAGATCCTGAAAGGAAAGGCAGGCAACGATCTGCTTATCGGGCGCGGTGGAGCGGACCGGCTGATTGACGGCGCCGGCGCAGACCGGCTTCGCGGGGGTGAAGGCAGTGACGTCTTTGTCTTTGTTGATGACGGAGAATACGATCGGGCGCTGGATTTCGACTTGGCCGACGATCTGATCGATCTGACCGACTTCGGTGTCACTTACGGTGACTTGATCTTTTCAGACCTGGGCAATGGTCGGGTGCGAATAGATATCGGGGACGATCGATTTTTGGTCAAAGACGGCGACGGAACGCCAGACCTGACATCCGCCGATCTGACATCCGATGTGTTCGTATTTTAACCGGCGGGTGGGAAAAACCTGATTTGGTCGAAGGCGTTGCTGCACCATTGACGTAGCCACTATATGGCTCGATCAAGAATGGCCTATCCGATTTTGCGACATATCCGATCGCATGTCCGTTCCTAAGCCTCAGACAACTCCTTTGGTCGCGCCGATCGCAGGAGCTTAAAAGATCTCGGAAGCGTCATGAGTTTCCAACGCGGCTGGCCAACAATGCAAATCGGTTGGAATTGATGGCGAACCTCCTGCTAGTTTGTCACGAATAAATCGATTGCCACATCCAGCTTTCCGCCGCGCTCACGGATCTCTAGGTTATTTATGCAGAGGTTGAAGGGTCTAAATGCCGCGTCAACGATGGTGCGCGTCGCCGACACGCGACGCTCCAATTCCACCGTTCGGGTCGAATGACTTCGCCAGTCGGGCAGAACGTCAAGTAGGATTACGCGACGGACCAAATTGGGGTGCGGGACAACCGTCCTTAGCGCCTCCGCCACGACTTGAGTGTCTTGAGCACCCGGCATAAGGTCCGTTAGTCGGAGAATTTCCGGGTCACTGGGCTCCAAGCGGATCCAAAACATTGGGTCATACTCGAGCCACGCTGTGATCGCGAAATCGTCTCTCCTGATCGAGAGAGACGGGAGCGCCGTCGTTTGCCCTTGTGTGACGTCACGCTTTGGTTTGCGCATGGGTCCACCTGATGTATTGAGACGACAAAACAAGAGGTCTATCTATGATTGTTCTTCTGTGTGGAACACAGTCGCCTGTCAACATAGGAATGATTCTGCGCAGTGCAGAGGCCTTTGAGGCCAAAGTCGTGATCGTCGATACATTCGCAACCCTGGCCGACCAAGGCGCGCGGCGCAGGGTTTCAGATTTCGCCTGTGGTGCCTTTGAGCGGCTGTCTCCACCGGTGTGGCAGGACTATTCTGGATTGGATGGGCTTGGGGGACGGCGTATCACCGCCGTGGCAGGGGGCATCGGCACCCCGGTCGACGGGTTCGCCTGGCGCGAGGATGACATCTTGCTGATCGGCAACGAATATGACGGCATCCCGCCACTCCTCGCAGATCGCGCGGACGCGTCGATCGTCATACCAATGTCGCGTCGCCACAATCCGAAGCCGCCCTCGCACCGGCCCATCGATGCATCTCGGGTCACTCAGATCGCCAATCCCGGAGCACCCGCACTGAACGCGGCAGTTGCGGCGTCGATCATCCTGTCGCACGCATTTGCCAAGCGGCTAGAGACGGTTTGAAGCGTCCTCACCACCGTTGAACGGATCGAGCAGCCGTGTTTCGCCGATCGCGCGCAGGGCATTGATGATGTGATGTACGGTCTCGACATCGGTTTGGCCGAACGGCACCACATCTCCACCTTCGAGACTGCGATCAGGTGCGGGCGGCGCGGCGGTTGGCCGATGGCGAACGAGGTGGATGAGCGTCATGAGAATCCTTCTAGGGTGCAAGCGGATTGGCCCCGCACAACCTAAAGACTATCAAGGTTGACGAATCGTTAACGTTGACGTGTTGTTAACCATATTTTCCGATCGACGACGTCGTGACTGCGTGTGGGATTTTACATTGTCTAGAAGGACATTTTTCGTCGCAACGCCCTACGGAAACGAAAGCGGCGAGCCCGAAGATAGAGCCACTTACGACCTTATCACAGGGCTGCGGACCAATATCATCGAAGCGGCAGTCGCGCGGTGCCGCGCGCAGGGATACGATATCGAGGCCGTGTTTGGCAGCGACCGGGTCAGCGGTGACAATATTTGGGACAAAATCGGCAACGATCTGTCCGCGGCGCATGGTGTGATCGGCGTCATCGCCAGCGACAAACCTAACACCTATATCGAGATCGGGCTGGCTTTCGGGCTTTGGTACACACCCATTCTGCTGCATTTCGTCGACCACGACATGCCGTCGGATCTGAAGGGTACCGAGGTCGGAGAGTTCACACGCGGCCAGGCCTTGGGCACCGAAGACGCCAGCGCTGTCGTGGATTGGCTGGCGATCCGCATGCTCAGCGATCCGCCGCGCCACAATCGGGCGGTACCGGGTTACCTGCCGGACACGACCTCTGCCACGGGGCGCGTCCGGACCTATGACCGTTTCTCGAAAGCGATCGACTCGATCGAATGGTCGGACACGCTGTGGAACGCAGAGCGCGAGATTATTCTGGCCGGTCCGAAGCTTTTCAAGCTGCACGGACAGAGTTGGTCCGGACGCCCCGGCCCGGATGGCGCGCGCGCTGACGCGTCCGTGACACTGGGAGACATCCTGATCGAGAAAGCGGTAAAGGACGGCGTGGACATCACGGTGGTCATGCCGCATCCGGATGCGGTCAGCGAGCGGGACTTGAAACGTCCTGTGGACGAGGACAGTTTGGACGATTTCCGGATTGATCTGCGCAGATCGCGCAAGCGCTGGGCGACCATCGAAGACTCGATTGCACGGCTGCGCGCCACCGATCCGGCAGAGGATCGCGAGCGTCCGATCGGGAAGCTGCGTGTCGTGCAGACGCGGCACTGCCATTTCCCCCACCGGCTGACTATGACTGACAAGCGGATGCTGCTCACGCTGCGGTTTTACCGCGAGGACGTGAATTCGCGCTTTTGCATCGACGCCGGTCCACAATACGCGGAAGACGCCTTCGTCGCCCCGATCTTCGACCTGATCCGGTCAGATATCGACGTGATCCTAGACGAGGATGGTGGCGACCCGGGTTCGGACGACCATGCGCCTCCGATACGGCGCGACGGCAGTTGACCTCGGGCCGGGCAGCCCAGGTTGCGTATGGCAGTGCCGTGTGCCGTCTAGATCGTGTTCGTGAACGCGTCCTCCCCGCCCGAAGCCGCCAAGACCGACCCTAGGACATCCCATGAAATCCAAACCGAACAGCGACATTGGAATGAACGAGGAGGACGATTCCTATTTGCTCCGCCAGTATCCCGCGATCGCCGACTTCCTGATCTGGCCGGAGTTGCGCAGCGCCTTCAAGACGCACGAGACCAAGGCCAAAGCGCTGAAGACAGGATCGCGGCGCAGCAGTTTCGCCGCCATCGTCGCCATCGTCCTCTCGCTTTGCACCACGCTGGTCGCTTCGTCAGAGCTTTTGCGGCCCTTCTTCACGTCCTATCCGGACATGAAGAACGTCTTCGCTGTTCTGGCCTTGGTTCTTCTGTTGGCCGCGCTGATGCTTGGCAAAGGCGTCCTCTTTGGGCGGAAACGCGACCGCTGGCTCGCCCACCGCATAACGGCCGAGCGGATCCGGCAGTTCTATTTTCAGTTTCTTCTTGCCAATGCCGGAGGTATCTGCACCGCCGGTGTGATCGAGAGAGATGCTCTTCTCGCAGGGCGCGACGACGAACTTGAGCGGGTGCTGCGCCGGGTCGATGCGCAGAATTATCGACAGTTGGTGCGGGATGACGGAACACTCGATGAGGCGCGCCTGCTCGACATACGCGACACCGATCTCGGAGACGAAAGTTCTCCCAGCATCGTACAACTGAAAAAGTTTTGGGGAGAGATGCGCTTTGACTGGCAGGCGGGCTACGCGATCGGCCAACTGGATCGACAAGCATCGCCGTTCCCGATCTTCGGATCGCTGGCCGATCAGAGGGCGAGTTTGAACGCGCTGGAATTTGCCGCGACACTCGGAATCGTTGCGCTGCAATGCGCAGTCGTTGTGATGCAGTTCGTCCTTCCCGCGGGTGCTCCGGGGCTTCAAATCTCGATCCTGCTGACAAGCCTCTTCGCGATCATCGTCGTGGGCCTGCAGGCCTACGAGGACGGTCTGAACATCACCGAGGATCACTCGCGGAATCGAACCTATGCGTCCTACACGGCAAAGCTCTTTCGCGACTTCAAAGAGGCGCGCGACAGCGGCGATGGAATGGCGCAATTCCGAGTGATGCGCGAGATGGAGGATCTGGCCTATTTCGAGATGCAACAGTTCCTGCACGCGCAGAGTACGGCGCGATTTTCCCTATAGGTCGAATTGTCAATAAGGTGTTTTGATTGTGTCTTTTTGTCAGTGCGTAGACCACCCTAAGCTCAATTTTGAAAGAGTCACATGTAAAGCGGACGTTTGATCTTAGACAGTCATTGCCGGCTCCATCCGCGACCCCGGTCGAAGATCTTCATGTTTCGCTGCAACTCGCACCAATGTCGGGAATTCGGATTGCTGGACCCCACCGGACTTTCCGGCGGCCCTGACCGTCGCAGGGGTTGAACACTGGGTTTCGCAGCACCAACGAAATCAGGGAACTTACGACTCATCCTGGACTGCCAGCATAATATCCATGCGGACATGGGCCGCCCCCAATTCTTATTGGGCAGCTTTTTGGGGCTAAGCTTCAGTTACGGTTACGTTGGTGTCAGGTTCTGGCGTGCGCCTGTATGGGCCGTGGGCCGCCCAGCCCCTTATGGCCCACCATGGTGCCGCTGTGGCCCTGCTACCGGCACACAGCGCCGCCTTGGGCGATCTGCAGGCATTTCCCACATAGATGGTGCAGCCTTGGTTTAGCTGTAACTGCTTGATTTATCCAGAAGAATGGTGCCCCCAGAGAGACTCGAACTCCCGACATCTTGATTACAAATCAAGCGCTCTACCAGCTGAGCTATGAGGGCATGCGAGGCGGACTAGCATTGCATCGCACCCGAGACAAGTGCGTCCCCGCCAGCCCGCCGAACCGATTGACTTGCAACATAGCGCAGATATGGTCGGCCCGGGCCGAAAACGGGGACCACGACGATGAACAAACGCATGACGCGCGAGGAGAAGGAGGCGGCGGATGCAGTCGTTGCCGATCAGTTGCAGCGCATCATGCAGCACCAGGCCTCCGGCCGCTATCAGGCAGCCGCGAAACTGCTCGACGAGATGCTGGAACAGCACAAGGACAACATCCGCCTCAGACACTACAAAGGTCTGAACCTGATCTTCATGGGTGAAACCGACCAGGGCCGTGCCATGATCGAAGCAGCCTTGGACGAGGCACCCGAAGACCCGGTCATGTTGTGCGATTTCGGCGCCTTTCTCGCCCAGTCCGGCGACCTGGATACCGCCACGGACCGATTCCGCACGGCCGTCGAGCTTGCCCCGAACTACTCGGTGGCGCGCAGCAACCTGGGCGCCGCGCTGGTGATCGGGGAAAACTACCGAGAGGCGATCCCGCATCTCGAAAAGGCCATCGAACTCGACAACCAGTTGATGGATGCGCATACCAATCTCGCCACCGCCTATATGCAGGTCAGCAATTACGACAAAGCGATCGACACGCTTTTCAAGGCCCTGGCGATCGACCCGCAGGCGGTTGGGGCGCATATCACGCTGGCCGCGGCGCTGTTTCGCCGCGAACGTTACGAAAGTGCCGAACACCACGCGCGCCGCGCGCTGGAGCTGAATCCGAATGCCGTCGAGGCCAGGCTGCATCTGGGCAACGCCATGGCCGCGTCGGGCCGGATGGAGGAGGCGGCCGAGGCTTTGCTGACGGTCGCCCGCGGGCCGCTTATGCCGCTGCAGGCCCTGTCGCGTCTGATACACCTGCGCAAGACCACACCAGACGCCCCGGAATTCGAGCTTTTGCAGAACGCCATCCGGCGGCTCGACGACCTGAAGGACGAGCAGCGCGCCACCGTGCACTACGCCGCCGGAAAGGCCTATGACGATCTGAAGGACTACAGCTCCGCCTTTGACCACCTTCGCAAGGCAAACGACATCAACAAGACCCTTCACGAATTCGATCCAAAGGCGTACGCCGAACGCGGCGAGCGCCTGATCGCGTTCTCCACGCCGGAGTTGATGACCCGCTGCGGTGGCGAAGGCGTGCGCGATGTCGCTCCGGTCTTCATCTGCGGCATGCCCCGGTCCGGCACCACGTTGATGGACCAGATGTTCTCGCGCCACCCCAAGGTGCAGGCAGGGGGCGAATTGCGATCCGTTCCGGCAGCCATGCAGCGAAACCAGCGTCTGCGCGAGGCGCTTCAGGGAACACTGGCCGAGGAGGAAATCACCGCGGACGATTTCAACCGCCTTGGCGAGGACTATGTGGCCTCGGTCCGTCAGGAAGGCATCCGGTCGGAATATTTCACCGACAAGATGCCATCGAACTACCTTCATATCGGATTCCTGGCACTGGCCCTGCCGCGCGCGAAATTCCTGATCATGCGCCGTCACCCGCTCGACTGCCTGTTGTCGAACTACATGCAGCATTTCGGCGCCAACCAGCCGTTTTCGGCCGATTTTTACCACATGTCGGTTTTTTACGGCGTGTTCGACGCCTTCGCCCGGCACTGGTCGGCCCAGCTGCCGGGCCAAGTCCGGGAAGTGTCCTATGAGGTCGTCACCCAAGACGCGCAGGGGCAGATGCGCGCAGCCCTCGAGTTCGTTGGGCTTGATTGGGACGACCAGGTGCTCGACCACCAGTCGTCGCTGCGGCAGGTGAACACCGCCTCTATGGCGCAGGTGCGCGAGCCGATCTATTCCCGTGCGGTCGAACGCTGGCGCCGCTACGGCACGCTGCTGGAGCCGATGGCGAGCGAACTTCGGGCATTTCTGACCGACGAAGAGCTTGAGGCCTGCGGTGTGAAACCGGTGCACTGAGGCACGTCGTTTTCCCTGCTTCAGGTGCGGCGGGTCCGTCAGTCCGCGACATCGCCCCGCCGCGTCCCGCCGAAATCCGGGAATTGCCCGCGCCGGATCCGCGTCGGGATGCCATTCGCAAATGGGTTGCCGTGCGGCAGGGCGTGACCGAGACAACGCCGGGCACGGAATGCGCCGTCTCAGTTTCGCTTCAGCATATGGATATCCGCCGTCCCGCCGACCGCGCGGAACGAAAGCTCGGCATCGTCGAGCCCGAGTAGCACCCAGCACAGCGGTTCGTCGGCAAAGTCGTCGTAATTCACGATCAGGACCGGTCCGGCACCGCCCGCTCCGTCGCAGGTATCGGCCAATGTCCATGTTGCGCCCCCGCCGGGCACACCGAGGAAATAGTCGGTCAGCCGGTGATCGTCGACCCGCATGCCGATATCGCGGTCGCCGGCGTCCACCCAAAATCCCTGTAGCGCCGCGTAGACCTGATTATATGTCTGCCGATACGCCTGTTCGAGGTCTTCTTGGGTGGTCTCGCCGTCGTTGGCCGTCAGAGAGACGGTCCAGTCCCTGGCCTCTCCGGTATCGAGTTCGTTGAAGGGATTGCGGTCATAGCCACGGGCCTTGCAATCGGTGTCGCCGACGATGGTGAATACCTTGGCCGAGGTGCAGAAAAAGTAGTTCTCGGTCGGAAAATCCATCGTCGGAGATGTGACACGGTAGTAATAATACCGTTTGGTCAAATCGCCCGAGACTGGGGTGGAGCAATCGCCGGGGGCGGCGTTCCACCAGCCTTCCGAGGTCCAGGCTTCGCCATCCTTATATCCGATCGCGATGCTGATATCGGCGTCCGTTTCATTGCAGAATCTTAAATCGGCCTGGGCGGCGGATGACAGGCAGAGAAACGTAGCGACGGCGAAAAAGCGAAGCATGGCAGCAAATTGTCCCTCTGATTGGCGTTTGCTGCCACCTTATTGCGATCTCCCGCCCGGCGTGAACGCTTTTTCCGGACGATGTTCCTTTGCCACTCTGCGCTCAGGCATGTTCGTCCGCGTCGGGACCTGCGGTCTCGTCGATCCTGGATTGCAGAGACATCCGGTCCGGCGTGGCCGCCCGGCGGGCGGACCCCAGACCGGCGGTTCGGTTGTCCCAGAGTGGTGAAGGGGCGGTCGGCATCGGTCGCTTCCACAGGTCATGCGGGATGGACGTGAATGATCGGCACAAGGGCGCCGCCGCCCGGCTTCAGCGGATTTCCCCGGGGCATATGACCCGGGCGATTGATCTGGGGAACGAATAGGCGTTAGCTGGATGCGACGGGAGGGCGAGCCGATGAACCTTGCGCTTTGGCTGGAACGCCGCGCCGCGGTGGCGGGGGACACGCCCGCCATCTACCATGGTGAAGAGGTCGTTGCCGACTACAACGCGTTTCAGGCGCAGGCATCCGCCTTGGCGGGCAACTTGGCCGCCGCGGGTGTCGCGCCGGGGGATCGAATAGCGATTTTCGCCAAAAACTGCCCGGACTATCTGGTGGTGATGTACGGGGTCTGGATCGCGGGGGCGGCGGTCGTGCCGATCAATGCCAAGCTGCACGCGAAGGAGGCCGCGTGGATCATCGGCAATGCCGGGGCGAAATTTGCGTTCGTTTCGGGGGACTTGACGGCTGCGTTGGATGCCGAGAGTCCGGTGCGGCTGGTCGAGATCGGCGGGCCGGAATTCGCGGCGATGACGGCGGGCGGCGGACTGGCCTGTGTCCCGCGTGAAACCGGGGACCTGTGCTGGCTGTTCTACACCAGCGGAACCACCGGTCGCCCGAAGGGCGTGCGGATCACCCATGGGATGCTGATGGCGACGTCGCTGGCCTATCCGGTGGATGTCGATCCGGTGACCTCGGCGGACGCCGCGCTTTATGCCGCACCGATGAGCCATGGGGCGGGAATCTATGCGCCGATCCATGTACGGATGGGGGCAGGCCACATCGTTCCGGCCTCTGGCGGTTTCGACGCCGGCGAGGTGCTGGAACTGGCGCGGGGCCATGGGTCGGTGTCGATGTTCATGGCGCCGACGATGGTGCGGCGGCTGACCGATGCGGCGCAGGCAGCTGGCGCGCGCGGCGCCGGGATCAAGACCATCGTCTATGGCGGCGGGCCGATGTATCTGGCCGATATCGTCGAGGCGGTGGACCGGTTCGGGCCGAAATTCGTGCAGATCTACGGGCAGGGAGAGTGCCCGATGGCGATCACCGCCCTGTCGCGCGACGAGGTCGCGGACCGCACGCATCCGCGGTGGCAGGAACGGCTGGGATCGGTGGGCCGGGCGCAGTCGGTGGTCGCGGTGGCAATTGGCGGCGCGGACGGGATTTCACCGCCGGGCGAGACCGGAGAGATCATGGTCAAGGGCCTGCCGGTGATGCCGGGTTATTGGCACAATGCCGAGGCGACGGAGAAGACCCTGAAAGACGGCTGGCTGATGACCGGCGACGTGGGGCGGCTGGATGCGGACGGCTATCTGACGCTGGCGGACCGGTCGAAGGACGTGATCATCTCGGGCGGGACCAACATCTACCCGCGCGAGGTCGAAGAAGTGCTGCTGATGCATCCCTCGGTGCACGAGGTTTCGGTGGTGGGCCGGCCCTCGGCGGAATGGGGCGAGGACGTCGTGGCGTTTGTCGTGGCGTCGGCGCCGGTGGAGCCATCGGTTCTGGATGCGCATTGCCTTGGGGCGATTGCGCGGTTCAAGCGGCCGAAGGACTATGTCTTTGTCGAGGATCTGCCGAAGAACAACTATGGCAAGGTGCTGAAGACCGAACTCAGAAAGCGGTTCGAGGAGGGGGCGTGATGACCGATCTGACCGGAAAGACGGCATTGGTGACGGGGTCCGTCCAGGGGATCGGGCTTGCCATTGCCGAGGCATTGGCCGTCGCGCGTGCGCGGATCGCAGTGCATGGACTTGCCGAACCGGGGCAGGCCGAAACGGTCTGCGCACGGCTGGAGGAACTGGGCGCGCCGGAGGCGGCTTTTTTCCCGGCCGATTTGCGGGACCCCGATGCCATCGGCGCGATGATGGCGGACGTGGCCGCCTGGGGCGGCGTCGATGTGCTGGTGAACAATGCCGGTATTCAACACACCGCTCCGCTGGCGGAGATGCCGCGCGAAACCTGGGACGCGATCCTGGCCGTGAATCTTTCGGCGGCGTTCCACACCATGCAGGCGGCGCTGCCGGCGATGGCCGAGCGGGGCTATGGCCGCGTGATCAACATCGCCTCGGTGCACGGGCTGGTGGCCTCAAAGGACAAGGCGCCCTATGTGGCGGCGAAGTTCGGGCTGGTCGGGATGAGCCGGGTGGCGGCGCTGGAATACGCCGCGGCCGGGTCGAAGGCGTCGGGCGGCGTGACGGTGAACTGCATCTGTCCGGGCTGGACCGAAACGGCGATCATCGAGCCGCAGGTCGAGGCCCGCGCGGCGAGCTTCGGGGGCGACCGGGACAGGGGCATCGCCGATCTCCTGGCCGAGAAACAGCCGTCGCAGCGGACCTCTGACCCCGGCGAAATCGGGGCGCTGGCGCTGTGGCTGTGCTCGGCCCTTGCGCATAACGTGACCGGGACGGCGATCCCGGTGGATGGCGGATGGACCGCGCAATAGCCGTTTTCCGAACTGTGCCGGCTGCGCCGGCGCCGGGCGTTCCCGTCCTCGCCTCCGGCTGCGGGCGGGCGGGCCAGCGGCGGGTGATCAACCGGCAGGGGCAGGCCTTGCGCGGATTGACCCCGTCGTTTTCATGCTGCCGGGAAGACCGGTCAGGGATGGCGCGAACGCCCGCGGCCCGCAGGCCGGCGGCACCGATATGCGGGGCAAGCTATTTCGAAACGCCGTGCGTCACGCGGTTGTCAAATCGCTTGCGTTGTGGCTTCGAAGCCGCATGCGCAAGCCGCGTCGAACCGGCTTGGTGCAGCGGTCTTCGGATCGCGGCGTGTCATTCTGGCAGAGGGGCGAGGCGGTCGATGATCGGGCGCAATTCGGCGAAATCGTCGAAATGGGCGTCGTGATAAAGCTGCTCGATCGGCGTCTTGCGGTAGCCCTGGGTGAAGATCGCCATCGGCAGCTTGGCGCGTTGCGCCGTCTCGGCATCGGTTTCGCTGTCGCCGACATAAAGGAAACTGCGCGCGGGCAGCCCATCGACCACGTGGCGCACCGGCGCGGGATCGGGTTTGTGCGGATAGGGCCCGTCGCCGAAGGCGAAGGCGTCGAACAGGCGCTCGATCCCGAAATGCTTCAGCACGGCGAGGGTCGGCGCCTCGGGCTTGTTCGTGCAAAGCCCCAGGTGGAACCCGTCGGATCTGAGGGTCTGCAGCGTCTCGCCGACATTCGGGTAGAGCGTGGTGAGGTTGACCGCGGTCTCGTAGATGTCGTGGAACTGCCCGGCCATCTTGGCATGCAGGGCCTCGGTCTCTTCCAGCCCCGCAGCCCTGATGCAGCGGCTGACCAGCACCGACACGCCGTTGCCGATAAAGCCGCGCACCATCTCGAAGGGCAGGGGGGCCAAGCCATGGGTCCGGAACACCTCGGCCATGCCGGCGTGGATATCGGGCGCGCTGTCGATCAGCGTGCCGTCGAGGTCGAAGATGATCCCGCTCACGCGGCTTTCCACTTGATGGAACAGCCCATCGAGGGGACCTGGTCGCGCGGGCCCTGTCCGGTCTCGGCGATCTGCTTCATCGCATCGAAAAGCTCGCGTTTGGCGTCTGCCGGGGCGGCGGCCCGGCCGAACGCGTCCAGGCGGCCGCGGTATTGCAGCTCGAGCGCTGCGTTGAAGCCGAAGAAGTCGGGCGTGCAGGCGGCGCCGTAGGCACGGGCCGTATCCTGGGGCTCGTCGTAGAGGTAGGGAAAGGTAAAGCCGTGGCGGTCTGCAAAGACCGTCATGTTCGGGAAGCTGTCGGCGGGGTAGGCATTGGCGTCGTTGGCGCTGATCGCGGCGATGCCGACACCGAGCGCCTGGATATCCGACAAGGTGGCCACCAGACGGTCGACGACGGACGTCACATAGGGACAATGATTGCAGATGAAGACGATCAGCGTGCCGTTGCCGCCAGCGATATCGGACAGTCCGTAAGACCTGCCGTCGGTGGCGGGCAGGGTAAAATCGGCGGCTTTCCAGCCGAACTCGCAGACGGGGGGGGTGGCGGCCATTATTCGAACTCCATTTCCTCGTAGACCCGGCCCGCGTTCTTGGTCGCAAGCTCCTCGAAGGTGTCGAGGTCGGCCCAATCCGACTGGTCGACATAATACGCATCCGCCAGATCGCCGCCAGCGTCCAGATGCGCGCCGATCTTGGCGCGCAGGTCGGTCAGATAGCCATGGGTGTATTTGCGCACCGTTGCCATGTCGGTCGGGTGGCCGTGCCCGGGGATGACGATCTCGGCGCCGAGAGGTTCGAAGGCGGTTTCCCAGGTCTCGAGCCAGCAGGCGGTGCAGGTGTCCGCGAAGATCGGCAGCATGCGTTCGTGAAAGGCCATATCGCCGGCGATGACCAGCTTTTGGTCCGGCAGCCAGACCGAGATGTCGCCCGGTGAATGGGCGTCGCCGAGATGCAGCGCTTCGATCCGCATGCCGCCCATCTCGACGATATATGTGTCCGCAAAGGTTTCGTCAGGGCCCTTCAGGAAGGTGCCCTCGGCCTTGTCGCGATTGTACCCCTTCATGCCTTCGAGGATCTGGAACCCGTACTCCTCGAATTCATGCGCCGCGTCTTCGTGGGCCACGATCGTAACGCCCTGTTCGGCCCAGTAGCTGTTGCCGAGCATGGCGTGTCCCTGGCCGTTTTCGTCGATCACCAGTTTGACCGGCTGGTCGGTGACGGCCTTGATCTCTTCGTGCAGAGCCCTGGCCAGCACATAGGCTGCGCCGCCGTTGATCACCACGACGCCTTCGCCGGTGACGATAAAGCTGAGATTGTTGTTGTGACCGGTATTTTCGTAAGTGGGCGGCGCGGTGGCCCCGATGGCGGACCAGACGCCGGGGATCACTTCGACCGGTTTTTCGTAAAGCGGGCTTTCGGGGTATTTATCGGGAATGTCCTCGGAGGCCAGCGCCGGGGTGGCAAGCAACCAGAGAAGGGCGAGCGTGCGCATCTACAACGCCTCCGCGATGAACCGGTAGCCTTCGGTGGCCTTCTCGGCACGGCCGATACCGCCGCCGGGGAGGTGAAAACCGATCAAGGTCATCTGATCGGAGGCGAGTTGATCGAGAAGCCGCACACGGGTCTGCGCACCCAGATCGGGGTCCTGGTCCGATCCCGACCGCCAGTCCGGCCGCTCGAAGGCCAGGTGGTGGTTCACGATGGCGTCGCCGACGATCATCGCACCGCCCGCAAGCTCGAAAGACATATGCCCGGGCGTGTGGCCAAAGGTGGCGCGGGCGGCAATACCGGGCAGGATTTCCGCGCCATCCGCGAAAGTGCTGATCGCGTCCTGCAATGCCTCCAGCCGCCGCTTGGCGCCGACGGCAAAGGTGACGCGGCCCGGGTCGATGGTGTCGACGGTGGCGTCGTCCATCCAATAGTCGAACTCGGTCTGTCCGATCATGTGCTCGGCTTCGTAGAACAGCGGGTCGTCGAAATCGTCGAGCGCGCCCCAGATGTGGTCAGGGTGGCCATGGGTGAAAACGACGTGGGTGACGTCCTCCGGGCCGATGCCGAGGATATCGAAGGCGTCCATCAGCTTGCCCGCCGACGGCATGAAATCGGGACCCGAACCGACGTCGAACAGCACGGTATTGGTCCCGTCGCGCACCAGCGTGACATTGCAGGGCGGCTCCAGCGGACCGTCGCCCAGGCCATGGCGGCTCAGGATCGGCGCGGCATCGGCCCGGGGCGTTTCGCCGAGCGCGAAAGACAGTGGCAGAACCAGGTGTCCGTCGCTCAATGTGTCGATCTGGAAATCGCCGAGCGTCAGAGAGGCGGCGGCCCAACCGCGATGCGATGTCAGGGCGCCCGCGGCCACCGCGGCGGTTCCGGCGGCGATGAAGCCGCGCCGTGAAAGGGTCACGGGGGAGATCCTCCAATTAGATATTCGCAGGTGCGAATATGTCTGAGGCAGGCTCGGCGGGCAAGGGGTGAAAGGTCGCGGCAGGGGAGGAAGCCGCTTGCGGAAGGCGCATAAAAACGCCTTCGGCCGCTCTCAGGCCGCCTTTGCCGCCGCACCTTCCGCCGCCGCGCGGATCGCCCGGATATTTTCGCCATAGCGTCCGGGGGCGGCCACCGAGCCGCCCTTGAACACCGCAGAGCCGGCCACCAGCACATCCGCGCCCGCCGCGGCCACCAGCGGCGCGGTGTCGGGCGTCACGCCGCCGTCGATCTGAATGTGAATCGGGCGGTCCCCGATCATCCGGCGAATGGTCCGGGTCTTGTCGACGCCGGACTGGATGAAGGTCTGCCCGCCGAAGCCGGGATTCACCGTCATCACCAGTACCATATCGACCAGGTCAAGCACCGGCGCGACGGCCTCGGCCGGCGTGCCGGGGTTCAGCGACACGCCCGCCTGCTTGCCGGTGGCCTTGATCGCCTGCAGCGTGCGGTGGATATGCGGGCCGGCCTCGATATGGGCTGTGATCATGTCGGCCCCGGCGTCGGCATAGGCCTCGATATAGGGATCCACCGGCGCGATCATCAGATGCACGTCCATGAACGTCGTCACATGGGGCCGGAACGCCTTTACCGCCGGCGGGCCGAAGGTCAGGTTCGGCACGAAATGCCCGTCCATCACGTCGACATGGACCCAGTCGGCGCCCTGCGACTCGATCGCCTGAATTTCGCGGCCGAAATCGGCGAAATCGGCAGACAGGATCGAGGGCGCGATCTTGATCGATCGGTCAAAACTCATGACGGGCTCCTTTGATCGACGTCGAGCCCGCCTTTGAAGACGCGGCTTATCCGGATGTCGGCTTCGGTGATGGTGGACAGGGCAATCGCATCCAGCGCGCCTTCGGTCTGAAATACCCGATTCGCCGCGCGTAGCCGGGCGCGGTCCAGGGCGTTGCGGATGGACCTGGCATTGGCAAAATGAGGCTGCTTGCGGCGGTGATGGATATAATCCGCCATCGCCTGTCTGCCCGCATCGTCGAAGTGGTAGTGCTGCTGTTCCAGCATCGCCTCGGCGATTTTCGAAAGCTCGCCGTCGGTGTAGTCCGGAAACTCGATGTGATGCGCGATGCGGGACCGGAAGCCTGGATTGGCGGAAAAGAACTTGTCCATTCTGTCGGCGTATCCAGCCATGATCACGACCAGATCGTCGCGGTTGTTCTCCATCACCTGCAGCAGGATCTCGATGGCTTCCTGCCCGTAGTCGCGCTCGTTGTCGGGCCGGTAGAGGTAATAGGCTTCGTCGATGAACAGAACCCCGCCCATCGCCTTTTTCAGCACTTCCTTGGTCTTCGGCGCGGTGTGGCCGATATACTGGCCGACCAGATCGTCGCGGGTGACGTTAACCAGATGCCCCTTGCGGACATAGCCGAGGCGGTGCAGCAGCCCTGCCATCTTCATCGCCACGGTGGTCTTGCCGGTGCCGGGATTGCCGGTGAACGACATGTGCAGCGTCGGCGTTTCCACCTCCAGACCCAGGTCCCGGCGCGCCTTGTCGACCAAAAGCAAGGCGGCCGTCTCGCGGATGCGCTGCTTGACCGGCGCCAGCCCGATCAGTTCCTCGTCAAGCTCGCGCAGGACCTCGGCAACGCCAGAGGTTTCGTATTCCTTGGCCAGATCGACCGTCTGCGGCGCGGATGCGTCGTCCATGTTCAACCCTCCTTCCGACCAGGACCTGGCCCGTTCCTATCATGAGCTTTGCCGGTGTACGGCGCAATCGGTCCCTCGGACCGAATTCTTCGCACGGAAAACTCCCGCCGGGGACGCTCGGCCAGTTGACGCGAAGGGAGAAGCCTCGCGCCCCCGGCAGGGATTGCGGTTAGGCGCGGACGTCCCAGGCGTATTTCTGCGCGCGGTCGACGAAATCGGTCCGCTGCATGTGGATCTGCGGCTCCTCGGCGGGCCGGTTCACGATAAACGACATCTTCACCGATTCCACGCCGCGCTCGTCGTCGAAGGCGACGATCCGGATATAGCTGTCGCCATGCGACTTGCGGCAATCGTCAAGCTCCATCATCACGCCCTTGGGATCACGCAGGTCGAACATCGGGTTCCCCCACATGTTCCAGTAGGTGTTCCGCGGGTGCGGATCATCGGTGTATTCGATGCCGATGGCCCACTCGTTTTCCAGGCAATATTCCACCTGTTGCGAGATCTGCACATCGTCGAGATCGGGCAGAAAGCTGAAGCAGCCTTGGGTGATACGCATTTGTCTGTCTCCTGTCTTTCGGTGCCGGGCGTGGCCATGGTTCCTCAAAGAATTTTGCCCCGCCCGGCGGCGCTGCCGTTAGATCACCGCCGCGGTCGGCACGAAGTCCGAGGTGTCGGTCGAGGTGTAGTTGAAGGTGATGTTGCCCCAGGTATCCAGCGCGGCCTCGAGCGGTTTGCACCACTTGGCGGCCTCGCGCAGAATTTCGGGCCCTTCGTCCTTGATGTTGCGGCCCTCGTTCCGGGCCAGAACCATGGCTTCCAGCGCGACGCGGTTTGCGGTCGCGCCGGCCTGGATGCCCATCGGATGGCCGATGGTCCCGCCCCCGAATTGCAGCACAACGTCATCTCCGAAGAGCGTCAGCAACTGATGCATCTGCCCGGCGTGAATTCCGCCGGACGCGACCGGCATGACCTTTTTCAGGTCGGCCCAGTCCTGTTCAAAGAACAGCCCCCGCGGCAGATCGACCGCGTTGTAGGTCTCGCGGCAGACGTTGTAGAATCCCTGGACCGTCAGCGGGTCGCCTTCCAGCTTGCCGACGGCGGTGCCGCAATGCAGGTGGTCGACCCCGGCCAGCCGCAGCCACTTGGCGATGACGCGGAAGCTGATCCCGTGGTTCTTTTGCCGTGTATAGGTGCCGTGGCCCGCGCGGTGCATGTGCAGGATCATGTTGTTGTCGCGGCACCATTTGCTGATCGACTGGATCGCCGTCCAGCCGACGATCAGGTCGACCATGACGATCACGCTGCCCAGTTCCTTGGCGAATTCGGCGCGCGCGTACATCTCTTCCATCGTGCCGGCGGTGATGTTGAGGTAATGGCCCTTCACCTCGCCGCTTTCCGCGGACGCCTTGTTTACCGCTTCCATGCAGTAGAGGTACCGGTCGCGCCAGTGCATGAAGGGCTGCGAGTTGATATTCTCGTCGTCCTTCATGAAGTCCAGCCCGCCCTTCAGGCCCTCATAGACCACCCGGCCGTAGTTCTTGCCCGACAGGCCGAGCTTCGGTTTTGTCGTGGCACCCAGCAGGGGTTTGCCGAACTTATCGAGACGCTCGCGCTCGACGATCAGGCCGGTCGGCGGACCGGCGAAGGTTTTCACATAGGAGGTCGGAAAGCGCATGTCTTCCAGACGCGCCGCCATCAGCGGCTTGAAAGAAAAGACGTTGCCGATGATCGAGGCCGTGAGGTTGGCGATCGACCCTTCCTCGAACAGGATCAGGTCATAGGCGACATAGGCGAAATACTGGCCCTCCTGGCCCGGCACCGGCTCGACCTTGTAGGCCTTGGCGCGGTAGCTGTCGCAGGCCGTCAGACGGTCGGTCCACACGACCGTCCAGGTGGCCGTCGACGATTCGCCCGCAACGGCGGCCGCGGCCTCGATCGGATCGACGCCGTCCTGTGGCGTGATCCGGAAAAGCGCCAGGACGTCGGTGTCCTTGGGTTCATAGTCGCCGTCCCAATAGCCCATCTGGGCGTATTTCAGCACGCCGGCCTGGTAGCGTTTTTTCTTGTCCTTGATTTCCTGTGGGTTGGACATGTCGTTCATGGGTCGTTCTCCTCCATTTGCGGGGGTGTGTCAGGCCGCTTGCGCGGCGGCGATGTGCGGATCGAGCTGCCCGGCGGCATAGCGCGCGGCCATGGCATCCATGTCGATCACCTTGATCTTGCCGGCGTTCCCGGCCGTGCCGAAGCGCTCGAACCGGTCGCGGCACAAATCCTCCATCTCCTTCATTGCGGGGATCAGGAATTTGCGCGGGTCGAACTCGGCAGGTTTTTCCGTCGCCACCTTGCGGAACTGCCCGGTCATCGCCATGCGGCAGTCGGTGTCGATGTTGACCTTGCGCACACCCATCCGGATGCCGCGCTCGATCTCTTCGACCGGGACGCCGTAGGTCTGGGGCATCTCGCCGCCATGGGCGTTGATCAGGTCCTGCAATTCCTGCGGGACCGAGCTGGACCCATGCATCACCAGATGAATGCCGGGCATCCTTTGGTTGATCCGGCGGATCGTTTCCATCGAAAGGATGTCGCCGGTGGGCTTGCGGGAGAACTTATACGCCCCGTGGCTGGTGCCGCAGGCGATCGCCAGCGCGTCGCACCTGGTCGCCATGACGAAGTCCACGGCCTGGTCCGGATCGGTCAAGAGCTGGTCGTGGCTCAGCTTTCCCTCGGCGCCCGATCCGTCCTCTTCCCCCGCCTCGCCGGTTTCCAGCGATCCCAGAACGCCAAGCTCGCCCTCGACCGATGCGCCCACGGCATGGGCGGCCTCGGTCACCCGGCGGGTGATGGCCACATTGTAGTCGTAGGACGCAGGCGTCTTCATGTCCGCCTCCAGCGAGCCGTCCATCATCACGGAGGTGAAGCCGTGCCGGATGGCGCTGAGGCAGGTCGCCTCGTTATTGCCGTGGTCCTGATGCAGGCAGACCGGGATGTCGGGGTTCATCTCGGCCAGCGCCGTCACCATGTGGCGCAGCATGACGTCACCGGCATAGCTGCGCGCGCCTCGGCTGGCCTGCAGGATCACCGGTGCATCGACGGCCCTGGCGGCGGTCATGATCGCCAGGCCCTGTTCCATGTTGTTGATGTTGAATGCGGGCACGCCGTAGCCGTGTTCGGCGGCATGGTCGAGAAGCTGTCGGAGGGTAATCAAAGCCATATCGGTCGTCTTCCTTTCCTGTCATTGTCTTCGGACAGACGAATTTTCGACGAAAATTCGTGCCCCTAGAGGAGTGCGCGCGCGGCGTCGGCCACCGCCTCGGCGGTGATGCCGAAATGGTCGTAAAGCGCCGCCGCCGGTGCCGAAGCGCCAAAGCCGGCCATGCCGACGAAGGCGCCCTTCGGGCCGATCAATCCGTCCCAGCCTTGCCGCACGCCCGCCTCCACCGCCACGCGCGCAGCCGTGCCCAGGACCGATTGGCGGTAGCCGCAATCCTGCTCGGCGAAAAGATCCAGTGACGGCGCCGATACGACGGCCGCCTTGATCCCGTCCGCGGCCAGCAGATCGGCTGCCTTCAGGGCGATTTCCACTTCGGATCCGGTGGCGATCAGCGTCACGTCGCGGGTTCCCGCGGGCAGGCGCAGCAGATACGCGCCGCGGGCGGTGCGGTTGCTGTCGGTGTGCTCGGTCCGGACCGTCGGCAGGCCCTGCCGCGACAGCGCCAGAACCGTCGGCGTCTCGGGCGAGTCCATCGCGATCTGCCAGGCTTCGGCCGTTTCTACGGCATCCGCCGGGCGGATCACCGTCAGGTTCGGCATCGCACGCAACGCCGCCAGATGTTCTATCGGCTGATGCGTCGGGCCATCCTCGCCAAGCCCGATGGAGTCATGGGTCATCACATAGGTCACCGGCAGCCCCATCAGTGCCGACAGGCGCATCGATGGACGGCAGTAATCGGTAAACACCAGGAAGGTCCCGCCGTATGGCTTGAACCCGCCATGCAGTGCGATGCCGTTCATCGCCGCGGCCATGCCGTGTTCGCGGACACCGTAATGGATGTAGTCGCCGCCGAAGGTGTCTCCGGTCACCGGCGCCATGGCCTTGGTGCGCGTGTTGTTCGACCCGGTCAGGTCCGCTGACCCGCCGATCATGTTCGGCACGGTCTTGGTCACGACGTCCAAGGCCATCTCGCTGGCCTTGCGCGTGGCGACCTTGGGGGCATCCTTTGACAGCCGCGCCTTGTAGGCGGCGAGCGCGGCATCCAGGGCGGCGGAGTCCACGCCGGTTTCCTGCGCAAGAAACCCGTCCCTTTCCGGCGCCGCTGCCAGCCGGGCCTTCCAGGCCGCGTGCGCCTCGGCGCCGCGGGCCGCGACCGCATGCCAGGCGGTGTAGACCTCATCCGGCACTTCGAAGGGCGCATGTGCCCAGCCCAAGGCCCCGCGGGTTCCGGCAATCTCCTCTTCGCCCAGGGGCGCACCGTGCGCGGCCGGTGTCCCGGCCTTGGTGGGTGCGCCATAGCCGATGACGGTTCGGCAGGCGATCAGCGATGGACGCCCATCGGCGCGGGAGGCCGCGATGGCGGCGGCGATCGTCTCGGGCTCGTGCCCCTTGCAGGTTGCCGTGTGCCATCCCGCGGCGGCAAAGCGCGCCAGTTGGTCGGTCGAGGTCGACAGCTCGGTCGCACCGTCGATGGTGATCTTGTTGTCGTCCCACAGGACGATCAGCCGCCCAAGGCCCAGATGCCCCGCCATATCGATGGCTTCGTGGCTGATCCCCTCCATCAGGCACCCGTCGCCCGCGATCACGTAGGTGTGGTGATCTACCAGATCGTCGCCGAACCGTGCGTTGCGCATCCGTTCGGCCAACGCCATGCCGACAGCGGTGGCGATCCCCTGGCCCAGCGGACCCGTGGTCACCTCGACCCCGTCCGCGTGCCCGCATTCCGGATGCCCGGCCGTGCGGAACCCCATCTGGCGGAAGTTCCGCAACTGATCGATGTCCATGTCGGCATAGCCCAGCAGATGGTTGATCCCGTAAAGCAGCATCGACCCATGGCCCGCCGACAGCACGAACCGGTCGCGGTCAGGCCATTTCGGTGCCGCCGGATCGATCTTGACGAAGCGGTTGAACAGCACCGCCGCCACGTCGGCCATGCCCATCGGCATGCCCGGATGGCCGGACTTCGCCGCCTGCACCGCGTCCATCGCCAGGGCGCGCAGGGCATTGGCCATCAGGCCTTCGGTGGTCGCGGCGGCCGGTTTCGATTGCACATTCATCCTCTTGCGTCCTCCTCCTTGGGTACGCCTTTACGCTTCGGGTCCGCTTGCTGCCCGGCTGTCAGTTTCTGCGTGCGTCCCGCACCAGCCGCTCGATCATCGGGGTGAAGATCAGCTGCATCGCCAGATCCATCTTGCCCCCCGGCACCACGATGGAATTCGCCCGGCTCATCCAGCTGTTCTGGATCATCGACGTCAGATAAGGAAAATCGATGCCGCGCGGGTTCTTGAACCGGATCACCACCAGGCTTTCGTCCGCGGTCGGGATCCAGCGTGCGACGAAGGGGTTCGAGGTATCGACCACCGGCACGCGCTGAAAGTTGATGTCTGTCTCGGTGAACTGCGGGCAGATGCAGTGCACATAGGCGTGCATCCGCCGCAGGATCGTGTCCGTCACCGCCTCGGTGGTGTAGCCGCGGCTGGCTTTGTCGCGGTGGATCTTCTGAATCCACTCCAGATTGATCACCGGCACGATGCCGATCTTCATGTCGGCGAGTTCCGCAAGGTTCACCTCGTCGTTGACCACAGCCCCGTGCAGGCCCTCATAGAACAGCAGGTCGCTGCCGTCCTCGAAATCGGCCCATTCGGTGAAGTTCCCCGGCGGAACGCCGTATTTCTCGGCCTCGTCCTCGTCATGGACGTAGTGCCGGGTCTTGCCCTTGCCGGTCTCGCCGTAGTCGCGGAACACCCGCTCCAACTCGCCCAGTTCGTTGGCGTCGTAACTGAAATGGCTGAACCCGAAGTCGCCGTCGTCGTAACGGCGCTGCAGTTCTGCCTTCATGTCCGCCCGGTTGTAGCGGTGGAAGGCGTCGCCCTCGATGCCGACGGCGGTGACGCCTTCGCGCCGAAAGATCTGGTCGAAGGTGTGCTTGATCGTCGAGGTTCCTGCGCCGGATGAACCGGTGACCGAGATGATGGGGTGTTTCTTGCTCATTTTCGGGGTCCTCTCAGGCGCGGAACAGGCCGCGTGTGCCGAAGAGGGCGCTGACCTCGTCCTCAGGCAGATCGTGATAGGCGGTGATGCGGTCGACCTTCTCGGGCGAGCCGAAGACAAAGGGGGTGCGGGCATGCAGCGCGTCGGCCTGCTGGCTCAGGATCCGGTCCTGTCCGTTTGTCGCCTTGCCGTCGGCCTGCTCTACCAGAAACGCGATCGGCGCGCATTCATAGACCAGGCGCAGCCGGCCTCGTTCATACCCCTTGCGATCGTCTGAAGGGTATAGAAAGACACCGCCGCGGGTCATGATCCGGTGGGTTTCGGCCACCAGCGAGGCGACCCAGCGCATGTTGAAATTGGCCCCCCGCGGGCCTTCCTCGCCCGCGATAAGGTCGTCGATATAGGCGCGGATCGGCTTCGGCCAGTGGCGGTAGTTCGACGCGTTGATCGCGAATTCGCGGCTGGTCGCCGGGATCGTCACCGGATCGCCGGCGCGGATGAACGCGTTTGTGTCCGGGTCCAGCACGAAGGAATGCGTGCCGTCGCCGAAGGTCACCACCAGATTGGTCTGCGGCCCGTAGATGATGTAGCCGGCGGCGATCTGTTCGTCGGGCGGGCGCAGAAAGCTGCTTTCGGCATCCCCGGCTGCGGGGAAGACCGAGAAGATCGTGCCGATCGAGACGTTGACGTCGATGTTCGACGAGCCGTCCAGCGGGTCGATGGCAAGCGCGAACCGGCCGTGCAGGTTCAAGTCGACCACCGTGTCCCGTTCTTCCGAAGCATAGTAGCGCACGGGCGTCCCGGCCAACGATGCGGCAAAGGCCTCGTCTGCCATCACGTCAAGCGCCTTCTGGTCGTCGCCATCGGTGTTCCGGCCGACCTCGGCCCCCAACGCGCCGCCCAAGGCGCCGCGGGCGATCACCCGAGACAGGTCGGCGCCCACGCGGCAGATCGCATCCATCACCGGCCGCAGGTCCGCCGGAATGACGTTCTGGTCCGAAATCGACGCAACCATATTCATGCGTGCCTCCAACTGGCGCCCGGCGCTTTCAGCCGTTGCGCGGTAAAATAACCATTCCATTTTCTGAATTTTTATGGAATTTAATTTGTGATAAGATGTATTCAGGAAATTTTAATGCACAGATCAAAGGCCATAACCCTCAAGCAGTTGCGTGCAGTCGCGGCATTGGCCGACCACGGCACCATCACTGCCGCGGCCGAGGCCGTGCATCTGACCGCTCCGGCCGTGCACACACAACTGAGGGCGCTTGAGGCGAATCTCGGCACCGCGCTGATGCAAAAGTCGCGCGCGGGTCGCATGCAGTTGACCGAGGCGGGCAAGCTGGCGGTGCTGGCGGCGCGGCGGATCGAGACCGAGCTCCAGGCCTGTGCTGCAGGGATCGACGCGATCTCGCGCGGGTACTCTGGCCGGGTCCGGTTGGGCGTGGTCAGTACCGGCAAGTATTTCGCCCCGTTCCTCGTGGCGACGCTGCGCGAAGCATACCCCGACATCGAGGTCGTGCTGACCATCGGCAACCGCAATCAGATCATCGAGGCGCTGGAGATGCGCGCGGTCGAGTTGGCGATCATGGGCCGTCCGCCCCGTGCGCCGCGGGTCACCGCCGAAACCCTGGGGCCGCACCCGCACGTCCTGATCGCCGCGCCCGACCATCCCTTCGCCGGGCGGGTCCGGATCGACGCGGATGGCCTGATGGCGGAAACCTTCATTGCCCGGGAAGAGGGTTCTGGCACCCGGATATTGATGAACCGCTACCTCGACCGGGTCGGAGATGGACGGATCTACAAAGTGATGGTCATGGGCTCGAACGAAACGATCAAGCAGGCGGTGATCGCCGGTCTTGGCATCGCGCTGATCTCCGAGCACACGGTAATCGAGGAACTGCGCTCTGGCCGGCTTGTGACACTGCAGGCAGAGGGTCTGCCGATCGAGCGCCACTGGTTTCTGATCGAGCGCAGTGACAGCTGCCTTACACCCGCTGCGGCACGTATCAAGCAGGCGGTATCCGACCTGAGGGGGGATTTTCTGCCCCGGCTTGAGCGGGACGGTTCTTGAAGAACGTGCACTCGACTGGTTTGGCCCGAAGTTGCCTTTCGCGACCAGTCCTCTGGCGCGGAATCAAGGGGCGTAGCCCCGCCGCGCCATCGCCGACCCGCCCCGGAGGGGAGGCGATTTGCTGACGGTGCGCATCGCATTGAGGTCGTTCGGACTTTGCCGGGATAAATCGAGCCGCTCAGAGGTTTGGTTCGCCTCCCCGCGGGTCGGCGATGGCGCGGCTCATAACGTAACCGGCAACATCCGCTCCAGGCCATAACCAACTTCGCATTTCACTCCAAGTCCATCGTGCGCTAGGTCACTATGAAGCGGCCCAGCGACTCGGAGTCTGCGATGCCGGAGGTCCTCATCAAGAACGCCCGTACCGTCGTCACGATGGACGAGGGCAGACGCGAGCTATCGGACACGGACATTCTGATCCACAACGGGATTATCGCCGGGATCGGCCCGGGCCTGACGACCGGCGGAGTGACCGTGCGTGCCGAGGGCTGCGTCGTGACCCCGGGCCTGATCAACACGCATCATCACCTCTTCCAGACCCTGACCCGCGCGGTGCCCGGCGGACAGGACGCATTGCTGTTCGGCTGGCTTAAGACGCTTTATCCGGTCTGGGCCCGTTTCGGCCCGGACGAGATGCATGTCTCGGCCTTGACGGGACTTGCCGAACTGGCCCTGTCCGGCTGCACACTGACCTCGGATCACCTGTACCTGTTCCCGAATGGCTCCCGCCTGGACGACACCATCGCGGCGGCCGCGGAGATCGGGCTGCGATTCCACCCGACCCGGGGCGCGATGTCGATCGGCGAGAGCGCCGGCGGGCTGCCGCCGGACAGTCTGGTCGAGCCGGAACCGGCGATCCTGAACGATATGATCCGGGTGGTGGACAGCTTTCACGACCCCGGACCCGGCGCGATGGTGCGTGTCGGACTGGCACCCTGCTCGCCGTTTTCGGTCAGCTGCGAGTTGATGCGGGACACGGCGCTGCTTGCACGCGACAAGGACGTGATGCTGCACACCCATCTGGCCGAGAACGACGAGGATATCGCCTATAGCCAGGCAACATTCGGCTGCCGTCCTGGCCAGTATGCCGAAGAACTGGGCTGGACGGGGCCGGATGTCTGGCATGCCCACTGCGTCAAGCTGGACGGGCGGGAGATCGACCTGTTCGCCCGCTCCCGCACAGGGGTCGCCCATTGTCCCTGCTCGAACTGCCGGTTGGGATCCGGCATCGCACCGGTGCGTGCGATGCGGGATGCCCGCGTGCCGGTGGGTCTGGGGGTCGACGGGTCGGCCTCGAACGACAGCGGCAATCTGGCGGCCGAGGCGCGCATGGCGATGCTGCTGCAGCGGGTGGCGCGCGGCGCGGACGCGATGAGCGCGCGCGAAGCGCTGGAGATTGCGACGCGCGGCGGGGCCCAGGTTCTGGGGCGGGACGATTGCGGGCAGATCGCGCCGGGCTTCCGGGCGGATCTGGCGGTGTGGGATGTCGCCGGGATCGACAGCGCCGGGTCGTGGGATCCGGCCGCGTTGCTGCTCGCCGGGCCGACCAAGGTGCGCGACCTGTTCGTCGAGGGGCGGCAGATCATCCGCGACGGGCAGATCACGACGATTGATTTGGCGTCGGTGATCGAGAGGCAGGCCCGGCTGGCAGCCGGGCTTGCGGGCGCCGATTGAACGCGCAAGAATCTTGGAGAATTCTTGCGCAAAAGTTTTCGAAGACTTTTGCCGGCTCAGATCTCAAGCGGGTCGCCCGATATCCATACCCCGGCGATTGCGCGGTCGTCGCCCATCATGATCGTCGGAAACAGCGCCTCCCAAAGGTCCTCGGCCCGCGCGGCGCGCTGGGCGATGGCGGGGGTCGACGCGAGATCGAGCGCGATGATATCCGCCTCCAGGCCGGGGGCGAGGTTGCCGATCCAGGTGTCGAGCCGCAGGGCGCGGGCGGAGCCGGCGGTGGCCAGCCAGTAAAGCTGGGCCGGATGCAGGGCGGAACCGTTCAACTGGCCGATCTCGTAGGCCGCGGCCATGGTGCGCAGCATGGAAAAGGACGACCCGCCGCCGGTATCGGTGGCCAGCCCGATGCGGTAGCCGTCCTGCTGCAGCCCGTGCATGTCGAAAAGCCCCGAGCCGATGAAGCTGTTCGAGGTCGGGCAGTGGATCAGGCCGGCATCGGCGTCTTTCAGCCGCGCCTTTTCCCGGTCGGTCAGATGGATGGCGTGTCCGAAGAGCGCGCCGGGGCCGATCAGGCCATGGGTTTCGTAGGTGTCGAGATAGTCCCGGGCGTCGGGAAACAGTTCGCTGACCCAGACGATTTCGTCGGTTTGCTCGCTGAGATGGGTCTGCATCGGGCAGTCGGGAAACTCGGCCCAGAGCGCACCCATTGCCTCTAGCTGAGCGGGCGTCGAGGTGGGGGAGAAACGCGGCGTAATGGCATATCCGAGCCGGCCGGACCGGTGCCAGCGCTGCAACAGCGCCTTGCTGTCGTCATAGGCGGATCGCGCCGTGTCGCGCAGAGCTTCGGGCGCGTTGCGGTCCATGCAGGTCTTGCCGGCCACGGCGCGCAGCCCCCTCTTTTGCGCTTCGGAGAAAAAGGCCTCGACGCTTTCGGGGTGGATCGTGCAGAAGCTGCAGACCGTGGTGGTGCCGTTCGACAGCGTCAGGTCGAAATAACGCGCGGCGATCTCGGCGGCATAGGCCGGGTCGGCAAACCGCGTCTCTTCGGGGAAGGTATAGGTGTTCAGCCAGTCGATCAGGCGTTTGCCCCAACTGGCGATGATCGCCGTCTGCGGGTAATGGGCGTGGGCGTCGACGAAACCCGCCGTCAAAAGGGCGCCGCCCATATCGGTGATCTCAACCCCCTTATGCGCGGCGCGCAGATCGTCCGCAGGACCGACGGCAACGATCATGCCGTCCTCGATCAGGATCCCGCCACGGGTCTCGTGCCGGACCGCATCCTCCAGCGCGACCTGGAAGGGGTCGGCGGTAAAGGACAGCGTTTGCCCCAGTATCAGCGTCTTGCGGGTCATCCTGCGTCTCCCCTGGCCAAAGGCGACGATACGCGGGCAGACCGCGCCGGTAAATTCCCCCCTAGGCCTGTTTTCCGCGAAGGTCCTTCAGTAGGGTGCGCACAATCGCGGCGCGGAGGCAGGGCATGGCAGAGGACACGCTGATCGAGGAAGACCGCTACGAACTCGACAAGGAGACGGTCGACGCCATCGTCGAAGCGGCGGAGGCTGGTGATGCCGGCGGGCTGTCGCAGCTTATGGATCCGCTTCACGCCGCCGATATCGCCGACGTTCTGGAACAGGTCGATCTTGACGAACGGCAGTCGATCCTGAAGCTGTTCGAACCCGAGTTCGACGGCGAGATCCTGAGCGAAATCGACGACTCGATCCGCGATCAGGTGATCGAGATGCTCAGCCCCGAAGTTCTGGGCGAGGCGGTGCGCGAGCTGGAATCCGACGATGTGGTCGACATCGTCGAGGATCTCGACGCACCACAGCAGGAGGCGGTCCTCGAGGCGCTGGAAGACAGCGACCGGGCCGTCGTCGAACAGGCGCTGAGCTATCCCGAGTTTTCCGCCGGTCGCCTGATGCAGCGCGAGATCGTCGCGGGGCCCGAACATTGGACGGTGGGCGAGGCCATCGACTACATGCGCGCCCGCGACGACCTGCCGGAAGATTTCTATCACATGATCCTGGTGGACCCGCGCTACAGGCCGACCGGCTATGTCACGCTGGGAAAAATCCTTGGCCACAAACGGGACGTAAAGCTGGCCGGCATCACCGAAGACAGTTTCCGCACCATCGAGGCGATGGAGGACGAGGCCGAGGTGGCCTATGCCTTCAACCAGTATCACCTGATCTCGGCACCGGTGGTCGACGAAAACGGGCGGCTTGTGGGCGTGATCACCATCGACGACGCGATGGTCGTGCTGGACGAGGAACATGAAGAGGACATCCTGCGCCTGGCCGGGGTGGGCGAGGAATCGAGCCTGGCCGACAAGGTCATCGCCACCACGAAGCGGCGGTTTCCCTGGCTGGCGGTGAACCTGGCGACGGCGGTGCTGGCCTCGCTGGTGATCGCGATCTACGAGGACGCGATTGCGCAGATTGTGGCGTTGGCCGTTTTGATGCCGATCGTCGCGTCGATGGGCGGCAATGCGGGCACGCAGTCGCTGACCGTCGCGGTGCGGGCGATTGCGACCAAGGACCTGACCGGGGCGAATGTCTGGCGGGTGATCCGGCGCGAGGCGCTGGTGGGGCTGGTGAACGGGGTCTTGTTCGCCGTGGTGATGGGCGTCGTGGGCGTCATCTGGTTCGGATCGGTGATGCTGGGGGTGGTGATCGCCGTGGCGATGGTGATCAATCTGGTCGTGGCGGGATTGGCGGGAACGGTGATACCGGTCACGCTGGAGCGGCTGCGTATCGACCCGGCCCTGGCATCCGGCGCATTCGTGACCACCGTTACCGATGTTGTCGGCTTTTTCGCCTTCCTCGGTCTGGCCGCCGCCGTTCTGATATGAGCGAGGCCAAGGCAGCGGCGCGCAAGGCGGCCTTTGCCCGGCGCAAGGCGGCGCATGGCGCCGGGCTGGACCGGGCCGCGCAAGAGGCGCTGAGCGCGGCGCTCGCGCCCTATCGGGGCCGCATGCTGGCCGGTTACATGCCGATCCGGACCGAGATCGACCCGTTGCCGGTGATGGCCGCGTGGGATGCACCTGTCGGCGTTCCGGTGATCGAGGGCGCCGGAAAGCCGTTGGTCTTTCATCGCTGGGCGCCGGGCTGTGCGATGACCGACGGACCGTTCGGTGCCCGGATCCCGGCAGAGGCGGTGCCCATGGTGCCCGAAGTGCTGATCGTCCCGCTGGTCGCCTTCGACCGCCGGGGATACCGGCTGGGATATGGCGGCGGGTTTTATGACCGCACTCTCGAAAGGCTGCGCGCAGCACAGGACACGGTCGCCATCGGCTTTGCCTACGCGGCACAGGAGGACGATGCCTTGCCGGTCGAGCCGACCGACCAGCCGCTGGATGCAATCGTCACCGAAGCCGGGCCGCTGCAGTTCCGGTGAGCCAAAATCCCTGCAAGGATTTTGCCAGGAATTTTCGAAAATTCTTGTCCCCGCCCCACATCCCCCCTAGGGCATGCGCCTTATGAGAATCCTGTTTCTTGGCGATGTTGTCGGCCGGACCGGCCGCGACGCGATCTGCAGCCGCCTCAAAGGTCTGCGCGAGGACTGGCGGCTCGACTTTGTCGTGGTCAATGCCGAGAACGCGACCAACGGCGCGGGGCTGTCCGCCGCGCATGCCCGCCTGCTGCTCGAGGCGGGGGCGGATTGCCTGACGCTGGGCGATCACGCCTTCGATCAGCGCGAGATGCTGCAATTCATCGAGACCGAGCCGCGCATCCTGCGGCCTTTGAACTTTGCCAAGGGGGCGCCGGGGCAGGGCGCGCGGGTGTTCGAGGCAACGCGCGGCCGCAAGGTCCTGGTGGCACAGGTCTTGGGGCAGGTGTTCATGAAACGGCCCTTCGACGATCCGTTTTCGGCCATCGAACCGGTGCTGAAGACGCATCCCCCCGGCGGTCAGGTGGCCGCCTCGCTGGTGGATATGCATTGCGAGGCGACGTCTGAAAAAATGGCCATGGGCCACTGGTGCGACGGCAAGGCCAGCATCGTCGTCGGGACCCATACCCATGTGCCCACGGCGGATGCACGGCTTTTGCCCGGCGGAACGGCGTACCAGTCCGACGCGGGCATGTGCGGCGACTACAATTCGGTGATCGGCATGGACAAGGCCGAGCCGATGCGCCGGTTCGTCACCGGCATGTCGGGCGGACGGTTCTGCCCGGCCGAGGGCGAGGCGACGCTGTCGGGGCTTTATGTCGAGACAGAGGACCGGACCGGCAGGGCCTTGAAGGCCGCGATGGTGCGCGAGGGCGGGCTATTGCAGGCGGCGACGCCCTGAGAGCCGGGGAGAGCGGTTGAACCGGCGGCGGTCTCTGGCCGTGGCATCTTGAATCGGGGAACAGGCGGGGTTCGCGCTCATGAGCGAACGCATTTGGTTGATCGGATTGCTGGCCGTGCTGGGCGCGGGCTGGGGGGTGACACAGCCCCTGGCCAAGATCGCCGTCAGCGAGGGCTACCGGCATTTCGGGCTGATCTTCTGGCAGCTGGTGATCTCGGGCGTCTTGCTTGCGATATTGGTGCTGGTCCGGGGAAAAGGCCTGCCGTTCGGGCGGTTGCACCTGATCATGTATGGGGTCATTGCCCTGATCGGCACCGTGCTGCCGAATGCCGCGTCCTATCAGGCGGCGGTCTATCTGCCGGCGGGGGTGCTGTCGATCCTGCTGTCGCTGGTGCCGATGTTCGCGTTTCCGATCGCCCTGCTGATGGCGACCGACGGGTTCAGTTGGCTGCGCGTCGGCGGGTTGATCTGCGGCCTGATCGGCGTCGTCCTGCTGGTCGGCCCTAAAGCGAGCCTGCCCGAGCCCTGGATGGTGGCCTAAATCCCTTTGGCCCTGATCGCCCCGGCCTTCTACGGGCTCGAGGGCAACGTGGTCGCCAGATACGGCACCGCGGGGCTCGATCCGATCCAGCTGCTCTGCGGCGCGTCCATCGTCGGCGCGGGCATCGCGCTGCCGCTGGCGCTATTGTCGGGGCAGTGGATCGACCCGCGTCCGCCCTGGGGCGCACCGGACGTCGCGCTGATCCTGTCGTCGGGCATCCACGCGCTGGTCTATTCGGCCTATGTCTGGCTGGTGGGCCGGGCCGGGGCGGTGTTCGCCGCGCAGGTCGCCTATCTGGTGACCGGTTTTGGCGTCCTCTGGGCCATGGCGCTGCTGGGAGAGCGCTATTCCGGCTGGGTTTGGAGCGCGATGGCGGTAATGTTCGCCGGCCTGTTCCTGGTCCAGCCGCGTCCGAAACCCGCGCTTGTGCCGCCCGCCCCAAGCCGTCAGGATGCGGGCTGATCCCGCGGACGAGCAGAACATGATCCAGGATTTCGTTTCCCCAACCGGCGTGGCGCTTCTGACGTTGGCCGTCGTGGCCGCGATGTTCGTCATGTTCGTGCGTGAACGCTATCCGGCGGAAGTGATCGCCATCGCGGGCGCGTCGGTCATGCTGGTCCTGGGGATTTTGCCCTATGACGCGGCGCTGGAGGTTCTTTCGAATCCCGCGCCCTGGACCATCGCGGCGATGTTCATCGTGATGGGCGCGCTGGTGCGGACCGGGGCCCTGGACTGGTTCACGCAAATCGCCGAACGCCGTGCCGCCGACAACCCGGTGCTGGCCATCGGGGCCTTGATGGGGTTTGTCGTGCTGGCCTCGGCGATCGTGTCGAACACGCCGGTGGTCGTGGTGATGATCCCGGTCTTCGTGCAACTGGCGCGCAAGCTGAAGACACATGCATCGAAACTGCTGATCCCGCTCAGCTATGCCGCGATCCTCGGCGGCACGCTGACGCTGATCGGGACGTCGACGAATCTGCTGGTCGACGGCGTGGCGCGCGCCAACGGGCTCGAGGCGTTCACTATCTTCGAGGTCACGCCGCTTGGGCTGGCGCTGGTGGTCTGGGGCATGCTGTATCTGCGCTTCATCGGCCCTCGGCTGTTGCCTGACCGGGACAGCATGGCGGACCTGCTGGGGCAGGGCAGGTCGCGGATGAAGTTCTTTACCGAGGCGGTGATCCCGCCGGAGTCGAACCTGATCGGCCGCGAGGTTCTGGACGTGCAGCTTTTCAAGCGCGAGGGCGTGCGTCTGATCGACGTGATCCGGGGCGACGCCTCGCTGCGCCGGAATCTTCGGGGCGTGACGCTGCAGGTCGGCGACCGGGTGGTGCTGCGCACCCAGATGACCGAACTTCTCAGCCTGCAGCGCGACAAGTCGCTGCGGCGGGTCGATCAGGTGTCGGCGGTCGAGACCGAGACGGTCGAAGTCCTGATCACGCCCGGCTGCCGCATGGTGGGCCGTTCGCTGGGGGACCTGCGCCTGCGCCGGCGCTACGGCGTGTACCCGCTGGCGGTGCACCGGCGGAACCAGAATATCGGACGGCAACTCGACGATCTTGTCGTCCGGGTTGGCGATACGCTGCTGCTGGAGGGGGCGACAGAGGATATCCAGCGGCTCGCGCAGGACATGCGGCTGGTCGATATCGCAAAACCTTCGGCGCGCGGCTTTCGCCGGAGTCATGCGCCGATGGCGCTGGCGGCGCTTTTGGGCATCGTGGCGCTGGCGGCACTGGGCGTCGCGCCGATCTTTATGCTGGCGGTGGTCGCGGTGGCGCTGGTGCTGATCACGCGCTGCATCGATGCCGATGAGGCGTTCGGCTTCGTCGACGGCCGGCTGCTGGCGCTGATCTTTGCGATGCTGGCAATCGGCGCGGCGCTCGAGGCGTCGGGCGCGGTGCGGCTGATCGTCGAGGCACTGGCGCCGCTGTTGGGCCGTCTGCCGCCCTTCCTGATCGTCTGGGCGGTCTATCTCTTGACCTCGGTTCTGACCGAACTGGTGTCGAACAACGCGGTCGCCGTTGTCGTCACCCCCATCGCCATCGGCCTGGCAACGGCGCTGGGGATCGACCCGCGCCCGCTGGTGGTGGCCGTGATGGTCGCGGCCTCGGCCAGCTTTGCCACCCCCATCGGGTATCAGACCAATATGCTTGTCTACGGCCCCGGGGGGTACAAATTCACCGATTTCATGAAAATCGGCATTCCGCTGAACCTGTCCGTCGGTCTGCTGGCCTCGGCCCTCATTCCGGTGATCTGGCCATTGTGACGCGGATTTTCCGCCGATTCCTGCCTTTTTGGACAGGTTGACCGGCGACTCACCTCCGGCGAATCGCTGCCTTATTCCACAAGTTGCCCGTGTGTGAATTGTGGCAGTGTTCTCCTAATAGCTACAATTGCGCCCCAGCTTGGGCAACCTTCAACCATTTTGATGGCGAAACATGGCGGTTGCCTCAAAGTCGCCCAATTCTGGAATGAATCCCGCCTCACTCGTCGGCCAGATTACCCCTAATCCGCCACAAACCGAGACAGGAGGACCAGATGACGAAAGTGACGAAAACGGCGCCTGACACAAAGTCGGCCCAAATCGTAGACCTCACGCCCCGCATCGAAGCGTACCGCCGCAAACGCCGCCTGCTGCCGGTGACCGAGGCGACCGTGACCCAGCTTTTCGCCGCCCACGACGCACGTCAGATCCGCCCCCTCGCCGCCTGACCCGCAAGGCGGACGGACGACGCCCAACCCCAAAAAGACGAGAAAAAACAATGCACACGAACATCATCCCCTTCCCCGCCAACCGCCCGGTCCCGCCCGTCCGCTTTGATGACGCGACCTATGACAACGTCGTCTCGCTTGACGACCGGCGCGAAAAGGCGCGTGTGCGCCGCACCTGCGGCGGCGTGTTCTTCGTCAGCCCCGTACTCTGCGCCGACGGCGACGTCGCCTGAACCCGCTTCCCAACTCCAACGCCCCCCGTACCCCCAACGCCCCCCGTACCCCCCAAGGAGACCTCCCATGCAACACTCGCTCGTTCAAAAAGCCCGCGTGAACCGTCTGACCGCCCTCGCCAAACTCGCCGCCCGGATAAACAATGTCGTGTCCTTCGCCGACATCCAGGCGCGCTGCGCCGGCAGGACGCCGCAATCGCCGGCGTTTGTTTCCCGCCGCACGACAACTGACCTCGAGCGGATGGCCGCCTGAAACCCATGCCAGATTTCTCCGACGCTCTTTCCGCAGCCTGATTGCGGCACCTCAGAGCTCCGGTCTTACCGGGGCTCATTTTTTGTTGAATGATCGGCGCACAGGGCGCCTTGCGTTTCCATCGCGTCACAATTCGCGGTCTCTCAATCAGCAAAACGCTGATTTCGAACGCAAATCGTGATGCACCCCTGTGTCAAAAAGAACGCAGGGCGCTTTAAAGTGGCCAGAATACCAGGATCGCCGGGATCGACACCGCGACGATCAGCAGCTCAAGCGGCAGGCCCGTCCGCCAGTAGTCGCCGAACCGGTAGCCGCCGGGCCCCAGGATCAGCGTGTTGTTCTTGTGTCCGATGGGTGTGAGGAAGGCGCAGGACGCCGCCACGGCGACCGCCATCAGGAACGGATCGGGGTTGACCCCCAGCGACTGCGCCATCTGGATGCCGACGGGGGCTGCCACGATGGTCGTCGCGGTGTTGTTCAGCACATCCGACAGCGTCATCGTCACCACCATCAGCACCGTCAGGATCGCCCAGGCCGGCAAGCCGTGCGTGATCCCCACCAGGGCGCCTGCAATCAACTCGGTTCCGCCCGACGTCTCCAATGCCGCGCCAAGCGGAATCATCGAGCCGAGCAGAACCACCACCGGCCATTCGATATGGCTGTAGATCTCGGAAATCGGCAGGATCTTGGTCAACACGAAACCCACCACAACGATCCCCAATGCCACCGGAAGATACAGCCAGCCCAGCGATGCCGCGGCCACCGCGGCGGCGAACATGCCGATGCCGATCCAGACCTTGCTGTCTTGCGTGACCACAAGCCCGCGCTCGGCCAGGGGCAGACAGCCCAGCCAGTCGGTCACGTCGGCCTCGCTGCCCTGCGGAACCAGCAGCAGCAGGATGTCGCCCGGCTTGACCGTGGTCCGCCGCACCTGCTTGCGGATCCGTGCCCCGGCGCGCGAGATGCCCATCAGCACCGAACTGCGCCGCCAGTTCAGACCCACGGACATCGCCGTCTTGCCCGCGATGCGGGCGCCCTCGGGAACCACGACCTCGATCTTCGACAGCCCTCTGCCCTCGGCTTTCAGATGTTCCTCGCGTTTGGCATCCGCAAAGGCCAGCGACAGCGCGGCGCGGAACTCGTCCAGCGCATCGGGCGTGGCCTCCAGCACCAGCGCGTCGTCGGCCTCGATCACCGTGTTTGCCTGGGTGCCATAACGCCGCTTGCCGCCGCGCACGAGGCCCAGGATCGCCACGTCGTTCCTTTCTGCCTCGTCGTAAAGCTCCTTGATCCGTTTGCCGATATGCTTCGAGTCCGCGGGCACGGTCAGTTCGGCGATGTAGTCGGCCATATCCATCGCCCCCGTGCCCGACTTGCCGCCATCGGGCTGCGGGATCAGCCGCCAGCCCACGGTCGCGACGAAAACAAGGCCTGCAATGGCGGCGACCCCGCCCACGGGGGCGAAGTCGAACATTCTGAACGGCGCGCCCAAGGCATCCTCGCGGATTGCGGCGATGATGATGTTGGGGGGCGTTCCGATCAACGTGATCATGCCGCCCAGGATCGTCGCGAAGGACAGCGGCATCAGCGTCAGCCCCGGCGCCCGGCCAGCCTTGCGCGCGGTCTGCATGTCGACCGGCATCAGCAGCGCCAGAGCGGCCACGTTGTTCATGAACGCCGACAGGATGCCGCCGATGCCGCCCATGATCGCGATATGGCTGCCAAGGCTTCTTGTGCTGTCGACCAGCGTTCGAGTGATCAGATAGACCGCCCCGGACCTGACCAGCCCGGCCGACACGACCAGCACCAACGCCACGATCAGCGTTGCAGGATGGCCGAAGCCGGAAAAGGCGTCCTTCGTCGGCACCACGCCCAGCACGACGCCTGCCAACAATGCGGAAAAGGCGACGAGGTCATAGCGGAACCGCCCCCACAGCAACAGGGCGAAGACGGCGGCGAAGAGGGTGAAAAGGATCGTCTGGTCGCTCGTCATGGGGCGGACCCTAGAACAGGATGCGTTTTGACGGAACCGGGTTCTGGCGGTCTGGCCTTGAGGTGCCGGCGCCTTTCAAGCGAGGAGCCGGGCCATCGCCTCTCCTTCTGGGCGGATCGAACCCGAATGCCGCCCCTCAGAGCGCCCCTTTATCCCCATCCAGGGCGTCGAGCGCGGCTGCCAGCAGGTCCTCCGGCGGCATTGCCGCGTCCAGCCGGATCACCGGGCAGGTCAACTCGAAAAGCCAGGCTTCATGCTGGTGGCGGCTGCGACCGGCGAAATCGGGATCGTCATAGGCCATGGCCCAATCAAGGAACCCCTTGAACGCGCCCGCGCGCGTTCCGCCCGCGCGGATCAGCGCGCCGTAGCGCTGCCGCTCGCGCCGGCGGAGCCGGGCCAGCCTGGGCCCCGCCGCCATGGTCAGAAAGATCACATGGGTCAGCCGCGGGATCACCGGATCGCCCCATCGCGTCATCGATCCCGACAGCAGCCAGTCCGACCGCGGCAGGAACATCGTTTCCATCAACGCCAGCCGGTCGGCGGCCGGGCGCTTGTCGGTAAAGGGCGGGTCGGTGGGCAGCCAGTAGAAATCGTCCGTATCGAACGCCTGGCTGCCAAGCGCGCTGGCAAGCCCCCGTGCAAGGGTCGAGGTCCCGGTGCCGCTGGCGCCGAGGATATGGATCCGCCGGGGCATCGCAATCCCGGGTCAGGCGCCGGTCCCGACCGGGCAGGTCACGCCGGTGCCGCCGAGGCCGCAATATCCGCCCGGATTCTTGGCCAGGTACTGCTGGTGATAGTCCTCGGCATAGAAGAACTCCGGGGCGGGCAGGATCTCGGTCGTGACCGGGCCATACCCCGCCTCGGCCAGCCGGGGCGCAAATTCCGCCTTGCTGCGCTCTGCCGCGGCCCTCTGGCCATCGGTATAGGTGTAGATCCCCGACCGGTACTGCGTGCCCATGTCGTTGCCCTGTCGCATGCCCTGGGTCGGATCGTGTCCCTCCCAGAACACCTTCAGCAGCTCCTCATAGGACACGACCGACGGATCATAGATCACCCGCACAACCTCGTTGTGGCCCGTCCGGCCTGTGCAGACCTCTTCGTAGCTCGCGTTCGGCGTGTGCCCGCCCGCGTATCCGACCATGGTCAGCCAGACGCCGTCCAGTTTCCAGAACATGCGCTCGACGCCCCAGAAACAGCCCATGCCGAACATCGCTTCCGCCATCCCCTCGGGCACCGGCGATTTCAGCGGCAGGCCGCTGAGGAAATGCGTCTCGGCGGTCGCGATCGGCGTCTCGCGCCCCGGCAGCGCATCGCCGGCGCCGACCATTTCCATCTTTTTCTTCCGCAGCAGGAACATCGCGTCTCTCCCGGTCAAATCCGTTCGGTTCAGATATAGGGCGCGCTTGCCGGCTTGCTACTCTGCCGGCGCGGACACATAGGGGCTGAACACGGTTTCGTTGCCCGGCTCGGGATGCCGCGGAATCATCAGCGCCAGCAGCAGTGAAACCACCGCCATGCCCGCCGCAAGCACGAAGACGCCGCCGGGCGAGACGATCCAGAGATAGCCCAGAAGGGCCGGCAGGAAGACCGCCGCGATATGGTTGATGGTGAACGCCACCGCAGCGGTGGGCGCGATGTCTTGCGGATCGGCGATCTTCTGGAAATAGGTCTTCAGCGCGAAGGCCAGGGCGAAGAACAGGTGATCGAGCACGTACAAGGCGGCAGCCAGCACGACGCCCCAGCCGAAATAGTAGATCCCGCCATAGGCCAGGAACACGACCGTCAGACCGACATATTCGAATGTCAGCGCCCGCCGTTCCCCCCAATATGCCACCGCACGGCCCATCAGCGGCGCAAAGATCATGTTCGCCACGAAATTGATCAGGAACAGCGCCGTGACCTCGTGCACTTCGAATCCGAAGCGTTCCACCATCATGAAGGCCGCGAAGACGATGAAGATCTGCCGGCGCGCTCCGGACATGAACTGCAGCGCGTAATACAGCCAGTAGCGCCGCTTCAGCACCATCTTCTTGACCTGGGGGTGCGGTGATTCGAACTGCGGATACGCCAGATAGCAAAACAGCGCGATCGCCGCCGTCAGTCCGCCCGCGACCAGATAGACGAAGTTGTAGCTGAGCCCAAGCGTCTTCCACGTCACCACCAGCAATCCATAGGCCAAGAGCGACGCGCCCGATCCGATCCCGACGATCCAGCCCAGCGTCTGCGGCGCGCGTTTCTTGTCGATCCACTGCAGCTGCAGCGACTGGTTCACCGTCTCGAAATAGTGAAACCCGATCGAGGACAGCATCGTCACGGTCAGCAAGCCGCCGAAGGTCGGAAACCAGGCTGTCACCGCCGTTGCGGCGCCCAGCAGGAACAGCGACACGACGCCCAGGATCTGCTCGCGCATGAAGATGATGATGGCGATCACACCGACTGCGAAGAAGCCGGGGATTTCGCGCACCGTGTGCAGCCAGCCGATTTCGACCCCGGTGAAGCCCGCCGCCTCGATCACGAAGTTGTTCAAGAGCGCCGACCAGGTCGCAAAGGCGATCGGCATCGCAAAGGCCATCAGGAACAGCAATGCCACCGGCCGCCGCCAGACCGGCAATCCGCCGGCGTCTGCAAGTTCCACGATACGTCCCATGGTTCCGCTCTACGCCTGCGCGCGGTGAAAGGCGAGCGCAAATGGCACCGGCGGCGCGCATATCTGATCTGAATCAATGCACGAGCCGGGTCGGTTTGGCACGAGGCGCAAAACTCCGAGGGACGGGGCATGGACATACTGACAATCGTCGAACGTATCGGCGAGGCGCCTGCGGCGGCCTTGTTCGGTCTGGTCACCGGCGTGATCTTTGGCGTCGCGGCACAGCGCTCGCGCTTTTGCCTGCGCGCCGCGGCGGTCGAATTCGCCCGCGGTGATCTGGGGCCGAAGGTATCGATCTGGCTCTTGTGCTTTTCCACCGCGCTTGTGTGGGTGCAGGCGGCGGAACTGGCTGGCCTGATGCATGCCGAGGAGGCGCGGATGATGGCTGTCACCGGGTCCTGGTCGGGAGCGATCCTGGGCGGGGTGCTGTTCGGCATCGGCATGGTGCTGGCGCGCGGCTGTTCCGGGCGCCTGCTGGTTCTGGCCGCCACCGGCAACCTGCGCTCGGTGATCTCGGGGCTGATCTTTGCGGTCGTCGCGCAGATGAGCCTCGCCGGCTGGCTGTCGCCCCTGCGCGATCGCCTCGCGGCGCTTTGGGTCACGCCCGGCGGGCGCAATGTCGATCTGCTGGACCGGCTGCCGCAATCGTCGGGCCTTGTCCTGGGCCTCGCCATCGCCGTGGTGGCGTTGGGCCTGGCGCGGATCAACCGGATCAGCCCGCGCCAGCTGATCTTCGGCTCCGGCGTCGGCTTTGCCGTTGCCGTGGGCTGGGTTCTGACCTTCGGACTGGCGCAGGTCAGCTTCGATCCCGTGCAGATCGAAAGCGCCACCTTCACCGGCCCCTCGGCCAATACCCTGATGTTCGTGCTTGACCGCAATGCGGTGCTGGAGTTCGACATCGGTCTCGTGCCCGGTGTCTTTTTTGGGTCGTTCCTGGCCGCGATGCTGACGCGCGAGTTCCGGTTCCAGGGCTTTCAGGACGCCGACAACATGAAGCGCGCGATGATCGGTGCGGCGCTCATGGGCTTCGGCGGCATGCTGGCCGGCGGTTGCGCCATCGGCGCGGGCGTCACGGGCGGATCGATCTTCGTCGGAACCGCCTGGGCGGCCCTGACGGCGATGTGGGCGGGTGCCATCGTCACCGACTATTTCGTCGATCAACCGGCGGTGCGCGCCGCGGTCTGATCCGCTGTGGCCAGGCGCGACACATCCGCCGCAATCGCCTGTGCCTCCATCGCCGCCTGCCGAAGCTGCCCGTTGGGCGAGACATGGTAGGAACAGAAATAGAGCCCGCACCGTCCCGTCGGTCCGCCCGACACCCTGGGCCGCCCCGAACCATCCAGGACGTCCCCCGCGGCATCCGGCAGCATCTGTTTCAGGTCAAGCCCATAGCCCGTGGCCGTCACCACCGCATCGAAGTCTGCCCTGCGGCCGTCGGCGAAGACCACCGTCCGTCCTTCGATCCGCGCGATCCCCGGGTAAACCGCGACCCGCCCGGCCTTGATCTGCGCAAGCGCGCCGGCGTCGATCATCGGGATCTTGCCGTCCTCCAGCACCTGCCGCATCGGCCCCTTGTCCGACGCCACCATCCCATACGCGTCGGGCCGTCCGATCAGCGCCCGGACCACCGGCGCGGTCAGCCGGTCGGCCACGGCAGGTGGAAAGAGTTTCCGCAAAAGCCCCAGCGACGTCGCCGGAATGCCGAGGATTTCCTTCGGCAGCAGGTTCACCGGCCCGCGGACCGACAGTCCGGTGTCCACGGCCGCCTCTGCCAGGTCGGTGGCGATATCGGCGCCGGAATTGCCGAATCCGACGACCAGCACCCGCTGCCCGGCAAATGCCGCGGCGTCGCGATAGTCCGAGGAATGCAGCACCTGTCCCGGAAACGCGGCAAGCCCCGGCCAATCCGGCCGCCTGGCGTGGCCGTTCAGGCCGGTGGCGAAGACCACCACCTCTGCCTGTGTGTCGCCTTCTGCATGCCGGACGCGCCAGCCTTCTGCGGTTGAATGCACCGAGGCCACAGCACAACCGAACCGAGGCGCCAGCCCGAAGGCGTCGGCATAATCTTCGAGGTAATCGATCACATCCTGCCGCGATGGATATTTCGGCACCCGGGACGGCATCGGCCTGAAGGGCAGCGCGGACCGGCCGCGGGACGTATGCAGGACCAGCCGGTCGTAGTGCCTATGCCACGCTGGCCCTATCCGGTCTGACCGTTCGAAGATCTCCACCGCCAGCCCGGCGCGTTTCAGGCAGGCCGCTGCCGCCAGCCCGGCCGGTCCCGCCCCAATGATGATCGACCGCATGGTCCCCCTCGCCTTTGCACGCTGCAAGGCTCGCACGCCGGAGCGGTGCAAACAAACGAAACCCGCGTTCTGCGCGGCGCAGGCATCGCGGTGTCGCTGGATTTTCGCCCGATGACCCGTCGGCAGAGGCCCGCGTTCACGCCCTCGGCGAGCATCACTCCGGCCGTGCCGGAATCATCGTCCCCTGCAGCATTGCCACCTGAACGCGTTTGCCGCCGGTCTCGGCCCAGACCTCGGACGCGGTGACCATCAGCCGCCGGCCCGGCCGCACCACACGGCCGATCGCGATCAGCCGCTCGCCCTGCGCCGGGGCCAGCAGGTTGATCTTCATCTCGACCGTCAGAACCTCGTCGGGCTCTTCCATCAGGCTCAGCGCCGCATATCCCGCCGCGCTGTCGCCCAGGGCAAAGCTCACCGCCGCATGGGCAAACCCGTGCTGCTGACGCACCTCGTCCAGAACGGGTGCCCAGATCTCCAGTTCTCCGGGCTCCACCCGGACCAGTTCGGCCCCGATCGTTTTCATCAGATCCTGACGGCCGAAGCTGTCCCGGACCTTCGCTTCGTAGCCCTCAAATCTTATCTTCATACCAATCTCCCCGGCATCGGAATGACCGCCGGCACGGGTCCGGTCAGGATTGCCAGCGCCTCCGGCCGCATCAATTCGCTCAAAACCTGCGCGGTCGATCGCAGGCCCCCGGTATAGGTCCCGAAGGCGGGCAAAATCACCCGGTCGCTGTCGTAAAGAAAGCAGGGCCGGGACATCTGCCGCCCCCGCGCATTGACGACGGCCTTCGGATGATAGTGCCCCGACACCTCTCCGCTGGCGCCGGCACAGGCGATATGCCGGAAAACCAACGGCAGGTCCGGCCATTCCGACAAATGCGTGCCCCCCAGTTCCACCGGTCCCGGATCGTGATTTCCGGCAATCCAGATCCACCGCCGCCCCGCCATCAGGCGGCCCAGCCAAAGCACCGCCTCGTCCGCGAGCCGCTTGGCCACGGCCTGATCGTCGAAGCTGTCGCCCAGACACACCACCGTCTCTGGCTCCAGTGCAGTCACTTCATCCTCCAGTCGTGTCAGCGTGTCTTCGGTCTCGTAAGGCGGTAGCATGGCGCCGCCAAGCCGCGCAATCCGTTCCGATTTCCCCAGGTGCAGATCAGACACCGTCAGCACCCGCCGATCCGGCCACCAAAGCGCCCCGCTCGTCCGCGCCTCAAGCGTCGCCCCGCCAAGGGTGAAGCAGACATTGTTCTTCTTATGTTCCAAGCGCATATTCTTCTATAACGCGAAGGCGATAGCGTGCGTCAAGAGAAACCCCGCGTGTGTTTCCCGCAAAGTTCCAGGGGGGTCTGTCCCTGCCTCTCAATACGGCACACGCCATACGGGCTTGGGATCCGGCGGCTCGTTTCCCAGCCCGGCAATCTCCATAAGCCGCTCGGCCTCTTCGGCCAGAAGCCGCTCGTTGGCCTGGCCATGAATTGGCACCCGTCCCGCTTCGAGAAACAGCGGCGCCGCCAATGGGGTCACGCGATCCAGAACCACATGGTCGACCCTGCCTTGCGTGCGCGCCAGCATCTCTTCGATCCGGCCAAAGTCGACGAGGCCTTTCAGCGCCTCCTCGCGCGTGATCTCCAGCAGCAGATGGTGCGGGTCGTACTTGCGCAGGGTGTCGTACAGGATATCGGACGAAAACGTCGCCTGCCGCCCGGTCTTGCGCTGTCCGGGCGCCTGCCGGTCGATCAGCCCGGCGATCACGGCGCTCGCCTTGAAGGTGCGCTTCATCACGGCGTTGCCGGCGAGCCATGTTTCGAATGTCTCGCGCAGGCCGTCGGCCTGAAACAGCGGCGCCGGATCGCGTACCGGATCGAGGCCCCAGACAAGGACGGCGTAGTCGGTGGATACGAAACCCATCGGGTTCAGCCCCTCGGCCTCCATCCGTTGGGTGACAAGCAAGCCGAGGGTCTGCATGGCATTGCGGCCGGCAAAGCCGTAGACGCAGATGTGGTCGCGCCCGTCATGAGGGAAGCTTTCGACCAGCAGGCGGTCGGCTTCCGGCAATTTCGACACCTGCCGCTGCAGGGCCAGCCATTCGGCGGTGTGATGCGGCAGTTCGGGCCAGCTGTCTTGCCGGAACATGCGCAGGATGCGTTGCGAAAGCTGCGTCGAGGTTGCGAATTTGGTCCCCATGAAGGCGGCGATCTTCGGTTTCTGATAGGCGCTGCGGGTCACCTCGACCGTGGTCTCGCGCAGGCCCTCATAGCGCACGATGCGGCCGCCGATCAGAAACGTGTCGCCCCTGGTCAGCATCGCGGCAAAGCCCTCTTCGATTTCGCCCAGGGGCTTGCCCCGGCCGCGCATTCGGACCTTGACCAGATCGGTATCCTGGATCGTGCCGATGTTCATCCGGATCTGCCGCGCCGCACGGGGGTCGCGCAGCTGCCAAAGCCCGTTGCGCTGCACCAGCCGCTGCCAGCGGTCGTAGGCGCGCAGGGCATAGCCGCCGGTGGCGACGAAATCGAGGCTGGCGTCGAAATCGGCGCGGGCCAGACCGGCATAGGCACCGGCGGTCGTCACCTCGCGGTAGAGCGCATCGGCGTCGAACGGTCCTGCGGCGGCGGTGATCAGAATGTGCTGGCACAGCACATCGCGCGGGCCGGGTCCGCGCGGGTCGCCGTCGAGGTCGCGTGCCTTGGCGGCCTCCAGAGCGGCGACGCATTCGACCACTTCGAACCGGTTCGCGGGCACCAGCAACGCCTTCGACGGTGCGTTGTAGCGGTGGTTGGCCCGCCCGATGCGCTGGATCAGCCGCTTGACGTTCTTGGGGGCACCGACCTGGATGATCAGGTCCACGTCACCCCAGTCGATCCCGAGATCAAGCGTGCCTGTGCAGACGATGGCGCGCAGGCTGCCAGCGACCATCGCCGCCTCGACCTTCTGGCGTTGCTCCCGGGCGAGGCTGCCGTGGTGGATACCGATGGGCAGGCCGTCGTCGTTGGCCAGCCAGAGGTTGTGAAAGAAGATCTCGGCCTGGGCGCGGGTGTTGTGAAAGATCAACGTGGTTTTGTGCTGCCGCACCTGCTGCAGCACCGCCGGGATCGCGTATTTACCGCCGCCGCCGGACCAGGGTGGACGTTCTTCCGTCTCCAGCATGCGGATATCGGGGTCCGGGCCGGGATCGGCATGCAGGATTTCGCAAGGATCGGGATGACGGGCGAGAAGCCGGGCGATGGCGGCGGGATCCTCGACCGTGGCCGAAAGGCCGACGCGGCGGAGGCCGGGACAGAGCGATTGCAGGCGGGCCAGGGCCAGCATCAACTGGTCGCCGCGCTTCGACTCCGCCAGGGCGTGGATTTCGTCGACGATGACGCGGGAGAGTCCCGCGAACATGCGCGGGGCGTCTTCGTAGCTGGTCAGCAGGGCAAGGCTTTCCGGCGTGGTCAGCAGGATATGGGGCGGATCGGCGCGCTGGGTTTTCTTGCGCGTCGCGGGTGTGTCGCCGGTGCGGTCGTCGATGCGGATGGGAAGGCCGGTCTCGTCGACCGGGGTGCGGAGGTTTCTCTTGATATCGGCGGCAAGCGCCTTGAGGGGAGAGACATAGAGGGTGTGAAGACCCTGATGCCGGCCATCGGCGAGCTCGGCGAGGGACGGCAGGAACCCGGCGAGCGTCTTGCCGCCGCCGGTGGGGGCGATCAGCAAAAGCGCGGGTTCGGCGGCCCGGTCGAGCATCTCTTGCTGGTGGGGATGGATAGTCCAGCCGCGGGCGGCGAACCAGTCCCGGAACGGGCGGGGCAGGGCGGTCATGGCCGCTATCTAGGGCAGAAGCCGTTGAGGGGGAAGCGGGGCGGGTGGCGGCGTCTGAACGACGACATGGCAATAAAGGTTTGTATTTGTTTGCGATAGCGGTGAAAGATTATGTGTGTTCAGGGCGCTCTTTAAAAACCGCGCCGTGGATGCGTGGCACAGGAGTTCTGCCGCGGTGAAAGTGCAATGTGACGTCGGTGCGTCGGAAGACGGCGTTTGGTGTGGAGCTGCCATTCGCAACCAGGATTCTGGCGCGGAATCAAGGCCGAAGGCCGCCGCGCCATCGCCGACTCGCCCCGGGGGGGGAGGCGATTTTCTGACGGCGCGCATCGCGTTGAGGTCGTTCGGACTTTGCTGGGATAAATCGAGCCGTCCATAAGTCCGGGTCGCCTCCCCGCGGGTCGGCGATGGCCCGGCTCTTCGCTAGGTGGGCAACGTCCGCTTCAGGC